>CAVRNE010000001.1:0-17549 GCA_963722025.1 uncultured beta proteobacterium
GTCGCCAACAGAGAGATCAGCATGAGCAAAGAATTAAGCTGATGGTGGCCGGCAGCCGAGTCTTGAACAAGTAAGCGATGCTGGCCCAGGAGATCACCATGCTGTCAGACATCAGAATGAGCCCACCCGCCGGCGCAAAGGGTCTTCCCGGTCACTTATGGTGGCTGGCTGCGCTGTACTCCTTGGCGAGTCTCGTCCACTTTTCGCACAACGCCGAATACATCGCGCTCTACCCCAACATGCCGGCCTGGCTTTCCCGAGAGACGGTATACCTCGCTTGGCTAGGGGTCGCGGCAGTGGGTCTGGTGAGCGGAGCCTTGTGGACACTCGGTTGGCGGCGGGTCGCAGGTTGCGTTCTGGGGTTGTATGGCGTCCTTGGCCTGGGCGGACTCGCACACTACACGTTGGCTCTTTGCTCTGACCACACGCTAGCGATGAATCTGACGATTTGGTTCGAGGCCGTGATGGGACTGGCGTTAGCTGGCGCTTCGTTCTGGCACGTTGGACAAGGCTGGCTGACTGGAGGGCGTTCTGATGTCTAGCATGACAGTCAAGGCGGACGTCCTCGCGGCACGCTTTCCCGTGCCATGGTCCGCCGATTACTTCGACGGTCAACACGTGAGCGGATGGCCATCCCGTCTTGACGTGGGAATGGCCGAAGTGCACTGTTCAACGTCGCTGGATGCGCGCGGACTATCGTGGGGTCACCGTCTCAGTGAACCGCCGGACCTACGTGGTGATAGATCTTTGCCACCACCATCAACGCCCGTCGACCTCGACCAGGTTCAGGTTGTCGGCGAACAGCTTGTCGTGGATCTGAACTCGGACTTGGGCCAGCGCGATGTCGTGCGACAGCATGTCGATTTTCACGATGGCCTCTAGTGCCCGGGTCTGGCCCAGCGACTTGGGTGACGTCCTGGCTTTCATCTCCTCTCGGTAGGCTGCGAACGGCCGCACCACCAGAGACGCGCCACCTGCGGTGAACAGCGAACAGGCCGGATGAAAGACTTCATCGAACTTGGTCATGTCGCATTCGTACATTACGTCGAAGTAGGTTTGAAGCGTGGATTGAATTGCATCAATGGACATGAGATCCCCCAAGAAGTGAAGGCCTTGATTATTCGGTCTCCATTGCGGCTTTCATTTCACAGAATCGTTTAACGTGGAACTTTTCCCCGACATCCCCGGCGTTGCATCCCTCTTGGCCAACGCGGCCCGAGCGCGCATCGCTTGGGCCTTGATCGACGGATCAAGCCGTTCGGCCGGCCACCTTGCCTTCTGTGCCGACGTCTCGGCCCAATCGGCCAGCCGCCACCTGGCTTTGATGCTTGAAGGCGGTCTTCTCGAGGTTGAGTCCAAGGGGCGTGCGCGACACTATCGGATTGCCAACGCTGAAGTGGCGTGCATGATCGAGAGCATGGCGTCCTTGGCCGCTGAGCTGGCTGCCGATCGCTCTCCCCTTCACGACCTGCCGAGAGCGCAGCCCGTCGAATTCCGGCAAGCGCGGACCTGCTACGACCATTTCGCTGGGCGTTTGGGGGTCGATCTTCTGCGTGGCATCCTGGCAGCAGGCTGGCTGGAGCCAGACAAGTCGGAATACCGCCTGACGCCTACGGGCGAACTCGGGTTCACGAAACTCGGCGTCAACATCCTGCGATATCGGCAACAGTGCCGGGTGTTCGCCAGGCCATGCGCCGACCTCTCCGAGCGCGAGCCGCACCTGGGAGGAGCGCTGGGCGCCGCGATGGTCGACGCCTGTGTCTCACGAAGTTTCGTGGTGCGCTCCAGGCACTCCAGGGTCGTGACGATCACGCCCGCAGGCTGGCAGGCATTCAGGATCTTGGGGCTTATCCCTGCCGGGTAAGGGAACTTGGGTGCGAGCCACCACCATTTAATGTCGAGCTCTCAACTTTTCCTGAACGCTTGAGGTGAGCAGCCGAACAGGTCACCGAAGGCTGAAGCATAGGCAGCCGGCGTCCGGAAACGCATTGTGTGTGCAATCGACTTGATCGAGCGCTCAGATGCCAGAAGATCAAGCGAAGCAATGAGGCGGGCGCGTGTTCGCCAGGCGCGAAAACTCATACCGGCCTCCGCCGTGAAGCGCCTGGTGAAGGTGCGCTCGGACATGGCCGCTTCACAAGCCAGCGCTTCGACGGGCAACTGCCACTGATTCGCAGAGATGAGCATCAGCGCCGCTCGCCGCAGGCCATCACTCGTGGGCATCGGGAGATGGGTCGGCAGGCATTCGGCCTCATTCAGCGCATGCAAAAGAAGCCGCGCCATAAGGGACCGCATTTCTTCATGGCGCCTTTCGCCTGTCAGGCCTAGAACCATCTCCTTGACAAGAGAAGAGGCGACAAGCGCGTGCACTTCGCGCTGACGCAAGAACACTTCGCATTCAGAGACGAACGACGGCTGGAAATAGACCGTACGCATTTCCGTCGAGGTCAGCATCTGGATCGAGTGCGGCTGGTGCGCAGGGATCCATAGAGCGCGTTGTGGGGGAATCGTCCAACGTCCATTTGGAGTTTGGATCGACATCACTCCTTTGATTGCGAATACCAGTTGCGCGGTTCGATGCTGGTGCGGCGGCAGAAGGGCGCCCGACGAATGACGCTTCGCCAATAGGTGCCATCCGAGTTGCGGTACTTGGCGTCTGGGCGATATGTTTTGTCCACTCTTTTCCGACATGCTGCGTAGTATCAACGGCTTTCCACTTTGCCGCTACGATAATGCATACCGAAACTCCTACGGCTCGCGCGAAGGTACATCGTCTGATGCAAGGCCTTGTTCGCTTCCTGACGAGACAAGCCAAGACTCCCGAAGAGAAATATCTCGAGGCCGCCGCCGACCCAGCGGACCTGGAGAATCGGATGCGTTCGTTGCACCGATGAGAGTAGCTTGTATTCATCGCTCCCCGTCTATCCATGCACCCTGATACTCTTTTGATCCACGTGGACCGCAAGAGCGATGCTCCGCCTACCGCTCAGGCTGTCAATCCACCACTGATTCGGGCTTCCACACTGGTGTTCGGGTCCTTGGACGAATACAGACGATCGCATTCCGATCGTGTATTCGACTCCTTGCGTTACGGCCGCTCAGGGACCCCGACGACCTTCGTACTTCAGCGGGCCATGGCTGAGCTGGCTGGGGCCGAAACGTGCATTGCCACTTCCAGCGGGCTCAGTGCGATCACCGCCGTGCTTGGTGCCCATGCGGGGGGGCAAACACATATCCTGGTAAGCGACGGCATATACGGGCCGGCTCGAGTCTTCTGCGAGCATGAACTTTCCTCACTGGGCTGCAGTGTTGAGTTCTTCTCGTCGGATACTGACATTGCGCCGCTGATCAGAAGCAACACCAGCTTAATCTATGTCGAGACACCGTCTTTCCTAAATATGGAAATGCTCGATATCCGCGCAGTTTGCAACGCCGCTCGCGCCCGAGGAGTTCCAGTTGCGGCAGACTGTACCTGGGGCACGCCCTTGTTCCTGGATGCTCACAAGCTTGGGGTACAACTATGCATCCACTCGGCCACCAAATACATCAGCGGTCATTCAGACGTCATGTTGGGACTCGTAACCGGCTCTCTTACCGACATGGCCCCGATCCGGCGTTTTTGCGATCGCAGCGGGGCACATGCGGCGCCGGATGCATGCTGGCTTGCCATGAGGGGACTTCGCACACTCTCTGTCCGATTGCAACGCCACCAGCAAACGGCCATGGTCGTTGCTCGTTGGCTGCAAGCTCAACCACAGGTGCATCGCGTGCTGTTCCCTGCCTTGCCCGCGGACCCTGGGCATGCGCTTTGGCGCGAACAGTTTTCCGGCGCCGCCGGGCCATTCTCATTCGAGCTCGTGCCCTGTAGTGATGCTACGTTCACACAATTTATCGACGCGCTGAAACTCTTCGGCCTTGGAACAAGTTGGGGCGGCTTCGAAAGCCTAGTTGTGCCGGCTATTCCGCATCACCTACGGGGCTTGGCAACAATGCCGGACGAAGGTCGGCTCGTGCGGCTGCACGTCGGCTTGGAGGCTGCAGAGGATCTTTGCAAGGACCTCGCGCAAGCGCTTGCACGAATCTGACGGTTTATGGTTCGGAGTTTCGAGCCAGCGAACCCACAGAGCAGTCCGAATTCTGAGGCGTTGATCCACGTAAACGGCACAGTGCCTTTGCATAGTCAGATCTGCGATCGCTTCGGCGTGCAATCGCGCAAGGCCATCTCGCGCCGCGGCAACGCATGGCCTCCGCCCGGACGCACCGTGGTTGCAACGACTTTATGACCGCCACACACTGCCGTGAAGACGGCAGTGTGGTGCGCGACATGCCCTGACACTGCAATGAAAGAAAAATTATTCATCGCCGGCGCAACGGGCGCCATCGGCCGCCGCTTGGCTCCCATGCTCGTTGCAGCCGGGTACGAAGTCTATGGCGCCACTCGCCGCCCAGGCAAGCTAGAACAGTTGCGCAGCCAGGGCGTTAAGGGCGTACTGGTCGACGCCTTCGACGCGAGCCTGCTTAAAAGCATCGTCGTCGAAGTGAGGCCCGACATCATCGTGCACCAGCTGACGGATCTTCCGCGCGATTTCGACCCGTCCAAAATGGCCGCGGCAGTAAGGAACAACGCCCGCGTCCGCCGTGAAGGCACTGCCAACCTCGTTGCTGCCGCGCTTGCAGCAGGTTGCGCTCGAATGGTGGCGCAAAGCATTGCATGGGCTTACGCGCCCGGACAGCCACCATACGGCGAAGAGCAGCCACTCGACTTCGCGGCCGACGGCAATCGTGCCGTGACGGTGAACGGTATCGCTGCCCTTGAGCACGCTGTGCTCGCGTCGCCACCCATGCGTGGCGTGGTCCTGAGATACGGGAACCTGTGGGGTCCTGGCACGAGCACCGATACTCCCAGCGGAGCCACTCCGGTGCATGTGGATGCGGCAGCGCATGCCGTGCTGCTCGCCGTGCAGCACCATGCACAGGGTGCTTTCAACATCGTGGACACGAACGAAACCGTCAGCGCGCGCAAGGCGCACGCAGACTTGGGATGGTCCCCGTCGTTCCGCGCGCTGCTGCAGTAGCTGTATGAGGTTGTCGCCGCTGTTGGCGCAGGGCCAGCGTCATGCACTCCCTGCCGCTGCCGTATATGCTCACGGTTCTCGTTCCCATTAGTGTCAGGCGAAGTAAGACGCGGCCATTCCCCGGAGTGCCACGCACCTTTTTCTATCAGTAGACCGGCGCCGATGACCGTGCGTTCTTTCGTTGGAGTTGCTGAATGACAGGCACTGCGTAATCTCGCCCGATCATTGCTCGAGCAAACAGATAGTCATTTTTAGTGCGATCGCTCACAGTATCGAGGTCAACCCGGCCCTGTGGGTTGCAGGGAAACGCTAGCATGCGACCATCACGGATGAGCGGTTGAAATCTGAGCTCGAATTCGATAGACGAGTGTTCGGTGATCGGGGTTTCCATAGTGAGGACATTGGCGATAGCGCTGTCTGAAAATGGAACGACACCGAAGAGAATGCCAATGTTGCGGTTCATGATGGTCCTCAAAAAACGCCCGGTGGACTAAGACGGCTGTACCTTGACGGAACGCTAACGGCTGGGGATGATGACCAGGTCGGCCTGCATATAGTCTTTGGCCTGCACACAGTCCGACACCATGTTGCTGGTGTCGCCGCGTAGGTGCCCGCGCGAATGGCGCCGCGCATCGAGGCCGGTTCGGATCAATAGTTTGTCTAGGTTCATGGGACGGATTGTGGGAATCCGCGCCGCGTCCATCAAGCGAGAAATTCAAACAGAGCATGTTAAGAAAAGTTGAACACTAGGTAGGATCTACTCGTGTTGCCGTTCGGCGAGGACCTTGCGCAATCCGACCGTCGATTCATAGGCCGGTCCACTGGCGAGTTGCGAGTCGTACACTGCTCTCGCCAGCCATGCCATGAATTCGAAGTCGGCCCCCCGCATGGGCACCAAGCACGGCGACGGGCTGAGTCCGCTGGAAGTGGCCTCAACGCCGAGCCGACGGAACCACTTACGGCTTCACTTCCTTGACGTTCCACTAAGCGGTTGCGGTTTGCCGCAGAACGTCCCCTTGACGGGGGGGTTAAGTCGATGCCGCGGCCGGCAACAACTGATTGATCTTGGAGTCACTATACGTGCGAAGCACTTGGGAGATGATGACTTGATAGCCAGCGAGCCAGTTGCTTTGAGCTGCCTTTGCTTTGAGGTGAAGAGGGTGCTTGATCAACTGCTGCAAAGCCTCCAGTGATTCCCAGTAGTACACATTGGAGACCAAGCCAGTTTCCGCATTCTCCCAAGACTCTTCGCCTAGGTAGCCAGGGATTGCCTTTGCCATAACTGCGATCTCTTGATCCAGTCGGTGAAAAGCTTCGTCAAACTGGCCCTTGGCAAAGATGAAAGTGGACGAATACATGGGCGACCTGAAAATGAATAGAGGATGCAGAAGCAGCGTATTTGAGGAACGGTAGAGGCAAGTGACCGGGTTTGTTGCCTTGAGCGCTCAAGGCCTGGGTCACCTGTCCGCGGCACAGAGTGGACAGCAGAACCGACGCCCCCACCCGTGCAACTTTAATGGCCAGCCATCTGTCAATCGCCGGTCCCGGGCACTCCCCAGCCACCCCCGCCCGGCGTATGGATCTCGAAAACGTCGCCCGGCTCCATGTCTGCCTGGCCGATGTGCCCCAGTTCCTCCACCATGCCATTGCCGCGCACCACGCGGTTGACGCCGACCAGGCCAGGCTGCCCACCGGCCATGCCGAAGGCGCCGTGCTTGCGCCCATTGGACAGGATGCTGGCCGTCATGTTTTCGAGGAAGCGCACGCGCCGCACGCCGCCATTGCCGCCCTTCCACCGGCCGGCGCCGCCCGAGCCCTTGCGGATTTCATAGCTCTCCAGCCGCACGGGGAAGCGGAACTCCAGCACCTCCGGATCGGTGAGGCGCGAGTTGGTCATGTGGGTTTGCACGACACTGGTGCCGTCGAAGCCCTCGCCCGCTCCGCTGCCGCCCGAGATCGTTTCGTAGTACTGGTGGCGCTCGTTGCCGAAGGTGAAGTTGTTCATCGTGCACTGGCTGCCCGCCATGACGCCCAGCGCGCCGTATAGCGCGTTGGTGATGCAGGTCGAAGTTTCCACGTTGCCCGCCACCACCGAGGCCGGCGGATTGGGATTGAGCATGGAACCGGCCGGGATGATGACCTTGAGCGGCTTCAGGCAGCCGGCGTTGAGCGGGATATCGTCATCCACGAGCGTGCGGAACACGTACAGCACGGCCGCCATGCACACCGCCGTGGGCGCATTGAAGTTGTTGATCTGCTGCTCGCGAAGTGCCGGTGAAGTCGATCTCGGCGCTGCGGTTCTTCGCGTCCACGCGGATCGCCACCTTGATCCGCGCGCCGTTGTCCAGCGGCAGGGTGAATTCGCCGTCCTTCAGGCGCGTGATGACGCGCCGCACCGATTCCTCCGCGTTGTCCTGCACGTGGCGCATGTAGGCCTGCACCACGTCCAGGCCGAACTGATCGACCATCTTGCGCAGTTCCTGCACGCCTTTCTCGTTGGCGGCGATCTGAGCCTTCAAGTCCGCCATGTTCTGCTCGGGGTTGCGGCTGGGGTAGGTCCCGCTGCGCAGCAAAGCCAGCATCTCAGCTTCACGCAGCGTGCCGCGGTCCACCAGCTTGACGTTGTTGATCTGCACGCCCTCCTCTTCGATGAGCGTCGAGAACGGAGGCATGGACCCCGGTGTGGTCCCGCCGATATCGGCATGGTGGCCGCGAGAGCCCACGTAGAACAGAGGCTTGTCCTCGCGCCCGCTGCCCAGGTACACCGGCGTGATGACGGTCACGTCCGGCAAGTGGGTGCCGCCGTGATAGGGATCGTTCAGCACGTACACATCGCCCGGCGACATGCGCCCCGCGTTTTCGCGGATCACCGTCTTGATGCTCTCGCCCATCGAGCCCAGGTGCACCGGCATGTGCGGCGCATTGGCGATCAGGTTGCCTTCCTGGTCGAACAGCGCACAGGAGAAGTCCAGCCGCTCCTTGATGTTGACGGAGTAGGCCGTGTTCTGCAGCTGCAGGCCCATCTGCTCGGCGATGTTCATGAAGAGGTTGTTGAACACCTCCAGCAGCACCGGATCCACCGTGGTGCCGGCCGCGAACTTCACGGATCGCGGCCACCCGCCGGTCCAGCACGATGTGGTCCAGCGCCGTGAGCTTGGCTTCCCAGCCCGGCTCCACCACGGTGGTGGCGTTCTTCTCGGCGATGATGGCCGGCCCGGCGATCACGTCGCCGGCCCGCAGGTCTTCGCGCACCACCAGCGCGGCTTCGTGCCACTGGCCGCCGGAATACATGCGGACCGTTTCCCGGCGCGGCACCTCGCGCACAGGATGCATTTCCTGGCGCGGCTCGGCCGGCGCGTCGCCGGCGACCACGGCCTCCACGGAGATCGCCTCGACCATCATGTTCTTGCCTTGCATCAGGAAGGCAAAGCGCTGGCGATAGGCGGCTTCGAAACCCGCCACGATGGCTTTCAGATCGCCAAAGGGCACGACCAGCGCCGAATCGCTGCCTTCGTAGCGCACGTGGACGCGATGGTGGATGTGCACGGCGCCGGCGCTGACTTGCTGGCGCTCCAGGTCTGCCTGGGCCGCGGCGCCCAGCGCGTCCAGCTGCTCGGCAATGAGAGGGAGCGACTGCTGGGCCAGCGGCAGTTCGATCGCCTGCTCGCGGATCACGTTCTGGTCGGCCAGGCCCATGCCATAGGCCGACAGCACGCCCGCCAGAGGATGCACGAACACGCGGCTCATGCCCAGGGCATCCGCCACCAGGCAGGCATGCTGGCCGCCCGCGCCGCCGAAGCATTGCAGGGTGTAGCGCGTGACGTCGTAACCGCGCGCCACCGAGATCTTCTTGATGGCGTTGGCCATCTGCTGCACGGCGATGTTGATGAAGCCCTCGGCCACCACTTCGGCGCTGCGCCCGGTCTTGCCGGCCAGTTCGTTGAACTTGGCCTGCACCGCTTCATAGCTGAGCGCCTCGTTGGCGCCAGGCCCGAACACTTTCGGGAAATAGCGCGGCTGGATCTTGCCGACCATCACATTCGCGTCGGTCACGGCCAACGGGCCGCCGCGCCGGTAGCTCGCCGGTCCGGGATTGGCGCCCGCGCTTTGCGGGCCGACGCGAAACCGCGCACCGTCGAATTCGAGGATGGAGCCGCCGCCCGCGGCCACGGTGTGGATGCTCATCATCGGCGCGCGCATGCGAACGCCCGCCACCTGCGTCTCGAACTCGCGCTCGAACTCGCCGGCGTAGTGCGACACGTCGGTCGAAGTGCCGCCCATGTCGAAACCGATCACCCTGTCGTGGCCGCCGAGCTGCGCCGTCCGTGCCATGCCGACGATGCCGCCCGCCGGTCCCGAGAGGATGGCGTCCTTGCCCTGGAAGGCGTGCGCATCGGTGAGGCCGCCGGAGGATTGCATGAAGAACAGCTTGACGCCCGGCATTTCAGCCGCCACCTGCTCGACGTAGCGCCGCAGGATGGGTGAGAGGTAGGCATCCACCACCGTGGTGTCGCCCGCGGCTGACGAACTTCATCATCGGGCTGGTTTCGTGCGAGGTGCTGACCTGCGTGAAGCCCACCTCCATGCGCGATGCGCTTGGCCGCCCGCTCGTGGTCGGTGTAGCGATAGCCATGCATGAACACGATGGCCACGCTGCGCAGGCCGCGGCCGATAGCGCAGCCCGCAGTTCCTCGCGTCAAGTGCGGCTTCGTCCAGCGGCGTGAGCACCTCGCCGCGCGCGCCGACGCGCTCCTGCGCCTCGATCACCGAGCTGTACAGCAGCTCGGGCAGCACGATGTGGCGGTCGAACAGGCGCGGGCGGTTCTGGTAGGCGATGCGCAGCGCGTCGCGAAAGCCCCGGGTGGTCACCAGCAGCGTCGGCTCGCCCTTGCGCTCCAGCAAGGCGTTGGTGGCGACGGTGGTGCCCATCTTCACGCAGTCGACCACGTCGGGCGTGATCGGCTCGCCCGCCTTCAGGCCCAGCAGGTGGCGGATGCCGGCGACGGCCGCGTCCCGGTACTGCTCGGGGTTCTCCGACAGCAGCTTGTGCGTTACCAGCGAGCCGTCCGGCCGCTTGGCCGACGATGTCGGTGAACGTGCCGCCGCGGTCGATCCAGAACTGCCACTTGGCGCCGGGTGTGCCTTGCATTGGCTGATTGTCCTTGTGCATGGTTTCTTTGGATGAAATGGGATGAAACGTTGTCTAAAGCGAGGACGCTGCCCTCGCGGCCTGGTCGTACAGTCCGCTCATCAGCCGCAGGAAGCGCGCGAGTTCCCCGATGTGCGGGTTCATCTCGCCGTCCACGCTGTTGATCAGGCACTGCTCGCGTACTTCGCGGTACTTCGCCACGACCTCTTCGCCCTTGGCGGTGGGGCTGTAGAAGACTTCCTTGCCGACCTTGTCGCCCAGCGCCAGCCCGGCCGAGCCACGAGCTTCTTCAAGCGCGTAGTTGACGACGTGCGTGTCTTCGTAGTTGAGGACGAAGCAAACGTCCGCCAGCTTCTTGTTGCGGGCGCGGTGGATTGATGTGGTGCAACACCAGCACATCGGTGATGGTGAGGTCCGGCACGCCAGCCGCCGCCATGCAGCGCACGGCCCAGCGGCTGAAGGCGTTCCAGCTGACGATGAGGCCGAATTCCAGCTCGCTCATTTCCGCGCTGCGCGGTGACACCAGGTGCGAAGAGGAAACGATGGCATTTTGCGAGGTTGTCATGGTACGTCTAGGGTTGTTGAACTAGCACTATATCGACAAAGTGCTTGATATTTTGTCGATTTCTTGTCGACGTTATATAGGTATAAACACTATGTAGACGTTTACTAAGATATTATCTTGATAATTTGTTTGCATTTTCTCAATAACTCATTTGGAAAGGACTTGAGATGCAAACCTCCTCCTTGAATTCCGCCTCCGCTCCTCGCCGCAGCCTCTCCGGCCTCGCCGCCTTCCTGCTGTTCGGCTGCCTGGCCAACTCCGCCTGGAGCCAGACCAAATGGGACCTGGCCTCCGCCTACCCCGCGACGAACTTCCACACTGAGAACCTCGGTGCAATTCGCGGGCGACGTGGAAAAGGCCACCGGCGGCGCCCTCAAGATCCAGGTGCATCCCAACGCGTCGCTGTTCAAGGCACCCGAAATCAAGCGCGCAGTGCAAGGCGGCCAGGCGCAGGCCGGTGAGATCCTGCTGGCCAACTACGAAAACGAGAGCCCGCTATTCGGCGTCGACGGCGTGCCCTTCCTGGCCACCAGTTACAAAAATGCCAAGAGCCTGTATGACGCACAGAAGCCGGTGCTCTCGCGCTACCTCGAAAAGCAGGGCATGATGCTGCTGTACACGGCGCCCTGGCCGGCCCAGGGCCTGTACAGCAAGAAGGAGTGGACTCCATGGCCGACATGCGCCGCATCAAGTGGCGCGCCTACTCGCCCGGCGACCGCCAAGATGGGCGAACTGATGGCCGCGCAATCGGTCACCGTGCAGGCGGCCGAATTGGGCCAGGCCATGGCCACTGGCGTGGTGGAAGCGTTCATGACCTCCAGCACCACGGGCGTGGATAGCCGCATCTACGAGCACATCAAGAACTTCTATGACCTGCAGGCCTGGCTGCCCAAGAACGCGGTGCTGGTCAACGCCAAGGCTTTCCAGTCGCTGGACAAGGCGCAGCAGGAAGCGGTGCTCAAGGCCGCAGCGGCCGCCGAGGAGCGGGGCTGGAAACTGAGCCAGGAAAAGAACGATGCGGCCAAGAAGACCTTGGCCGACAAGGGCATGAAAGTGCACCAGCCCTCCTCCAAGCTTGTCTCGGACATGAAACAACTCGGATGGACGATGCTGCAGGATTGGCAGAAAAAGGCCGGGCCTGAGGGCGAATCCATCGTCGCAGGCCTATCTGAAGGTCCCCGGCCTTCAGCAGCAGTCCTGCACCGCGCCTGCCGCCAAGAGCGTGAGCAGCAAGCAAGCCCAGCCGGTGGCCGTCAAGAGCAGCAACTGATGAAAAGCCTGAGCCAACAGGGCCACGCCGCCACTTTGCCGGCGGCGCGGCCGCACAAGCCGGCGTTCACCGGCACCGTCAAAAGGGAAAAAGGCTCATGAGAAAACTGCTTGACGGTCTGTATCTCGCCGCGGGGGGCCTCGCGGCCCTTTGCGTGCTGGCCATCTGCGTGCTGATGATCGGCCAGAGCATCCTGCGCGAGTTCGGCGTGCGCACCGGCGCCACCAACGACGTGGTGGCCTGGCTGTGCGCCGCCGCGGCTTTCCTGGCGATGGCTCACGCCTTCAAGCACGGCGACTTCGTGCGCGTGACGCTGCTGCTGGAGAAAGTCTCCGCCCGGCGTGCGCCGCGCGCTGGAGACTCGTATCGCTGGCCATCGCCTGCTTCGCCATCGGCTACCTGGCGTTCTGGGCAACCGGTTCTGCTGGGAAAGCTACAAGTTCAACGACATGGCCAACGGCCTGCTCGCCATCCCTCTGTGGATTCCGCAGACGACCTTCGTCGTGGGCGGCCTGGCTGTTCTTCATCGCGGTGCTGGACGAAATGGTGCTGGTGGCGCGTGGCGCCCGCCCAACCTACGTCACTGCCGTTGAAGATCGGCATGCGCATGGCGATTTCTCGTCCGATATCTGACCGAACACTACAAGAGCAACACCATGGAAACCCTTGGAATCGGACTTTTCCTGCTGGTGATCATGATGGTCCTGCTCTCGGGCGGGGTCTGGATCGCCATGACGCTGGCCATCTGCGGCTGGGTCGGGCAGGCCTTCTTCGTCACCACGCCAGCCCGGCAAGAACCTGTTCTCGGCCTTCTGGGAAAGCAACGCCTCGTGGGAACTGGCGGCGCTGCCGCTGTTCATCTGGATGGGCGAGATCCTTTTCGGACCAAGCTCAGCGAGGAGATGTTCGAGGGCCTGCGGCCCTGGCTCAATCGCATTCCCGGCCGGCTGATGCACACCACCATCCTGGGCTGCGGCATCTTCGGCTCGGTCAGCGGCTCCTCGGCGGCCACCTGCGCCACCATCTCCAAGGTGGCGTTGCCGGAGCTAAGAAGCGCGGCTACAACGAGAAGCTGGCGCTGGGCTCGCTCGCCACCGGCGGCACGCTCGGCATCCTGATCCCGCCGTCGATCACCATGGTGGTGTACGCCGTGGCGGCCGACGCCTCGATCATCCGCATCTTCCTGGCCGGCTTCCTGCCGGGCTTCCTGCTGATGGCGCTCTTCATGGGCTACATCGCCTGGTGGTCGATTCGCAACCCGGACAAGGTGCCGGCGCCGACCCGCCCTCCAGCTTCATGGAGAAGATGCGCAAGACGGGCAGCCTCATTCCCTGCGGCGCGCTGATCGTTTTCATCGTCTGGGTGCTGGTGGCCGGCTATGCCACCGCGACCGAATGCGCCGCCTACGGCGTGGCCGGCTCGCTGGCGATCGCGGCCTGGGGCCGGTCGCTCACCTGGCGCAATTTCTGGGACGGCCTGATGGGCGCGACGCGCACCAGTTGCATGATCATGTTCATCCTGGCCGGCGCCGCTTTCCTGACAAAGACCATGGCCTTCACCGGCGTGCCGCGCGAACTGGCCGAGTGGGTGAAGCGATGCAGCTCTCGCCCTATGCGCTGATCACCGCGCTGGTGCGTCGTCTACCTGATGCTGGGCACGGCGCTGGACGGCATCAGCATGATCGTGCTTACCTCCGCCGTCGTGCTGCCCATGATCCAGAAGGCCGGCTTCGACCTGATCTGGTTCGGCATCTTCATCGTGCTGCTGGTCGAGATCGCCGAGGTCACGCCGCCCGTGGGCTTCAACCTGTTCGTGCTGCAGAACATGACGGGCAAGGACAGCAACACCATTGCGCGAGCGCCGCTATTCCGTTCTTCGGCTGCCTGGTGCTGTGCATTGCGCTCGTCACGGTCTTCCCGCAGATCGTGACCTGGCTGCCCAATTACGTGATGGGCGTGGAAAAGTAGTTCGGCAACCACGCGGATCTCAAGCTCTGCAGCGCTTCGCCTCTGCGTTGCCGCAAAAAACACGGCGACGACTATGCGCATGCTGGACCTCCGACAGCAAGGCCGAACGCACGCTCAAGCCGAGAGGTTCCTTCCGCAATTTGTGAGAGCCCAGATGTCGCGTATGACAAGCGCATGACATGCTGCTCAGGCGCTCCAGCGTAAAAGGCGGCGCCAGGAACGTAGAGAACCCCGGATTCCACAGCGCAATCGAAAAGGCGTTTGGGGCTCACATCGCTGCGCACCGTCACCCAAATGAACATGCCGCCCTTCGGCCTCACAAAATCGATGTGTTCTCGCAGCTTGTCGGAAATCCCATCTGCCATTGCCTGCATCCGAAGCTTGTAATCGGACCAAGCGGCAGACAACGTCGGCAAGTAGCGACCTGATGCGAGGTACTCCGCCGCTATTAGCTGTGTCATCGAGGAAGTGCACAGGTCTGCCGTCTGCTTGCCCACAGCACAACGCCGTAGCATCTCTGACGCGCCAATCATCCATCCGATTCGCAACAGAGGGGGCGACAGTTTTGGACAAACTCGACAAGTAGATCACCGGATTATCGTCCGCGGAAAGCCGCTGCCCGGTAGCGTAGATCGGCAGAGGGACCTCGTCTTCGAAGGTCAGCGCGCCGTACGGATCATCTTCGATGATTAGGAACTTGTGCTTTATGGCAAGGCGAATTAGGTGCTCTCGTCGCTCTTGAGGTAGAAAGCGTCCCGGATGGATTAGAGAAAGTCGGGACGCTGTAGAGCAATTTCGGCCTGTCAATGAGCGCCGCTGTCGATAGTCTGTCTTCGAGGGCATCGGTGTCCAGACCATCGGCGTCCGTAGGCAGGGGTTGAATTCGCGCCCCAGCCAGTTTGAGGGGTTTGAAGCGTCGCGGGGTACGCGGGAGATTCCACGTAAACAAGATCCCCGGGATGGAGAAACACTTTCACGAGCAGGTCGAAGGCTTGCTGCGAGCCGGTGGTAACGAGGACCTGCTTGCTGCAGCTTGAATTCCGCGGGCCTCACAAAGTTGCGCTAGCGCCTCTCGCAGCCGCGAAACGCCTTCGGTAGGCCCATACTGCAAGGAAGCCGTCGTGTCACTTAACGCCCGTCCACTCGCTTCGCGCAGCCCCTCGGCATCGAATAGTTCTGCCGAGGGATACCCCGCGAACGAGATCATTCGTGGCAGCGTCAAGTAGGGAAACTGCTCTCGGATCGGCGAGCCTGCCGGATTTGCAAATGCCGATGCGAACTGGACGCCACTGGTTCCGGCACCAATATGGGAAGGCTTCATGCTGGAACGGCTCCGCGGTGGGTTGGCCCGACTCCTAAGTCGACAACGCCGCAAAGGCCGCTTGGGTCCAGCAAATCCTGGATTCCTTGGGACAGCATCCTGACCGCCATTGGCGTGTACCGTCAATAAAAGGGCAGAATGTGTGGACCGATGCCGTGTTCGGCGCTGAAGCTGCCGTTGAACTCCTGGACGACCAAGCCATAGACGCGTTGGCGCAACTGCTCCGCGATGCTCGGCGAGTACTCGGCTCGCAGTCTGCAGGCCATACGACGTTAAAGTGAATTCCGCCATCCGCGATGTGCCCGAAATCCACGACCTTCATATACGGGAATTGGCTCTGTACAAGAGCCCTGGCTTGGCGGATAAACTGCATTACGTCCGAGCGGGCAACGCGAATGTCAAACGCAATGGTTCTTCCCAGGGCTCGGCATCCCTCGCTGATACCATGTCGCAATTGCCACAAGTCAGTTCCCGAACCAACAATGGCGTCGGCAATCAAGCCCTCGAAATGCCTTTCGAGAAAGCTGTTCAACAGCTGCTGCAAATCGATGCCACACGTCGACTGATTCGCCTTTGCTTCCACTCGATCAGTACCGCGAAATCAGGGACTTTTCCGGCGCCAAACGGGTTGCGCGCACTTGGCACGTGAGCGACCACGCAGCTAATGGCATTCCCTGAAACGCCTTTCAATGCTGCCGCAAAATCGCCCAACTCGCTCTCCAGCGCCAAGAGAAGGGCCAGCACGGCGGCGTCCGACGTGGGAACGGCCAAAGCGGTGGCCGATTGCTTGGGCCGGGAATGGACCTTCAAGTATTGCAGCAGTGACCACACCGATCGTTCCGGATGTGCCGACAAAAAGAGGATTGCTTTAAGTCATACCCGGTATTGTCTTTTGCGAGCGCCTTGCCGAGCTGAAGTACTTCGCCTGGTGGATTGAACAGCACCACCTCTAGCGACAGGAGATTGGCTCGCACGTCGCCGTAACGAATGGTTCTGGTTCCGCCCGTGTTGGTAGCCACCATCCCACCGATGGTCGGGTTGGCGCCTAGATCAACGGGAAACCATAGATCCTCCGCTGACAGTTTCTCATTGAGGTCAGACAGCAATACGCCGGAACTCACCGTTGCGACGTGGTTCCTCGCATCAATAGAGCACTCGTCCTTGTGCCGATCGAGCGACAAGATGATTTGGGTGCCCTGGTCGTTGGGAGAGCTTGCTCCGACCAGGCCGGTGTTGGCTTCCTGAGGGACTATTTGCACCTTGTTCGCGACGCAGAACTTGACGATCTCCTGGACTTGGCTCGTGGAAGCAGGTCTGACGACGCACGCGGCTTGTCCTCGCCCATACCGGGAACCGGTTTCATAGCTGACCATATCGCCGCCGACCAGGATGCCATTTGGCCCCACGATTCCCTCGAGATCGACCATGTTGATTCCTGGTTTCATTGGGCAGCACCTTGTCTCTCACCAAGAGACCGCAACGTTGTGCGCAAGTTTGCGATCGATAGGCGCTCGATCTCCTCGTACAGGGATATTTCATCCAGAACGGTCGTGCCCAGGGCCTTTTCGAACTCAGGCTTACCCGGACTAGCAACATATTTCGCGCGATCCGAGTGACCGAGGTTGGACTGAAAAATGCCCGCCGCGCTTACCGGCAAGAAGTCCTCATATGTAATTGGCTCGGCCGTAATAGCCCCGATCTCGATCAGCACCTCTAGCGGCAGCGCGTGTAGATGCGGACGCGTGGACATGGTTTGCAACCGCGCGATCATTGCCGCAGTAAGTTCATACGTGAAGAAGGCCAAGCCTGTTTTGCGCAGTCCGTGGAGGTCGTCGGGAAAATCCGTAAAGGCGTCATTCAGCCGCTGCCGGTAGTCCTCTGGCGCGCTGTCTGCTTTTGAGCCGCTCACTCTCGACAGCAATTGGTCATACAGTGCTCGCCCCTTGCGCGTCAAGGCAATTCCCCGTTTTTCTATCTCGCCAAATCTTGCGCTATGTGCCCCCAGCTCGCTGATCCGGGCGGGCCAAAAATCACGCGCTCCTCTAAAGCCTTGAAACTTGTTTGACGCAATAGAACCGGATTCTGTCGCTGCGGCGGGCCTTCAATCACGTCCTTGGCCTCAAGCCCGCGCTGACTCATCATCTTATGAGCGGCGTCGATATCCAGCACGCGGGGTGTCAAATGATTGATGTGCGGGCCCTT
>CAVRNE010000002.1:0-18065 GCA_963722025.1 uncultured beta proteobacterium
TATAGATCGCGATCACCACCGCGTTGGCCAGGGCGAACCCAACCGCCTTCGGGCGCTCTGCAGCCTGGCGGGACAAGCCCAGGGCCAGCACGCCTGCGCTGATGCCGATCACGCCGGCCCAGCTGAGCGGGCTCAGCGTTTCGGCCAGTGTGAGGCTGGCGGACAGCGCTACCAAGAGCGGCGCAGTGCCGCGCATCAGCGGATAGGTCAGACCCAGGTCGCCGTGTTGATAGGCGCCGGTCAGGGCGATGTAGTAGCCGATGTGGATCACGATCGAGGCCGCGATGAACGGCCAGGCCGCGGGTGGCGGCCAGCCCACGAACAGCAGCAAAGGCAACGCGATCAAGGAGCCGACCAGGTGGATCACAGCCGTGTCCAGCGCCTTGTCGGGGCTGGACTTCACCAGCGCGTTCCAGCCGGCATGAAGCAGCGCGCCGAACAGCACGAGCGCAACCACCGTCCAGGTGAGCGTCATGAACAGGCCTTCATGTCCACATTAGAGCAGCAGGCGGCAAATTGTCAACAATCTGCAAAAGACAGTTGACAACCGCTGGAGCGCAGCGTTAAATGAAATTCCAGCCACGAGGAGTCCCCATGCGCCTGCCAATCGTCATGAAGTCCGTCCTGCTTGCCGGCCTCGCGGTTTTCGCGACCGGGTCCTTCGCGCAAAAGACCCAGTTGCTGGTCTACACCGCGCTGGAAACCGATCAGCTCAAGACCTACCAGGAAGCATTCAACCGGGTCGAGCCCAACATCGAGATCAAGTGGGTGCGCGATTCCACGGGCGTGATCATCGCCAAGCTGCTGGCGGAAAAAGCCAATCCCCAGGCCGACGCGATCTGGGGCGTGGCCGCCTCCGGCATGGCGATGTTCGACCAGCAGGGCATGCTCGAGCCCTACGCGCCGCTGAACCTCGACGCCATCATGTCGAAGTACCGCGACAAGAAATCGCCCCCGGCCTGGTGGGGCATGGACGTCTTCGGCGCCGTGGTGTGCTTCAACACGGTGGAGGCGAAAAAACGCAACATTCCCAAGCCCGAGACCTGGAAAGACCTGCTCAAGCCCGCCTACAAGGGACAGGTCGTCATGCCCAATCCGGCGTCTTCGGGCACCGGCTATTTCGATGTCGTCGCCTGGCTGCAGATGTGGGGCGACGACGGCGGCAAGGGCGGCGGCTGGAAATACATGGACGGGCTGCACGACAACATCGCCCAGTACACCCATTCGGGCTCCAAGCCCTGCAACATGGCCGCCGCGGGCGAATACGTGGTGGGCATTTCGTTCGAATACCGCGGCCACAGCAACAAGGCCAAGGGCGCCCCGATCGACCTGGTGTTCCCGAAGGAGGGTCTCGGCTGGGACCTGGAAGCCTTCGGCATCCACAAGGGCACCAAGAAGCTGGAGGCCGCGAAAAAACTTGCCGACTGGGCCTCGAGCAAGGATGCGATGATCGCCTACGGAAAGAACTTCGCCATCACGGCGCAGCCGGGCGTGGCGCCCAAGCTGGCCAACATCCCGGACGACTACGAGTCGCGGCTGACCAAGATGGATTTCAACTACTCCGCCAGCAACCGCGACCGGATTCTGACCGAGTGGAACAAGCGCTACAACGCCAAGTCCGAGAAGCGCTGAGCCAAGGCGAATAGAGGGTGACCGCGGAACTGCTCCTCGAACTGCGCCGCATCCGCAAGGACTTCGGCGGTTTCACCGCCCTGCACGATATCGACCTGGGCATCCGCAAGGGCGAGTTCGTCTGCTTCCTCGGCCCCTCGGGCTGCGGCAAGACCACGCTGCTGCGCATCATCGCCGGCCTGGAGGTGCAGACCTCGGGCGAGGTCTGGCAGGGCGGGCGCGACATCTCCCGCCTGCCGCCCGCGCAGCGCGACTATGGCATCGTGTTCCAGAGTTACGCCCTTTTCCCCAACTTGACTGTCGCCGACAACGTGGCCTACGGGCTGGTCAATCGCAGGACGTCCCGCGCCGAGATTCGCAGCCGCGTGGCGGAGCTGGTCAAGCTGGTGGGCTTGCCGGGCAGCGAGGGCAAATTTCCGGCGCAGCTCTCGGGTGGCCAGCAGCAACGCATCGCGCTGGCCCGTGCACTCGCCACGTCGCCGGGGCTGCTGCTGTTGGACGAGCCGCTGTCCGCGCTGGACGCGCTCGAGCGCGTGCGGCTGCGCCAGGAAATACGAACCCTGCAGCAAAAGGTCGGCGTCACCACGGTCATGGTGACGCACGACCAGGAGGAAGCGCTGTCGGTGGCCGATCGCATCGTGGTGATGAACCAGGGCGTCATCGAGCAGATCGGCTCGCCGCTGGAGATCTACCGTGAGCCGGCGTCCCCCTTCGTCGCCGATTTCGTCGGCAAGGTCAACGTGCTGCCGGCGCGGGTGACCGGCGGCGAGCTGCGCTTTGGCAGCCTGTGCATACCCTGCGATGGCGCGGACCGGGAGGCGCGCGTCTACCTGCGGCCGGAAGACGTGCTGGCGCGGCCCATTGCCGAAGGCGATCCGCACGTGTTCGACGCCAGCATCGAGAAGATCGAGTTTCTCGGCTCCTACTGCCATGTGCGCGTGGCCTCGCCGGCACTGGACGCCAACAAGCTCACCGTGTACCTCTCGCTCAATTTCCTGTCCGAGCAGTCGCTGGAGGTGGGCTCGCCGTTGCGGCTCAAGCTGCTGCCCGAACGCATCAAGGTGTTCTGATGTCCGCCGTACTGCAATCGCAAGCAGCAGCGGCGCCGGTCAGGCAATTCACGCATTGGACCGATCGGATCGCGCACCTGGCGATGCTCATCGTGGCGCTGGCCCTGGTCGCGTTCCTGGCGCTGCCGCTGCTCAGCATCCTGCTGCAGGCGCTGCAGGGCCGGGAGGGCCAGTTCGTCGGCCTGTCCCA
This sequence comes from uncultured beta proteobacterium, assembly GCA_963722025.1. Classification (GTDB taxonomy): domain Bacteria; phylum Pseudomonadota; class Gammaproteobacteria; order Burkholderiales; family Burkholderiaceae_C; genus Ramlibacter. The sequence continues at coordinate 2,893 of CAVRNE010000002.1, forward strand.
CTTCATCGAGTACGCCAAGACGCCCGCGCTGCTGAACAGCCTGTGGAACAGCTTGTGGGTGTCCGCCCTGGTGACGGTGATCACGGTGCCGCTGGCGTTCGGCTTCGCCTATGCGCTGACCCGCTCATGGATGCCGCTCAAACCGCTGTTTCGCGGCATCACGTTGATTCCCCTGCTCGCCCCGTCGCTGCTCTCGGCCATCTCGTTGATCTACTGGTTCGGCAACCAGGGCGTGCTCAAGAGCTGGATGAACGGGGTCGGCATCGCCGAAATCTACGGCGCGCCCGGCATCGTGGTGGCCGAGTGCTTTGCCGTGTTCCCGCATGCGCTGATGATCCTGGTGACGGCGCTGAGTCTGTCCGACGCCCGCTTGTATGAAGTGGCGGACGCAATGGGGACCAGCGCGGCGCGCAAGTTCTTCACCATCACCCTGCCCGGTGCCAAGTACGGCCTGATCTCTGCGGCGCTGGTCACCTTTACGCTGGTCATCACCGACTTCGGCATTCCCAAGGTGATCGGCGGCAGCTTCAATGTGCTGGCCACGGACGTGTTCAAGCTGGTGATCGGCCAGCAGGACTTCGCCAAGGGCGCGGTGGTCGCCATCCTGCTGCTGGCGCCGGCCGTGCTGACCTTCGCCGTCGACGGCTACGTGAGCAGGCGCCAGACGGCGATGCTGACGGCGCGCGCCGTACCCTATGTGCCCAAGCGCGCACCGAAATACGACGCGGCGATGACGCTGTACTGCTCGTTCATCGCCTTGCTGGTGCTGGCGATGCTCGGCATGGCGATCTTCGCCTCGTTCGCCAGCTTCTGGCCCTACAACCTCACGCCCAGCCTGCGCCACTATGTGATGGGGCTGGTCGATGCCGAGGTGAGCGTCGGTTTCGTCAACAGCCTGAAGATGGCGGCCGGCACGGCGGTGTTCGGCACGGCGCTGGTGTTCTGTCGGCGCCTACCTGCTGGAAAAGACCCGGGGCGCCGACGGCCTGCGCGGCATCGTCAAGCTGCTGGCCATGTTGCCCATGGCCGTGCCCGGACTGGTGCTGGGCCTGGGCTACATCTTCTTTTTCAACGAGCCCCGCAATCCGCTGAATGGCCTGTACCACACGGTGACCTTGCTCACGCTTTGCACCATCGTCCATTTCTACACCACGGGCCATCTCACCGCGGTGACGGCGCTGAAGGCCCTGGACGCCGAGTTCGAGGCCGTCAGTGCCTCGCTCAAGGTGCCGTTCTTCAAGACTTTCTGGCGTGTCACGCTGCCGATCTGCACGCCCGCGCTGGTGGACATCGCGCGCTACTTCTTCATCAACGCCATGACCACGATCTCGGCCGTGGTGTTCCTCTACTCGCCCGAAACCAAGGTGGCGTCGATCGCCATCCTGAACCTGGACGAGGCCGGTGAAATCGGCGCGGCCGCCGCCATGGCGGTGCTGATCGGCGCGGCCTCGGCCGCCGCCACGCTGGTGTTCATGGGGCTGGGCTGGTGGGTGAATCGCCGCACCCAGGCCTGGAGAGCGACTGCAAGATGAAACGAGGCAAGCGATGGACAGAGACAGGATCCTCCTCACGCCCGGCCCGCTGACCACGACGCGCCGCACCAAGCTCGCCATGCTGCGCGACTGGGGCTCGTGGGACAGCGACTTCAATGAGGTGACGGCGGGCCTGCGCCGCAGCCTCCTGAAAATCCTCCACGGCGAGGACACGCATGTGGTCGTGCCCTTGCAGGGCAGCGGAACCTTCAGCGTCGAGGCGGCGGTAGCGACCCTCGTTGCGCGCGACGGCCACGTGCTGGTGCTGGACAACGGCGCTTACTGCAAGCGCGCCGCAAAGCTCACTTCGCTGATGGGCCGCCGCTGCACGGTGATGGCTTTCGACGAAGCGGCCCAGGTTTCGGCCGCTGCGCTGGAAGAAAAGCTGGCCGCCGACAAGAGCATCACTCACGTCATCCTCATTCACTGCGAGACCGGCGCCGGTGTCTTGAACCCGTTGCAGCCGGTAGCCGACGTCTGCGAGAAACACGGCAAAGGCCTGATCGTGGACGCGATGAGTTCCTTCGGTGCGCTGCCGATCGATGCGCGCGAAACCCGCTTCGATGCCCTCGTCGCGGCCAGCGGCAAATGCCTGGAGGGCGTTCCCGGCATGGGCTTCGTGTTCATCCGCAAAGCCATCCTCGAAGGCTGCGCCGGCCGCAGCCAGTCGCTGTCCATGGACCTGCATGACCAGCACACCTACATGGAGAAGACCGGCCAGTGGCGCTTCACGCCGCCGACCCATGTGGTGGTGGCACTGGCCGAGGCCATCGCGCAATTCGAGGCCGAGGGCGGGCAGCCCGCACGCCTGGCGCGCTACACGCAGAACTACCAGACGCTGATCCACGGCATGGCGGCGCCTGGGCTTCATGCCATTCCTGGACCCGGCCATCCAGGCGCCCATCATCGTCACCTTCAACGCGCCGGGTGACCCGCGCTATGACTTCAGGAGCTTCTATGCGGCAGTGCGCCAGCGCGGTTTCATCCTGTATCCGGGCAAGCTCACACAGATTGAGACTTTTCGCGTAGGCTGTATCGGGGCCATCGGGCCGAACGAGATGGAGCAGGCCGTGCACGCGGTGGCGCTCGCGCTGGAGGATATGGGAATCGCCTCGGGCGAGCCGGCGATCCAGGGCTGACAAGGAGCAACAACAACATGGCACCCAAGGTTCATCCCGCCCTCGCGGCAATCCGCAAGTCCGGCGCCGCCAAGGTGAAGGTCGCCTGCAGCGACATCGACGGCGTGCTGCGCGGCAAGTACCTTCACAAGGACAAGTTCGAAGGCGCCGCCGACAGCGGCTTTGGTTTCTGCGATGTCGTGTTCGGCTGGGACTGCGGCGACGTCACTTACGACAACGCTCAAGTGACCGGCTGGCAGCACGGCTTCCCGGACGCCCTGGCCCGGCTGGACCTGAATACACATCGCCAGGTGCCTTGGGATGCGGGAATCGATTTCTTTCTGGGTGAATTCATCAACACCGATGGCAGCCCGTACCCGGTCTGCCCGCGCCAGACCTTGAAGCGGGTGTTGAAGCGCGCCGAGAAACTCGGCTTCCAGGTGATGACCGGCATGGAATACGAGTGGTTCAACTTCCTGGAAACGCCGCAGAGCTGGGCGGCCAAGAAAGGCGTGGGGCCCGAAACACTCACGCCCGGCATGTTCGGCTATTCACTGCTTCGGGCGAACCAGAACCGCGAGTTCTTCAACGCCATCATGGATGAGATGCTGGCCTTCGGCGTGCCAATCGAGGGGCTGCACACCGAAACCGGGCCGGGCGTCTACGAGGCCGCCATCGCTTTCAGCGAAGCGCTGGAACAGGCCGACCGCGCCATCCTGTTCAAGACCGGCGCCAAGGAGATCGGCTCGCGCTTCGGCATCATGCCCAGCTTCATGGCCAAGTGGAGTGCGCAATACCCGGGCTGCAGCGGCCACATCCACCAGAGCCTGTCGGATGGCAAGGCCAACCAGTTCTACGACGCCAAGAGCCCGCGCAAGATGAGCAAGCTGTTCGAGAGCTATCTGGCCGGCCAGGTGCATTGCCTGATGGAGTTCGCGCCCATGTTCTGGCCCACCATCAACAGCTACAAGCGCCTGGTGGACGGCTTCTGGGCGCCGGTCAAGCCGACCTGGGGCATGGACAACCGCACGGCCAGCTTTCGCGTGATCGCCGGCAGTGCCAAGTCCACCCGTCTGGAAACTCGCTGCCCCGGCGCCGACATCAATCCTTACCTCGCCATGGCGGCCGTGATCGCGGCGGGCCTGTACGGCGTCGAGAACGGGCTCAAGCTCACCACGCCGCCGATCACGGGCACCAACCAGGGGGCGGAAAACATCCCGCGCGCGCCGCGAACCCTGATCGAAACCACGCGCAACTTCAGCAACTCGAAGATCGCGCGGGATTTCCTGGGCGATACCTTCGTCGAGCACTTTGCGGCCACCCGGGACTGGGAATGGCGCCAGTGGCTGGACGGCGTCACCGACTGGGAACTGAAGCGCTATTTCGAGATCATCTGAATCTTGCCTGGAACTATCCCCATCATGAATATCAGCGGCTTTTCTTTTCCCACTGCCATCCGCTTCGGCGCGGGTGCACGCAGGGAAGTGGCGCAGCATCTGCGCGAGCAGGGCCTCAAGCGGCCCCTCATCGTCACCGACAAGGCCCTGGGCGCGCTGCCCGTGCTGGCCGAGTTCAAGACTCATCTGGCGGGGCTGGAGGTGGCCGTGTTCGCCGGGGTATTCGGCAACCCGACCGCCAGCCAGGTGATGGAGGGAGCGACCGCGTTCAAGGCCCATCGCGCGGATTGCGTGATCGGCTTCGGCGGCGGCGCGGCGCTCGACGTCGCGAAGGTAGTCGGCATCGCTGCCACGCACCAGGGCCACATCCTCGAATACGTGTGGGACCATCCGCAGGTACGACCCATAGACCACGACCTTCCGTATTTCGTCGCCATGCCCACCACCTCCGGCACGGGCTCGGAAGTCGGCCGTTCGGCCGTGATCAGCGAGGACGACACGCACCTGAAGCGCATTGTGTTCAGCCCCAAGGTGCTGGCAAGGATCGTCTTCGCCGATCCCGAACTGACGCTGGCGCTGCCGGCCCACGTCACGGCCGCCACCGGCATGGACGCGCTGACCCACAACATCGAAAGCTATCTCTCGCCCGCCTACCACCCGCTGTGCGACGGCATTGCGCTGGAGGGCACGCGCATCGCGGCGCGCTCGCTGGTCACCGCCGTGCAGGAGCCGGGCAACCTGCAGGCGCGCAGCGACATGATGATGGCCTCGATGATGGGTGCCATCGCCTTTCAGAAAGACCTGGGCGCGGTGCATTCCTGTGCCCACGCGCTCGGCGCCGTCTGCGACCTGCACCACGGCCTGGCCAACGCGCTGATGATCGACACGGTGCTGGCCTGGAACTACGAAGCCGCGCCGGAGAAATTCGATGAGCTGGCCCATGTCTGCAAAGTCTCCGGCGGCGAGGAGTTCGTGCCCTGGCTGCGCGCGCTGAAGACCCGCGTCGGCATCACCGGCAAGCTGGGCGCGCATGGCGTCAAGCGCGAGCAGATCCCGCGGCTGGTGGAAATCGCGGTGGCCGACATTTGCCACCAGACCAATCCCAGGCCCTGCGCCGCGGCGGATTTCCGGCGCTTGTTCGAGGAAGCGATGTAGGACGCATGTCCATGAATAGCGCCGCCCGCCTCAAGATCGGCATCTCGGCCTGCTTCATGCACGCCGATCCCGCACGGCCGTTGTTCACTGGCAAGACCCTGCAGTACGTGGAGCAGTCGATTGCGCACTGGGTCATGTCCACAGGCGCGCTGGCGGTGATGATTCCCAGCCCGACGGGTGCGACGCAGCGCGGCGACGTCACGCTGGACCACTACGCGCAGTGGCTCGACGGCCTGGTGCTGCATGGCGGCGCCGACGTTTCGCCGCTGAGTTATGGCGAGCAACCGCTGCAGGAAAAATGGATCGGCGACAAGATCCGCGACGACTACGAGATGGACCTGGTGGCCGCCTTCGAGCGGCACGGCAAACCGGTGTTCGGAGTGTGCCGCGGACTGCAGCTGCTGAATGTCGCCTTCGGCGGCACGCTGTACCAGGACATCCAGACCCAGTTGCCGCAGGCCCTGCTGCATCGCGACGCCTCGGTGTACGACCGCAATTTCCATACGGTTGAAATCAGGCCGGGCTCGCGGCTGGGGGAGCTGTACCCGGATGCCGGCAGGGTCAAGGTCAACAGCATCCATCACCAGGCCATCAAGGACCTGGCGCCCGGCTTCGAGGTCGAAGCGATCAGCAACGACGACGGATTGATCGAGGCGATCCGTCGCAGTGACGCGGGCAAGCCGTATCTGGCGGCCGTGCAGTGGCATCCCGAGTTTCACAGCCAAGGATCGGACACCATCGACGACGCCGCGCTCCTGGACGATTTCCTGTCCGCCGCCGCGTCGGTGAAGAAAGCAAACCGAAACTCATGAGCCAACTCGCCATCCACAACCCCGCCAATGGCGAGAAAATCGCCGAGATGGCCGCCGACGATGCGCGCTTCCGTCGCCGCCAAGGCCGCGCGGCGCGCGCCGCGCAAGCCTGGCTGGGCGGCGCGGTCGCTGGCCGAACGCCAGGCCTGCATCGAGCGCTTTCGCTCAGGCGTGGTGCGCGACCTGGAGTCCGCTGGCCGCGACCATGACGCGCGAGACCGGCAAGCCGATCAGCATGTCGCGCAATGAGCTCAACGGCCTGCTGGGCCGCATCGACTTCTTCCTGCGGAGGTCGACCGGTGATGGCCACCGAAAACGTCTACGACGAAGGCGGGACGAAGGAGCGGATCGAGCATGTGCCGCTGGGCGTGATCGGCAACATCTCGGCCTGGAACTATCCCTGGTTCGTTGGCTGCAACGTGATCGTGCCGGCGCTGCTGACCGGCAACGCCGTGCTCTACAAGCCATCCGAGTACGCCACGCTCACGGGCCTGGAGATCGCCCGGCTGCTGCATGAGGCCGGAGTGCCGCAAGACGTGTTCGTGCCGCTGGTCGGCGCGGGCGCGGTCGGCGCCGCGCTGCTGGAGCAGAAGATCGATGGCCTGTTCTTCACCGGCTCCTACGCCACCGGGGCGCGCATCGCGCAGGCGGTGGGCTCGCGCTTCATGAAGCTGCAGCTGGAGCTGGGCGGCAAGGACCCGACTTATGTCTGCGACGACGCCGACCCGAAGGCGGCGGCGCAATCGCTGGCCGACGGCGCCATGTACAACACCGGCCAGAGCTGCTGCTCGGTCGAGCGCATCTATGTGCACGAAAAAATCCACGATGCCTTCGTCGCCGCGTTCGTGGAGACCGTGAAGAGTTTCAAGGCCGGCGACCCGATGAGCGACGACACCTACATCGGCGCCATCACGCGCGCGCCGCAACTGGAGGTGCTGGACGCGCAGGTGGCGGACGCCAAGGCCAAGGGCGCCCTGCTGCACACCGGCGGGCAACGGCTGCCCGGTCCCGGCAACTGGTACGCGCCCACGGTCTTCAGCAACGTCGATCACGGCATGGAACTGATGAAGGAAGAAAGCTTCGGGCCGATCATCGGCATCCAGAAGGTGTCGGGCGACGAGGAAGCGGTGCGCCTCATGAACGACACCCGTTATGGCCTCACGGCCGGCGTCTACACGCCCAATGGCGAGCGTGCGCATTCCGTACTGGCCCGGGTCAACGCCGGCAGCCTGTACTGGAACTGCTGCGACCGGGTCAGCCCGCGCCTGCCCTGGAGCGGGTTCGGTGACTCGGGCGTCGGGCTGACCCTGTCCACCTACGGTATCCAGACCTTTACCCGGCCCAGGGCGTGGCACCTGCGCAGCCCGTGAAGCCCTTCAGCGGGCTGCGGTGGCCATCGGTGACCATCTGTAAACAGTAATTCGTCGATAGTTCACTGTCAACTGTTGACAGTTTCTGGCGAAGTGATTTAATGGAACCATGAAAAAAACAGAGTCCCAAGCCACTCGGGGTTCGCGCGCCGGCGCCCTTTCCCCGTTGCAGCTGGTCCAACTCAATTCCCTGCCCTCGCTGGTACAAGGCGAGATCGAGCAGATGATCCTGCGCGGCGAGCTCGCCGTGAGCCAGCGCATCAATGAAAGCGAGCTGGCGACCCGGTTCGGCATCAGCCGCGGACCGGTGCGCGAGGCGCTGCGGGCCCTGGAGGAATGCGGCCTGGTGCGATCCGAAAAAAACCGCGGCGTGTTCGTGCGCGAGATCTCGATTGCCGACGCGGACGAGATCTATGACCTGCGCGAGGCGCTCGACGAATTGATCGGGCGGCGCCTGGCGCTACAGGTCACCAAAAGCCAGCTCCAGGTGCTCAAGGCTTTGGTGGCCGAGATGGACGACGCGACCAACGCCAAGGACGTCAAGCGCTACCACGGACTGAACCTGGAGTTTCACGATGCGCTGGTGGACTTCGTCGCCAACTCGCGCCTGTCGGACACCTATCGCCGGCTCACCAAGGAACTGCTGCTGTTCAGGCTGCGCGGGCTGCAGGAGGGCGGTGGCTTCGCGGTCTCGAACGCCGAACACAAGGAGATGGTGGAAGCCATCGCCTCGAGCGATGCGGACCGCGCCGGCCGCGTGATGCGCGCCCACGCGGCCAACAGCCGGGCCCGCATGCACAAGGCCACCGACACGACCCCCGTCAAACGGACCAGCACTTCCAGGTAAGGCACCGATCGACTTTTGCGACCCAGGGAACATCATGAAACCGAACATTACGGTCAATGACCGGCAATACCAGTGGATGAGCAACCCACTGGTCGTCGTTTGCGTGGACGGCTGCCAACATGAATACATCACCGCGGCCGTCGAGAGCGGCGTGGCCCCTTTCCTGGCCCAGCTGCTGGGCGGGCGCGGCACCAGCTATCTGGCGGACTGCGTGATTCCCAGCTTCACCAATCCCAACAACCTGTCGATCGTCACCGGGGTGCCGCCGTCCGTGCACGGCATTTGCGGCAACTACTTCTTCGATCCCGAACGCGGCGAGGAAGTGATGATGAACGACCCTCGCTACCTGCGGGCGGGAACCATCCTCGCGGCTTTCTCTGACGCGGGGGCCAAGGTGGCCGTGGTCACGGCCAAGGACAAGCTGCGCAAACTGCTGGGCCACCAGATGAAGGGCATCTGCTTTTCCAGCGAGAAGGCCGACCAGGCCACGCTCGAAGAGAACGGCATCGACAAGGTCGTGGAGATGGTCGGCATGCCGGTGCCGTCGGTCTACAGCGCCGAACTGTCCGAATTCGTCTTCGTCGCCGGCGTCAAGCTGATGGAGCGCCAGCGGCCCGACCTCATGTACCTGTCCACCACGGACTACATCCAGCACAAGGCGGCGCCGGGCACGCCGCTGGCCAACGCCTTCTACGCCATGATGGACAGGAACCTGGCGAAGCTCGACCTCATGGGCGCGACCATCGTGCTGACGGCCGACCACGGGATGAACTCCAAGCACGGCAAGGACGGCCAGCCCAATGTCGTCTATCTGCAGGACGTGCTGGACGAATGGACCGGCAAAGATGCGGTCCGCGTCATCCTTCCCATCACCGATCCCTATGTGGTGCACCACGGTGCGCTCGGCTCGTTCGCGCTGGTTTACGTGCCGCAGGACATGGACGTGCAGGCTCTGCGAGAGCGCATCAAGACATTGCCGGGCATCGAGATGGTGCTGTCGCGGCAGGAAGCCAGCGTCCAGTTCGAACTACCTATTGACCGCATCGGCGACATCGTCGTCGTCTCCGACCAGGACACCGTGATCGGCACCGGCATGCAGCGCCACGACCTGTCGGGACTGGACGTACCGCTGCGCTCGCACGGCGGCGTGTCGGAACAGAAGGTGCCACTGTTGGTGAATCGCGTGGTCAAGGAGGACTTCGCCGATCGCCGCTGGCGCAACTTCGACGCCTTCGAGCTGGGCCTGAACATCGCGCGCCCACTCTAGTTTCCAGGAAAAGTCATGCCCGGAGTACTTGCAGACAACACGACCGCGGTGATTCACGAATCGCTTCGCATTGCCGGCGAAAAAGTCGCGCGTGACCGCCGCATCACGGTCACCCATCCCTACACCGGCGACGTGATCGCCACCGTCCCCAAGGCCACCCTGGAGGACGTCAAGCGCGCCTTGCGCATCGCGCGCGGCTACCGCGCCAAGCTGACGCGCTACGAGCGTTACCGCATCCTGATGAAGGCCGGCGAAATCGTGGCTGCCCGCCGCAACGAGATCGCCCGCCTGATCACCCTGGAATCGGGCCTGTGCCTGAAAGACACGCAATACGAAGTGGGCCGGGCGTCCGATGTGATGCTCTTCGCCGCCAACCAGGCGCTGGTCGACGACGGCCAGGTGTTCTCGTGCGATCTCACGGCGCATGGCAAGAGCCGCAAGGTGTACACGCTCAAGGAGCCCCTGCTGGGCGCGATCGTCGCGATCACCCCGTTCAACCATCCGCTCAACCAGGTGATCCACAAGCTCGCGCCTGCCGTCGCCACGAACAACCGCGTGGTCCTCAAGCCGAGCGAAAAGACACCGCTGGCGGCCTACCTGATCGCGGACATCCTGTACGAAGCCGGCCTGCCGCCCGAGATGCTGTCGGTCGTGACGGGCGATCCGGCCGAAATCGCCGATGAGCTGCTGACCAGTCCGGACGTGGACCTGGTGACCTTCACCGGCGGCGTCGCGATCGGCAAGTACATCGCCGGCAAGGCGATCTACAAACGCCAGATCCTCGAGTTGGGCGGCAACGACCCCATCATCGTGATGGACGATGCCGACCTCGAAGAAGCCGCCACGCTGGCGGCCAGTGGCTCCTACAAGAACTCGGGTCAGCGCTGCACAGCGATCAAGCGCATGCTGGTGCAAGAAAGCGTGGCCGACCGTTTCGTCCAACTGCTGGTCGAGAAAACCAAGGCACTGAAATTCGGTGACCCGTTCGATCCGGCCATGGACATGGGCACGGTGATTGACGAGCCGGCCGCGATCCATTTCGAGAAAGTCGTCAACGAGGCCATCGCGCAAGGCGCGAAGCTGCTGGTGGGCAATGTGCGGCGCGGCGCGCTGTACTCGCCCACCGTGCTCGACCATGTGCGGCCCGAGATGACAGTGGTGCGGGAAGAGACCTTCGGCCCGGTGTCGCCGGTGATCCGCTTCAAGACGCTCGACGAGGCCATCGAGCTCGCCAATGGCACGGCCTACGGCCTGTCGTCCTCGCTGTGCACCAACCGGCTCGACATCATCACCCGCGTCGTACAGGAGCTGCATGTGGGCAGCGTCAATGTGCGCGAAGTGCCGGGCTACCGTCTCGAGATGACGCCGTTCGGTGGCATCAAGGACTCGGGCCTGGGCTACAAGGAAGGCGTGCTGGAGGCGATGAAGAGCTTTTGCAACACCAAGACCTATTCGCTGCCCTGGTAGCAGAGCCTGCCGCCATCATGAAGAAGCACACCAGCCTGGGCAATCTGTCCTCCGAGGGCGACGTCAACCTCTCGCCGCGCAGGAAGCGCTGGGAGGCGGAGAACCTCAGCCCGGCGACGCGCGAGCTGCTTGCCGAGGATGCGAAGCACTTTCTGCACCAGTCGCTTTCCACGCCCTGCTTCAACGCGCTGCGCGGCGCCTCGGGGATCTGGCTGGAGGACGTGGAGGGCCGGCGCATCATGGACTTCCACGGCAACAGCGTGCACCAGGTCGGTCACGGCCACCCGCACGTCGTCGCGGCGATGAAACGCGCGCTCGACACGCTGCCTTTTTCGCCGCGCCGCTTTACCAACGAGTACGCCGTGCGCCTTGCCGCGAAGCTCGCCGCGCTGGCGCCGGGCGACCTGAACAAGATGCTCTTCGCGCCCGGCGGCACCGAGGCGATCGGCATGGCGCTCAAGCTCGCGCGCATCGCCACCGGGCGGCACAAGACCGTGTCGATGTGGGACTCGTTTCACGGCGCCTCGCTCGACGCGATCTCGTTGGGGGGCGAGGCGATCTTTCGCCGCGGCATCGGCCCGCTGCTGGCCGGCACCGAGCATGTGCCGCCCTGCGATCCGCGCAGCTGCCGCTTCGGCTGCGGCGGCAGCTGCAACGCGAACTGCGCCGAGTATGTCGACTACGTGCTCGCCAAGGAGGAAGACGTCGCCGCGGTCGTGGTCGAGACGGTGCGCTCGACCGACGTGCAGGTGCCGCCGCGCGCCTACTACGAGGCCCTGCGCCGCGCCTGCGACCGGCACGGCGCGCTCCTCATCCTCGACGAGATCCCGATCGCCCTCGGCCGCACCGGGACGATGTTCGCGTTCGAACGCTACGGCATCGTCCCGGACATGGTGGTGATCGGCAAGGGCCTGGGCGGCGGGGTCTTCCCGATGGCGGCGCTGCTCGTGCGAGAAGGCTTGGACGTGGCCGGTGATCGCGCGCTCGGCCACTACACCCACGAGAAGAGCTCGTTGGGCTGCGCCGCGGCGCTCGCGACGATCGAGGTGATCGAATCCGAGGGGCTTCTGGAGCGCGCGACCCGGCTCGGTGCGCGGGCGCTGCAACGCCTGCGGGAAATGCAGGCTCGGCTGCCAGCGATCGTGGAAGTGCGCGGCGTGGGCCTGCTGCTCGCGATCGAGCTCGCCGAGGCGGGCATCGCCGAGGAGGCGATGTACCGGTGCCTGTCGCGCGGGCTTTCGTTCAAGGTCGGACAGGGCAACGTGATCGTGCTCGCGCCGCCCCTCATCATCGAGGAGGCCGATCTCGAGCGCGCGCTCGAGATCATCGAGCAAGCGATTCTCGAAGCGGTGTCATGCTGATCGGCGTGTCGCGCACCTCGACGTAGCTTCACATGGCCCAGCGTCCATTCTGGCTGGCGCAGGCGCTCGCCACCGGCGAAGGCGATCCGGCGCCTGCCCTGGAAATCGACACCGACGCCGACCTGTGCATCGTGGCGGGGGCTTCACCGGGCTGTGGACCGCCATTCTGGTCAAGCGCGCCCGCCCCGAACTGGACGTTGTCGTGCTGGAGGCCGACACCTGCGGCGCGGGCGCCAGCGGCCGCAACGGCGGCTGCGTGCTGACCTGGTCGACCAAGTTCTTCACCTTGCGCCGCCTGTTCGGCGAGGCCGAGGCCTTGCGGCTCGTGCGGGCGTCCGAGAAAGCCGTGACGGACATCGAGGCGTTCTGCACCGAGCACGGCATCGAATGCGAGTGGCGGCGCCACGGCACACTCTTCACCGCGACGTCCGAAGCCCAGCTCGGCGCGTCCGACGCCGTGGTTTCCGCGCTCGAGGCCTGCGGCATCCATTCGTGGCAGCGAGTGCCACTGCCGCAGCTGCAGCGGCAAAGCGGTTCCCGGGCGCATCTGGAGGGTTGGTATTCGCCTCAGGCGGCCACCGTGCAACCGGCCAAGCTGGTGCGCGGCTTGCGCCGCGTGGCGCTCGCCATGGGCATTCGGCTGCATGAGCAAACGCCCATGATCCGGCTGCAGGAGCACTCGCCGCCGGTGGTTCACACCCCGCGTGGCAAAGTCAAGGCGCGCAAGGTGGTCATCGCCATCAATGCCTGGATGGCCCGTACCTTCCCTGAATTCGAACGCAGCGTGGCGATCGTTTCCAGCGACATGGTCATCACCGAGCCCGCGCCGCAAAGGCTGGACGCATGCGGCCTGGATCGCGGCATTTCGGTGCTGGACTCGCGCATATTCGTCCACTACTACCGCAGCACGGCCGACGGCCGGCTGATGCTCGGCAAGGGCGGCAATACATTCGCCTATGGCGGGCGCATGCTGCCCGTGTTCGACCAGCCCTCGCCGCACCGCCAGGAACTGGCGCAGCGGCTGACGCAGTTCATTCCCGAATTGACCGGCGTGCCGATCGCGGCAAGCTGGAACGGCGCTTCCGATCGCTCGGTGACCGGCCTGCCATTCTTCGGCTGCCTGCGCGGGCGGCCGGATATCTTCTACGGCTTCGGCTACTCGGGCAATGGCGTGGGCCCAAGCCGGATGGGCGGCGAGCTGCTCGCGTCGCTTGCGCTGGGGATGGACAACGCGTGGACGCGCAGCCCCCTGTGCGGCGGGCCGCGCGGCAAGTTCCCGCCCGAGCCGATCCGCTACTTCGGCTCGATCATGGTGCGCAACGCGATCCGGCGCAAGGAGGCGGCGGAGGACCGCGGCGGCAGGCCTTTGCCTTTCGATGTCGGGCTGTCGCGATTTGCCGCCGCTGCCGGCAAGGCAGACAAGGGGTGATCTCCTTTTCGCGTAGGCTCATCTGATGAACATCCGCCGCTTGGATCCCAACGACGCAACCGCTTATCGGACTCTGCGGCTGCGCGCGCTGCGGGAGTTTCCCCAGGCGTTCACGTCCAGCTACGAAGAGGACGAGAAGCTCCCGCCCGAGGCTGCCGGGAAAAGGCTGGGCAGCGATCACAACAAGTTCTGGGGTGCTTTCGAAGGCGACGAGTTGTGCGGCATGGTCGGCCTCGAATGCGAAACCCGAGCCAAGAACCGCCACAAGGCCAAGGTGGTGGGCATGTATGTGGCCCACGAACGGACGGGGCGCGGCATAGGCGAAGCCTTGATGAAGGCATTGATCGACGATGCCAGGGCCTCGCGCCTGGAGTTGCTGGTGCTGACGGTGACCGAGGGTGACAGCGCCGCCCTGCGCCTGTACGAGCGCTGCGGCTTCCGCTCCTTCGGCATCGAGCCGCGCGCGATCAAGGTCGAGGGCCGCGCCTACGCCAAGAATCACATGTACCTGGAACTGGCACGCGGCAGGTGTTGCCGCAGACGTGGCGACTACTGATCAACAGCTGCTCTAAGCAAGCCCGCGGGCTTGGCACATCTATTGCATCTCGGCTTGGATACAAGCTTGGATGCTCAAAGATGGTGCAAGCCGCGATCCCCGCAGATTCCCCGCCCGGCCGCCGACCCCGCAGCCCCGCCGGCGAATCGCCGGCGCACCGCTCCCGCGCGGACGAGGTGTATGCGCAGCTCAAGCGCGATGTCGCCGAGTTCCGGCTGGTGCCGGGCGACCGCTTCACCGAGAACGAGATCAGCGAGCGCCTGGGCGTCTCGCGCACCCCCGTGCGGCAGGCGCTCTTCCGGCTGCAGCAGGAAGGTTTTGTCGAAGTGCTGTTTCGCAGCGGCTGGCGCGTGCTGCCTTTCGACTTCGACCAGTTCGAGCAGCTCTACGACCTGCGCATGGTGCTGGAGACCACCGCGGTGCACCGCCTCTGCGAGCGACGCACCGGGTCGACCGCAGCCTGCTGGCCGGAACTGGCCGCCATCTGGCTGGTGCCGAACGCGCAGCGCAGCGACGATACGGTGCAGGTCGCCGCAATGGGACGAGGAGTTCCACTGCTCGCTGGTCGCCGCCGCCGGCAACGGCGAGATGGCGCGCGTGCACCGCGACGTGACCGACCGCATCCGCATCATCCGCCGGCTCGACTTCACCAAGCAGCCGCGCATCGACGCCACCTACGACGAGCACGCCAAGATCCTCAAGGCGATCCGCGCCAACCGCGGCGACCAGGCGGCGATGCTGCTGCGCGCCCACATCGAGACCAGCCAGGCCGAGGTGCGCAAGATCACGCTGCACCAGGTGCATGTGGCGCGGCAGGGCGGGCGGGCGAAGTAGCGCGAGGCGCGAGCCTAAGAAGCGCCGC
>CAVRNE010000003.1:0-21637 GCA_963722025.1 uncultured beta proteobacterium
ACGCCCACCTCGCCGAAGTCCGGATGCGGCACACCGAACAACGCACTCTCCGCCACGCCCGGCATGTCGTTGATGTAGCCCTCGATCTCCGCCGGATAGACGTTGTAGCCGCCGCTGATGATCAAATCCTTGCTGCGCCCGACGATCGTCACGTAGCCGCGCTCGTCGATCTTGCCGACATCGCCGGTCTTGAACCAGCCATCCGCCGTGAACTCCTCGCTGGTCTTCTCCGGCATGCGCCAGTAACCCTTGAAGACGTTCGGGCCCTTCACTTCGATCCCGCCGATCTCGCCTGAGCGAGATCGCGCTACCCTCATCGCCGCGAACCCGCAGGCCGACCCCGGGCAGCGGAAAACCCACCGTGCCGCCGCGCCGCTCGCCGTCCTGTTCCAGGTAGGGATTGGAGGTCAGCATGATCGTCTCGCTCATGCCGTAGCGCTCCAGGATGGTGTGGCCCGTGCGCTCCTGCCATTCATTGAAAGTCTCGATCAGCAAGGGCGCCGAGCCGGAGATGAACAAACGCATGTGGCTCGTCGCCTGCGTGGTCGAGGCCCGGTTCGGCCAGCATGCGCACGTACAGCGTGGGCACGCCCATGAACACCGTGGCCTTCGCCATCTTGTCGATGGCCAGCTCGGGTCGAACTTGCCGAGCCAGATCATCTTGCTGCCATTGAGCAGCGCGCCGTGCAGGGCGACGAACAAGCCATGGACGTGGAAGATCGGCAATGCATGGATCAGCACGTCGCCCGCTCTCCCAGCCCCAGTAGTCCTTCAGCACCCGGGCGTTGGACAGCAGATTGCCATGCGTGAGCATCGCGCCCTTGCTGCGCCCCGTGGTGCCACTGGTGTAGAGGATGGCGGCCAGGTCGTCCTCGCCGCTGTGCGCGATCTCGTGGACGTCGCTGTGGTGCGCGGCGCGCTCCAGCAGCGAGCCAGTGCGGTCGTCGTTGAGCGTGAAGACGTGCCGCGTGCCGGCCTTGAAGGCGATCTTGCTGACCCAGCCGAAGTTCTTGCCGCTGCAGACCACCACCGCGGGCTCGGCGTCGCCGATGAAGTATTCGATCTCGGCGCTCTGGTAGGCGGTATTGAGCGGCAGGAACACATAGCCGGCCCGCAAACGTCGCCAGGTACAGCATCATGGCTTCGACCGACTTCTCGACCTGGACCGCGATGCGGGAGCCCTCGGGCAGGTTCGAGTGACCGCAGCAGGTTCGCGATCATGGCGGTGGCGCGATCGAGGTCGCGCCAGGAATAGACCAGGCCGTCGTCCGTTTCGACGGCAGCGCTGTCGAGGTCTTGCGGAAAGGCCGCGCGCAGCGCGGCGAAGAGGTTCTGGGTCATGGTTCAAATGGGCCTGCGTTTTCAGACACTCCCGGCATACGGCTGTTCAATCCAGCTTGGCTCCCGAGGCCTTCACCACGGCGGACCAGCGCTTGATCTCCGAACTCACGAACGCGCCGAACTGCTGCGGCGTGTAGTTGGGAAACTCGGCGCCCTGTCCCGCCCAGATGGCCTTGAGCTCCTCCGACTGGACTGCCTTGCGGACTTCCTCGACGATGCGGGCTTGCGCGTCGTCCGGCGTGCCCTTGGGCGCCCACAGGCCGTACCAGGTGGTTACCGTGTAGTCGGGCAGGCCCACCTCGGCCGCGCTGGGCACATCCGGGAGAGCCGCGTTTCGCTTGTTGCCCGACACCATGAGGGCCTTGATCCGCCCTGCCTTGATGTGCGCTGCCGAGGATCCCAGGCCGTCGAACATCATGTCCACCTGGCCGCCCACCAGATCGCGCAGGGCCGGGCCGGCGCCGGTGTAGGGGATGTGGGTGACGAAGGTCTTGGTCTGCTGCTTGAACAGTTCGCCGGCCAGGTGGTGCGACGTGCCGGTGCCGGCCGATCCGTAGTTGTAGCGTCCGGGACTCTTGCGCACCAGCTCCAGGAAAGACTTGAAATCGGGGGACGCGATGTTCCTTGGGTTGACCACCACCACCTGCGGCACGCTCGCCACCAAAGTCAGCGGAACGAAGTCCTTCTCCAGGTCGTAGTCGAGCCTGGGGTACATCGACGGAGCGATCGTGTGATGCACGGCGCCCATGAAGATGGAATAGCCGTCGTTGGAAGCGCGGGCCGCCAGGCTCGCTCCCACCGTGCCGCCGGCGCCACCCTTGTTCTCGATGACCAGCTGCTTGCCCGTCTGCTTGGCAAACTGGGCTGACAGCGGGCGCGCGAAGGCATCGGTGCCGCCGCCCGCGGGGAACGGCACGATCATCATCACGGGTCTGGCGGGCCACGCGGACTGGGCATGTGCGAGGGGTGTCAATGCCGCGGCGCCTGCTGCTGCCGCGCGCAAGACTTCACGCCTGGTAAAGCTGTTGTTCATGTTCTTGTCTCCTATGGTTATATGAACTGCTGTTGCCGGTTAAAAATACAGGTCTTCTATCGCTCCAGATATCGGGATTTGTCCCTGTGCGAGCATCGCGCGGTGCTTGTCCAGGCGCTTCAAGTCGTACAAATAGTTGACCATTAACCCATAGGATTGCTTCAAGCCCTTGGCGGACGGATCGCCCGCCCAGTTGAGCCGCTCGACGCGCGCGCCATTGCCCAAATGAAAGCGCGCTACCGGGTCCAGCGGCTTGCCGTCCAGCATCTCCTTGCCCAGGTAACGCGCGGCCCAGCCGAGCAACTCGGCGCGCTGCTTGGACTTTGGCGGCAACTCCAGCGGCTTGGACAACGCAGTCAACAGCTCCTGCGGCGCGTTCTTCGCCAGCCAGGCACGCAGGCCGGGGATGGGCGAGAGGGTCGCGAAGGTCTTGAGCTTGGGAAATTCACCCTTGAGCGTTTCCACCACCCGCTTGATCAGCGAATCGCCGAAGCTCACGCCGCGCAAGCCGGGCTGGGTATTGCTGATCGAATAGAAGATGGCCGTGGTTGCCTTGTGCGGATCGCTGGGGGCCGCCGATTCGTCGAGCAGCGGCGTGATGCAATCGGCGATCTCATCCATCAGCGCGACTTCGACGAAGATCAGCGGCTCGCCGTCCAGGCGCGGATGGAAAAAGCCATAGCAGCGCCTGTCGCTGTCCAGGCGGTTCTTCACGTCGTCCCAGCTTCGGATGTCGTGCACCGCTTCGTACTTGATGAGCTTTTCGATCAGCGAGGCCGGTGAGTCCCAGCTGATCCGGCGCAGTTCCAGAAAGCCCGTGTCGAACCAGGTGGAGAACAGGTTTTCGAGCTCCGCATCCAGCGCCAGCAGCCGCTTGTCGCTCTTGAGCTGGGGCAGGAGTTCCTCGCGCAGGTCCACCAGGAAGCGCATGCCTTCGGGGAAGACTGCAAAACGTTGCAAAAGCCGCGTGCGCGGCGACACGATGGCCTTGCGCAAGTGGATTTCCGCCTGCCCTTCCTCCGGCGTGCCATGGGCGGCCTCGTACTGCTCGCGCACCGCCTTGAGCTTGCCGGGATCGGGCGCGAACTGGTCGCTCATCAGCAGCCAGCAGTCGCGCCGCTGCTCGGGCGTGGCCTTGGCATACCAGCCGGCCACGTTTTTCGCGAGCTGCCCGGCCTCCACGTCGCTGAGCTGCGGGTCGATGATCGCCTGCAGCTCCGTGAGCGTGCGCCGCAGCACCCGCGGCGACAGTGCCTCCGCATGGCGGCCCAGCGTTGCTTTCAGGCGTTCGCGGATGGACCGGGGAGCGCGCTCGCCTGCTCGCGGCGGGGTGAGCCAGATAGCATTCATTGATTCAGCCTCGATTTCTGGTTGCGCGCCAATGCCCGCAGCGCCTCGCGCTGGCGTGTGAGGTGCGTGCGCATCGCAGCCTCGGCGCCGTCGGGGTCGCGCGCCTTCAGCGCCGCGAAGAGGGCCATGTGCTCCGACAGGCTCTGGTCCAGCCGGCCGGGCGCGTGCAGCTGCTGCAGGCGCGCCAGCTTGACGATTTTGCGCAGATCGCCGATCACCAGGGCCAGCCAACGGTTATTGGCCAATGTGATGATGGCCTCGTGGATGGCGAAGTTTGTCGCGTAGTACTCGTTGATCCGCTTGGCCTTGGCGTGGCGATCGAGCTTGTCGTGCAGAGGCCTCGAGCTCCTGCAGGTCCATATCGCTGGCGTTCATGGCCGCTTCGCGGGCGCAACGCCCTTCCAGCAGCGCCAGCACGGGGAAAATCTCGTCCAGGTCCTGTTCGGTGACCTCGTTGACGAAGCAGCCGCGCCTGGGCTCGTGGCGCACCAGCCCTGTCCGCCGTCAGCACTTTCAGCGCCTCGCGCAGCGGCGTGCGCGAGATCTGAAACTGCTCGGCCAGCCGGGCTTCGTCCAGGAAAGTGCCCGGCATCAGCTCGCCGGCAAAGATGCGGTCGCGCAGCTGGGCGGCGACTTCATCGTGCAGCGAGTTGTGGATCAGGCGCATCGCGTAATTTCCTGTAATTACGCATAATTATGACGAGAAATCCGGGCGCCGTGTGGTGCCCGCGTGTGGAAACTACCTAGCGGGAACCGGCTGCGGGCGGGCGGCTGCCCAGAACCACAGCAACACGCCAGCCAGGATCATGGGGATGCACAGCCATTGGCCCATGCTCATGCCCAGCGACAGCAGCCCCAGGTGGCTGTCGGGTTCACGGAAGAACTCGGCGACGAAGCGCAGCAGCCCGTAGCCGATCAGGAAGACGGCGGACACCTGCGCCTGCTTGCGCTCCTTGCGCGCGTACAGCCACAGGACGATGAAGAGCAGCACCCCTTCGAGCAGGAACTGGTACACCTGCGACGGGTGGCGCGGCACCAGGGACCCGCTTTGCGGAAAAACCATGGCCCACGGCAGAGCCGGGTCGGCGGCGCGGCCCCAGAGTTCGCCGTTGATGAAGTTGCCCACCCGGCCCGCGGCCAGCCCCAACGGGACACAGGGCGCGACCAAGTCCATCACCTGCCAGAACGGCTTGCCGCGCGAGCGCGCGAACCACCACTGGGAAGCGATGACTCCGAGCATGCCGCCATGGAAGCTCATGCCGCCCTGCCAGACGTAGAAGATCTCCAGCGGATGCGACGCGTAGTAGGCGGGCTTGTAGAAGAGGCAGTAGCCGAGCCGGCCCCCCGCGACGACGCCCAGCACGCCAAGGAAGAGCATGTCTTCCACGTCCTTGCGGCTCCATGCACCACGGCCCTGAACCGATGCGAACGGCTCGTGACGCAGGCGCCACGTGGCCAGCAGCACGAAAAGGCCGAAGGCCGCCAGGTAGGTGAGGCCGTACCAATGGATGGCTATCGGGCCGAGCTTGAGGGCGACGGGATCGAACTGGGGGTGCATGAGCATGCGGCGTATTGTGCTGCAAGCGGAGAGCCCGTCGCCGGCTGCGGCATACTTCGGCCATGGACACGAAACCTATTCAGATCAACCGTCGCAGCAAGAACATCACCGAGGGCAAGTCGCGCGCGCCCAACCGATCCATGTACTACGCCATGGGCTACCAGGAGGGCGACTTCAAGAAGCCCATGGTCGGCGTGGCCAATGGCCACAGCACCATCACGCCCTGCAACAGCGGCCTGCAGAAACTGGCCGACGCGGCAGTGGCCGGCATCGAGGAAGCCGGCGGCAACGCCCAGATCTTCGGCACGCCGACCATCTCCGACGGCATGGCCATGGGCACCGAGGGCATGAAGTACTCGCTGGTCAGCCGCGAAGTCATCTCCGACTGCGTCGAAACCTGCGTGCAGGGCCAGTGGATGGACGGCGTGCTGGTGGTCGGCGGCTGCGACAAGAACATGCCCGGCGGCCTGATGGGCATGCTGCGGGCCAACGTGCCGGCCATCTACGTCTACGGCGGCACCATCCTGCCGGGCCACTACAAGGGCCAGGACCTGAACATCGTGAGCGTGTTCGAGGCCGTCGGCCAGAACGCCGCCGGCAACATGAGCGACGAGGACCTGCGCGAGATCGAGATGCGCGCCATCCCCGGCACCGGCTCGTGCGGCGGCATGTACACCGCCAACACCATGTCGTCGGCCTTCGAGGCGCTGGGCATCTCCCTGCCCTATTCGTCCACCATGGCCAACCCGCACGACGAGAAGGTGAACTCCGCCAAGGAGTCGGCCAAGGTGCTGGTCGAGGCCATCAAGAAGGACATCAAGCCGCGCGACATCGTGACCCGCAAGGCCATCGAGAACGC
The DNA here is from genome assembly GCA_963722025.1 of uncultured beta proteobacterium. Classification (GTDB taxonomy): domain Bacteria; phylum Pseudomonadota; class Gammaproteobacteria; order Burkholderiales; family Burkholderiaceae_C; genus Ramlibacter. Next base: position 6,142 of record CAVRNE010000003.1, read on the forward strand.
GGTGGCCGTGATCATGGCGACGGGCGGCTCGACCAATGCCGTGCTGCATTTCCTGGCCATCGCGCATGCGGCCGAGGTGGAGTGGACCATCGACGACTTCGAGCGCATCCGCCAGAAGACACCGGTGCTGTGCGACCTCAAGCCTTCCGGCAAATACCTGGCGGTGGACCTGCACCGCGCCGGCGGCATCCCGCAAGTGATGAAGATCCTGCTGAAGGCGGGCCTGCTGCACGGCGACTGCATCACGATCACCGGAGAGACGATTGCGCAGGTGCTCAAGGACGTCCCCGATGAACCGCGTGCCGACCAGGACGTGATCCGCCCCATCGGCAAGCCGATGTACGAGCAAGGCCATCTGGCCATCCTCAAGGGCAACCTGTCGCCCGAAGGCGCGGTGGCCAAGATCACGGGCCTGAAGAATCCGGTGATCACCGGGCCGGCGCGAGTGTTCGACGACGAGCAGTCGGCGCTGCAGGCCATCCTGGACGGCAAGATCAAGGCGGGCGACGTGATGGTGCTGCGCTACCTGGGCCCCAAGGGCGGCCCGGGCATGCCGGAGATGCTGGCACCCACGGGCGCGCTGATCGGCGCCGGCCTGGGCGAGAGCGTGGGGCTGATCACCGACGGCCGCTTCTCGGGCGGCACCTGGGGCATGGTGGTGGGCCACGTCGCGCCGGAAGCCGCGGCGGGCGGGACCATCGCCTTCGTCAAGGAAGGCGACTCGATCACCATCGATGCGCACCAGCTGAAGCTGGAACTGAACGTGCCGGAAGCCGAGATTGCCAAGCGCCGTGCCGGCTGGACCGCGCCGGCCCCGCGCTATACCCGCGGCGTGCAGGCCAAGTTCGCGTTCAACGCGGCCAGCGCCAGCAAGGGCGCGGTGCTCGACAACTACTGAGCGCGCAAGCTGTCATGCCGGGCTTGACCCGGCGATCCATGCTAGCGGCAGGCAGTCCCTGCGCGGCCAACTGTCCTCGGTGCATCCTCGCGTCGCGGCAGGCGGTACCCGGCGGGGGCTCATACTGGGCGTGTCTCCGCTTCGCTGCCGACTCCGCTGCGATGCTCGGCCTGGGGCGCGTCGCAGAACTCGCTACCGCCCGAAGGCCGCTTCGCTCAAACAGTGCGACGAGTTAGTTAACGAAGTCGCGCAAGCGCGCCCGCCTGCCCAGGCCGAGCATCGGCCGCCCAGAAATCGCCCTCGCCGGGTACCGCCTGCCGCGAGTCAACGCGCGCATGCCACTGACCCAGCACTTCGGCAGGCGAACGTGGATGCCGGGTCAAGCCCGGCATACACCTCTAGCCGACCCATTTCGGCAACCAGGTGGCGATCGGCGGGAACCAGAAAACCGCCGCGAGCAGCAGGATACTCATGACCACGTAGGGCACGACGGCGGCGAAGATGTGGCCCATCGTGACCGTCGGGCGGCGCCACGCCTCGCATCGTCATCAGCAGCAGGCCATGCGGCGGCAACAGCAGCCCCAACTGCATGCAGATCAGGAACATCACGCCGAACCAGATCGCATCGATGCCCAGCGACTGCACGATGGGCATGAAGATCGGCAGGGTGATCATCATCATGCTGACCTGGTCGACGAAGATGCCCAGGAAGATCAGCAGCAGCATCATGCCCGCCACGATCATCGGCGTGGACAGCCCCTGGCCGGTGATGAACTGCACCAGCCCGTTGCTGGCGCCCGAGAACGACAGGATCTGGGCGAAAGTGGTGGCGCCCAGGATGATGAACAGGATCATCCCCGAGATGCCGGCCGTGCCCTTGAGCGCCTTGAGCAGCGCCTCCCATGTCAGCGCGCGATACAGGGCGGCAAGAACCATGGTGGCAAAGGCGCCCAGCGCCGCGCATTCGGTAGGCGTGGCCCAGCCGGCGGCCAACGCCCCGACCACGATGCCGAAGATCGACAGCGTGGGCAGCACGTAGCCGAAGAACGGCTTCCAGCGTTCCCAGCCGGTGTAATGGACTTCGCTCTCATCCGGCGGCGCCAGATGGGGGCTGATGCGCACCCGCATCACGATCCACAGCACGAAAGCGACGGACAGGATGACGCCGGGCAGCACGCCGCCGATCAGCAGCTTGGAGATCGAGATGCCCGAAAGCGAGCCGAGCAGCACCGTCAGGGCCGAGGGCGGGATCAGCATGTCCACCGCGCCGATGGCCATGATGGGCCCGGTGGCCAGCGTGGGGTGATAGCCGCGCGCCAGCATCACCGGCAGCATCAGCGAGCCCAGCATCGCCGTGGTGGCGATGGTGGAGCCGGAGATGGCGGAGAACACCGTCCCAGCCACCACGGCCACGACGGCCAGCCGGCCCGGCAGGCGCCGGATCAGCCGCTCCACGCCTTCGATCACCTTCAGCGCCAGGCCGGTGTGGAACAGCACCTCGCCCATCAGCACGAACAGCGGGATCGGCGTCAGCGCGAATGCCGTGACCGAGCTGACACTGCTGCGCGCCAGCTGGGCCAGGCCGGCCTCGCCGCCCATGTAGAGCCAGGCCCCAATGATGTTGACGGCGATGAAAGTCAGCGCCACCGGGATGCCGATGAACAGCAGCACGGTGGACCCGCCCAGCATCAGCCAGGCCGCCAGGCCCAGCCGCTCACGCAGGCCCCCTCATGCCGCGCCCACCGCGTCGTTGCGCGGCCCCCGCTCGGCGCGCTGCAGGCGGATCATGCGAAAGATCATTTCGACTCCCGAGCATCACGAACACCGCCGGCAGCGGCGCCAGCGCCCACCATTCCGGCGTGACCAGGGTCTTGATGTTGACCGCGCCCGAGGCATAGCTGGACCAGGCGGCTTGGGCGCCGTACCAGGCGATGACGGCGCAGCAAGCCAGGCCGACAAGGTCGCCGACCCACTCGAAGTACCAGGCCAGCCGCCGCGGCAGGGCCTGCAGCAGGATGTCGATCCGGATGTGCTGGCCCTGGCGCAGCAGCCAGGGCGCGACGCACATGGTGATGAGATAGAGCATCAGCTCCGAGATTTCGTTGCTCCAGGCCAGCCCGCGCGGCAGGCCGGGAACGGCGATGTTGCGCAGCGCCACATCGGCCACGATGATGACCATCATGGCCAGCAGGATCGCGCAACCCACCAGGGCCAGTCCCGCCAGCAGCCGGCCGTACGCGCCGGAGAGGCGGTCGATCACCGGGCAGAACAAGGTCTTGAAGCGGGCTGCCACCTCGGGGCTTTGCTTGGCGGCGCTGGCCCAGCCGACCTCATAGGCCTTGTCGCGGAAGGCCTTGGCCGTGGCGGCGTCGAACTTGATGGTCTGGATGCCGGCCTTTTCCTGGCGCGCGATTTCGTCCGTCGTGTACTTGGCCCAGAAGGTGTTCTCGGCTTCCAGCGCCAGCAGCTGTTTTTGCAGGAAGGCGCGCTGCGGCTCGCTCAGCTTCTGGTAGGCAGGCAGGTTCATGATCAGCGACACCTCGGCATCGTAGAAGCCAGGGTCGATGCGGAACTTGGTCTTCTCGTGCCAGTTCAGGTCGAAGATGCCGCCGATGGGCCAGCCGTAGCCGTCCACCACGCCGCGCTCCAGCGCCGTGTACACCTCGCCGGGCGGCGTGGTGATGACGTTGGCGTTCAGGGCCTGGAAGAAGTCGCGGTACACCGGCGTGATGCGGATCTTCTGGCCGGTGAGGTCGGGCTTGTCGACTTTCTTGTTGGTGTAGATGTGGAACGGCTGGTTCTCCACCATCCGGGCCAGGTACTGCATGTTGCCCTTCTCGTTCCAGACCTTGTTGATGGCATCGAAGGCGCCGTTCTTGCGCTGCTCGGCCACGGATACCTGGGTGAGCTTGAGGAAGTCGGCCTCGGGCATGACGTTGGTGTAGAAGGCGCCGGTGGCCAGCGCCATGTCGACCACGCCGGTCTTCACCGCATTGCCCGCCTCGAAGGGCGGAATGGCCTTGGGCCCGCCAATGAAGTTGATCTGCAGGACGCCCTTGCCCTCGGCATTGAACTTCTGGATCCACGGCTGCAGGCGCTGCACGTAGATGCCGTTCTCGGCAAAGGCGCTGACCAGGCGCAACGTGGTTTCCTGCGCGCCGGCGGCGGCGGCGAAGCCGGCTGCCAACAGCAAGCGCCGTCGCGGTTCTCAATACAGCGAAAATTCATCATGCCTGTCTCCTTTTTTCTTCGGTTGAAGTTAAACGCTTGGCCGGACGCCGTCAATTCAGACAGACGCCAACAGCTTCTCCAGTGCCTGACCACTGTCGTCGGCCAGCGCGGCCTGGCTCAGGTCGCGCAATTTGCTCTCGCCGTGCGGCGCCGCCTGCAACTGCGGCAGCACGGCCATCAAGCGCTGGAAGTTGCTCCAGCCCCGCGCATGGGTATCGCCGTAGCCCTTGACCAGGCGCTGCGAGCGCGCCACTTCCAGCGCCAGCGCCGGATGGCTGGCCGCAAGCTGCTCGATCGCGGCCAGCCACTGGCCTATGCGCGAATGCTCGGTCTGGAATCGCAAGGTCTTGCGCCGCATGCCGCGCAGGGAAGCGATCAGGTACAGCAGCAGGTAGCCGCGCAACGAGCTGGTCCTGACAACGCGACCCTTGCGCGTGAAAGGCGTGATGCAGGCGCGCGCCCAGCCCGTTGCCAACAGCCAGCGCCCCATGCCCGGCCGGCAGCGTGTCGGCGATTTCCTCGATGCGCGGGTGCATGAATTCATTGATATCCAGCTGCTGGCCGGGCGCCAGCTTCACCTCGCCGGCGACGCGCTCGAACCGGGTGCGCCGCGTCTTGAGATCGGCGACGCGGATGGTGTCCTCGTAGCTCATCCACAGCGCCAGGCAGCGGGCGGTCTCATCCAGCAGCTCGGGGCCGCAGCCACGCAGCGGCACGAGCCGGTCCAGGTATTCGCCGGCGTAGGAAACGTCCTGGTAGTCGGCCAGCCTGACGATGCCAATTCTCAGTGTCGCGTGGACGGCGGCCGGAAACTGCGCGTCGATGCGCTGGGCCAAGGCGGCCAGCCGCGGCCCGACCGCGGGCAGGGCGCCGATGGCTGTCATTGCGGGCCTGACCCGCAATCCATGGCTGCGATGGATCCCGGATCGAGTCCGGGATGACAGCCGACGAGGTCGCGCCGCCAAGCGCGAGCTCGAAGCCCGCGCTGAAAGCCTTGAGGCTGGCGCCCACGCCGACGCCGCCGCGGCGAATCGTTTCCTCGTACTGCTGGCGTGTGAACGGCAGCGCGCCGCAAGCCGCCAGCGCGCCGTAAAGCACCGGGCTGATCAGGCTGCCGGCCTGCTCCGCCAGCGCCCCGAAATCGGCGCTGACGAACTGGCGCGCCGCGGCACGGGCTCCGTCCAGAATCTTCTGCGCATCGACGCGGCCATCGCCCATGGCCGTGCGCTCGCGTCATGGAGTAGACCCGGTGGGTGGAGGCGATGAAGGCGGTGCGCCCGGGCGTGACCAGCCCGCGCTGCAGCGCCCGGCCCGCTTCCATGAGTTCGGACGCGATGACGATGTCGACCTCGCCGGGTACCGGGCTCAGTCCCAGCACCGGCTGGGCGCCGTCGGGCACCTGGTCCAGCGGGAACATCTCGACGTAGTAGATGGTGGCGCCGGTGCGCTGGGCCACGCCGGGGACCGACGTCGCCTGGGCCGCGAAGCCGTTCTGCTCGGCCAGGTCGACCAGCCAGTCGGCCAGCACGCCGCCGCCCTCCCCGCCCATGGCGAGGATCGCGATGGTTGATGCGCGCGTTGGCCCGCGTTCATGCGGCAAGTCCCTTCCAGCCGCCGCTCGATGCGCCCCTGCAGCCAGCCGATCACCGCCGTGCGCACCCGCTGCCTGAAGCGATCCCAGCGATTCGGGTTGTTGATGATCTCGGCGCGGTAGAACGAGGGGCACAGCACGGCGGCATCGGCCACCTCGCCGCACAGGCCGCAGCCCACGCAGCTGTCGATCACGCTGGCGATGGGGTCGCGGCGCAGCGGATCCGGGTTGGGCTTGATGGTGAGCGAGGGGCAGCCCGACAGCCGGATGCAGGAGTGGTCGCCGGTGCAAGTGTCGGGGTCGATGCCGAAGCGCTCTCGCACCACCCGCTGGCCGTCCTGTATCGCCTGGCGCACCAGTGGCTTGACGCGGCGCTGGCGGTTGAGCATGCACTCGCTGGAAGCGACGATGACCTTGGGGCCCTTTTCCTTGCTGGTCAACGCCTCGCGCAGGGTATCGCGCATCTGCGAAAGGCTGTAGGTGTTGTTGACGCTGCGCACCCACTTGACGCCGACGCCGCGCACCGCGCGCTCGATCGGGTTGTTGGTGCTGCGCAGCGAGTTGGCTGCCTTCGACGACAGCAGGTCCTGGCCGCCGGTGGCGGCGGAGTAGCCGTTGTCGATCACCACCAGCACGTTGTCGGATTTGTTGAAGACCGCGTTGCCGACGCCGCTGGTCAGGCCGTTGTGCCAGAAGCCGCCGTCGCCCATGATCGAAAGCGTTCGCTTGCCGGTTTCCTGCGTGTTGAAGGCCGACGCGCCGGCCCAGCCCAGGCCGTAGCCCATGGTGGTGGCGCCGATATTGAATGGCGGCAGGATGGAAAAAAGGTGGCAGCCGATGTCGCAGCTCACGTGGTGCGGCCCCAGCTCCCGCTCCAGCAGCTTGATGGCGGTGAAGATCGGCCGCTCGGGGCAGCCGGTGCAAAACGAGGGCGGCCGCGGCTGCACCTCGTCGGCGGCGGCCTTGATGGCGAAGGCCCTGGGGTTGCCCTCCAGCATCGCGGGCGCGGCGGCGGGCCGGGCCGCCACCGGCAGCGGCACGCCGTCCAGCAGCTGCGGCGCGTAACGCTCGACGAAACGGGCCACGGCCTTCACGACCACGCCGCCGGTGTATTCGCCGGCCATCGGCAACAAGTCCTTGCCGTGCACCCGGGTCTGGATATCGGCCTTGCGCAGGATGGCGTGGACGGCCTGCTCGATGAAGTCGGGCTGGCCCTCCTCCACCAGCAGGATGCCGCGCTTGCCCGCGCAAAAACGCGTGAATTCCGCGTCCACCAGCGGGTAGGTGACGTTCAGCACGTACAGCGGCACCCGCGACTGCCCGAACGCATCGGCAAGTCCCAGCAGTTCCAGCGCGCGCAGCACGGCGTTGTACAGGCCGCCCTGCATCACGATGCCGAAATCCTGCGCGCCTTCGGCGAAGAACTCGTTGAGCCCCCGCTCCTGGATGAACCGGACCGCGGCGGGCCAGCGCTGCGCCACTTTCTCCTGCTCGTGCAGGTAGGTGGCGGGCGGCAGCGCGATCCGGTCGACGTCGCGCCGGGGCTTCTCCATGGCATCGGCCAGCGTGAACGCCGGCCGGCGGTTGGCCTTGGCCGTGAAGCGCCCATGCACATGGCAGGCCCGGATGCGCAACTCCAGCATGACCGGCGTGTTGCTGGCCTCGGACAGCTCGAAGGCCTGCTCCACCGCCCGGACGATGCTGGGCAGGTTGGGCCGCGGGTCCAGCAGCCAGACCTGGGACTTCATGGCGAAGGCATGCGAGCGCTCCTGCATGATGCTGGAGCCCTCGCCGTAGTCCTCGCCGACGATCAGCAGAGCGCCGCCGGTGACGCCGCCCGAGGCCAGGTTGGCCAGCGCATCCGAAGCCACGTTGGTGCCGACCGTGGACTTGAAGGTGACCGCGCCGCGCAGCGGGTAGTTCACCGACGCGGCCAGGGTCGCGGCGGCGGTGGCTTCCGAGGCGCTGTGCTCGAAATGAACGCCCAGCTCCTGGAGGATGTCGTTGGCGTCGGTCAGGACATCCATCAAGTGGGAGATGGGCGCACCCTGGTAGCCGGCGACGTACGACACGCCGGACTGCAGCAGGGCCTTGGTCACGGCCAGGATGCCTTCGCCGCGGAACTCGTCGCCCTCGCCCAGGCGCAGCTTGGTCACCTCGGTCGCAAAAGAACGTTCAGCCATGGGGATTTCCGCCTTGTAACCGCAGCAATTTACGCAGCCCGGGCGCATCTGGCTAATGGATTTTTAGGATGCGGTTCATCTGTTTCGTGAATAATCAGGGACAACCCTGAGGCTCGCCGCATCCATGAACTTCCGCCAGCTCGACCTGAATTTGCTGCGCGTGCTCGCCGCGATCTACCGCGCCCGTTCCGTCACGGCGGCGGGCAAGGCGCTGTCGCTGTCGCAATCGGCCACCAGCAACGCGCTGGCGCGGCTGCGCCATTTCTTCAACGACGAACTGTTCGTGCGCTCGCCGGGCGGCCTGCAGCCCACCCGCCTGTGCGAGGCCATGGCGCCGGCCGTGCTGGCCCAGCTGCGTTCGCTGGAGGCGCTGGTCACCGGCAAGGAAGACTTCGATCCGATGACCAGCGACATGCACTGGAAGCTGTCGCTGTCGGACCTGGGCGAGATGCTGTTCCTGCCGCCGCTGGCCGCGGCGCTGCGGGCCGAGGCGCCGCACACGCGGCTGTCGAACGTTTCGGTGGCCGCGGCCGACGTGGCGACGGCGCTGGAGATGCGCGAGATCGATTGCGCCGTGGGCATCCTGCAGCCGCGCCACCGCGGTGTGCATGCCGAGATCCTGTTTCGCGAGCAGTATGTGGCCATGACCTCGCCCCGGTGGCGGCCGGCAGCTGGGCCGCGGCGGCCGCTCGCTGTCGCCGGCCCAGCTGGCGACAAGCGTCGCTGGTCGTCGCCTCGCCCACGGCCACCTTCCACAGCAGCGTGGAGCAGATGCTGGCACGGATGAAGCTGGCCGACCGGATCGTGCTGCGGGCCCGGCACTTCGGGGCCCTGCCCGACCTGGCATTGACCACCGACCTGCTGGCCATCGTGCCCGAGATGTACGCGAAGAACCTGCGCCAGCGCTTCGACTTCAAGCTGTGGGAACTGCCGGACGCGCCGTTCTACGACGTGCGGCTGGTCTGGCACGCCAGCACGGCGCGCGACGCCGCGCACCAATGGATGCGGGCCCTGCTGCACCGGCTGTTCGCCAGGCCGGCGGCACAGCAAGGGCGCCGTGCTCGACCAGACTAGGGCGCTTGTCCTACAGCTCAGCGCGCGGGCGCAAAACTAGCATGACGTATTGCGCGGGGAGAACGTCATGGACACTACTTCCGTCTGGCGCGCCGCGGCGCCCCGAACCGGCTATGCCCCGCTCCAGGGCGATGTCAGTGCCGATGTGCTCATCATCGGCGGCGGAATCACCGGTGTCACCCTTGCAATGCTGCTGGCCCAGCAGGGGCGCTCAGTGGTCTTGCTCGAAGCCGACGCCATCGGCAGCGGCAGCACCGGCAACTCGACGGGCAACCTCTACGAAACCCTGAGCCAGGGCCTGCACACCATTGCCAGCCACTGGAACCGGGACGTTGCGCGCCAGGTCGTGGCGCAGCGTCGCGCCGCGATCGGATTCATCGAAGGGCTTGCGGGTAGTGCCGACTGCGGATTCCGCCGCTGCGACCTCTATCTGTACGCCATCTCGCAGGAGCAAAGCGGCCTCGGTCAGCCAGGAGTTCACGGCTTTGTCGCAGGCCGGGTGCAGCGTTCGGCTGGACGCCAGCGTGCCGGCCCCCCTGCCACAGCCGGTGAGCGACGCCGTGGTGCTGCAGGGGCAGGCGCAGTTCCAGCCGCAGGCCTATGTGGCGCACATCGCGGCACTGGCGACCCAGGCGGGAGCGCAGCTGTACGAACATTCGCGCGTGATCGAGCTCGATGCCAAGGCCAGGCGCGCGGCAACCGCAACCGGCGCGGTGAAGGCCCAGGAGATCGTACTGGCCACACACACACCCAAGGGCTTCCACGTGGTGCAGGCTGAAATGCCGGTGCATCGCGAGTATGGGATCGCCCGCCCGCTGACCGGCGCCGATCCGGGGCCGGGCGTCTTCTGGTGGCGCGGGGACGAAAGATACTCCGTGCGCACGATGCAGTGGCAGGGCCGGAATTTCCTGGTGTGCGTGGGCCAGGAACACAAGGTCGGCATCCACAACGCCAAGGCCAGCCTGATGGTGATGGAGAGCGCGATCGAACAGCAATTCGGCGCTGGCGAGGTGAGCCATCGCTGGTCGGCGCAGAACTATCGCTCGGCCGACGGCCTGCCCTATATCGGCCGCGATTTCTCCGGGTGCTTCATTGCCACGGGTTTCTCGACCGACGGCCTGGTATGGGGGACCGTGTCGGCGCAAATCATTGCCGGGCAGTTGATGGGCCGATCACCCGAATTCGGCGAACTGTGCAAACCGGGACGCTTTTCGCCGGTCAAGGGCGGCAAGACGATGCTGGAGGAAGTGGGGACCATGACCATGTCGCTGGTCAAGGACTACCTGACCCACCGGCAGGGACAGCAGCTGTCAAGCCTGGCGCCGCAGCGACAGCGCGATCATCGAAGCCGAGGGCGAATCGTTCGCCGCCTACCGCGCACCCGACGGCGAGCTGTTCGCCGTGTCCCCGGTCTGTACGCATCTGGGATGCAAGGTGCACTGGAACAGCGTGGAAACCAGCTGGGACTGCACCTGCCACGGCAGCCGGTTCAGGCCGGACGGGACGGTGATCGAGGGACCGGCGATCTCGCCGCTCAAGCGCAAGCACCTGAACGTCGCGTGACCCTAGCGGCGGCGGGTCTTGATGCCCAGGGACTCGCGGCTCTTGTCGATGCGCGCCTGCTTCTTGGCGCTTTCCTTCTCGACGGCCTTTTTCTTGGTGTAGCCCGACCAGTCGGCCCAGGCCCACCAGACCACCGCCAAGCGCAAACGGCGAAAGCACCCACCACCACTCCCAGGCGGCCACCGGGCCGATCTCCAGGTATTTCATGGCCAGCAGGATGATTCCGAGTCCCAGCAAATACATCACTTTTCTCCTACGATTGGCACCATTCGCCGCATTGCCGGCTTTACCGCGGCAGTGACAAGCGCGTCAACCGCAGTCACTACAATGGCGTTGAAGAAATGTACTCCAACTCAAGAGGAAGTCCGATGAAACGTGCCCTGTTTGCCCTGCTCGTCGCCGCGGCCTGCGTCCCGGCACTGGCCGACCTGGCCCTGGCCACCGCCAAGAACTGCATGGCCTGCCATGCCGTCGACAAGAAGCTGGTCGGCCCCTCCTACAAGGATGTCGCCGCGAAATACGCCGGCCAGAAGGACGCCGTCGACAAGCTCGCCGTCAAGATCATGAAGGGCGGCTCCGGCGTCTGGGGCCCCGTGCCCATGCCCGCCAATGCGCAGGTGAACGATGCCGAAGCCAAGAAGCTGGCGGCCTGGGTGATGACCCAGAAGTGACCCGATAGCAAAGGAAAAAGGCCCCGCGATGCGGGGCCTTTTTTTTGCGGTGCAGGGCTGTCGACCACGGTGAACATGGATCGCGAGTCGGGCCCGCTCATGACAATCCTCAGAGCTTCTCCGCCAACTGCTCCAGGATCGCCGGATTCTCCAGCGTCGAGGTGTCCTGCGTGATCGCCTCGCCCTTGGCGATGGAGCGCAGCAGGCGGCGCATGATCTTGCCGCTGCGGGTCTTGGGCAGGTTGTCGCCGAAGCGGATGTCCTTGGGCTTGGCGATGGGGCCGATCTCCTTGGCGACCCAGTTGCGCAGCTCGTTGGCGATCTGCTTGGCCTCTTCGCCGGTCGGGCGCGAGCGCTTCAAGCACGACGAAGGCGCAGACGGCCTCGCCCGTCATGTCGTCGGGACGGCCCACCACGGCGGCTTCGGCCACCAGGTCGGTCTTGGCCACCAGCGCCGATTCGATCTCCATCGTGCCCAGGCGGTGGCCCGAGACATTCAGGACATCGTCGATGCGGCCGCCAATGCGGAAGTAGCCGCGGTCGGCGCTGCGGGCCGCGGCGTCGCCGGCGAGATAGAGCTTCCCGCCGAGCTCAGGCGGGTAGTAGCTGGTCTTGTAGCGCTCCGGGTCGCCCCAGATCGTGCGGATCATGCTGGGCCAGGGCCGCTTGATCACCAGGATTCCGCCTTCGCCATTGGGCAGGTCCTTGCCCAGTTCGTCCACGATCGCGGCCATGATGCCCGGCAGCGGCAGCGTGCAGGAGCCCGGCACCGTGGGCGTGGCGCCCGGCAGCGGCGTGATCATGTGGCCGCCGGTCTCGGTCTGCCACCATGTGTCCACGATGGGGCAGCGCTCGCCGCCCACATGCTTGTGGTACCACATCCAGGCCTCGGGGTTGATCGGCTCGCCCACCGTGCCCAGGATGCGCAGGCTGCTGAGGTCATAGCGCGCGGGATGGATCTTCTCGTCGCCTTCCGCCGCCTTGATCAGCGAACGGATCGCCGTGGGCGCGGTGTAGAACACCGTGACCTTGTGCTTCTCGATCATCTGCCAGAAGCGGCCGGCGTTCGGGTAGGTGGGGATGCCTTCGAAGATGACCTGGGTGGCGCCCGCCGCCAGCGGCCCGTAGGCCACATAGGTGTGGCCCGTGATCCAGCCGATGTCGGCCGTGCACCAGAACACATCGCTGGGCTTGATGTCGAAGGTCCAGTCCATCGTGAGCTTGGCCCACAGCAGGTAGCCGCCGGTGGAATGCTGCACGCCCTTGGGCTTGCCGGTGGAGCCGGAGGTGTAGAGGATGAACAGCGGATGCTCGGCGCCCACGGGCTCGGGCGGGCACTCGCTCGCCTGGCCCTGCAGCACTTCGGTGAAGGTCTTGTCGCGGCCGGCCGTCATGTCGCAGGTGGTGGGCGTGCGCATGTACACCAGCACGGTCTTGAGGGTGTCGCAGCCGCCCATGGCGATGCCTTCGTCCACGATGGCCTTGAGCGGCAGTTCCTTGCCGCCGCGCATCTGGTAGTTGGCGGTGATCACGGCCACGGCGCCGGCGTCGATGATGCGCTCGTTCAGCGCCTTGGCCGAGAAGCCGCCGAACACCACGCTGTGCGTCGCGCCGATGCGCGCGCAGGCCTGCATGGCCACGACGCCCTCGATCGTCATCGGCATGTAGATGATGACGCGGTCGCCCTTCTTGATGCCCTGCGCCTTGAGCGCATTGGCGAACTGGCTGACGCGGCCGAGCAGTTCCTTGTAGGTGACGCGGGTGACGGCGCCGTCGTCGGCCTCGAAAATGATGGCGGTCTTGTTCTCGGTGGGCGTGCCGATGTGCTTGTCCAGGCAGTTGGCGGATGCGTTGAGCTCGCCATCGTCGAACCAGCGGTAGAACGGCGCCTTGGACTCATCGAGGACCTTGGTGAACGGCTTGGTCCAGACGACGTTCTCACGGGCCAGGCGCGCCCAGAAGCCTTCGAAATCCTTCTCGGCCTCGTCGCACAGCGCGTCATAGGCCGCCATGCCGGAAATGCGCGCCGACTTGACGGCTTGCTCGGAGGGGGGAAGACGCGATTCTCGACCAGGACCGATTCGATATTGCTCATGACTTGTCTCCGCTAGAGGTTGGGTTTCGCGGTAAATGTCAGGGTTAGCACTTACAGGCCACTGACGGGGCATGCCCTGCTTCGAACTGTAAATCTACCCCACCACCGGGGCTGTCATGCGGGAAACCTACAATCCTGCTCATCCGTAAAACCCGCCGCCTCAATGCAAAACCCCCCTAACCGCCCTGCAAGACCGCTCCCCTCTGCGCCCCCTGCCCGGCCTGATCTTCGCCAGCCGCTGGCTGCAACTTCCGCTCTATCTGGGCCTGATCGCGGCCCAGGCGGTGTATGTCTTCCACTTCTGGGTCGAGCTGGTGCACTTGCTGGAGGCCGCGTTCGGCAGCCAGGAAGCCCTGCAGCAACTGGTCACTTCCATCGGCTACAAGCAGGCCGTGCCCATCACCTCGCTGAACGAAACCGTCATCATGCTGGTCGTGCTGGCCTTGATCGACGTGGTGATGATCTCCAACCTGCTGATCATGGTCATCGTGGGCGGCTACGAAACCTTCGTCAGCCGCATGGGCCTGCAGGGCCATCCCGACCAGCCCGAATGGCTGAGCCATGTGAACGCGTCGGTGCTGAAGGTGAAGCTGGCCACGGCGATCATCGGCATCTCGTCGATCCACCTGCTCAAGACCTTCATCAACGCCGACAACTACACCGACCGGGTGCTGATCGCGCAGACGGCGATCCACATCACCTTCCTGCTGTCGGCCATCGCGATCGCCTATACCGACAAGATCATGTCGGGGATTGCGAGCGCAGGCACTGAACCGGCTGTCATCCCGGACTCGATCCGGGATCCATGTTGGCGCGCCAGGTGGATGCCGGATCGAGTCCGGCATGACAGCTCATCAGACCATCTTCTCCGGCCTCACCCACTGGTCGAACTGCTCGGCCGTGACGAAGCCCGAGGCGACGGCGGCCTCGCGCAGGCTGGTGCCCTCCTTGTGCGCCTTCTTGGCGATCTGGGCGGCCTTGTCGTAGCCGATGTGCGGATTCAGCGCCGTGACCAGCATCAGTGAACGGCTCACCAGCTCCTCGATGCGCTCACGGTTGGCCGTGATCCCCACGGCGCAATGGTCGTTGAAGCTGGCCATGCCGTCGGCCAGCAGCCGGACGCTTTGCAGGAAGTTGTGGGTGATCATCGGCCTGAACACATTGAGCTCGAAGTTGCCCGATGCCCCGCCGAAATTGATGGCGACGTCGTTGCCGAACACCTGGCAGCACAGCATGGTGATCGCCTCGCTCTGCGTGGGGTTGACCTTGCCGGGCATGATCGAGGAGCCGGGCTCGTTTTCGGGGATGCTGATTTCGCCGATGCCGCTGCGCGGGCCGCTGGCCAGCCAGCGCACGTCGTTGGCGATCTTCATCAGGCCGGCGGCCAGGGTCTTGAGCGCCCCGTGCGCGTGCACCAGCGCATCGGCCGCCGCCATGGCCTCGAACTTGTTGGGCGCTGTCACAAACGGCAGGCCCGTGAGCCGCGCCAGTTCCGCCGCCACTTTTCGGCATAGCCGCGGGGGCGTTCAGGCCGGTGCCTACCGCCGTTCCGCCCAACGCGAGCTCGCACAGATGCGGCAGGCTCGTGCAGATGGCGGTCGGCCTGCTCCAGCTGCGCCACATAGCCGGAAAATTCCTGGCCCAGGGTCAGCGGCGTCGCGTCCTGCAGATGGGTGCGGCCGATCTTGACGATGTCCTTGAACTCCTCGGACTTGGCCGCCAGCGTGGACTTGAGCTTCATCAGCGAGGGCATCAGCCGGTTGCGAAAGCGCGTCCACCGCGGCCACGTTCATGGCGGTGGGAAACACGTCGTTGGACGACTGGCTCTTGTTCACGTCGTCATTGGGGTGCACCAGGCGCCCCTCGCCCCGTGCGCCGCCCAGCAGCTCACTGGCGCGGTTGGCCAGCACCTCGTTGACGTTCATGTTGGTCTGCGTGCCGGAGCCGGTCTGCCACACCACCAGCGGGAATTCGTCGTCGTGCTTGCCGGCCAGCACCTCGTCCGCCGCCGCGATGATGGCCGACGCCTTGTCCTGGTCCAGCAGGCCCATGAGGTGGTTCACTACGGCGCAGGAGCGCTTGACCTGCACCAGCGCCCGGATCAGCTCCCGCGGCATGCGCTCGCCGGAAATATTGAAGTTCTGCAGCGAGCGCTGGGTCTGGGCGCCCCAGAGCCGCTCGGCCGGAACC
>CAVRNE010000004.1:0-7811 GCA_963722025.1 uncultured beta proteobacterium
GATGCACAATGAACCAAATGGCTAAACAACAAAGAAACATCGCCGTGATCGGCGCGGGCATCGCAGGCCTCGCTTGCGCCCGGACGCTGGCCCAGGCCGGCCACCGCGTAACAGTGCTGGAAAAAGGCGACGCGCCCGGCGGACGCATGGCCAGCTGCGAATCGCCCTACGGCAGCTTCGACCACGGCGCGCAGTACTTCACGGTGCGGGATGCGCGCTTCGAGAAGGCCCTGTCGATCTCGGCGGACTTGCGCAAGCCCTGGAGCGCCAACGCCGTGCGCGTGCTCGACCCGCATGGCCGCGTGGCCGAGGCCTCCCTGCCCTCACGCGAGTCGCATTGGGTGGGCGTGTCGGCCATGGATTCGATAGCCCGCCACTGGGCCCAGCCCCTGCTGGACGCCGGCCGCCTGGAACTGCGCACGCGGGTGACCCGCATCGAACGCGACACGCTGGCTCCCCAGCTCTGGCAACTGCAGACCAGCGGGCCTGAGGATTCAGTTCATGTTTACTCGGGGTTCGACACGGTGCTGCTCGCCATGCCCAACGCCCTGGCCGGCGGGCTGCTGCGCCAGTCGGCGCTGGCGCCAAGCCTGGCGCAGCAGATGGAAAAGGTCGAAGTGGCGCCCTGCTGGACGCTGATGCTGGCTTTCCCGCAAGCGGTCCAGCCCACGCTGGCGCACCTGGGCCCTCAATGGAACGCGGCGCTCAGCACGCACCACCGCATCGCCTGGCTTGCCCGCGAATCGTCCAAGCCGAGGCGCGCCCCGGTGGAGCGCTGGACCGTGCAGGCCAGCCCCGCCTGGTCGCAGGAGCATCTTGACGATGACGCCCCGCGCGTGCAGGCCAAACTGCTCAAGGCATTTGCCGAAGTCACCGGCATCCACGCCGAGCCGGGCTACGCGCAGGTCCACCGCTGGCGCTGGGCGAAGACTCAGGTCCCCCTGGGGCAGTCGCATTTGTGGGACGGCAAGGCCGGGTTGGGCGTATGCGGCGACTGGTGCCTGGGCCATCGCGTCGAAGACGCTTTCGTCTCCGGCCTTGAGCTGGCACTGAAGGTGCACGCGGACGGGTAAGAGGCCATGAGCGTCGCCGGGCCGCCCCAAGACGCGAAGGCCCCCTCGGGGGGCAGCGCAGTACACGAAGTGACAAGCGTGGGGGCCACATAGCGTCGCCGGGCCGCCCCAGACGCGAAGGCCCCCTCGGGGGGCAGCGCAGTACACGAAGTGACAAGCGTGGGGGCCACATATGGCCGGTTTGCGCCTTCTCCTACCGGGCCTTTGCATGCGGGATCGCTGGTCGCGGCCCTGGCCAGCTGGCTCGATGCGCGCGCCCACGGCGGGCGTTGGCTGGTGCGGATCGAGGATGTGGACACGCCTCGCTGCGTGCCCGGCGCGGCCGAAATAATCCTTCAACAGTTGGCCGCCTGCGGCCTGGTGCCCGACGAGGCGCCGGTATGGCAATCCCGGCGCGGCACGCTTTATCAATCCGCGCTCGATCAGCTCGTGAGCGAAGGCCTGGCCTACCCCTGCGCCTGCTCGCGCAAGGACATAGAGCAGGCCCTGGCAGCCCAGGGCCATCCCCGCGCGCGACACGCCGAGCTGGTCTACCCGGGCACCTGCCGCACGGGCCTGGGCGGGCGCCCGGCCCGTGCCTGGCGCTTCAAGGCGGCGCCAGGAGTGGTCAAGTGGCAGGATCGCAGGCTGGGCGCGCAGCAGCAGGACGTGGCCCGCGAGGTCGGCGACTTCGTGCTCAAGCGCGCCGACGGACCCTGGGCCTACCAGCTGGCCGTGGTGGTGGACGATGCACAGCAGGGAATCACGCAGATCGTGCGCGGCGAAGATCTCGCGGACAACACGGCGCGGCAGATCCTGCTGCAGCAAGCCCTGCGGCTGCCCACACCCGGCTACTTGCACACGGCGCTGGTGCTGGGGCCCAACGGCGAAAAACTTTCCAAGCAGAACGGGGCGCAGCCCCTGGACACGAGCCGGCCGCTGCTGGCCCTCAACGCCGCCGCCCAGGTGCTCGGCCTGCCCGAACAAGGGGCGACGATCCCGCAAGCACTGGCCTCGTGGCAGGCGCAGTGGCGCGACTCCTACAATCTGCCGGGTGACTGAACCCGGCAAGACCCCTCCCCCACCCGCCGCGCCCGATGGCGTGGCCCATCCCAGAACCATACGCAGCTTCGTGCGCCGTGCGGGCCGCACCACCACCGGCCAGGCCAAGGCCTTCGAGCAGCTCGGGCCGCGCTTCCTGCTGCCTTACCAGCCGCAGGCGCTGGATTTCCAGGCGGCATTCGGCCGCGACGCGCCCACGATCCTGGAAATCGGCTTCGGCATGGGCGAGGCCACGGCCCACATCGCGGGGCTCATGCCCGAGAAGAATTTCCTGTGCTGCGAGGTCCATGAGCCCGGCGTGGGCGCGTTGCTCAAGCGCATTGGCGAGCACGGCCTGGCCAACATCCGCATCGTGCAGCACGACGCGGTGGAGGTGATGGAGCACATGCTGCCCGAGGGCAGCCTGGCCGGCATCCACATCTTTTTTCCGGACCCTTGGCACAAACTGCGGCACAACAAGCGGCGCCTGGTCCAGCCGCCGCTGGTCGCGCGACTGGCTTCCCGCCTGCGGGCCGGCGGGTACATCCACTGCGCCACCGATTGGGAGCCGTACGCGCAGCAGATGCTGGAAGTTCTATCCGGTGAACCGCAACTCGCGAACACGGCGCAGGGCTATGCGCCCCGGCCCGACTATCGGCCGCTCACCAAATTCGAAAACCGCGGCCTCAAGCTGGGCCACGGCGTTTGGGACCTGGTATTTCGCAAACGCTTGATCCCTGGCTGATCCTGGATTTTTTGCTGGTGTCACCACCAGCGGAAATGCATTCCGACCAATATGACGGCCAGCACCAACCAGAGCTTCTTCAATGAATCGGAAACGCGGTCGAGGTTCCCGCTCACCGTCTCCGCCGCCTCTCCTACCGCTAACCCAAGCAAGATTGAAGCAGGCAGGAAACTCCGATCACCGTCTGACGGGCTGACACCGAACTGCTGATTCATAACAAGGCCTGCCATGCCGAACGTAAGGCACGACAGCGCAATGGTCCTGATATATTGCGCGTCGCCACTTTGGTCCGACGAGGGCTCGGTGCCAATGATCAGTTGATGTGGTGCGGCTTCGCTGGGGCTGAAGCCGTTCTAATGCTGGCATTGCTGGAACGCTTCGGTTGCCTAGGTCCGGGGTTTTGTTTCCGATGCCTAACCAGGAGCCTTTCTGATTCACGGTGTTAGGAGCGCGCGTTGGCATTGATACTTCCCTCCTTGTCGATCGGCGTCTTGTCACCGATGACAGGATCCGAGGCTATCGGCGGGGAACCGCATTGGGATCAGTCGACACCTGAGCATGCTCTTCTTCCTGAACATGCTCTTCTGCGCCAGTGATCACGTCCACAGGCTTTTTTGACATCTCGTCTTTCGCGCGTCGCACTTCTTCTTTTGCTTTATCGCGCAATTGAGTAAGCAGATTGATTGTCCGCTTCGCCTCCACCGACCGGGCAGAGGCCTTCCTCAATCTTGTCTTCCACGTTGCCGGATCAGTTTCTTGAGCGCGTCACTTCGCGGAAGCCGCGTAAGCTCCATGGCTTCAAGCTCCTTATTCAGGTTGCTCCAACTGCTTGGCGAGCGTGTTCCACTCGGTAGTAGCCGCGTCGAGCTCCTGGTTGGCAACCAAGCAGCTTATGCTTGATGTCTCTCAGTTTTTTCTTCACCTCCGGAAGACGACACATCATTCTTGGATTGCGTGGCAGAAGTGTCGCCTGCCATTTGCCTGGCGATCAGTTCGATATTGAGCGATTTGGCTTGCAACGAGAGTTTGCACGATGCGCTGGCATGTCCTATTGTTCATAGCCGAGCCGTCGGTTATCGTTCCAGGATCGAACAGAGGTAGTTGTGGAGAGGAGAAGTACATGACCTGCAAACGCAGAACCCTATTGATGACGGCCATGGCGGCCGGGCTGGGCGTCGCCGGCAGCGCCTGGGGCCAGGCCAAGACGGCAACACGCAAGATCGTGCTGGGCCAGTCGGTCCCCCTGACCGGCGCGGCCAGCGAGATCGGCCTGGCGTTCGCCGCCGGGGCCAAGCTCTACGTGGACTCCTTCAACGGCAGCAAGAACAACCCCGGCTGGAGCTTCGAGCTGCGCCAGATGGACGACGGCTACGACCCGGCCAAGGCCACGGCCAACGCCAAAAAGCTGCTGGCCGACGGCGCGGACGTGCTGTTCGGCTTTGTCGGCACGGCCAGCAGCGATGCGGGTGCTGCCGTGGCCAAGCAGGATGGCGCCATCTTCTTTGCGCCCTTTGCCGCCTCCGACGCGCTGCGCGACGCAGCCCACACCAACGTGTTCCATGTGCGCCCCAGCCTCGCCGACGAGGCTTTCAAGATGGTGCGCCACTGCGCGACGCTGGGGCAGACGCGCATCGCGGTGGTTGCCGAAGACGACGCCATGGGCCGCGCCGGCCTGGCTGCCGTGAAGCAGGCGCTGGCCGACCAGAAACTGGAGCCGATGGTGGCCTCGGCCTTCGTGCCCGTGAACAGCGACAAGGTCGATGCCGCCGTCGCCACTCTGGCCAAGGCCCAGCCGCAGGCGATCATCCAGGTGTCGCTGTTCAACTCCACCGCGGCGTTCATCCGCAAGATGCGCAAGGCCGGCTATGCGGGCGCGTTCCTGAATTTCTCGGTGGTGGGCATCGATCCGCTCTTCACCGCGCTGGGCAAGGAGATCGGCGGCGTGGTCGTGTCGCAGGTCGTTCCTTCGCCGCGCAGTTCGGCCACGCCCATCGTCAAGGAATACCTCGCCGCCATCGACAACTCGGACCAGTCGCCTTCCTACGAAAGCCTGGAAGGCTTCATCGCGGCCAAGACGCTGGCCGAGGCCGTCCGCCGCGCCGGCAAGAGCTGGGACAAGGCCGGCTTGCAGAAAACCATGGCCTCGATGACGGACTATGACGTCGGGGGCTTTCGCATCAACCTGCGCGCGGGCGTCCGCGATTCGGTGCGGGCCATCGACCTGGTGACGATCACGCCGGACGGCAAGATCGTCAGATAGGAGGCTGTCATCCCGGGCTTGACCCGGGATCCATGCCTCGACAACCAACCACTCCGCGATGGATTGCGGGTCAAGCCCGCAATGACAGGCCTCTCAGGCCCGCTCTGCCACCCAGCCCTGCACCGACTGCAGCGCCGCCGGCAGGCTTGCCGCGTCGGTGCCGCCGGCCATCGCCATGTCGGGCTTGCCGCCGCCCTTGCCGCCGACCTGCTGGGCGACGAAGTTGACCAGCTCGCCGGCCTTCACCTTGGCCCATGCTGTCGGCCGTGACGCCGGCCGCGATCTGCACCTTGCCGCCGTCGACCGCGGCCAGCACGATGGCGGCGGTCTTGAGCTTGTCCTTGAGCTTGTCCATGGTCTCGCGCAGGGTCTTGGCGTCGGCGCCGTCGAGCTTGGCGGCCAGCACCTTGATGCCCTTGACGTCGACCGCCTGCGCCACCAGCTCGTCGCCCTTGGACGAGGCCAGCTTGCCCTTGAGCGCGCCGACTTCGCGCTCCAGCGCGCGCACCTGGTCCAGCACCTGCGTGAGCGCGGCCCTGCAGTTCCGCGGGCGGCGCCTTCAGCGTGCGCGGCCACGCTGCTGCACCGTGGCTTCGAGCTCCTGCAGATAGGCCAGCGCATTGGCGCCGGTCACCGCCTCGATGCGGCGCACGCCGGCGGCCACGCCGCCTTCGCTCACGATCTTGAACAGGCCGATGTCGCCGGTGCGCTGCACGTGCGTGCCGCCGCACAGCTCGCGGCTGGTGCCGATGTCGAGCACGCGCACGGTGTCGCCGTACTTCTCGCCGAACAGCATCATGGCGCCGGTCTTCTGGGCCGACTCCATGTCCATCAGGCGCGCCTGCGTCGCCTGGTTGGCCAGGATCTCGGCGTTCACGCGGCTGCTCGATCTCGAGGATCTGCTCGTGCGGTGACCGGCGCGTTGTGCGCGAAGTCGAAGCGCGTCTTGTCGGCATCGACCAGCGAGCCCTTCTGCTGCACGTGGTCGCCCAGCACTTCGCGCAGCGCCTTGTGCATCAGGTGGGTGACGCTGTGGTTGCGCATGGTGGCGTGCGCGCTGCGCCATGTCGACCTGCGGCCGTGACCGCGTCGCCGACCTTGAGCGTGCCCTGGGTCTGCGTGCCGTGGTGGCCGAACACGTCGGCCTTGATCTTCTGCGTGTCGTCGACGCCGAACTGCACGCCCTCGGCCGCCGAGCACGCCCTGGTCGCCGACCTGGCCGCCGCTCTCGGCATAGAAGGGCGTGGTGTCGAGCACCACGATGCCGGGCTGGCCTTCGCTTCAGCTCGCTGCGACCGGCGCGCCTTCGAAGTACAGCGCCACGACCTTGGCCTGCTTCTTCCAGCTGCTCGTAGCCGGTGAAGACGTTGCCGGCGCCGGCGTATTCGACGGCGCGGTCCATCTTGAACTTGCCGGCCGCGCGGCCCGGCGGCCTTCTGCTTTTCCATCGCGGCGTTGAAGCCGGCCTCGTCCACCGTCACGCCGCGCTCGCGGCAGACGTCGGCCGACAGGTCGAGCGGGAAGCCGTAGGTGTCGTGCAGCTTGAAGGCCACGTCGCCCGGCAGCACCTTCGGCGTCGCCGGCCAGCGCCGCGTCGAGGATCTCCATGCCGTTGGCCAGCGTCTCGAAGAAGCGCTCTTCCTCGGCCTTCAGCGTCTCGGTGATGCGCTTCTCGTCGGCCACGCAGCTTGGGGTAGGCCTCGCCCATCAGCGCCACCAGGTCGGGCACCAGCTTGTGGAAGAAGGGCTTCTTCTTGGCCCAGCTTGTAGCCGTGGCGGATGGCGCGGCGCACGATGCGGCGCTGCACGTAGCCGCGGCCCTCGTTGCGACGGGATCACGCCGTCGGCCACCAGGAAGGCGGTGGCGCGGATGTGGTCGGCGATCACGCGCAGGCTACTTGTTCGCCGAGGTCCTTCTCGCCGGTCTCGCGCGCGGCGGCCTTGATCAGCTGCGTCGAACAGGTCGATCTCGTAGTTGCTGTGCACGTGCTGCAGGATCGCGGCCAGGCGCTCCAGGCCCATGCCGGTGTCGACGCAGGGCGCGGGCAGCGGCTTCACGCTGCCGTCGGGCTGCATGTCGAACTGCATGAACACGTTGTTCCAGATCTCGATGTAGCGGTCGCCGTCCTGCGTCGGGCGAGCCGGGCGGGCCGCCGGCGATCTCGGGGCCGTGGTCGTAGAAGATTTCCGAGCACGGGCCGCAGGGGCCGGTGTCGGCCATCATCCAGAAGTTGTCGGACATGTAGCGGCCGCCCTTGTTGTCGCCGATGCGCACCACGCGCTCGGGCGGCAGGCCGATCTCCTTGGTCCAGATGTCGTAGGCCTCGTCGTCCTCGATGTAGACCGTGGCCCAGAGCTTCTCGGCCGGCAGCTTGTAGACCTGCGGTCAGCAGCTCGAAGGCCCACTTGAGCGACTCGCGCTTGAAGTAGTCGCCGAAGCTCCAGTTGCCCAGCATCTCGAAGAAGGTGTGGTGGCGCGCGGTGTAGCCCACGTTCTCCAGGTCGTTGTGCTTGCCGCCGGCGCGCAGGCAGGCCTGCACCGAGGCCGCGCGCACGTAGGGGCGCTTGTCGGTGCCGAGGAACACGTCCTTGAACTGCACCATGCCCGAGTTGGTGAACATCAGGGTCGGGTCGTTGCCCGGCACCAGCGGGCTGGAGGCGCACCACGGTGTGGCCCTTGGAGGCGAAGAAATCGAGGAAGGACTTGCGGATG
>CAVRNE010000005.1:0-33775 GCA_963722025.1 uncultured beta proteobacterium
GGACCGGGCAGGGTCACAGCCATGTAGATATCCAGCTGCATTGACTTTCGTCAATGCGAAACGCGCACTCCAGGCGAATACTGAAACCACATCAACCCGCCAGGAGATCCTCATGTTCAAGCGAATCCTCGTGCCGGTGGACGGCAGCGATACTGCAAACAAGGCGTTGGTCACCGCGCTCCAGCTGGCGCGCGACAGCGGTGGCCGGGTCCGGCTGGTGCACTCGCTGGACGAGCTGGCCTATCTCTGGGGCTACGAATACCGCGGCGACACCGTCACACTCGCGCGCGAGCATGCGACCAAAGTGCTGGACGCTGCCGCGGACATGGCGCGATCCGCGGGCGTGGCGGCCGAGCAGCAACTCATGGAAGTCCCGGGAATGCGCCTGGGTGACACAGTGGCGAGCGAGGCCCGGCAATGGGAGGCCGATTTGATCGTGGTGGGCACGCACGGCCGCCGTGGTATCGGTCGCGTACTGCTGGGCAGCGGCGCCGAACAGATCATTCGCTCGGCTCCGGTGCCCGTGCTGGTGATACCCGGCGGGGATCGTCAACCGGCGGCTTGAGGGCGGGCCTGCACAGGCCCGCGCGCGGGGCTGTGCGCATGCGCGACAATGGGGCTTACCTCTACAGCGCATGATTGTTTCAGTCCTCTCCATCTCTGCCGGCGCCTCACTGGGCGCCCTGCTGCGCTGGCTGCTGGCCGGCCGCTTCAATCCCCTGTTCCCCGCCCTTCCCCTGGGCACGCTGGCCGCCAACCTGATTGGCGGCTACCTGATCGGCGTGGCCATTGCGGTTTTTGCCAACCTGCCGGAACTCTCGCCGCAGGCCCGCCTGTTCGTCGTCACGGGATTCCTGGGCGGGCTGACGACTTTTTCCACGTTCTCGGCCGAAGTGGTCACCCAGCTGCAACAAGGCCATACGGCCTGGGCGCTGGCCACGGCCGGGGCCCACCTGCTCGGCTCGTTCGCCCTCACAGCCCTGGGCATCGCCACCGTGGTCTGGTTGCGCGCCTAGGTCGACTTGACGTGTGTTCTTCACGCGCAACCAGGACCGGAATAGGAGACTGGGACACCACCTTGGCGGCGATGCTGCCCAGCAGCATCCGCCCGATCCCCGTGCGCCCATGCGAACCCACGACGATCAGATCGGCGCCCTCCTCCGTGGCGGCCTGAAGGATGCCCTCGGATGCGTGCTTGTCTTCGGCAAGCCGCCACTGGAGCTCCATCGCCTGGCCATCCTTGGACACCAACGCTTCCACCTTGGCGCGGGCCTGCGCCGCATGTTGGTGGGCGGCCGACATGTACGCCTGGAATCCGAGCGGGTTGGTGTCGCCCACGCCCAGGTAAGGATAGGGATCGACGACATACACGACCGCCAGTTTGGCGCCGCATGTGCGCGCCAGACCCACCGCCAGCTCCGCAGCGCGCGTGGAAGCCGGGGAACCGTCGGTCGCCAACAGGATCTTCTTGAACATGGATGCCTCGCTGTGTTTGAAGTGCCAGGCTCCATCTTGCGCCCGCCGGGCGCGCTCTGCGTTGATTTTTGTCAATGCCCATT
The DNA here is from genome assembly GCA_963722025.1 of uncultured beta proteobacterium. Classification (GTDB taxonomy): domain Bacteria; phylum Pseudomonadota; class Gammaproteobacteria; order Burkholderiales; family Burkholderiaceae_C; genus Ramlibacter. The sequence goes on from CAVRNE010000005.1 coordinate 1,560, forward strand.
CGAGTTGCGCGACCAGTCGCAAGCCGCCATGGATGAGGTCCGGGTTTAGGAAAATTACCTAAGCTGCGGCCGATGTTTCCCTTAATGCGGCGCCGCTTCGGCCGCCGACACTGGGCTCATCGTGCCAAGCGCCTATGACAACTTCTTGAGCTGGGCCCGGGAACGGACCACCTTCTTTACCGAGCTGCGCTTCGTGCCGTCGGAGCGCGGCCCGGTGAAACACGAGGGCGACGGGCTGATCTACCGGCTGCGGCACTGGCCCGAGTTGCCTGCCGCCAACAAGACGGCCAACGTACTTCGCACTCTCTCCGTCATGAGCAGCCAACCGGTAAACCGGCACTGGCTGCTTGGCCACTCCAAACTGCCGGCCCGCCAGCTGGACCAATTGCTGCAATGGCTGGTGAACGAGGGCGCCGTCGATGTGATCGACGCCTCCAAGTACGGGCCCGACTAGGGCTTGGCGGCGCCGCCCTGCGCCCGCGGCATCGCCAGCACCTTGTCGATGCGCTTGCCGTCGAGATCGACCACCTCGAACAGCCAGTCGCCGCAATCGATGCGCTCGCCCGCGGCAGGCAGGCGGCCCGACACCGACATGAGCAGGCCCGCCAGCGTGTTGTAGCGGCCCCGGTCTTCCTCCGGCAAGTCGCGGATGTCCAGGCGTGCCTTGAGTTCGGCCACCGGCATCAGGCCATCGAGCAGCCAGGATCCATCCTCGCGCTGTGTCGCCCAGGCTTCGGCCTGGGCGACCGGTTGCAATTCGCCGGTGATGGCCTCCAGGAAGTCGTGCGGCGTCATGAGGCCTTGCACCACGCCGTATTCATCGACCACGAACACCATGCGGCCGGACCGCTGGCGGAACTGCTCGAGCAACTCCATTCCGGTCAGCGTTTCGGGCACGAACAGCGCCGGCGCCGCCAGCGATTCCACGGTGACCTCGCTTTCCTCGGGCTCCAGCGCCAGCAGCTTCGCGACGCTGACCACGCCCACTACGTCATCGAGCGAGCCACGGCATACGGCGTACCAGGAATGCGCGCCGCCCCGGCCGATCTGGCGCAGGCACTGCGCGACGGTGCTTGAGGCGTCGAGCCACTCGATGTCCGAGCGCGGCATCATCATCGAGGTCAGGGGCCGATCGTCCAGGTGGAACACGTTCTGCACCATCTGGCGCTCGTGCTGCTCGATGACGCCCGCGTCCACGCCCTCCTCCAGGCTGTGCGCGATCTCCTCTTCAGTCATGCCGCGCGCCAGCGACAGGTCGATCGGCAAGAGCTTGAGCACGGCCTGCGTCGATGCCGACAGCAGTTTCACGAAAGGGCCGGCGGCGCGCGCGAGCCAGCTCATGGGCTGCGCCAACACGCGCGACACCGCTTCGGGATAAAGCTGGCCGATCCGCTTGGGGACCAGCTCGCCGAAGATGATGGTGATGTAGGTGATCAAGGTGACCACGATGGCGGTGGCCGCAAAGCTGGAGGTTCGCGGCCCCAGGCCCAGCCCCTGCAACCAGAGCGCGAGCGCGCTGCTGAACGCGGCCTCGCCGATGATGCCGTTCAGGATGCCGATGGAGGTGATGCCCACCTGCACCGTGGACAGGAAGCGCGTGGGCTGGTCCATCAGCCGCAAGGCCGCGGCCGCGCCCTTGTCCCCGGTTTCGGCCAGCGCCGCCAGACGCGCCTTGCGGCTGGATGCCAGCGCCATCTCCGACATGGCAAAACCCCCGTTCAGCACCGTGAGCAGCGCGATCAGCAGGATTTCCATGAACTAGGCGTGAGAGAATCAGACACCATGGGACTTTACTTGATTGGTGACGTGCAGGGCTGCGACGCGCCGCTGGGCCGCCTGCTCGAGAAAATCGAATTCTCTCCGAGCCGCGACACGCTCTACCTGCTGGGCGACCTGGTCAACCGCGGCCCGGAGTCGGGCGCGGTGCTGCGCCGGCTAATGAGCTTATGGCGACTCGGCCAAAAGCCTGCTGGGCAACCACGACCTGAGCCTGCTGGCGGTCGCGCACGGCCGGCGCGCTCCGCATCGCAACGACACCATGGACAAGGTCCTGATGGCGCCGGATCGCGGCGAGCTGCTCGAGTGGCTGCGCCATCAGCGCATGGCGATCCGCGCGCATGGCCTGCTGATGGTGCACGGCGGGGTGCTGCCGCAGTGGGACGTGACCCAGACGATGCTGCTGGCCGCGGAGGTGGAAACGGTGCTGCGCGGACCCGACCTGGTGGATTTCCTGTCGCAGATGTATGGCAACGAGCCGGCGCAATGGGACGATTCGCTCAAGGGCGCCGATCGGCTGCGGGTGATCGTGAACGCGCTCACGCGGCTGCGCTTTTGCACGCCCGAGGGGGTGATGGATCTCAAGGCTTCCGGTGGCTTGAAGGACGCCCCGCCCGGCTACCTGCCCTGGTTCGACGTGCCGGGACGAAAGTCGGCGGGCACGCCCATCGCCTTCGGGCATTGGTCGACGCTGGGCTACTTGCAGCGGCCCGACATCATTTCATTGGACACGGGCTGTGTCTGGGGCGGCTGCCTGAGTGCGCTGCGCCTGGGCGCGCACGGCCATGAACTGATACAGGTGAAGTGCGAACAGGCGCAGGCGCCTATAGGCGGACTTGAACAGCGCAGCGCGACCTTGCGCTTGGGCTTGATGTTGCTGGAAACGCGGCTGGTGGCCTGCTTGGTGCCGGCTTCCCATGCCGGGGCGGCCTGGGTGGCCGGGGCCTGGTAGGGCTGGTCGAAGAACGGATCGCGCGGCGCCGCCGGTGCGCGGTATTCGCGCCGCGGCGCGCGGTCGCGCGGCCCATCGAGCACGTCGCGCGGATCGCCCACCTCGCCGGCTTCGCGCCAGGCGCGGCGGCCGTCGTTGATGCGGCCGCGCGGCTTGTCCTCGTCGAACTCGAGGGCCTCGAGCTCGATCTTTCTCTTGAGCAGCTTTTCGATGTCACCGATCAGGCGCGCGTCGCTGCCCGAAACGAAGGTGACCGCCAGGCCCGACTGGCCGGCACGCCCGGTGCGGCCGATGCGGTGCACGTAGTCCTCGGCGTTGAACGGCACGTCGAAGTTGAACACCGCGGGCACGTCCTTGATGTCGAGCCCGCGCGCTGCCACGTCGGTGGCGACCAGCAGGTCCACCTCGCCTGCCTTGAAGGCGGCCAGCGCCTTGAGGCGCTCGTCCTGGCTCTTGTCGCCGTGCAGGGCGGTGGTGTTCATGCCTTCACGCTCCAGCGAGCGGGCCAGGCGCGCGCAGCCGAGCTTGCTGTTGACGAACACGAAGGCCTGCTTCAAGCCGCGCTGGCGCACGATCTGCTTGAGCGCATGCCGCTTCTCTTCGTCGGACACGCTGTAGAAACGCTGTTCGACGGTGGAGGCCGCCTCGTTCGGGCGCGCCACCTCGATCGTCACCGGGTCTTGCAGATAGCTGTTGGCCAACCGCTTGATCTCGGGCGAGAAGGTTGCCGAAAACAGCAGCGTGGTGCGCTGCTTGGGCAGATAGGACAGGATGCGCTGCAGGTCCGGCAGGAAGCCGATGTCGAGCATGCGGTCTGCCTCGTCCAGCACGACGTACTCGACCTGGTTGAGCACCGCGTTCTTGGCTTCGATGTGATCCAGCAGGCGCCCCGGCGTCGCCACCAGCACTTCGACGCCCTTCTTGAGCTCCGCCGTCTGCGGTTTCATGTCGATGCCGCCGAACACCACCGCGCTGCGCAGGTTGGTGTACTTGGCGTACAGCTTGATCTGCTGAGCGACCTGGTCGGCCAGCTCGCGCGTGGGCAGCAGCACCAGCGCGCGCACCGGATGCCGCGCCGGCGACGTGGAGGCATTCTCGTGTTTGAGCATGCGCTGCAGCAACGGCAGCGAGAACGCCGCCGTCTTGCCGGTGCCCGTCTGGGCCGCGCCCATCACGTCCTTGCCGGTCAGGACGACCGGAATCGCCTGCGCCTGGATGGGGGTCATCTGCTCGTAGCCCATTTCGGACACGGCACGTGCCAGCGGCTCGGCCAGCGATAAATTGGAGAATGAACTAGGCATTAGGGCTCGGTGCTGAACCCGGCATTGTCGCATTTCGGCGCGACAAGCCTGTGACAAAGGCTATCGGGGCCGGCAGCCGCGGCTCTACAGGTTGCGGCTTGTGAAGGTGTCGCAGGCCTTCACGCTGCCCGTCTTCAGGCCCGTCGTGAACCATTTCTGGCGCTGGGCGCTGGTTCCGTGGGTGAAGCTTTCGGGTACCACAGCGCCGCCGCGCGAGCCCTGGAGCGCGTCGTCGCCGATCTTGGCGGCCGCGTTCATGGCCTCCTCGACGTCGCCCTGCTCCAGGATCTGGCGGGCGTTCTGGGCGTGGTGGGCCCAGACCCCGGCGAAGCAGTCGGCCTGCAGTTCCAGCTTGACGCTCATGGCGTTGTACTGGCCCTGGCTGGCCTGGCCGCGCAGGCGCTCCATCTGGCCGGTGATGCCCAGCTGGTTCTGCACGTGGTGGCCCACCTCGTGGGCAATGACGTAGGCCTGGGCGAAGTCGCCGGGGGCGCCCAGCCGGGTCTTCAGGGTCTCGTAGAAGTTCAGGTCGATGTAGACCTTCTGGTCGGCCGGGCAATAGAAGGGGCCCATGGCGGACTGGCCGGTGCCGCAGGCGGTGGGCACGACCCCGCGGAACAGCACCAGCCGGGGCTCCTTGTAGCTGGCGCCGCCCTGGGCGAACAGCTGCTTCCAGACGTCCTCGGTATCGGCGAGCACGGTGGACACGAACTTGGCCATCCTGTCGTCGGCGGGCGGGGCCTTGGCGGGGCCCTGCTGCGCCTCCTGTTGCGGGCTGCCGCCGCTCAGGATGCCCAGGATTGTGAGGGGGTTGATGCCGAAGATGGCGCCGCCGACCAGGGCGATGACGATGGTGCCGATGCCTATGGTGCGGCCGCCAAATCCAAAGCCGCCGCCTCCGCCGCTGCCGCGCGCGTCCTCGACGTTGTCCGATTCCCGATTGCCTTCCCATCGCATGGTGTTTCTCCAGATGCCGCCGCTGCGGTACATTGAAACCATGGTAGTTCCATCAAACGCGGCAGTGGGCCGCTTTCCCACTGTGTTGGTAACGGGTTTGACCCTTTCGGCGGCGCCAGCCTCAACCCGAGCTGGATGGCGGTTCAAGCCCTACACGGGCGTCAGGTCGGCGGCCATCGCATCGTAGGAGCGCAACTACCCACCGTGTTCGGGCATTCGCTCGAAGTGCTGCGCGACCTGCTGCTAAGGCATCGGCCCGACCTGGTGATCTGCACCGGCCAGGCGGGCGGCAGGGCCGCACTGTCGCTCGAGCGGGTCGCCATCAACGTCAACGACGCCCGCATCCCTGACAACACGGGCGAGCAGCCGGTCGACACGCCGGTCATCGCGGGCGGACCGGCGGCCTATTTCACCAACCTGCCGATCAAGGCCATGTTGGCCGCCCTGCTGGCCGAGGGCATCAACGCCGAGGTATCGCAGACGGCCGGCACATTCGTCTGCAACCACGTCTTCTACGGGCTCATGTACGAACTGGCCACGCGAAAGGAGCTCAGTCACACGCGCGGCGGGTTGGTCCATGTGCCATGGTTGCAGGCGCAGGGCCAGCCCTCGATGCGGCTCGACGAAATAGTCCAGGGCCTCAAGCTGGCGATCGAATGCGCGCTGGTGACGGTGACCGACATCCGCAAGGAAGCGGGCGCACTCAACTGACAAGGCCCGGCACCGCAAAAATCGCGGCCAGCCTAAAATCGAACGGTGTCCATCCTCAACGCCGACCTGCATTGCCACTCCGTGGTGTCCGACGGCACCCTCACGCCGGAAGAGCTGGCGGCCCGCGCGGCCGCCAACGGCGTCGAACTTTGGTCGCTCACCGATCACGACGAGATCGGCGGCCAGCACCGCGCAGCCGCGGCCGCCCGCGCACATGGCATCAAGTACCTCACCGGCACCGAGATTTCCGTGACATTTGCCGACCAGACCGTGCACATCATCGGCCTGGGCTTCGATCCGGATGACCCCGAGATGCTGCGCGGCCTGCTGAAAACCCGCGGCGGGCGCGAGGCGCGGGCCCGCGAAATGGCCGAGGGACTGGCCCAGGTGGGCATCAAGGGAGCCTACGAAGGCGCCTTGCAATACGTGGGCAACCCCGAGCTGATCTCGCGCACGCATTTCGCCCGCTTCCTGGTGGAAAGCGGCGTCTGCCGGGATACCGGGGAAGTGTTCCGGCGCTACCTGGTGGAGGGCAAGCCCGGCTACGTTGCGCACCGCTGGGCCTCGCTGAAGGCCGCGGTGCAGTGGATCACACAGGCTGGAGGCGTCGCCGTGATCGCGCATCCGGCGCGCTACCGGTTCACGGCCAACGAGGAATACGCGCTGTTCACCGAATTCAAGGCGCACGGCGGGCGGGGGGTGGAGGTCGTGACCGGCAGCCACACGCCCGCCGAATACGTGACCTATGCCGATGCCGCGCGCGAGTTCGGCCTGGCCGCCTCGCGCGGCAGCGACTTCCACAGCCCCGGCGAAAGCCACATCGACCTGGGCCGGCTGCCCTTCCTCCCCGGGCAGTTGACGCCGGTGTGGGAAATGCTGGCGGACCGCATCCAGTGAAGAAGGCGACCAACGTCCTGGCCGGCGTGGCCCTGGCCGTGGCGGCCTGCGGCTGTTTTGCCGTGCTGGACACCACCACCAAGTTCGTCAGCGTCTCGGTCCCGCTGCTGATGGCGCTGTGGTTCCGCTACGCCTTCCAGGCCATCTCGACCACGGTCGTCGTGCTTCCGCTGCGCGGCGTGTCGGTGCTGCGCACGCGGCATCCCAAGTTCCAGTGCCTGCGCGGCATTCTGCTGCTGGCCAGCAGCCTGTTCGCCTTTGCCAGCCTGAAGTACATGCCGGTGGGTGAATTCACCGCCATCGTCATGATCGCGCCGCTGGCCATCACCGTGCTGGCCGCGACGGTGCTCAAGGAAAAGGTGTCGCCCATGCGTTGGGCGCTGGTGACGGGCGGCTTCGTCGGCACGCTGGTGATCATCCGGCCGGGCGGCGAGGCCTTCCATTGGGCCAGCCTCTTGCCGCTGGGGCTGGTCGTGACCAACGCCTGGTTCCAGGTGCTGACCAGCAAACTGGCACGCACCGAAGATCCGATGACCATGCACCTGTACACGGGCTGGGTCGGCACGCTGATCGCCTCGTTCGCCCTGCCTTTCGTCTGGACGGCGCTGCCCGTATGGTGGCTGTGGGCGTGCCTGTGCTTCATGGGGCTGGCGGCGACGGTGGGCCATTTCTTCCTGATCCTGGCTTACCAGCGCGCACCCGCGGCGACGCTCACGCCCTATCTGTACACGCAGATCGCCTTCGCCACGCTGGGCGGCTGGCTGGTGTTCTCGCATGTGCCGGACGGTTGGGCCCTGATGGGCATGGCGATGATCGCGGTCTGCGGCGCGGGCGGGGCCTGGCTCACGGTGCGCGAGAGCCGCGTCGCGCTCGAACCCGTGGAAGCCTGAACCCGCGAATGGCGCAGTACTTCGAAGTCCACCCCGAGAACCCGCAGCCGCGCCTGCTCAAACAGGCCGTGGGGCTGCTCGAGCGCGGCGGGGTGCTGGCCGTGCCCACGGATTCGAGCTATGCCCTGGCCTGCCACCTCGACGACAAGGCCGCCGCGGACAACCTGCGCCAGATCCGCGGGGTGGACGACAAGCACCACCTCACCTTGCTGTGCCGCGACCTGAGCGAACTGGCCAACTACGCGCGGGTCGACAACCGCCAGTACCGGCTGCTGAAATCGGCCACGCCCGGCGCCTACACCTTCATCCTGGAAGCCACGCGCGAAGTGCCGCGCCGCGTCAGCCATCCGCAGCGCAAGACCATAGGCCTGCGCGTGCCAAACCACCGGGTGCTGCAGGAATTGCTGGCGCTGCATGGGGCGCCGCTGCTGGCCACCACGCTGATGGCGCCGCGCGAAACCGAGTCGATCAACGACGCGCAAGAGATCCGCGAGCGGTTTGAACACCAGCTCGCCGGCGTGATCGACGCCGGCGCCTGCCCTTCGCAGCCGACCACGGTGATCGACCTCACGCCCATGGGCACAGGCGGGGAGGCCCTGGTGATGCGCGAAGGCTGCGGCGACATCGCTGCGCTGGGGTTGTAGCTGTCATTGCGGGCTTGACCCGCAATCCATGGTCGACCGGATCGACAGTCCGGGATGACAGGCAGCGTCTGAGACAATCCACCTCGTGGATATCAACAACCTCATTCAAACGGTCCTCATCTACGCACTGCCGGTGCTGTTCGCCATCACCATCCATGAGGCGGCGCACGGCTACGTGGCGCGGGCGCTGGGCGACAACACGGCTTACATGATGGGCCGGGTCACGCTCAACCCGATCAAGCACATCGACCCCGTCGGCACCATCCTGATGCCGCTGATGCTGTACTTCGCGACCTCGGGCGCGTTTCTCTTCGGCTACGCCAAGCCGGTGCCGGTGGACTTCGGGAAGCTGCGCCGGCCCAAGCGCGACATGATCTGGGTCGCGCTGGCCGGCCCGGCTTCCAATTTCATCCAGGCCATCCTCTGGGCGATCGGCTACATGTTGCTGGTGGGCACGGATACCAACGAGCGCTTCTTCCTGGAGATGTGCAAGGCCGGCGTGCTCGTGAACCTGGTCATGTGGGCCTTCAACCTCTTTCCCCTGCCGCCGCTGGACGGAGGCCGCGTCCTGGTGGGCCTGCTGCCGCATCGCCTGGCCTATTCCTTGAGCCGCCTCGAGCCCTGGGGCTTTTTCATCGTGCTGGGCCTGGTGCTGGTCGGCGTTGTCGGCAACTACTGGCTGCGCCCGCTGATCTCGCTCGGCTATATCTGGCTTGATTTCCTGCTCACGCCCCTGACTTCCCTGCTTCTCTAGCCATGGCTTCTCCCACCCGTTTTCTCACCGGCATCACCACCACCGGCACGCCCCACCTGGGCAACTACGTCGGCGCCATCCGCCCGGCCGTGCAGGCCAGCCGCCGCGCCGGCACCCAGAACTTCTATTTCCTGGCGGATTACCACGCCCTGATCAAGTGCGACGAGCCGGTGCGCATCCAGCGCTCCACGCTGGAGATTGCCGCCTGCTGGCTGGCCGCCGGGACTGGACCCCGAGCAGGTCTTCTTCTACCGCCAGTCCGACATCCCGGAAATCCCCGAGCTGACCTGGCTGCTCACCTGCGTCACCGGCAAGGGCCTGCTCAATCGGGCCCATGCCTACAAGGCTTCAGTGGACAAGAACGCCGCCGCCGGCAGCGACCCCGATGCCGACGTCACGGCGGGCCTGTTCATGTACCCGGTGCTGATGGCGGCCGACATCCTGATGTTCAAGGCGCACAAGATCCCGGTGGGCCGCGACCAGGTGCAGCACATCGAGATGGCGCGCGACATCGCGCAAAGCTTCAACCATCTGTACGGCGAGCATTTCGTGCTGCCCGAGGCGGCCGTCGACGAATCGGTGGCCATGCTGCCCGGCCTGGACGGCCGCAAGATGAGCAAGAGCTACGACAACATCATCCCGCTGTTCGCGCCGCCCGCGCAGATCAGGAAGCAGATCGCCGGCATCGTGACCGATTCGCGGGCCCCCGGCGAGCCCAAGCCGGTCGAGGGCTCGGCCCTGTTCCAGATCTACCAGGCCTTCGCCTCTGCCGAGGAAACACAGCAGCTGCGCCAGGCCTATGCCGATGGCATTGCCTGGGGCGACGCCAAGCAGCTGCTGTTCGAGCGCATCGACCGCGAGATCGCGCCCATGCGGGAGCGCCACGACGCCCTGATCAACAATCCCCAGCAGCTGGAGAATATCCTGCGCGCCGGGGCCGACAAGGCGCGCGCCATCGCCACCCCCTTCATGGCGCAGCTGCGCGATGCCGTGGGCTTGCGCAACCTGGGCGCCCAGGCCGCCTCCGCCGGTAAGGCCAAAGCTGCCAAGTCGGCCCTGCCGTCGTTCAAGCAGTACCGCGAAGCCGACGGCCGGCATTACTTCAAGCTGGTGGATGCGGCGGGCCGGCTGCTGGCCCAGAGCACAGCCTTCGACTCGCCCCAGGAAGCCGGCCGCACCGTCGCCCAGCTCAAGCGGGACGGCCTGGCAGGGCTGGAGGAATCCCTGCGCCTGGCCGAGGGGGTCAGCCAGGCTGACCTGGCGGCCGCGCTGGGGTCCCTGACAGAAGGCTGACTGATGGCATGCTAATGACAACCCTTAAACAGGATTAGTCATTCGCGGTTATCCTTAGTTCTATGTCACTAGAAACCAAATCCCCGAAGCCCGTGACGCTGTACGTCATCGACGACCATCCCCTGATGCGCGAGGCCGTGGTGATGCTGCTGCGCCGCCTGCGCCCAGGCGCGAACGTCATCGAACTCGACCGCATGGGCGGCATGGAATCGTCCGTCAAGCAGCACGGGACACCCGACCTGATCTGCCTGGACCTGAAGCTGCCCGACACTACCGGCGCCTCGGGCATTCACGAGCTCAAGAAGCGCTTTCCCGAAACGCCCCTGGCCGTGCTGTCGGCGTCGCCCGCGGCCGACGCCGAAGAGGGCTGCATCGAGGCCGGCGCCGACATCTACATCGAAAAATCCTCCGGCGCCCAGGAGATCGGCAATGCCTTGCGCGCCCTGCTGAACGCGGACGGCGGCTTCGAAGAGCTGTCGCCCACCGACAGCAAGCTGTCAAAGCGCCAGAAGCAGCTGATCGTCATGCTGGACCGCGGCTTGTCCAATCGCGAGATCGCCGACGAACTGGGCATCAGCGAACACACCGTCAAGGTTCACCTGTGGCGCCTGTTCCGTCGCCTGGGCGTCAAGAGCCGCACGCAGACCATCCATTACGCCCGTACTCACGGCATGCTGACCAGCTGAGCCACCGAAGCGGCCGCACGGTCGGCCGCTTCCCGCGCATCGGTGGGCTCGAGAAATACACGAAACACCGTTCCGCGGCCCGGCCGCGAAGCCAGGCTCAAGGGGTGACCCAGGATCGCCGCCAGCCGCGCCACGATGTACAGCCCCAGCCCAAAACCATCCTCGGTGCCGGCATGGCTGGGCACCTTGTAGAACTCACGGAAGATCTCGCGCTGGTGGACCGGCGCAATGCCCAGCCCGGTATCCCATACCTCGACGCAGCGGCCGCCCCCCTTGGCGCGCGACGCCACCAGAACGCCGCCGCGCTGCGTGTACTTCACCGCGTTGGAAACCAGGTTGCCGACGATCCGGCGCAGCAGGATGGGATCGGATATCGCCGTGCCCGGCGTCACGTAAACCCGGAACTGCAAGCCCCTTCGCCTGCGCCAGCGGCCGGTACTGCAGCTCCAGGTCGTGCAGCAGCTTTCCCAGGTCCACCGGCTCGATGTTCAGCTTGATCTTGCCGGAGTCCAGGCGCACCAGGTCGAATAGCGAATCGAACAGCGCGTTGACGGCTTTGGTCGACTCCACGATCTTGGGTGCGATCTCGTGCACCAGCTCCGGCTCGCTGCCCAGCCAATCGGCGTACAGCCCCAAGGCATGGACCGGCTGGCGGATGTCGTGCGCCGCGCTCGCCAGGAACCGGTTCTTGATCTCCACCGCATCCAGCGCCGCCTGGGTCTGCCGCGTGAGGGACTCGATCAGCTGGTTGTTGCGGTATTGCAGCTCGAAGTTCCTGCGGTGCGTTTCGTGCAGGCGCAAGCCGGCCTGGCGCAGCACCTGCCAGAAGATCACCAGCAGCACCATGATCCAGTAGTGGTAGACAGGGCCCTGGAACCGCAACTCCACGCCGACACGCCACAGCATGACGCCCAGGGCTGTGAGTGCCAGGGTGTCGAGGTACAAGCGCAGCGTGCGCAGGTGGCTGGAAAGGCTGTTGATGGAGAACATCCCCAGCCCCGCCAGGATCAGCCAGCAGATGAACTGGTCGGCCAGCGAGGAGCGGTCGAAATACAGCAGGGTCGACAGGCCCCAGACCAGCGCACTGACGGGCCACAGGACGCGATAGCGCTCAAAGAAGGCCAGATGCTTCGCCGTGCCCCCGGCCATGACCTCGCGCACGTACTTGCGGAAGATCCAGAAGCGGGCGCTGGCGACTGACAGGGCCGCCAGCGACCACAGCAGCAGCGCGCCCAGCGAGGCGCTGTTCCACAGCACGCCCACGAAGATGGGGATGAGCAGGTAGCCGATCAGCTGCGTATTGCGCGAAGTGCGCATCAGGCTGCGCACCAGCTCGGCCTCGACCCACTGGGCCTCGGCGGGCGTTGCGATCGCGGCAGCGATGTCGGGCTTCATGGCCCAAGTCTAGAGCAGAAAAAATCGGGAACCATGCTGTCATGCCCGGACTTGATCCGGGATCCATGGCGGCGCGCCGAATACCTGGATCCCGGGTCAAGCCCGGGATGACAATTGCCCGCGGCGACGCTCGGCCGGCTCGATCCGCAGCAACTGCCGGTACTTGGTGACGGTGCGGCGCGCCACCTTGAGGCCCTGGCTGTCCAGCTGCCGGGCGATCTCGACATCGGACAGCGGCCGCCCGGGCGATTCGGTTGCCACGATCTCCTGGATCAGCCCGCGAATGGCCGTGGGCGAGCATTCGCCGCCGCCGGCCGTGCCGAGGCCGCGCGAGAAGAAATACTTGAGCTCGAACACGCCGCAGGGCGTGGCCATGAACTTGTTGTTGGTCACTCGCGAAACGGTTGACTCGTGCACCCCAACCTCCTGCGCGATCTCGCGCAGCGCCAGCGGCTTCATGGCCATGGGCCCGTAGGCCAGGAAATGCTGCTGGCGCTTGAGGATGGCCTGCGCGACGCTCAGGATGGTGGAGAAACGCTGTTCGACATTGCGTACCGTCCACCTGGCGTCCTGCAAATGCGCGCCCAGTTCCGCGTGCTGCGCGTTGCGATGTTGCTGGAACAGCTCGACATAGCTGCGGTTCAGGCGCAGGCGCGGAATGACCGCTTCGTTGAGCGTTGCGGTCCATCGGCCGCGCAGCTTCTTCACGATCACGTCGGGCGTCACGTATTGCACCGATGATGGCGAAAAGCGCCAGCCCGGGTGCGGGTCCAGCCGGCGTATCGCCGCACAAGCGGCCTCCACCGCGGCCTGGTCGGCACCGATGTGCCGTGCCAACGATCGCATGTCACGCGCGGCCAAGGCATCGAGATGACGAAGGATGCCCGCCGCGAGCGTCCTGGTTGCCGGGTCGGGGATCGCCGGCAGCTGCAGTTCGAGGCATTCAGCGACGCTGCGCGCGCCCACGCCGGCCGGATCCAGGGCCTGCACGCGGCACAGCGCGATCGACCACTCGTCGGGCTCCGGCTCGGGCATCAGGTTCAGCACGCCGGCCAGTTCCTCGGGTGGCGTGCGCAGGTAACCGTCGTCATCGAGCGACTCGACCACCACCGCGGCCAGCATACGGTCGCGCTCCGGCAAGGGCATCACGTTCAGCTGCCCCAGCAGATGGTCGGCCAGGGAGGTGCTTGCCTCCAGCGTTTCGAAAACCCCGCCGTCGCTCTCGGTGTTGCGCATGCGATTGACGCCATCGACGCCCCAGCCTTCGCCAGGGCCCTCCACGGCCGGCTCCGCAGCGGCGTCCTGATCGGCCGCGTCAGCCGCATCAGCCGGGGGCGCGGTCTCCTCGGGTTCGAGAAACGGATTGGTATCCAGGGCGTCGCGCACGACCTGCGCGAAATCCTGGGATGACATCTGCAACAGGCGCACCGCGCGTTGCAGCCGTGGCGATAGTGTTGGCTGGAGCGACGTGGTCGCATGCAAGCTGAGTGAACTCATCAGTCGATCTATCCCTGCGGCACTAAGAGCAACTCCGCTTGCAACGACCGTGCCGACAACCTTCCCGGCGCCTCCTTGTGACGCGTGAAGAATCCCGTAACAAACGAAACGGCTCAGTTGTGCTACCAAAGGTTGAGCATGCGCCCCTTTTGATACCCTTTCGGGCTCGCCCATCGCAGGAGAGGGCGATGGCCGGGGGCCGAGCAGCTGTACGAATTGCCGCAAAGAGCGGTCGAGGTTACGCTTGCCGGGTTCACCTCCCACGACGATGCGCCTCGTACAACGACTCATCGACCGGTTCGAAGGCTCCTGGCCAACGGCCTCGCTGCGCACGTACCTGATCGCGGTCATCCTGCTGGCGACATTTCCGATCGCCGCCATCATGAGCTTGCAGATCTTCACGGAAGTGCGCAACGAGCAGGACCGGATCGAAGAAGAGCTGGCCCGCTCGGCCACGGCCCTGGCGCAAAGAGTCGAGCGCGAGCTGGCTTCGTCGCTGGACGCCCTGGGCGTGCTGTCACAGTCCGAGCTCTTCCAGCACGGCCGTCTCGGGCGCTGGGCCAGCTGCTGCACGGCCGTCCCCGCCGCGACTGGGACAGCGTGTTCCTGTTCGACCGGGACGGCAACCTGGTGCTGGACACCGCGCCCCGAACGCATGACCCGGGAATCGGGCGAGGACCTTCGCGAAATCCATCAGCAGGTCATGCGCACGGGTCAGGCCGCGGTGTCCGGCCTGTCCGACAGGCAGCCGCCCGGCAGCCGTGCAATTGCGGTAGCGCTGCCCATGGTGCAGGGCGGAACCGTGCGCTATGTGCTCGGTGCTCGCATGGGCGAGGCAGTGTGGCAGCGGCTGGCCACCACGGCCAGCACGCCCGAGGGGGGCCATGCCAGCATCTATGACGCCGAGCAGCGCCTCATCAGCTATTCGCTGGGGGGCGCCGCGCCGGCGGGCACCACCCTGCCCCGCGACGCGGCCGAATCCATGCAAGACGGTCCCGCCGGCGTGCACCGCTCCAGCGATGTCGATGGACGCATCGTCTATGCGGCATGGCAGACCGTGCCCATGTCGGGCTGGCGCGTTCGCGTCGCGCTTGCGGCCGGGCCGATCGAGGCCGCCCACCGCAAGGCCATCATCGCGGCGCTTTCCACGAGCGGCGCCAGCCTTCTGATCGGCCTGCTGCTGGCCTCGCTGGTCGCGCGGCGCATCGCCGGCCCGCTGCAGCAGCTGGCCACCCGCGGGCCCGCCGGCTTGCCCGGCCGCGTACCGGTGCACGAGGTGGCCTTGTTGCGCGACGCGCTCCTGCGCGCCAAGGCGCAAGACGCAGCCGTCCACGGTTCGCTGCAGGCCAAGGCCCAGGAATTCGAAACCCTCTTCAACAGCAGCCCCATCGGCCTGGCCTTCGCCCAGGATCCGGATTGCGGCGTGATCTGGCACAACGAGGCCATGGACCGCCTGCTGGGGCCGCTGCCGCCCCATCAGGCCGGTCGCCGTGCGTGTACTGCACCAGGGCCAGTTGCTGCCACTCGACCAGCAGCCCCTGCAGCGCGCCGCCGCGCTGGGGGAAACCATTGCGGGAATGGAACTGGAGATCGTCGTGGAAGGGCGCGCCCCGACTTTCGTGATCGCCAACGCCGTGGCGCTGCGCAATGCCGACGGCAGGCCGCGTGGCGCGATCAGCGCCATGGTCGATATCACCCAGCGCAAGGAAGTCGAGGAGCGCCTGCTGGCGATCGACCAGCAGCTGCGCGAGAGCCAGCGCCTGATGGAACTCGCCCAGGAGGCAGGCCACGTGGGATTCTTCCACTACCAGTTCGCCGCCGACCGGCTGGCCTGGACACCGGCCCAGTGCAAGCTGTTCGGGGTGGAGGAGCTGGGCGAGACCGGCCTGCGCGGCTGGTTCGAACGCATAGCCGCGGAAGACCGCGGCCGCATCGAGCGCGAGTTCTGGACCGCCTGCGCCGTGCGACGCGAGAAGGAAACATTGGAGTACTGCGTGGGCCGCCCCGACGGCAGTTCGCGATGGCTCTCCAGCCGCGTCATGCTGCACTACGACGCGGACGGCCGGGCTTCGCAGATGACCGGCGTCACCGTGGACATGACTTCCCACAGGGAGCGCGAACGCGAACGCGCGCAGCTGACCGAGCGTGCACTGGCCGCGCGCCGCGAAGCGGAAGCGGCGAGCCGGGCCAAGGACGAATTCCTCACCATGCTCAGTCACGAGCTGCGCAACCCGCTGGGCGCGATCTCCGCGGCCATCGACGTACTCGAGATCGCCGACCCGGGCAGCCACACAGGCGCCGAGGCCCGCGCGATCATCGCCCGGCAGACCCGCAACCTGGCCCACATGATGAACGACCTGCTGGACGTGGGCCGTGTCATCGCCGGCAAGATCCTGCTTGCCCGCCAGCCGGTGAACCTGGCCGCCATCGTCAGGCGTGTCGAGGAAACGCTGGCCATCACGGGGGAAGCCAAGGAGCACGAGTTGCACCTGGAAGTCGTGGATGCCTGGGTGGACGGCGATTCGGTCCGCATCGAGCAGGTGGTCAGCAACCTGGTGACCAATGCCGTCAAATACACGCCGGCCGGCCGTACGATCCGCGTCACCGTGGGCATGGAACAAGGCGCAGCGGTGCTCCAGGTGCAGGACGCGGGGATGGGGATTCCAGCAGCGCTTCTGCCGCACATCTTCGACCTCTTCGTGCAGGGCCAGCGCACGCTCGACCGGCGCGCGGGCGGACTCGGCATAGGCCTGACACTGGTGCGCCGGCTCGTGGAGCTTCACGGCGGCACCGTGGGCGCGGAAAGCTCGGACGAAGGCAGCCGCTTCACCGTCCGGCTGCCCGCCGTGCAACCCCCGATCCATCCCGAGGGCGACACCTTGCCGCCCTCGAGGCGGCGCAAGGTGCTGGTGATCGAGGACAACGACGACGTTCTGACGGCGCTGCGCTCCAAGCTCGAGCTCGACGGCCATACCGTCAGCACGGCCATGGATGGCATTGAAGGGCTTACCCGCCTGCTCAAGCTCAGGCCTGAGGTGTCGATCGTCGACATCGGCCTGCCCGGCCTGACGGGATTCGAGCTCGCGCGCCATGCCCGCGCAGCCGGTTATGCCGGGCGGATGATCGCTTTGTCGGGCTACGGTGCCGAGCGCGACGCCGAGGAGGCCCTGATTGCCGGCTTCGACGCCTACCTGGTCAAGCCCGTGGATCGCAACCAGTTGCGCGCCAGCCTCAGCGAGGATTGATTTCTTGCTCACCTTGTGTTACACCAATTGACCCGACAGTCACCTAATAATGAGCTGGGCCCTGGGGCCTGCTCGAGGGGAACAATATGGGGCACGCATTAATCGTCGAGGACGACGCGGATTCCGCGCGGATGATGGCCGCCCTGGTGGGGGCCGAAGGATTCTCGGCCGCCACGGCGCGATCGCTGCGCGATGCCCGCAGGCAGATGGCGCTGCAGCAGCCCGACCTGGTGCTGCTGGACCTTCGGTTGCCGGACGGCAACGGAATGGCCCTGCTGGACGACCAGGAGCTCATCGGCAACTCCGAGGTGGTGCTGATGACGGGGCATGCCAGCCTGGAGACTTCGATCCAGGCCCTGCGCTACGGCGCCGCGGACTACCTGATCAAGCCCATCAGCGCCAAGCAGCTGCAAAGCATACTGTCGCGCGTCACCCGGCCCTCGGTGCTGCGCGCCGAGGTCGACAGCCTGAATGAGGACCTGCAGCGCACCGGGCGCTTCGGCCACCTGGTGGGCAGGTCCGAGCCCATGAGGCGCGTTTACGAACAGATAGCCCGCGTGGCGGGCACTTCGGTGACGGTGTTCGTCACCGGCGAAAGCGGTACCGGCAAGGAGCTGGTGGCCCATACCGTGCACGACCTGAGCCGCCGCCGCTCGCGCCCCTTCCTGGCTGTCAACTGCGGCGCCATCTCGCCCAACCTGATCGAGAGCGAGATCTTCGGCCACGAGCGCGGCAGTTTCACCGGCGCCGAGCGCCAGCACCAGGGCTTTTTCGAGCGGGCGCACGGCGGCACGCTGTTCCTGGACGAGATCACCGAGATGCCGCTGTCGCTGCAGGTCAAGCTGCTGCGCGTGCTGGAAACCGGTACGTTCATGCGCGTGGGCTCGACCACGCCCCAGGAGACCGACGTGCGGGTGATCGCCGCCACCAACCGGGACCCGGCACAGGCGGTCGCCAGCGGCGCGCTGCGCGAGGACCTGTTCTATCGCCTCAATGTCTTTCCCGTTGAGCTGCCGCCGCTGCACCAGCGGCCCGAGGACATCCCGCTGCTGGTCTCGCATTTCCTGCAGGAGATCGGCCAGCGCGAAGGCGCCCTCAAGCGCGCCGCACCGGCTGCCCTCGAGCGGCTGGCCCAGTACCGCTGGCCCGGCAACGTGCGGGAGCTGCGCAATGTGCTGCAGCGCGCGTACGTGATGACGGCCGGCTCCGAGATCGGCGACCAATGGCTGCCCCGCGATATCCTGGCGGACCCCGTACGAGGCGCGGCCGGCAAGCTCGAGGTTGCGGTGGGCACGCCGCTGGCATCTGTCGAGCGGCAGGTGATCCTGGCCACGCTGGAGCACTTCGGCCACCAGAAGGAACGCACGGCCGCGGCCTTGGGGGTCAGCCTCAAGACGCTGTACAACCGGCTCAAGGAATACGGCGTCTAGAGCCGAGTTCGAGGACTTGACAGCTCGGCCCCGCAAATCAGCTCTACTTGCGGCAAGATTTACCGTCGAGTCCTGCTGCTCGCCTCGAGCGGCCCCGCTGCGCCTCTGAAACTCCTGCAAGACAGTCGGGCACGGAGCTTGCCACATGAGCAAGCTTCCCCCAACCACAATCACGAAAGGATTGAACATGTCTTTGCAAGATACCCCCGGCCAGCGCAACAATGAGAACAGCACCCCGCGCCGCAGCCCGCGTGGCTTTGCAGCGATGGATCCCCAGCGCCAGAAGGAGATCGCGAGCCTCGGCGGCCGGGCGGCTCACCAGAGCGGCCATGCCCATGAGTTCACCAGCGAGGAAGCACGCGCGGCCGGCCGCAAGCGCCACGCCAACGCCTCGGCCGGCAAGTAATACCTCTCACGTCGCGTGAGTCGGAGCCGGCTCGACGTAGGAAACGTCGGGCCGCCTCCGGGCCCCGGGGCTGACAGACACGCGTAACGGCTGACCTTAGGATGCTCCAACGTCTTCCTCCAAGGAGCTCCTGCGATGAAAGCCGACACCAACGCTGACACACTTGCCCTGTCGCGCGCCTGCAGTGCCCTTTGGACCGCAACGCTGTCGTTGATGGCGGCTTTCATGCAAACGTCGGCGCCCGCGCATCGCTACCTGATCGCCCGCAAGATTGCCAGGAACCTCGAAACGCTCCGTGAGCAAGACTGCTTCACGTCGGATTGCCGTGCGACGTTCTCCAAGCTGTCGCAGCGCTGGACCGCCAAGGCGGACCAAATTGCCCGGCAGGAAGACAAACCGCGTGGTGGCATGGGCGGCTTCCTTCAGCCCATCTGGAAGGCGCATTGATCACTTGTGCGTCGTTGCCTACACGGCAGGCGGGAGCTGTCTGACGCTGATCCCGCCGTAATGTTTGCACACTCTTGCAAACAATTAAGGGAGATTTGTGTCGAACCTCTCCTACTACCTGCTCTGGCTGGCCGGTGGACTGGTCGCCATCGCGCTTATTAGCGCAGGTATTACCCGGCACCTGCGGCTGCGCCTGCTGCGCCGCCTGAAGGCGGTCCAAGTGCTGGACGCCCTCGCCCGCTACTCCGATTGGGTGGCCGCGCAGGGCCGCACCCCATTCTTCCAGGGCGATGCGCGCCAAGAGGATTCGCCTTTGCAGCAAGTGCGCGCCATCAGGAAGCAGTGGTTTCCCGAACTATCGAATGAAACGGCGGAAATCTTCGCCGTGCACGCCCGCCTGATCGACTTCCTGTGGACCCAGCAGATGCTGCGCGTGAGCGACCCCGAGGCCTGGCTGGAGTCGGACTACGACAGGCAGTTCATGGACCTGTGGCGCCTGCACGTGCGGGCCGTCAATGAGACCGTGGAAAAACTGCGGCAGGTGGCCGGGGTGGCCGACTTGGGCCAAGCGCCAGGCGAAACTTTCGCGGCCTAGCCGGCAGCCCTGTACGGACTGAACTCAACAACCTTGCTGAAGTTCGCCAGAACGTACGGGTCGTACTTTCGCCCTTGCTCCTCATGGAGCATTCGCATGACCTCCACGTGGCTCTTGGGGGCATGGTAGGGCCTGACCGTGGCGATGGCATCGTAGGAGTCGACGATAGAGAGGATTCGGGCCAGGACGGGAATGTCCTCGCCCCGAAGTCCCTCCGGATAGCCGTTGCCATCGATGGCCTCGTGATGATGAAGCACGACAGTCGCGATGGAGGCGACCCGGGCGTCCTCGATCGAAGCAAGAATATCGTGGCCGCGGCGGGAATGCGTTCGCATCACTGCGAGTTCTTCATCGTCGAGGCGGCCTGGTTTGAGAAGGACGCGATCGGGGATGCCGATCTTGCCGATGTCGTGAAGTTCGGCCGCCCGGCGCAGGACCGCGCAGGTCTTGGGAAGACAGCCCGAACATGCGCCCGGTCTCGACGCAGAGCGCGCAGGTGCGGTCGCAGTGCGCGAATGTGTTTTCATCGCGCTCGCGCAGCGCTTCCAGGAGCGCTGCGCGAGCGCGGATGAGTTCGCCCGCAGGCGTGCCGGATGGCAATGAGCCTGCGGAATCAATCACAGCGACCCTGGGTTCGCGTTCGAGGGAGTTTCCAGGCGTTCGGTGATGCGCAAGACTCCGAACGGTGAGCTCGTCAATTTCCATGCGGCGAATCCGGGCGCGGCCAATGGCCATCCTGCCGATCGCCACAGCGCCGATGGCAAATGCGCCGAGCGCCAGTGCGCCTAATCCCAGCGCACCGATGGCCCGTAAGCAGATCCGCCAGTGCCAGCTCGGCACTTACTCGGTCAACGGGATGCATGGCATGTGACTTCATTGGAGGGTCGAGGATAGGACATATTGAAGCGGTTTCTACCTCTGCTGATCTAACTCTGGTCGCCTACTTTGCTCGTTTTGGCTTGGCGTTTGTGACGGATGTATTGAGGGCGACCGCTGCACGGATGAGCGCCTTGAACGCGTCCGCGTCGACTTCCTCCCCTCATGAATGTCAATCGCGCGCCTTGCGTTCCCTTCGAGGCTCGCGTTGAAGAGCTTGGCCGGGTCTTTCAACGATGCCCCCTTCAAGAAGGTCAGCTTCACTATCGACCTGTAAGACTCGCCGGTGCAGATGATCCCGTCGTGTGACCATACGGGAGTGCCCATCCACTTCCACTCCTCGACAACGTCCGGGTCTGCTTCCTTGATGAGCTTGCGCATCCTGCTCAAGGTTTCCCCGCGCCAGTCCCCGAGCTCGGCGATTCTTTCGTCAATCAGCTCGGATGCCGGCTGAGCCTCGGTCGAACCTGACTTTTTCATGTTCGCGTCCTAACCCGGAATATCCGGCTCGACCAGCTGGGCCAGCGCGACGAGCGACTCCTGCCAGCCGAGGTAGCACATCTCGGCCGGGATCACCTCGGGGATGCCTTCCTGCACGACGGACATCTCGGTGCCACAGGACACTGGGGTCAGCGTCACGGTGGTCTTCATGGTGCCCGGCAGGTTGGGGTCGTCGAACGCCGCGTTGTACGCAATGCGCTGGCCGGGGACCAGTTCCAGGTACTTCCCGCCGAACGAGTGGCTGTGGCCGGTGCTGAAGTTGGTGAAAGACATGCGCCAGGCGCCCCCGACCACGGGCTCCATGCTGTGGACCTTGCCGGTAAATCCGAACGGCGGCAGCCAGCGCTCGAAAGCGCCGGGCTCGACGAAGGCACGGTAGAGCCGGTCCGGCGGGGCGCGCAGCACGCGGTGCAGGCGGACGGTGTTGGTAGCCATGTGGTGTTCTCCTGAAGTGCAGAGGATGACCCTCTGCTCACACGACGAACGAGCCTGCGGGAAATCGACAAGCCGGAAGATGAGGGATACCCGGACCGCAAGCTTGCGGCCTATATAGGATATCCGCAACTGGCCAACTGCGTTGAAGAACGCCTCAGAGCGTGCGGCACGCGTAGCCCCATGCGTGCCGCACTCCCGTCGCGCTGCCTGGATTCCCTGGAGATGGGAAGCACTCGAAGCGCTTATTGCTCGTGGCCGGTGCGGGCCATGCGTACGGCGCGGCTGGCGGCGGCACTTTCGGCGAGGTAGCGCGAGCCGCTGTCTTCGCCATGCAGGGCAGCCACGGCATCGCGGTTGGCGATGTATTCGGCCGTCACCTGCGCGCGGGACTTGCTGCTCACGAAACTGGCGAGGGGGTTGTAGTCCCTGGCCCAGGGGTTGACGCCGGACTTCTTGAAGGCATCGAGTTCGGCGCGGACCTCGGCGCGGGACGTCGTCGACACGAAGGGCTCCGTCTCGATGGTGATGTCGCCGGCCAGGCCGGTGCCGGCGAATGCGGCGCCGGACAGGGAGGTGATGGCGACGGCGAAGAGTGCAGTGATGCGGTTCATGTGATTTCCTTTCGATGGTGGAGAGGGGACGAGGCGCCGCGGTGTGCGGCGTTCGTATCGAAGAACTTTGATTGGTGGCTCCGCGATGGCTTTAGATTAGGCAAGGGATGCCTCGAGAAAAAGGTCGTGGCGGACAAGGCTTTCTTTCCGGTCTCACAACAATCCGTCCGCGCGGCGCGCGGGGACTGAACCAAGGTTCAGTGCGCCCAACCATGTGCGCAGGCTCTAGACCCGCTGGTTGAAGACCGCTTGCGTTTCGCGCGCGGAAGTTCTGCGCGCATACACCCAGAAGGTCGAACCGATCGACCACGGCGCAATACAAGCCAACCACATTGCCCGGCATCCTCACTCCCGGGTTGTGAACGTTTGCAGTCGCACCCGAATGCAGCCACTGGTTGCCAAGGAGTCCTTCATGCAACAGACGTCCGATTTCGGTCGCCGCATCCCTTTCGGAGCTGCAGCGGAAGCCGCTGCACGACGGGAGCGAGCCATGAGCGCCGTGAATCCCTCGACGACACATCGGCTCTCACACGAGCTCCACTTCGCGTCGCGGATTGACCCAGGCCGCGCGCTCTCCTTCCCGTGCGATCGCCGTGGAGAGGTTTACCTCGACGGACTCAGCGAGCGTGCTCGCAACAACTACTTCTTCGCGCGCTCCACGGTGGGCCGCTACTACCGTCCTCCGATAGTCATCACTCGAGAACGGCTGACTCACTGATCGAAGAGCGCCGAGCCCGCTCTATCCGCTCCCGGCGGCGCGATCCACGCCCTATCGCGATGCCAATGGCGCACGGCGCACATGATGTGCCCGCGCTCCGACAACAGGGCTAACCGAAAAGGAATCCGCAATGACCACCAAAATCCAAACCGTTCTGCTCACGGGCAAGACCCATACGACGGCCAGCCGCCGTGAAGGGGCCCCTCGCGGCGATGACCGCATCGACATCCAGCTCTCGACCCCCGGCAAGGCCGGCAACGAGATCGCGTTCACAGCGGTCCAGTTGCATCCGACCGCGGAGCAGCTGTTCGCCGGCGCCTGGTCGGCCTGCTACACCGGCGCGCTTGGCCTCGTGGCCAAGGAGAGGAAAGTGGCGCTCCCCTCCGACATGTCCGTCGACATCGAAGTGGATCTCGGCAAGACCGGCGATGCGTACTTCATCCAGGCCCGGATTGACGTCCGCATGCCGGGCGTTGCACTCGACGTGGCACATGCCATCGCGCACGCGGCGCACGACGTGTGCCCGTACTCGAAGGCCGTTCACGGCAACATCAACGTCGCCACGAACGTCGTTGCCACGGACGCCGTGACAGCGTAATGCCGCGCGGCCGGTTCGCTTTCTCCTTGATCGAACGAACCGGCCGTCGGCCCGAGCTTTTGCAACGAGATCCCCAAACCCCAACCACCTGGGAGATTACGATGATTCACTTGACCAACGCGAAAGTCGCAGGTTGTCGCAAACGAGTGCCGAGCGGGTTTGACATTCACAGCCACAGCATCACGCCATGACTACCTATCCCTCCGACTACATCCCGATCAGCTGCGAGTTTCACGATCTACTCGAGGATCTGGCGACCGTTCGCAAGCCGATCAGTATCCACTATCGCGACAATGGTGGCGGGCAGCAGCAACGCGATGCGACCATTACAGACCTGTACAGCAGGGCCGGGGCCGAGTACGTGTCACTCAGCTCTGGCGAGACCTTGCGCCTCGATCAGCTCGTCGAAGTCAAGGGCGAGAACCTAAGCGACTACTGAGCCCCACGTGCGTCCGGGCCGGTTTCACAACAATCCGTCCGCGCGGCGTGCGGGGACTGAACCAAGGTTTAGAGCACCCAACCATGTGCGCAGTCTCCAGCCCCGCTGGTTGAAGACCGCTTGCGTTTCGCGCGCGCAAGTTCTGCGCACATACACCCAGAAGGTCGAACCGATCGACCACGGCTCAATACAAGCCAACCACAGTCCCCGGCATCCTCACTCCCGGGTTGTGAACGTTTGCAGTCACACCCGAACGCAACCACCAGTTGCTAACCGAAAAGGAATCCGCAATGACTACCAAGATCCAAACCGTTCTGCTGACGGGCAAGACCCATACGACGGCCAGCCGCCGTGAGGGAGCCCCTCGCGGCGATGACCGCATCGACATCCAGCTCTCGACCCCGGCAAGGCCGGCAATGAAATCGTGTTCAAAGCGATCCAGTTGCATCCGACCGCGGAGCAGCTGTTCGCCGGCGCCTGGTCGGCCTGCTACACCGGCGCGCTAGGCCTCGCGGCCAAGGCGAGGAAGGTGGCGCTGCCCTCCGACATGTCAGTCGACATCGAAGTGGATCTCGGCAAGACCGGCGACGCGTACTTCATCCAGGCCCGGATCGATGTCCGCATGCCGGGCGTTGCACTCGACGTGGCAGAGGCCATCGCGCACGCGGCGCACGACGTGTGCCCGTACTCGAAGGCCGTTCACGGCAACATCGACGTCGCCACGAACGTCGTTGCCACGGACGCCGTGGCAGCGTGATGCGCGCGGCGGCCGGTTCGCTTTCTCCTTGACTCGTCCGGATGCCGGCCTCGGCAGTGCAGTCCTGCTGCACTGTCAATCGGTGACGGACCACTCTTTTGGAGATTCCTATGAAGATTGAAAACTCAGTTGCCCTCGTCACGGGCGCCAATCGCGGCATCGGCCTGGCATTTGCGCGCGAGCTACTCGCCCGCGGTGCCCGCAAGGTCTACGCCGGCGCACGCGATCCCGCGGTCGTCATCCAAACCGGTGTTCAGCCTCTGCGACTCGACGTCAACAAGCCAGGCGACGTGGCGGCCGCCGCAGAGCTGGCGTCGGATGTAACACTGGTGATCAACAACGCCGGCATCGCCCAGCCGGGAGGTTTTCTCGAAGCCGATAGCGAAGACGTCGCACGGCGCATCTTCGAGACCAACTTCTTCGCCGTGTTGCGCATGAGCAAGGCCTTCGCGCCGATTCTCAAAGGCAACGGCGGCGGCGCGTTGCTCAACGTCTTGTCGATCGCCTCGTGGGTGAACGGCGGCGAGTTGGCAGCCTATTCGGCCAGCAAGTCCGCAGCCTGGTCGCTCACCAATGCCCTGCGCAACGAACTGGCGGTGCAGAAGACTCAAGTACTGGCGCTGCACATGGCCTACGTCGATACCGATCTCACACGCGGGTTCGATGCCCCGAAGTCCAGCCCTGAGGAGATCGTCAAGCGTGCGCTAGACGGACTCGAATCGGGATTCGATGAGGTGCTGGCCGATGAACTCACCCTGCAGGTCAAGCGCGGGATGACAGCGGCGAGGCCCAGCTACCTTCCACAGCGTCCTGAATCCGAACTGCACGCGCTCAACAAGGATCTCAGTCTTGATATGTGTCGGCAACGACGACCTGCTGGCCAACTGTAAGCCGCTACATGCCAACGCCGGATGCGGGTGAGTAGGGATCTAACGGGAGTAGCATCGACACGGCCAGCGGAATAATGTGACAACTCGCAAGGCGTGGAGCGCTTCCCGGTGAAACTTCGATCGCTAACGAAAGCGGTGCCGGACTCAGATGCCTGCGTTGTGGTCATCGACGACGACACAGAATTTCGCGAATCGCTCGAACGACTGTTGCGGTCGGCCGGTCTGCATGCACTGGCGTTTGCGTCGATTGCCGAGTTTGCGAAATCCGAGCCGCCCGATAGCCCTACCTGCCTGGTTCTCGACGTGAGAATGCCGGGAAGAAGCGGGCTGGAATTTCAGCGCGATCTTGCCGCGGCGGGCGTGACGCTCCCGATCGTCTTCATCACCGGACACGGTGACATTCCGATGACCGTGCAGGCGATGAAGGCGGGCGCCATCGAGTTTCTGACGAAGCCGTTCCGGGATCAGGATCTTCTGGACGCCGTCAACGTGGGGCTCGCTCGAGACCGCGCACGCCGCGAGAACGAAGAATCCCTGAGCGCGCTCAGGGCTCGATTCGAAGAACTGACGCCGCGTGAACGCGCGATCCTCGTCCAAGTCGTACAGGGCCGGCTGAACAAGCAGATTGCCGGCGACATGGGCATCACCGAAACCACGGTGAAGGTTCATCGGAGCAACATGATGCGCAAGATCGAGGCCGCATCGCTCCCGGAACTCTGCCAAATGGCGGACAAACTCAACCTGCTGCCGAAGAAAGCCGAGCGCCTAGTCGCAGCTCAGTCGACCGCCCGCTCACACCTAAACCAAGGCTTAGAGATCCAGCCTCGCTACGGCAGTACTCTTGGCAACAGAGCAGTACTCGGCCGTGCTGTCGGGCACGTGTCGAGGCTGCAAGTGACGCACCGGAATCTGTCGTGCCTGAGACATCCTTGATCTCCATCGTCGATGACGACCAGTCCTTTCGCGACTCCATGCGAAGACTGCTCAAGTCGCACGGCTACACCGTCGCGGTGTTCCCGTCCGCGGCCGAATTCCTCGCATCCACCCAACTGCCCGCTACCGCCTGCCTGGTCGCTGACATTCACATGCCCGCCATGACGGGTGCCGAACTTTACCAGCACCTGGTCGCGACGGGGCACGCGATCCCGACGATCCTGATCACGGCCCATCCGGAAGATGGCGTCCGGCAACGCATGTTGAGCCTGGGAGTCGGCGCCTACCTTCACAAGCCATTGGACGAGGCCGTCCTGATCGATTGCCTTCGTCGCGCCTTCGCGCGCGGCAAGCCGCCTCGAGTCGCGCCATGAACGCGCTCGACGGCGATGTGGACAATGGCTCTGCGGAAGTGCTGTGGGAGGACGCCGAGCGTGTCTTCTGCAGACTTCAGGCGCGACGATGCCGAGGGTGATCGACACGCGTTCATGCCAACGCGCTCCGGCGCCGAGCATCCGATGCTTCAGGGCACCCGTCGCCTGACGCACGAGTACGAACTCAAGGACCACCTCGATGCCGCGTGGGCGTTGCGGCCCGTTGAGCTCGTGCGCGAGCACGGGCAGACGACGCTATTCGTCGAGTTTTCCGGAGGCATCCCCCTCGATCGCCTTATCCGTCAGCCCATGGAAATCGAACGATTTCTGCGCCTGGCGGCCGCCATGGCGTCCGCACTCGGCCGGCTTCACGGACGCGGCCTCATACACAAGGACATCAAGCCTTCCAACGTGATCGTGGATCCGGCGACGGAGCGAGTCTGGCTCACCGGCTTCGGCATTGCATCTCGCCTCCCGCGCGAGCGGCAGTCGCCTGAACCTCCCGAGTTCATCGCAGGAACGCTCGCCTATATGGCTCCCGAGCAAACTGGACGAGTGAACCGCTCCATCGACTCCCGAAGCGATCTGTACTCGCTCGGAGTCACCTTCTATGAAATGTTGACCGGCCGTCTTCCGTTCACGGCATCCGACCCGATGGAGTGGGTGCACTGTCACATTGCGCGACAGCCGACAAATCCCAGCGAGCAATTGACGAGTATTCC
Source organism: uncultured beta proteobacterium (assembly GCA_963722025.1). GTDB lineage: Bacteria > Pseudomonadota > Gammaproteobacteria > Burkholderiales > Burkholderiaceae_C > Ramlibacter. The sequence continues at coordinate 29,290 of CAVRNE010000005.1, forward strand.
GATTGCCGTCTCCGCCATCACCATGAAGATGCTCTCCAAGACCGTCGAGGACCGATACCAGTCGGCGGCGGGTGTCGAGCGCGACCTCCGGCGCTGCCTCTCCGAATGGAACGCGCAGGGGCGCATTCACGATTTCGCTCCGGGCGATCATGACGCTCCTGATCGCCTCATGATCCCCGAGAAACTCTACGGGCGCGGATCGGAGGTCGACACCCTTCTCGCCGCGTTCGATCGCATCGTCGCCGGGGGCAGGCCCGAGTTGGTGCTCGTGTCCGGGTACTCGGGCATCGGTAAATCCGCAGTCGTCAACGAACTGCAAAAGCCGCTTGTTCCACCCCGAGGCTTGTTTGCGGCGGGCAAGTTCGACCAGTACAAGCGCGACATTCCGTATGCCACGCTGGCGCAGGCCTTCCAGGGACTGATCCGGCCGCTGCTGAGCAAAAACGAAGAAGACTTGTGCAAATGGCGCGACGCCCTTCGCGAGGCGCTGGATCCGAACGGACTGCTCATGGTCGAGCTCGTCCCGGAATTGAAGCACATCATCGGTGAACAGCCGCCTGTGCCCGAACTTCCTCCGCAGGATGCGCAGGGGCGCTTTCAGCTGGTATTTCGGCGCTTCATCGGCGTATTCGCGCGGCCCGAGCATCCGCTCGCGCTCTTCCTCGACGACCTGCAATGGCTGGACGCGGCCACGCTCGACCTGCTCGAGGACCTTCTGATGCGCTCCGATCTGAAGCACCTTCTGCTGATCGGTGCTTATCGGGACAACGAGGTCAGCGCCACCCACCCCTTGGTGCGCAAGCTGGACGCCATCCGCCAAGGCGGGGCCGTATTGCAGGAAATCGTTCTCGCCCCGCTGGGTCGCGACGACCTGGGGCAACTGCTGGCGGACTCTCTTCGCTTCGAACCGGAGCGCGTCGGCCCGTTGGCGCAATTGATTCACGAGAAGACGACTGGCAATCCGTTCTTCGCGATCCAGTTCATTTCCACGCTGGCAGACGAGGGCTTGCTCGCCTTTGACTACGGTGAAGGGCGATGGTCATGGGATCTGGGCCTCATCCATGCCAAGGGCTACACCGACAACGTCGTGGAGCTGATGGTCGGGAAATTGAACCGCCTGCCAATGGCAACGCAGAAGGCGCTGCATCAGTTTGCTTGCCTGGGAAACAGCGCCGAGTTCGACGTGCTGCGGATGGCCTGTCAGGAATCGATCGAGGAATTGCACGACCACCTGTGGGAGGCGGTTCGCGCCGGCTTGATCTTCCGCTCGAACGACGGGTACCGCTTTCTCCATGATCGCGTGCAGGAGGCGGCCTATTCATTGATTCCCCAGGAATTGCGTGCCGAGACGCATCTGCGCCTCGGCATGCTCCTGGCCGAGCACACGCCTGCGGGAAAGCGGGAGGAGGCCATATTCGAAATCGTCAATCAACTGAACCGCGGCTCCCATCTCATCACCTCGGTCGAGGAGCGGGAGAACGTTGCAGAACTCAATCTGATCGCTGGTCGGCGCGCAAAGATCTCGACCGCCCATGCCTCGGCACTCAAATACCTCAGAGCGGCCAGCGTCCTCCTTGCCGAGGAGACCTGGGAGCGCAACTACACACTCATGTTCTCCATCGAGTGCCTGATGGCCGAGTGCGAACTGCTGACGGGAGACATGTCGACGGCCGAGAATCGACTCTCGCGCCTGGCCGAACGGGCCAGGAGTCGCCATGACTACTGCGCCGTGACCGTGCTGCGGGTCAGGCTTTACACCGCGTTGGACAAGAGCGACCACGGTCTCGAAGTCTTCCTGGAGTGGCTCCGTCGCGACGGAACCGTCTGGCCGAAACATCCGACCCGCGAAGAGGCGACGCGCGAGTACGAACGAATCTGGGCGCTGCTCGGCAGCCGGCAAATTGAAGAGCTCGTGAGCCTGCCACTGATAACGGACCCTGAGGTCCTGGACACCCTGGACGTCTTCTCGGAAGCCGTTACACCGTCCTTCTTCTCCGATGAACACCTCTCCTCACTCGTTGTCTGCCGCCTGGTCAGTCTCAGCCTCGAGTACGGCAACTGCGATGCGTCGTGTTACGGCTATGTCTGGTTGGCCTTCTTTGCCGGGCCGCGCTTCGGCAACTACAGAGACGGATATCGGTTCGGCCAATTGGGATATGACCTGGTCGAGAAACGCGGCCTGATGCGTTATCAAGCGCGGACCTACTTGTGCGTGGGTGCGCTCGTGATGCCGTGGACAAAACACCCTGCCAGCGGGCGGGAGCTGGTGCGCCGTGCGTTCGACGCCGCGTATCGGGTCGGCGAACTCGCCTTTGCGGGTTACAGTTGGAACACGTCGATCACGATCAGTTTGGCGGTCGGGAGACTCCTCTCGCGGAAGTGCAGGAGGAAGCCGAGAGCGGTCTTGCCTTTTCCAGCAAGGCCCAATTGGGTCTCGTCAGTGCAACTGCGGCGCGCAGCTTGGGCTGACACGGACTCTGCGCGGATTGACCGCGATTTTCGGGCGGCTGGATCACGAGGGATACAGCGAGCGTGATACCGAACGCCAGCTGGCCAGCGACCGCAATCTGGGGCTTGCCGAGTTCTTACTATTGGGTCCGCAAATTGCAGGCACGATTCTTGCCGGGGACCACTCATCCGCGATTGACGCCGCGCTGAACGCGCAACGGCTGCTTTGGCGCGCGGCGGCGAACTTCGAAACCGCCGAATTTCATTTTTACGGTGCGCTCGCGCACGCCGCAGCCTGTGAGTTCGCATCTGGCGATCAGAAGCGGCAGCACTTCGACGCCTTGGTCGGTCACCACAAGCAGATCGAGGTGTGGGCCGAGCACAACCCCGTGACCTTTGAGAACCGCGCAGCAATCGTTGGTGCGGAAATCGCCAGGATCGAAGGCCGCGTGCTCGAAGCTCAAGACCTCTATGAGAAAGCCGTGCGTTCGGCGCACACCCACGGCTTTGTCCACAATGAGGCGATCGCCAACGAGCGGGCCGGATGCTTTTACGCGGCGCGCGGCTTCGAGAAGATTGCGGCGACCTACCTGCGGGATGCGCGGGACTGCTACCTCCGCTGGGGCGCAGAAGGCAAGGTTCGACAGCTCGAGCAGCTGTATCCGCACCTCAGGGCGGACAAACCGGTCCCGGAGCCCAACACCACGATACAGACATCCGTCGAGCGCCTCGACCTGGCGACCGTGATGAAGGTCTCCGAAGCGCTGTCGGGCGAGATTGTCCTGGAGAAGCTGATCGACACGCTCATGCGTACGGCCATCGAGCATGCCGGCGCCGAACGAGGTGTGCTGATTCTTCCGAGAGGGGATGAGTACCGGATAGAAGCGGAAGCCACGACCAGCAGTGGCAAGGTGGAGGTCCATCTCCGGCAAGCGAACGTCACCGCGGCAGATCTGCCGGAGTCCGTCTTCCGCTACGTCCTCCGTACCAAGGAAGGCGTGCTGCTGCATGACGCCTCGGGCGAGAACCCGTTCTCTGCCGATGACTACATTCGCCGCACCACGCCCGGTCGGTCCTGTGCCTGCCGATACTCAAGCAGACCAGGCTGCTCGGGATGCTGTACCTGGAAAACAACCTGACGATCGGCGCCTTCACCCCCGCCCGAATGGCCGTGCTCAAGCTGCTGGCATCGGAGGCCGCCATCTCGATGGAGAATGCGCGCCTGTACCGGGATCTTGCCGAACGCGAGGCCAGGATCCGGCGCCTGGTGGATGCCAACATCATCGGAATCTTCTTCTGGGATCTCAAAGGCAGGATTCTCGAAGCGAACAATGCGTTTCTTCTCATGGTGGGATACGACCGTGAGGATCTCGCATCCGGGCGTGTCCGCTGGACGGACCTGACGCCGCCGGAATGGCGCGATCGTGACGAACAAACGTCCGTGCCAGCACTGAAGGCCACCGGTCGAGTGCAGCCCTATGAGAAGGAGTTCTTCCGCAAGGACGGCGGCCGCGTACCTGTCTTGATCGGCGCGGCGCGTTCGAAGAAGATGCGTACCAAGGCGTCGCATTCGTGCTCGACCTGACGGAGCGCAAGAGCGCTGCGGACGCGATGCGCGAGGTGCAGATGGAGCTGGCGCACGCGAATCGCCTGGCCACCATGGGACAGCTCGCGGCTTCCATCGCGCACGAAGTCAACCAGCCGATCGGCGCGGCACGCAACAACGCTCACGCGGCGCTGCGCTTTCTCGCGAGAGATCCACCAGAGCTGGCGGAAGTCAGTGAGGCGCTCGAGTGCGTGGTCACCGATACCTACAGGGCCGGCGACATCATCAGTCGGATCCGCGATCAGGTCAGAAAAGTGCCTCCCCGCAAGGAAAGCGTCGACTTGAACGATGCCATCGGCAACGTGATTGCACTCGTGCGAGGCGAGCTGGCGAAGAATTGCGTGACGGTGCACACGCAGCTCGCGCAGGGACTGCCGCCCGTTCACGGAGATCGAGTTCAACTGCAACAGGTGATGCTGAACCTGATCCTCA
>CAVRNE010000006.1:0-43583 GCA_963722025.1 uncultured beta proteobacterium
GCTGAGACGACGGCTACTTTTTCCTGGACTCGGCCAGCAGCCGGTCCGCGTAGTCCTGCCAGCGCGCGCCCTTGGGCAGGTCCTTGAACAGGCCGTCACGCGCCCGGTCGGCGACCCATTGCTGCTTGTCGGCGATCGCAGCATCACCGGCTCCAAGCCCGCTTCGCGCACCGTGTTGGCGGCTTCGCGCATTTCCTCGGCGCGGCGCTTGCCGTGCTGGACGACGCGGCTGAAGAAGTAGGCGCCCTGCTGGCTCCAGTCGATGCTGGGAAAGGTTTCCTGCAGCGTCGGCAGCACATGGTCTTCGACGCCGTAGGCGGGCCGTGGCGTAGCTTTCGATCACCAGCGCCTCCAGGCCCTTGATCATCACGCTGCGGCACATCTTGATGGCGCTGGCCACCCCCAGCCGCTCGCTGACGGCTTGGCGTCCAGGCCCCAGGAGGCCAGCAGCTTCGCCAGCTCCGGCCCTGGGACCGCCCAGGAGCATGGGCACCTTGATGCCATAGGGCGGCACCGAGGTCATGACGCCGGCTTCGACGTAGTGGGCGCCGCGGGCCTCGACCCGCGCGGCCGACTGCTGCTTGGTGCCGGGCGAAGCGGAATTGAGGTCCAGGAACACCGTCCCGGGCGCAGGAAGCTTGCGGCCTCGTCGGCCACGGCCAGCGTGTTGGAAGCGGTCACGGCGGAGATCACCAGGTCGCTGGCGGCGCACAGCGCTTCCATGCTTCAGCCGCCTTCGCCGCGTGTTCCCGTTCCGCTGTGCCGTCGCCGCGGCAGCGAACTTCAGGTCCCAGGCGGAGACCTGCTGCACGCGCGGCTTCAGGCCGCTGCCGAAGATCTTGCCGACTTCGCCGTAGCCCACCAGGCCGATGCGCTGAATGGCATGACTCGCTCCTACTGGCGCGGGATCTTGGCCCGCACGATGACGTCGCTCCAGCGCTTCGTCTCGCTGGCCAGCAGGCCACCCAGCTGGTCCGGCGTGCTGGCGCGGGCGTCGACGTTGATGTCGGCCAGCTTCTTCTTCATGTCCGGCTGCGTCAGCAGCGCCTGCAGTTCGCGATTGAGCCTGGCGATCACCTCGGGCGGCGTGCCCTTGGGAGCGGCCAGCGCATTCCAGGACGCGACGTTGAAGCCCTTGAGCGCTCCGCCGGTTTCCGCCGCCGTGGCCACGTCGGGCAGGTCGGCCGGCCGCTTGTCCCCGAGCACCGCGATCGCACGCAGGGTCTTGCTTTTCGATCTGCCCCTTCATCGGCGCCAGGATCTCGACCGCCGCATCCACCTGGCCGCCGCGCAGCGCGGTGATGACCGCAGGCGTGCCGTTGAACGGCACGACCTGCATATCGACGCCGGTGGTGATCTTCAGCAGTTCCGCCGCCAGGTTCTGCGTGCTGCCGATCGCGACGGTGGCGATGTTCAGCTTGCCGGGCTGGGCCTTGGCCGCGCCAGCAGGTCGCCCAGGGTCTTGAATCTCGAGTCGCCGGGGACGATCACCGCGATGCCGAAAGTGCCCAGCAAGAAAACCGGCGCGAAGTCCTTCTGCGCGTCGAAAGGCAGCGAATTGAACATGCCGGCGCTCACCGCCGTGCCATTGCTCATGAGCAGCAGGGTGTAGCCGTCCGGCGCGGCGCGCGCCACCACTTCACCGGCGGACACGCCGCCCGCGCCCGGCTTGTTCTCGATGATGACGCTCTGCCTGAGGCTTTCGCCCAGCTGCTGGCCGACGGCGCGCGCCGTCAGGTCGGCCACGCCGCCGGCGCCGAAAGGCACCACGATGCGGATCGGCTTGGCCGGCCAGGCCTGGGCTTGCGCCCCGGTCCATGGGAAGCCCGCGGCCAGGGCCGCCACCAGTAGGTTCGGCGCTGCATGTTCTCCTCCGCTTATCGTGCCACGCCGAGCAGCCGGTCCAGCAGCTCGGGTGGTCGCGCAGTTCGCGGCGTGCCGGCATGCACCACGGTGCCACGGTCCAGCACCACCGCGCTGTCCGAGATCGCCAGGATCGCCTGCGGATGCTGCTCCACGATGATGGCCGAAAGTCCCTCTTCGCGCGTGATGCGCGCGATAGCGCGCAGCAACTCCTGCACGATGATGGGCGCCAGGCCCTCCAGCGGCTCGTCCAGCAGCAGCAGCCGTGGATTCACGACCAGCGCACGGCCCATGGCCAGCATCTGCTGCTCGCCGCCGGACAGCTGCGTGCCCAGGTTGCCCTTGCGCTCCGCCAGCCGCGGGAACATCGCGTAGACGCCGTCCGGCGTCCACTTGCCGGGCCGCGCCACCGCCGTCAGGTTCTCGTGCACCGTGAGCGACTTGAAGATGTTGCGCTCCTGCGGCACCCAGCCGATGCCGGCCGCCGCGCGCTGGTGCGCGGCCAGCTTGTGCAGGGCGGCGCCGCCCAGCGCGATGGCGCCGCCGTGCTGGCGCGTGGCGCCGGCCAGCGTGTTGATCAGCGTCGTCTTGCCGGTGCCGTTGCGTCCCAGCAGTGCCAGGGTCTTGCCTTCGTCCAGCGACAAGGAAACGTCGTGCAGCACCACGGCTTCGCCGTAGCCGGCACTCAGCCTGTCGACCCTGAGCAGTTCAGCCACGACCCATGTCCCCATGTTCCTTGCCGTGTCCCAGGTACACCGCCTTGACCTCCGGATCGGTGGCGATCTGCTGCGGATCGCCCTCGGTCAGCACGGCACCGTTCACCAGCACCGTCATGCGGTTGGCGAAGCTGAACACCAGGTCCATGTCGTGCTCGATCAGCAGCACCGACACATCGGCCGGCAGCGCCGCCACGGTCTGCAGCAGTTCCTCGCGCTCGCCGGCCGGCACGCCGGCCACCGGCTCGTCCAGCAACAGCACGCGCGGCTCGCAAGCCAGGGCGATGGCAATCTCCAGCAGGCGGCGCTTGCCGTAGGCCAGATGCTCCGTGCGCTGGTTCATCACTTCGGCCAGCCGGAACTGCTCCAGCAATTGCAGCGCGCGGTCGGCGACCGGCCTGCTCGCGCCCAGCGGCTGCCAGAAGCGCGCGCCGAGGCCCCGCTGCTGGGAGATCACCAGCGTCAGCGTCTGCAGCGGCGTCATCGAGTTGAACAGCTGGTTGATCTGGAAGGTGCGCACCATGCCGCGCCGCACGCGCTGGTGCGGCGCCAGCCGGGTGATGTCCTGCCCTTCCAGCGCGATGCGGCCCTCGGTGGGCTCCAGCACGCCGGTCAGCAGATTGATCAGCGTGGTCTTGCCGGCGCCGTTCGGGCCGATCAACGCGTGGCGGGCGCCGCGCCGGAGGTTCAGCGTGACATTGTCGGTCGCGGTGATGCCGCCGAACCGCTTCACCAGGCCTTCGCAGGAAAGCACGACTTCGCCTGTCATGGCCTGGCCCTTGCCGAGAACCAGGTCCAGGGCCGGATCAGCCGGTCGCGCCCGACCAGCACCAGCACCACCAGGAACAGCCCGATCCAGAAAGTCCAATACTGCGGCGTGATCGCCGACAGCGCGTCCTGCATCAGCTTGAAGACGACGGCGCCGGCGATGCCGCCATAGAGCCAGCCGGCGCCGCCGATCACCAGCATCAGCATCACGTCGGCCGAGCGGTGGAACTCGAACACGTCGAGCGAGGCGAAGCCCGTGGTCTGCGCCAGCAGCGCCCCCGCGGCGCCGGCCATGCCGGCCGCGATGGTGTAGACCACCGACAGGCGCGAACCCACTGGAATGCCGATGGCCATGGCGCGCAGGCGGTTGTCGCGGATCGCCTTGAGGGTCGCGCCGAACGGCGAGTTGACCAGCCGCCGCGCCAGAACGAAGAACACCAGCAGCACCGTCAGGGAATACCAGGCCGCCGTGCGGCCGCCCAGGTCGAATTCGAATCTGCCCAGCACGGGCCCCATCACCACGCCCTGCAGGCCGTCGGCGCCGCCGGTGAGCCAGTCGAGCTTGTTGGCGAGTTCCAGCAGGATCAGGCCGACGCCCAGCGTCACCATCAGGCGCGTGAGGTCGGTGCCGCGCTGATGGTGACCGAGCACACAGCCCCCAGCACCGTGGCCGTGACGATGCCGAACGCCAGCCCGACCAGCGGATCGGGCATCACATGCTTGGCAAACAGGGCCGCGGTGTAGGCGCCCATGCCGAAGAACGCGGCATGGCCCAGCGAGACGATGCCGGTGTAGCCCAGCACGAGGTCCAGCGAGATCGCGAACAGCGCGACGATGGCGATCTCGTTGACGATCAGCGCATGCCGCGGCAACAGCAGCGGCGCGGCGAACGCGGCCAGCCACAGCAACGGCTCCCAGGGCCGCCAGCGACGAGCGGCGAGCAAGGCGTTTGCGCTCGCGCTCATGACTTTCCTCCCGTGCGCACGAACAGGCCTTGCGGCCGCCAGATCAGGATCACGATCATCAGGCTGTACACGATGAACGCGCCGAGCTTGGGAATGTAGTACTTGCCCGCCACATCCGCGATGCCCAGCAGCAGCGCGGCCAGCAGCGGCCCCGTGATCGACGAGGTTCCGCCCACCGCCACGACGATCAGGAAATAGATCATGAACTTCAGCGGGAAAGTCGGGTCGAGCCCCAGCACTTCGGCGCCCAGCGCCCCGCCCAGGCCGGCCAGGCCGGAACCGAAGGCGAAAGTCGTGAGGAACACGACGTTGACGTTGATGCCCAGGCCCGCGGCGACGCGCTGGTCATCGACCGACGCCCGCAGGCGGCTGCCGAAGCGGGTGCGCGCCAGCACGTACTGCAGGGCCACGGTCAGCGCGGCGCACACGGCGATGATGAACAGCCGGTAGTGGCCCATGCCCAGCATCAGCGGCCGTCGCCGATCTCGGTGCGGCCGCGCAGCCAGTCGGGCAACTGGATGATCTGCTGGGTGGAGCCCATGAAGTAGTCGGTCGCGGCCACGGCCATGAAGGTCAGGCCGATCGAGAACAGCACCTGGTCCAGGTGCGGCTTGTGGTAGAGCGGGCGATACAGCGTGCGCTCCAGCACCGCCCCCAGCAGCGCCGCGCCGGCGAAGGCGATCGGCAGGCAGACCAGGAAGGGCACGCCGAAGCGCTGCATCAGCACGACCGTGATGTAGCCGCCGGCCATGGCGAAGGCGCCGTGCGCCAGGTTGATGAAGTTCATCAGGCCCATGGTCACCGCCAGGCCGACCGCGAGGATGAACAGCAGCATGCCGTAGGCGATGCCGTCGAAGAGGATGGTGAGCATGGGCTCTGGTTGTCATGCCGGGCTTGACCCGGCATCCACGGTGGTTTGCATGCCCAGGTGGATTGCGGGTCGAGCCCGCAATGACAAACCTTTTCTACTTCGCCTTGCCCGGGTCCTTCACGTCCTTGATCACGTCGAACTCCACGTTGTAGAGCTGGCCGTCCTTCTTCTCGACCTTGCGGATGTAGATGTTGTGCACGACGTCGCGCGTCTGCGCATCGATGAACATCGGGCCGCGCGGGCTCTCGAAGATCTGGCCCTTCATGGCCTCCAGCAGGGCCTCGCCGCCGCCGGCGCCCTTGGTCTTCTTCAGCGCCTCGTAGATCACCCGCATGCCGTCGTAGCCGCCCACCGCCATGAAGTTGGGCCGCAGGTTGCTGTTGGCCTTGGTGAATGCTTCGACGAACTTCTTGTTGGCCGGCGAGTTGTGCGCGGCCGAATAGTGGTGCGAGGTCACCACGCCCACCGCCACGTCGCCCATGCCGTTGAGGATGTCGTCGTCGGTCACGTCGCCGGTGCCGATCAGCCTGATGCCGGCCTTGTCCAGGCCGCGCTCGGCGAACTGCTTCATCAGCGCCGCGCCCGCGCCCGAAGGCACGAAAGCGAACAGCGCATCGGGCTTGGCGTCGCGCACCTTCTGCAGGAAGGGCGCGAAGTCGGGGTTGCGCAGCGGCACGCGCAGGCTCTCCACCACCTGGCCGCCGTTGAACTGCAGCCGGTCCTTGAAGAAACTTCTCGGCGTCGATGCCCGGGCCGTAGTCGGTGACCAGGGTCACGACCTTCTTGATGCCGTTCTTGGGCGCCCAGTCGGCGATGCCGACCGCCGCCTGCGGCAGCGTGAAGCTGGTGCGCACGATGAACGGCGAGGCTTCGGTGATGCTGGAGGTGGCCGCGGCCATGACCACCAGCGGCGTCTTGGACTGGGTGGCGATCGGCGCCGTGGCCAGGGCCAGCGGCGTCAGGCCGAAGCCGGCCAGCACGGTCACCTTCTCGTTGACGACCAGTTCCTGCGCGATGCGCTTGGTGACGTCCGGCACGACCGGTGTCGTCCTTGACGATCAGTTGCACCTTCTTGCCCGCCACCGTGTCGCCGTTCTGCGCCATGTACAGCCTGGCGGCGGCCTCGATCTGTTTGCCGGTCGAGGCGAAGGGGCCCGTCATCGGCAGGATCAGGCCGATCTTGAAGGCGTCCTGCGCCAGGGCCATGCCGCTGGCCGAGACGAGCAAGGCGGCAAGGGCAGCCTGGATCAATGTTCTTCTTTCCATGGATGTCTCCTTCGAATGCGTAAGTATGCATACGGTTCCGGCCTCAGGGAAGAGGAAAAGCCCTGCTGTTCGCACGCGAAAAGCCGCGTCCGGGTACTCGACCTGTAGCCCGGCGAGGCCTAACATACTCCTCTCATTCCACTATCCAGAGACAGGAATCATGATGCGACTCCCCGCCCGCTATGACCACGTCGGCAGTTTTCTGCGGCCCAAGTACCTGCTCGAAGCGCGCGAGCAAAAGGCAAGCGGCGACATCACCGCCGAGCAACTTCGTGCCGTGGAGGACAAGGCGATCACCGAGATCGTGAAGTTCCAGGAAGACATCGGTCTCAAGAGCATCACCGACGGCGAGTTCCGCCGCACGTACTTCCACATCGACTTCCTGGAGCAACTGGGCGGCGTCAAGACGGACATCCCAGTCACCATCAGGAAGCCGGACGGCACCGAGGAACTGGCGCCGCCCGTGATGCGCGTCATCGACAAGGTGCGCCATGCCAAGAACATCCAGCTGGCCGATTTCCAGTACCTCAAGAGCCAGGTGAGCGCCGGCCGCATGCCCAAGGTGACCATCCCCTCGCCCACCATGCTGCATTTCCGCGGCGGGCGCGCCGGGATCAGCAAGGAAGCCTATCCCGAACTGGACCCGGCGTTCTATGACGACGTCGCCAACGCCTATGGCGATGAACTGCGGTCCCTCGCGGCGGCCGGCTGCACCTACGTGCAACTGGACGACACCAACCTGGCCTATCTGTGCGACGAAAAGATGCGCGAGGGCGCGCGCCAGCGCGGCGACGATCCCAACGAGCTGCCGCATCGCTACGCGAAGTTCATCAACAAGGTGGTGGCGCAGAAGCCGGCGGGCATGCTGCTGGCCATGCACCTGTGCCGCGGCAACTTCAAGAGCACGCACGCCGCCAGCGGCAACTACGAACCCGTGGCCGAAGCCCTGCTCAAGGAGATGAACCTGGACGCGTACTTCATGGAGTACGACGACGACCGCTCGGGCGACTTCAAGCCGCTGCGCTACCTGCCCAAGGGCAAGACGGCGGTGCTCGGCCTGGTCACGACGAAGTTCGGGCAGCTCGAGAGCAAGGATGACCTCAAGCGCAGGATCGACGAGGCGGCGAAGTACGCGCCCATGGAACAGTTGGCACTGTCGCCGCAATGCGGCTTCTCCAGCACCGTGCACGGCAACAACATCGCCGTGGAAGCCCAGCGCAACAAGCTGCGCCTGGTGGTCGAGACGGCGCGGGAGGTTTGGGGACCAGAATTAGCCTCGCCGCTCCTCTGGGAGGTCAACATGCTTCAGATCTCACGACGCGCCGCTATGGTCGCCGCCGGCGCCTTTGTCCTGGGGCCCATCCGGGCCCAGACCGCCAGGATGCAGTCCTGGCCGCTGGGCACGCCGCGCCGCACCGGCATCCACGACCTGGCGCCCGCGCCTGACGGGGGCGTCTGGTTTACCGCGCAGGCCAGCGGGCATCTCGGCTGGTTCGACCCCAAGGCCGGCCGGACCGAGTTGATCCCCCTGGGCTCGGGCTCATCGCCCCACGGCGTGATCCAGGGGCCGGACAAGGCAGCCTGGATCACGGACAGCGGGCAGAACGCCATCGTTCGAGTCGGCTGGCCCGACCGCAAGGTGCAGGTCTTTGCATTGCCGCAAGGCACGCCCTACGCCAACCTCAACACGTGCGCATTCGACGGCGAGGGCGACCTGTGGTTCACCGGGCAGGGCGGCTATGTCGGCAAGGTTGCGGTCAAGACCGGGCAGGTCAGCGTCAAGGAGGCGCCGCGCGGCCGCGGCCCCTATGGCATCTGCACGGCACCCGGCGGCGAGGTCTGGTGGTGCTCCCTGGCCGGCTCCTTCATCGCGCACATCGACCGGCGCACGGGCGAGTCGACGGTGGTCGAGCCGCCCACGCGCAACCAGGGCGCGCGCCGGGTCTGGAGCGACAGCAAGGGCCGCATCTGGGTCAGCGAATGGAACAGCGGCAACGTCTCGGTGCACGACCCGGCGGCACGCAACTGGCGGCAATGGAAACTGCCGGGCGACTCGCCCAAGCCGTACGCCGTCTACGTGGATGAGCGCGACACGGTGTGGGTCAGCGACTTCGGCGGCAACGCGGTGTTCGCCTTCGATCCGCGTGCCGAGAAGTTCGAGCGGTTTGGCTTTCCTCGCGACAGCGCCAACGTGCGCCAGATCCTGGGCCGCGCGGGCGAAGTGTGGCTGCCGGAAAGCGGCACCGAGCACATCTCAGTCATCCTCACCGGCTGAGGCAAGCCCACACGCAACTATTGAGGCTCGAGCCCGGATTTCTTCACCAGCGCCGCGTACTTGGCCAACTCGCTGCGGAAGAAGGCTTGAGCTTCCTCGGGCGAGGTCATGGAGATCGTATTGCCTTGTTTGGCCATGGTCTCCTTCACATCGGCCGAATTGAATGCGCTCGCGAAGGCGGCGTGAATGCGCTTCACGTCGGCCGCGGGCAGGCCCTTGGGACCGACCACGGCAAACCAGCCTTCCACGATGTATTTCGGCAGCCCCTGCTCCGCGAACGTGGGAATCTCGGGCGCCGCCGTCAGCCGCTGGGCGGACGAGGTACCGATCGCGCGCAAGGCGCCACTCTTGAGGTGTGCCTGGATCGAAGGCAGAGCCAGCACGCCAAATTCCACCTGGCCGCCGATCAGGTCGGTCAGCATGGGGCCGACGCCCTTGTACGGGATGTGCTTGGCCTTGACGCCGGCCTCTTCCAGGAACATCTGCGCCGCCAGGTGCAGGATGGTGCCGTTGCCGGACGAGGCATAGTTGAGCGACTCCGGCTTCGCCTTCAACAGCGCGATCAGCTCCTTCGCGTTGTTGGCGGGCACCTTGGGATTGACGACCAGCACCAGCGGCGTCGTGCCCATCACCGTGATCGCCGTGATGTCATTGACCGGATCGAACGGCACCGACTTGAGCACGCTGGGATAGATCACGTGGTTGTTTGAAACCACGCTCAAGGTGAAGCCGTCGGGCGGCGACTTGATCATGGCCTGCGTGCCGATCACGCCGCCGGCGCCGGGCTGGTTCTCGACCACGACCGGATGGCCCAGCGCCTTCGAGACCGCCGGGCTCGTCGCCCGCGTGATGGTGTCCACGCCGGAGCCGGTGGCCACGGGCAGGATGAAGCGCACGGGCCGATCCGACTGCGCAAAGACAGGCTGCGGGGACAGGCCGGCGGCGCCCGCTGCCAGGCGCTGCCAGGGCGAGCAATGCATCGCGGCGTGAAAGGGAAGCAACTCGTTGACTCATGATTTTGTCTCCAGAAAAATTGGATGGCCGGCTCAGGCCACGATGGCCCGGGCCACCAACTCGTCGATATCAGCCTCGGCATATCCAACCCCGGCCAGCAGATCGCGGCTGTGCTCTCCCAGGCGCGGCGGATCCATCCGCACACCCAGGCGCTGCCCGTCCATCGTGATCGGGAACAGGGTGGTCTTGACGGTCTGGCCGGCCTTGGGGCCGTCGGGCAGCCGGACATCCGCCAGCCCGCCGGTGGCGAGCAGATGCTCGTCATCGTAAAGGTCTTCCGGCTTGCGGATCGGGGCAAAGGGCAAGCCCGCTGCCTCCATCAGCTTTGCCAACTCATCCGCCGAATGATGAGCGATCCGCTCGGCGATGGTCTTGAGCAGGCGCGGGCGCTGCGCGACGCGCTGGTTGTTGGTCGCCAGTTCGGGCTCGACCTTGAGGTCGGCAAAGCCCAGCGCATCGCAAAAGGTGCGCCACTGCGCGTCGCTCACCGCGGCCAGAAAAATCTGCTCGCCGTCCCTGACGGTGAACACGTCGTACACGGCCCAGGGGTTGTCGCGCGCGGGCATGGGGGCCGGGTGCTTGCCGGTCATGGCGAACTGAAGCATGTGCTGGCCCATGAGGAACACGTTGTTCTCGTACAGCGCGCTTTGCACCTCCATGCCGCGGCCGGTGATGCCGCGCTGGATCAGCGCGCCCAGCACCGCGATGGCGCCGAACAGGCCGCCCATGATGTCGTTGACGCTGGTGCCGGCACGCAGCGGATCGCCGGGACGTCCTGTCATGTAGGCCAGGCCGCCCATCATCTGCACCACTTCGTCCAGGGCGGTGCGGTGGTCGTAGGGCCCCGGCAGGAAGCCCTTGTGGCTGGCATAGATCAGCCGCGGGTTCGCCTTGCTGAGGCTCGCATAGTCCAGGCCGTACTTGGCCATGGTGCCCGGCTTGAAATTCTCGGCCACGACGTCGGCCGTGGCGCAAAGGCGCCGCGCCGTTTCCGCGCCCTGCTCGCTGTGCAGGTCGATGCCGATGCTCTTCTTGTTGCGGTTGAACATCGGAAAGAAGCCGGCTCCCGCGCCCAGCAGCCGGCGCGTGCGGTCACCGTCCACAGGCTCGATCTTGATGACTTCGGCGCCCATGTCGGCCAATACCATGCCGCAGGTCGGGCCCATCACCATGTGGGTGAATTCAATGACGCGCAGGCCCGTGAGGGGCTGGGGTGCGGAGTTGTCGGGTGGGTTCATGGGATCAAGCCTCTGCCGTCGCGGGCAACATCGTTTTGGGAAGGCCGGCACGCCACAGCGTGCCGTGCAGTGTCTCGCCTTGCAGCCATTGGGCCACCTGCGCGCGCAATGCCAACAGCCGGTCGAAATCCTGGCCCGTCTCGATACCCCATGCTGGCCAGCATGTACGCCAGGTCTTCCGTCGCCACATTGCCGCTGGCGCCGGGCGCATGCGGGCAGCCGCCGATGCCGCCCAGGCAGGCATCGAAGCGGGTGATGCCCATCTCGAGCGCTGCGTAGACGTTGGCCAGCCCCAGGCCGCGCGTGTCGTGGAAGTGGCCGCAGTTGAGCCTGTCGCCGGCCACCGGCAGGCACAGCTCGAACAGCTCCCGCACCATCGCCGGATCCGCGTAGCCCACCGTATCGGCCAGACCCACACGGTCCACGCCGGCATCGAGCACGGCCTTCACCAGGCGCAGCACTTCGGCGGGCTCGACGCGGCCTTGCAGGGTGCAGCCGAAGGCGGTGCTCATGCCGACCTCGATCAGCGTGCTCGAGCCGCGCGCATCCCGCAGCGCACGGATGGCGGCGATGTCCGCCACCACTTCGTCGGGCGTCTTGCGCAGGTTCGCCAGGCTGTGGGCGTGACTGGCCGACAGCGGCACCAGCATCAGCTCGGCCTCACCGTCAATGGCACGCTCGGCGCCCTTGAGGTTGGGCACGAGCACCGAAGCCTTCAGGCCGGGCAAGGTCCTGGCAAATGCCAGTACCTCGGCAGTGTCCGCGAGCTGCGGCAGCAGGCGCGCCGGCACGAAAGATCCGACCTCGATCTCCCGCTGCCCGGCCTCGTACGCCGCTCGAATCCACGCCAGCTTGTGCGCAGTGGGCACGACGGTGGCGATGCTTTGCAAGCCGTCGCGCAGGCCCACCTCGCGGATGATGGCTTGGCGCGCCGGCCGGGTGGTTTCGCTGGTTCGTGTCACCTTTGTCTCCATGATTTGCTTTCGGACAGCCTGAAGTTTAGAATTTCCAAATCACGACGTCAGCGCTATTTCGTCAGCGATGACGTTCCATTTAGGAACTTCTAACTTTGCGCGACCTCGACCTGACCTCATTGCGGCTCTTTGCCTCAGTCTGCGAGACCGGCAATATCGCGCGCGCCGGCGACAAGGCCAGCCTGGTGCCCTCGGCCATCAGCAAACGCCTGGCGCAGCTGGAGGACACCGTTGGCACGCCGCTGCTGGTGCGCAAACGCCACGGCGTCGCGCCCACCGCCGCCGGCCACACGCTGCTGGAGCATGCCCGCACCATCCTCGACAGCGCAGCGCGCATCGAGCGCGACATGGAAGCCTACGCGTCGGGGGTGCGCGGCCAGGTCCGGATCCTGGCATCCGTTTCCGCCATGGCCGAATCCCTGGCCGACGACGTCGCCGCGTTCCTGCAGATGGCCGCTCACCGCAACATCCAGGTGGACCTGGAGGAGCGCGTCAGCCCGGAGATCGTGCGAGGCGTTCGCGATGGCGCGGCTTCGCTGGGCGTGTGCTGGGACGCAGCCGATCTGGGCCCGCTGCAGTCACGCGGCTACCGCAGCGACCATCTCTGCATGGTGGTGCCGGCAAAGCACCCACTGGCGTCCCGCAAGAGCCTTCGCTTCGCGCAGACCCTGGACTACGAACACGTGAGCCTGCCGGTCAACAGCGCCGTGCAGGTCATGTTGCAGCGTGCCGCGGCGCAGCTGGGGCGCAAGCTCAACCAGCGGGTGGTCGTCAGCAACTTCGAGGCCGCCTTGCGCGTCGTGCGCGCGGGGCTCGCCATCAGCCTGGTGCCTCTGGAGGTGGCGGAAATCTACGCCCAGGCCTATGGCTTGACGATCGTTCCGCTGACGGAGCCCTGGGCCGAACGCCGCTTCATCATCTGTTACCGCGACGCGCAGGCGCTTTCGCCGGCGGCGCAACTGCTGGTCGATCATCTCGCCAGCCGCTCCCATCCATGACCCACCCCACCACCCTCGCGCTGGGCCCGAATCCGCGCGTCCTTTTCCTTTCCACCGATCCGCAGGCCCTGCGTGCCCAGTTGGCCGGACGGCAACTCACGCTCGACCAGGCGGGGGCGCTGCGCGACGACGTATCCACCGACGAGATCACGCCCGTGCACATCATGTCGCACTACGACGACCGGCTGGCACGGTTTCCGTACACGGGATTCAAGGCGGGCACCGAAACCCCCATTGGCGCCGGCGCCGTGCAGGCCGGCAGGATTCGTGGTGACGGTCGCGGGTGGGCGCTACGGCAAGGGCTCCTCACGCGAACACAGCCCGGCCGCCGAAAAACTCGCCGGCATCCGGCTGGTCATCGCGCGCAGCTTCGAACGCATCTACCGGCAGAACGCCGACAACATCGGCCTGTTCACCTCCACCGATCTTGGGCTCGTAGAGCGCATCCAGCGTGGGGAGGAAATCCCATTGGAAGAATTGCTGGCCGGGCGCGACGACCTCGCGGCCGGCATCTTGCGCAGTGGCGGCATGCTGAGCTTCGGGCAGGCGCATCTGCGCGAGGCGCGTGCGGCGATCCCGGC
The DNA here is from genome assembly GCA_963722025.1 of uncultured beta proteobacterium. Taxonomy (GTDB): domain Bacteria; phylum Pseudomonadota; class Gammaproteobacteria; order Burkholderiales; family Burkholderiaceae_C; genus Ramlibacter. The sequence goes on from CAVRNE010000006.1 coordinate 13,530, forward strand.
CGGCGGCGCGCGGCCCCGCACCCTTTTCGAAAAGATCATCGACAGGCATCTGCTGGCCACGCCCGTCACCAACGCGGACCCGGAACCGGGCGAAGGCGCCTTCGTGCGCGCGGACTGGCGCTTCATCCACGAGTACTACACCGGCATGGCCTCCCACCTGCTGCACAGCACGCTCGGCCGTCCGCTGGCACTGCACGAGCCGCAATCCATCGTGGTGTTCGAGGACCACACCTCGTACGTGGACCAGAGCCCCGCGCACCTTCGCGCCGGCCTCGTGCCGAACATGAGGGCCATGTGCCAGGCCCAGCGCGACTTCGCCGCGGACTACGGCTTGCGGACGCACCGCACCCTCACCGACGAGGAAGCGTTGCGCGACGACGGCAGCAACACCGCCGGAATCTCCCACGCCATGATGGCCGAGCACTACGCCCTGCCGGGCCAGGTCGTGGTCGGCACCGATTCCCACACCCCGCACAGCGGCGCGCTGGGATGCGTGGCTTTCGGCGTCGGCACCACGGACATGGCGAACGCCTTTGTCACCGGGGCCGTGCGCATGACAATGCCGCAACTACTGCGCGTCGAACTCCAGGGCGACGTGCCTTGCGGCGTGACAGCCAAGGACATCGTGCTGCATCTGCTGGCCCTCCCGGCAATCCGCAGCGGCGGCGGCGTGGGCAAGGTGTTCGAGTTTGCGGGTGACGCCGTGCGGGCCTTGACGACGGACGAACGGGCGACGCTCACCAACATGACCGCCGAACTGGGCGGGCTGACCGGCATCGTGGCGCCCGACGACGAAACCGTGCGCTTCCTGCGCGAGCGGCGCGGCCTGGAATTCGCCATCGAACCCTGGATGCACAGCGACCCCGGGGCTCACTACGCCGAGACGATTCACGTCGACTGCAGCGGCCTCAGCCCCCTCGTCGCGTCGCCGGGCGACCCCGGCAACGGCATCCCGCTCGACCAGCTCGGCCGCGCCGGTGAAGGTAGACATCGCGTACGGCGGATCGTGCACCGCCGGCAAGCGCGAGGACTTCGACCACTACCATGAAGTGCTCGCATGGGGACTCGCGCACGGCCTGCGCGTTCCGAAAGACGTGGCGCTGTACCTGCAGTACGGCACGACGGCCGTGCGCGACTATTGCATCGCCCGCGGCTACGACAAGACCTTTGGAGCCGTGGGCGCGCGGATATTGCAGCCGTCCTGTGGCGCCTGCGCCAATTGCGGTCCTGGGTCGTCCACCGACACGGCCCAGGTGACCGTGAGCGCCATCAACCGTAACTTCCCCGGGCGCTCCGGCCCTGGCCAGGTATGGTTGGCCAGCCCGCCCACTGTCGCGGCGAGCGCGCTGGCGGGAGAGCTGACCTCGTTTGCCGCGCTTCAACTCAAACACGAACGGACCAGCTGAACTCTTTGAAAAACCGCGCCGCACCATCTACTCTTGGAGTCGCGCCATTTCGGCGCTTCAATGGAGAAGAACCATGCTCACCTATATCGTGCTGGGATCGTTCACCGACCAGGGCCTGCGCTCCATCAAGGACACGACCAAGCGCGCCGACGCCGCCAAGGAAATGGCCGCGCGTTCCGGTGTGAAGATGCGGGAGATCTATTGGACCCAGGGCCAGTACGACCTGGTGACCATCTGCGAGGCCGACGACGAAGCCGCCATTTCCGCCTTCGGGCTGGCCATAGGCGGCGCCGGAAACGTTCGATTCCAGACGCTGCGGGCTTTCACCAGGGATGAGATGAACGGCATCCTGGCCAAGTTGCCCTGAGCGCTGTCATCCCGGGCTTGACCCGGGATCCATGTTGGCAGTGCCGGTGGATGCCGGGTCAAGCCCGGCATGACAACTTGGCTAGTTACCGTGGTGCGGCGCGGGCGTGACTTCCCAGTGCTGCAGCACGCGGTCGTGGCTGTCCACGCTTTCCAGCCGGACCCGGAAGCCCCACAGCCGGGCCACGTGCTTGACCACTTCTTCGGCGCCGTTGTCGAGCGGCCGGTCGTTGTGGCGCATGTGGCGCAGGGTCAGCGAGCGGTCGCCGCGCAGGTTGACGTTCCACACCTGGATGTTGGGCTCGCGCCAATTCAGGTCGTGCTGGCGCGACAGCGACTCGCGAACCCGGCGGTAGCCGGTGTCGTCGTGGATGGCCGCGACTTCCAGTTCCTTCTGGGTTGAATCGTCCACCACCGAGAACAGCCTCAACTCGCGCATCATGTGCGGCGACAGGTACTGGCCGATGAAACTTTCGTCCTTGAAGTGACGCATGGCGTAGTCCAGCGTCTTGCGCCAATCGGAGCCGGCGATTTCCGGGAACCACTGGCGGTCCTCGTCCGTCGGCTTCTCGCAGATGCGCCGCAGGTCGGTGAACATGCCAAAGCCCAGCGCATAGGGATTGATACCGCTGTAGCCCGGATGCGTCACCGGCGGCTGGAATACCACGTTGGTGTGGGAGCTCAGGCACTCCATCATGAAGCCGTCGGCCAGCAGGCCCTGGTCGTACATGTCGTTGAGCAAGGTGTAGTGCCAGAACGTCGCCCAGCCTTCGTTCATCACCTGTGTCTGGCGCTGGGGATAGAAGTACTGCGCGATCTTGCGAACGATACGCACGATCTCGCGCTGCCAGGGCTCCAGCAACGGCGCATTCTTCTCGATGAAGTACAGGATGTTCTCCTGCGGCTCCTCGGGAAAACGCCTGTGCTCTTTCTTCGACTGCTTGCCCTGCGTCTTGGGCAAGGTGCGCCAGAGGTCGTTGATCTGCTGCTGCAGATAGGCCTCGCGGTCCTTGCGCCGGATTTCCTCTTCCACCATCGAGATCTTCTGCGGCCGGCGGTAGCGGTCCACGCCGTAATGCATGAGCGCGTGGCAGCAGTCCAGCACCTCCTCTACCGCGTCGACACCGTGCCGCTCCTCGCATTCGCTGATATAGGCCTTGGCATAGACCAGGTAGTCCACGATGGAGCTCGCGTCGGTCCACATGCGGAACAGGTAATTGCCCTTGAAGAAGGAGTTGTGGCCGAAACAGGCATGGGCCATCACCAGTGCCTGCATCGGCATGGTGTTCTCTTCCATCAGGTAGGCGATGCAGGGATCGGAATTGATGACGATCTCGTAGGCCAGGCCCATGTGGCCGCGGCGGTAGTTCTTCTCGCTGGAGATGAACTGCTTGCCGAACGACCAGTGCCGGTAGTTCACCGGCATCCCGACCGAGGCGTAGGCGTCGAGCATCTGCTCGGCGGAGATCAGCTCGAGTTGCACCGGATACGTGTCCAGCCCGTAGCTGTGGGCCGTGCGCTTGATGTGCTCGAAGTAGGTCTCGATCAGCTCGAAGGTCCAGTCCGATGGGTTGGGCAATCGCTTGGCGGTAGTGCGTTCGTCGCTGGCTGTGTTCACAATGCCCCCCGCGTTTTCCGAATCATGATGGGTTCACAGCCTTCTTGAACAGGTCGCGGAACACCGGGAAGATCTGGGCGGGCGTGACGATCTTCTGCATCGCGAAGTGCGTGTTGGCGTCGCGCACCCTTGTGTATTCTTCCCAGAGGTTCTGGTCTTCATCCGCCACCTGCACATAGGCAAAGTAGCGCACCAGCGGCAGCAGCTTGACGTCCAGCAGCTCCCGGCACTTGGAGGAATCCTGCTGCCAGTTGTCGCCGTCCGACGCCTGGGCGCCATAGATATTCCACTCCTGACCCCATGTAGCGCTCGCGGATGATCTCGTGCATGAGCGTCAGCGCGCTGGACACCACGGTGCCGCCGCTTTCGGTGGCGTGGAAGAATTCGTCCTCCGTCACTTCCGCTGCCTGCGTATGGTGCCGGATGAAGATCACGTCGGTCTGCTTATAGTGGCGGCTGAGGAAGAGGTACAGCAGGATGAAGAAGCGCTTGGCCAGGTCCTTGCGCGCCTCGTCCATCGAGCCGGATACGTCCATCAGGCAGAACATCGCGGCCTTGCTTGTGGGCAGCGGCTCGCGCACGCGGTTGCGAAAGCGCAGGTCGAAGGGATCGAGCCAGGGCACACGCTTGAGGCGCTGGCGCAGCAACTCGATCTCCGCCTTCAGCTCATTGATTTCGGCGAGCGGCGTGTGGTCGAGCTCTTCGAGCTGCTTGAGGTGTTCTTCGAGCCGCCGCAGTTCGACGCGCGCGTCGCCGCCCATGGCGATGCGCCGTCCCAGGGCCACGCGCATGGAGCGCACCACGTGCAGGCTGGTCGGATTGCCCTCCGAGACGAATCCCGCGCGCCGGGTCTTCCACTCCGGCGCATCGGCCAGCAACTGCGTGCGTATCAGGCGAGGCAGCGCCAGGTCGTCGAAGAAGTAGTTCATGAACTCTTCGCGCGTGATCCGGAAGACGAAGTCGTCCTCGCTGGTGCCGTCGTTCGAGGCGCCGCTGCCGCCACCCGAACCGCCGCCGCCCTCGGGCCGGCGGATGCGGTCGCCCCGCACGTATTCGCGGTTGCCCGGATGCACCGTTTCGCGGATGCCGCCGGGGCCGTGGCTGAAGACCGGCTCGGACACATCGCGCTTGGGCAGGGTGATGTCGGTGCCGTCTTCGATGTCGCGGATGCTGCGGTCACCCACAGCCTTGCGCACCGCATCGCGGATCTGGTCGCGGTAGCGACGCAGGAACCGCTCGCGGTTGCCTATGGACTTGTTCTTGCCAGACAGGCGCCGGTCGATGATCTGGTGAAGCATGGACCTCTCCGGCTTGGCATTGGAGGACGACACTGTGGCGCCTTCTCCTTCCTGTCAGGAACTCTTGCGAACGCGCAGGTACCACTCGCACAACAGGCGGACCTGCCGGTGGGTGTAGCCCTTCTCGACCATTCGGTTGACGAAGTCTTCGTGCTTTTTCTGCTCGTCGGCGCTGGCCTTCGCGTTGAAAGAGATCACAGGCAGCAGGTCTTCGGTATTGGAGAACATCTTCTTCTCGATCACCGTGCGCAATTTCTCGTAGCTGGTCCACACCGGGTTCTTGCCGGCGTTGCTGGCGCGCGCGCGCAACACGAAGTTGACGATCTCGTTGCGGAAGTCCTTGGGGTTGGACAGGCCGGCGGGCTTTTCGATCTTTTCCAGCTCGGCGTTCAAGGCCGCGCGGTCGAAAATCTCGCCCGTGTCGGTGTCGCGGTACTCCTGGTCCTGGATCCAGAAGTCGGCGTAGGTGACGTAGCGGTCGAAGATGTTCTGGCCGTACTCGGAATACGACTCCAGGTAGGCGGTCTGGATTTCCTTGCCGATGAACTCCGCATAGCGGGCCGACAGGTGTTCCTTGATGTACGCCAGGTACTTCTGCTCGATTTCCGGCGGGAACTGCTCGCGCTCGATCTGCTGCTCCAGCACGTACATCAGATGCACCGGGTTGGCCGCGATTTCGGTCGAGTCGAAATTGAACACCTTGGAGATGATCTTGAAGGCAAACCGGGTCGACACGCCCGTCATGCCCTCATCAACCCCTGCGTAGTCGCGGTATTCCTGGTAGCTCTTCGCCTTGGGATCGGTGTCCTTGAGGTTCTCGCCGTCGTAGATCTGCATCTTGCTGAAGACGCTGGAATTCTCCGGCTCCTTCAGCCGGGTGAGCACCCCGAACTGAGCCATCATCTTGAGCGTGCCGGGCGCGCAGACCGCGTCCTTGAGCGACGAGTTGCGGATGAGCTTCTCGTAGATCTTCACCTCTTCAGTCACGCGCAGGCAGTAAGGCACCTTGACGATGTAGATACGGTCCAGGAAGGCTTCGTTGTTCTTGTTGTTCTTGAACGCCTTCCACTCGCTCTCGTTGGAGTGGGCCATCACGATGCCGTCGAACGGGATCGCGCCGAAACCCTCGGTGCCCTTGAAGTTGCCTTCCTGGGTGGCCGTCAGCAGCGGGTGCAGCACCTTGATCGGCGCCTTGAACATTTCCACGAACTCCAGCAAGCCCTGGTTGGCCAGGCACAGGCCGCCCGAGTAGCTGTACGCATCGGGATCGTCCTGGGCATAGGTTTCCAGCTTGCGGATGTCGATCTTGCCGACCAGGGAGGAGATGTCCTGGTTGTTCTCGTCGCCCGGCTCGGTCTTGGCGATGCCGCACTGCCTGAGGATGGACGGGAAGCGCTTGACCACCTTGAACTTGCGGATGTCGCCGCCGAATTCTTCCAGGCGCTTGACGGCCCAGGGCGACATGATGCGCTGCAGATAGCGCGGGGCGATGCCGTACTGCTGCTGCAGCAGCGGCGCATCCTCAGCGTTGTTGAACAGGCCCAGCGGGGATTCGTTGACCGGCGAACCCTTGAGCGCGTAGAACGGGACCTGCTCCATGAGCAGCTTCAGGCGCTCGGCGATCGACGACTTGCCGCCGCCGACGGGGCCGAGCAGGTAAAGAATCTGTTTCTTTTCTTCCAGCCCCTGGGCCGCGTGCCGGAAGCAGGCGACGACCTGCTCGATCGGCTCTTCCAGGCCGTAGAAATCCTTGAAGGCGGGATAGATGCGCACCATCTTGTTGCCGAAGATGCGCGAGAGCCGCTGGTCGTGGCGCGTATCGATGATCTCGGGCTCGCCGATGGCTTTGAGCATGCGCTCGGCGGCGGTGGCGTAGGCTAGCGGGTCTCGTTTGCAAAGATCGAGATACTCCTCCAACGTCAGTTCTTCCTCGCGCGTTTGCTCGTAACGCGCCAGAAAATTGCGAACTACATCCATGGAACCTCCTTCGGGTGGTGCGGTGCAGTGCTCACCCCTTGGCCACACCACTTTACCGCACGTGTGCTTGTATAAAAGATCATTCGGTGTAAGCAAAACTCTGTCTTCACTGTAGGTGAACGGTAGAGAAAAACAAGGGGGTGAAAGTTTCTAGGGGAAAGCGTGTGTGGACATCGGCATTTGTTGCGCATCGCTGTTGCGTGTACGCAAAGCGCATGCCGGGTAATGCGTGTATCTCATGCGTTGCAGCGGCTTGCGCGACTGCCCGGACCTCAGTGCGCCGAATACCTGGATTGCGGGTCAAGCCCGCAATGACAAGCCCCAGCTGCCGCGCCATGCCCAGCTGCCGGATCATGTCCGGCTGTCATCCCGGACTCGATCCGGGATCCATGACGGCGCCCCGCTCTGGTGCCGACTCGGCACCAAATACGGTCAGTGAATTTCGGGCTCGCCTGCCGGCGCTGTCCCGGGCTTTCTCGGTCTCGAGAAAATCGAAATCGCAGCCGGTATCGGCTTGCTGGATGTGCTTGAGGTAGAGCACGCCATAGCCGCGGGTGAACTTGGGTTGCGGGGCCTGCCAGGAAGCCCGGCGTTGCGCGAGCTCGGCCTCGCTCACCAACAGGTTGATGCTGCGTGCCTGACGTCCAGCTCGATCAGGTCGCCATCGCGCACCAGCGCCAGCGGCCCGCCAACGTGCGACTCAGGCGTCACGTGCAACACGCAGGCGCCATAGCTCGTGCCGCTCATCCGGGCATCGCTGATGCGCAGCATATCGCGCACGCCCTCCTTGAGCAACTTCTGCGGGATCGGCAGCTGCCCCCACTCCGGCATGCCGGGAGCGCCCTGGGGACCGGCGCTTTGCAGCACGATGACGCTGTCCTTGGTCACTTCGAGTGCCGGGTCGTCGATGCGCGCGGCCATGTCGTTGTAATCCTTGAACACCACCGCCGGGCCGCGGTGCTGGCGCAACTGCGGCTCCATCGCGGCCGGCTTGATCACGGCACCGCCGGGGGCAAGGTTGCCGGTCAGCACGGCCAGGCCGTCGCTGGCCAGCAACGGTTTGTTGCGCGGCCGGATCACGTCGTCGTTGAAAACCTTGGCGCCTTCGATGTTCGCGCCCAGCGTGCGCCCATTGACGGTCTGCTGGCTGAAATCCAGCAGGTCACCCAGTTGCGTGAGGAAGGCGCGCAAGCCGCCCGCATAGAAGAAGTCCTCCATCAGGTACTTGCCGCTGGGGCGCAGATTGGCCAGCACCGGCGTCTTGCGCGCCAGGGCGTCGAAGCGCTCGAGGTCCAGCGCGACACCGGCCCGGCGCGCCATCGCGATCAGGTGCACGATGGCGTTGGTCGAGCCGCCCAGCGCCAGCACCGCGGTGACGGCGTTGTCGAACGAGCCGGCCGTGAGGATGTCCGAGGGCTTGAGGTCTTCCCAGACCATGTCCACGATGCGCTTGCCGGTGAGCGTGGCCATCTGCGCATGGCGCGAGTCTGGCGCGGGAATCGATGCGGCACCGGGCAAGCGTCAGGCCCAGCACTTCCACGGCGCTGGTCATCGTGCTGGCCGTTCCCATGGTCATGCAGTGGCCGGGGGAGCGGGCGATGCCCTCCTCCACGTCCTGCCAATCCTTCTCGGTGATGTTGCCGGCGCGCAGCTCGGCCCAGTACTTCCAGGTGTCCGAACCCGAGCCCAGGAACTCGCCGTTGTAGTCGCCGCGCAGCATCGGGCCCGCGGGCATGAAGATGGTGGGCAGGTTCATCGAGATCGCGCCCATCACGAGCGCCGGCGTGGTCTTGTCACAGCCGCCCATCAGCACGCAGCCGTCGGCCGGGTAGGACCGCAGCAGTTCCTCGCACTCCATCGCCAACAGGTTGCGGTACAGCATCGTCGTGGGCTTCTGGAACGGCTCGGACAGCGAGAGTGCCGGCATCTCCACCGGAAAGCCGCCGGCCTGCCAGACGCCGCGCTTGACCTCCTCGACCCGCTGCCTGAAATGCGAGTGGCAGGGATTGATGTCGCTCCAGGTGTTGATGATGGCGATCACCGGCTTGCCGGCGTAGTCGCTGCGGTGAAAGCCCATTTGCGCGGTACGGGAGCGGTGGCCGAAGGAGCGGACATCCTTGACGCCGTACCAGCGATGGCTTCTGAGTTCTTCGGGCTTCTTGCGGGAGGCGGAATCGGTCACTTGAAATCCCAGGTTGTGATTGTCATTCCGAGCTTGACCCGGAATCCATGCGGCGTGCCGTGACCCGATCCAGTTCACGCCTCGCACATTATTGCGGCCCCAACGCGGAGATCAAGGAAGCCAGCTGATCCATTTCATCGGGCTTGAGGTCGGTGAGCGGCGGGCGCACCGGGCCGGCGTCATGGCCGGTCAGCCTGGCACCCGCCTTCACGATGCTCACGGCATAGCCGGCGCCGCGATTGCGTATCTCCAGGTACGGCATGAAGAAGTCGTGCAGCAAGCGGTGCTGCGTGGCATGGTCGTCGTTTCGCACCGCCTCGTAGAACTGCATGGCCGTCTTCGGGATGAAGTTGAATACGGCCGATGAATACACGGGCGTTCCCAGCGCCTTGTAGGCGGCCGCATAGACCTCGGCTGTCGGCAGGCCACCCAGGTAGGCGAAGCGGTCGCCCATCCGTCTGATAGATCGCGACCATCAGTTCGATGTCGCCGATACCGTCCTTGAAGCCGATCAGGTTGGGGCAGCGATCGGCCAGCTTCGCCAGCGTGGCCGGCTGGAGCTTGCAGACGCCGCGGTTATAGACGATCACGCCGAACTTCACGCTCTTGCAGACCGCCTCCACGTGGGCGGCCAGGCCGTCTTGCCCAGCCTCGGTCAGGTAGTGGGGCAGCAGCAGCACGCCATGCGCGCCCGCCTTCTCGGCCTCCTGCGCGCACTGGATCGCGAACCGCGTGGGGCCACCCGTGCCCGCGATGATGGGCACCTTGCCACGGCAGGTGTCCACCGCGGTCTTGATGATGCGCGGGTACTCGTCGGCGGTGAGCGAGAAGAATTCGCCGGTGCCGCCGGCCGCGAACAGCGCCGTGGCGCCGTAGGGCGCCAGCCATTCGAGGCGCCGGGCATAGCCCTGGCGCGTTGAACTCGCCCTGCGCATCGAAGTCGGTCAGCGGAAACGAGAGAAGGCCGGAGCCGATGATTTTCTTGAGGTCCTGAGGAGTCATGGGCAGGAAAGAGTTCAGTCGAGCTTGATGTTGGCCTGGGCCACGACTTCCGCCCAGCGCGTGCGCTCGGCGTCGAAGAACCGGTCCTGCTCGGCCGGCGTCATGGTCACGACCTCCGCGCCCTGCCCCGCCAGGCGCGCGCGAACGTCGGGAGAGCGGATCGCCCGGATCAGTTCGGCATTGAGTTGCTGCACCACGCCAGCGGGCGTGCCGTTGGCGACCAGCATGCCTTGCCAGGTGCCCGATTCGAATCCGGGGACTCCTTGCTCGGCGATGGTGGGAACGTCGCCGATCAAGGGCATGCGCGAGCGCTTGGAGACACCCAGGACTTTCAGCTTGCCGCTTTGCACATGCGGCAGTGTGGCCAGCATGCCGTTCATCATGACCTGGGTCTGCCCGCCGATCGTGTCCTGGATCGCCTGCGCGCCGCCCTTGTAGGGCACGTATTGCCAGCGCGCGCCGCTGGCGCGCTCCAGTGCGACGCCGGCCAGATGCGGCGCTCCTCCCGTCGCGGACACGGCGAAGTTCAGGTCCTTCTGCTTCGACAGCGCGACCAGCTCCTTGAGACTGGATGCCTGCACCGACGGGTGGACCACCAGCAGGTGCGGCGAATACGCGAGCATGGTGACGCCGCGCAGGTCCTTCGACGGGTCGAACTGCAGGCGCGTATAGATAGAGGGGCTGATCGCCAGCGCGCCTACGTCGCACAGCAGCATGGTGTAGCCGTCGGGCGGTGATTTGGCCACGAGGTCGGCGCCCAGGTTGCCGTTGGCGCCGGGCTTGTTGTCCACGATGACGGACTGGCGCAGGGCCTCCGACAGCGGCTGGCTGATGGCGCGGGCGATGATGTCGGACGACCCCCCGGGCGGATAGGGGACGACGATTCGCAAGCTCTTTGCCGGCCAGCCCGTGGACTGGGCGCGCAGGCTGGGAGTGGCGACCGCTGCAGCGGCCAGGAGGATTGCACGCCGTTGGATCTTCATGAAACGCTCCTTATGTTGTCAGTTATCGTACAACTAATCAGAAAGCAAAGGCAAATCAACAAAAGCCGTGAGCTCAGCCCTGGGCAGCGGCGCGGGCAGCTGCTTCGGTCGCCTCCTGGGCCCGGCGCAGCCTTTCGCGGCTATTGGTGAGGTGGATGCGCATGGCGGCGCGCGCGGATTCGGGATCCCGCCGGGCGATCGCCTGGTAAATCTCTTCATGCTCGCGGTTGACCCGGCGCAGGTACTGCTGCAGGTCTTCCTGGGCCACCCGCGGCGAATTGATGCGCGTGCGCGGGATCAACGTGGAGCCGAGGTGGCTCATGATGTCGGCGAAATAGCGATTGCCGGTGGCGTTGGCGATCGCCAGGTGAAAGCGGAAATCGGGCGAAACCGCGTCCCCCGCCCCGCCCACGTTGCGCCTCGAACGCGTCGAGGGCAGCTCGCATTTCCTGCAGCTGCTCGTCACTGCGCCGCTGCGCCGCCAGGCCCGCCGACTCGGTTTCCAGGCTGATGCGCAGTTCCAGCACCGCCATCACGTCCACCGCCGTGGCGATGTCCGCCGGATCGATGCCGAAGCCCTGGCCCGGCCGGGCCTCGAGCACGAAGGTACCGATGCCGTGGCGCGTTTCCACCACGCCCGCCGGCCTGCAGCCGCGACAGCGCCTCGCGCACCACGGTGCGGCTGACGCCATAGGCTTGCATGATGGCGGACTCGGTCGGCAATTTGTCCCCGGGCTTGAGCACCTGCCCCTGGATCTGGGCGCCTATGCCTTCGACCAGTTCGTGCGCGAGGCTGCGCGAGCGCCGGCGCAGACCCACCTGGGGGACCGCCGCAGGCTCTACAGCAGCTGCCAAAGCTTCGGGATTGTCCGTAGCCGGCGTGGTTGACAAGTTCGCCATGGACTCATGATAATCCGTTTCAGGTTGTACGACAACCGATAACAGACAGGCGACCATGAGACAGACAGAGAAATTGGGGCGGCTACTGCTGACCGGCGCAGCCGGCGGCCTTGGGCAAGGTCTTGCGCGAAAGCCTCAAGCCCTTCGCCCGCGTCATTCGCCTGTCCGACCTCGCCGCAATGCCCGCAGCCGGCCCGCATGAAGAAGTCGAGCCCTGCGACCTGGCCGACAAGGCGGCGGTCGACCGGCTGGTCCGCGGCTGCGATGCCATCGTGCACATGGGTGGTGTCTCGATCGAGCGGCCTTTCGAGGAAATCCTGGAGGCGAACATCAAGGGCGTCTTCCATATCTACGAAGGCGCGCGCCGCCATGGGGTCAAGCGGGTCGTGTTCGCCAGTTCGAACCACGTGATCGGCTTCCACAAGCAGGACGAGGTACTCGATGCGGACTCCCCGCGCCGGCCCGACAGCTACTACGGCTTGTCCAAGGCGTATGGGGAAGACCTGTCGCGCTTCTACTTCGACCGCTATGGCATCGAGACCGCCTGCCTGCGCATCGGCTCCTCCTTTCCCGAACCCAAGGACCGCCGCATGCTCTCCACCTGGCTGAGCTATCGCGACCTCACGGAGCTGGTGCGCTGCTGCCTGTTTGCTCCCGAGTTGGGCCACACCGTCGTCTACGGCATGTCCGCGAACCGCGACATCTGGTGGGACAACAGCAAGGCCGCGCATCTCGGCTTCCATCCGCAAGGACAGTTCCGAGCCGTTTCGCGCCAAGGTCGAGGCCCTGCCCCCGGTGGATCCTGCCGATCCTGTCGCGGTCTACCAGGGCGGCGCCTTCGTCAAGTCCGGCCCGTTCGAGACGCCTTGACACGCAATGAAAGCGGAACTGGTTCTCGATGCCCGCAACGCCGTCGGCGAAAGCCCGGTCTGGCTGGCGTCGGAGCAGGCGCTGTACTGGGTCGACATCCCCGCGCGCAAGCTGTATCGCTGGCAGGCGGCCAGCGGCCGGGTCGATCACTGGACGGCCCCGGAAATGGTGGGCTGCATCGCCCCGCGCCAGGCCGGCGGCTGGCTGTGCGCGATGGAGTCCGGCCTGTTCCGGATGCAGGCCGGCGGGAATGGCTTGCTCGAAGGCGAAAAGCTGGCGGCGGTGGAACACGCCCGCCCCGGCATGCGCTTCAACGACGGCCGTTGCGACCGCCAGGGGCGAATGCGCGCCGGCACCATGCTGATGGATATGGCGCAGGCGCTTCCGGCGGGCGTGCTCTACGGCCTTGAAGCGAGCGGCGAACTCAAAGCCATCATGTCGGGCCTCATCGTGCCCAATGGCCTGGCCTTCAGTCCCGACGGGCGCACCATGTACCTGAGCGACTCGCACCCCAGCGTGCAGCGGATCTGGGCGTTCGACTACGACACGCAACCGGCACGCCCTCGAACCGCCGCCTTTTCGTCGACATGAATCCCCTGCCCGGCCGGCCCGACGGCGCGGCCGTGGACGAGGACGGCTGCTACTGGATCTGCGGCAACGATGCCGGAATGATCCATCGCTTCACACCCGCTGGAAAGCTCGATCGGTCACTCGAGCTGCCGGTGAAGAAACCCGCGATGTGCGCATTCGGCGGGCCGGGGCTGGACACGCTGTACGTCACGTCCATCCGCCCCGACAACATCGACCTGTCCGATCAGCCGCTGGCCGGCGGCCTGTTCGCGCTGCGCCCGGGCGTACGTGGGCTGCCGGAGCCGGCCTGCATCCACTGAACTATCACACCAACGAGAGGAAGACATGAAACTCAAGACCACCCTCGCCGCACTGTCGGCCACCCTGGCGTTCGGCGCCTATGCCACCGAATTCCGTTCATCGGACGTGCACAACAGCGACGACTATCCCACCGTCGCCGCCGTCAAGCACATGAGCGATCTCCTCAAGCAGGCCAGCGGGGGCAAGCACTCGATCAAGGTCTTCAACAAAGGCGCGCTGGGCTCGGAAAAGGAAACGATCGACCAGACCAAGATCGGCGCGCTGGACTTCACGCGGGTGAACATCAGCCCCATGAACGCCATCTGCCCCAAGACGCAGGTGCCGACCATGCCTTTCCTGTTCCGCTCGGTCGAACACATGCGCAAGGTGCTCGACGGCCCGGTGGGCGACGAAATCCTCAAGGACTGCGAGCCCTACGGCTTCGTCGGTTTGGCGTTCTACGACTCGGGCGCGCGCTCGATCTACGGCAAGAAGGCGGTGAAGACGCCTCGCCGACGCCAAGGGGATGAAGATCCGCGTCCAGCAGTCCGACCTGTGGGTGGCCCTCATCGGCGCCATGGGCGCCAACGCCACGCCCATGCCGATCGGCGAGGTGTACACGGGCCTGAAGACCGGGCTGATCGATGCCGCCGAAAACAACATTCCCTCCTACGACGGCTTCAAGCACTACGAGGCCGTGAAGTTCTACAGCAGGACCGAACACTCGATGGCGCCCGAGATGCTGCTGATGAGCAAGGCGGTGTACGACAAGCTCCCCGCCGCTGAACAGCAGATGATCCGCAAGGCCGCCAAGGATTCGGTGGCGTTCCAGCGCAAGAAGTGGGACGAGCAGGAGGCCAAGTCGCTTGCCGTGGTCAAGGCCGCCGGCTCCGAGATCGTGGAGGTCGACAAGGCTTCCTTCCAGAAAGCCATGGAGCCCGTCTACGCGAAGTTCATCACCACGCCCGACCTGCAGCGCCTGGTCAAGGCGGTGCAGGACACCAAGTAATGATCTCGCAGTCCGCGGCGGCGCCGGAAACGGCGGGGCCGCGGCTCTTCAACTGGTACACGCATTTCTGCGCCCTGCTGTCCAGGGTGAGCCTGATGCTGGCCGTGGCGCTGCTGCTCGGCGTCGTCCTGTGCGTTCAATGGCAGGTGATCGGCCGCTACGTCCTCAATGACACGCCCACCTGGGCCGAGGCGCTGGCGCTGCTGCTGGTGCTGTACATGACGTCCCTGGGCGTGGCCGTGGGCGTGCGCGACGCCGGCCACATCGGCCTGGAATCGCTCGCCACGCTGTTGCCCGAGTACTGGCAGCACAAGCTGGCCATCGTGGTGCACCTGCTGGTCGCCGTCTTCGGCTTCCTGATGGCCAAGAGCGGCTGGCTCTGGGCCACGGGCAAGTGGAACGAGAAAAAGCCCATGCTCGGCATCCCCGAGGGTGCGGACTACATCCCCCTGGTCGTGGCCGGCACGTTGATCGTGCTGTTCTGCGTCGAACACATCATCGCCCTCTTGCGCGGGCACGAGGTTGCACCCGCATGGAACTGACTGTATTGGGCGTGAGCTTCGCGCTGCTGCTCCTGATGGGCGTGCCGGTGGCTTTCGCCATCGGCCTGGCGTCCGTCGCAACCATCATGGCGGCGGGCCTGCCCACGGCCGTGGTGTTCCAGAAGATGGTGGGCGGCATGCAGGTGTTTTCCTTCCTGGCCATTCCCTTCTTCGTGTTTGCCGGCGAATTGATGCTCTACGGCGGAATCGCCGATCGCATCGTGCGATTTGCCAACAGCCTGGTCGGCCACGTGCGCGGCGGGCTGGGCATGAGCAACGTCGTAGGCTGCACGCTCTTCGGCGGCGTGGCGGGCTCGCCGCTCGCCGACGTGTCGGCCATGGGCTCGGTGATGATCCCGCTCATGAAGAAGGAGGGCTATCACGCCGACTACGCGGTGAACGTGACCACCCACGCGGCCCTGGTCGGCGCGCTGATGCCGACCTCGCACAACATCATCATCTTCACGCTTGCCACCACCGGCATCGCCTCGGTCAGCGTGCTGGGGCTGATCGTCGCATGCCTGATCCCGGCGCTCATCCTCACACTGTGCAACCTGGCGGCGGCGTATTTTGTGGCCGTCAAGCGCGGCTACCCCACGCGCGGCAATTTCGCCGGCTGGTACGAAGTGGCGCGCAGCCTGGCTGCGGCCCTGCCCGGCCTGCTGGTGATCTTCATCATCCTGGGCGGCATCCTGTCGGGCGTATTCACCGCGACGGAATCGGCCGCCACGGCCGTACTGTGGGCCTTGCTGGTCACGACGGTGGTGTACCGGTCGTTGTCGCGCGAGCATTTCCTGAAAGCCTGCGCCAAGGCCTGCAAGACGACCGGCGTGGTGCTGCTGCTGATCGGCATTTCCGCGGCGTTCGGCTACTTCATGGCGCTGTACGAAGTGCCGCAGAAGACCGGCGAGCTCATGTCGACGGTGAGCCAGACACCCTGGGTGATCTTCCTGATGGTGAACGTGCTGCTGTTCGTCCTGGGCACCTTCCTGGACATGGCCGCCACCATCCTGATCTGCACGCCGATCTTCCTGCCCATCTGCGCCCACTACGGCATGAACCCGATGCAGTTCGGCGTGATGATGCTGATCAACTGCGCGCTCGGCCTGAACACGCCACCCGTGGGAACAACACAGTTCGTGGGCTGCGCCATCGGCGGGGTTTCGGTAGGCACGGTGATGCGCACCATCTGGCCCTTCTACGGCGCGCTGATCGCGGCGCTGCTGCTGGTAACCTATGTGCCCGCGTTCTCGCTATGGCTGCCCTCCGTCGTTCTCGGCAAGTGAAGGAATCACGCTCATGGAAACCGCAAGCACAGCATCTCTGGCCGCCATCGCCCTGCCCGATCTGCGCGGGCGGGTAGCCCTGGTGACCGGTGCCAGCACCGGCATCGGCGCGGCCGTCGCCCGTGCCTTCGGGGCGCAAGGCATGAAGGTGGCGGTGCACTACAACCAGTCGCAAGGGCCGGCCAACGAAGTGGCCGAGGCGGTTCGCAACGCGGGTGGCGAAGCCCTGCTGGTCAAGGCCGACGTGCGGGACAGCGCGGCCATCCGGCAGGCCGTCGCGGATGTGCTGCAAGCCTTCGGCCGCATCGACGTCCTGGTCAACAACGCGGGCGGCCTGGTCAAGCGGGTGCCCGTGGCCGAGTTCACCGACGAGCTCTTCGATGAGGTCCTGCACATCAACGCCCGCTCCATGCTGGCCTTCTGCCGCGAGGTGGTGCCGGCCATGAGGACGCAGGGCACGGGCGGCAGCATCATCAACGTCACCTCGGTCGCCGCTCGCCACGGCGGCGGGCCCGGCGCTTTCATGTACGCGGGATCCAAGGGTTTCGTCAGCACGGCCACGCGCGGCCTGGCCAAGGAACTGGTGGCCGATCGCATCCGTGTCAACGCCGTCGCGCCCGGCGTCATCCAGACGCCCTTCCATGACCGGTTCTCCACGCCGCAGATGCTCGAGTCGTTCAAAGCCGGCATCCCGATGGCGCGCATCGGCAGCGCGGATGAATGCGTGGGCGCATTCCTCTACTTCGCCTCGGAAACGCTGTCGGGCTACGTGACCGGGCAGATCATCGACGTCAACGGCGGCCAGTACATGCCCTGAAGGATTGTCATGCGGGCCCCGGATCAAGTCCGGGGTTTAGCACCGGCATCCACGGTGGTCTGCACGCAGAGATGGATGCCGGGTCGTAGCCCGGCATGACAACTACCGCCGGTCCGTGTTCGGCGTATGCTCCCGCGAATGAAGCGCCTGCTCTGCCTCGTTGCCCTCTGCACCGCAGCCGCGGGCGCTCTCGCCGACGAGCCGCTGCGCATCGGCTCCAAGCGTTTTACCGAGTCGTACATCCTGGCGCAGCTGATGGCGCAGGTGGCGGCGCCCAAACTGCCAACCGCGCCGCAGGTCAAGCAGGGCCTGGGCAACACCGCCATCGTCTACGAAGCGCTGCGCTCCGGCAGCATCGACATGTACCCGGAATACGCCGGCACGATCGCCCTGGAAATCCTCAAGAGTCCCAAGCCCATGGAACTGCAGGCGATGAACCAGGCGCTGGCGCCGCTGGGCCTGGGTGCCGCAATTCCGCTGGGCTTCAACGACGGCTATGCGCTGGCCATGCGCGCCGCCGACGCGAAGCGGCTGGGCATCGAAACGCTCAGCGACCTGGCCCGCCATCCGCAACTCAGGCTGGGCCTGTCCAACGAATTCATCGGCCGCGCCGACGGCTGGAAGGGGCTGGCCGCCCACTACGGCCTGCGCCAGGCGCCCACCGGGCTGGACCACGGACTGGCCTACGACGCCATTTCCGGCGGGCAAGTGGATGTGATCGACATCTACACCACCGACGCCAAGATCGGCCACCTGGGCCTCAAAGTGCTGCAGGACGACAAAGCCTACTTTCCGCGCTACGACGCGCTGGTGCTGTACCGGCTGGATGTGCCGCAGCGCTTTCCCGCGGCCTGGGCCGCGCTGCAGCAGCTGGCCGGCCGCATCGACGAGGAGGCGATGATCGCAATGAATGCGCGAGCCGAACTGCAGGGCGTGGCCTTCGACGCGATCGCGCGCGACTTCCTGGCCGGGACGCAAGGCCCTGCCGGCGCCGGCGCCCGCGGCTTCTGGGCCAAGCTGTTCGCACCCGACCTGTGGCGGCTGGCCTGGCAACACCTGGGACTGGTGGCGGCCTCGGTGGCTGCTGCCGCGCTGGTGGCGATTCCGCTGGCGGTGGCCAGCTTCGCCCGGCCGCGATGGCGCGCCTTGCTGCTGGGCGTCACCGGGCTGTTGCAGACCGTGCCTTCGCTGGCCTTGCTGGCGATCCTGATCTCGTTGCTGGGCGTCATCGGCGTGGTGCCGGCGCTGCTGGCGCTCACGCTCTACGCCCTGCTGCCCATCATGCGCAACACCGTCACCGGCCTGGCCGAAGTGCCGCAGGGCCTGCGCGATGCCGCCACCGCTCTGGGCATGACGGCGCGCCAGCGCATGCGCCTGGTCGAACTTCCGCTGGCCTTGCCCACGGTGATCGCCGGGGTGCGCATCGCCACCACGATTGCCATCGGAACCGCCACCATCGCGGCCTTCATCGGCGCGGGCGGTTTCGGCGAGCGCATCGTCACCGGCCTGGCGCTCAACGACAGCGGCCTGCTGCTGGCCGGCGCCATCCCTGCCGCGGCCCTGGCCCTGCTGAGCGAGGCGCTGTTCGAACTGGCCGAGCGCGCCTTCAACCGCGGCCGCGGCCGTGCCGGCGATCGCCTGCAGACCTGACGCCATTTACTGTTATCCCTGCATTCTCGGGCGCACGCTGATCAAATTCGGCGCCTGTGCTGGGTTGTTGCTGACTGGGCCTTCAGCAGAGCGGCGCGGTCGGACGTGACACGCAGCGCCTCCCGGCAGAGCGCCGTTTGGAACAACAACGGGGCCGTCTGCATTGCCTGCACCCAACTCGTGTACGAACGCGGGTGTTGGCACCAGTCGAAGAGTGCGCGTTGGTTCAGGCGCTGTTCGCGTTCCACGTGCCCGTACGCGAACCACATGAGGCGCTCGTACGGCGCCAGATCGACGCCGAACAGTGGCCACGGCAAGATTGAGCTGATGAGCATTACATTTCTCCTTGGTCAGGGAAGGACGCGGCGGGCCTGCCCGTAGAGGCTGGCTTCCGGCTGGAAGAGCACCGCTGCTACTTGCGCCGCTGCCGTTGGACCGTGAGGCGTTCGCCACCGGGCGACGTCGCCGATTCGCCGGCCGATCAAGCTCGCGCCAACCGGCGACAGAACGGAGACCAAGCCGGCGCTCGCGTTTGCCTCTGACGGGTAGCAAAGCGTCAGTGCAAAAGTCTCGCGGCTGACCAGATCGGCCAGCAGGACCTGCGAGCGCATCGTCACCACGTCGGGTTGAACTTTGTCGGTTGGCACCAGTTCGGCGGAATCGAGAGCCGCGCTGATGGGCGAGGTATCCGAAGCATGGGCCGGATCCCGCATGAGCTTTTCCAGGCGAACGTAGTCCAGTTCCGTGAGCGTGCGCTCATCGTGTGTTGCGAATTGCATAGAGCACTCCAGTCGAAGGCGGTCACTCGCGGATGCGAGCGCACCGCAGCGCTAAGCGAGGGGCCCGGCGATCGAAGGTTGCGCGAAGAAGCGAAGGTGGATCGCCGGGCTCAGGAATGTGCGGCCGGCTGGATGAGCCTGCATCGTGGCCAACTGAACGACGCGTGCAGGCACCGCCGATCGTGCCGCAGCGGCAAGACAGGGCGATGTACGCTGTCGATTTCATGGCATCGAGACTCATGCGACCCATGGTAGCAGCGTTCTGCATTCGCTCCTGGAGGCCACTCCATTGACCTTGCTGCCATTGCCGATTTCGGCCGAGGCGAACCGGCCAGCAGCGCGAGCACCACCGCTTCGTGCCCGAAGGACCGATCACTCCTGGCACGACGACGGGAACGACCGTGAGCACTCGCCCATGACGGACATCACCAGGTAGCGCGGGACCTTGCGATGTTGCTGAAGAGAATCATTCCTCGAGCAGGCTGCGCAGCATCCAGGCGGTCTTTTCATGGTAGTTCAGCCTCTGGGTGAGAATATCCAGCGTCGCCTCGTCTCCAGCGTTGTCGGCCGCGGGCGCCATTTCGCGGGCAGTGCGGGCGACCGCTTCGTGGCCCTTCACAAGGACCGATACCATCTCCATGGCCTTCGGCGGCTGATCGGGCGCGTCGGGCACCGACGCGAGCTTGCCGAAGGCCTTGTACGAACCGGGCGCCACATGGCCCAGTGCGCGGATTCGTTCCGCGACGAGGTCGACGGCATTCCATAGTTCCGTGTACTGCAGCATGAACATGTCGTGCAGCGTGTTGAACATCGGCCCGGTCACGTTCCAGTGAAAATTGTGGGTGGTCAGGTACAACGTGTAGGTGTCCGCCAAAAGCCGGCTGAGGCCCTGCGCGATGACGGTCCTGTCGGCTTCGGCGATCCCGATGTTGATGACTGGTGACTGGATGCTCATCATTTCTCCTTTGGCTCAGACATTTCGATAAGTGCTTCGCTCGCAGGCCTTCTACGGTACGCGAATGGCCGCTGCAAGTGGCCAGCCTGTAACGACTGATGCAGTCCTTACCGAGGGCTCGAACCCGGCTGGGGCAGAACAGGGCCGACGCGCGCGCGCGAGCAAGGAGCATCGCTGCAAGCGACGGAGATAGCAGGTGGTTGACATCGTTGCGGGCGAGCGGACACGTCGTGAAGCGCAAGCGCGTGCACCAAATCCGGGGCCCAATGCCCTGAGGCCCTTGCCAGAATGCAGCCCAATGGTCCGCTCGGCAACGCCGCGAATCTGGAGACTGAGGTAAGCTCATACGCGTTTTGGCCCGACATGTCCGATGAAACGCTCTTGATCATTTTGCTGATGCTGCCGTTTGCCGGCAGCGTCGCCGCGGCCGCGCTTTCCTCCAGAGTGCGAGATGCTGCGGCGTGGGCGGCCGGCACGACTTCGCTGATTGCATTGGCAGTGACGGCCAGCTTTTACGGCCGCATGAACTCAGGAGAAGTGGTTCGCCTGAAGATTCCCTGGGTGCCCGCAGCGGGTCTGGATTTCACCGTGCGCATGGATGGTCTGGCCTGGATGTTCTGCCTGCTGGTGACCGGCGTCGGCTTCCTGGTCGTTCTTTACGCGCGCTACTACATGTCGCCGCGCGATCCGGTCGCGAGATTCTTCGCGTTCTTTCTGGCGTTCATGGGCTCGATGCTGGGCGTCGTGCTGTCAGGCGATCTCTTCCAGCTGGTGTTCTTCTGGGAACTCACAAGTGTGTTCTCGTTCCTGCTCATCGGCTACTGGCACCACAATCCGCCGCACGCGATGGCGCGCGCATGGCGCTCATCATTACGTCCGCGGGGGGCCTGTGCCTGTTTGGCGGCGTGCTGCTGCTCGGCCGCATCGCGGGCAGCTATGACCTCGACGCCGTGCTGCTGGCGGGCGACCGGATACGCGCGCATTCGCTTTATCTGCCGGCACTGCTGCTGGTGGCCGGTGGGGCCCTGACCAAGTCGGCACAGTTTCCGTTCCACTTCTGGTTGCCCCAGGCGATGGCAGCGCCGACGCCGGTGTCGGCCTACCTTCACTCGGCGGCGATGGTCAAGTTGGGCGTGTTCCTGCTGATGCGGCTGTGGCCGGCATTGGCGGGCACCGAAGCGTGGATGTGGGTGGTCGGCACCGCCGGACTGGTAACACTGGTCTTCGGCGCCTATGTCGCCATTTTTCAGCACGACCTGAAAGGCCTGCTGGCGTATTCCACCGTGAGCCATCTCGGCCTGGCGACCGCGCTGCTTGGACTGAACAGCCCGCTCGCTCTGGTAGCGGCCGTCTTCCATGTCATGAACCACGCGACCTTCAAGGCCTCGCTTTTCATGGCTGCGGGCATCATCGACCACGAATCGGGCACCCGGGACATCCGGCGCCTCTCGGGCTTGTACCGCTTCATGCCGATCACGGCAACGCTGGCGATGGTTGCCGCCGCCGCGATGGCAGGCGTGCCGCTTCTGAATGGGTTCCTGTCCAAGGAGATGTTTTTCTCAGAGTCGCTGCGCGTGGAGGGCCCGGTGCAGGCGATCAACATCGCCCTGCCAATCATCGCCACGGTCTGGGGAGTGTTCAGCGTCGCCTACTCGCTGAGATTCATCCATGGCGTGTTCTTCGGGCCCGCGCCGGAGGGGTTGCCGCGAGTGCCGCAGGAGCCCCCGCGCTGGATGCGCTTCCCGATCGAGTTCCTCGTACTGGCCTGCCTCGTCGTCGGCATCTTGCCGACGCTCACGATCGGCCCTGTACTGGACATCGCCGTGCGTTCAGTGCTGGGCCCGCAGGTGCCGCAGTACAGCCTGTCGGTCTGGCACGGCCTGACGGTCCCGCTCCTGATGAGCATGCTGGCCCTTGGGGCGGCGCAGTTCTCTACCTGCTTCTGCAGCCGCATCTCGCGCGCGGAAAAGATCGCACGCCGCTGCTGCCTTCCGTGCAGGGCCGGCATGTCTTCGACAGCGCCCTGGTTGCGGTGACTTGGCGATGGGCCAGGATGACCGAGCGAGTCATTGGCACTCGACGACTGCAACCCCAGCTCGGTCTGTTGCTGCTTGTCGCCCTTGCCGCTGGCCTCTGGCAGGTGTGGGGGCGCGGCCTGCACTTTGGAGCGCTGCCGCCCACCCCCGTGGACACGCCCTTTCTGCTGATGTGGATCGTCGGCGCGGCATGCGCTGTGGGGGCCGCCTGGCAGGCCAAGTTCCACCGATTGGTGGCGCTCGTGCTCACTGGCGGCGCGGGGCTGGTGGTCTGCCTCACATTCGTATGGCTCTCCGCGCCGGACCTGGCACTCACGCAGCTCCTGGTGGAGATCGTCACCACGATCCTGTTGCTGCTGGGGCTGCGCTGGCTCCCGCAACGCAAACCAGCACCCCGGAGTGCTGCCTCCGCCCGTGCGGCGCTGCCGCGGCATGCGCGCGACCTTGCCGTGGCAATCGGCGCGGGCTGCGGCCTGGGCCTCATCGCCTACGCTGTCATGACACGGCCGCTGCCTGACGGCACCGTATCGCGGTACTTTCTCGAGAATGCATGGACGCTGAAGGCGGGGGCACGAACGTGGTGAACGTGATCATCGTCGACTTCCGCGGCTTCGATACCCTGGGCGAAATTTCCGTGCTCTGTGTCGTTGCCATCACTGTCTATTCGTTGCTGCGCCGGTTCCGTCCGGCGCGCGGAGAGCACTGCACCCCTGGCGCAACGGATGCGGCCAGAACCGCAGTCACCAAGCGCGAGGACCTCGCTGATTCCAGCTTTCATCATGCGCTGGATGTTCCCCGGCATCAGCGTGCTGGCGCTCTACCTTCTGCTGCGGGGACATAACTTGCCGGGGGGCGGGTTCGCTGCGGGCATCACCATGGCGGCCGGGATCATCCTGCAGTACATGGCCGGCGGCACGCGCTGGGCGGAGGATCACCTTCCCATTCGCCCGCTGAGCTGGATGATGGCGGGTCTTCTTCTGGCGGCCGGCACCGGCGTCGGCTCCTGGTTGTTCGGCCATCCCTTCCTCACTTCCCACCTGCTCCACATTCAGGTGCCGCTGCTCGGCGATCTGCATGTGCCCAGTGCTTTCTTCTTTGACCTGGGTGTCTACTTTCTGGTGGTGGGAGCCGTCGCTCTGCTGCTGACGGCACTCGGGCACCAATCGACGCGGGCGCACCGCACGCCCGAAAGACCCTGATGGAAATCATCGTCGCCCTCGGCATAGCGGTACTTACAGGCTCAGGCGTCTGGCTGATCCTGCGACCGCGCACATTCCAGGTGATCGTCGGGTTGTCGCTGCTCTCTTACGCCGTGAACCTGTTCATCTTCGTGATGGGCTGGGTGCGTGGCGGGGCAGCTCCATTCGTCCCGATGGGGCATGCGCCAGACCCCGCCAGCTTCGCCGACCCCTTGCCGCAGGCCCTGGTCCTCACAGCGATCGTGATCGCGTTCGCAACCACGGCACTGCTGCTGGTGGTGCTGCTAGCCGCGAGAGGTCTCACCGGAACCGACCATGTGGATGGGCAGGAGACCGAGCATGAGCCAGCTCGTCCAGCACCTGATCATGATGCCGATCCTCGTGCCGCTGCTCGCAGGCGCGCTGCTACTTGTCATCGACGAGCCGCGTCATACCTTGAAGGCCTCCGTCAGCGTGGCAGCGATGCTCCTGTTGCTGCTGGCGGCGGGAGCGCTGGCCGCGCGGGCGGATGCCCCTGTGACGCACGTGTACTCGCTGGGCTCCTGGGCCGCCCCGATCGGGATCGTGCTGGTGGCCGATCGGCTGGCCGCCCTCATGGTGCTCCTCACTGCGCTTCTTGGCCTTGCTGCGCTGCTCTTCGCACTCGCGCGCTGGCACCGTGCAGGGCCCCAGTTCCATTCGCTGTTTCAATTTCTCCTCGCAGGGCTGAACGGAGCCTTCCTGACCGGAGACCTGTTCAACCTGTTCGTCTTCTTTGAACTGCTGCTCGCCGCCTCGTATGGCTTGGCCCTGCATGGCAGCGGAACGCCCCGGGTGCGCGCCAGTCTGCACTACATCGTGATCAACCTGGCGGCGTCGCTGCTTTTCCTGGTGGGCGTGAGCCTGCTGTACGGCATGGCCGGCACCTTGAACATGGCGGACCTGGCCGTGCGGCTGCCAAAGCTGCCGGCTGAAGACCGGCCGCTGCTGGAAGTCGGCGCGGCCACGCTCGCGGTCGCATTCCTCGTGAAGGCGGGCATGTGGCCGCTCGGCTTTTGGCTGCCCGCCACCTACACGTCCAGCAGCGCACCGGCAGCCGCGCTCTTCTGCATCCTGAGCAAGGTGGGCATCTACGCGCTGGTGCGCGTCTGGTTCGTCGTTTTCAACGAGGAGCCGGGCGCAGAGCTGATCGCCTTCGGCGGCATGGCCACGCTCGTGTTCGGCATGGTCGGGATGCTCGGCTCCCAGGATCTCGGCCGCATCGCGAGCTTCAGCCTGGTCGTCTCATCCGGCACGCTGCTGGCCAGTGTCGGCGTAGGCGGCTCGGAGGTGATCGCGCCGGCGCTTTTCTACCTGGTGACATCCAGTCTCGGCACGGCCGCAATGTTCCTTCTGGCGGAATTGATAGAACGCTCGCGAGCGCCTGGGGCAAACTTGCTGGCCGTGACGGCCGATGCGTTTGGGGTGGATGACGATGCGCAGCCCGAGGAGCTGGTCGGGATCCTGATCCCTGCCACCATGGCGGTGCTGGGGCTGGCCTTCACCCTCGCTACCTTGCTGATCGCCGGCCTGCCTCCGCTACCCGGCTTCCTGGCCAAATTTTCCTTGATGGCGGCGGTGCTGGACACCCCCCGCGTGCCGGTCGTCGCCTGGCTGTTGTTCGCCCTGGTGATGTTATCTGGACTGGCGGCGGTGATCGCCTTGGGACGCGCGGGGGTGCACATTTTCTGGGCCGACTCCGGCCGTATCGCTCCACGGGTTCGCCTGATCGAAATCCTGCCGGTGGCTGGCCTCATATCGGTTTGCCTCCTGCTGACCATCTTCGCCGGGCCCGTCATGAACTACTTGCATGAGGGTGGGGAGGCGCTGCATCCGCCGGATGTCTACATCAGGGAAGTCCTGCGTTCGCCATGAGAAGGCTCATTCCTCATCCGCTCCTCACACTCGGGCTGCTATTGATGTGGCTGGTGCTGAACGACAGCATCGAGCCGGCGCACCTCTTCTTTGGCCTGCTGATGGGCCTTGCCGGCGGTGCGGCGTATGCGCGGCTCGAGCCGTCCCAAGGCAAGACGGGGCGTCTCCTGGTGCCCGCCTCTGCACTGATCTGGCTCGTATTCGTGGACATCATCCGGTCGAATCTCGCTGTGTTGCGCATTTCCTTGCGCTTATCGAGGGTGCCCCGGTTTGCAGGCTTCCTTTCGATTCCGCTTGAACTGCGCGATCCCCGCGGATTGGCAGTGCTCGCCTGCATCGTAACCGCCACGCCCGGGACCTCCTGGGCCCACTACGAGGCAGCGGCCAACGTACTCACCCTGCACGTACTCGACCTCGTCGACAGGGGACTTGGGTTCGGCAGTTCAAGGACAGGTATGAGCGGCGTCTGCTGGAGATCTTCCCATGAACACATCTTTTCTTGACACGGCAGCTCTGGTGGCCCAGGTCCTCATCGGACTGGCCATCGTGTGCGCTTCTATCCGCCTGGTGCTTGGGCCTCGCGCGCAGGACCGCATCCTGTCGGTGGATACCCTCTACGTTAATGCGATGCTGCTGTTGCTCACGCATGGGCTGCGTACCGGGAACCCGTACGTATTCGAGTCGGCTCTGGTCATCGCTGTGCTCGGCTTTGTCTCGACGACGGCCTTGGCCAAGTTCCTGCTGCGCGGCGAGGTGATCGAATGAGCGGCACGCTGACAGGCATCTTGGTGGTCCTGGGGGGCCTGCTCGCGCTGGCCGGCTCGCTGGGCCTGCTGACGCTGAATTCGTTCTACGAGCGGGTCCACCCACCCACCATGGGTGCAACGCTCGGCACCGGTTTCATACTTGTGGCGTGTGTTGTTCACTTCAGCGAGGTACAGCACCGCCTCGTCCTGCATCATCTCTTGATCGGGGTCTTCATGCTCATCACTACCCCCGTGACGTACATGATGCTCGTTCGTGCCGCGCTTCATCGGGATGCTGCGGAAGGGGAGGACCATCTCGCGTCTCGGCTTCGCACCCCGGCGGCTGCGCGAGCGCCGCAGGAAGGTCCAGGCTGAATGGCCAACTCTGGCAACGGTTGCCAGGTCTTGCTGGCGGCTGGCGGCCGATCGAGTTTGCGGTCTAGCTCGTGCCGTGATCAGGCCAGGCCGAGCAGGCGCACGGCGTTGCCCTTGAGGATGCCGGGCATCACTTCCGGCTTGAAGCCCGCGTCCTCGAAGTCTTTCATCCAGCGCTCGGGCGTGATCAGCGGATAGTCGCTGCCGAACAGGATGCGGTCCTTCAGCAAGGTGTTGGCGTACTGCACCAGCTGCTTGGGAAAGTACTTGGGGCTCCAGCCCGACAGGTCGATCCAGACGTTGGGCTTGTGCGTGGCGACCGACAAGGCCTCGTCCTGCCAGGGGAAGCTGGGATGCGCCATGACGATCTGCATGTCGGGGAAGGCAATGGCCACGTCGTCCAGGTGCATGGGATTGCTGTACTCCAGGCGCAGGCCGCCGCCGCAGCGCATGCCCGAGCCTATGCCGCTGTGGCCGGTGTGGAAGATCGTCGGCATCTTGTGCGCGTTGATCACCTCGTAGATCGGCCAGGCCATCTTGTCGTAGGGGTGGAAGCCCTGCACCGTCGGGTGGAACTTGAAACCCTTGACGCCGTGCTCCTTGATGAGCCGCTCGGCTTCCCGCGCTCCCATCTTGCCCTTGTGCGGGTCGATGCTGGCGAAGCACATCATCATGTCGCTGTTCTCGCGAGCGGCCTGCGCTATCTCCTCGTTCGGGATGCGCCTGCGGCCGAGGTTGGATTCGCTGTCCACCGTGAACATCACCAGGCCGATCTTTTGTTCGCGGTAATAGGCGATGGTCTCGGCGATCGTCGGCCGCCGGTTCGAGCGGAAGTACTTGTCGGCCGCGCGGTCGTATTCCTCGCCATAGTTGTCGAAGGGGTTCCAGCAGCTGACTTCGGCGTGCGTGTGGACGTCGATGGCGATGAGGTTGGCGTGATCCATGGGTGCTCCGGGGCCTAGGGAAAGTCCTAGGAAAATGGCCTTGGTTTGGTTATCATTTATAACCATAATCCACCCACTTGGCAAACGCTTCATGAGCAACAAAGACATCCATCTCGAGATCCGGGACTCCGTCGCCATCGTCCGGCTGAGCCGCCCGGCCAAGCGCAACGCGCTCAGCGACGGCCTGGTCCTGGCCCTGCGCAATGTCTTCGAAACGCTTCCCGAAACGGTGCGAGCCGCCGTGCTCGACGGTGAAGGCGAACACTTCTGCGCCGGCCTGGACCTGTCCGAGCTCAAGGAGCGCGACGCCGGCCAGGGCCTGCATCACTCGCGCATGTGGCACGCGGCCCTGGAATGCCTGCAATACGGGTCGGTGCCCGTCGTCGCCGCGCTGCATGGCGCCGTGGTCGGCGGCGGTCTCGAACTGGCCAGCGCCTGCCACATCCGCGTCGCGGACGAATCCACTTTTTACGCGCTGCCCGAGGGCTCGCGCGGCATCTTCGTCGGCGGCGGTGGCGCGGTACGTATTCCGCGGCTGATCGGCGCGGCCCGCATGGCCGACATGATGCTCACCGGCCGCGTGTACAACGCGCAGGATGGCGAGCGCATCGGCTTCGCGCAATACCTGGTGCCGCAGGGCCAGGCCTTCGACAAGGCATTGGAGCTGGCCCAGCGGGTGGCGCAGAACGCACCGCTGACCAACTACGCCCTGATGCATGCCCTGCCCCGCATCGCCGAGCAGCCGGCCGACCAGGGCTTCCTCACCGAGGCGCTGATGGCGGCCATCGCCCAGAGCGCGCCCGAAGCCAAGAGCCGCGTGAAGGATTTCCTCGAAGGCCGCGCCAACAAGGTCACCAAGGCTTGAACTCATGAACGCAACCGTCCCGAAATATCGTCCCCTCGAAGTTCGGCGTGACGCGCGTGACGATGCGCGAAGGCGCGGACGGCGTGCGCTACATGAAGGCCGAGCAGCCGCTGGGCGAACACGCGTTGCGCATCACCGACCGGCTGGTTCATTGGGCCCAGGCGGCGCCCGAGCGCACGTTCATGGCGCGCGCGAACCGGAACGCGGACGGCACACGGGCGAATGGCGGCATGTGACCTTCGGCGAAGCCCTGGACAGCGCCCGGCGCATCGGCCAGGCTCTGCTCGACCGGGGCCTGAACGCGCAGCGGCCGGTCGCCATCCTGAGCGAGAACGACCTCGAGCATGCGATGCTGGCGCTCGGTTGCATCTATGCGGGCGTGCCTTACTGCCCCGTCTCGCCGGCCTACTCCACCGTGAGCCAGGACTACGACAAGCTGCGCCATGTCCTGGCCACGCTGACACCCGGGCTGGTCTTTGCGGCCGATGGCGCGCGCTACGGCAAAGCCATCGCCGCGGCCGTGGCGCCCGATGTCGAAGTGGTGCTGGCGAGCGGCACGCTCGAGGGCCGCAAGGCCACGCCATTCGCAGCCCTGCTTGCGACGGATGCCACGCCGGCGGTTGACGCCGCCATGCAGGCAACCGGCCCGGAAACCATCGTGAAGTTCCTCTTCACCTCCGGCTCGACCAAGTTGCCCAAGGCGGTGATCAACACCCACGGCATGTGGTGCGCCAACCAGCAGCAGATGCGCCAGTCGATGCCGGTGCTGGCCGAGGCGCCCCCGGTGCTGGTGGACTGGCTGCCCTGGAACCACACCTTCGGCGGCAACCACAACTTCGGCCTGACCATCTACAACGGCGGCACGCTCTACATCGACGACGGCAAGCCGGTGCCCGCTCTCATGGGCGAGACGCTGCGCAACCTGCGAGAGATCGCGCCCACCATTTACTTCAACGTCCCCACCGGCTTCGAAGCGATCGCCAACGCGATGAAGACGGACGACGCGCTGCGGCGCAACCTCCTGTCGCGCGTGCGCATGTTCTTCTACGCCGGCGCCGCGCTGGCCCAGCCGGTCTGGGACGCGTTGCACGAGAGCCAGGAGCGCGAGATCGGCGAGCGCATCGTCATGGGCACCGGCCTGGGAATGACCGAATCCTCGCCTTTCGCGATCTTCGTCACCAACCCCAACGTCAAGGCGGGCTACCTGGGCGTGCCCACGCCCGGGCTGGAACTGAAGCTGGTTCCCGCGCAAGGCAAGACCGAGGTGCGCTACAAGGGCCCGAACATCACGCCGGGCTACTGGCGCAATGACGAGGCAACGAAAGAATGCTTCGACGAAGAGGGATTTTTCTGCACCGGCGACGCCGTGCAGTGGATCGATGAGAACGACGTGCACCAGGGCCTGCGGTTCGACGGCCGCATTGCCGAGGACTTCAAGCTTGCCACCGGCACATTCGTCAGCGTGGGGCCGCTACGCGCCAGGATC
>CAVRNE010000007.1:0-49724 GCA_963722025.1 uncultured beta proteobacterium
AGACGGCGATGATTTTCATTTCCGCCGTGCACCTCTCCGACATGGATCGGTTACGTGGCTATGAGATGGGTGCGGTGGACTACGTGCCGGTCCCTGTCATCCCCGAGGTTCTGCGCGCCAAGGTCAAGGTCTTTGCCGAGCTTTTCAGGAAAACAAGGCAGCTTGAGCAACTCAATGCAGAGCTGGAGCAGCGTGTGGCGGAACGGACGGCGGAACTCGAAACGTCGAACACCCGGCTGCAGCAAAGCGAGCAGCGCCGCAGCCTGGCGATGGTCGCGGGCAGGATGGGTGCGTGGGACTGGGACCGCGAGAGCGGCGATTGCCTTTGGGATGACGGGCAGTGCCGGATTTTCGGCGTCGATCCCAAGAATTTCGCGGTGACCGCGGAGAACGTACGCGTGCTGCTGCATCCGGAGGAACGGGAACATCTGCAGGCGGCGATGGAAAAGCTGTTCCACGATGGACAACCCCTGCAGGACGAATTCAGGATCAGGACCAGCGACGGACAGACCCGGTGGTGCTACGGCGCGGCGGCACCGACGCTCGATGAGGCCGGACAGATCGTCCGGATCAGCGGTGTCACGGTCGACATCACCGATCGCAAGGAAGCCGAGGAGCGGCAAGCGCTGCTGGCCCGGGAGGTCGACCATCGCGCCAAGAATGCGCTTGCGCTGGTTCAGTCGATCATCCGGCTGACGCGCGCAAGCAATGTTTCGTCCTACGTGGAAATCATCGAAGGCCGCATTCAAGCGCTTTCGCGAGCCCATACCGTCCTGGCGAAATCGCGCTGGCAGGGCGCCGACTTCGACAGCTTGATCAGGGAAGAACTGGCTCCGTTTGG
This sequence comes from uncultured beta proteobacterium, assembly GCA_963722025.1. Lineage (GTDB taxonomy): Bacteria > Pseudomonadota > Gammaproteobacteria > Burkholderiales > Burkholderiaceae_C > Ramlibacter. The sequence continues at coordinate 842 of CAVRNE010000007.1, forward strand.
CACCGGCGATTCCCGCCGGATCGTTGCGGAGGGTCCCCGCGTTCTACTGCAATCCGGTCAGGCACAAACGCTTGCCCTGGCGCTGCATGAACTGACGACGAATGCGGCGAAGTATGGCGCGCTGTCGACGCCGGCCGGGCAATTGAAACTGCATTGGGCGGTTGACGAGGACAAACTGAAAATTCGCTGGAGCGAACACGGCGGCCCAAAAACCTCGGTCCCGAAGACCCGTGGATTTGGCACCCGCATCATCCTGTCGAGCATCGAAGCGCAAATGAGCGGCAAAGTAGACTTCGAGTGGCGCAACGAAGGGCTGCAATGCGGGCTTACGGTGCCGCTGGTGAGCGGCTCTGGCCTGATCGGCCCTCGTGCGGTGTCCGACCGCAGCGACCCGCCGGCCGTTGGCGCGACCGACATTGCGGGTAACCGCATCATGATCGTCGAGGACGAAGCGCTGGTTGCGATGGCGATCACCGACGTCATGACGACGTCGGGTTTTTCCGTGGTCGGTCCCTTTGGCAAGCTCACGGATGCGAAAGCGGCGCTGCGCAAAGGCGACATCGACGCCGCGATGCTGGACGTGAATCTCGACGGGGAACTGGTTTATCCGCTTGCCGATATGCTGCTGGCCGAACGCATCCCGTTCGTTTTTCTGACAGGCTATGGGCCGGAAAGCATCGACCGCAGATATTCCCACATCAGGGTTCTCCGCAAGCCCGTCGACACCCAATTGCTTGAACGGAGTGTTCGTGCCTCCCGGTCTTCGCGACGATGACGAACGCCGAATGGTGGCCGGTCACGCGTCATAGCGGCAGTCAGCGCGTGCGGCCTTCGTTTCGCATGGCTTCCAGCGCGCGCACCAGCTGCTCGGCAAAGATCGCAGCCGGGATCGGCAGATTGCGCGAGCGCAGCTGGCCGAGCACCAGATTGGCGCGCGGCACGTCGCGGTCGTCGATGTCGCGCGCGACCACGTCCTGCTTGTTGCCAACCGGCGCGCCGATGCGGATCTGGAATGAGATCAGGTTCGCCTGCACCACCAGGCCGCGCAGCATCTCGAACGAGTTGGATTCGGCGGCGACGTTGAAGTTGAGCCGGCTGCGCGCCGCGACCTCTTCCAGCAATTGCCGGCCGCCGATGCTGCGCTCCGCCAGAGCCACCGGGTAGGCGGCGCAGTCGCGCAGCCGCACGGTGCGCTTGCTGGCCAGCGGATGGTCGGCGGACATCACCGCGACCAGGCGCTGCTCCAGCGTCATCAGCGGCTGGAAGTTGGCGAGGAACGGCGGCCGGAACACCAGCACGAGATCGACCTCGTATGAGGCCAGCGCCGCCATCGCCTGCTCGTGGTCGAGCACTTTGACCTCGAACGACACCAGCGGATGCGTCTTGCGGAATTCGCCGATCTTGCGCGGCAGGAATTCCAGCGCCAGCGCCTGGCTGCAGGCGATGCGGACGTTGCCGCGCCGCATGCCCTTGAGGTCCTCGATCTGCGATTTCATGCGCTCGACGTCGCCGTCCTGGCGGCGCAGGTAGTCGACGAACACCTCGCCGGCGGCGGTGAGCCGCACGCCGCGCGGGCGCCGCTCGAACAGGTCGGTGCCGAGCTCTTCCTCCAGGTCCATGATGCGGCGGTTCACCGCGGAGGCGGTGACGTTGAGATGATCGGCCGCCTTGCGGATCGAGCCGGTGCGCGCGACCTCGTCGACGTAGCGCATGATGCGTAAGTGTCTCATCGCGCGCTCCAAAACTGAGTGATGCCGTTTCGGCACCACAGTAACAAGAAATCAGCGGCAGAAGTCATCACTCGTTTCGCGTAGCGTCGCCGTCGAGCTGGTGTGGCGCTGCTAAGGCACGCCGATTGCAGCGCGCTCCGGAAAACGGCGGCCTCGGGCCGCTCAAAAACAATCGATTGCCGGGATTTCCAACAACGGCGCGGGGGCTGAGCAGGAAATGTGCGCGATCTGCTCATCGAAGCGGCAGTTCTCCGCCGAGAACCGAGAAAGGGATGCGTCATGACATCGGGCCTGCGTCTATCGCTGCTCGCACTGACCACGGCAATCGGATTGGCGGCTGCTGCGGCCGCCGCGCCGGCGGTGGCTCAGACCACCAAGCTCAAGCTGGTGCTGAACTGGAAGTACCAGGGCCCGCAAGGGATGTTCTTCCTGGCCGACGACAAGGGTTACTTCAAGGCCGAGGGCCTCGAGGTCCAGCTCGATCAGGGCAACGGCTCAGGCGCCGCGGTGCCGCTGGTTGCCAACGGCACCTATGACGTCGGGTTCGGCGACATCAACGCGCTGATCGAACTGGCCGCGCGCAAGCCCGAGGACGCGCCGATCGCGGTCTATGTCATGTTCAACCAGCCGCCGTTCACGGTGGCGGTGAAGTCCGACAGCCCGATCAAGTCGCCGAAGGACTTCGAAGGCAAGACGCTGGGCGGCGCCGCCAACGATGCCGCGCTCAAGCTGTTCCCGGCGCTGTGCCAGTTCGCCAAGATCGACTGCAACAAGGTCAAGATGACCAACATGCAGCCCAATCTGCGCGAGCAGATGCTGATGAGCGGTCAGGTCGACGGCGTGTTCGGCTACGTCAACACCATCCGCTTCTCGGCGAAGCTGATGGGCGTGCAGGAGAGCCAGCTCCGCTTCATCAACTACGGCGATTACGGCATGGACCTCTATTCCAACGCCATCATCGTCTCGAAGAAGCTGGTGAAGGACAATCCGAAGGCGGTGGCGGGCCTGCTCCGCGCGCTCAACCGGGGCATGCAGGACGCGCTCAAGGACCACGACGCTGCGGTCGCCGCGGTCGCCAAGCGCGAGCCGCTGATCAAGGTTCCGGTCGAGCACGAGCGCTTCGTGCAGACGCTGAAGGACGAGATGAACCATCCCGAGATCGCCACGATCGGGCTGGGCAACGTCAATCCGGAGCGGCTGAAGAAGTCGATCGACATCCTGGTCACCGCCAGCAACCTGCCGCGCACGCCGGCGGTGTCGGAAATCTTCACGCCGGCGTTCCTGCCGCCGGTCGCGGACCTGCCGAAGAAGCTGTTCTAGCCACACCTGCGCGGCCCGTGTGGGGGCACGGGCCGCGGCTTCTTTCGCCGCAACTCAGCTCGTTCCCGACCCATGAACTTGAACCTTAAAGATCGCGTCGCGGTCATCACCGGTCCCGCCAAGGGAATGGGCTCGGCGATCACGCTGGCGTTCGCCGCGGAGGGCGCGAAGCTCGCGCTGGTCGGCCGCGATGTCGGCGCGATCGAGCCGGTCGCCGAGGAGGCGCGGGCGCTTGGCGCGGAAGCGATCGTGGTGCCGTGCGATCTCACCGACGCCAAGCAGTGCGAACGGGCGGCGTCGCAGGCAAAGCAGGCGCACGGCCGCATCGACATCCTGGTGAATGTCGCCGGCGGTTCCGGGCCGATCGGCAAGTCCGGCGTCGAGACGTCGCCGGAAGAGTTCGACGACATCGTCACGCTCAACATGAACGGCTGCTTCCACACCATGCGCGGCGTGCTGCCGACCATGATGGAGCAGCGCTACGGCAAGATCGTCAACGTCGGCGGCACCTTCGGGATGCGCGGACGGGCCGGGCGGATGGCCTATTCCGCGTCGAAATGGGGCCTGCGCGGCATCACCAAGAGCTTCGCGCTCGAGGTCGGCGCCTACAACATCAACGTCAATTGCGTGGCGCCGGGCATGGTCGACGGGCCGCGCTTCCGCGAAAAAGTCTGCGCCGACATGGCGAAGAAGCTCGGCATCACCGTCGATCAGGCGGTGGAGCGCCACGCCTCCGAATATGCCCTCAAGCGCGTCACGGTCGACGCCGATGTCGCCAACGCCTGCCTGTTTCTCGCCAGCGACGCATCGCGCCAGATCACCGGCATCGACCTTCCGGTCGATGGCGGCTGGGCCATGTTGTGAGGGATGCCATGACCGCCGCCGACCTGGTGATCCGAAACGGCAAGGTGGTCTCGCCCGACAGCGTGATCGACGCCAGCGTCGCGATCAAGGACGGCGTCATCATCGCGGTCGGCGCCGACGCGGCGATGCCGCCGGCGCGCGAGACGCTCGACGCCAAGGGCATGCATCTGCTGCCCGGCGCGATCGACGTGCACGTGCATTTCCGCGATCCGGGCTATCCGCACAAGGAGGATTTCGCGAGCGGCACCGCCGCGGCGGCGTTCGGCGGCGTCACCACCGTGTTCGACATGCCGAACACCATCCCGCCGACCGGCACGCCGGAAATTCTGGCGGCGAAGCACAAGATGGCCGCCTCCAAGGCTCACGTCGACTACGGGCTTTACGGGCTGCTTGGCGAAGACACCATCGAGCACGTGCCCGAACTGGCCAAGGGCGTGATCGGCTTCAAGCTCTACATGGGCAACACGTTCGGCGCGATTCCGTCGCCCTCGACCGGCGCGATGCTGGAATGCTTCGAGGTCGTGGCGCCGACCGGCAAGCGCGTGTCGCTGCACGCCGAGACCAACTCGATCATGGTGCGGCGGGAATTGCGGATGCGCGACGCCGGCCGGACCGATCCGCTGGCGCATATCGCGTCGCGGCCGGCGGTGGTGGCGGTCGAGGCGGTGAGCCGCGCCGCGATCCTCGCCGAATGGACCGGCGCGCGCATCCACATCCTGCACATTTCGTCCGCCGAAGAGCTGCGGCCGCTGCGCGAGGCCAAGGCGCGCGGCGTCGATATCACCGGCGAGACCTGTCCGCACTACGTGCTGCTGTCGACCGACGACTACGCGCGCTTCGCCGGCGTCATCCGGGTCAATCCTCCGGTGCGCGAGGCGCGCAACCAGGAGCCGCTGTGGGCGGCGCTGATCGACGGCACGATCGACGCGATCGCGACCGACCACGCGCCGCATTCGCGCGAGGAGAAAACCCGCAACGACATCTGGACCGTCGACTGCGGCTTCCCCGGCGTCGAGACGCAAATGCCGCTGATGCTGACCGAGGCCGCGGCCGGCCGCTTCAGCGTGTCCGACTACGTGCGCTGGAGCTCGTTCAACCCGGCGAAAATCTGGGGCCTTTATCCGCGCAAGGGCGTGATCCAGCCCGGCGCCGATGCCGACATCGCGGTGGTCGATCTCGCCCGCGAATGGACGCTCGACGACGCCAAGCTGCAGTCGCTCTCGAAGGTCACGCCGTTCCACGGCCGCAAGGTCAAGGGCCTGCCGGTGCACACGCTGGTGCGCGGCCGCTTCGTCATGAAGGACCGCGCGCTGGTGCCCGAGACGCGCGGCTGGGGCCGCTCGGTCCACGCCATCCAGAATCTGCCGCCGCCGTCCCTGCAAAACACGGACAGCACCATGCAAGCCATCGTTCGCGCCGGGTCGAACGCAAAACGGGAGCACGCCGCATGAGCGTCGCAGCCCTTGTCGAGCCGGTCGCGATGCCGAACGAGACGCCTCGCGTCGGAAGCTTTCGTCGAGCTGGAGAAGGTCACCCACACCTATGGGCGCGGCGAGCGCCAGGTTCACGCGCTGACCGAAACAAATCTGCGGATCGAGAAGGGCGATTTCATCGCGCTGGTCGGGCCGTCCGGCTGCGGCAAGTCGACCATCCTCAAGCTGGTGACGGGGCTGATCAACGCCTCGAGCGGCTACGTGTACGTGGCGGGCCGCCAGGTCGGCGCCGAGCCGGTGCGGGTCGGCATGGCGTTCCAGAATCCGACGCTGCTGCCGTGGCTCACGCTGCTCGACAACGTGATGCTGCCGCTGAAGATCGTGCCGCCGTTCCGCGAGCAATATCGCGCCAAGCGCAAGACCGAGTTCCGCGACCGCATCGAGACGCTGCTGGCGCAGGTCGGGCTCGCCGGCTTCAGCAACAAGTATCCCTGGCAGCTTTCCGGCGGAATGATGCAGCGCGCCTCGCTGTGCCGCGCGCTGATCCACGAGCCGCAGCTCCTGATGCTCGACGAGCCGTTCGGCGCGCTCGATCAGTTCACCCGCGAGGAGCTGTGGGGCGTCATGCAGGATCTCTGGATGACGCGGAAGCCGACCGTGCTGCTGGTGACGCACGATCTCAAGGAAGCGGCCTATCTCGCCAACCGCATCTGCGTGATGCAGGCGCGGCCCGGCCGCATCATCGACGACAGCGAGGTGCCGTTCCCGCGGCCGCGAACCATCTCGATGTCCTACGACCCCAGTTTCACCACGCTGACCCAGAAGCTGCGCGAAATGATCATCCACGCGCAGCCCGCCAAGGAGGCGACGCTATGACTCCGCAGGTTCGGCGGCACATCGGCTCGGCGGCGCTGATCATCGGCTTCTTCGTCGCCTGGGAGGTGCTTTGCTACGGCTTCGGCGTCAAGGAGATCGTGCTGCCGCGGCCGTCGCAGATCATCACGACATTGATCGAGCGGTTCCCTGCGATCTGGCCGCACGCGGTGCAGACGCTTTACACCACGCTGGTCGGATTTGGGCTCGGCATCGTGTTCGGCGTGCTGCTCGGGGCTTTCGTCGGGTCGTCGCGTCTCGCCTATGACGTGGCCTATCCGCTGCTGATCGGGTTTTCCAGCATTCCCAAGGTCGCGATCGTGCCGATCCTCGTGCTGTGGTTCGGCGCGGGCACGGTGCCGGCGATCATCACGGCGCTGAGCCTTTCGGTCTTCCCGATCGTCGTGAACGTCGCGACCGGCCTCGCCACCACCGAGCCCGAGCTCGAGGACGTGATGCGGGCGATGAAGGCGAGCAAGCTCGACATTCTCATCAACGTCGGACTGCCGCGCGCGATGCCGTATTTCTTCGCTTCGCTCAAGGTTGCGGTGACGCAGGCGTTCGTCGGCACCGTGATCGCCGAGACGGTCGCGTCCAACCGCGGCATCGGCAACCTGATGATGATCGCCAGCTCCAGCTTCGACGTGCCGCTGGTGTTCGCCGGCCTGATCATCCTCGCCGCGCTTGGCGTCGGGCTCTACGTCATCTTCTCGTTCATCGAGGTTCGCGTCACGGGCTGGGCCCGCCGCAACGACGAATTCGCAATGGGCTGATCGTAGCTCCAACAACAACGGAGGCTGCCGTGTTGATCAAGTGGCTTGCTGCAGGAACGCTGAGCGTCCTGATGTCGCTGTCCGGCGCCGCGCTGGCGCAGGACAAGACCAAGATCAGGTTCACGCTGGACTGGAAGTACCAGGGCATCCACGCCTACGTGTTCTGGGCCAAGGACAAGGGCTATTTCGCCGCCGAGGGCATCGACGTCGAGATCGACCAGGGCTCAGGCTCGGCCGCAACCGTCAGCCGCATCGCCTCGGGCACCTACGACGCCGGCTTCGGCGACATGAACGCCATCATCCAGATGGCCGGCACCAAGCCGGGCGAGCAGCCGGTCATGGTCTACATGATCTACAACACGCCGCCGTTCGCGCTGATCACCAAGGCGGCGAGCCCGATCAAGACGCTCAAGGACATGGAAGGCAAGAAGATGGGCACGCCCGCCGGCGGCGCGGCCGGCATCCTGTTCGCGTCGCTCGCCAAGGTGAACGGCATCGATCCTTCGAAGGTATCGGTCGTCAACATGGCGCCGAACCTTCAGGAGCAGATGCTGCTCAACGGCGACGTCGACTTCTCGGCGGTGTTCACCGTCACCAGCTACGCCAACCTGCTCGGCATGAAGCTCGATCCGCTCAAGGATCTGCGCTGGTTCTACTTCTCGGACTACGGGATCGATCTCTATTCGAACGGCATCATGGTCTCGAAGAAGCTGGCCGCGGAAAAGCCGAAGGCGGTCGCCGGTCTGATCAAGGCGCTCAACCGCGCCCTGATCGAAACCGCGGGCAACCCGAACGCGGCGGTCGATGCCATGATGAAGGTCGAGCCGCTGATGAACGCCGGCATGGAAAAGCAGCGGCTGATCTATGCGCTCAAGACGCATTTCGTGTCGCCGGAGACCACTGCCAACGGGCTCGGCGACGTCAGCGACGCGCGCATGGCGAAGGCCATCGATCTGCTGGCGGAGACGTACAAGCTGCCGAACAAGCCGGCGGTGAAGGACGTGTTCGACCGCTCCTTCCTGCCGCCGAAGGACAGCCGCGTCCTGAAGCTCAACAGCAGCATGTAAGCCGAGAGCCGGGGGCTTCGTTGACCGACTTGCGTATTCCGGCGGCGTGGCTGTTGCCAGACGCCGCCGGTCCCGCGCTCGCGAACCGCACCATCGCGGTGTCGGGCGGCCGGATTGCCGCTATTGAAGCTGGGCGGCAGCGGCGCGCTGGTCATGCCGGCGCTCGCCAACGCGCACGATCATGCCCGCGTGGCGCGGCTGAGCCAGGTCGGCAGCTACGACGTGCCGCTCGAAGCGTGGCTGCCGTATCTCACGCTGATCCCGGCGGTCGATCCCTGGCTCGCGTCGGCGGTGTCGTTCGGCCGCACCGCGCGCGGCGGCGTCGGCTCGGTGATGGCGCACTACACGCGCGTGCAGGGCCTGACCGATTTTCCGACCGAGGCGAGGGCGGTCGCCAAGGCGGCGCGCGACGTCGGCATCCGGGTGGCGCTCGCGGTGCATTGCCGCGATCTCAATCCGCTGGTCTACGACCCGCACGACAAGCTGCTGGCCGGACTGTCGGCCGAAGCCTGCGCCTGCGTGACCAAGCGGTTTCTGCGTCCGCCGATTCCGGCCGCCGATCAGGTCGCCATGGTCGAAGCGGTGGCCGCCGACATCGAGGGCGATGGCGTCACCGTCCAATACGGACCGGCCGGCGTGCAGTGGTGCACCGACGACATGCTGCGGCGGATCGGCGAAGCGTCGGCGCGCACGGGCCGCCGCGTCCACATGCATCTGTTGGAGACGCGCTATCAGCGCAACTGGGCCGACCGCACATTCCCGCAGGGCATCGTCCGCTACCTCGACGAGATCGGCCTGGTGAACGAGCGGGTGTCGTTCGCGCATTGCCTCCATCTGCGTCCGGACGAGATGGAACTGATCGCCGAACGCGGCGCGACCATCGTCATCAACACCAGCTCGAATTTCATCGTCAGCTCCGGCCTGGCGCCGGTCGGCGAGATGCTCAAGCGCGGCTGCCGGATCGCGATGGGTCTCGACGGCCTGGCGTTCGACGAGGACGAGGACGCGCTGCGCGAGATGCGGCTCGCTTACGCGGTTCACAAGGCGTTCGGGTTTGACATCAAGCTGCCGCGCGCCGATCTGATCCGCTTCGCCACCGAGAACGGACGTTTTGCTGTGACCGGCGAAGCCGGTGCAGCCAAGGTCGAGCCGGGCGCGCCGGCCGACCTGCTGATCCTGGATTGGGATCGCCTGTCCGCCGAGCTTGATCGAGCCGGAGGTGCCGCCGCTCGATCTGCTGCTCGCCAAGGCGCGGCAGGAGCACATCAAAGGTCTGGTGGTCGGCGGCCGCGAGGTGGTCCGCGACGGCAAAGTAACCGGCGTCGATCTGCCGGCGCTGGAAGCCGAACTGCTGGCGGCGATGCGCAAGGCCTATCCGACCACCGCCGACGTGCGCGCGGCGATGCCGGAACTCAAGGCGGCGCTGCGCAATCATTACACCGGTCCCCTCTATTGCATGTGAGCGCCATGCCGATTGCCAAGGTCCATCGCATTTCCGCCGCCGCTCCCGACGATGTCAGCGGCATCGAAGCGGCCATCAAAGCCGGCGATCTCGATCCGAAAGGTGTGATCGCGATCCTCGGCAAGACCGAGGGCAATGGCCTCGTCAACGATTTCGCCCGCGGCTACGCAAGCCTGGCGCTGAGCCTGCTGTTCCAGCGCCATCTGCCGAAGCCGGATGCCGACAAGATCTGCCTCGTCATGTCGGGCGGCACCGAAGGCGGCATGGCGCCGCATTGGACCGTGTTCGAGCGCGCGGAAGGCAACGGCGCAGCCGGGGCCGGCGCTGGCGATCGGCCGCGCTCACACCGCGGCGCTGCCTGCGGAGCATCTCGGCCGGATGGGGCAGGTCGAGGCGGTCGCGGCCGGCGTGCGTGCGGCGATGGCCGACGCAGGCATCGAAAGTCCGGCTGACGTCCATTTCGTCCAGGTCAAATGCCCGCTGCTTACCGTGGCGCGCGTTGCCGAGGCCGAGGCGCGCGGCGCGGATGTATCGACGCGTGACACGCTGAAATCCATGGGGTTGTCGCGCGCCGCCAGCGCGCTCGGCGTTGCCGTCGTGCTGCGCGAAATCGAAACGCGCACGCCTGCGCGACGCGGACATCGGCACGGATTGGAGCCTCTATTCGCGCCGCGCGAGCTGCTCCGCCGGCGTCGAATTGCTCGGCCACGAGATCGTGGTGTTCGGCATGTCGCGCGCCTGGTCGGGCCCGCTCGCCATCGATCATGCCGTGATGCAGGACGCGATCGACGTCGAGCCGGTGCGCGCGGCGCTGGGGCGGCTCGGGCTTCCGACGGCGGGACAGCTTCCCGCCGCCGAGCGCCAGCGTCTGGTTGCCGTGCTCGCCAAGGCGGAGGCGAGCCACGACGGCCGGCTGCGCGGCCATCGCCACACCATGCTGGACGACTCCGACATCTCGTCGACCCGGCACGCCCGCGCCTTCGTCTGCGGCGCGCTGGCCGGGCTGGTCGGCCATGCGGAAATCTATGTGTCGGGCGGCGCCGAGCATCAGGGCCCGGACGGCGGCGGGCCGGTGGCACTGATCGTCAGGCGCTGAGAACCTTCGTAAGCCCGGTTTGCAATCCACGCCGAGTTGCGCAACCATGGCACCACGATTTTCCTGGTGGATCAGATAGCTTCGCTCGATCTCGTCTTGCGCCAAGCTCGCATCGCCGGAAAGGTCAATGCGCTCTGCGACATCGGCATCTCAGGAGGCCCGCATCGTGGCTATCGAGCCACGGATCGATGCCGATGCAAAGGAAGAGCGGCTGGACGGTCGCCTCGTCATCGGTGGCTTCGTCGAAACCCATATCCATCTCGACAAGTCATGCATTCTGGATCGCTGCAAGCGGAGCAAGGGCTCCCTTGAGGAAGCAATCGCTGAAGTCGCAGCCGCCAAGCGCAATTTCACCGAGGATGATGTCTACGCGCGTGGCCTGCCGCACGCTCGAGAAGGCGATTGTGCAGGGGAACGACTCAGGGAGGCGTGACTTATGTCGAGGTCGATCCGCGGGTCGGGCTCCGCAGTTTCAACGCATTGCGCCGGCTGAAAACGGATTATGCATGGGCGCTCGATCTTGAGCTGCGGATCCTCTTATGGGGTTCAAGCGCGGCCGTCGGACCTTCACCCCGATCGCCGGCCGTGATCCATCGGCCGCGATCCATGTAACTCGATATTTGCCTAATGATTAGGCGGCCGGACCCACATTGTATGCAATGGCACGTTGAGCGGCTGGGTCGACAGCTCTCCCCGGAATACGCTGAAAAGCTCGGCCATCACAACCGGTTAGCGATTTATCCGATTTGCGCGGAACTTGGCACGGCGCTTGCGGAAGCTGCTTCAGATGAATCGTCTGAAGTTCGGGAGGCTTTCCATGAAACGTCGCGACTTTCTCAAGTCCACTGCCGGAGTGGTCGGGGCAGGCATGGTGTCCGTGCCTGCGATCTTCTCGCCGGCCAAGGCGCAGTCGCGCCAGGAGACGCTGCTGATCGTCTCCGAGAGCGGCCCCAATAACATCGACATGCCCTCGAGCCGCCCGGTAGTGACGCACGAGTGATTGCATGCGTCGCTCCTCGCGGACTTCGTCTTGCAGCTTCTGGATCAACTGGGCCACATACGGATCAGCACCTGGCATGATCTCCCTGGCCAGCGCCGCGCGATGTCCAACGATCCGCTGAAACAGCCACGGCCACAACGGTGCAGTGAATACGATTGCGAGCAACCACGATTAGACCCCCATCTCCATTTAGGATAAGACTTCTGATAAGGACGTGCGGGTTACCATTCCCGCAACGTCGATCCCGGTTTGACGAGGTCGGCTCGTGACGAGCCGTAAGTGCCCTCTGTCTTCCGGAACGGCCGCCGGTTCCCGATGCGGCTGAAGAGTGTTAATGCACAAGCCATGCCAAACGCTCGAATCATCTCGTTGTGATCCTATGCTGGCACGTTTAAGGTCCATGTTTTCAATGACTTGCGACGCGGACGGTAAAATGGAGCGGCCGATTGCTTTGCGATCACATCGACTGTCAGAATTACGTCCGCCACGAAAGTGCTACAACCGCCGCAAACTACACTGTTTTTTCAGCCGGCAAGAGAGATTGCCTAGTTCGCAGGATCCGCCATTTCACGCTGCAAATGCTCCACCGCCCGCGCTAATTGCTCGTCGACAAAGTCTGCCGGAACCGCCGGCGCTTCGGGATCGTCGAGCTCGGCGGCTTCCTCCGCGGCCGCGCCTTGCTCCTGACCGAGCATGTCGCGTTCGAAGCGGTAGCGGCGATAGATGGCATACTCTTCCGGCGACAACTCAATTTCGAATTCCTTCTCGGGCGAAACGCCCCACTTGGCCGTCCGGTGCTTCGGCATGCGGTGGATGTTCACCCCGCTCGGCCGCCAGAAGCTGGCCCATGTGAGCTTCAACAAGCTCTTGCCCGACTCCATCGGCAATATTGCTGCACTGTTCCTTTGCCATACGTGCGTTGGCCGACCACGACGGCCCGCCCATGGTCCTGCAGGCATGCCGCGACGATCTCGGCCGCGCTCGCGCTGTTCTGATTCACGATCACCGCTAGCGGCAGCGTCAGGAACCGCTTCTCGCTCTTCCTCGGTCGTACGCGTCGATGCTGGCGGCGGATCGCGGCCGCGCAGTCTCCACCACCAGCTTTCCGCCGGGCAGCAGCTGGCTCGCACACCGCCACGGCCGCATCGAGCGCTCCGCCCGCGTTGTCGCGCAGGTCGAGCACCACGCCTTTCACGCCGGCTGATACCAGTTGGTCGAGCACCTGCGACAGCTCTTCGGCCGTGTGATCGCCGAACGACGTGATCCGCACCAGAGCGACTCGTGGATCTTCCGCGAGAGCGAACTGCCACTTGCCGTCGCTGCCGCGCACGTCTCCCACGATCGATTCGAATGTTGATGATCTTCGCGCGTCAGCTCGACGGTGCGCGATTCGGCGTCATGCGCTTGCTCGATTGTGAGCTTAACCGTCGTGCCGGGCTCGCCGCGCATCAGCGGAGCACGTCGGCCATGGTCATGTTGGCGGTGGGCTGACCGTCGATGGCTAGGATGTGATCGCCCGGCAGCAGGTTGGCCCGAGCGGCCGGAGTGCCGGGATCGGGCGGGCCCACGATCATCAGCCGGGGCGGCTCGCCCACAAATCGAATTCGCACGCCGATGCCGCCGAATTGCTGGCGAATCTCGGCCCGCAGCGGGTCGGCTTCGTCCTCGGTGCAGAAACTCCGAATGGGCGTCGCCTTGCCGGTGGAGCACGTCGACCATGCCCTGCATCGCGGCGTTGAACAGCTCGCCGTCGGGCACGCGCTCGAGCGCGTCCTCATCGATCGCGTCCAGGCCGCTCGCCACAAGCGCGCGTACGGATTCTGCTCGCCCCGCACATAGCAGGCGTACGAAATGGCGATCATCGCCAATAGGATCAAGAAGTTGCGCTGCGGCATGCGGGTTCCACAGGTTCGTTACGATCGTCGACAGATTATACCTAAGGCCTCACGCGGAGGCGCGGGGGTCGCGGAGGGAAGAGCGGTAGAAGAGTAGAACGGTAGAGCAGCGAGTTAGCCTGGCTTCTATTCTGTTGCTCTCTTGCACTGCCGCATTGTTGTTCTGTTCTTCTCCGCGGCCTCCGCGCCTCCGCGTGAGCATTCTTTTTTGAACAGGAGGAAACGGAGAGAACGGAGTTTGTGGTAAGACACGCAGTTATTGTGTCTTCTCTGTTCCATCTGTTTACTCCTGTTCCAATTTCCTTAACAGGACGTGCCCTACTCAGCCCTGTTTCATCGCGTGCGTCTTCTCTTCGGCCTTCCAAATTCGATACGCGCGGTTCAAATCCCTCGGGCACATAGAACACGACAGGCAGCCGGCTGTTGTATCGAATGAGAAATGGTTCGCCCCTCAGGGTGACGAACTGATCCACTTTCGGCGCGTTCGGATCGACTGCGATCAGCGTGCCTCCCATCGGGCCGATCTTGCGGACGATGTAGCGTGGAAAACCCCAACCCGCGATAGTCTCCTCTTCGATCTTGCCCCCGAAGAAGTGCCGGTTCACTTCGTCGGTTTGAACCATTTTGCCGACGATCAGCTCCAACTTGAATGCCGATTCAACTTTCTGCTCCGGAAGTCGGAGAACGTATGGAATCATTCTCTCCTCGGCCGGTGGGAACGCCTTCAAATCGTCCGCCGCGCAGGCGACCACCGACAGGGACAACATCGCGAAAACCGTGAGTGAACATTGTGCTTTCATATTGCCGCCCTCCGATGTTGAACTGGCTGGCCGCACAATTGGACATGAAGCCGTGGTGAATCGGTTGTATCCTCGGCCTATCCATCGGGGAAGGGTGACGTCTCATGGAGTGGGACGAGTGAATGCGTGGTCGCTGACATCCAGCTCCGCGTCCTTGATCTGGGCGGATGTCCCAGCGGAGCCTCCGGGGTCCTCGCCATGGTGAAACGGGTTGTATTCTCGGCGTCGCGACCGGGGAATGGCTAAGTCTTATCGAGTGGAGCAAGGCGGGAAGAGGGCGATTTCCAGCATAATCCGGGTCGGTAGTCCCCAGCATGTCCCCGGAATGTCCGGATGTCTTTCCGCGGCTGGTCCGGCTGCTGCGGGCTGCGGGCGTTTCGAGGGCTTGAATTTATTTGATGCCGGGCACGCCAGTCAAATTGCCGTGCCACTTGCTGTGCCGAGCTGAAAATCCGTCACACGAATTGTGCGGTGCGATGCTACAATGAGCAGGTTGAGTCGAGTCATCCACTTACGCACAAAACGTTAGCGGATCGATATATGCCGTCCGTCCTTAATGCGTTGCGGATTTCGTTTGTATTGCTTTGCATGCCATGTACTGCGCTTGCTGTGAACCCGGCTCAGTGGCTCATCGTCGAGCAGATCAACCGCGGCGATTCGCTGAAGACTTGGACGTCGCCCACGGCGATCGACCTCGACAAGATGATCTGGGAATACAGCTACGAAATCACGAAGCTGACGGGCACGGTTAACTTGGGCATCTTTGGCAACGTCACGCAGGACATCACCAGTTCAATTCCCGAAGACGACCGCGCGGGCGATGGCGAATCGCGAGATTTACCCGCCGTGTTGCTTGACGAGATACTTTCCCAGCCGGAAAGCGGCACATCGGCGAACGTATTTGTGGAAGTCGACAATCTCGGCTTTGGCCAGGCCGTGTTCAGCGAAATCATGCTTGGGTCGATCGACGTGCCTTTATTCGGTTTGCGGCCGATACAATGGATCAACGTCGAAGCCCGCGTGGACATCGTCGGTTACGACTTCGGCGACTACGACCGCAGCGGCGCGGTGAATTCCGATGATTACGTGCTGTGGCGCAATACATTTGGCCTGATGGGGGCCGACCTTGCCGCCGATGGGAACGGCGACGAGTCGGTCGATGCCGCGGATTATGTGCTTTGGCGCGACAAATTCGGCCTCGGCGTTGGGTGTGGCGCAGACGCATCGATCGTCGGTGCAGTGCCAGAACCCGCGAGCGGCCTGTTGTTAATTGTCGCCTTCTTCTCCGGTCTAGCAATTAGCCGAACCAGGCGCGGACGAACGCCTCGCCGCAGCTGAATTCTCGCTACCAATACCCTTCAAAGCCGAACGACATGCCGTGATACAGCGGATCGCCCGACGTGTTGAGATACGAGAGCTCGGTGATGAAGGTCGCCTGATACGGCGCGAGCGCAAGCGACGTAAGGTACATCAATTCGTAGGATGCCCGCAGCGAGTAGTTCGGCGTCAAATGCCAGCGACCCGTCACGTTGACCTCGACCAGCCACGACATTTCATCGTTCGCCAGCGCGGAGGTCGGCATCGTTGTCGTCGTCGGCGGTGAAATCGAGCGTCGTGCGGCCGACCGCGTCGTTCACGTAGAAGCCCATTTTGCTGTCTGCGCCGAGGCTCCAACGGGACGCTTCGTAGGTCATTCCGGCGCCCATTTGCAATCCGAACAGGTCGTTATCGGTGCGAATGAAATAGCTGCCATCGTCGCCGCAGCCTGCAATGTCCTCGGCGGTCCAGTTGAAGATGTCGCGCAATCTCCATAAACCGCAGGCCGACCAGGTAGTCGCGTGTGAAGCCGGCGTTGGCGGCGCGGTGCCACTGGCCGTTGGGGTCCATCACCAGCTGGTCGCGCCGCATCCGCGATTTGACACGGTAGTTGGCCTCGAAGCTGCTGAAAGTGCTGCTGTAGTCGGCCTGCTGCAGCGTCGACTCATTGAACGTGCGATTGTTGCCGCTGATGTAGAACGGCACAAACAAGCCAAAGTTGTTTTCCGACGCCAGTTCGCGGTGTTGGTGCCAGTCGCCGCCGCCCATCACCGTGAACTCGGCCCGGTGATCGCGGTTCTTGCGAATCGCGGAACAGGAAATGTCCCAAGCGTGACGCGCACCGAGGCGTCTTCGCCCGGCTGGGAGCCGTCGAGCATTAACAGGCGATTGGTGTTGAAGATGGGTTTGTGACAGCCAGGTTGGGCGGACGCGGAAAGAATTGAGGGTTGGTGACGTTGACGTCTTGCGCGGCCAGGAACTTGCTGTCGCGATTCCAGAACCGATTCCAGACCACCGCTTCCGCCTCGGCATACCAGAACCCGCGCCGCAGCCAGGTGCCGGTGCTTTCGATCGGCGCCGAATAGTCGTCCCACATATCGTGCGGGCCCGGCCCGCATAATCGTCGCAGCCTGCGAGCGGGTCCGACTCCGTCACAGCGATCGACCGACACCTGGCTCGGGCTCGATTCACAGGCTGTCGTCAGTCATCGCATCTCTTCGGCCGAGTGGGCCGATGTCCTCGTCCGACGGCAGCGACAAGATCGGGCGGATCCGTCGCATCGCCGAAGCCCGGCAGCGGCAACTCCTGCGCCGCCGCGCTGGCCGCCAGCACGGCCGCCGTCATGATCAGCCCGATCAGTCGGGTCGAGATGGTCACGGATACAATCTCCTCTGACACCACCAGCAATGCACGAAGTTCAACCTGTCCGCCGGTACCCGCACAGTCGGCCGCTGATTCGGGCACCGAGAGGCTCGCGCCGCCTGCCCGAGGCAACAGCCGCGCAGGAGTGAACCGCCAGGCGGCCCACCTGAGATTCGTTAATCGACCTTCCGCTAATCGTCAATGCAGCAATAACCGCTAAAATCAGCAGAATCGTCAGTGTCACCGCTATCGATAATGTCGCTGTACTTTTCGCACTCTTTCCACACTACGCGATTTGCGCCGTGCGGCTCGTCGGCCGCTGGCATCGGCGTGTATGATTGACTGGCCGCGTGGAGCCCGCACAGCGGTCACCTGAACAGGTGATAAGGAGCTAGCAATGGCATCAGCAATCGAATCTCTCCTGGCGACTGGCACCAAGCTGTGGCTCGACTCGGTCGACCCCGATCTGGTGCGCGAGAATCGCGGCTGGGGCGCGACCGGCGCCACGTCGAATCCGATCATCATTACCGACCTGATCAAGACGGGCCGGTTCGACGACGCAGTTGGATGAGTTGCTCGTCGGCCGCGGATCTGGGCGACGAGGAAGCTGCCTGGCAACTGACCGACCATGTCGTGCGCGATGCCCAGAGTGTATTTCTTCCCGGTGTGGGAATCGACGCGCGGCGACGACGGCTATGTGAGCTTCGAGCTGGATCCGCTGCTGGAGGATCCCGCAGTGCAAACTGTCGCACAGCCGAGCGGGTGACGCGGTACATCGAGCTGGGCAAGAGGTGGTCGGCCGGGCAACGCGAACCGCATGATCAAAGTGCCGGCCACGCCGGCCGGCCTCGATGCGCTGGAGGAGTTGTGCGCGGCGGGCATCTCGCTCAACGTGACGCTGATCTTCACGATGCGGCAGTACGAGGCGGCGCGGGAGGCGATTTGGCGCGGTGCGCAGCGGCGGCCGATCGCTCGAGCGATTCAAGAGCGTGTACAGCATCTTCGTCTCGCGCGTCGACGTGTACACGGAGAAGCACGTGCCGAAGCTGTCGCCCGCGGCGCAAGGGCAGGTCGGCATCGTCGGCGCGAAGCGGATGTGGAAAGCGAACCAGGAGTTCTGGGCCACGCGGCCAACGCCGCTGCGGCAGGAGATCGTGTTCGCCAGCACCGGCACGAAGAAGCCGGAGGACCCGCCGTGGAAATACGTCGCCGCGCTGGCCGGCAGCGACATTCAAACCAATCCGCCGGCCACGAACGACGCAGTTCGCAAGAGCAATCTGACGCTTTCGGCGGACGATCGACGAGATGCCGCCGGCCGAGGTGCTCGGCGAAATCGACGCCAAGGTGGACGTGGCAGCAGCTGGAAGACACGCTGATGCGGGAAGGCGTTGCGAAATTTGCCGACCCGCAAAAAGCGCTGCTCAAGCTCCTGCGCGACAAGCGCAGTTCGCTAGCGGCGCAGCGGGCGTAAAACGCTGTCTCGGCGCCTCGCCCTCGCGTTTCCATTGGCACTCTCGGCGCCCATGTCACAACGCTCGCGGGTCGCCAATTGCCGCGCCTATGTTAGGATCGTGGTCGGCCGATCGGTGTTGCCATGGCGACTCATATCGGCCCTTAAAAATTCGATGAAGCTCCCTGGCGTTTTCCAGCATCAATGGATGGTCGAGTACCATGCCTGTTGATCCCTATGCGTTGTGTCCTTGCGGCAGCGGCAAGAAGCTGAAGTTCTGTTGCGGCGACCTGGCCGGCGAGATCGAAAAAATTCACCGCATGATCGAAGGCGACCAGCCGCGGGCCGCGCTGCGGCACGTCGAGCAGACGCTGGCCAAGCATCCGGGCCGGGCATCGCTGCTGGATTTGAAGGCCGCGCTGGAGTTGTCGC
Source organism: uncultured beta proteobacterium (assembly GCA_963722025.1). Lineage (GTDB taxonomy): Bacteria > Pseudomonadota > Gammaproteobacteria > Burkholderiales > Burkholderiaceae_C > Ramlibacter. Next base: position 19,716 of record CAVRNE010000007.1, read on the forward strand.
TCGGACGAGATCGACGCGGCCCGCGCAACCGTCAACGAATTCGTCACCAAGCATCCCGACAGCCCCACCGCCCACGCCTGCCAGGCGCTGCTGCTTGGCCGAAACGGGCGACGCGCCGGCAGCCGGCGAACTCGCTGCAGCGGGCCATTGAGCTGATCGACCACGACATGCCGCAGCGCGTGCTGGAGGCGATCGGCATCGTCGGCCTGCGCACTGTTGGCGACGGGGCACGTCGTGGCGGCCCAGGCTCATCTTTGGCTGCACGCGGCGATCGCGCCGGAGGAAGACATGCGGTCGCGCGAGCTGTTGGTCGGGCTTGAATCACTATTCCGGCTTGCCGCTGATCCTCCGCGACCAGCTTCATTTCCGCGCGTGGCCCGACTGACGCTGCCTGGGCGAAGGAGGCCCGGGAAGCAGTCGCACCTGGCCGACCACGGCCGCTGGCAGCAGGCCGTCGCGATCATCGACCGCTTGGGGCAGCAACATGGTGCCGACCCGACGCTGGTTTACAACCGCGCGCTGCTGGGCGGCTGGCTGGCCGACGAGCGAGCGCTCGTCGCCGGGCTGCACGCCTTCGCCCAGATGGACGTGCCCCTCGATGACGCGATCGAAGCCGAAGCGGTCGCCCAATTGCTCGATCCCGATCGCCGCGACGAGCAACTCGATTCGGTCGTCCAAGTCATACGAGATCAATGATCTCGACGCGCTGGTGGCCACGGTTCTCGTCCGATCCACGCGTGGAATCGTTCGCAGGTCGATCCGGCCGACGCTGCCGCGCCGATCAACCGCGGCCGCGACAACACGTACATTTTGCTCGATAAGCCGATGCCGGCCAGCCGGCGTGGATCTGTCGCGCAGCGACGTGCCGCGCCTGGCCGGCGTGATGGCCGTCTATCGGCCGCCAGACCGATCGCCGCGAACGACTCGAATTGACGATCGACAAAGGGCCCGACTTCGACGCGACCGTCGCGGCACTGCAAGCAGATCGCGGCGATGCGCTCGGCGAGATGATCGAGGAGAGAGTGGTGGGCCACGTTTCGGCGACCGAGCAAGCGCTCAACTTGCGCTGGCATTTTCCGCGCGACACGCCGCCCGACGTGCGGCGGCGGCTCGTTGCGGAAGAGCGGCGGGCGGCGATCGTCGAGCGCTGGCCGGAAGTGCGACGGCCGGCACTCGGCAGGCAAAACGCCGCGCGAAGCGGCCGGCGATCCCGACGCTGCGGATCCCGCTGATGGCGGCCGTCTCGATCCTGGAGCAAGGCGGCAATGAACGACCGCAACGTCGACGCCGATCGCCGAGCTGCGCCGCAAGTTGGGCCTGCCGGAGCCGGAACCAATCGACGGCAACACCCGGACGTCGCCGGCGCTGCCACTGGTGCGCGTGCCGCGGCTCAAGATCGAAGACGTTTCCGACGATGCACTCGTGCAGCTCTATCGCCGAGCGATTGTTGGTCGGCGCCGACGCGGCCATCGCCCGCATTCGCCGCGAAGCGGTGCGGCGGCCGTCGCTGGCCGATCGCATTCCGCCTGCCGACGCCTATCGTCGCATGATCGCGGCCGAAGCCGATCTGGATCGCGCGCTCGCGCTGATCGACGAGGCGCGGCAGTTGAGCGACCGGCCAGGGGAATCGACCGCCGGCCTGGGACCTTGCCGAGCTGCAGCTGCACATCGTCAGCGGCAACGGCCCGCGATTTCAGGAAGTGCTGGAGCGGATCGAGCGCGAGCACATGGACGACCCGCAGGTGGCGCAGGAGCTGTACCGCATGCTGTACGAAGCCGGCATGATTCGCGCCGGAAGGGCTGCCGATGGAGCCGCCGTTGGACGAGGAAGCTGCCGGCGGTGGTCGGCACCGCGCCCGAGCCGGGCGGCGGCCGCATCTGGACGCCCGATAGCGAGCGGCCCGCCGGCAAGAAATCATCTCTCTGGACGCCGTCGTAGCCGGCGCATGCTCATCTCGTGACACGCCGCGCGAACGAAGACGATCGCTTCATGGCGCTGGCGCTCGCGCTGGCCGCGCAGGGCGAGGGGCTCGTCGAGCCCAATCCGATGGTCGGCTGCGTGATCGTCCGCGACGGCGAGATTGTCGGCGAAGGATTTCACGAGCGGTTCGGCGGGCCGCATGCGGAGGTCGACGGCCCTGGAAGCGGCGGGCGACGCGGCGCGTGGGGCGACGGTGTACGTCACGCTCGAGCCCTGCTGCCATCACGGCAAAACGCCGCCCTGCACGCAGGCGCTGTTCGCGCCGGCGTCGGCCGCGTCGTCGTCGCGATGGAGGATCCGTTCCCGCAAGTGGCCGGCAGGGAATTGCGGAGCTGCGGGCGGCCGGCATTCCGTGCGACGTGGGCGTGCTCGCCGAGCGAAGCGCGGCGACTGCTTGGCGCCGTACTTGAAGCGCGTGACGACCGGCCGGCCGTGGGTGATTGCCAAATGGGCGATGACGCTCGACGGCAAGCTGGCCACGCGCACCGGCGACAGCCAGTGGATTTCCAGCGAAGCCGTCGCGGGCGGTCGTGCATCAACTCCGCGGCCGGGTCGATGCGGTCATGGTCGGCAGCGGCACGGCGCGGGCCGACAATCCGCTGCTCACCGCCCGGCCGGTCGATCGCGCCGACTGGAAGCGCACCGCGACGCGGATCGTCGTCGATTCGGCCGCGTCGCTCGCGCTCGACAGCCGACTGGTGCAAACGGCCCGCGATGTGCCGGTGCTCGTGGCCGCTGCGCATGGACGCGCCGCGCGGACGCGTGTCGAACGCTTGACCGACGCCGGCGTCGAAGTCTTCCGCTGTCCGGGCGACACGCACGAAGCCCGCGTTGCACGCTCTGCTCGACGAACTCGGCCGCCGGCAAATGACGAACGTGCTGGTCGAAGGCGGCAGCCGATTGCTGGGAACGCTGTTCGATATCGGCGCCGTCGACGAAGTGCACGTCTTCATCGCGCCGAAGATCGCCGGCGGCGCTGCAGCGCCAGGCCCGATCGGCGGCCCGGGCATCGAAAGATGGCCGACGCACTCGCGCTCGGCGACATGACGATCGAAGAACTGGCGGCGACGTGTACGTCCACGGCCGCGTCCGGCATTGAACGCGCTTGCGATTCTAGCTCTCCACCAACTCCACGGCCGCCCAGCACGTCGGGTCTTCCTCGAACGGAAACGCCGGAGCCGGTGGCGAACGTCTGCAGTCCCAGCTCGCGGTCGAACACCGCGTAAGTGAAGCCAATCTGCCGATGCTGCTGCGGATCGTACCCGCCGAGCGCCACGGCCGGCACGAACGCGGCCAGCCAGTAGCCGGTCTTCGTCAGCTTGCTCGCCACTTGCAGCTCGCGCGGGCGAATCGGCCGGGCGTTTTCGCGGGCCCGGTTGATCAGCAGCTGATCGGCGACCGGCTCGTTCTGCCCGCGCCCGCCGCCGGCCGGCAGAAACGCGTAGCGATGGCAGTAGCGGCTCGCGCGATGAATGTTGAGCGTCGCCCGCGTGTCGATCCACACTTGCAGGCCGTCGCTGTCTTCGAGCCGGCCCTCGCGGCACCACGGCGCTGCTTCTTGCCGTCGACGCGCACGTTGAACACCAGCCCGTCGGGGCTCCACGCCATCCGCACGTCGGCGAACGACGGCTCGCGATCCGCCGGTGCCCGCATCCAGCTCGGCCAGATTCAGCAGCCGGTGCGACTCATCCAGCTCCACGCCGCCCGCCTTCCAAATCGCGATCGCGGCGCAGCACCGGCACGGCGAAGCGGAACAAGAACCGCGGGGCGAGCAGCGTATTCGTGTTCGGTGGTCGTCATTGATTCCACTCGGTTGCCACTGACTCTGCAATTCGCATGCCAGTACTGGCAGCCAGTTCAATCTCAGCCCACGGCCGCGCCGCGCAGCGATTCCAAATGCACTTTCAAAAACGCCGCCAGATTGCCGTCGTGCAGTTCGTCGGTCGTGACGAACCGCAGCTCGCACCTGGTCGCGGTCCTCGCCGTCGGTGGCCAGCGCCGCGCCGCGCCCAGCTCCGCCACGCTGCCCAGTTGAAACGCGCCCTTCGGCCCGTTGAGCACCAGGTCCACGCCCGCCAGCCGCTTGGTGAACACCTTGGCCCACGGCTCGCGCACGCCCGGCACCATCAAGTGCACGACCTTCTGGTTGTTCCACAGGAACTGCCCGCCCGGCACCGCGTCGGAGAGCATCTCCACAACTCTTCCAGCACCTCCGGCTTCCAAGCCGTCTTCTTGCCGGGCGGAAAGCCCTTGCGCGACAGGTGCCACTTCTGGCCGAGCACCTTCCACGGCATCACGTCTTCGGGCTTCGTGCTCGACCCGCTCGGCGAACTTCTGGAAGCCGGCCACCGCCCGCTCGAGGAACGACCAGAACGCCGGCGTGTCGATCTCCTCCCACGAGTGGGCGTCGATCTGCACTTCCTGCCACGGGCCGCGGAGGTTCTTGCACTTCACCCGCGGCCCGCTGCCGTAGGCTTCGATGTCGTCGAGGTCGTTGAGCGGCTTGAGGCCCAGATCGGCTACCAGCTTCTCGCGCTCGAACGTTTTCTTGGCAGTGCGGAACTTCAGCTTCACCAGCCACCGCTCGCCGGTGATCGCGTGAAAGAACCAGCCGTCGGATTTCTTCGCGGCGGTGATCTCGACGATCGTGCGGTTGTTCCAATTCGTGTCGGCTGAACTCGCCCAGCTCGTGAATCCGCTCGACGATCTGCTCCAGGATCCGGCCGTCCCAGTGGCACGGCTCGGCCGTCGCGGGCCACGCGGTCCTGCGTGTGCCACCGCCGGCCATCGACTTCCCACGGCATCCGCGTGTCGCGGCCGACCTCGTCGATGTCCAGGTCGTCCGTCGCGCTTCGCTTCGACCGTCGGCCGGATCGTACGGCTTGCGCTCGACGTGCGGCCCGGCGGCGAGGACGGGCGCGAGGGCGATGGCGGTGTGGGAGACAATTGCGGAATGCGGAGTGCGGAGTGCGGAGTTGTCGACTTTCGACTTTCCTTCTTCACTCCGCGATCCGCACTCCGCACTCCGCACTGCTCGACAATCTGCTCCGGCGTCCCGCACGCCACCACCTGCCCGCCGTCCGCGCCCGCTTCCGGGCCCAGGTCGATCACCCAGTCGGCCGACTTGATCACGTCGAGGTTGTGCTCGATCACGACGACCGTGTTGCCCTGATCGACCAGCCGTTGCAGCACTTCGAGCAGCTTGGCCAGGTCGTCGAAGTGCAGGCCGGTCGTCGGCTCGTCGAGCAGGTACAGCGTGCGGCCGGTGTCGGGCCGAGCAAGCTCGGCCGCCAGCTTCACGCGCTGCGCTTCGCCGCCGGAGAGCGTCGGCGCGCTCTGGCCGAGCGTCAGATAGTCGAGCCCCACGTCGCACAGCGTCTGCAGAATGCGGCGAATCTTGGGAATGTTCGTCGAACAGCTCGACCGCCTCGCCGCACGACATGTCCAGCACGTCGGCGATGTTCTTGCCGTGGAACGCGACCTCCAGCGTCTCGGGGTTGTAGCGCTTGCCGCGGCACGTCTCGCACTCGACCCACACGTCGGGCAGAAAGTGCATCTGGATGCGCCGCTGGCCGTTGCCCTCGCACGCCTCGCACCGCCCGCCCGGCACGTTGAAGCTGAACCGCCGGGCCGTGTAGCCGCGCAGCTTCGACTCCGGCAGTTGCGAGAACAGCTGGCGGATCAGCTCGAACACGCCGGTGTACGTGGCCGGGTTCGAGGTCGGCGTGTTGCCCAGCGGCTGCTGATCGACGCGGATCACCTTGTTGATGTGCTCGACGCCGCGAATCGTCGTCGTGCGCGCCGGGCACCGTGCTCGCGCGGTGCAGCGTGCGAGCCAGCTGGTTGTAGAGAATGTCCTCGACCAGCGAGCTCTTGCCGCTGCCGCTGACGCCGGTGACCGCCGTGAGCGTGCCGAGCGGGATCGCGACGTTGATGTTCTTGAGGTTGTTGTGGCGGGCGCCGAGGATCTCGAGGCAGGATGCTGGATGCCGGATGCCGGATGTCGAGCGATTCAGCGTCGCCATTCGTCGTTTGGCTTCGACTTCTTTCTCTTCTCCGGCATCCTGGCCTCCTGCATCCTGCATCCTGCCGCGTTCTTCGGCACCGCAATCGCCTTCTTCCCGCTCAAGTACGGCCCCGTGACGCTGCCTGCGCTTGCCGAGACTTCGTCCGGCGTGCCGGCGGCGACGATCTGCCCGCCGAGCCGGCCGGCGCCGGGGCCGAAGTCGAGCAGCATGTCGGCGCCTGCGATCACTTCGCGGTCGTGCTCGACGACGAGCAGCGTGTTGCCCAGGTCGCGGAGCTTCTTGCAGCGCGGCCACGAGCCGCGAGTTGTCGCGCGGGTGCAGGCCGATCGTCGGCTCGTCGAGCACGTACAGCACGCCGCACAGGCCGCTGCCGACCTGGCTGGCCAGGCGAATCCGCTGCGCCTCGCCGCCGGAGAGCGTCGGGGCCGCCCGGCCGAGCGTGAGATATTCGAGCCCCACATCGACCAGGAACGTGCAGCCGGTTTTCGATCTCGCGGATCAGCTCGCCGGCGACCTTCTTCTCGTTCGCCGCCAGCTTCCACTGCTGCGACTTGCGCGATCAACTCGCCCAGCGGCGTGCGGCAGATTTGATCGAGCGTGCGTTCGCGGAACCGCACGGCCGCCGCATCGTCGCGCAACCGGCTGCCGCCGCACTCGCTGCAATCGATCTCGCCGACGAACTGCTCCAGCAGCGCCCGCAGGCGCGGCGAGAGTTTCGAGGCTTCTTCGAGGGCCGGGTAGAGGCCTTTGAATTGGAAGCGGAACAAGGCGGGCGAGCCGACTGTCGGCTTCGACTTCGGCTTCGCGCTTCGGACCCTGGCTCCGCACTTCACTGCGACGTCAATCCACTCCTCGCCCGTCCCGTACAGCACGATCCGCTGCTGCCGCGGCGAGAGATCGCTGATACGGCACGTCGATCGGCACGCCCGTGTGCGGCCGAGAGCGCCGCCAGCATCTGCTGCGACATCGGCAAGCTTGACGTCCGGCCACACGAGCAGCGCACCCTTCGGCCAGCGTCAGCTTCGGATCGCGCAGCAGCGCGGCCGGATTCGCCCCGATCTGCGTGCCCAGTCCTTCGCACGCCGGGCACCAGCCGAGCGGGCTGTTGAACGAAAAGTTGTGCGGGTTGAGCGTGTCGAAGCTGCGGCCGCACTTTTCGCAGGCCAGGTGCTGGCTGTGGACGCGCACCGGCCAGCGCGGCTTCGGGCACGTCGTCGGCCGGATGGGCGACGTGCATCACGCCCTTGCCCAGCGCCAGCGCATTCTCGACGCTGCCGGCGATCCGCGAGCGGGCGTCGGCGCTGCACGACGATGCGGTCGACCACGACTTCGACCTCGTGCTTGCGGCGGCGGTCGATCGTCGGCGCCTCGTCGAGCGAATGCGTCTCGCCGTCGATCCGCACGCGGACGTAGCCGGCCGCCGCGGAGCGATTCCCACAGCGCTTCGTACTGCTCGCCGACCTGCACCTCGACCGGCGCCATCACGATACAGCCGCGTGCCGGCCGGCTCCTCCAGCAGCTTGTCGACGATCTGATCGGACGTTTGCGTGCCGATCGGGATGTCGCACTCCGGGCAATGCGGCTGGCCCAGCCGCGCGAACAGGATGCGGAAGTAGTCGTAAATCTCCGTCACCGTGCCGACGGTCGACCGCGGCGTGTGGCCCGTGTTTCGCTGCTCGATGGCGATCGCCGGCGACAGGCCGTCGATGTGATCGACCTGCGGCTTCTGCATCTGGCCGACGAACTGCCGGGCGTACGAGCTGAGGCTCTCGACGTACCGCCGCTGACCTTCGGCATAGATCGTGTCCATCGCCAGCGAAGTCTTGCCCGATCCGCTCGGCCCGCAGAAGACGGTCATCTCGTCGCGCGGAATTTTGACGTCGACGTCGCGCAGATTGTGCTGCCGCGCACCGCGGACCGTGATGTGCGTCGCCTCGCGCGCCGGTTTGCCGTTGCTTCGCTGCCGATTTCTTCGACCGCTGTGATCCGGCTTGCGTTCGCCGAATTGCCCAACAGCGGCGCCAGCGTCCGCCCAGTGTGCGACTCCGGATGCTGTCGCCACCTCCTCCGGCGTGCCGCAGCAGACGACTCGCCCGCCGCCGCCGCCGCCTTCCGGGCCGATATCGATGATCCAGTCGGCCGTCTTCACCACGTCGAGATTGTGCTCGACGACCAGCACCGTGTTGCCGGCGTCGACAAAGTCGTGCAGCACCTTCAAGCAGCAGCTCGATATCGGCAAAGTGCAGGCCGGTCGTCGGCTCGTCGAGCAGATACATCGTCCGGCCGGTCGATTTCTTGACCAGCTCGCGGGCCAGCTTGATCCGCTGCGCCTCGCCGCCGGAAAGCGTCGGCGACGGCTGGCCGAGCTTGATGTAATCGAGCCCCACGTCGTGCAGCGTGCTGCAGCTTGTGGCGAATCTGCGGGATGTTCTCGAAGTGCGTCGAGCGCCTGCTGCACGTCCATCTCCAGCACCTGGGCGATGCTCTTCTCGCGATACATCACCTGCAGCGTCTCGCGATTGAAGCGATGGCCCTGGCACACGGGGCACGTGACCCACACATCGGCCAGGAAATCCATTTCCAGCCGGTTCGAGCCGTTGCCGTCGCACGCCTCGCACCGCCCGCCCTGCACGTTGAAGCTGAACCGGCCCGGCTTGTAGCCGCGCCGCTTCGACTCGGGCAGCTGCGTGTACAGCGTCGCGGATGTCGTCGAACAGCTTGATGTACGTGCCGGGATTCGACCGCGGCGTGCGGCCGATCGGCGATTGATCGATGGCGATCAGCTTGTCGAGCTGGTCGACGCCTTCGATGCGATCGTGCAGCGCCCGGCTGCCCCTTGCCGCCCATCAGGTCGCGCAGCAGGGACTCGGCCAGAATGTCGTTCACCAGCGAGCTCTTGCCGGAGCCGGAAACGCCGGTGACGCAGACAAACGCGCCGAGCGGAATGTCGACGTCGATGTTCTTGAGGTTGTTGTGGCGGGCGCCGATGATCGCGGAGCGAGGAGTGGATGCGAGTGGGTTCGCCGATTTCTTCTCGCTCCTCGCTCCTCGATCCTCGATCCTCCGCTTCGCCGGCACCTCAATCTTCCGCTTCCCGCTCAGAAACGCTCCCGTCACGCTCCGCGTCCTTGCGTGCAATCTCGTCCGCCGTGCCGATGGCGACGACTTCGCCGCCGCGGACGCCCGGGCCGGGGCCGAAGTCGATGATGTGGTCGGCCGCCCGCATCGTGTCTTCGTCGTGCTCGACGACGACGACCGTGTTGCCCAGGTCGCGCAGGCTCGGCGAGCGTGTCGAGCAGCCGTTCGTTGTCGCGCGGATGCAGGCCGATCGACGGCTCGTCGAGAATGTAGAGCACGCCGACCAGCCCGCAGCCGATTTGCCCGGCCAGGCGAATCCGCTGCGACTCGCCGCCGGAAAGCGTCGGCGCGGTGCGCTCGAGCGTCAGATAATCGAGGCCGACGTTCTGCAGAAAGCCGAGCCGGCCGCGGATTTCCTTGAGCACTTCGGCGGCGATCAGCTTCTCGTTGCCTTCCAGCTCGAGCTCGGCGAAGAATTCGACCGCGTCCGACACGGCCAGCGCACACACTTCGGGCAGCGATTCGCTGCGGCCGTCTGCAAACTTCGCGCTGGCCGTCGCGATCTTCACCGCGCGGGCCTGCGGATTGAGCCGCTGCCCCGTCGCAATCGGGGCAGCGGATCACGCTCATGTATTTTTCGAGCTGCCGAATCTGCGGCGCGCTCTGGCTGGTGCGATATTTGTCGAGCAGTTCGGGAATGATGCCGTCGAACGTGCCGCCGTATTTCTGCGCCGCCTTGCCGGCCCGCCAGGTGAACGTGATGTGCTCCTCGCCCGTGCCCCACAGCCAGATATCGCGCAGCTCGCTGCGGCAGATCGTTCCACGGCGTTTCGAGCAGCGTGCCCTCGGCCAGCTCGCGCTTTCGCTCCATCGTCTCGGCCACGCCGCGATAGATGTGCCGCCGCCAGCGGCCCAGGTCCTTCCAATGGCCGACCAGCTCGATCGCAGCCTTGCACGAACGACTTGTCCGGGCGACGTCACGAGCAGATTCGGATCGAAGCTGAAAAACTCGCCCAGCCCGTCGCACGTCAGGCACATGCCCTGCGGGCTGTTGAAGCTGAACAGCTGCGGCGTCGGCTCCTCGAAGCTGATGCCGCAGTCGCGTGCAGGCGAAGTGCGACGAGAGGACGATGTCGCCCGGCTGAGGCCGTCGCGACGTTCGACCACGGACGTCGACTCGGATTGTCGCGTCTCTTCCGACTCCTCGCCGGGTACCGACTTCGGATTGCTCCTCGCTCCTGCTCGTCCTGCACCGCGACAACCAGACTCCCCTTCCCCACCGCCAGCGCCATGTCGACCGCTTCGGCCAGCCGGCCGCGCACGTTCGGCCCGATCGTCAGCCGATCGACGACGACTTCGATGTTGTGCCGCATCTGGCGGTCGAGCGACAGGTCGTCGGTGAGCGAGACGATCCGGCCGTCGACGCGCGCCCGCACGAAGCCCTGCTTCCGCAGGTCCTCGAACAGGTCGCGGTACTCGCCCTTCTGGCCGCGGATCACCGGCGCCAGCACGGCAAACTGCGTCCCGGCCGGCAGCGTCAGGATGCGGGCGATGATCTGCTCGCGGGTTTGGGCCGTGATCGGCCGGCCGCACTGCGGGCAATGCCCGCGGCCGACGCGGGCGAACAGCACGCGCAGGAAATCGTAGATCTCGGTGATCGTGCCGACGGTCGACCGCGGGTTGTTGCCGGACGACTTCTGCGAGATCGAGATCGACGGGCTGAGGCCGCTGATGTAGTCGACGTCCGGCTTGGGCATCTGCCCCAGAAACTGCCGGGCAAACGTGGACAGACTCTCCACGTACCGCCGCTGCCCTTCGGCATACAGCGTGTCGAACGCCAGCGAGCTCTTGCCCGAGCCGCTGACGCCGGTCAGGCAGATCAGCTGGTTGCGCGGCAGGACCAGGTCGACGCTGCGGAGGTTGTGCTCGCGAGCACCGCGGATGACGATATCGGACAGCGGGCATGGAATTCCCGGTAACTGCAATCGAATGCGAGCCGCCGCCTGCGGCAACTGGGATCACTAGGGCGAAACTGACCATTCTATGGCTCGGCGGACGCGCGGGAAAGGCGACGATTTTTCGCGGTGCCCTCTTCGGAGAAATCGCCGACATTTCGCGACAACGTGCCGCGACACAGACACAATAGCGACAGCAGTTAATGAGCAAGGACGCAATACGAACTGTTGGATTTCGGCGCCGGCCGCAAGCTGGAGCGGTTCGGCGCAGTCGTGCTCGATCGGCCGTGCCCAGCGGCCGAGGGCGTGGCGAAGTCGCGGCCCGAACTGTGGCGCAGAGGCGACGGCGCGCTACGAGCGCACGCAGGGCGACGAGGGCAAGTGGACAGCCAGCGCCGGCGATACGGGTGCCGGACCGAGTGGAATTTCTCGCTGGCGCGATCAAGCATCCGGCATCACGTTTCAATTGCAGCCGTCGCCGTTCGGACACGTCGGCGTATTTCCCGAACAGCGCGAAAACTGGGAGTGGATCGCGCGGCAAGTCGCACAAGATCGCAAGCGGCAGCTCGGACGGCCGCTGAAAGTGCTCAATTTGTTCGCGTACACGGGCGGCAGCACGCTGGCGGCCGCGGCGGCCGGCGCCGAAGTCGTGCACATCGACGCGGCCCGAAACATCGTCGACCGCGCGCGGCAGAACGCCGCGCTCTCCGGCCTCGCCGATCGGCCGATCCGCTGGATCGCCGAAGACGCGGTGAAATTCTGCCGCCGCGAGCTGAAGCGCGGCAACCGTTACGACGCCGTGATTCTCGACCCGCCCAGCTACGGCCACGGCCCGCAAGGGCGAGCCGTGGAAGATCGGCGACGACTTGCTGCCGCTGCTGACGATGTGCGGCGAGCTGACGGCCGAAAACCGCGCGTTCGTGCTCGTAACGTGCCACTCGCCGGGCATCGGGCCGGCCGAGCTCGCGGCATATTTGTGCCGAAGGCATCTTCGGCAATTGCGGCCAGCCGCCCGCGGCCGGTGAATTGTTCTTGAAAACCGCCGACGGCCGCAAGTTGCCGAGCGGCGTCTTCGCGCGCTGGCCGCAAGTAGGATGGGTCGAGTTCCACGAGATCCACCAGTGTTGTCGGACAATTCGTGGATCTCGCTGGCTCGACCCATTCGTCATCAATCTGCAGCAATCCACGATCGGTTTGCCGCCGGTCTGCAGATCGTCGAGCATCGCGCGCAGCTTCAGCGGGTCGGACGGATCGAGCTCGACCAGCGTCGTCGACGACTTCATTCGCCATGTCAATCTTGCCGAGCTTCGCCAAGGCACCACGGCCAGCCCGCGGCCGGCTTCGAAGAACGGCCGATTGGCCGGCTGCGAATACAGCAGCGGCTTCGGCATCTTGGCCCGCCGCAGCGCCTGCAGCCCGAGCTGGTAGCCGGCCCCGAAATGCCCGCGGGCCAGCGGCAAGTCGTTCGCTTGCCGCAGCGCCAGCTCGCCCAACAGCGCGTGGGCCGCGATGAACTCCGGACAATCCGCCAGCAGCCACCGCAGTTCGTCGATCGCGATGTCGAGCTCGCCCGCCTCGATCATCAGCCCGGACTTCATCCAGGTCCTCGGCCCGATCGCGCGCACACGCGGATGCACCAGCACCCAGCTCCGCCCATCGGTGGTCCGCCGGACGCTCAGCCCACTCGGCGAGGACCGCTGCGACGACGTTGCGGTTTGCGCTTGGACAATGTCGAACTTAAGAATTAACCACAAAGACACGAAGATCACAAAGGAGAATCAAGGACAGTGTTGCGTTCTAAATCCGCATTGCTGCTTGCCTTCGTGTCCTTCGTGCCTTCGTGGTTAAATCGCTTCCCCAAGCGCGTAGATCTCTTCGGCGTCGAGCACCAGGTCGTTCGATCTCGAACAGCCGGCGGATCGCCGCTTTGTGCAGCTTCATTTTCGTGCCGCCGACGCCGATCGCGCCGTAGCAAATCTGCGCCGTCGCGTTCGACCGCCTTGTCCTGCGGCTGGATGCCGCCGATGCCCGCCGGCGGCACGGCGTTGAGATCGATCGCCACCTTCAGCGACTGGTCGCATCCGCGCAGAATCTTCTCCGGCAGCAGCTCGACGCCCGGCGCCCGGCCGCAATGACGACGGCCGCATCCGTCGAGCGACGCGCGCAGCGACTCGTCATCGCGAGTTTCCCAGGCCGTCAAGCTGACGCATTCGGCACGACCGTCCGAACCGCATCGCACACTTCCTGCGCCCGCTGCAACTGCCGCGACGCGACGCGCACGCTCGCGCTCTTCGCGAGCCAGCAGCCGCACCACGCGCCGGCCGACCGAACCCGTCGCCGCCAGCACGGTCACCGTCGTCCCCGCGAGCGGCACGTGCTTCCGCGCACAAGCACGGCCGCGGCCGCGGTCGTGTTCGCGCCGTTCGAGTCGAGCATCACCGACACGCGCATCGGCCCGAAGAAACATCTCGCGCACCGCTGCCAGCAGCGCCTCGCCCGCCGCCACGTCCGACGCCGCCGATGAACATGGCCGTGTTCTTGAGCTCGGCCGGCCCGCGCGTGAACATCGCCCCGTAGACCAGATTCGCGCACGTCGTCCGGCGTCACGCCGCCGTGCCGCAGCAACTGATCCACGCCCGCATCCACCGCCACGACGCGCGTCGAACACGCTCGGCTGCGGATCGGTGTCGAGGCAGAGGAGGATCTTGGCGAGAGACATGATGAGGACGGTGTCGAGAGTCGAGAGCCGGAGAGTCGCGAGACGCGAAGCGACAGTGACCACGGAGCTCCGGCTCGTCGCACCTCTCCGCTGACTCGCTCGACTCTCGACGCTTGCTTAGAACCCGCGGAACGGATGCGCCGCCTTGTCCTTGCCGGCGAGCATTTCGTCGACCGTCGGCTTGCCTGCCATCGCGTTCTTCGATGGCATCCTTGGTGGCCTCGTAGTTGTAGTCGTAGATCTTCTTGTCGTCGGCGGCTTCCGGGTGGATGAACACGCCGCAGACGATCACCAGGTTCTCGGCCTGCTCCTTCGGGATCACGCCGTCGGCGACCGAGTCGGCCACCGCCTTGGCCACGGCGGCCTGGGCCGGGCCGAACATCTGCACGGCCTGCTTCATGCCCTTGATCGTGACCTTGGTGATCATCACGGTCGCCGGCTTGACGGCCAGGTTCGGCGTGAGCACGGCCAGCAGGTTCGAGTGGCCTTCGCTCTGCCGGGCCAGGGCGTTGGCGAACGCGACGCCGACCGGGCCGTCCTTGCTCGCCGATCAACAGGTCGATATGGGCGATTTCGTTGCCTTCGCCGGCCAGGGCTTCGCCGATGAACATGCTCATCCGCGCGACTCCTTGGGTAGGTCAGGCTTAGCCTGACGAGAATCGCTGAGGCATACCCTAGTCAGGCTGGAAAGCCTGACCGACGGGAACAAAATGCGAGTGGGAAAGCGAAGAATATCACACGCGGGGCCGTTTGCGAAGGGACGCGCCGAATTGAACGCTGACGATTTGCCAGGCCGGACAATCTCGTCGGTCGGCTCGCGTTTGATCCGCATAGACTAACGCCGATTCGAACGCCCCGCTTTGTGGACAAAACTTGTTGGTTTTGGAACAATGGAAAGAGTATGCTGGGCGGTCTCTCGGCTGGCCCGGTCTTGTCGTTATCATTCTGCCGGCGGCGATCGATCTCGTGCCGGCGGCGGGAACAGAGGCACACGGGCACGCAGGCCCTCAACAACAGAGAAGGGGAATGTGATGAGGCGCAATCGTCGAGGCTTTACGCTGGTCGAACTGTTGGTCGTGATCGCGATCATCGGCACGCTGGTGGCGCTGTTGCTGCCGGCCGTGCAAGCGGCCCGCGAATCGGCCCGCGGCAACACGTGCCGCAACAACATCAAGCAGCTCATGACTTGCCATGATGACCATCGACACGCAAAAGCGGAAGCTGCCCGGTTACGTGAACGAGCTTTTACGATCCGAATGCCCAAAAGGACGCTGGCACGCAAGTGAGGACCGCAAGTTCCGCGACAAGGCCGCCGGGCGAGCTGGGTCGTAATGGCGTTCCCGTACATGGAGCAAACGCCCTCTAGGACCAGTGGTCAAGAAACTTTTAGCCGCACACCCTCGGTGCCAGGACACTGAAGGGCTCACGTGCCCCAGCGATCCGCCCGAGATCCGGCCAGCCATGGCTGGCTACGTCGCCAATGCGGGTCAGGCGTATTCCGATACAACGCGGGGCAGCGAGGCAGTGATCCAGATGCTGAATATGCCGGCAACGGCGTGTTCTTCGACGACAACAAGTTCCGCATGACCGATCCACGAATGCATGGCCCGGGCGACGACCGCGATGGACTTCCGCGGGTACAGGTCACGCATGTCGTCGATACAAGCGGCCGACGGCACCAGCAAGACGATGATGTTCTCCGAGAGCATGCACACCTGGTATTGGACTTACGGTGCGGATGGGACAGATGACAGCCTTCCTGATACTAAGCACCTGTTCGGCTTCATGTGGAAGAATCCAACGACGGGAGGAAGCCCGCCGCAACCGGAGGCCTTCGAGCGGATCAACGGTGACAAGTATTACGATACCCTCGCGCCGATCACTTCCCAGGCAGACCTCGCCAGCAACGAAAGCTACGGCTATCCCCTCCAGCGCACCTCCGTCGATCGTGAACTTCGCGTTCTGCGACGGGCAGGTGGTATCCATGGCCGACAGCCTCGACCCGCTGGTCTACGCCCAGCTCATGACCTCGAACCGCACGAAGTCGAAGCTCAAAGACGCGGCCGGCACCCCTGAGCGTAGGCTCCCGCAGCCGTCGGACGATTTGTATTAAGCAACGCGCTCCGTTCCCACGCTCCGCGTGGGAACGGGATACTCCGACGCTCCGCGTCGATGATGTTCGAGATTTGGTGCGTGGAAGAGCGTCGACTAACCATTGCCGCAGGCAGCGCCCAAGCCTTGCGTTCCCACGCAGAGCGTGGGAACGAGGCGGTTAACGCCAGTCTGTCGTTACATCAATCAGCCCCGGCAGTCGCGGCATAATTTCGCGCACTTGGAATCGCGCCAATGCAACGGATCGTCCACATACCCCCGCTTCACCGGGTTGAGGTGGATGTATTCGATCTTCTGCCACATAATCTCGTCGCTGTCGATTTGCTGCGGGTGACTTCCTTCCTGCCAAAGCTGGTAGTCGCGATCCGATTTGTGTTTCGCTTTACGGAACGCGAGTTGCTCGAGGAAGGTCTTTGCGCCTGCCGGCTCAAGCAAGTCGATCAATCGCCGCGCCGTATATGACTTGAAGTCACCGATTTCTTTGGCGAGATTGTCGCTCGAGGCGATGAAGTGAATATGGTTCTCAAGAACGACGTATGCGAACAAAGTCAGCCGTCCTTCACGCTGTAGAAAGCTCCACGAGTCGAGGATTATTTGGACTGAATCTTGTCGCGTGAACACCGGCAGCCATTCGACGATTGTGCAGGTGAAGAAGCGCGGGTACGCGTTGTCGTGGATTTTGTAGCGCGTACGCGTCATGGCATGAACTTCTCTTTCGCACGCTCTGACTTCAACGCTCGTTCCCACGCTCCGCGTGGGAACGCGATACCCTGCCGCTCCTGCGGCAACGAGTGTATCGCATCAGCCTGCGCGAAGCAGGACGCGGAGCGTCGCGGAGTGCGTTCCCACGCGGAGCGTGGGAACGAGGTCCTTTATAGCGGCTCGACGCGCTTGAGATCGTCGCGCGTGTAACGCTCCTCCATCGGCTGGCCGTTCTCGACGATCTGATAGCGGATCTCGCCCTGCGTGGCTCGTCCCACGGCGATCTCGACGAATCGTGCCGGTGCGCGGCTCGTTCGCCATGCCGCGCGTGCGAACTTCGACCCAGTCGCCGATCTCGAATCCTTCCGGCTCGACTTCCTGCCACAACGTCCGGCGTACGTCCGCAGCGGCACGTCGCCGTAATGCAGGACGCCGTAGTCGCCCTCCGTGCCGTCGCGGCGAAAGATGCGGCCGCTGGGAATCATGCTGCGGGCCGTGGCGACGTCGTCCGGATGGACCCAGGCGTCGCCATCCTCCGGCCACCAGGGAAAGTAGCCGTACTTCGGATCGGTCTTCAGCGGCGGTGCGGTCATGGACATGTAGGTCAGGTCCGTCTGACAGTCGGTTTCGCACGTGTCAGGCAGAGCCTGACCTACCTAGACTTGGCGCGGTCGCACGGTCAAGCGTCCGCGGCCCCATTGCGAGCCACCTATAATTGTACACACTATTGGTCCGTCGTCAGCGATTCGCTGCCGAAACGCGGAGACTTGCTCACCACGCAGACTGCGGACGAGGCACTTTGGCCAATCACCATGCGCGTCCAACAACTGCTCGAGCACCACGGCATCGCCGTCAATCCGTTTGCCGAGGAGGATGCGCAGTCCGATCCGGTGTTCAAGGAACGCTGCCGCGACGCCACCTATCATCCGGCGTGGGACAAGGTCTACGGCGACCCGTCCGACCCGGCCACGTCGATCGTGTTCGGCGAAAAGGGCGCCGGCAAGACGGCCATGCGGATGCAGATGGCCGGCCGGATGGCGCTCCACAACGCCGCAGCCGCAGAACGGCCGGCTGTTCGTCATCCAGTACGACGACTTCAATCCGTTCCTCGACCACTTCGCCGACCGGCTCAGCGCCCGCAAGCAGCGCGACCCGGCCCGCGTGCTCGCCGAGTGGAAGCTGTGGGACCACATGGACGCGATCCTGTCGCTCGGCGTCACCAGCCTGGTCGATCGCATGCTCGGCGTGCCGCATCCCGAGCGGCCCGGCGGCCAACCAGATCAACGACGACCGGCTCCAGCACGCTCGACCGCCAGCAGAAGCGCGACCTGCTTGCTGCTGGCCGCCTGCTACGACGACTCGCTCGCCGAGACGTGTCACTCGCCGCTGGCAGCGGCTGCGGCGCAAGCTGCGGCTTCTTCACCTGGCTCACTGGTGGGACACGTCTGGCTCGGCCTCGCCGTGACGGCGGCCGTCGCGGCGTCGATCGTCTACCAGCGGCAGTGGGACTGGCTGACGACGGTCTGGCCGTACCTGATCGTGGCTGGCCGGCTGGCTGCCGTGGCTGGCGCGGTTCTGCGAAGTGGCACTTCGTCGCGCGGCGGATCGCCAGGAACGTCCGCGTGCTCAAGCCGCGACCGGCCTCGCTGCGGCGGATCCTGATGCAGTTTCCCGCGCCGCGACATCGACAGCCAGCCGCTGCCCGACAAGCCAGCGCACCGACGACCGCTACGAGCTGCTGACCAAGTTCCAGGGCGTGCTGAAATCGCTCGGCAGCGACGGCGTGATCGTGCTGGTCGACCGCGTCGACGAGCCGCATCTGATCACCGGCTCGGTCGAGCGGATGCAGGCCCTCGTCTGGCCGATGCTCGACAACAAGTTCCTCAAGCAGCCCGGCCTGGGCCTCCCCGCTGCCAGCCCTTCCCCGTGCCCGTGGTCCTCGTGCCCGTGGTCATCGTGCCCGTGGTCCTCGTCGTCGACGGGCGCGGGGGCGTGCCCGTGCTCGAGGTGGTGGCCGTCGTCGTCCTGGTCGTGCCCTTCGGGGGCCTGCTCGTGCTCGTGCCCTTCGTCGTGCCCTTCGTCGTGCCCGCTGGCCGGGCCGGTGCGGGCGCCGGGACAGGGCAGGGGCGTCCGCGCCGGTCGCGCGTGGAGCCGGCAGGCACTTGGGCACATAGGGGTGGCGACACCCGGCGCCCCGGCGGCGAACTGCCCGCCGCTCATCGCCCGGCCTCCGTGTGCCGGGCTTGCCCCTCACCCGGCGGGCCCCCTGCCGGTGTACGTGGGCCAGTCCCCGCCGTCTCGGGAGGTCCCGGACCAGGCCCGGCTGCTCACCCTCTCCCTCGACGCGGGGGTCGTCCAGGTGGGTCAGGGCGATGGTCAGGAGGGCCCGGATGCAGGCGTCCGCCAGGGTGTAGTAGACCACCCGCCCCGCCTTGCGGCTGCGCACGATGCGCAGCCCGCGCAGGACGCGCAGGTGCTGCGAGACCGCCGACTCGCTGACCCCGCCAGGGCGGCCAGGTCACAGACGCACAGCCCTCCGTGAGCAGGGCGTGCAGGATACGCGCCCGGCTGGCGTCCCCCAGGGCCCGGAACGTCTCCGCCAGGGCGCCGTAGGTCTCGTCCGGGCGCATGGTGGCCCGCGCCCGGGCCAGCGCCTCCGGGTGCAGCACCCGCACCGGGCAGACCTCGTCCCCGCCGGCCGCCACAGCCACCGGCCGCCTGTTAATCCCGCCCCCGCGCTCCGCGCCCCCTGCTCTGGCATCCTGTACCCCACTCCGGTCCGCACGAACCGACGATACTTAAGTAGTTACGCAGATAATAGGGTATCTGGGCCGGGTTGTCCACCAGGGTGAGACGGGGCGGGGCGCTCAGGGAAGGAGGGTGCCCAGGAAGGTCTCTTCCAGCACCGCCGTGAGGCGCAGGTGGCGCTCGGCGTACTCCGGGCGCCCCAGGACGTCGTGGAACTCAAACGGGTCGGCCACCAGGTCGAGCAGCTCCCGGCAGCGCTCCCCCGCCGCTGCGCGCCCCCTCTCCCCGGGAGGGCCACCGGCGTCCGCTTGCACCCACGCCTGATGGTGCGCCGTCCGCTGCGCCGGGCGCTGACGTACTTGGTGCAGCCATCGCTGAGGGCCAGGAACCCGCCCCCTTCGGCCAGGACGTGCGCCCGCCCCCCGCGGGCCACCTGGTCCTCCAGCGCCAGCCCGTCCGTCGGGAAGGCCCCCTCCAGCCCGGCGGCGCGGAGGCAGGTGGGGGCCACGTCCGTGAGCATCACCCGCGCCTCCTGTACCGTGCCGTGCAGCGCCGCTCCCGGGGCCCCGCGGGGGTAGCGGGCCAGGAGGGGGACGTTCCACACGTCCTCGTAGGCGCAGTTGTTCTTGCCCCACAGGCGGTGGTTGCCCAGCATCTCCCCGTGGTCGGTGCTGAACAGGACCAGGGCCCGCTCGCCGAAGCGCTCCTGCACCGCCTGGAGCAGGGCGCCCACCTGGTCGTCGATCAGGGCCAGCGTTAGCGAAGTAGGTCCGCCGTAGGCGGCGCCAGTACTCGTCCGGGAAAGCCTTGCAGGCCCCGCCCGGCGCCGCCCCGGCCCCCTCGATCCCGCCCGGGCCGTGGAAGCTGGGGTGGTGGATGCGCCCCGGATGGTCGAACTCCCCCTCCAGGGAGACCCCGTCCCCACCTCCCCCTGCTGCACCCGGTCCAGGTAGGGTCGCGGGGCGTCGAAGGGGAAGTGGGGGCCGCTGAAGGAGGCCCACAGGAAGAGGGGCTGGGGGCCCTGGTGCTGCCGGACGCGCTGCACCGCCTTGCGCCCCACCCAGGCGTCCGGGTGCCATTCGGGAGGGGCGGGGAACTCGAACACCTTGGCGTGGCTGCCGCTCCCAGACCGCGTCCCGGTAGGGCGCCAGGTAACCGGCGCCGTCCAGCTCGCGGGCGTAGTCGTCGTAGAACCAGACGCTGACCTGCTTGTCGTCCTGCAGGTCGAGGTCGTCGATCCCCAGGGAGAGGTAGTAGTCCCGGAAGGAGTCGTAGGGGAGGGTGCGCCCGGCGACAGTCTCTCCGTAGGGGACGGGGGCGTAGTGGCACTTGCCGGCGTGCGCCACCCGGTAGCCCCCGGCGCGGAGGGCGGCGTACAGGTTGGGCAGGGCCGGGTCGAGGCGCCGGGCGCCGAAGTTGCTGTGGGCGCCGTGGTTGTGGGGGTAGCGCCCGGTGACCAGCGAGGCCCGGCTGGGCAGGCACCAGGGACTGGCGGTGTACGCTCGCTCGAAGCGCACCCCCCCGGCGGCGAGGCGGTCCAGGTGGGGCGTCTGCACCGCGCGGTTGCCGTAGCAGGAGAGGGCGTCCTTGCGTAGCTCGTCGCAGGTGATCAGCACGATCGCCGGCGGCGCCCTCCCTCGCCCCGGGCGCCCCTGCTCCCGCAGCGCGAGACGGCACGCTCACGGCCGCGCGCCGGCGCCGGATCGAGTCCGGCGCCGCACCAGCTGCGCCAGCCGGGGCGCGGAGCCGGCCACGTCTCGCAGCAGCGTCTCGCGCAGGGCTGTGCGCTGGCCGGCGCGGGCCGTTCGGCCGCCAGGTCGCGCAGCTCGTCCGGGTCGCGGGTGTGGTCGTACAGCTCCTCGGTGCCGTCCCAGCGCAAGACGTAGCGCGCCTCGGGGGTGCGCAGGGAGAGGTTGGCCGTGCCCCGGCGGGCCTCGAAGTCGTCCAGGCTGGTGTACTCGCCGGCGCCCCCTTCTGTGCCGTCGAAGGTGAAGCTCTCCGCCACCGCGTAGGGGCGCAGGGGGGCCGACGGCGTCACCCTGCACCGCGCCGGCCGCGCTGGTGCCGCCGTGCCCTTCCGGCAGGTCGCACCCCGGTCAGCGCCGCGATGGTGGGGAGGACGTCCAGCAGGGTCACGATCCCCTCCGGCGCGCGCCCCGACGGGCGACCCCGGGGCCGGCGATCACCAGGGGCACCCGCAGGGCCGGCTCGTAGTGCAGGGGGTAGCCCTTCTCCAGCAGGCCGTGCGGCCCCCATCATGTCCCCGTGGTCGGCGGTGAACACCACCAGCGTGGAGCTCCAGCAGGCCCTCCCGCTCCAGGTAGGCCACGATCCGCCCCACCTGGGCGTCCACCAGGGAGCACAGCCCCCAGTAGTGGGCGATCAGGCGCCGCCACTCGCCCCTCGTCGAGGTCGGCGCCGTGGCGGGCGTAGCGGAGCGGGCCACCTCCGCCGGCTTCGCCGCCGGGCCCTCTCGCAGCCCGGCCGGCAGGGGCACCCGGGCGGGGTCGATCAGGCGGTCGTAGGGCGCCGGGACGATCATCGGGAAGTGGGGGGCGTTGAAGGAGCAGACGGCGAAGAACGGGCGCCCTTCCGGGCGTTGCTCGAGGCGCTGCAGGAAGCGCGACGTCTGCCACGTCTCCAGGAAGTGCGGGTAGGGGATCTCGGCCCGCCACAGGGGGCCTCCCCCGGCCGGTGCAGGCGGGCGGCGTCCCCCGCGGTGAGGTTCTCCATGTTGTCCGCCAGGAGGCGGAAGCCCCGCGCCCTGGCGTACTCCCGGTAGGGCTCGATGTACCGGCCCCGGTCGCGCCCCAGCAGGACGGCGGGGATGGCCGCCGTGTCCGCGAAGCCGAAGCGGGCGGGGGTGGTGCCGGGGACGTGCCACTTGCCGGTGTAGAGGGTGTGGTACCCGGCGCCGGCGAAGGCGTGCACCAGGCCGCCGTCGGCCAGCTCGGGCCGGATGTGGCGCCAGTTGCCCAGCACGTGGTGGGCGTGAGGCATGCGCCCCGTCCACAGGCTGGCCCGCGCCGGGCAGCAAGGGGGTAGGGCGTGTAGCAGTGGCGGAACGATGCCCCCCGTGCGGCGAGCCGGTCCAGGTGCGGGGTGCGGGCCTCCTGGTTGCCGTTGGCGCCCAGGGTGTCCCAGCGCTGCTCGTCCGCCATGATCAGCAGGACGTTGGGCTGGCCGTTCGGCTGGCTGTTCGGCTGGTTGCCGCTCGCCGTCCGCCCGCCCGCGCGGCACTCCTGGCCGGGTCCACTAGCGCACCATCAGCGTGGACGTCTCCGCCAGGATGGCCGAGGCCACCTCCCGCGCCGGCTTGGCCCCGCTCCAGAGGTCGCCCAGGTTGCGCTGCAGGGCCTGGTTGATCTCCGCCTCCCGGGGGTGGGGCGTGATCGCCCTGGCCTCCTTGCGGGTCAGTGTCTCCGGGAAGACGGTGTTGACCCGCGTGCTGGCGGCGCGGGCCGGCTTGAAGTCCTTGAACCATCCTTGCTCCGTGGACGACTTACGCGAAGGGTGCGCCGTCCCGCCGTCGCCAACGAGAATCTCTGGCCCTCCGTGCTGCACATGAACACCAGGGCGGCGAAGGCGGCGTCCCTGGCCTTGCTCGTCGCCGCGATGGAGGTGTGGCCGACGGCGGTCTGCGCCACGCGTCCCTTTGGCCCCCGGGGCAGGGGCGCGGCGTCGACGGTAAAAGTTTGGATAGCCACCCGACCTGACCTGGCTCGACGGACAGCGTTCATCTATGTGAACATACTGCCGTCTACATGAACCGGGCCGATGGTACCCCCGCCGGGAGAGGGGCGTCGAACCGCTCCCGCTGCGCCGCGCGGCCCCTGCCGGGTGGCTCGCGGGGGCCGGTGAAGTCGGCCGACCGCTCGCTGGCCCTCCTGGAGCTGCTGGCGGGGCGCCCCGAGGGGCTCAGCTTCGCCGAGATCGCCGGCGCTCTGGCCCTCCCCGCAGCAGCGCCCACGGGCTGCTGCAGACCCTCCAGGCGCGGGGCTACGTCGAGGCGGAAGAGGGCCAGGGGCGGGAGCGTCGCTACGGCCTGGGCCTGCGCGTGGCGGAGCTGGGGGCGGCGTTCCTCCGCGGGCGGGGGCGGGGGCTGCTGGAGCGGGCAAGGGCGGCCGTGGGGGAGCTGGCGGCGCGCAGCGGGCGGCCGCGCGTCTGGCGGTGCTGGACGGCCGGGAGACGCTCTACCTGCACGCCGAGGAGGGGGAGCGACGTGCGCCTCGCCTCCCCGCCGGGCGGCGCCTCCCCCGGCGCACGCCATGGCGGAAGGGAGGTGCTCCCTGGCGGGCTCCGGACACGGAGGTCGGCCGGCGCTTCCGGGGCGGCGGGCCTGCCCCACGCCCTGCCCCGCCTCACGGCGCGCACGATCGACTCCCTCCCGGCCCTGCTGGCCGGCTGCGCGCGGTGCGGGCCCTGGGCGCGCCCACGACGTCGGGAGCACGCCGAGGGCCTGCGACTGCGTCGCGGCGCCGTGGTGGACGGTACGGGGGCGCCGCAGGGGCGCTCAGCTGCCTGCCCCACCCGCAGCTGACGCCAAGCGCCTGGTGCAGCCGGGCGGGCTGGTGCGGAGGAGGCCGGGCGCCTCTCCGAGGTCGGCCCCGCCGGGGGCGCTCCCCGGCGCGGCCGGGCCCGCCCGCGCTTGCGCGTGGCCTGGAGCATGGCCCAGGGCGGGGGCCGTATTCGGGGAGATCGGGCGTGTCGCGGAGCAGATCGCCCCGGCCCTGGGGGCGGGGCTGGTGCGCGCCAACGCCCAGCTGGACCAAGACCGCCAGGTGTGGGAATGTGCGCCACCTGCTCGCCCGTCGACCCAGGTGCTGGTGCTGCACCCGGTGACACCATCCGCTCCGACGCCCTCTTCCGGGAGGCTGCGGCGGCGGGCGTGCCCTCCATCTGCTCCCGGCGCCCGGCCCGCAGCGACGCCTTCGTCCTCTTCGCCGGGGCGACTCGTCCAGGAAGGGGTACTGCAAATCGAGTGGGTGGCCGGCCGGCTGGGCGGGCGAGGGAACGTGGTCATCCTGGAGGGCGACCCCTACAACGACAACGCCCGCAACATCGCGGAGGGCAACCGCCACGCCCTCTCCCTGCACCCCGGGCTGCGCCTGGTGGCGGACGAGGTCTGCCCGGACTGGTCCGGCGAGGTGGCCCGGCGCCTCGCGGGAGAAGTGCTCGACCGCCTGGAGTCGCCGGCAACCCTCTGGATGCCGGCCGGGTCTGCACGCCGTGGTGTGCGCCAACGACGCCATGGCCAGAGGGGTGGCCGAGACGCTGGCGGCGCGGGGCCTCACCGGGCGAGTGCTCCTGGTCGGCGGGACGGGACGCGGCCGCGCGGCGGCGTTGCAAGACGGGAGCCTTGATGCCACCGTCTTCCACGATCCCGCCACGCTGGCCGGGGAGACGCTGCGCGCGCCGTGGCCCTCGCCCGGGGGGCGCTGGATGTAGCCGGGCTGCCCCGCCGCGCGCCGGCGATCAGCCCGCCCTCGCGCCCCATGCCAGTGCTGGACGTGCCATTCCGCGTGGTCGACCGGGACGGCGCCGCACGCGCTGGCGGCGTTCTGGGAGGCCCTCCAGGATGGGGGTGGCGCGCCCGTCCCGGGCTCTGGCGGAGCACATGAGCTCAGCGTTCCTAGACAGGGCCCTGGGGGCCTGTTGGCCTGAGAGCGAAGCGGGGGGGTTCCCCAGAGAAGAGAACACATCTCATCGCCCCATCTATAGGTGGGTCGCACCGGGCACAGCAGGAGGGATCAGGTGCAGGAGCGCGAGCGGGAAGCATCGGGTGGAGAGCGGGGCGAAAGTCAGGGGACGAATAGTGGACGAGGCGTCATCGCCATGGCGGGGGCCCTCGCGGCCGGGGGCCTGCTAGGGGCCGCCTGCGCCGGAGTGGGAACGCCCGGCGCCGGGGGCCTGGGCGGGGCGGGGGCGCCCCCGGCGGGGCTGCGCGAACGGGACGACGGTGAGCCTCTACCACGGCGGGCAGCAGGCCGAGGCAGACGCCCGGGCCGAGCTGCTCAAGGCCTTCAGCGCCCGCTACCCCCAGCTCAAGACGGAGCAGCTCTACACCCCGCAGGACACGGGCGGCAAGCTGGACGCCCTGCTCAGCGCCGGCACCCCGCCGGACGTCTTCTACATCGCCAACGGGGGGGACGTCACCACCCGCGCCGCGCGGGGCAGCCTGCAGGAGCTGGGGCCCCTGGCCCACCGCGACCGCTTCGACACGAGCGACTTCTTCGAGAGCGCCTCGCCCTCTACCAGCTCTGCGGCAAGCAGTACGCCTACCCGCTGGACTTCCCCAACCAGGAGCTGTACTACAACGCCGAGCTGTTCGACCAGGCGGGGGTCAAGGCGCCGCCGGCCGACTGGAACGACACGAGCTGGACCTTCGACCGGTTCCTGGACGCGGCGCGGCGGCGTGACCGGAGAGACCGGGGGGCACGCAGTGGGGCTACCTCACCGCCACCGGCTTCCGCAACTGGTGGGTCTGGGTCGCCGCCAACGGGGGCGAGCTGTTCGACAAGGACCTGAAGACCTGCACCCTGACGGAGGCGCCGGCGGTGGAGGCGCTGCAGTTCCTCCAGGACCTGGTCTTCAAGCACCGGGTAATGCCGCCGCCGGCGCAGGCGGCCAGAGCTGGGGGCCCGATCACGGCCCTCGCCAACGGGCGCGGCGGCCATGATCACGCTGCCAGCCGGCGCTGGGGCAGGTGCGGCGCGACATGAAGCAGCGCTGGGACGTGGCCCCCCACCCCGGGGCACCGGCGCCAAGGGCGCGGGCGTGCGCCGGCGGGGGCACCGGGCTGGCCATGGCCTCCCCGGCGGTCGGCGCGAAGCAACGTGAACGAAGCGTGGGAGCTGCTCAAGTTCGCCTCCCTGAGCCCGCAGGTGGAGACCTTGACTCGCGTCGTGGGCACCGTGCCCCCCGCTCAAGAGCGTGGCCAACAGCCCCGTGTTCGCCGATCCCGCCCAGGCCGCCGAAGAGGGATCAAGGTGTTCACCGACGGCCCCGGCTACCTGCGACCCGACCCCAGCATCGTGCGCTGGAACGACATCAACCGCGCCTTCGCCGAGGAGCTGGGCCGCTGTGGAGCAACGCCGCGAACGCCCGCACCGTGGCGGACGCCATCAAGCGCAAGGTGGATGGCATCCTGACGGAGATCCGCGCCCCGGTGAGATGGCCTGCGCCTAGCCCGCACCAGGCGCCGCCGCGCCGCTGCCCGAACTACGCTCCCGGAGACGCAGACTGTGACCGACACCGCAACCGGGAACGCCAGCCCCCCGGCGCCCCGAGCACTGGCCCGGAGAGGGGCGCGGACGTCCCCGGCCCGAGCACCCCAACCCGATCTTCAGGCGCGAGCCCTGGCTGACCTTGAACGGGCGCTGGCGCTTCGCCTCGATCCCCAGGACACCGGCGAGCAGGGTCGCTGGCGCCGCCTGCCCCACCCCGCTGCGCGACCCGATCAGCAGGCCGAGCGGGCCCTCGCCGGGCTGGACTTCGAGCCGGGGCGGGCCACCCGCGCCGAGGACCCCTTCCGGGCCACATCGTCGTCCCTTTCCCCTGGGAGAGCCGCCTCTCCGGGGTCGCCGATCCCACGTACAAAGGCGCGGCGTGGTACCAGCGGGTGATCGAGGTGCCGGCGGAGTGGGTGGACGCCGGCCCCCCCCGCCCCTGCCCCCGACGCCAGCGCCGAAAGCGCTTCGGCGCCCCCGCCGGGCGCTGCCCCCGGCGCCCCCCGGCCACCTGGCTCCGGCGCCCCACGCTCTGCTTCGGGGCGGTGGACTGGAGCGCCAAGGTGTGGGTGGACGGGCGCTTCGTCACCGAGCACGACGGGGGCTACACCCCCTTCTACGTCGACCTCACGCCATACCTCCGCCCGGGCCGCCCGGCCACCCTGACCGTGCGCGTCTGGGACGCCTGCGACGCCGACACCCTGCTGGGGAAGCAGGTGGACGAGTGGTACACCCACTCCGGGGGGATCTGGCAGCCGGTCTGGCTGGAGGGGCGCCCCGGCGGCCTACATCGCCCAGGCCCACATCACCCCGCACCTGGAGACGGGGCGGGCCAGCTTCGCCGTCGCCGTGGACGCCACCGGGGAGGGCGCCGCCGGGGCCTACGGGGTGGCGGTGACTTCGGAGGACGGGGCCTTCCCCCCGGTAGAGACACGGTGGAGGTCAAGCCGGGGCGGACGACCGTGAACTGGAGGTGCGGTGCCGCGAGCCGCGGGCCTGGTCGCCGGAGAGCCCGCACCTCTACGACTGCGTGGTCACCCTCACCCCCCAACTCCCTGCGCGCGACGGGGGCGTGGGGGCGCCGCCCTCACACACCGTCGAACAAGAAGAAGACGCAGCCGGGGACGCCGGGCACGCGGTGCCCCCGGCCCGGGTGGGGGACGCGGTGCGCACCTACTTCGGGCTGCGCACGGTGGGCAGCGGGCGCTGGGGGGGCAAGCCCTACGAGTACGTCCTGCTCAACGGGGCCCCGGTCTACCTGCGCGGGGCGCTGGACCAGGCCTTCCACCCGGACGGCCTGCACGCCTACCCCTCCGACGCCGCCATCCGGGCCGACGTGCAGGCGGCCAAGGCCCTGGGCCTCAACCTGCTGCGCTGCCACATCAAGGTCAACGACCCCCGCTACTACTACTGGTGCGACCGCCTCGGCGTGCTCATGATGTACGACCTCCCCAGCGCCAGCGTCTACACCCCCCGGGCGCGGGCCAACTGGGAGGCCACCTTCCGCGCCGCCCTGGCGCGGGACTACTCGCACCCCTGCATCTTCGCCTGGGTCCTGTTCAACGAGACCTGGGGCCTGGAGGAGCACCAGCGCCCAGAGGGCTGGGGCTGGGTCAAGGAGATGTTCTACCTGGCCAAGTCGCTCGACCCCACGCGCCTGGTGGAGGACAACTCCGCCTACCTCTACGACCACGTCGCCACCGACCTCAACTCCTGGCACTTCTACATCGGCGACTACGATCGCGCCCGGCGCCACGTGCAGAACGTGGTGGAGCAGAGCTACGAAGGGTCGCCGTATCAACTACGTGGGGGGCGTCTACGCCGACGTCGCCGGGGCCGAGGCCTACCGCCAGGGGACGCAGCCCCTCCTGAACAGCGAGTACGCCGGGATCTCCGCCTGGGGGGGCGACCGCGACATCTCCTACTCCTTCAAGTTCCTCACCGGCGAGCTGCGCCGCCACGACATGGTCTGCGGGTACGTCTACACCGAGCTGACGGACGTGGAGTGGGAGCACAACGGCTTCCTCAACTACGACCGCTCCCCCAAGGCGTTCGGCTACGACCGCTTCGTGCCGGGGATGACCGTGGCCGACCTCAACGGGGCGGACTTCGTGGGCCTGGACTGCCCCCCCTGCCAGACCCTCCCCCCGGGGAGCGTCTTCCGCGCCACCCCCTTCGTCTCCCACTGGGACGCGCGCCCCATCGAGGGGGGCACCTTGCGCTGGCGCCTCACGCCGTCGACCGCTTCGGGCAGTCCCGGCCGGCCGGCGAAGGGCAGCGTCCCGGTCGAGCCCCAGCCCCTACAGCGTGACCGTCTTCCCGCCCCGTGCGAAGCGACCCTGCCCACGGAGATCTCTCTGGTCACCATCGCCTTCTGGGTGGAGGACGGGGAGGGGACGGTGCGGGCCCGCAACTACGTCAACGTGGACGTCTTCGCCACCCGCCGGGGGACGCCACGGACGAGGTAGCCCCTCCCGTCCCCGCGCGTGCTGCGCATCGTCGCCCGCGAGTCTACATCGGATCGAGCTGGCTCGACCCCCGCATCGGCCCCCGGGGGAGCAAGTTCGGGGGCCCGGGCGCAGGGTGGGTGGACTACGCCGTGGCCCTCCCCGATGACCTCGACCTGCAGGCGACCTGCGCCGGCTCCGCCTGCGCTTCGAGGCCGGGGCCCGCACCGCGCAGCACCGCCTGGACTGGCGGGACACGCGCCACCTGCAGCTGGGCGACTACCCGCAGACGGAGGAGCGCAAGCTGCCGTCGGAGGTGGTGGTCGTGGGTCAACGGGGTGCAGGTGGGCGCCGTGCACCTGCCGGACGACCCGGCCGACTCGCGGGGGGTGCTCAGCCTCCAGCAACAGCGACTACTTCGAGCCCGGCTCCTACGGCTTCTTGACCGACCTGGAAGCGGGGGGCGACATGCTGCGGCACATCGTGGAGAACACCCAGGGCGGGCGCCTGATCGTGCGCTTCGAGGTGCCGGCGGGCGGGCTGGCGGGGGGCCTGAACCTCTACGGCAGCCGGGCCGGGGCCTTCCCCTTCAATCCCACCCTGCTCCTGGACTGACGCCCGGATCTGGTGATCGAGTCGCTGCTCATTCTTCGCAGATGCGGCCCGGATCTGGCTGACGGGCGGCCGCTCTTTATGCGCGGCCACCGCCCGCTGGGGGCCGCCGCCCCCTGGCGGCGGTCCACAACGGACGTGCCCGCGCATTCGCGTACTCCTCGGGCCGCCCGCAGGACCACGGCCGTGCCCGCGCATAGAGAAATGCAGCCTCAGTGCGAGCGACTGTGGCAGATCGGGGTGGCGCAGGGCGACATCCTCAGCCGCACCGGCGCCTGGACTGCCCTCCCTTTGTTAGTCTGCGCGAGCAGCCGGCTGGGGACCTCCTGCGGCCGGCGTTCCTGATTACCGGGCGGCGACCGCCGCGTCTTCCTGTGCGCCAGGGGAGGCGCCTTCGG
>CAVRNE010000008.1:0-10082 GCA_963722025.1 uncultured beta proteobacterium
ATGCGAGTGCCCTGCATTGCCATCGATATAGATTTGGAGCGACGCGCGTGAATTCACGAGACAAATCAAGTAATTACGATCCAAATGAGAATGAATCTCCGGACAGTTGTGGGTCAAGCCGGTCAAGCCTGGAATGACAACATTCTGTCATCCCGCACTCGATCCGGGATCCACGCGGGCGTGCCAACAATCTCCATTTCGCAGCGGCTCGGTCGTCCCGATAGCACCGTCCGCCAGCGCTCGTGCCGCCGAAGATGGCGTTTGAGCGTGTGGCCCAAGGCCACCGAATCCAGCGCGCAGCGCGGCCACACCTCTATCAGCAGCACCTCGTGCGTCTCGGGCCTCACCGCGAGCACTGACGAGCCGTCCTGGCAGAGCGGGTTGGGGCGGATGCGCTTCCACGGTGTGGTGCGCCCGGCCATCCACTCGGCCTCTTCGAGCTTGCCAGGAATGCTGAAGAAGACGACCTCCTCGTCCGGTCACGTCTTCCTGGAGGTGGATCAGTACGTCGCCGGGACCCGCAAGGTGCGGACTGTAGGCTCCCCATGTCCGACGGCGGGCGATTCAAAGGGGCTGGGGCCCAGCAACTGCTCGATCGCAGACATGCGCCACCTACGTTTGCGAGTTGTCCAACGCTGCGTCTGGAATCATCGCAGGTATGCGTTCAAGCCAGTGACTCTCGCCAAGCTGCCTGATCTGCTTGCAATACTTCGGCGGGAGGCCACGCAAGGATTCGGGCAAATACCGTTGGATTGCATTCATTTTTTCCTCGGTGAAGCCACTCGGATTTTGAGCGTATTTCAGCAGCATCAGCACCGACCCAGAGTGGCCTGCTCCTGCACCTCGAAAGCGCGCTTGGGATTCCTGGAGTTTTCCTTCAGCATGTTCGGCGCTTGGTTCTTGGGCCCCGAAATAATCGCTTGTTGGGTATTCGCGAATTGTCCATGTCGTGGGAATCAAAACGCTGTGCTGGAGAAGTGGTCGGGCGGAATCATCGCAAGATGTGGCGAGGCTTAGCCTCTTGAAGGAGCTGAGTGGCTGGTCACGAAAGTATTTGGGTAGATACGGTCTGAGTTCATCCATTTTTGTTATCTGAGAGTTGGGACCTTGCCGTTGCGGTTGTCTTGCGAATTTCACCAGCGCCAGCAACGCATACAGCTTCAGGGCTAATGCGTTGCTT
Organism: uncultured beta proteobacterium; assembly: GCA_963722025.1. Taxonomy (GTDB): domain Bacteria; phylum Pseudomonadota; class Gammaproteobacteria; order Burkholderiales; family Burkholderiaceae_C; genus Ramlibacter. The sequence continues at coordinate 1,181 of CAVRNE010000008.1, forward strand.
GTCGCGTTGACGGCTAGTTTCCTCAGATCGCCTAATATTCGTTCGGTCTTGTAACTGAAATTGCCGAAGGCCTCGACCATATCGGTAAATTCGTCGTAAGGCCTCAGCAATTGGCTAGCTTCTTGGAGCCTTCCGTTGCGAAAATTTTCACCAACTGGGTTTTGGCCGCAAGCCAATTGATCGGCGCGGCCGAGGCGGCAATCGTCGGGGACGTGATAGGGACGACTGGACTGTGAAAACCTGGCAGATTGTTCGGCGGCGGCTGCATGCCGGGACAGGGGCGAACCTTGGGTCTGGTCCGCCGTGTAGTACGGGTAGTACGTTGAATTCGACGAGTCGTTCAGCGCTGCATCAAGCGGGTCGTCTGAGTTGAACGGCACCACCCGGACTGCTCTGCGTGCTGTAGCCGCCTGTCATGAACTGCTTGTTTGGCGGGTGCATGTTGGACTCATATTCAGGGACGTCCGCTTTGTCATCGAAGGGGCGCTTGAGATTCAGATTTTTCGACTTATTGCTGGCGTGTCCTTGCGGCGTCTGCGTTGGCAGAGGCACAGAGCAGATAAGCAAGGCGTCTTCCTCCGGCGATCTTCGTCGGCGGAGCCACAGAGCAGATGTTGAGCTCGTTCGTATTGGCTTGAAAGTTGTCGGAAACGTAGTAGTAGTCTGAAATCGGATCAATAGGCTCAGTGGGCAAGAGTTCCTTGAAGCCGATGTCGGACAGGACAGATACGTTGGATGGCGTCGTCACCGGTCGCTCAGTCTGCAGCTTCTCAGTCTTCTGCTTTGTCGCTAGTTGGTTCTTAAGCGAGTCCGGCCACTTCGCAGTTGCCCACTTTGGCAATGTCCGCGCTGGCGATGTTTTGTGATCCATAATACTTTTCTGAAATGAGCACTTGACTGCGTAACAAGTTTGCGAATTGAGTTCCCTCGGGGAAGGCTTCAGTGCCCAATGGGCGGGAACGCTCGTGGTTTGGAGCCGGTGTGCGCGCCAGCAACCTGGATTCCGGGTGAGCCCGAAATGACAACCTAATGACCATCCAAATGACCATTCCTGACATCAACAACCCACAACTCGCCCAGCGCCTGCGGCACAAGATCGACCACAAGACCAAACCACTCGGATCGCTCGGGCGACTGGAAGACCTGGCCCTGCAGCTCGGCCTGATCCTGGAATCCGAGACACCCGAGCTCCAGCAGCCGCAACTGGTGGTGTTCGCCGGCGATCACGGCCTGGCGGGGCACGGCGTGTCGGCTTACCCCAGCGAAGTCACGGGCCAGATGGTCGAGAATTTCCTGGCCGGCGGCGCGGCAGTGAGCGTGCTCGCGCGCCAGCACGGCCTGGCCCTGACGGTGGTGGACTGCGGGGTGCGCCGTGACTTCGCCGCAAGGGCAGGCCTGGCCATCCGCAAGATCGCCAAGGGCACTGCCGATTCCCGCCTGGGCCCGGCCATGTCCGCCGATCAATGCGCCCAGGCGATCGCCAACGGCCGAGCCATCGTCGACGAACTTCCTGGCAACGTCCTGCTGCTGGGAGAGATGGGCATAGGAAACACCTCGTCTGCTTCCTTGCTGCTGGCGCGGCTCACGGGTCACGATCTCGCTGAATGCGTCGGCGCCGGCACGGGCCTGGACGAGGCGGGTATCACTCGCAAGCGCAAGATCCTTCAGGACGTGCTGGCTTTTCACACGAACGCAGTCGAGCCGCTGGACGCGCTGGCCGCCTTGGGCGGTTTCGAAATTGCCACCATGGTCGGCGCAGTGCTGCAAGCCGCGGTGCAAAGGCGCGTGATCGTGGTCGATGGCTTCATCTCCACCGCTGCAGTGCTGGTGGCAGCCCGGCTTGCCCCGCATGTCGCGCAGCGCTGCGTGTTCTCGCATCGTTCAGGCGAATCCGGCCACGCGCTGATGTTGCGCCACCTGGGGCCGAGCCCGCAGGAGCCGGCGCGGGCGCTGCTGGACCTGGGCTTGCGGCTGGGTGAAGGATCCGGCGCGGCATTGGCCTGGCCGCTGCTCGTTTCGGCCTGCGCGCTGATACGCGAAATGGCGAGCTTCGAATCCGCGGGCGTCTCCGGCCGAGAAGCGTGAACAGCATGGCGCAATCGGCGCGCAGCCTCGTGCTGGCTCTGCAGTACTTCACGCGGATGCCCATTCCGGCCCCCGTTGCGCGGTGGGCTGGCTACAGCACCGAACTGCAGCGCGCCAGCCTTGCTCATTTCCCGGGCGTCGGAATCCTCGTGGCGGGGGTAGCCATCGCGTGCTATGGGGCCGCCGTGCAACTGCTTGCGCGCTCGGCTTTCACGCCTTGGGTCGCCGCGGTCCTGTCCACCATCGCCACGCTTGTATTCACCGGAGCGCTGCACGAGGACGGCCTGGCCGATACGGCGGATGGACTTGGCGGCAGCCCCGAGCGCGAGCGGGCGCTCGAGATCATGAAGGATTCGCGCATCGGCAGTTTCGGTGCGCTCGCGCTGATGCTGGCCCTGCTGTTGAAGATCGGGCTTCTGGCTCACATCGGCTTCGCGGGCGGCGTCACTGCCGTGGCGGCGGCGCTGCTCGGCGCACACGCGGTCTCGCGCGGCCTGGCGCTCGTGATCGTTGCGACCCTGCCTAACATCGGCCAGGCCTCGACGTCCAAATCAATCACCGTCGCGTCGCGGATCGAATGGCCGAGTCTGGCGGTCGCGGCGCTCTGGTGCGTGGCGGCGCTCGCGTTGGCCACGGCGCTCACCTCGCCGGTCGTCACTATCGTGGCTTGCGCTGCGGCCCTGTGTGCCCTGCTGTGGATGCGCCGTGTGCTCGCGCGGCGCTTGCAGGGCTTCACCGGCGACTGCCTGGGCGCCACCCAGCAGCTGTGCGAATGCGCGTTCTACCTGGGCGCCGCCGTGGCGCTCTCGGCGGGCTGAAGATGCGGCTCTGGTTGGCGCGCCATGCCCGCCCCCTGATTGAAGAGGGGGTGTGCTACGGGGCGCTGGACGTCGCCGCCGACGAGAGCGAGACGAATGCCGCCGCGCGGCGGCTTGCCGAAGAGCTGCCACGGGGTGTGGATGTGTTGAGCTCGCCGCTGCGGCGGTGCACCCAACTGACGCAAGCCCTGGCCATCCTGCGTCCGGACCTGGCGCCGCGGATTGATGCGCGTCTCGCCGAGATGGATTTCGGTTCCTGGGAGGGCCGGCCCTGGAATACCCTGGCCCGCGGCGAGATCGATGCCTGGACCCAGGATTTCGCAGGGTATCGTCCGGGCGGCACCGGCGAGGCGGTGTCGCAATTCTCCGCCCGTGTGGATCGGCTGCTGCAGGAATTGCGCGCATCCGGCCGCGATCAGGCCTGGATCGCGCATGGGGGCGTGTTCAAGGTGCTGGTGCGGCGCCTCGATGGCGTCGGCCTGGCCCGTGCGTCCGATTGGCCGGCCCTGAGCCTGGATTGGGGCTGCTGGCATTTGTTCCAGATCAAGGCCTGAGGGGGCCTCGGGGCTAAAGCTGTTGTGTACGGGCCCAGCACAGTCTATGCTTGTGTAGTCGCCACTGACCTTTTGCGACCACAAAGGAGCTCGCCATGTACAAGCGGATTCTGTTGGCCTACGACGGCTCGGACGCCGGCCAGAAAGCCCTGCTGGACTGCCGGGAACTGGCGCAGTGGAGCCAGTCCGAGCTGTTCCTGATAGCAGTCATGCCGTCGGCCATGAGCTTTGTCGGCCTGGAAGGCGGCGTCTATGACATGGAACTCGAGGAGCGCGAAAAGAAGAAGTACCAGGCCGTGCTCGATGATGGATTGCAGCGCCTGGCCGACGCCGGCTATGTGGCGCGGGGCGAGGTGCTCGTCGGTGAGGCGGTGGACGAAATCACCAAATACGCCCAGAAGATGGAATCCAATCTCATCGTCGTGGGCCACAAGCACCTGAACAGCTGGGCGGCGCGCTGGTGGCGGGGCTCGATATCAGGCGCCCTGATCGAGCATGCGCCCTGCAGTGTCCTGGTGGTCATCACGCACTAGACGAATCGCGGCTGCCATGCATTTTCCCTTACCGGGCCGGTCGCCGGACCGTGCCGCCGCATTGGCGCAATATCGCCACCGTGCCGAAGGGTACGACGCCGAGTTGGCGCTGTTCGAGCCCATCCGCAGCCAGGCCATCGGCCTCCTGGGCCTGCACGGCGGGGACACGGTCCTGGACGTCGGCTGCGGCACGGGCCTGAGCTTCGCTGAGCTGCACCACTGCGTCGGAAGCAAAGGCCGCATCGTGGGTATAGAGCAATGCCCCGAGATGATGGCCAGGGCGCGCAGCCGGGTGCAGGAGCACAACTGGCCCGGCGTCGATCTGGTCTGCGCGCCGGCAGCGGCAGCGCGGGTGCCGGTGCAAGCCGATGCGGCCCTGTTCCACTTCACGCACGACATCCTCCGCGAGGAGGCGGCGATTGCGAATGTCCTGTCGCACCTGAAGCCGGGCGCCCGCGTGGTCGCTGCGGGCCTGCAATGGGCGCCGCCCTGGATGTGGCCCACCAATGGCTTCGTGCTGATGGCCGCGATTTATTCGGTCACCTCCCTGGAGGGCCTGGGCAATCCCTGGGACCGGCTATCGGCCCATTTGCGAGACGTCGAGGTCCGTACTGCTGCGATGGGGGGCATCTATATCGCCAAGGGAGTCTACGAAGGATGAATTTCAACCGCCTTTGGCGCGTTTGTGCCGCCGCATTGCTGTCCGCCGTGCTGGCGTCCTGTGCAGTCGCGCCGCAGGCGCAGGACAAGCCCAAACTCGTCGTCTTCCTGGTGGTCGACGGCTTGCCGCAGCGCCAGGTGCTGGCTTACCGCGACCAGCTCTCGCCCGACGGCTTCGCCCGCTTCCTGGACCGGGGCGCGTGGTTCGCCGACGCCCACTACGGGCACGCCTTCACCGTCACGGCCGCAGGCCACGCAACCATGCTCACCGGTGCCTATCCTCACCGCAGCGGCATCATCGGCAACGACTGGCGCGACGTGAACACCGGCGCCGAGGTCTATTGCGCCGGCGACAGCTCGGCCACCTACATCGGCCACAAGACCAACCCAATGGACGGCACCAGCCCCAGGAACCTCAAAGCGGAGACCGTGGGCGACGTGCTGCGTCGCGTCGATGGGCGCTCCAAGGTGATCGGCATTTCCGGCAAGGACCGCGGCGCCATCCTGCCCGCCGGCAAGACCGGCACGGCCTACATGTACATGGGCGGGAGCGGGCAGTTCGCCTCCAGCACCTTCTATATGAAGCAGCACCCGGTGTGGGTCGATGCCTTCAATGCGCGCAAGCCGGCGGACCGTTATTTCAAGACCGAGTGGAAGCCGCTGCTGCCCGATGCCGCCTATGCCCGATCCATTCCCGACAGCCAGCCGTGGTTCGGCCCGCGCGGCGGCAAGTTGCCGATGATGATGGGCGTGGCGGCGGACGAGGCGCCCGGTCCGGCGTTCTACACCGCCTTGCTGCGCAGTCCTTTCGCTGACGTCTTGTCTCTGGAGTTTGCCCGAGCCGCGATCGCCGGCGAGCAGCTGGGGCGCGACGATGCGACCGACATCCTGTCCGTGAGCCTCTCGGGTCACGACTATGTCAATCATCAGTGGAGCGCCGAGTCGCGTCTCTCGCACGATCACCTGCTGCAGCTCGATCGCATGCTCGAGGCGTTTTTTCGTGACCTGGACGCCGTGGTCGGCAAGGACAACTACATTGCCGTGCTGACGGCGGACCACGGCTTCATGCCCGCGCCGGAGCACAACCAGGCGCAGGGTGTGCCGGCTGGGCGCTTATCGAGCAGCCAGGCGCTGGGCCGCGTGAACGCCGAACTGGAACGCGGCTTCGGCGCGCCCAAGCTGGTTCCTTTCATCTCGGCCTCGGCGCTGGTGCTCGATCGCCAACTGATCGCGCAAAAGGGCCTGGACCTGAACACCGTGGCCGAAGCCGCTCGCACGCTGTTCGTGGCCGAGCCTTCCGTCGCCGCCGCCTACACGCGCCGGGAGCTGGAGACCGGAAGCCGCGCCGGGGCACCGTTCTTCGATCAGATGCGCAAGAGCTGGAACAAGGATATTTCCGGCGACGTGCAGTACGTGTTCAAACCGGGATGGATGCCGGTCCTCGGCTCCGCCATCGCCACCCACGGATCGCCCCATCGTTACGACACGCACGTTCCCATCCTCGTTTACGGTCCGAAATGGGTGAAGCCTGGGCGTGTGGACAGTCGCGTCGAAGTGGCCGACATCGCGCCTACGCTGTCGCGTTTGCTGGGGGTTGCCGCGCCGTCTTCGAGCGAAGGAAAGCCGTTGCCTCTCGCCGGGCCTTGAAGGCACGCGGCAAAGTCGTGTCCGGGCAGGCCGCGGCGCATCGGCAAGGCGGTCGGTGCTTCGCACCGACTCCCCTGGGTTTGCTTGATTTCGTGGCCCGTCGTACAACTCACTGCGCGCCTAAGGCCGCTCCGTTCAAACAGGTACGACGAGTCAGTTCACGAAGCGCTGCGCGCGGCCACGAAACCAAGCAAACCCAGGCGCCTCGCAACGATGCGCCGCGGCCTGCCCGGACACGACTTTGCTGCCGACATGGTTGGTATTCGTTGCAGGCGCCACCACGCCTCTTCGTGCATGGTTGGTATTCGTTGCAGGCGCGCCCACCATGTTGGCTCGCACGAGCGAAGGAAAGCCGTTGCCTCTCGCCGGGCCTTAGAGGACAGCCGCGCGTTTCGGGAATGCTCGCAGCAGCTTCTTGTCCGCAGTCACGAGCTTTGTGTCGAGCTTGATCGCCAGTGCAATGAATTCACAGTCGTATGCCGAGCAATCGCTGTCACGCACCAGCTCGAGCACGGCCCGCGAGTCGACCTCGAACTCAAAGCCCGCGAGCAGGCTCTCCGCCTCATTTTGAAGGCTGCACGCCTGTTCAAAGGTAAGCGTTTTGCGCCTTATGTAGCCGGCCAGTATGTTGCGAAATTCGCTGCGCCAGAGAACCGGGGCGGCCCATTCCGGGTCTCGTTCAAGCAGCGCCTCGGCTCCTGCCGTATGGTCGCCGGGCAGATACAGGTAAGCCAGCACATTCAAATCCACCACAATCATGAACGGCCTTCGCGCTTCATCGCATCAATGTCTCGCACGCGGAACTTTCCCTTCGGCAGGTTGGCTCGCAATTCGCGGGCACGCGCCAGGCGTTCGGCAGTAGTTTGCCTGGTTGGCAGCAGTACGGCTTCCAGGCACACGATCGCTTCGCTGTTCATGCTGCGCCGGTGCGCCTCGGCCGACAACTTCAGGCGGTCATACACGGCGTCCGGAATATTCTTGAGAGTCAATGTCGTGGGCATCTCGCACTCCATTCGTAATGGAACCATTATGGTTCCAACTTCCTGAACCGTCAATTTGCCGGGCGGCGGGTACCGCCTGCCGCGACGCGAGGATGCACCGCGGAAAACCGGCTGCTAGCTTTGGCGCGCCAACGTGGATCCCGGGTCAAGCCCGGGATGACAGCCGTAAACCCAAGCGCCCCCTCTTTGCAAGATATTTACCTGCGCAAGGCAACGCAGCCGGGCAGGGGCAGTACGATCAAGCTCCAAGGACCGGACGCATTACCTTGAGGGTCAGGGTGGGCTTCGGCCCCGACAAGGAGATCCATGGACCCGCAGCCGCCGTACGATTCGCAAGCTCCTCTGGCCGAGGCCGAACGGCCGCGGCGGCGCATCAGCCGGCGGGCGACTCTCATCGGCAGCATCATCGCCATTCTCGTGGTGGCCGGCCTCGGCTGGCTGGCTTGGGAGCTGACCCGTCCGCAGTCGCCGGCCATGGCTGAAGGCGGGCGCACCGGCGCGGGTGCCGGTCCGGCGGCGGCGCCGGAGGCGGCCCTCGCGGCGCGGCCACGACCGTCGGCATCGCCCCAGCCGAGCGCATCGATATCCCCATCGTCATCGACGCGCTGGGTACCGTCATGCCGCAGGCCACCGTGCGAGTGCGGCCCCAGGTCGGGGGCGTGCTGCAGCAGGTCCTCTTCAAGGAAGGCCAGATGGTGCGCCAGGGCGAAGTGCTGGCCGTCATCGATCCCCGCCAGTTCCAGATGGCGCTGCAGCAGGCCTCGGGCCAGCGCATGCGAGACGAAGCGCAGCTGGAAGCAGCACGCGTCACCTTGCAGCGCTTTCGCACCTTGCTGGCGCAGGACTCCATCGCACGCCAGGAAGTCGATACCCAGGCCGCGCTGGTCAAGCAACTCGAAGCGGCCGTCGTGATCTCCAAGGCCAACGAAGGCACTGCCCGGCTGAACCTGGGCTATACCCGCATCGTGGCACCCATCGGCGGCCGTGTCGGCCTGCGCACGGTGGACGTGGGCAATGTCGTCGGCACCAGCGACACCAACGGCGTGGCGCTGATCACCCAGATCTCGCCAATCGACGTGGAGTTCGCCGTCCCGCAGGACCTGGCGCCCATGCTGCTGCAGAACGCGGGCACTTCGATGGAAGTGAAGGCCCTGGACCGCACCCGCACCACCGTGCTGGACACCGGCGTCTTCGCTTCATTGGACAACCAGGTCGATACCCAGACCGGCACCGTGCGCGCCAAGGCCCGCTTCGGCAACGCGCGGCTGACGCTGTTCCCCAGCCAGTTCGTCAACGTCCAATTGAACGTACGCACCGTCAAGGACGCCGTGGTCGTGCCGGTGGCCGCCGTGCGCCACGGCGGCACCGGTGACCATGTGTTCGTGCTCAACGATGATCGCACCGTGGCCCTGCGCCCGGTGACGCGCGGCCAACCCACCGCCGACAAGGTGCAGATCGCCACCGGCCTGCAAGTGGGCGAGCGTGTGATCACCGAGGGGGCTGACCGGCTGCGTGATGGTTCGCGCGTGATGCTGCCGGGCGATGCACCGGCCGCCGGCCGGCGCGGCGAGGGCGCGGGGCGCCGGCGCGACGCCGCTTCCGCA
>CAVRNE010000009.1:0-40883 GCA_963722025.1 uncultured beta proteobacterium
GACTTCCCCTTGAGCAGCCCGTAGACGAACAGCAGCACCACGGCCCCGATCACCGAAGCTATCCAGCCGGCCGGTTCGTTCTGCTGGTACCAGCCCATCGCCATCCCGGCATAGCGCCCAGGAACGCGCCGGCTACTACAACGTGGTCATGATCAGGCCCAGTTTGTCATCCCCGGGTTTGACGGCGCGCGCGATCAGCCCCACGATGAAGCCGACAACGACGGTGCCAAAGAACTCGACCATGGAATACCTCCTTGAAAATCCGAAGTCTCACTTTACTGCGGGGCCTGCTCCTCATGTGGCCCGGCAATTCGCCCGTATTGATGTATTGGTAAACTTGGGCTTGCCGAGGCGCCGCGGCGCCTTGTTTCATCCACAGCCTCTGGATCTACACCATGAACCGCTGGAATCAAACCCGGGCCCGCCTCATACAGGTCGCATTCGCGGCCCTGGCCGGCCTCTTGTTCACCCTGCCCCCTGCCGCACTCGCGCAAGGCATTCAACGCGACGCCCCCAAGGACGTCGTGCTGGGCCAGTTGACCCTGACGGCGCCGCCTGAAGTCACGATGGACGGCAAACCCGACCGTCTCTCCCCGGGAACGCGCATCCGCGACCTCAACAATATGCTGGTCCTCACCGGCAGCACCGTGGGCAAGACCCTGCCCGTGGTGTATCGCCCGACGCCGCCGGCCTGGTTCACGAGGTCTGGATCCTGACCGAGGAGGAATACAGCAAACTCGGCGGGACGTCCGGCTCGGGGGCCGAGGGCTACAAGCGATTCAACGAATTGCTGGCGCTGATCTTCGGCTCCCGTAAATAGGTGTCGCCATGAGCGCAGCGCAGAACCGCTTCAAGCAAGCGAAGGCCCCCTCGGGGGGCAGTGCAGCCGCCTCGGCGGCAAACGTGGGGGCTCCATTACCAAAAAAGGTTTTTATCAAGACCTTCGGCTGCCAGATGAACGAGTACGACTCGGACAAGATGGCCGACGTGATGAATGCCGCACAGGGCTACGAGCCGACGAAAGACGTGGAGGAAGCCGACCTGATCCTGTTCAACACCTGCTCGGTGCGCGAAAAGGCGCAGGAGAAGGTGTTCAGCGACCTCGGGCGCGTCAAGCATCTCAAGCAAAAGGGTGTGCTGATCGGCGTGGGTGGATGCGTCGCCAGCCAGGAAGGCGCCGCCATCATCGAGCGCGCACCGTTCGTGGACGTGGTGTTCGGGCCGCAAACGCTGCACCGCCTGCCGGAACTGCTGCGCGAGCGCGAGCGGCAGCAGCGCCCGCAGGTGGACATCAGCTTTCCCGAGATCGAGAAGTTCGACCATCTGCCGCCGGCGCGGGTGGACGGCGCCACGGCGTTCGTGAGCATCATGGAAGGCTGCTCCAAGTACTGCAGCTATTGCGTCGTCCCCTACACCCGCGGCGAGGAAGTCTCGCGGCCGTTCGACGATGTCCTGGTCGAGGTCGCGGGCCTGGCCGACCAGGGGGTCAAGGAAGTGACGCTGCTGGGCCAGAACGTCAACGCCTACCGCGGCAAGATGGGCGACAGGGCGGATATCGCCGACTTCGCGCTGCTCATCGAGTACGTGGCCGATATCCCCGGGATAGAGCGCATCCGCTACACCACCAGCCACCCCAACGAGTTCACCCAGCGGCTGATCGACGCCTATGCCAAGGTGCCCAAGCTGGTAAGTCACCTGCATCTGCCCGTGCAGCACGGTAGCGACCGCATCCTGATGGCGATGAAGCGCGGCTACACCGCCATGGAGTACAAGAGCACCGTGCGCAAGCTGCGCGCCATCAGGCCCGAACTGGCGCTGTCCAGCGATTTCATCGTGGGCTTCCCGGGTGAAACCGACGAAGACTTCGGCAAGATGATGAAACTCATCGCCGACGTCGGCTACGACAACAGCTTCAGTTTCATCTTCAGCCCGCGGCCCGGCACGCCCGCGGCGGCGTTGCACGATGAGACGCCGCATGAGGCCAAGTTGAAACGCCTGCACCTGCTGCAGGCGGCCATCGACGACAACGTCGCGCGCATCAGCGCCAGCCGCGTCGGCACCCTCCAGCGCATCCTGGTGGAAGGGCCGTCGCGCAAGGATGCCAGCGAGCTGGCCGGGCGCACCGAGTGCAACAGGATGGTGAATTTCAAAGGGCCGGAGCAGCTGGTTGGCCAAATGATCGACGTGACGATCACCGCAGCGAATTCACATTCGCTGCGCGGCGAAGTACGCATGCCGCAAGCCATGGCCCTGGTGGCCTGACCCTGCCGTTACCGCCATGGGCTCTTTCCGGCAACTGCTGCTGGTCGCGTTCATGCTGATTGCCGCGCTGCTTGGGGGCACCGCACTGCGGGCAGTGGTCATCCTGGATCGCCTCATGGCGAAAAGCAGCGAGGCCGCGGGCCAGGCGCTGGCCCTGAACGGGGCGGCGCAGGCACTGACCACACGGACCGCGGGTATGGAACGGGCGGCCCGTCAGTCGCTGATCCTCAATGATTCCGTCCTGCGCAAGCAGTTCGAAGAAGAGACCCGGGGCGCTCACGCCGCGCTGGCTGAGATTGACGTCGGCGACTTGCCCAAGCCCGAGGTGCTGCAGTGGCATGCCCAGGCGGACACGATTCAGAAGCTGTTCCAGGGTCCCCCCGAGACCGCGCTGGAGCGCGAGCGCAGCATCGCTGCCGAGTTTCGCGAACTCGTCGCACTCAACAACCGCATCACCGCGCAGACCCAGGCCCTGATCGAGCAGCGCAACAAGGCTCTGGACGAGCAGCTCGAAGCCAGCCGTGTCCGCTTGACCCGCCAGGTGCTGTTGACGATTGCGCTTGCGGTCATGCTCGCTCTGGGGCTGGGCATCTGGTTGGCGCGGCCCTTCAAACGCCTGGAGCGGGCCATCGTCGGGCTGGGCGAAAACCGGCTCGGCGAGCCGATCAATATCCACGGGCCTTCGGACGTCCGGGGGGTCAGCCAGCATCTCGAATGGCTGCGCCTGCGCCTGACCGAACTGGATGCCGACAAGGCACGATTCCTGCGGCACGTTTCGCACGAGCTGAAGACTCCGCTTGCCGCCCTGCGCGAAGGTGTGGCGCTGCTCCAGGAAGGGGTGCCGGGCGAGCTCAACAGGAGCCAGCGCGATGTGACTCGAATCCTGCACCAGAACACGCTGACTCTGCAGGGACAGATCGAAGCGCTGTTGCGTTTCAATGCCGCTGCATTCGAGGCCCGGCAGCTGCAGCGGCGCAGGACCGATCTGCTGGCGCTGATCGAGCAACAGGTCGAGGCCCAGCACCTGCAATGCCAGGCGATGCAGCTGGAGGTCGTGGTGGAGGGCGAGCCCGTTTCGCTGCAGGTCGATCCTGAGAAACTGGGGACCGCCATTGCCAACCTGCTGTCCAATGCCATTCGTTTTTCGCCCCGTGGCGGCACCGTCCGCGTGCAGCTATCCTCGCAGTCCGACTTTGTGCGCATCGATGTGCTCGATCAGGGTCCCGGCGTCGCCGAATCCGACCGCGACCGCGTGTTCGAGCCGTTTTACCGCGGCGAGCGCCAGCCACAGGATGTAGTGCGTGGCACCGGCATCGGGCTGTCGATCGTCACCGAATATGTCCAGGCCCACGGCGGGCGGGTCGGGCTTCCGTCCGACAGCCAGGGGGGCCATTTCAGGATAGAACTGCCTAATGCAAGCTGACCCTCGTACGGCCGGGCACGCTCGCGTGCGCCGCCTTCCACACCTCGTCGTAGCCTTGGCCTTGGCCACCGGCCTGTACGGTTGCGCCTCCCCAGTCCCGTCGCCTGCCGCGCCGCTACCGATGGCGTCACTTCCCGACTCGCCGCCGGAGGCTTCCCCTGCCCCGGCCCCGGCCCCAGCCCCGTCGCCCAGCCCGGCGGAAACCCTGCTCGCCTACGCGGAGCGCATCAGGACTTTCCAGGCGCCCGAGCTGGCGCAGGAAATCACTGGCCTTGGCGATCCACAGGATTCGCCGCTTCGGCAGATGCAGTTGGCGATCGCACTGGGTTTTGCCCGCACTCCGGCAAACGTTACGCGCGCGCAGGCCCTGTTGCAACGCGTGCTGGCCCAGAACCAGCCGCAGGCGCAGGCACTGCATCCCCTGGCGCGAATGCTGATTGCGCAGCAAGCCGAAACGCGTCGCCTTGAAGATCAATTGGAGCGCCAGAACCAGCAGACGAAAGAAGCCAACCGGCGCATCGAGCAGCTCAATGACCGGCTGGAAGCCCTGCGCGCGCTGGAGCGCAGCCTGGTGATACGGCCGGCCGCCACACTGTCCGCGCCCCCCACCGGGCAGCGTCCGACACCATGAACGACGTCGCGTCGAAGGCACCCGCCGCACAGCCACGGCTCCTGGTCGTCGACGATGACGCCGACATGCTGCGCCTGCTGTCCATGCGGCTGAACTCCGCGGGCTACCGCGTCAGCACTGCGGGCTCGGCGGAAAGCGCTTTGGCCAAGGTCCAGATCGAGCGTCCCCAGCTGGTCCTGAGTGACGTGCGGATGCCCGGGCAAGATGGAATGGCCCTGTTCAGCGAGATCCGCTTGCGCCATCCTTCACTGCCCGTGATCCTGCTGACCGCACACGGCACCATTCCGGATGCCGTGGAAGCCACGGCACGCGGCGTCTTCAGCTACCTGACCAAGCCTTATGACGCCAAGGTCCTGCTGGACAAGATTGCGCAGGCACTGGCGCTGGGCGCGCCGCACTCCGAGGCGGACCCCGCGGACGAGGGCTGGCGCCGGGACATCATCAGCCGCTCCGGCCACATGGCCGACCTGTTGGCCGAAGCCCGGATGGTGGCCACGTCGGACGCCAGCGTACTTTTGCGCGGCGACAGCGGAACCGGCAAGGAGTTGCTGGCGCAAGCCATTCACCGGGCCAGCCCGCGCGCCCAGCGGCCGCTCATGGCCGTGAACTGCGGCGCCATTCCCGAAGCGCTGCTCGAGTCCGAACTCTTCGGCCACGTCAAGGGCGCATTCACGGACGCGGTCGCCAATCACAAGGGCTTGTTCCAGGCGGCCGACGGCGGCACACTGCTGCTGGACGAAATCGGCGACATGCCGCCGGCCCTGCAGGTGAAGCTGCTGCGCGTGCTGCAAGAGCGCACCGTGCGGCCCGTGGGGTCCAGCCAATCCCACCCCGTCGATGTACGGATCATCTCCGCCACGCACCGCGACCTCGAAGCCGCCTTGGCGCAAGGCCAGTTCCGCCAGGATCTGTACTACCGCCTGAACGTTGTCACGCTCACGCTGCCGACGCTGGGCGAGAGAAGGGAAGACATACCGCTGCTGGCCAACCACTTCCTGCAGCGTCTCGCCGTGAAGTACGGCCGACGGCTCTCGGGCTTCGCGCCAGAGGCGCTCAGGGCGCTGATCGCCGCGCCCTGGCCGGGCAACATTCGCCAACTCTACAACGTGGTCGAACAGGTCTGCGCGCTCGCGACCACGCCCTTGGTCCCTCTGGCTCTGGTGCAGCGTGCGTTGCGCACCCCCTCCATCCCGGTCTTGACCTATGCCGAGGCCAAACAGCGCTTTGAACGCGACTACTTGGTCGGCCTGCTGAAGCTGACCGATGGCAATGTGGCGGATGCGGCCAGATTGGCGGATCGCAACCGCACCGAGTTCTACCGCTTGCTGCAAAAGCATGAGCTCACGCCGGGCCACTTCCAATCCGATACGCCACCCGTGTCGCCATCCGGCGACGGCCCCAAGTGATTGATTTTGTTGGTCATTTTCTTGACGAGCCGGAGTTCTTGTCGCCGCGTGGCGACAAAAACCCAAGGGTTTTCACGCAGCAGGCTCTTCGTTAGGGCTTCCGGCTCAAGTTGCGCGCGCAAGCCATTGATTTGAAATAGTTTTTTCAAGCTGGCATGGGGTTTGCACTAGCTGGTGCATGAACGTTGTCCCTACGCCGTTTCGGCGCTTTGGCCGCATTGTCGGCTTCACCCTGGTTTTGTTGAGTTCTTGGGCGGTTGCGCAGGCCGCCGAGCCGGCATTCGACTTTGAACAGCTTTCCGAGCTCGCGCGCAAGAACGCGCAATCCCCCTATCGGCCGGACCCAGGCAAATTACCAACTGAGCTAGCCCAGCTCGACTACGACGACTTCCGCAAGTTGCGATTTCAGCCGACCAAGGCGCTGTGGCGTAACGCACAGCTGCCCTTCGAGGCGATGTTTTTTCACCTGGGCAAGCTCAACCGCCAGCCGGTGCGCATCCATGAGATGTCCCCCCAGGGCGTGCGCAACATTCCCTACCGCAGCGACTGGTTCGACTTCGGCACGGCTCCGGTGCAGCCGAAGGGATGGGGCGACCTCGGCTTTGCCGGACTGCGTGTCCATTACCCGTTCGCCAACAACGGGTACAAGGATGAGCTCATTGCGTTTCAGGGCGCGAGCTATTTCCGCGCGCTGGGCAAAGGCCAGCAGTACGGCCTGTCCGCCAGGGGCCTGGGGATAGACACCGCGGGCGGAAGCGGTGAGGAATTTCCCGCCTTCACCGATTTCTGGCTGGAGCAGCCTGCGCCCGATGCAAAGAGCCTGACGATCCTCGCGCTCCTGGATTCCCCGCGTGCAACGGGCGCCTACCGATTCGACGTCATGCCGGGCTCGGAGACGATCACCCGCGTGCGCAGCCGCATCTTCCTTCGCGAGGCACCGGGAAAGCCGATCGCCACGCTGGGCATAGCGCCGCTGACCAGCATGTTCTACTTCGGCGAGAACCAGCCGCGCCGCGGCGACTTCCGGCCCGAGGTCCATGACTCCGACGGCCTGCTGGTCGAGAGCGGCAGCGGGGAATGGATGTGGCGGCCGCTGCAACACCCGACGCGCACCATCGCGACCTCCTTCGCAATGGACAGCCTGCGCGGGTTCGGCCTGATGCAGCGGGATCGCGCATTCGCCAGCTACGAAGACGTGGAGACGCGGTACGACCGCCGTCCCAGCGCCTGGATTCGTCCCGTGGGCGATTGGGGTCCGGGGCGGGTGGAACTGCTGCAATTCCCCATTCCCGACGAAACCCATGACAACGTTGTCGCGTACTGGGTGCCCTCCGTGCTGCCGGCGCCGGGAAAGCCGCTGGAATTTGCCTACGAAATCAGCTGGCAGGGCGACAAGCAGCAACAGCCGCCCGCCAGTTGGGTCACGCAAACCAGGCGCGGCGTGGGCTGGTTGCCCCCAGGCACAACGGCGCCGGCGAATCAGGTGCAGTACGTCGTCGACTTCGCCGGCCCCGCGCTGGAGGCGCTGCCGGCCGATGCCGCGGTCCGCGCGGTGGTCAGCGTCGACGCCAATGGCCGGCTGCTCGAAGAGCTCGCCTACCACAACCCGGCTACCAAGGGTTGGCGCATGACCGTACGAGTCGAGCGGCAGGACGCCGCTCGCCCCGTGGAACTGCGCGCCTTCCTTCAACACGACAAAGACATCCTGAGCGAAACATGGACCAACATCATTCTTCCCGAGTAGGCGCAGGACAGGCGCGCCGTTCCGCGCGAATTGCGGCATCCCAATTCCGTGACCGCGCCCCCGGTCAACCGGGGATCCATGGTCGCCCAGCCCTGGCGCGGGTTCTGGAACAGTATCTTCACGGCGATTCTTTCGCGGGTGCTCGGGCAAGGTGCGGCACCGCAGCGGGAACGCTGGCAGGACGGCGGCGCACTGCGCAGGTTGACGTTCGCCCTTTTGACCTTGGCCAGCGCGGGAGCAGCCACCGCACTATTCGCCAACGCCCAGCCCGACTACGGCAACCCCTGGCTGGAATGGGGCCAGATCGCGCTGTTTGCAACCCTCTCGACCTGGGTGGTGACCGGGTTCGTGACGGCCCTGATGGGCTTTTATGTCAGCCTGCGCGGCGACGCCCGGGCGCTGTCGGCCCGCCAGGTGCGACACCATCCGATGAACCCGCTCGTCCGCACCGCGATCGTCATGCCCATCTGCAACGAGGATGTGGCTACGGTGTTCGCGGGACTGCGCGCCACGTGCGAGTCCGTCGCCGCCACCGGCCACGGCCGCGCTTTCGACGTGTTCGTGCTGTCCGACACGAGCCGCCCCGAGATCGCGGCCGCCGAGCGCGTCGCGTGGGAAGAACTGCGCGCCGCCCTGGCCGAGCACACCGGGGAGCCCCAGATCGAGGTGTACTTGCGGCTGCGCGCCCGCCGAACCCACCGCAAGGCGGGCAACGTGGCCGATTTCTGCCGGCGCTGGGGCAAGGACTACCGCTACATGGTGGTGCTGGACGCCGACAGCGTGATGAGCGGCGACTGCATCACCACGCTGGTCAAGCTGATGGAGGCCCATCCACGTGCCGGCATCATCCAGACCGCGACGCAGGCCGTCGGGCACGCCACGCTGCACGCCCGCGCCCAGCAATTCGGCTCCCGCGTGACCGGGCGGCTGTTCACGATGGGCATGCAGTTCTGGCAGATGGGCGAATCGCACTACTGGGGCCACAACGCGATCGTCCGCATCGAGCCCTTCATGCGGCACTGCGCGCTCGCGCCGATCGCCGGGAGCGGCGGCATGAGCGGAGCCATCATGTCGCACGACTTCGTCGAGGCGGCGATGATGCGCCGCGCCGGTTATGGGGTCTGGCTGGTGTCCGACCTGGCAGGCAGCTACGAACAACAGCCGCCCGATCTCCTGTCGGAGCTGCAACGCGACCGCCGCTGGTGCCAGGGCAACCTGCAGAACTCCCGCCTGATGGCCGAACCCGGCTTTCATCCGGTGCACCGCGCGATGTTCGTCATCGGCGCCATGTCCTACCTGTCGGCGCCCTTGTGGCTCGCATTCATGACTTTCGGCACCGCGCTGTGGATGACGAGCGCCGCGATCGCGCCGGACTGGCGTGCCCTTCCCAGCGAACTGCGCGGCCTGTGGGCGTGGACGCTGTTGCATGCTGTTCATGCCGCGCGTGCTGGGGCTGGCCACCGTGTTCCTGCGGCGCGAGCAGAAAAGCTTCGGCGGCACGTTCGCGCTCCTGCGCAGCGCCGTGGCCGAGACCCTGATGGCCGTGCTGCAGACGCCGGTGCGGATGCTGGCCCATTCGCTTTTCGTGCTGCTGGCGGTGACCGGCCTGAAGCTCGAGTGGAAGTCGCCGCCCAGGGAAGCCGCTGCCATCTCGTGGCGCGAAGCGTGGGCCCGGCTGTCCCCGATGACGGCAGTGATCGGGCTGCTCGCCGCGGCGGTCGCCTGGGTGGACACGAGCGCGCTCGTCTTGCTGGTGCCGGTGGCGTTGCCGCTGTTGCTGGCGGTGCCGCTGGCCGTGTTCACCAGCCACCTGTCCCTGGGCAGCTGGATGCGCAAACGCGGGCTGCTGCTGATCCCGGAGGAGTCGAGTTCGCCGGCGGTGCTGCGGCGGGCGTGGCTGCACGCGCGCGCGGCGTATGCCGCGAGGCATATGTCAGCGCCGGGCGCCGGCATGACGACGTTCAGAAGGGCATCTTGGGCATGCCCTTGCCCCCGCCCATGCGCTTCATCATCTTCATCAGGCCGCCGCCCTTCATCTTCTTCATCATCCCCTGCATCTGCTCGAACTCGTTGAGCAGGCGGTTGACTTCCTGAACCTGCACGCCCGCGCCGGCGGCGATGCGGCGCTTGCGGGTGGCCTTGATGAGATCGGGCTTGCGGCGCTCCAGCGGCGTCATGCTCTGGATGATGCCTTCCTTGCGGCGGATGTCCTTCTCGGCCTTGCCCATATCGACCTGGCCGGCCTTGGCCTGCATCTGCGCGGGCAGCTTGTCCATCAGCTGCGACAGGCCGCCCATGTTCTTCATCTGCTGGATCTGCGAGAGGAAGTCGTTGAGATCGAATTCCCCGCTCTTGACCTTGGCGGCCAGCTTCTGCGCGGCCTGCACATCGACGCCGGCCGTGACCTGCTCGACCAGCGCGACGATATCGCCCATCCCCAGGATGCGCCCGGCGTGGCGCTCGGCATCGAACACCTCCAGCCCGTCGATCTTCTCGCTGACGCCGGCGAACTTGATCGGCGCCCCGGTGATCTGGCGCACCGACAGCGCCGCGCCGCCGCGCGAATCGCCATCCAGCTTGGTCAGGATGATGCCGGTCAGCGGCAAGGCTTCCTTGAAGGCCTTGGCGGTGTTGACCGCATCCTGGCCCTGCATCGCATCCACCACGAACAGGGTCTCGACCGGGTTCAGCGCGGCGTGCAGGTCCTTGATCTCGCGCATCAGGACTTCGTCGATCGCCAGCCGGCCCGCCGTGTCGACCAGCAGCACGTCGAAATACTGCCGCTTGGCGTAGTCGAGCGCCGCCCGGGCGATGTCCACCGGCTTCTGGTCGGGTGAGCTGGGAAACCATTCGGCGCCCGCCTGCCCGGTCACCGTCTTGAGCTGCTCGATGGCGGCGGGGCGGTAGACGTCACCCGAGACGGTCAGCACCTTCTTCTTGCGCTTCTCGATCAGGTGCTTGGCCAGCTTGGCCGTCGTCGTGGTCTTGCCCGCGCCCTGCAGGCCCGCCATCAGGATCACGGCGGGCGGTTGCGCCTGCAGGTTGATGTCGGCCACGCCCTGCCCCATGGTCGCGGCCAGCTCGCGGTTGACGATGCCCACCAGGGCCTGGCCCGGCGACAGCGAGCCCAGCACCTCGGCGCCCATCGCCTTTTCCTTGACGCGGGCGATGAAGTCGCGCACGACCGGCAGGGCCACGTCGGCCTCGAGCAGGGCCATGCGCACCTCGCGCAGCATGTCCTGCACGTTGGCTTCGGTGATGCGGGCCTGGCCGCGGATTTCCTTGGCCAGGCGCGAGAGTTTGTCTGTGAGGGCGGAGGCCATTGTGGGTTGGGCGTTAGGGGTTGGGCGTTGGGCGCGAAAGGCCTGCTTGGCATGTATCGCTCAACGCTCGACGCCGAACGCCCAACCTGCCTTTAAACTGTGGACCATGATTCTAGCGAGTGCGCCTGTCCCGACCGTGGTGCTGACCCTGGCCGCCGCGGTGGCCTACGCCGTTCCCGCGGCCGGCGCGGCGCGCCTGTCCGAACGGGCCGCGCGCATGGCCCTGCTGCTGGCATGGCTGCTGCATGCGCTGGTTCTGGCCTGGGGCCTCCTGGGCGAGCCAGCCGCGTTTCGGTTTCGCGCCGGCGCTCTCGGTGACCGCCTGGCTCGTGCTCACCGTCTATGCCGTGGAGCGCCAGCTTTTCCCGCAATTGGAGGCGCGCTGGGCGCTCGCGGGCCTGGGATCGGCCGCCGTACTGCTGGCGCTGGTGTTCCCCGGCTCAGCAGTTGCATGCGAGCGCTTCACCGTGGCTGCCTCTGCACTGGGCGCTCGGCATCGCCTCGTATGGCCTGTTCGCCGCGGCGGTAGTCCACGCATGGATGATGACTCGCGCCGAGAAACAGATCCGCCAGGCCGCCGATCCCCACGCGGGTGTGCCGCTGCTGACCCTGGAGCGGCTCACCTACCGCTTCGCCACGGCGGGCTTCGTGCTGCTGTCGGCCACTCTTCTGGCCGGCTTGTTTTTCAGCGAATCGCTCTACGGCCGCGGCAGCGTGGCGAAGTGGGACCACAAGACCGTGTTCTCGGTCCTGGCATGGTTGGTCTTCGCATTTCTTCTGCTTGGCCGGGCGCGCTTTGGCTGGCGCGGCCGCAAGGCCACGCGGGTGCTTTACACCGGGTCTGCGCTGTTGCTGCTGGCCTATGCGGGTTCGCGCTTCGTGCTCGAAGTGGTGCTGAGGCGCCCATGAAATACCTCCTGGTGCTGGCCGTGGTGCTGGCCGTCATCTGGTTCGTGCGCAACCATCGCCGCGCGGACGAGCCGAAGAAAGCGCCGCCCCGGCAGGACGCTCTGGCCCAGCCGCAGGACATGGTGCGTTGCCCGGTCTGCTCGCTGCATCTGCCGCGCACCGATGCCCTGCCCGGCCGCGACGGCCGCCTGTATTGCTGCGCGGACCATCGGCAAAGGGCGCAGGAGTAGGGATGCAACAGCCTGCCTTCGTCACCTCTTCGATATTCGAAGCCGCCGAACTGACGCGCGATTCATCGTTCCCGCGGTTGTGGCTTGGCTTCATGACCGCCCGCGTCGCGATCGCGCTGCTATTGCTGGCACTGCTGGGCCTGCTCACGCTGGCACCCGACGCTCAACATCAGCGGCTGGCTGATCGGCTTGTGCGCGACCTACCTGGCCGCGACCCTGGCCGTGCGGGTCTTCGCCCGGCCCTCGCCGCCCGGCAAGACTTTCGATCCCCAGTGGGTGTCGACCATCGGGGTGGACCTGGTGGCGTTCTCGACCCTGCAGTTCCTGCAAGCGGGCGGCATCAACTACTCGCCCCTGTTCGCCTTGCCTGTGCTGATGGGTTCTGTGCTGGGTACGCCGCTGCTCGCGCTGGGTACTGCGGCCGGCGTTACGCTGCTCCTGCTCACCGACGCCTGGCTCCATTCGTTGACTGCGGCCGGCGACACGGCGGCGCGCTTTCTGCAGGCCGGGCTGACCGGCACGGGTTATTTCGCATTGGCCGTCCTCGTGAACCAATTGACGGCCCGGCTGTCGCGCGAGCAAGAGGCGGCGCGCGCGGGCCAGCGGGCGGCGCGCATGCAGGCCCAGGTCAATGAGCTGGTCATCGAGACCCTGGCTGACGGCGTACTGGTGGTGGACCAGCAATTGCGCATTCACGCCGCCAACCCCGCGGCCGGTTGCCTGCTGGGCCTCGGAGACGGCGCCCTGCGATCCGGCTTCATGCTGGCTTCGCAGCCCGCATGGGAGCCGCTGGTGGAGCTCGCGCAAGCGACGTTCGCCCAGCGCAACGCCCAGCTCGGCGAAATCGAACTCGAGGCTCGCCACATGCGGGTGCGAACCCGCCTCACCCCCTCGCACGAGTACCAGATCGAAACCCTGTGCGTGATCTTCCTGGAGGATCTGCGCGAAATCGAAGCGCGGCTTCGCACCGAGAAGCTTGCCGCCATGGGCCGGATGTCCGCGGCCGTTGCCCACGAGATACGCAATCCGTTGGCGGCGATCACCCAGGCCAATGCGCTGATGGAGGAGGACTTGCGCGAGCCCGCGCTCAAGCAGCTCAGTGCCCTGGTGCGCACGAACGCGCAGCGGCTGGCCCAGATCGTCGAAGAGATCCTGGATATTTCCCGGGTGCAGCACCGAAACCCCAGCCAGCCGGCGGCGATCGAACTCGATCCGGCGCTGGCCGCGACCTGCAGCGACTGGGCGATGCAGACGCGCAGCGGTTCCAGGCTTCAATTGGCGCTCGCGGCGCCCGGCGCCTTCGTGCCGTTCGAGGCCGAACACCTGCGCCGCATTCTCGTGAACCTGCTGGATAACGCGCTGCGCTATGCCGGCCAGAAACCCGATTCGATCCGTGTCTGGACCCAGATCGCGGCCGGCCAGGCCAGCATGCACGTGTGGAGCGACGGCGCACCGCTGACGCCCACCGTTGCGCGCCACCTCTTCGAGCCGTTCTTTTCTTCGGAAAGCCGCTCCAGCGGGCTGGGCCTCTTCATCTGCCGCGAGTTGTGCGAGCGCCACGGCGCCACGCTGGGCTATCAACGCAGCACCGCCGGCTCTGCCGGCAATGCGAGAGAGGGCAACGAGT
Source organism: uncultured beta proteobacterium (assembly GCA_963722025.1). Lineage (GTDB taxonomy): Bacteria > Pseudomonadota > Gammaproteobacteria > Burkholderiales > Burkholderiaceae_C > Ramlibacter. The sequence goes on from CAVRNE010000009.1 coordinate 13,556, forward strand.
TCATGGTCAGATTCGGCACGGGTGCAACGCCTCTTGCGGGACGCCGCTTCATTTGACACAATAGCGGCCTGATGTCCCCAGCCGCTGCTTCCGCCACACCCGCTCAGGTCCTGGTCGTCGATGACGAGCCCGATCTGCGCACCCTGTACGAACTCACCCTGCTGCGCGAGGGCTACCGGGTGGATGCGGCCGGCACGCTGGCCGAAGCCTGGACGCAGCTTCAGGACAAGAAGTTCGACGCAGTGATCACCGACATGCGCCTGCCCGACGGACAGGGGCTGGAACTGCTGCACCGCATGCTGGCCGGGCAGCGCGGTGAGCGCTGCATCGTGATGACGGCCTACGGCTCGGCCGAGAACGCCGTCGAGGCGCTCAAGGCCGGGGCTTTCGACTACCTCACCAAGCCGGTGGACCTCAAGCAGTTTCGCAGTGTCGTGGCCTCGGCGATCCAGGACAGCGGCACCGCGCCCGCGCGCGCGGCCACGGCGGGCTGCGGCAAGCCGGCAACGGGGACCGCGCGCCAGGCGCGCAAACCGCGCTGGAACGGCTGGTGGGCGACTCCCAGCCCATGCGCGCGGTCAAGGAACGCGTCGCCAAGGTGGCTCGCAGCATGGCGCCGGTGCTGGTGCGCGGCGAGTCGGGCACCGGCAAGGAATTGGTGGCCCGCGCCATCCATGCCTGCAGCCATCGCGCCGACGGCCCCTTTGTCGCCGTGAATTGCAGCGCCATTCCCGAGTCGCTGCTGGAAGCCGAATTCTTCGGCGCGAAGAAGGGCTCGTACACCGGCGCCAACCAGGATCGCGAGGGCTATTTCCAGGCGGCGCGCAGCGGCACGCTGTTCCTCGACGAGATCGGCGATCTGCCCTTGGCCATGCAGTCCAAGCTGCTGCGCGCCATCCAGGAGCGCCAGGTCCGCTCGCTGGGCTCGACCCAGGAAGACGCGGTGGACGTGCGGATCGTCAGCGCCACCCACAAGGACCTGGCGGCGGACGTGCATGCCGGGCGCTTCCGCCAGGATCTGTACTACCGCCTGAACGTCATCGAGATCCTGGTCCCGCCGCTGCGCGAACGCCGCGAAGACCTGCCCGCGCTGTGCGAGGCGCTGCTGGCGCGCATCGCGCAGGACTCGGGCATGCCGCTGCCGGTTCTGTCGCCGTCGGTGGCGCAGCAGCTGTGCGACCACCCGCTGGGCGGCAATGTGCGCGAACTGGAGAACCTGCTGCACCGCGCCGTGGCGCTGTCCGACGGCGAGGAACTGCAGGTGGATTTCGCGCCCACCCACGCGCCGCCCGCGCTGCGCCAAGCTGCGCCGGCCGCCCCTGCCGAGCCGCACCGCGCCAACCCGCCGCAACCGGCCGCCCTGCCCCAGACAGTGCCCGCGGACCTGCAGGCCTATCTGGACCAGCAGGAGCGGGAAATCCTGGTCAAGGCGCTGCACGAAAGCGGCTTCAACCGCACCGCCGCCGCGCAACGCCTGGGCATCTCGCTGCGGCAGATGCGCTACCGCATCGCGCGCCTGGCCATCTCGGCTCCCAACGGAGACGAACCCAATGACGACCCGGCCTGAACCGCAGTGTGCGCTGTGGCGAGCCGGCTGGTACGGCTTCGCGCGTCAACTCGCTTCGCCCAACTTCGGCGCACGGCCCGACGGCGCCCGGGTCGACCTGATCGTGATGCATTCGATCAGCCTGCCGCCCGGCCAGTACGGCGGTGAGGAAGTGCAGCAGCTGTTCTCCAATACGCTGGACTGGAACGCCCATCCGTATTTCAAGAGCATCGAGGGCATGGCCGTGTCGGCCCATTTCTACATCCGGCGCAATGGCGAGCTCTGGCAGTTCGTCAGCTGCGACGATCGCGCCTGGCATGCCGGCAACTCGCACTACCGCGGCCGGGACAACTGCAACGACGATTCCGTGGGCATCGAGCTGGAAGGCCTGGAGGGCGCGACGTTCGAGCCGGCGCAGTACGAGGCCTTGGCCGGCCTGTGCGCCGCCATCGCGCAGCAATACCCGGTGCAGCACATCGCCGGGCACGAGCACATCGCGCCCGGCCGCAAGCGCGACCCCGGCGAAGGCTTCGACTGGGCACTGCTACAGCGCAGCCTGGCCTGGCCCAAACAGTGTTTTCCCCGATAAAAATCGCGCTTTTTTGCGGCGCGGATGCAGCGATAACTGAGTCTGCGGCCGTACACTACCTGTAGTGGCTTGAATTCCGGTGACACCCTATATATAGTGTGTTCGACTCGCGCAACTGCTGACCCAGAACACCCCGGCCGATGCCCTTCGCGGCATCGGCGTTTCGACAAAAATAGCGAAAGACGAACCATGCAAACTGCCTTGAGCACCCCCACCGCTGCAAGCACCCTCGGCGCCGCCCAAGACAGCGCCGCGGCCGGCAGCACGCCGCCAATCCCCTGGCGCACTACCAGATCATCCGGCGCAACGGCGCCGTGGTGCCGTTCGAGCCGAACAAGATCGCCATCGCCATGATGAAGGCTTTCCTGGCGGTGCACGGCACCCAGGGCGCGGCCTCGGCCAGCGTGCGCGAGACCGTGGACGAACTGACCCAGGCGGTGATCCGCGCGCTGGTGCGTTCGCGCCCGGGCGGCGGCACCTTCCATATAGAGGACGTGCAGGACCAGGTCGAACTGGGCCTGATGCGCGGCGGCCACCACGAGATCGCCCGCGCCTACGTGCTGTACCGCGAACGTCGTACACAGGAGCGCGCCAAGCAAAACGTGCAGGAAGCCCCCAAGGCGCCCTCGCTGCACGTGCTCGACGGCGGCCAGCGCATCCCGCTGGACATGGACCACCTGAAGGGCCTGATCATCTCGGCCTGCCAGAACCTGGGCGGCGACGTCAAGCCCGACCCGATCATGGCCGAGACCATGCGCAACCTGTACGACGGCGTCCCGATGGACGAGGTCTACAAGGCCTCCATCCTGGCAGCGCGCACCCTGATCGAAAAGGACCCGGACTATACCTACGCCACGGCGCGCCTGCTGCTGCACACGATCTTCAAGGAAGTGCTGGGCCGCGACCTGCCGCCCTCCGAGATGGCGCAAAGCTACGCCGACTACTTCCCCGGCTTCATCAAGAAGGGCGTCGAGAACGAACTGCTGGACGAGAAGCTGCTGCAGTACGACCTGAAGAAGCTGGGCGCCGCGCTCAAGGCCGAACGCGACCTGAAGTTCGACTACCTGGGCCTGCAGACCCTGTACGACCGCTACTTCCTGCACGTGCGCAAGACCCGCATCGAGCTGCCCCAGGCTTTCTTCATGCGCGTGGCCATGGGCCTGTCCCTCAACGAGATCGATCGCGAAGCCCGCGCCATCGAGTTCTATGAAGTGCTGTCCAGCTTCGACTTCATGTCCAGCACGCCCACGCTGTTCAACGCGGCACGCTGCGCTCGCAGCTGTCCTCCTGCTACCTGACCACGGTGCCGGACGACCTGGACGGCATCTACGAATCGATCAAGGAAAACGCCCTGCTGTCCAAGTTCGCGGGCGGCCTGGGCAACGACTGGACCCGCGTGCGCGCGCTCGGCTCCCACATCAAGGGCACCAACGGCGAATCGCAGGGCGTGGTGCCGTTCCTGAAGGTCGTCAACGACACGGCCGTGGCCGTCAACCAGGGCGGCAAGCGCAAGGGCGCCGTCTGCACCTACCTGGAGAGCTGGCACCTGGACATCGAGGAGTTCCTCGAGCTGCGCAAGAACACCGGCGACGACCGCCGCCGCACGCACGACATGAACACGGCCAACTGGATCCCGGACCTGTTCATGCGCCGCGTCATGGAAAAAGGCGAGTGGACCCTGTTCTCGCCCTCCAACGTGCCCGACCTGCACGACAAGTTCGGCGTCGAGTTCGAGAAGGCCTACGTCGCCTACGAAGAAAAGGCAAAACGCGGCGAGATCAAGCCCAGCAAGACGGTGCAGGCCACCGACATGTGGCGCAAGATGCTCAGCATGCTGTTCGAGACCGGCCATCCCTGGATCACCTTCAAGGACGCCTGCAACATCCGCTCGCCCCAGCAGCACGCCGGCGTGGTGCACTCGTCCAACCTGTGCACCGAGATCACGCTCAACACCAGCGACACCGAAACGGCCGTCTGCAACCTGGGTTCGGTGAACCTGCTGCAGCACCTGAAGGACGGCGCGGTCGACCACGACAAACTCAAGCGGACCATCACCACGGCGATGCGCATGCTCGACAACGTGATCGACATCAACTACTACGCCGTCAAGAAGGCCCGCGACTCCAACATGCGCCACCGGCCGGTCGGCCTGGGCGTGATGGGCTTCCAGGACGCGCTGTACGAACTGCGCATCCCCTACGCGTCCGAGCAGGCCGTGGAGTTCGCCGACAAGTCCATGGAGGCCGTCTGCTACCACGCCTACTGGGCCTCGACCGAGCTGGCCCGCGAGCGCGGCAAATACTCCAGCTACAAGGGCTCGCTGTGGGACAAGGGCGTGCTGCCGCTGGACACGCTGGAGCTCCTGGCCAAGGCGCGTGGCGGCTATGTCGAGGTCGACCGTTCGGCCTCCCTGGACTGGGACGCCCTGCGCAAGAAGATCGCCAAGGACGGCATGCGCAACTCCAACTGCGTGGCCATCGCCCCTACCGCCACCATCTCCAACATCATCGGCGTCGACGCGTCCATCGAGCCCTGCTTCGGCAACCTCTCGGTCAAGTCCAACCTGTCGGGCGAATTCACCGTCATCAACCACTACCTGGTGCGCGACCTGAAGCGCCTGGGCCTGTGGGACGACGTGATGGTCATGGACCTCAAGCATTTCGACGGTTCGCTGCGCCCGATCGATCGCGTGCCGCAGGAAGTCAAGGCGCTCTACGCGACGGCGTTCGAGGTCGAGCCGGTGTGGCTGGTGGAAGCCGCGGCGCGCCGCCAGAAGTGGATCGACCAGGCGCAGTCGCTCAATATCTATATGGCGGGCGCCTCGGGCAAGAAGCTCGACGACACCTACAAGCTGGCCTGGCTGCGCGGCCTGAAGACGACCTACTACCTGCGCACGACCAGCGCGACGCACGCGGAGAAATCGACGGTGCAATCCGGCCGCCTCAATGCCGTGTCATCCGGCGGTGCACCAGGCGGGATGAGCGCGCTCGACGCCGCCGCGGCAGCGGCCGCTTCGCAGATGAATGCAGCGGCGCCGGCGACCGACATCAAGTTCTGCGCGATCGACGATCCGGGCTGCGAAGCCTGCCAATGAACCCATGAACGACAACGCATCGCGAAAAATTGTCGGCGTTCTCTGACACAACGCGATGCAATTGAGCAACACAATCGAGCAGTGATGTGAACGGGCACTTTGCATTTCACGTCACTGCTCACATAATCCGAGCATTGGAAAACTTATGTTGACCTGGGACGAAGAAGTCAAGCCCACATCGCCAGCCCCGAACAGCGGTTCATTCATTGAACCGCGAGGCGAGTCACTCTCCCGAAATTCCGCAGCCCGCGTTGCGCACGCTCGACGACGCCGCGCTCGCACCCGCTGCGCCGGCGCGCACCGCCGCACAGCCCGCCAGCCCAGAGCCGCGTCAAGGCCGCCGACAAGCGCATCATCAACGGCCAGACCGACGTCAACCAGCTGGTGCCCTTCAAGTACAAGTGGGCCTGGGAAAAATACCTGTCCACCTGCGCCAACCACTGGATGCCGCAGGAAGTGAACATGACGCGCGACATCGCGTTGTGGAAAGACCCGAACGGCCTGACCGAAGACGAGCGCCGCATCATCAAGCGCAACCTCGGCTTCTTCGTCACCGCCGACTCGCTGGCCGCCAACAACATCGTGCTGGGCACCTACCGCCACATCACGGCGCCCGAGTGCCGCCAGTTCCTGCTGCGCCAGGCGTTCGAGGAAGCGATCCACACCCACGCCTATCAGTACATCGTCGAGTCGCTGGGCCTGGACGAGGCGGAGATCTTCAACGCCTACAACGAGATCCCGTCCATCCGCGACAAGGACCAGTTCCTGATCCCCTTCATCGAGGCGATCAGCGACCCCAACTTCCACACCGGCACGCACGAGAACGACCAGACCCTGCTCAAGAGCCTGATCGTCTTCGCCTGCCTGATGGAGGGCCTGTTCTTCTATGTCGGCTTCACCCAGATCCTGGCGATGGGCCGGCAGAACAAGATGACCGGCGCTGCCGAGCAGTACCAGTACATCCTGCGCGACGAGTCGATGCACTGCAACTTCGGCATCGACCTGATCAACCAGCTCAAGCTCGAGAACCCGCACCTCTGGACTTCGGAATTCAAGGCCGAGATCAAGGCGCTGTTCCAGAAGGCCGTCGAGCTCGAATACCGTTATGCCGAGGACACCATGCCGCGTGGCGTGCTTGGCCTCAATGCCTCCATGTTCAAGGGCTACCTGCGCTACATCGCGAATCGCCGCGCCACGCAGATCGGCCTGGAAGCGCTCTTCCCCAACGAGGAAAACCCTTTCCCGTGGATGAGCGAAATGATTGACCTGAAGAAAGAGCGCAATTTCTTCGAAACCCGCGTGATCGAGTACCAGACGGGTGGAGCGCTTTCCTGGGATTGACCAGGAGCAGGTTGGAGATTCGTCCGCTTTGATGACCGGCCGAAAGAGCACGGCGCGAAGCGGGCAACGGTGTTCATGAAGCTGGGCTTTGAGCCCAACCTCATGGATCGCTCTGTGCAAACCAACAAGCATGGAGTGCTTCTTTCGTTGATGTTGATCAACTTGAACAGGAGATAGATATGGCAACTGCAAAGAAACCGGCCGCTAAGAAGGCCGCAGCGAAACGTCCCGCCGCCAAGAAGACCGCGGCAAAGAAGGCACCTGCGAAGAAGGTAGCCGCGAAGAAGGCTCCGGCGAAGAAGGCCGCAGCGAAGCGCCCGGCAGCCAAGAAGACGGCTGCCAAGAAGGCTCCGGCGAAGAAGGCCGCAGCCAAGAAGGCGCCTGCGAAGAAAGCGGCAGCGAAAAAGGCCACGGCCAAGAAGGCCGTAGCCAAGAAGCCCGCTGCCAAGAAAAAGCCCGCGGCCAAAAAAGCAGCGAAAAAGCCCGCTGCGAAGAAAGCCGCGAAAAAGCCTGCTGCCAAAAAGCCTGCTGCCAAACCGGTAGCGAAGGCGGCGCCTGCTGCCCCGGCCGCGCCGGCGGCACAGACCACGCTGAACCCGCAGGCGGCCTGGCCGTTTCCCACGGCCAGCAAGCCCTAAGGCGTAGAGCGGCTTGCCGCAAGGCAAGTCGTTCTACCGCTTCAAGCCCGGCACCGAAAGGTGCCGGGCTTTTTTCTATTTCAGGCGGAACGCCGCCTCTCCGGCGTCCGACACCTCGACCCACTTCTTGTCGGGCGCCGCGTCCGCGCCGTAGTTGTCGTGCCAGTTCCACCACTTGTAGGTCGGAGTCTGAGGGTAGCCCTCGGGCGAGTCTTCCCAGACCTCCTGCCGGCCCAGCGGCGTGATGTCGAGGTAGTTCCAGGTGCCTCCCATCTGCTCGTCGCCGCGGTTGTTGATGAAGTAAGTGCGGAACACGCGGTCGCCGTCGCGCAAGAACACATTCGTGCCGTGCCACTCGTCCACGCCGAAATCGGCGTCGAAGCTGTCGGTGAGGGTGAACCACGGCATCTCCCAGCCCATCCGCGCCTTCAGCCGCGCGATGTCCGGCTGAGGCGCGCGCGAGACGAAGACGAGGGTGGTGTCACGGGCGTTCAGGTGGGCGACGTGAGCGACCTGGTCGGCCACCATGGAGCAGCCCCGGCAGGCGTGGTCGGGCCAGCCGAACACTCCCGGCTCGAAGAAGGCGCGGTAGACGATCAACTGACGCCGACCGTCGAACAGGTCGAGCAGGCTGGCCTTGCCCGCAGGTCCCTCGAATGCATACGCCGTCTGCACGGCCATCCACGGCATTCGCCGGCGCTCGGCGGCCAGGGCGTCACGGGCGCGGGTCTGGGCCTTTTCCTTCACGAGCAGCTGCTCGCGGGCCGCCTCCCACTCCTGCAACGACACGACCGGTGGTGTGTGCATGGCAGGCTGTGCGCCTTTCCGTCCGTGCTCGGTTGACATAGTCATGGCTGAATCTCCTGATTTGGGCGAATTCCCGCGCCTCGTGGCCGAAGCGCGATTCCATTCGCTGCTCACCGCTCAATGTTGGCGTGAGAAAGTTTGGCACCGGAAATCGGACGGTGGGAGTAACAAGTGTGGCGGGATTGCTAGCGCTCGCCCGCCGCCAGCGCCATGCGCCGGCGCAGGCGTTGCGCCTCTTCGACGGCTCCGGCCTGTTCCGCTCGCTGGGCGGCGACGCCCAGCCAGGCCAGCAGCGGACGGCGCCATCCCTGCTGCGGAGGCGGTTTCCGCCGCCAGCACCAGCAGCTCCGGCGTGGCCTGGCTCCGGCGAAACAGGACACCGGCGGCGACAAGGCGCGACACCGGATCCTCGATCGCCTTGGCGGCAGCGCCCCGCCCTGCTCCGCTGCAGCGGCGCGATGCTGCGGCGGCAACAGCGCCACGTCCGCGGCGGCGATGGTGCCGGCCAGGTAGTCGGCGTAGGCGCGTTCCGCCGCGGGCGAATCCGCGCGCAGGCGCTCGAACCCTTCGCAGGGCTCGAACACCAGGCTGGCAACGCGCAGTGCGCAGCGGGTCAGTTCGGCCCGGGCCACCAGGCCGGGCTGGCCGGTGCTCTCCAGTTCGCTGCGGGCGCGCTCGAACTCCGACGCCTCGACTCGCGCATTTCCGCTCATGTAGGCGTTGACATAGCGCTCCAGGGCGCCGTGCGCGTTCATCTGCCAGTCGGGTTCGCGCGGCTTGCTGCCGCAGCCCGCAAGCGCGGCGAGCAGTCGCGAGCAGAGCAGCGACAGGCCGCCTTCATGGCAGCTTCACCTCGGTTTCGCGGGCAAACGGCCACTTGCGGTTCAGCTCGTTGATCATTCCTTCGATCTTGCGCAGGTTGGCCTCGACGTCGGCGCGCAGCGCGCCCAGGTCGGCAGTGGCGCCCTTCACGTCGGCGCCTATGCCTTGCGCCTCGACCAGCACCGCATCCACCTTCTTCAGGCTGGTCCGCGTTTCGGCAAGCAGCCCATTGAGCTGCATCACCGTGGCGCGGGCCTCCTTCATCACGCCCTCGGGGCCGAACACCTGGTTATCGGCCTTGCCGACCAGGCCGTCCAGCCGGGCGAGCAAGGCATTGGTGCGGTCCAGCGCCAGCACCAGTTTCTGCGCATCGGCATCGTTGCCGAAGACCGCGCCCATTGCGCCACTGCGGGCCCTTGAGTTTTTCGGTGACGTCGCGCACGTTGGCCAGCGAAGTCTGCAGCGCGGCGTCCTGTGCGGTGATGGCGCTGAGGTTCTCCAGCGTGTCCTTCGCGGCCGCGAGCACGCGGGGAAGCTCCGCCGTCGCGTCGCCGCGCAGCACCGGCCGCTGCGCGCCGTCGGGCAGCGGCGGATCGGTGAGGATGCCGGTGAAGGCGCGGATGTTGGTGCCGCCCACCAGCCCGCGCACGAGAGTGAAGATGCTGGTCGTGCGCAGCCAACGCGCGTCCTTGCGGGCCACATCGACGACGATGTGCACGTTGCCGGTTTCGGCCAACTGCCACCCGGCGCACGCGGCCGATGGGAAAACCGGAGAACGTCATGTCCATTCCCACCACCACGCCCTCGGAGTCATCGGTCACCAGCACCAGGGTCTGGGTGGGCTCGAACACGCCGCGCGCATACAGCAGGTACAGCGCGGAACCTGCAATCAGCAACGCCGTGAAGATGAGCAAGGCCGCCGCCTTCAGTTCCAGGTGCTTGACGGGCTTGGTGACCGCGGGCTCGGAGTTCTGGACGGGTGTGTCGGGTTTTTCTTGCATCGCCATCAGGTGTAGTTGCCGGCCAGGGAAGCCGCTTCCAGCAGCAGGAGCACGGCGAACATGCGCACCAGGCCCTGCAGGGCAGCGCTCTCGCGCGAGCCATCGCCTTCGACGTCGTACAGGCCCGAAGCCATCGGGATGATGGAAACGGCGAGGCTGAAGAACAGGGTCTTGAGCACGAAGATGAGGGCCACGGGCCCGGTGAAGACATGCCCGAACACGTGGGTGTAGGCGGCGACGCCCGCCAAAGTCCAGCCATAGACCGCCAGGTAGGCCAGCACCATCGCAACCACGCAGCTGAGCGCGGCCAGCGTGATGGTGGCGAAGATGCCTGCGAGCGCCCGCGGCAGCGCCTGCGTGACCACCGGATCGATGCCGCTGCCGGCGCAGTTCGTCGAAGTGCCCCATGCGCCGCATCTCGGCCAGGGCCGCTCCGTTGGGTATGGTGCAACGCAGGGAGACGAACAGCGCCGCGGTCAGCGGGATGAGCTCCAGCACCAGCACCCGGATCACCATCTCCAGCGCATAGCGCGACAGGCCATAGCTCAATGCGGTCACGACCACGATGCGCGTGATCACCAAGGTCAGCAAGGCGCACAAGGCCGTGAACCACCAGAGGATGGGTGCGGTGTCCAGGTAGATGTGGCGCATCAGGGCGGCGCGGGTTTCGCGCCCGTAACTCGACGGCGACATCGCCAGCACCAGGATCGACGCCCCGAAGAAAATAATGCGCCACCAGCCCGCCAGCCAGCGCAGCGGCGCGCTGCCGGCCTGACCGAGCCTGTGCATGGGGCTGGAGGATGCTGTCATGGCCGGAATCATAGGCCAGCCGCAAGCGCCCATCATTCATGCGCCCGGTCGGCTCGGCAAGCATCGAGGACTGCGACCATCGAGTCTGGACATGGGCCTCGAGCGCACGGCCAGTTGCGCGAAGCTCAAGAATGTTTCACGCCGTGCACGTCGCAACAGCAGAGCTCGTTAACAGGGCATTACAAAAATCACAGGATTTCGGGACGCGCTTTACCGTCCCTTTGCCACCCGACCAGGAGCTCAAGCGTTCTACTTCTAACGGGAGAGTACCGCCATGAACACTGCGCACCTGCTTCGTTATTTTGTGGCCCACCTGTTGCCCGTGCTGGGCCTGTTGAGTGCGCACGCGACTGCGCAGGAAGACCCGCCGGGCCGCGTCGGGCGGCTCAACCATACGGAAGGCGTGGTGACTTTTTCGCTCGCCGGCGACAACGAATGGACGGACGCCGAACTCAACCGCCCACTCACCCGCGGCGACCGGCTCTGGACGGACAAGGGCTCGCGCGCCGAGATCCAGATCGGCTCCTCGGCCGTGCGCATGGATGGGCAAACCCAGGTCGAAATCCTTGCCCTGAACGACCAATCGGCGCAGCTGAGCGTGATGCAAGGCACGGTCTACGTTCGCGTGCGCAGCCTGCCCGAGGGCGAGAACTTCGAGATCGACACGCCGAACCTGGCCTATCGCGCGGCATACCCCGGCGACTACCGCATCGACGTCGACGCGGCGCGCGGCAGCACCCGCGTCACCATCCATTCCGGCACCGGCGCCGTGTACGGCGAAGCCGGCCAGGCACTGCCGATGGGTGGAGGCCAGCAGATCACTTTCCGCGGGCGAGGGCTGGTGCAACTGGCGACGCAGGAGTCCCCGCCGCAGGACAACTTCGACCGCTGGGCTGCCGAACGCAACCGGCGTGAAGACCAGTCCGTGTCCGCGCGCTACGTGCCGCGCGAAGTCGTCGGCTACCAGCAGCTCGACGCCCACGGCCAATGGTCGCAGGACGCGACCCACGGTCCTGTCTGGCATCCGCAGGGGACCGCGGCCAATTGGGCGCCTTACCGCAATGGCCGTTGGGAGTGGATAGCGCCCTGGGGCTGGACCTGGATCGACGATGCGCCCTGGGGCTTCGCGCCCTTTCACTACGGCCGCTGGGCCATGATCGGCTCGCGCTGGGCCTGGGTGCCCGGCCGCATCGGGCTGCGGCCGCTCTATGCGCCGGCCCTGGTGGCCTTCATCGGCGGTGGCAGCGGCGGCGCATCTCGATCGCTCCGGCCGTCCCAGCGTGGCGTGGTTCCCGCTGGCGCCGGGCGAGTCGTGGCAGCCCGGCTACCGCGCGAGCCCGGCCTATATCAGCAACATCAACCGCAACATGCCGCTGACCAATGCGAGCTACGCGCACCAGCAACGGCCCGAGGCGTTGACGGTGATCTCCGCGGAAGACTTCCACCGCGGCCGGCCGGTGCGCGGCAGCTTGCTGCGTGTGGCGAGCAATGTGCTGACGAACGCGCAGGTCGTTGCGCCGCCGCCCATGCCCGAACGCGGCGGCATCGTGGGGCGTGAGCGCACGGTGATCGCGCGGGCCGCCCCGCCGCAGGCGGATATCCGGCAAGTCACGGCCGCCGCGTCGGCGCAGCAGCAGGCGCAGCGGCAGCTCGCCGAGCAGGCCAAGGCTGCTGAGCAGGCCAAGGCCGCGGAACAGGCGAAGGCTGAGAAAGCCAGAGCTGGCAGAGCAAGCGAAACTCGCAGAGCAAGCCAAGGTGCGCAGCAAGCCAAGGCCGCCGAGCAAGCCAGGGCGGCCGAGCAGGCCAAGGCGCTGCAGCAAGCGAAGCTGGCCGAACAGGCCAAAGCAGCCGAGCAGGCCAAGGCACTGCAGCAAGCGAAGCTGGCCGAACAAGCCAAGGCAGCCGAGCAGGCCAAGCTCGCGCAGCAAGCGAAACTTGCGGAGCAGGCGAAAGCCGCACAGCAGGCCAAGCTTGCCGAACAGGCGAAGGCCGCCGCGCAGCAGGAACGGTTGGCGCAGCAGGCCCGGGCGGCGGAGCAAGCGCGGCAGGCGCAGGCAGCGGCCGCCGCCAAGCTCGCGCAGGCCAAACGGGAGCAGTCAGCCAAGCGCGCCGAGACCAGCAAGCGCGAACAGCAGGCGAAGGTGGAGCAGGCCAAGCTGGAGCAGGCCAAGCGCGAGCAAGCCGCAAAACGGGAGCAGCTTGCCAAGCGCGAACGCGAACAGGCCGTCGCGAAGCGCGCCGAACAGTCCCGCAAGGACGCGCAAGCCAAGCGCGAAGAGCAGGCTCGGCGCCAGGCCCACGCCGAGCAGGTAGAACTGGCCCGCCGCGAAGCCGAGCGCGATGCCCAGGCCTTGCGCGAGCTGCGCGAGCAGCGCGCCCAACGCGAAGAACAGGCGCGCCGTGTGGCGCTGGAGCGCGAGCAGCGCGAAGCCTGGCAACGCCAGCAACAGGCCATCACCGAGCAATGGCGCCGCGACCACCAGGCCTGGGAAGACCTGCAACGCGAGCGCGCCCGGCAGCGCCCCGACCTGCGCAATGACCGGCGCCCGCCGCCCCAGCCCGAGGTGTGGCAGCGCGGCATCCCGATATTGAACCCCGGCCGGACCAGTTGAAAGGCCCGATCAAGGAGAGACCTGATGAAGTCCTGCCTTGTACCGTTTCAAGAGTTTCTGTCGCGCCTGCTGCCCGTGCTGGCATTGAGCCTTGCCGGGGCCGCGGCCATGGCGCAATCAGGCCCGGCCGGCCTGACCCACATAGAAGGATCCGTGGCTTTCGCCCCTGCCGGTGCCACCGAATGGTCCGATGCGCGTCCCAGGCGACCTGTCACCCGCGGCGACCGCCTGTGGACCGACAAGGGCGGGCGGGCCGAAGTGCAACTGGCATCGGCCACGCTTCACATGGACAGCGAGGCTTTTGTCGAGGTCGTTGCGCTGGACCGGAATTCGCTGCAGGCGAGCCTGAACGAAGGCACTGTCAATGCACGCGTGCGTCAGGGCGAAGGCGGCGACACCTTGGAGATCAATACGCCGCAGCTGGCGTTCAGGGCGCTGCAGCCAGGCGACTACCGCATCGACGTGGACCCGGCGCAGGGAACCACGCGGGTCGCCGTGCGAAGCGGCACGGCGATGCTCTATGGCGTGGGCGGCGGCGCATTGCAGCTGCAGGCGGGCCAGCAGGTGGCATTCAGCGGGCGCGATCTGAGGGTCGCCGGCCAGGCAGCACCGCTCGACCAGGGCTTCGACCGCTGGGCGGCCGACCGCAATCGCATCGAGGACCAGTTGATTGCGGCTCGCCGCGCGCCGCAAGCGCAAGTGGGCCAACAGCAGTCAGGCAGCAGCCGCGCCATGCCGAACTGGGTGCCCAACCAGCATGGGTATTGGCAATGGATAGCACCATGGGGCTGGACATGGGTGCAGCCGCGGATGCAGGCCGCACCGCCGCAGGTGATCGTGCGGCCGCACTATCCGCCGGCGGGCGGCTGGCGCCTCAATTGACGGATTCGGAGAAGGAGCGGACGACGGGAGAGGATTTTTCGTCGGGCGGCAGGTAGACCGTGGTGCGGTCGATCTTGGCATCGTAGGCCGCCAGCTCGGCGCTGGCGCTGCGGATCACGGCCCGGTCCAACGGATGGCATTGGCGCTGACTCAATCTGCTCAGGGCTTCGGACCGGTCGATCATCTGGCGCACGCCCACGGGATCCATCATCAGTGCAAAGGGATTGCCGGCCGTTGTTTCTGTTCTCATTCGCTCAACTCCTGTTAGCTGTCAGGTTCACGTTTTGGATGTATCGACTGTGGCCGAAGGGTGCCGTTTGTAACGTCAGGTGGTTTCGTTACACCTTGTAGGACGGTGTCTCACGCTCGGGCGGGACCCTGGGCCGCAACGGTTGCGCGTTGCACAATAGGCTTCATGCCCTATTTGCCGCCCTTCATCGCTCCCACCCGCCACAGCGACCCGCACAGCGCGCTGGCGCAGGTTCGCGTCATCTATTCGCAGCAGATCAACCACTTGCGCGACGCCTTGCGGCGTTTTGTCGCGGGCGAGGCACTGCCTGGCCACGTGCGGGCTTGCTACCCTTTCGTGCGCATCCATACCGACACGGTGGCGCGCCAGAACGCGCTGGAGAACTCGGGCCTGAGCTACGGCTTCGTCGCCAGCGCCGGCCGCTTCGAAACCACGCTCACGCGGCCGGACCTGTATGGCAACTACTACCTGGAGCAGTTTCGCCTATTGCGGCAGAACCACGGGGTAGAACTGGAAGTGGGCACAAGCACACAACCGATACCGGTGCATTTCTCGTTGGCCGAAAACGATCACCTGGAAGGCACGCTCAGCCCCGAGCGTCGTATGTTGCTGCGCGACACCTTCGACCTGCCGGACCTGGGCGCGATGGACGACGGCATCGCCAACGGCACCTGGGAGGCACGCCCCGGCGAGGCGCAGCCCCTGGCCCTCTTCACTGCCGCGCGTGTGGACTACTCCCTGCATCGCCTGCGCCACTACACGGGCACGGCGCCCGACTGGTTCCAGAACTTCGTGCTTTTCACCAACTACCAGTTCTATATTGATGAATTCGTTCGCCTGGGACACGAGGAAATGGCCAATCCCAAGAGCGACTACATCGCCTTCGTGGAGCCTGGCAATGTGGTGACGCGCCGCGCGGGGCTGGCGGCCGAAGCGGGCGACAGCCTGGGCGCGGTGCCGCCGCGACTGCCCCAGATGCCGGCCTACCACCTGATGCGGCCCAACCACGGCGGCATCACCATGATCAACATCGGCGTGGGTCCGGCCAACGCCAAGACCATCACCGACCACATCGCCGTGCTGCGCCCGCACGCCTGGATGATGCTGGGCCACTGCGCCGGCCTGCGCAACAGCCAGCAACTGGGCGACTACGTCCTGGCCCACGCCTACGTGCGCGAAGACCACGTGCTGGACGAAGATCTGCCGCTATGGGTGCCGATCCCGGCGCTGGCGGAGATCCAGCTCGCACTGGAACAGGCGGTGGCCGATGTCACCCAATGCAAGGGCGCGGACCTCAAGCGCATCATGCGCACGGGAACCGTGGCCAGCACCGACAACCGCAACTGGGAGCTGCTGCCCGGCAACCAGCCGCAGCGCCGCTTCAGCCAGAGCCGCGCGGTGGCGCTGGACATGGAAAGCGCGACCATCGCGGCCAACGGCTTTCGCTTCCGCGTGCCCTACGGCACCTTGCTGTGCGTGAGCGACAAGCCGCTGCATGGCGAGATCAAGCTGCCCGGCATGGCCAACCAGTTCTACCGCGAGCGGGTGGACCAGCATCTGCGCATCGGCATGCGCGCCATCGAGATCCTGCGCGCCGAAGGCAGCCAGCGCCTGCACAGCCGCAAGCTGCGCAGCTTCGACGAGGTGGCGTTTCAGTGACGTTGTCATCGGCTGATCCGATCCAGGCGCGCCTGATCGGGTCGGGATGACATCGTCAACCGTCGCCATGGGCTCACCCAGCCGCACCGGCCGGCTCGGCGCCCAGTCGGGCATGAAGGTGACCACGTTCTTCGGAAACAGCATCACCACCGTGGAGCCGAGCAGGAACCGGCCCATTTCCGCCCCCTTGGCGAGCACGACGTTCTGGTCGTCGTAGCGCCATTCGCGAATGTCGCGGGTGCGCGGGGGATTCACCACGCCGTGCCACACGGTGGCGACGCTGCCGACGATGGTCGCGCCGACCAGCACGTTGACGAAAGGCCCGTAAGGCGTATCGAACACGCAGACCACGCGCTCGTTGCGGGCGAACAGGCCGGGCACGTGGCGCGCCGTGAGCGGGTTGACCGAGAACAGGTCGCCCGGCACGTAGATCATGCGGCGCAGGCGGCCTTCGCACGGCATGTGGATGCGGTGGTAGTCCTTGGGCGCCAGATACAGGGTGGCGAAATGGCCGTGGTCGAACTGGTGCGCCAGCGCCTGGTCGCCGCCCACGAGCGCGCGCGTCGAATAGCTGTGGCCCTTGGCCTGGAATATCTGGTCGTGCTCGATCGGGCCGAACTGGCTGATGGCCGCGTCCACCGGGCAGACGAAGGGCGAGTCGGCCATGGTGCGCGCGCCCTCGCGCAGCGCCCGGGTGAAGAAGTCGTTGAAAGTCGCGTAGCTTTCGACGCGGGGATCGGCGGCCTCATCCATGTTGACGCGGTACTTCGCGATGAATCTGCGGATGATGGCGTGGGTGATCGGGCCCCCGCGCATGTTCGCCACCTGCCCGGCAAAGACGGTAAGTAGCCTCTTGGGCAAGAGGTATTGCGGCGTCACCGCCAGACGGTTGGGCACATTCGGTACCGGGTTGACGAAAACGAAAATTCTATCCACTGCCGAGAACGCCCGGAGCAGGAACGCGGCGGCTGCGACACAATAACCGGGCCCCCACCCTCAAGGCCCCATGAGCGAAGTCTTTTTCGAAGCACGCAACCTGAGCAAGCGCTATGGCGAAGCCACCGTGGTCAAGGACCTGTCTTTCAGCATCTCGCCGGGCGAATGCCTGGGGGTGATCGGGCCCAATGGCGCGGGCAAGACCACCACCATCCGCATGTGCCTGGGGCTCACGGTCCCCGACGAAGGCGCCATCACCGCGCTCGGCCTTTCCATGCCGCGGGACGCACTGGCGATCAAGGCCCAGCTGGGCGTGGTCAGCCAGTTCGACACACTGGACCCGGATTTCAGCTGCGCCGAGAACCTGCTGGTCTATGGCCGCTACTTCGGCATGAAGGACGCGCAGATCCGCGAACGCATCCCGAAGCTGCTGGAGTTCGCCGCGCTGTCCCACAAGGCCGACTCGAAACCGAGCGAGCTGTCCGGCGGGATGCGGCGGCGCCTGAGCCTGGCGCGGGCCCTGGTCAACGATCCGCGCCTGCTGCTGCTGGACGAGCCGACGACGGGGCTGGATCCGCAGGCGCGCCACCTGATGTGGGAGCGCCTGCAATTGCTGCTGCAGCAAGGCAAGGCCATCCTGCTCACCACGCATTTCATGGACGAAGCGGAGCGCCTGTGCTCCCGCCTGCTGGTGCTGGACCACGGCAGGAAGATCGCCGAAGGGCGGCCGCGCGACCTGATCGCACAGCACCTGGAACCCGACGTGGTCGAGGCCTACGGCAACGGCGCGATGGCGCTGGCCGACTCGCCGCTCAAGTCGCTGGCCGCTCGCGTCGAGGTGAGCGGCGAAACCGTGTTCTTCTACACTCAGGATGCCAAGCAGCTGCTGGATGCGCTGGGCGCGCACCCCAAGCTGCGCACATTGCACCGGCCGGCCAACCTCGAGGACCTGTTCCTCAAGATGACCGGCCGCCAGATCAGGGAGGATGGCTGATGAACACCGTCGCGACCATGAATGCCCCGGCTCCCAGGCCGCCCTCGATCTGGCGCGTCCCGGATCTCTCGCTGCGCTGGTGGCCGGTGTTCCTGCGCAACCTGCTGGTCTGGCGCAAGCTGGCCATTCCCAGCCTGGTCGGCAACATCGCCGAGCCGCTGATGTGGCTGGTGGCCTTTGGCTATGGCATGGGCGCGCTGGTGGGGCAGGTCCGGATGGGCGATACCGAGGTGCCCTATCTCCTGTTCCTGGCCAGCGGCTCGATCTGCATGAGCGCGATGAATGCGGCCTCGTTCGAGGCGTTGTACTCGGCATTTTCGCGCATGCACGTCCAGAAGACCTGGGACGGCATCATGAACGCGCCGGTCAGCCTCGACAACGTGGTGATGGCCGAGATGCTGTGGGCCGGCTTCAAGTCGCTGTTCACCGTGACGGCCATCCTGTGCGTGATGCTGGCCCTGGGCATCAGCCACAGCCCCAAGCTGCTGGCCGCCTGGCTGGTGCTGCTGGGCGTGGGCATCACCTTCTCGTGCATCGCCCTCATCTTCAACGCGCTGGCCAAGAGCTACGACTTCTTCACGTACTACTTCACGCTGTTCCTGACGCCCATGATGTTCCTGTCGGGCATCTTTTTTCCGCGCGAGCAGCTGCCGGGGCCGGTGCGCATCGTCTCCGACTGGTTGCCGCTGACCAACGCCGTGGAGCTGGTGCGCCCCATGTTCATGGACCAGTGGCCCGCCCATGCCATGCGCCACGCCCTGGTGCTCGTCGCCTACACCGTTGGCGCCTTCTGGGTGGCGCTGGCGCTCACGCGCAAGCGCTTCCGCGCCTGAAAGCGATGGCTGCAGAATTTTTTCAGGAGACAACAACATGAATTCCAGCATCAGCCGGCAGACGCTCGGCGACCTGTTGCGCCGCACGCGTCAGCGCTACCCCCAAAAAATCGCCATCCGCTGCGGCACCACCGAATGGACCTACGAAGAGTTCGACGACACCGCGACCCGCATGGCATGCGGTCTGGCCGCGCTCGGTGTCGCCACAGGCGACCGCGTGGCCGTTCTGGCCCGCAATTCGCACGCCTTTGCTGCGCTGCGCTTTGCGGTTGCCAGACTGGGTGCCGTCCTGGTCCCGATCAACTTCATGCTCAATGCCACCGAAGCGAAGTTCATCCTCGAGCACTCGGGCGCCATGATGATCTGCGCGGACTCAGGCCTTGCGGCATTGGCTGCGGAGGCTGCTGCCGGCACCGCGGTCAAGGCAGTTGGTCTGGCTGCCCGGCGAGGATGAAAGCGCCCCTGCGCCCGGGTTCGTTCCCTTCAACACCCTGATTGGCAGTGGCGAGAGCTTGCCCGAAGTGGAGCTCCACGGCGGCATGCCCGCGCAGATCGTCTACACAAGCGGCACCGAGTCTCGTCCGAAGGGCGCGATGCTCAGCCATGACGCGGTCATCTCCAATTACGTCACCTGCCTCGTGGACGCGGAGATCGTGCATACAGACGCCATGCTTCACGCCCTGCCCCTGTACCACTGCGCGCAGCTCGATGTGTTCCTGGGCCCCGGCATCTACGTCGGCATCACCAACGTGATCACGAGCAAGCCGACGGCGGACAACCTGCTTTCGCTGATGGAGCGCGAGCGCATCACCTCGTTCTTTGCGCCGCCGACGGTGTGGATTTCCCTGCTGCGCTCCCCGCAGTTCGACAAGACCGACCTGTCGCGCCTGGCCAAGGGCTACTACGGCGCATCCATCATGCCGGTGGAAGTTCTCAAGGAAATGCAGCGCCGCCTGCCGCAAGTGCGCCTGTGGAACCTGTACGGCCAGACGGAGATTGCCCCTGTTGCCACGGTCCTGAAGCCCGAAGACCAATTGCGCAAAGCCGGCTCCGCGGGCAAGCAGGCGCTGAACGTGGAAACCCGCATCGTCGACGATGCCATGAATGACGTGGGGAGCCGGCGTCGTCGGTGAGATCGTGCACCGCTCTCCTCAGCTGCTGTCGGCCTACTACCGCGACGAAGAGAAGACACGCGCCGCCTTCGAAGGGGGCTGGTTCCACAGTGGCGACCTCGGTGTCATGGACGACGAAGGCTACATCACCGTGGTTGACCGCAAGAAGGACATGATCAAGTCGGGCGGTGAAAACGTTGCGAGCCGCGAGGTCGAGGAAGCACTTTACGGAATAGACGGGGTATCGGAAGTGGCAGTGATCGGCCTGCCGGATCCCCGCTGGATCGAAGCCGTGACTGCGGTGGTCGTACTCAAGGCCGGGGCCGCTTTGACTGAAGAACAGATCATCAAGGCTGCAGCGCCGCGTCTGGCTCACTTCAAGGTACCCAAGCGGGTGATCATTACTGATTCGTTGCCCAAGAATCCCAGCGGCAAACTGCTGAAGCGGGAACTGCGGCGGCGCTACGAAGCCTCCTGAGCGCAGAGATGGATCCCGGATCGAGTCCGGGATGACAGTCAGTTTTGTCAATTAAATTGCACACAATTTAATTTGACGCTATACTTCGGCCCATGGCGCAAAAAATCGACCCCGACCAGGCACTGCTGCTGGACAACCAGCTGTGCTTCGCCCTGTACTCCGCTTCGCTGGCGATGACCAAGCTGTACAAGCCGCTGCTGGATGAGCTGGGCCTGACCTATCCGCAGTACCTCACGCTGCTGGTGCTGTGGGAGCGCGACGGCCTGGCGGTTTCGGAACTGGGCGAGCGCCTGTCGCTGGACTCGGGCACGCTGACGCCCCTGCTCAAGCGCCTGGAGGCGGCCGGCCTGATCGCCCGCATCCGCGCCGTCGAGGACGAGCGGCGCGTGCACATCACCCTCACCGCCGCGGGACGCAAGCTCAAGGGCCGCGCCCAGAAGATTCCCGGCTGCATCCTCGCCGCCAGCCAGTGCTCCATCCCCGAGCTGGTGCAGCTGACCCGCCAGATCCAGGAGCTGCGCCAGCGCCTGGCCGGCTGACCCTTCCCCTTTTTCAAACCGCTTCAACCGAAGTCTTCAACCCAAAGGAACCACCATGACCCAACTCGACAAAGTGCTGTACACCGCCAAAGCCCACACCACCGGTGGCCGCGACGGCGCCTCCCGCACCGACGACGGACGCCTGGACATCAAGCTGTCGTCCCCCGGCACCGCACGGCACCGGCACCAACCCCGAGCAGCTGTTCGCGGCCGGCTACTCCGCCTGCTTCATCGGCGCGATGAAGGCGGTTGCGGGCAAGATGAAGGTCACCCTGCCGGCCGACCTCGCGGTGGACGCTGAAGTCGACCTGGGCCCGATCCCCGGCGGCCTACGGCATCGCCGCCCGCCTGAACGTGAGCCTGCCCGGCATGGACCGCGCCGCGGCCCAGGCCCTGGTGGACGCGGCGCACAAGGTGTGCCCGTACTCCAACGCCACCCGCGGCAACATCAACGTCGCGATCAAGCCTGGTCGTAAAGTCGGTCGCTGGATCCCGGGTCAAGCCCGGGATGACGACGCCCGGTGTCACCGATGCGGCCTGCCTGTGTTGAACAGGCAGGCCGTTTCGTTTAGGGTGGCCCCATGAGCACCACCACCCTCCTCGTGCGCCAGGACCAGCTGGGCAGCACGCGCATCGAGACCCGCGAAGACGCGCCTCTGGCCGACGGCCAGATCCGCGTGCGCGTCGATTCCTTCGCGCTGACCTCCAACAACATCACCTACGCCGCCTTCGGCGAAGCGATGAACTACTGGCAGTTCTATCCCGACCGGCGAGCAGGGCTGGGGGATCGTGCCGGTGTGGGGCTTCGCCACCGTGGTGCAGTCGCTGCATCCGGGCGTGGCGGTGGGCGAGAAGCTCTATGGCTACTGGCCCATGTCCAACCAGGCCGTGCTGCAACCCGACCACCTGAAGGCCTCCGGCTTCAGCGACGCCGCACCGCATCGCGCCCAGCTGCACGCCGCTCTACAACCAGTACCTGCGATGCAGCGCCGACCCGTTTCATGCGCCGGGCACCGAAGACGTGCAGGCGATATTGCGGCCCCTCTTCATCACCTCCTGGCTGATCGACGATTTCCTGGCCGACAACGACTTCTTCGGCGCCCGCACAGTGCTGCTTTCCAGCGCATCGAGCAAGACCGCCTATGGCACGGCTTTCCAGCTCATCCAGCGACCGGGCATCGAAGTAGTGGGCCTGACGTCGCCGGACAACCGGGCGTTCTGCGAAAGCCTGGGCTGCTACAGCCGGGTGCTCAGCTACGGCCAGCTCGACCAGCTGCCCGCCGATACGCCCTGCGTGTACACCGACTTTGCCGGCAATGCGCAGTTGCGGCGCAGCATCCACACCCGCTTTGACAACCTCAAGTACAGCTGCTCGATAGGCGGCACCCACGTGGACCAGCTGGGCGGCGCAAAGGATTTGCCGGGGCCGCGTCCCATCTTGTTCTTCGCACCGGCGCAGGTGAAGAAGCGCCAGGCCGACTGGGGTCCCGCGGAAGTGGGCAAACGGCTGGTCCAGGCCTGGCGCGCATTCAGCGCCAAGGTCTGCGATGGCGATGCGCCCTGGCTCCAGGTGCAGCACCACCAGGGTCCCGAAGCCGTGCAGGCCGTGTATGCGCAGGTCCTGGCGGGCCGGGGCGATCCGCGCCAGGGGCACATCCTTTCACTGCTAGCGGCGGGACAATCGAGGGATGTCATCCCATCCCTATGAGCAGCTCACGCCCGACGTCGTGCTGGACGCGCTGGCCAGCGTCGGCCTGTACGGCGACGGCCGCCTGCTGGCGCTGAGCTCCTACGAGAACCGCGTCTACCAGATCCACCTCGAGGATGCCCATGAGGGATTGCAGGCCGTGGTGGCCAAGTTCTATCGCCCCGGCCGCTGGAGCACGGCGCAAATCCTGGAAGAGCACGCCTTCGCGGCCGAGCTGATGGCCGCCGAGGTCCCGGCCGTCGGGCCGCTGGTCCTGCGCGGCAAGACCTTGCATGAGTTCGGCGGGTTCGAGTTCAGCGTGAGCCCGCGCCGCGGCGGCCGCGCACCCGAGCTCGACGACGCCGAGGTGCTGGAGTGGACAGGCCGCTTTCTGGCGCGCATCCATATGACGGGCAAGGCCCGGCCGTTTGCCAGCAGGCCCGCGCTCGATGTGCGGACTTTCGGCCTGGAGCCGCGCGCCTGGCTGCTGGAGCATCAGATGATCCCGCTCGATGTCCAGTCCGCCTGGGAAAAGCAGTGCGACGAAGCCTTGCGCATGATCGCCGACACCGCCCTGGGCGAACGGCGGGACAGCGGCATCGCGATGATCCGGCTGCACGGCGATTGCCACCCCGGCAACATCCTGTGGGTGCCCGGCGAGGGGCCCTCACTTCGTGGACCTCGACGACGCCCGCACCGGGCCCGCGGTGCAGGATATCTGGATGCTGTTGTCGGGCGATCGCGGGCAACGCCAGAAGCAGCTGGGCCCCCTGGTGGACGGCTATGAGATGTTCCGCGAATTCAATCGCGACGAACTGGCCCTGATCGAGCCGCTGCGCACGCTGCGGCTGATCCACTACAGCGCGTGGCTGGCGCGGCGCTGGGCCGACCCGATCTTCCCGATCAACTTCCCCTGGTTCGGCTCCAGCGACTACTGGCAGGGCCAGGTGCAGATGCTGGAAGAACAGATCGAGGCCATGGCCGAGCCACCGCTGGTGGTGTAACCTTTAACGGCTTGGATTTCACCGCCGCACGCGTGCTGCGTCAGCGCACCGGATTCTCCAGCACCCCTATCCCGTCGATCTCCATCCGCACCACGTCGCCGGCCCGCAGGTATTTGGGTGGGTTGAAGCCTATGCCCACCCCCACCGGCGTCCCCGTCGCGATCACGTCGCCCGGGTAGAGGGTGATGCCGGCCGACAGCGTCTCGATCAAGGTCGGGATATCGAAGATCAGGTCCGAGGTCGAGGCGTTCTGGCGCTCTTCGCCGTTGACCCAGCAACGTACCTGTGTGCGGGTGCCATCGCATTCATCCGCGGTGACCAGCCACGGGCCCATCGGGCAGAACGTGTCGAAGGACTTGCCCATGTCCCACTGCTGGTGGCGGCTTTGCCAGTCGCGCGCCGTGACGTCGTTGACGATGGTGTAGCCCCACACATGCTTCATGGCCTCGGCGGCTTTGATGCCCTTGCCGCCCCGGCCTATCACCACGGCCAGTTCGACTTCGTAGTCGATCGCGGTCGAAACGTCCGCGGGAATCACGATGGGGTCTCCCGTGGCGATCACGCACTCCGGGACCTTGGTGAAGATGATGGGCGCCGACGGGATGTCGCCGCCCGACTTCGCACTGCTGTCGAAGCCGCTGCCGGCAAACTCGCGCGCATGCGCGTGGTAGTTCTTTCCCACGCAAAAAAGATTGCGGCGCGGTCGCGGCAGCGGGGCGGTGAGCTGGACGGCGCCCATGCCCACAGGCGCCCCGGTGGAGGGCAGGGCCTTGCCGGCGGCCATCAGCTCGACAATGGCCTGCGCTCCCCGCGCCGCGTCCGCGGCGGACAGCTCGAGCGGCAGCACACTCTGCAGGTCGGAAGAAACGATGCCGACGGCGGGTCGGCCCTGGTCGAGGTAGGCGGCGATCTTCATGGGGAAAACTCTCTTCGCTGGCGGCTTGTCAATGTAGCATGCTAACTAGAACAGGAGACCCGACATGCAACGCCGTTCTGTCTTTGCCGCCTTGGTCCTTTCGTTTGCGGGCTTCGCCGCCGCCCAGGCGCCCTACCCCGCCAAGCCCATCACGATGATCGTTCCGTTTCCGCCGGGCGGACTGGCCGACATCGTCGCGCGTCCCGTCGCCGAGGCGATGTCCCGCGACCTGGGCCAACCCGTCGTCATCGAGAACAAGGGCGGCGCCGGCGGCGGCATCGGCATGGGGCTGGCGGCGAAATCGCCGCCCGACGGCTATACGGTCCTGCTGGCGCTGTCCTCCTACAGCGTGATCCCCGAAGCCGACGCCCTGCTGGGCCGCGCGCCCATGTACAGCTTCGCTTCGCTGCGTCCGATCGCGCGCATCACGGCCGACCCCACCGTGCTGGCCGTGCGTGCCGAGGCACCGTGGAAGACCGTGAAGGACTTCGTCGAGGACGCGAAGAAGCGGCCCGGCGCGATCAACTACGGCTCATCGGGCAACTACGGCACCATGCACGTGCCGATGGAAATCCTGGCCCAGAACGCAGGCATCAAGATGACCCACGTGCCATTCACGGGCGCCGCCCCGGCCATCGTGGCGCTGCTGGGCGGCCAGATCGATGCGGTGTCGACCGGGCCGGCCACGGTCTTGCAGCACGTGAAGGCGGGCAAGTTGCGGGTGCTCGCCCATTGGGGCAACGGCAAGCTCGATGCCCTGCCGGACGTGCCGGCGCTCAAGGACGCGGGCTACAACGCCGAGTACGCGCAATGGTCCGGGCTGTTCGTCCCGGCCGGCACGCCGGAACCCGTCGCGCAGCGGCTGCGCGCCGCGGCCCGCGCGGCCGCGAACGATCCCAAGGTCAAGGAGGTCATCCTCAACGCCGGCAGCCCCATCCTCTACCAGGACACGCCTGATTTCGAGAAGTACGTGCAGGCCGACGTCAAGCGCATGGCCGACGTGGTCAAGAAAATAGGCAAAGTCGAGTAACCGCGGGAGAAACCCATGTTGCCACGCACTATCCGTCTTCCTCTTGGCGGCGTTGGGCTTGCGATGCTTTGCGGCGCCGCGCTGGCCCAGGGCTATCCCAACCGGCCAGTCCGCATCGTCGTGCCCTTCGCCGCCGGCGGCCCGGCCGACAACTATGCCCGCTTTCTTTCACAGCGGCTGCAGGAGTCGCTGGGCCAGACCTTCGTCATCGACAACAAGCCCGGCGGCGGCTCGGTGATTGGCACCGACCTCGTTGCCAAGGCCGCGCCCGACGGCTATACGCTGCTGTTGATGTCCAACACGCACACCGTGAATGAAACGCTGCTGCCCAGCAAGCCGTTCGTGCTGACGCGCGATTTCGCCGGCATCGCGCCGATCAACTATTCGGACCTGGTGTTGGTGGCCCATCCATCGCTGCCGGCCTCGAACATCCAGGAATTGCTCAAACTGGCCAAGGATCGCCGGGCAAGTTGAACTACGCTTCCTCCGGGCCGGGCACGCCCTATCACATGGCCGGTGAACTGTTCAAGAGCATGTCGGGGGTCTACCTGGTGCACATCCCGTACCGCGGCAGTTCGGGCGCCCGCACCGACGTGATGGGCGGCCAGGTGGACCTGATGTTCGACGCCGTGACGACCATGGCCGAACAGGCCAAGGCCGGCAAGGTCAAGGCGCTGGCCACCACCGGCTTGCAGCGCTCCAGCGTGTTGCCCGACGTGCCGACCGTGCACGAGGCCGGCGTGCCCAACTACGAGGCGACGATCTGGCTCGGCTTGATGGCGCCCAAGGGCACGCCGCGGGCCGTGGTCGAGCGGCTCAACGAAGCAGTCTCGAAAATCGCGAGCCAGCCCGAGGTGCGCCAGCAATGGGGCAAGCAGGGCGCGACACCGATGGTGATGACGCCGGCGGAATTCGACAAATACATCCAGGACGACATCGCCAAATGGGCGGGTGTCATCAAGTCCGCAAACATCAAGGCAGAGTAGCGTGCAACGTCAGATCCGGCTGATCAGCGGCGGCGCCGCACAAGGCCTCGTCGAAGGGTTGAAAGACCGCTTTCTTTCCGAATGCGGCTGCACCGTCGCGGCAAGCTTTGGCGCAGTCGGAACCATGAAAGACAAGCTCTTGAGCGGTGAGCCTTGCGACCTGATCATCCTGACCCAGGCCCTGATCGATCAACTGGCCTTGCAGGGCCATGTGCTCGCGGGCAGCGAGACGCCGCTGGGCGTGGTGCGAACCGGCGTGGCGATCAAGCCGGGCCAGTCGGTCCCCGACGTATCCACCGCTGCGTCGCTCAAATCCGCGCTGCTCGCCGCGAACGGCATCTACTTCCCCGACCCACTCAAGGCGACCGCGGGCATCCATTTCATGAAAGTGCTCAAGTCGCTGGGCATCGATGAGGCATTGGCCTCGCGGCTGCGGCCCTATCCGAACGGCGCGACAGCGATGCGGGAAATGTCCAGTGTGATGAGGCCGGACTCATTGGCTGCACGCAGGTAACGGAAATCCTGTACGCGCCCAATGTGCAGCTGGCCGGGATGCTGCCACCTGAATTCGAACTTGCGACGGTTTACTCGGCGGCGGTTTGCAGTGGCGCGCCAGGAGCCACGCGCGGCGGCGGCGGATTTCATCGGTTTGCTGGCTGGTTCGCAAGCTGCGGCGATCCGCATCGCCGGCGGCTTCGACTCACTCTAGACAAAGGCAGTCATGCCGGACTCGATCCGGCATCCATCTTCGCGCGCCGAGAT
>CAVRNE010000010.1:0-61338 GCA_963722025.1 uncultured beta proteobacterium
ATGCGGACAGTTTGTCGGACGCCGCCCATGATTGCAGTCAGCCACCACGAGAGCCGCCGGTGGTGGCTGAGCGGTGGACGAGAGAAGGGAAATTGACGAGCCTTACCTGGTTCAGTTAGGGCTGCTGTTCCCCACCTGACCCTGGAACGCGCTCAGCGGCTACGCTTTTGAACCGAATCTGAACTGACCGCAACACATGGAACGGAAGGCAAGCATCAGCAAGCCCATTCCTACCTCCAAATCGCTCTCAGGAGATCATCATTCATGCAAGTCGCTCGCAACATGCTCGTTGCACTCGGCCTCGCCGCTCCTAGGTCCACGCCCACATCCGCGCCGAAATCCACATCCACGTCCCCGCCGCCCCCGTCGGCTCACTTCAGTCCTGTTGAAGTTCGTCGAGTCCGGTATACGCACGTGATGGCGACAGCCAGCGCCGTTGACGGCGCGTTTCGTCATCGGGTGCTCCAGTCTCATACCCAGGATTCCTCGCACTCGACTCAACGGCCTGATCTTTTGCTTGTTGCTGTAGCCGACGAGCAGCAGAATGGAGGGCAGGCGATCATGCCCTGCACCGATCGGACAGGCACCCACCGGACATGATCACGGGCAAGACCGACCCGCTACGACGGTTGGGATCGTGCTGGTCAACGGCCAGGACATTGAACCTGGAGCAGGTGCGTCGGGGCAGGGCATGGCAATACAAGCTCTACACAGGAGCCTAAAAACAGGGCTGTGGACGATGCCAGGGCGCAGCCGCCATGGTCCTCCCTTGCTGATGACCTCGCGCTTCCCATGTGCTACAAATCCCTTCAATCCCCGCCCAGCCGCAGCTGAGACTGAGCAAGCCTTGCGCCCACCCCTTGCCTGCATCCGTAGCGTAGGGGCACCCCCATGTGGACCGGCGAGAGCATCCCCCTGGGTCTAGACTCTCATACCCAGGATTCCTCGCACTCGACCTCAATGTCTGTGATGTCGATGTCGTCGATGTCGATGTCGTCGATGTCGTTGATGTCGATGTCTGTGATGTCTGTGCTACCTGTGCTGCTATCGCATCGGTCGTGGCAAAGCCAAGGGGGGAGGTGGACTTGATGCTCACTCATGGCGGTTCTCCAGGGTGGTTAGTGGTGAAGTAGCGGGCCGGACGTATTCGCACACTGGGTTGCCGCCGGTCGGCGAACGGTTCAAGAATGGCGATGCCGGGCGTGGCGACACGATCACCGTGTTGGATCGCGACAAGCGCCAAATCAATGGCCGCCTCGCCAGAAGTCCAAGGCCAGCCTCAGCGAACTACCGGAAGACGGTGATCGTGATCACGGGCAAGACCGACTGGACCAAGGAGCGCACCCCCCGAGGCATGGGGTCCGGAGCTCGCATGTTTGGATGGCTACGGAAGCAGTCGCAGCAGGTGCAACAAGCCCGGGCGCAGGTCGTGTCCGAAGCTGCCTTCGATGGGTACGCGCGCCGGCGCTGGGCGCTATGGATACGAGCCCAACGCGCAATGTGCTGATCAACGCCCTACTTGCGTTCCACAATCAGAATCTGACAGTCGCTCGTGCCAGCAACGCGAAACTGATCGTTCTCGGCGAGATACTTGGTAGACACCCGGCTTGGCCACATGCGACAGCGGGGCGTTCTGCGCCGAAGCGGCCAGCGGAGTCAGCGTCAGAACAGCAGCTATTAGCCCCGTACAACCCAAGAGCGCGTTAGTCCTACGGCACGAATTCATGATGCGCCCCATTCAGGTAAGAAAGAACCGAGTTGACCCGACAGTACACGGGCGATGAAATTCCCGCGGCTACGTGGCCTTGAGCGTGGCGAGCGTCGCAGCCAACTGCTCGTCGTTGAGTGCCGGACGGACCTCCAGTTCCATCAGGTCGTTCCACTGAAGCTCGAAACGCGCCATCGCTGACGCATCGTCGGCCTCCGTGATGGACACGCCCGTGCCGGTTGCCACGCTGTGCCACCGTCCGAGCAGCTTGATGCCTTCGGTAGGCTGAGCACCGGTTTTCGCGAAACGGGCGATGCAGGCATCACGGTTGCCGGGAAGAATGCGGTAGTAGCCAATGAATAGCATGGGTGAACTCCCCTACGTGGGATGCGCTCAGGATATATGGCCGTGAGCCAGATTCAAGCGCTGCCGCAACGGCGGACGATGAAGAAGATCCGCATCTCCAGATGAGGTGGCCTTGTTGAGGGGCCTTAACCGATTGCGCGGCGCGAGTACCTAGAGCATCACAGGGCGATCTGCCAGGTCTGCGACTTCAACTTCGTCATTCGTGGTGGCGACGTTCATCCCGCCCAGGTACATCGGGCCGCACATGTGCATGGTCCGGAGCAGCAATCATCGCTACTTCCTGAGGGCGGGCGGTTCGTCGCCTATTTCCCAAACGTAGCCGCTCCGCTTGACCGTCGTCCGGCTTGCTGATCAAGGTTCCAGCCCAAGAGAATGCCGCTTTGAAGCGCAACAGGCGGGCTGCGCTGGCTTTTCGCCGACAACCCGGGCACTCACGCAAGGTGAGCAGTTCGCGCCGATCAAATTCCAATGCCTGCCCCCACAGCACGCTAGCTGATGCACCGAAGATCCCGCCCGAGGTGAGCAGCAAGGCAGCTCAGCGAACCTTCCAGTTGTCCGGAAGACTCACCCAGGGAAGCTTTTGATCGTGTTTGGCAGAGATCGTCGGCTCTCCGAGGCTTCCGGCCGGGAAGCACCCGCCCGCAATTCCAATGAGGTGTGGTCTCGCTCCGGTGTACCAGAACACGGTCCCGCCACAGGTCTTGCAGAAGTGGGCCTGTTGATCGTCATCCCTGCGCCGAACTGCATAGACTGTCGATTCGCCCTTAATCTCCGTCACATCCGACCTAAGGAAGTAGACCGAGATACGGAATGCGCTACCCGACATGCGCTTGCAGTCCTCGCAGTGGCAGATGGCGTGCATTCGTGGTTCGCCGTTTACGGAGACCGCTGTACGGCTCATGTTTTCTCTCCTGCAAGGCTGCGCTGATCTTCAAGCAGATGGTACAGCTTCAGGTCTGCGGACGGTGCAGGCGGCACGGATGAGTCCGTAGGCCGCGCCACGCCTACCCTTGAGAGCTTTTCAGGGCGCGTCAGCTAGATAATGCCGCTTCAAAGCGCACGAACAGGTAGAAGATGCCCTGTGCGTCAAGCGCTTCCATCGCAACACCGAAGAGGCGACGTCGACGACTAAGGAGCATGAATGATCACAAGCGAGTTCCTGATACTGGCAGCCGTCAAGGCGCAGGCTGCTATGGCTAATCGCGATATGACAGTGCAAGAACTGGCAGGCACCGCACAAAGCGCGTGGCAGTCGGCAATCGCATTGCTGAACGCTGCGCCCAAGGATGTGCGAGAGGAACTGGAAAAGGCCGACCAAGGGCGCGACGCATGGCGACGGTCGCTTACACCATCAAACCAATGGAAGAATACACCGCGAAGTTCAACACACGCAGGTGATCCTCAAGACCCTCGTAACCTACACCCCATCTAGCTGGCCAGCAGTAGTCCGCAGACTCGACACCGCTGACCGATCGGGCGACCCCGAGGCCGCAGTTCATTTACGCCGATCGACCTGATCGACATCATCGAGGAAATCCAGCCATGCACCGTGCGCACCGTGTTCGAGCCTCGAAGGGCTGACCGCTGTTCACTATTGGCGTTCCGGGGTGGGGCCAGACGTGGCTCAACCGGAATCGGCGGCGGCGCCAGCTGATCCGGACGCCCACTTGCGCTGCCCACTGTCGGTGCTGGCGCCGATGCTCAAGGCGAGAGCGTTCTTTGCTCTGCCCTACCACTGGATTACTGGCATTCCCGTCATCACTGAATTTCAGACCCTGTGATGTCTGTGAAGTCGATGTCTGTGATATCGATGTCTGTGATGTCTGTGCTACCCGTGCTGAGATCGCATCGGTCGTTGCCCGCGCCGAGGGCATCTGCGAGTGCTGTGGGGCTCCCGCGCCCTTTCAGAATAAAGACAATCAGCCATACCTAGAACCTCATCACACTACGCGGCTCGCAGATGATGGACTGGACCACCCGGAGCACGCGGCCGCGGTGTGTCCCAACTGCCATAGGCACGTCCATTCGGGCGCGAACGGTCGCGAGGTGAATGCGCGCCTTAAGGCCGAGATCGCCAAGAAGGAGAAGCAGCTAGGTGCGGGAGAGGACGGTGTGGCCGCAGTCGCATCCGCGCAGCCCCCGGGTGCAATCTCTACGCAGCCAATGTCCGCGTAAGCGCGGGAGGGGGATGGCATGTTCATTTCGGGCAGGTCTGCTAGCCCTCGCTACTCCTCGGGCCCAAAAGGTTGCGAAGGGGCAAGAAGGGGCTCGAACGGCTACGGCTTTGTCGCGATCAAGGCGACGGGGTCCGGGGCCTGCTCCCCCACAAGCGTTCTGCTGAGCTTACTGCGCCGTCCCGCGCTGACGGCGCGCACCAAGCGGACGCTCAAACGCACTTGGGGTCCGCGCGTGCGGGCAGGCGATGCGTAGCTGTGCGGGCAGCAACTCGATAGCATCAGACAGCACTTGCAGCGGCCGGTGCGTGTGGACACGCACGCCGGTGCTACCGCCCGGCTCATGCCCCAACACCGCGTCAATGGTGTCATCGCGGACACCGAGACGGGCCATTGTGTTGCGCACCGTGTGCCGGAGAGAGTGGAAATCCGGTCTCGCGCCGAGGCCGATTGAGCGCCGGTACGTGCCAAACCATGCGCTGAAAAAACCTCCGGGTCTTCTTTCGCGCTGGCGCAAGTCCGGCCAAAGCGAGCTGCCGCCGCGACGGCTGACGACATAGCGCAGGAATCCAAGGCGAATCAACTCTCTGTGGATTGGGATGCGACGCCGGCCGGCGTCGGTCTTGATGCGCTTGCCCGGTCCGTCGTCGTTCAGGTCGAGGAAGTGGATGCCGGCCTCCTCCTGCACATCGGCCGGCGTGAGCTGCGCCAGCTCGCTGAGTCGCGCGCCTGTGTAGATGCCCAGCAGCGGAAGCCAGTAAGCCGCGTCACCACCCGCATTCCACGCAAGCGGCAGCTCATGGTCAGTGTGTAGCGGTTGCCCGAAAAGGAGGCCCAACTCCTCCGCCGTCCACGGCTTTCGCTTTGCCGTCGTGCGTGTCTCGATGTCGAGCCCGGCCCAAGGGGAGGAGCGCGTACTTGAGCAAGGACTTCACCCATGTGAACCGATCACGCGCGGTTTTCGGCGTGGTGCCGCGCTCCACCTCTTGAAGCCAAGCGCGGAAGCCGTCACCGTTGTCGCGCGTGATCCGGTCCAGCGTGAGCTTGCCGGCGAAATCCTCGAACAGGGTCAGCGCTCGGCCGCAGGCTGCCGCTGAGTCCGTGCTGCGCGTCGCCTTGCTCTTGGACCAGCGCCAGTACACCTCGCGCAAGCTCGGCAGCTTAGGCTCGGGCACGGCCGTTAGGGGCGGCAGCATGACGGAACACAGGCAGGTGACACAGATCGCCCCGATTTCGCACCCAGCCGCAGCTAAGTGCTTGATCCAGAAGGCATCTGCGAGAAGAGGTTGACGAGCCTTACCCCCGGCACTGGCTACACAGTTAGGGCTGCTTGGTTCCCCACCTGACCCGGTTGGCCGCTTCACCATGCGGGGAGGCCCGTCAGCCGTATTGTATTCGCAGGCAAGAGCCCCTTCGCCACTTTGGGTGGCCGGGAGGTGGTTGCGGGCCAGCCCGTAGAATTCCCGAATGTCCTATCTCGTGCTCGCCCGCAAATACCGGCCCAAGACTTTCACGGAAATGGTCGGCCAGGAGCACGTGGTGCAGGCGCTGGGCAATGCGCTGACTCAGCAACGCCTGCACCATGCCTACCTTTTCACCGGCACGCGCGGCGTGGGCAAGACCACGGTGTCGCGCATCCTGGCCAAGTCGCTGAACTGCCAGGGCGCGGACGGCAACGGCGGCATCACGGCCGCGCCTTGCGGCGTTTGCCAGGCGTGCACCGACATCGACAGCGGGCGTTTCGTCGACTACACCGAGCTCGACGCCGCGTCCAACCGCGGCGTCGACGACATGCAGTCGCTGCTCGAGCAGGCGGTCTACAAGCCGGTGCAGGGCCGTTTCAAGGTCTTCATGATCGACGAAGTGCACATGCTGACGGGGCATGCCTTCAACACCATGCTCAAGACGCTGGAAGAGCCGCCCGAGTACCTCAAGTTCGTGTTGGCCACCACCGATCCGCAGAAGGTGCCGGTCACCGTGTTGTCGCGTTGCCTGCAATTCAACCTGCGGCCGATGGCGCCGGAAACCGTGCAGGAACACCTGGTGCGCGTCTTGCAGGCCGAAGGTGTCGAAGCCAACACCCAGGCGTTGCGCCTGCTGTCGCGTGCCGCTCGCGGCTCGATGCGCGACGCGCTGTCGCTCACCGACCAGGCCATCGCCTTTGGCGGCGGCAAGCTGGAAGAGGCCACCGTGCGG
The DNA here is from genome assembly GCA_963722025.1 of uncultured beta proteobacterium. Lineage (GTDB taxonomy): Bacteria > Pseudomonadota > Gammaproteobacteria > Burkholderiales > Burkholderiaceae_C > Ramlibacter. Next base: position 6,445 of record CAVRNE010000010.1, read on the forward strand.
CAGATGCTGGGCAGCGTCGATCGCGGCCATGTGCTGCGCCTGATCGACGCGCTGGCCCAGGGCGACGGCAAGACCGTCGTGCAAACTTCCGACGCGTTGCGCGCGCTGGGCCTGAGTGCCGCGTCGACCCTCGAGGAAATGAGCTCGGTGCTGCAGCGCATGGCCGTGATCCAGGCCGTGCCTTCTGCCGCCGACGACACGGATCCCGATGCCGCTGAGATTGCGCGCCTTGCGCAGCTGATGCCGGCTGACGAAACCCAATTGCTCTACAGCATGTGCCTGCATGGCCGTGGTGAGCTGGGCTTGGCGCCGGATGAATACGCGGCATTGACCATGGTGCTGCTGCGCCTGCTGGCCTTCAAGGCGCCGGTTCGCAGCGGTACTGGCGATCAGCCGGTCCGCGGTGCGCCAGGCGATCAGCAGCCGGAAAAAAAAACTCTGACTGAACCGGCCCAGGGGCGGCCGCTGCAGGCGCCGGCCCCGGCCCGCACCGCCGTGCCTGCGGTGGGCGCACCGCCCGGGCGGGTGCTCCCGGTGGTCGAGCCGCGTGCGGCGACTCCGCCACAACGCCCGGTTGCCGCCGCGCCCGCCGGTGCTTCCGTTGCCCCGGCCAGCGGCCGTCCCGCCGCTGAGGTAGTGGGTGTGCCCGTGCGTGTCCAGCCTGAGTCGCCACGTGAAGCGTTGGGATCCGCCGGCGCGGCCGTCATTCCCACCGAAGAGGGCGATTTCTGGCATGCCACCGTGGCCGAGCTCGTGGCGCGCGAGGCCGTCACGGCTTTGGTGCGCGAGCTGGCTCTGCAATCCCAGCTGGTGGCGCGAGACCAGGAGCACTGGATGTTGCGCGTGGAGCGCGAATCGCTGAACCAGCCCGCCGCCCGTGAGCGCCTGAAAGCCGCCTTGCAGGGCGCGGGCCACGCCGTCAACCTGAGCGTCGAGGTTGGCATGGTGACCGACAGCCCGGCGCGCCGCAACGCCGCCGCCGCCGCCGAAAGGCAGCGTGCTGCCGAGGAATTGATCCTCGGGGACCCATTTGTCCAGGACATGATGCGCGACTTTGGCGCGAAAATCGTCCCTGGAAGCATCAAGCCAGTGGCCAACACATCTAAGTAAAGGAACCCCATGTTCAACAAAGGACAACTCGCCGGCCTCATGAAGCAGGCGCAGGCCATGCAGGACAACCTGAAGAAGGCCCAGGACGAACTGGCCACATGTCGAGGTCACCGGCGAGTCCGGGGCCGGCCTGGTGAAGGTCACGATGACCTGCAAGCACGACGTCAAGCGCATCACGATCGACCCCAGCCTGCTGGCGGACGACAAGGACATGCTCGAAGACCTGGTCGCCGCCGCCTTCAACGCCGCGGTGCGCAAGGCGGAGGAAACCTCAGCAGGAGAAGATGGGCAAGCTCACGGCCGGCATGCCGGGCCTGCCGGGCGGGATGAAGCTCCCGTTCTGAGCCGGCGCGATGGCCGACAGCAACGCTCTCAACGCACTCATCGAGGGGCTGCGCCGCCTGCCGGGCGTGGGGGTGAAGTCGGCTTCACGCATGGCGTTCCACCTGCTGCAGCACGACCGGGCCGGGGCCCAGCTGCTGGCGCAAGCCCTGCAGCAGGCGGCAACCCAGATCAAGCATTGCAGCCTGTGCCACACCTTCACGGAGAACGAAGTTTGCGCCACTTGCCTGGACGCGCGTCGCGATGCCAGCAAGCTGTGCGTGGTGGAAACGCCCGCGGACCAGGCGGCGGTGGAGCGCACGGCTGCTTTCAGGGGGCTTTACTTCGTGCTGATGGGCAAGCTGAGCCCGCTCGACGGCATCGGGCCCAAGGACATCGGCCTGGCCAAGCTGTTCGACCGGGCCACCAATGGCGTGGTGCAGGAAGTGATCCTGGCGACGAACTTCACCGCGGAGGGTGAAGCCACTGCCCATGTGATCGGGGAGGCGCTCAAGGCCCGGGGCCTGAAGGTCACGCGGCTGGCGCGGGGTGTGCCGGCGGGCAGCGAGCTGGAATACGTGGATCTGGGGACCATCGCGCACGCGCTGGTCGACAGACGATAAGCAAGACAGAGGGGATGACGATGCAACTCGCCCGTTTTACGGTGGCTTACTGGTGCGTGCTGATTGCCGCGCTGCTGCCCTTCGCCTGCGCCTGGCTGGCGAAGTCCGGCGGGCTTGGGAAACCGCGCAAGCAGGGTGGTTTCGACAACCGCGACCCGCGCGGCTGGCTGGCCCGGCAGACCGACTGGCAGGCGCGCGCCAACGCGGCGCAGGCCAATAGCTTCGAAGCGCTGCCGTTTTTCATCGGCGCGGTGATCATCGCCCACCAGCTCGGCGCGCCACAGACGCGGCTGGACATCCTGGCCGTTGGTCTTCATCACGCTCAGGGTGATCTACATCGCGATGTACGTGGCCGGATTGCCCACCGTCCGGTCGGCGATCTGGGCGTCTGGCGTTGCTGGTGAACATAGCTATTTTGTTCGCCGGCTACCGCTGATAGCGCCTGCCTAACAGGCTTACGTGAAAATTACGTGAAAACCCGCACGGGGATGTTCCCGATGCGGTGCAGCATGCGCCCTGGCTAACCTCCAGTCAAGCAAGTGAGGGCCTATCCAGGATCAACATGTTCATCTCACCGCCGTACATTCGCCTCGGCTGCGGCCCTGACAGCCGCCGCCATCGCCGCGCCGGCGCTGCGCGCGCAAGTCAAGCTCGAAAAAAGCAAGGTCGCCATCGCCGTGGGCGGCAAGGCCGCGTTCTACTACCTCCCGCTGACGATTTCCGAGCAACTGGGCTACTTCAAGGCCGAAGGCCTGGACGTCGAGATCTCCGATTTCGCCGGCGGCGCGCGTGCGCTGCAGGCGCTCGTGGGCGGCTCCGCCGACGTGGTGAGCGGCGCCTACGAGCACACCATCAACATGCAGAGCAAGAACCAGTACATCCAGGCTTTCGTGCTGCAGGGTCGCGCGCCGCAGATCGCGATGGGCGTTTCGACCAAGGCCATGCCGAACTACCAGGCGTTGGCCGATCTGAAGGGCAAGAAGATCGGCGTGTCGGCGCCGGGCTCGTCCACCAACATGGTGGCCAACCTGGTGCTCTCGCGCGGCGGGCATCAAGGCCAGCGATGTGAGCTATGTGGGCGTGGGCACCGCGGCGGGCGCGCTGGCCGCGCTTGCGCTCGGGCCAGATCGACGCCATGAGCAACACCGACCCGGTGATGACCATGCTGGAGCAAAAGGGCGACGTGAAGATCATCAGCGACACGCGCACGCTCAAGGGCACGCACGATGTGTTCGGCGGTCCCATGCCCGCGGCCTGCTTCTACTCGCATGCCGACTTCGTGCAGAAGAATCCCAATACCTGCCAGGCGCTGGCCAATGCGATCGTGCACGGCCTCAAGTGGCTGCAGACGGCCGGGCCCAGCGACATCATCAAGACCGTGCCCGAAAGCTATCTGCTCGGGCGACCGCGCGCTGTACCTCGCCTCCTTCAACAAGGTGCGCGAAGCCATCTCGCTGGACGGCCTGATGGCGGAGGAGGGCGCGCGCACGGCGCTGAGGGCGCTGAGCCAGTTTCGATCCGGCCATCAAGGCGGAGAAGATCGAGCTGGGCAAGACCTACACCAACGAGTTCGCGCGGCGCGCCAAAGACAGATTCAAGGCATGACCCGCTCGCGCCGGCTATGCCGGATTTCGCCTTCAGAACTCGAATCGACATCACCGTCACCTTCCATTCGCCGGACGACCCGGCGCAGCGCTACACGGCCGTGGCCGACACCACGCTGCGCATACGCGCGGGCGAGTTCGTGTCGGTGGTGGGGCCCACGGGCTGCGGCAAGTCGACGCTGTTGAACATCGGCGCGGGGCTGCTCGAAGCTTCGTCCGGCGACGTCAAGGTGTTCGGCCAGCCCTTGCGGGCATCAACCGCCGCGCCGGCTACATGTTCCAGACCGAGGCCCTGATGCCCTGGCGCAGCGCGCATCGACAACGTGATGGTGGGCTTGCAGTACCGCGGCTTGCCGCGAGGCCGATGCGCGGGCGCAGGCGCAGGCGTGGCTGGAACGGGTGGGCCTGGGCGAGCTTCGGCGACCGCTATCCGCACCAGCTTTCGGGCGGCATGCGCAAGCGCACGGCACTGGCCCAGGTGCTGGCGCTCGACCCCGACATCATCCTCATGGACGAGCCCTTCAGCGCGCTGGACATCCAGACCCGCCAGCTGATGGAAAACGAGGTGCTGGACCTGTGGGCGGCGAAAAAGAAGGCGGTGCTGTTCATCACGCACGATCTCGACGAAGCCATCGCGATGAGCGACCGCGTGGTGGTGCTTGTCGGCGGGTCCGGCGACGCAGGCCGATCGGCGAGTTCGACATCGACCTGCCGCGTCCGCGCGACGTGGCCGAGGTGCGCACGCAGCCGCGCTTCGTCGAGTTGCACACGCAGATATGGGACGTGCTGCGCGACGAGGTGCTCAAGGGCTACGCCCAGCAACTGAAGAAGGCCGCCTGATCATGTTCCATGCCTCGAAGCCCTCCGGCAAGAACTTGCGCTACTGGCAGTCGGGCCTGCTGGTCGTCGTCCTGCTGTCCTGGCACCTGGTCTCGCGCAACCAGCAGTATCGCCTTCTTCCTGGGCGAGCCGATCAAGGTGGCGGGCCGCATCTGGACCTGGTTCATGCCCTTCGGCTTCGAGCCGCACGGCCCTGTTTCCGGACGGCCTGCCGGGCAACGCCGACATCTACCGGCACCTGGGCGTGACCCTGCTCGAAACCGTGCTGGCCTTCGGCATCGGCACCGTGCTGGGCCTGGTCTGCGGCCTGTGGCTGGCGCTGGCGCCCACGGCCAGCCTGATCCTGGATCCCTACATCAAGGCGGCCAACTCGATGCCGCGCGTGATCCTGGCGCCGATCTTCGGCTGTGGTTCGGCCTGGGCATCTGGAGCAAGGTGGCGCTGGCCGTGACGCTGGTGTTCTTCATCGTTTTCTTCAACGTCTACCAGGGCGTGCGCGAAGTGAGCCCGGTGGTGCTGGCCAATGCGCGCATGCTCGGCGCCAACCAGCAGCAGCTGCTGCGCACGGTGTACCTGCCGAGCGCGACCAGTTGGGTGTTCTCCAGCCTGCACACCTCGGTGGGCCTGGCCTTCGTCGGCGCGGTGGTGGGCGAGTACCTGGGCTCGGCGCGCGGGGTCGGCTACCTGATCCTGCAGGCCGAGGGCACCTTCGACGTCAACACGGTGTTCGCCGGCATCGTGGTGCTGACGGCCTTCGCGCTGGTGCTCGACGGCGCTGGTCGGGCGTGATCGAGAAGCGGCTGATGAAGTGGCAGCCGCGCAGCGGCGAAACCGAGAAGCTCTGACGCGCCCTGAGGCTCAGTCGCAGGCTTGCTCGCTCAGCGGCTCTTGCACCGTCTTGACCTGACGCTTGAGGAACTCGACTTCGCCGCAGCCCCGGCTCGACGCGCCGGATTTGGCGCCGGCGCGGGCCGGCTTGCCGGCGGCGGTCCGCACGGGCAGGTAGACCACGACCTGCTGGCCCGCCTTGAAGGCGGCCGAGGCGCTCACGTCGTTCCAGTCGGCCACCTGGCCGCGCTGAGCTTGTAGCGCCTGGCGATGCTGGCAACGGTATCGTGCTTGCCGGCCTTGACCGCGGTGCGGCGGGTCACGATTTCGGGCGCCAGGCTCAGCTGGCCGTTGTCGGCCACATGGCTGGCCACGTCGTCCTGCGTCTTGGCCGTGCGCGGCACGATCAGCACCGAGCCCGCCTTGATCAGCATGCGCGGCGGGATCGCTGTTGACGCTGCGCAGGTCGGCCTCGCTCATGCCGACGCGGCGCGCGGCCTCGGCCACGCTCATGGTCGACGGGCGCGCTCCACGCGGTCCAGCTTGCGTACTGGCCGTGCGGTGTAGGCCTCGAAGTTGCGCTGGAAGACCTTGGCGTTGTCCCAGGGCAGCAGGATCTGCGGCGTGCCTGCCGCCAGGATGACCGGGCGGTGCATCGACGGGTTGAGGGCCTTGAAGTCCTCGATCGGAAACGTCGGCCAGCTGGGCCGCCAGTTCGACGTCGATGTCGCGCGAGACGACCACGCTCTGGAAGTACGGGTGGTTTTCGATGAGCGGCAGCTCGGCGCTGAATTTCTCCGGGTCGGCCACGATGTTCTTGACGGCCTGCAGCTTGGGCACGTAGAGGCGCGTTTCGTTGGGCATGTTCAGGTCGCGCGTAGCTGGTGCCCAAGCCCGCGTTTCTGGTTGCGCGCGATGGCCCGGCTCACGTTGCCTTCGCCCCAGTTGTAGGCCGCCAGCGCCAGGTGCCAGTCGCCGAACATGCCGTGCAGCTTTTGCAGGTAGTCCAGGGCCGCGCGCGTGGATGCCAGCACATCGCGCCGGTCGTCGCGGAAGACGTTCTGCTTGAGTTCGAAGTATTGCCCGGTGGCCGGCATGAATTGCCACATGCCTGCCGCGCGTGCGCTGGAAACCGCCTGCGGGTTGAACGCGCTTTCGACGAAGGGCAGCAGGGCCAGCTCGGTCGGCATGTTGCGGCGCTCCAGTTCCTCGACGATATGGAACAGGTATTTGCGCGAGCGCTCGGTCATGCGCTGCATGTAGTCGGGCCGGCTCGAATACCACTGTTCCTGCTGGCGCACCAGGTCGCTGTCCAGGTTGGTCATCTTGAAGCCGCTGCGGATGCGGTCCCACAGGTCCGCCGGTGGCTGCAGCTGGGCCACGCTTTGCGATGCGGCTTCGGCCGCGGCGATGGGCTGGAGGGGCCCGCCAGGGATGACGGCAGGCGCTTCGCTCTTGGCGGAAGTAACGGGAGCCGGGGCTTGCGGCTCGAAGCCGGGCAGCGTGGCACAACCGGCCAGCGCCAGCAGGAGGGAAAGGCCCGCGATGTGAAGCAATCTCATTGAATTCGTTTTTTTATTGCCGGATGCGGCAAGTTCTGGGCGCGCAGTTCTTCGCAGCGCCGGGTATAGTGGATAAGCTCAGCATTATGAGGTTCCACAGCCCGCGCAAATTTCAGACTACTTAAGGCATATTCGTGGGTGCAGCAGACCCGGGTGGCGCCGGGCAGGGCGGACAACGGGCGGTGCGTGACTAGAATCGCTTCCAGTTGCAGGCCGCCTGGGTCGACCACCAGCGCCCGCTGCCCGTCGTGCAACACCCAGAGGTAATTGTCTTGGAAGGCCGGCAGCGGGACTAACTTCATGAGCGACCAGATTATAGGAATGCAGGCAGTGGTTCGAGACCCCGCCCGGCCGTTACCTGCTGGCGTGGGAGCGGGCCGAGTTCAACCGGGCCGTGGGCGACATCTTCGGCTATCACGCGCTGCAACTCGGCCTTCCCGAACTCGACACCCTGCAAGCCAACCGCATGCCGCACAAGTGGCTGGCCTTGCGCGAGCCCGCGCCGGCCGACTCGGCGCAGCCGCGGCCGGCGCTGGTCACGGATTTCGCGGCCCTGCCGTTCGAGGCGAACAGCCTGGACCTGGTGGTGCTGCCGCATTCGCTGGAACTCAACACCGACCCGCACGCGACTTTGCGCGAAGTCGAGCGCGTGCTGGTGCCCGAGGGCAAGGTGGTGATCTGCTGCCTGAACCCGGCCAGCCTGTGGGGCCTGCGCCAGCGGCGCGCGCATCTGTACCGCCGCCTCGGGTTCGGCGAGCTGTTCCTGCCCGATGCCGGCGAATTCATCGGCTACTGGCGGCTGCGCGACTGGCTGCAGGCTCCTGAGCTTCGAGGTCGAGTCCGGCAATTTCGGCTGCTACCGGCCCGCCATGAAAAGCGAAAAATGGCTGGACCGCTATCGACTGGCTGGACCACGCCGGCGAGCGCTGGTGGCCGATCTTCGGCGCGGTCTATTTTCTGGTGGCCGTCAAGCGCGTGCGCGGCATCAAGCTGATGGGCGCGGCCTGGAAAACGAAGAAACCGATAGCGACCGCGCCGGTCCCCGTGGCCGAACCGCGCGGCGGCGTCACACACTACATGGAAGAAAATTTGTGAATTCTAAGTCGAGATCTACACCGACGGCGCCTGCAAGGGCAACCCCGGCCCGGGCGGCTGGGGCGTGCTGATGAAGTCGGGCGCCACCGAGAAGGAACTGTTCGGCGGCGAGCCCTGCACCACCAACAACCGCATGGAGCTGATGGCCGTGATCCAGGCGCTGCAGGCGCTCAAGCGCCCGTGCGCGGTGACCCTGTACGTGGACAGCCAGTACGTGCTCAAGGGCATGACCGAATGGCTGCCGGGCTGGAAGGCCAAGGGCTGGCGCACCTCCACCAAGCAGCCGGTCAAGAACGTGGAACTGTGGCAGGCGCTGGACGAACTGGTGAACAAGGGCGGCCACGCCGATCGACTGGCGCTGGGTGCGGGGCCACGACGGCAACCCGGGAACGAACGCGCCGACGTGCTGGCCAATCGGGGCGTGGAAGTTGCAATGGGGCGACTGCCCCCGATGCCTAATGTAAAGACCGGGTAAAAGCTGCGCGCCGCCCAAGACAACCGCCACTGAAGCTAGGGCGACTGCGAATGGCCCCGTTAGCATGCTCCTGATACATTGCAAGCAGGGTTAGGGGTTAGGGGTCGGGGCTAGGGAAACAGCCAAGACAACCCCTAGTCCCTAGTCCCTGATCCCTAATCCCTCTGATTTTCATGGCATCGAAAGCAATTTACACCGTCATCGCCGCCGTCGGCATAGCAGCTGCCTCCGGCGCGGCCTGGTGGTACCAGAACAAGGCCGTGCAAGCCTGTAGCCGGAGAGGCATCGGCGCCTGCCGCGGGGCCGCAGGCTGGTGCGGCATCAGGGCCCGTGCGGCCGCCCTCGGTCGAAGTGGCGCGGGTTGAGACCATCAGGATCACCGACGATGCGCAGGCCGTGGGGAGCCTGCGTTCACGGCAAAGCGTGATGCTCAAGCCGGAAGTCAGCGGCCGTGTGACGCGGCTGAACTTCCGCGATGGCGAGAAAGTGCGGCGCGGCCAGCTGTTGGTCCAACTGGACGACCAGTTGCCCCAGGCGCTGCTTCAGCAGTCGCAGGCCGAACTGTCCATTGCCCAGGCCAACCACAAGCGCAATCAGGAACTGATGGCGCAGGATTTCATCAGCAAGCGCTCGGTGGACGAAAGCGCCGCCAACCTGGAGGTGGCGCAAGCCAAGCTGTCGCTGGCCAAGGCCACCGTGGAGCGGCTTCGCATCACGGCACCGTTCGACGGCATTGTCGGCATTCGCAACGTCAACGTGGGCGACTACCTGAAGGACGGGGCCGATATCGTGAACATCGAAGACATCGACGCCATCCTGGTGGACTTCCGGCTGCCCGAGCGCTTCCAGACAAAGGCCCAGCGCGGCCAGACGGCGCTGGTTGAGCTCGATGCCTTGCCTGGGCGCAAGTACGCGGCCGTGGTCCAGGCCATCGACCCGCTGGTGGATGCCAATGGCAGGTCGATCGGCATCCGTGGCTGCATCGACAACCGGCAACATGGAACTGCGCCCCGGGATGTTCGCACGCATCACCGCGGTCTTCGGCCAGCGCGACAACGCCCGCGTCATTCCCGAGGAAGCCATCGTTCCGCAGGGCGGGCGCCAGTTCGTCATCCGCCTGGTCGACGGGCCCGACCAGGACAACAAGATCGCACAGCGGGTGGAAGTGAAGGTCGGCCTGCGCCAGCCCGGCCGTGTCGAGATCACCGAGGGGCTGCAGCCCGGCGATATCGTGGTGACGGCGGGCCAGCAGCGCATACAGAAGGACGGCATGCCGGTGCGGGTGCTCGAACTCAACCGCCAGGGCGCTGCGCCGGCTGCGGCAGGGCGCCTCGGCTGCGCAAGGAATTTCCGCCGCAGGCCCCCGCTCCAACCCGCAACGGCGCCAATCCTTGCTGCCTGACCTAGGACACTGAAGTGCAACTGCCAGAAATATCGATCCGTCGGCCGGTGTTCGCCACGGTGCTGTCGCTGCTCGTGGTGCTGATCGGCCTGGTGAGCTTCAACCGGCTGGCCGTCCGCGAATACCCCAAGATCGACGAACCGGTGGTCACCGTGAGCGTGCGCTATCCGGGCGCCTCGGCCGAGGTGATCGAGACCCAGGTCACCAAGCCGCTGGAGGATTCCATCGCCGGTATCGACGCGGTGGACGTCATCACCTCGATCAGCCGCGCCGAGCAGAGCCAGATCTCGGTGAAGTTCCGCCTGGAAAAGGACGCCGACGCCGCGGCAGCCGAGGTGCGCGACCGCACTTCGCGCGTGCGCAACCGGCTGCCGCAGGCGATCGACGAGCCGGTCATCGCCAAGGTCGAGGCAGACGCCTTCCCGGTGATCTGGCTGGCCTTCACCAGCGACACGCTGAGTCCGTTGCAGATCAATGACCTGGTCAACCGCATCGTCAAGTCCCGGCTGCAGACCGTCACCGGCGTGGCCGACGTGCGCATCTTCGGCGAGCGCAAGTACGCCATGCGCGTGTGGCTCGACCCGGACAAGCTCGCCGGCTATCGCCTGACCACGCAGGACGTGGAGGACGCGATCCGCCGCAGCAACCTGGAGTTGCCGGCCGGACGCATCGAGTCGCAGCAGCGCGAATTCAGCGTCACCTCGCAGACCGACCTGATGCGTCCCGCCCAGTTCGGCGAGATCGTGATCAAGAACGTCAACGGCTTTTCGGTCAAGGTGCGCGACGTCGCGCGGGTCGAGGAAGGCGCGGCCGACGAGCGCAGCAGGGTGCGGCTGAACGGCAAGTCCGCGATCTCCGCCGGCGTGATCCGCCAGGCCACGGCCAACCCGCTGCAGTTGTCCGCCGGCGTGCGCGAGATGATCCCCCGGCTGAAGGCCGACCTGCCGCCCGATGTGTCGATCGACATCGCCAACGACAACTCCGTCTTCATCGACCGCTCGGTCAAGAACGTCTACCGCACCATCACCGAGGCCATCGTGCTGGTGGCGCTGGTGATCTTCGTTTTCCTGCGGACGGTGCGGGCCTCGATCATTCCTATCGTCACCATCCCGGTCAGCCTGATCGGCACCTTCGCCATGATGGCGCTGGCCGGCTTCACCATCAACACGCTGACCTTGCTGGCCCTGGTGCTGGCCATCGGCCTGGTGGTGGACGACGCGATCGTGATGCTGGAGAACATCTTCCGGCACATCGAGGAGGGGCTGGACCCGTTCTCGGCGGCGATCAAGGGAGCGCGCGAAATCGGCTTCGCGGTGATCACCATGACGCTGACCCTGGTGGCCGTGTATGCGCCGCTGGCCTTCACGCCCGGGCGCACCGGGCGGCTGTTCATCGAGTTCGCGCTGGCGCTGGCCGGGGCCGTGGTGGTGTCGGGCTTCGTGGCCCTGACGTTGACGCCCATGATGTGTTCCCAGCTGCTCAAGCACAACCCCAAGCCCAACTGGTTCGACCGCAGCATGGAGCGCTGGCTGACGGCATTGTCCGACCGTTACGGCCGGGCGCTGCGTTGGGTGTTGCTCAGGCGCTGGCAGCCCGGGCCGGGCGGTGGCCGAGCGATGGGCGCCTTGCTGCAGGCCCGCTGGATGGTGATCGGCGTGATGCTGCTCAGCGCGCTGGGCATTGCGCTTGGTCTGGCCGACCATGCGCCAGGAACTTTCGCCGCTGGAAGACCGGGGAACCATCCTCGCGACCGTGAACGCGCCCGACGGTTCGACCTTGGATTACACCGACCGTTACGCCCAGGTGCTGGAGCGAATGGGCCAGCCCTACAAGGAGTTCGATCGCATCTTCGGCAGCATCGGCAACCCCACGGTGTCGCAGGCCAGCGTGGTGTATCGCGCCGTCGATTGGGAGGACCGCAAGCGTTCCACGCTGGACATCGCGCGCGAGCTCGTGCCCAAGACCAACTCGCTGCCGGGGGTCAATGCTTTCATCGTCACGCCCCCTTCGCTGGGCCAGGGCTTTCGCGAAAGGCCGCTGAACTTCGTGATCCAGACCTCGGACAGCTACGAGAACCTGAGCCGCGTGGCGAGCCAGATGCTCGACGAGATCGCCAAGAACCCCGGCATCGTTTCGCCCGACATCGACCTGCGCCTGAACAAGCCCGATCTGCGCATCGAAGTCGACCGCGAGAAGGCCGCCGACATGGGCGTGAGCGTGGAGGTGGTGGCGAAGGCGCTGGAGACCATGCTGGGCGGGCGCAACGTCACCCGCTACAAGCGCGACGCCGAGCAGTACGACGTCATCGTGCAGACCCAGGCGAGCGGCCGCACCACCCCCGAACAGATCGACAGCATCAACGTGCGCGGGCGCAACGACACCATGATCCCGCTGTCGGCCCTGGTCAAGGTGCGCGAGAGCGTGAGCCCGCGCGAGTTGAATCACTTCGGCCAGCGCCGGTCGGTGTCCATCACCGCCAATCTGGCGTCCGACTATTCGCTGGGCCAGGCGCTGACCTTCATGAATGAAACCGCCGCGAAGGTGCTCAAGCCCGGCTACACCACCGAGCTGAACGGCACATCGCGCGAGTTCAAGAGTTCGCAGGGCGCGCTGGCCATCGTGTTCGTGCTGGCGCTGCTGTTCATCTTCCTGGTGCTGGCGGCGCAGTTCGAGAGCTTCGTGGACCCGTTCGTCATCATGCTGTCGGTGCCGCTGTCGATGATCGGTGCGCTGCTGGCGCTGAAGTGGTCGGGCGGCTCGCTCAACGTCTATTCGCAGATCGGGCTGATCACGCTGGTGGGCCTGATCACCAAGCACGGCATCCTGATCGTCGAATTCAGCAACAAGCTGCGCGAGCAGGGCCTGGAGATGGTGGATGCCGTGGTGAAGGCGGCATCCCAGCGCCTGCGCCCCATCCTGATGACGACAGGCGCCATGGTGCTGGGCGCTGTGCCGCTCGCCACGGCCACCGGCGCCGGCGCCGAGAGCCGGGTGCAGATCGGCTGGGTGATCGTGGGCGGCATGTCCCTGGGCACGCTGCTGACGATCTTCGTGGTGCCCACCATGTACATGCTGTTCGCCCGCGGCAGGGTCCCGGGTGCGAACAAGGCCGAGGCCCGGCAGGAAGCGCTGCCGCATCACGACGAGCTGGTGGCGAAGTAGGGGGATCGTCCTTTCGGGGAGGGGCAATGACACCGATCGGCAACACTGAAGCTGGTTACGGGGCCATTGCCATTGCCTTGCACTGGGTGATGGCCGCCCTCTTGATCGGGCTCGCAGCACTGGGCCTCTACATGGTGGCGCTCCCGGACGTCGGATTCGACACCAGGAAGATCGTGCTGATCCTCTATCACAAGGAATTGGGCATGCTGGCACTGGCGCTGTTCGCCGTGCGGCTGGCTTGGCGTGTCACCAACATCCTGCCGCATCTGGTTGGGGAACTGCCTGATTGGCAAAAAGTCGCCGCGCGGTTTGTCCATCTCTGCTTTTACGCGCTCATGTTCGCCTTGCCGATGACGGGCTGGCTCATGTCTTCCGCCGCGGGCTTTCCCGTGTCCTTCCTCCAGCTTTTCACGTTGCCGGACCTGATCGGCCCCAATGACTATCTGTTCAAGCAGCTCATCGATATCCACAAGTGGTTGAGTTACGCGCTGCTGGTGCTCCTCGTCGTGCACGCAGCCGCTGCGCTCAGGCACCGTTTCGCATACCGCGAAGGCGCGTCGAGAGGATGCTGCCGTAGTACTAGGAAGGAATCAGGCCAAGCTTCACGAGCGTTTGCCGCTCATTCGCGTAGCGCGTGCGGACGTCTTCCAGGAAGGCCTGCGGACCGAGGTATTGCACCAGCAGGTTCTCGCGATTGAACAGGTCTCGCACCGAAGGCTGATCCAGGGCGTGCTTGAACGCGTCGTGCAAGCGGTTGATCACAGGCGCTGGGGTGTCTCGTGGCGAACCAATCCCGAATGCAGCATTTTCCACGACTGGCACGCCGAGTTCAGTGAACGTCGGCACCTCAGGCAGTGCGGGAATCCGCCGCTCCGACCATATTCCCAGTACCCGGAACTGGCCGGACGTGGTCTGCTGCGCACCGATCACATCGACACCGACAGGCACCTGGTCGGACAGGACCGCCTGTCGCACTTCGGAGACTCCTTTGTAGGGTACATGGTTGAGGCGCAGGCCCAGGCGTTCCGCAGTCAGCGCCATCGCGATGTGAGATGCGGTGAGCGCACCAGGACTGGCATAGGCCAGGAGTCCCGGGTCTTTCCTTGCTGCTTGCACCAGGTCCGCCCAGTTCCGGATCGACCCCGCAACCGCTGAGAACATGCCAAGGACATAACCCGCCAGACGGATGATATGGCTGATGTCCGTGTAGGGATCCCAGGCGAGCTTGACCGTGTGGGGCAGGCGGTAGATGCCGGCTCCAATTTGCGCGATCGTGTGGCCATCGGCGGCGGCCGTTTGGAGCAATTGCGCGGGAACTGTGCCTCCCGCGCCGGTTCGCAGTTCCACCAGCATCGGCTGACCCAGGTAGCCGCCCGCGTGTTCGGCAAGTGCACGCATTGCGATGTCGGTCGTTCCGCCGGCTGCAAATCCCACCATCAGCTTCACCGGCCGCACAGGGAATTGCTGCCCGAACGCGACCAAGGGCAATGCGATTGCAGACGCGATGCCCGCCAGAACGGCACGCCGCGATTTGCGATAGTGATTCGGCATCTGTCCCATCGGCGTTTCTCCAATGACGCGCCTGAGTCTGTACGCAAAAGTATCGTCCGCGTCTTGCCGATTGCAAGCGCGAGCGGGTCTAAACTAGTCTGGGTCAGCGGCGTAAATCGAGCTGGAGGCCTGCAGTGGGTATGCATCGCGACGAGCCACAGGCGGCTCGGGATTTGGGCGAAATCAACTCCGCAGGCTCGGCAGGAGCGGCTTGCTCGCGCTTTCGAAATCAGCGGCGATGCGGCGCTGTTGATCGACCACCAGCCCCTGCGCATAGTCGACGCGAATGAAGCCGCATGCCGGCTGTTCGGCTGCACGCTTGACGAACTGCTCATGCTGCAGCCCAACGAGATCATCGGAAGCGGGAATACAGCAGAGGAACTCGCGGCCACTCTGGATGACGTGATTGCGCAAGTGCCGCGAACCACCACCACGGAGACGACATCGCGCAAAAAGGACGGGGCGTCCTTCGCGAGCGAGGTGCGCTGGGTGGCGATGTGCTCTGGCGGCCGATGGATCGTGGTGGTGACGATCCAGGACGTCACGGAGCGCAAGAATTCGCAGGCGCGGCTGGTGCAGTTTCGCGCGGGGCTGGATCAGAGCCCTGATGCGCTGATCCTGGTCGACCGCGAGACCATGCGGAAGCTGGATTGCAACGCCACGGCGGCTCGTCGCGCCGGTGTCACCCGCGAGGAATACCTCGAGCTCGCCCCTTGGGACCGGTGGCAGGGTGGCTCGCGGGAGCGCCTCGAGAGCCTCTACGACGAAGCATCGCGATGGCGCCCGAATCCAGACGACGCCGGAGGCCATGATAAAAGGGCCGGGAGGAACGATCTATCCGGCGGAGATCACGCGGCGTGCTGTGCAGATCGATGGCAGGTGGGTGATTGTCCTCTGCGTGCGCGACATCTCCGAGCGCAAGCGCGCGCAAGAGGAGCTACAGCGCCGGCTGGAGGACCTGGCGCGCTCCAATGAGGAGCTCGAGCGCTTCGCGTACATTGCCTCGCACGACCTGACCGAACCACTTCGGATGGTGGCGGGCTACACCCAGCTGCTGGAACGCCGCTGCCGCGACCGGCTGGAAGGGGAGGCACTGGAATTCATGGACTTCATCGTCGGCGGCACCGTGCGCATGAAGCGGTTGATCGACGATCTTCTCGCGTATTCGCGGGTTGGACGCCAGGTGAAGCATCAACCGGTGCGAATGGACGATGTGCTGGACGACGTCCTGTCCAACCGGCAGCAACTCATCGCGGAGAAATCCGCGACGATCGAGCGCGACCCGCTTCCGGTGGTGACCGCCGATCGCACGGCCATGACCCAGCTGTTGCAGAACCTGGTGGGCAACGCGCTGAAGTTTCAGAGCGGAACGACGAGCGCGGTGGTGCGGATAGCCGTTCGCAGCAGGAGAGCGGCTGGACTTTCACCGTCGCCGACAACGGCATCGGGATCGCGCCGGAACAGTTTCGAACGCATCTTCGTGATCTTTCAGCGCCTGCACGCACGCGAGGAGTATGGCGGGACGGGGATTGGCCTGGCGATCTGCAAGAAGATCGTCGAACGCCACGGCGGCCGCATCTGGCTGGAGTCGCAGCCAGGGGTGGGCACCAAGTTCTTCTTCACGCTTCCCCGCAAGACGCCAGGGCCAGTTAGTGGTGACTAACTAGAAGGGCTGTCATCCCGGGCTTGACCCGGGATCCATGTCGGCGCGCCCAGATGGATGCCGGATCAAGTCCGGCATGACAGTCTTAGCGCGCACACCACCGTGGATGCCGGGTCAAGCCCGGCATGACAAATCCCTTCTGCCGCCCACCTAGTTCGCGTTGCCGTTCGCAAAGACGGCGAGTGCACGCAGCATTTTTTCGATGGCCGCGTTGCCTGCGATGACACCGGCGTATGCCGTTCTTTCCCGCATGGGTTCGCTGACCGACACTTCCTTGGTTGCAACAAGCTGATGGGTGGGCTCGCGGTGCAGCGAGAAACGCATGGCGACCCGGAACGTGGCAGGCTCCAGGCTGAAGTCCTGTTTCAGTTCCAGGATTTCGGTTCGCAAGGTGAGCGTGTTGCGGCCCAACTGGGCAGACGAAGCGATTTCGCTTAAATACCCGGCTACTGCGCATTGTCTCGACGAGCAGAGGCTGGATCATCTGCGCCGGCGCAAGCGCCCATTCGCTCTCGTTGAAGTAGCCGATCTGAAAAGCCTGTGTCGAATAGGCCATTCGCCTGGTCGCGTACAGAGGGGCGGTTTCCGGGACCAGGACCAGCAAGGTCCCGGAAGGGCCAGTCTGCCTGGGCAGATCGGCAGGAATCCCGTTCAGGACGTAGGTTGTCGTATCGGTCTTCACCGGCGTGAGCAAGGTACAGCCCGTTGCAAGCGCCGCGCACAGCACAACGGCAAGCGAACGGGCTCGTGCCAGCCTCATTTCTGCCTCTCCCGGGCCGGGCCGCGCCGGCGTCTTGCCGCGGATCAGGATGGAAGGGTCCCGATTGATCGTGTTCGCCAGGTCGCCGAATGAATTGGTCAGGATCTCGAGGTCGGCCAGCGCCTTCGTCATCTGCGGCAGGATTTGCGTCTGGATCGTGTCCACCGTCCCCTGGCTCGATTCCAGGAGTGGCACCAGACGCCCGCTGGCGCTCTGCAGCGACCTTGCGGTGTTCTGGCCGGATTCGAGCAAAGGACCCGCCTGGCGGCTGGCGTCCTGCACGGAGTTCACCGCATTCTGGCTCGACTCCAGCAGCGGTTCGATGCGGCGACTGGCGCGCTCGGCCGCAGTGATGATCGAATCCAGCTTCGCCGAATTGTCCGCCAGCGCCTTGCTGACTTGCTGCAAGATTGTCGATGGATTGCCGAAGCGACGTGACGCTCTTCTTGTCCAGCACCGAACGCATCAGGTCGGTGGCTGGCCTGGACATTGGCGTTGACCTGATTGACCGCCGTGTCGAGCGTCCCTTGCCTGGCCGGCGCGGTCGGGATCACTGGATAAGGCTCCCCCGGCTGTGCGACCAGAGGCGACGCGACCGTGCCGGCGTCTTCGAGCGAAACGTAAACGTAGCCTGTAAAGCCGCGCGCCGCGACACCGCGCGAAATGATCGTAGCCACGGTGGCCGAACTGACCGGCGCATCCTTCTCGACGTTCAACACGATGCCCACCAGCTGCGGCTCGATCAGCTTGACGCTTTTCACCTTGCCTACCTCGACGCCGTGAAACTCGATCGGCGCATCCACTATGAGACCGGAGACGGAATCCTTCGTATAGATCTGATAGGTCGCGTAGTGGGTGGCCGCAAGGAAATACCAAACCAGCGCCCCAGCGGCCAGAACGAGCAGGAATGCGATGAACAGGAGCCGTGCCTTCATGTCGATGTCCATTTTCATTGCGCAGCACCTCCGAACAAAACCAGATCACGCCGAATTGGCGCGAACACTGACTAGATCGCGCCGTCGAACATCATGACATCGACCTCGTCGCCCACGGCGACATTGCCTTGCGCGTGATGCAGCACGATCAGGCCGTTGGCCTGCACCATGGAGCTGAGGACGCCGGAACCCTGGTTGCCGGTGGTTCGCACTTGCAGCGAGCCATCGGGCGCGGCCGTGACCAGGCCGCGCTGGTATTCGGTGCGGCCGGCCTTCTTGCGGATGGCCTCGCTGCTGCGCGCCTGCAGCAGCGGCGGCTGGGCGTTCGCTGCAGCCCATCATGCGCAGCAGGGCCGGGCGCACGAAGGCAAGAAAGGTCACCATCACCGCAACGGGATTGCCCGGCAGGCCGAAGAGGATGGAGTTGCCGATGCGTCCCACGGCCATGGGCCGGCCCGGACGCATCGCGATTCTCCAGAACGCCACGTCGCCCAGTTTCTTCATCATGGCCTTGGTGTAGTCGGCCTCGCCGACGCTGACGCCGCCGCTGGTGATGATGGCGTCGGCTTTGGCGGCCGCGCCGGCAAAGGCAGCCTCCAGCAAAGCCGGATCGTCTCGCACCACGCCCATGTCGATCACTTCGCAGCCCAGGCGTTTGAGCAGGCCGAACACCGTGTAGCGGTTGCTGTCGTACACCGCGCCTTCGCGCGGCGGCTCGCCCAGGCTCAGGATCTCGTCGCCGGTGGAAAAGTAGGCCACGCGCAGCCGGCGCACGCACCGGCACCGTCGCCAGACCCGAGGCTGGCGACCAGCCCGCAGGCGGCGGGCGTGAGGCGTTCGCCGCGGCGCAGCGCCGGCTGGCCCTGCGCAGGTCCTCGCCCTTGAGGCGGCGGTTGTCGCCGGGCTGCAGCAGCTTGGCGCGGAATGGCGATGCGGCCGTCGCCGTCGGGCCGCGATGAACTCCTGCGGCACCACGGTGTCGGCGCCGGCCGGCATGATCGGCGCCGGTCATGATCTTCACGCACTGGCCCGGGCCCACCGAGCCCTGCCAGGCCTTGCCGGCGAGCGCCGTGCCGACGACCTCGCAGGCGTCAGCGGCTCGTCCGGCTTGAGCTGCGCGCCGTCGAACGCGTAGCCGTCCATCGCCGAGTTGTCGTGCGGCGGCACGCTGACGGGCGAGACGATGTCCTGCGCCAGCACGCGGCCCAGCGCATCGAACATCCCGACCTGCTCGGTCCCGGCCACGGGAGCGACCAGCCGCGCCAGGAAGTCATTGACGGCATCCGCGCTCAGGGCCTGCGGATCGTAGCCCTGCAGCTGCGCCGCGATCTGAGCAATTGTCTTCATGGACGCTCGAGCTGGTGCAGTTCCGCCAGCGTATTGGCGTTGAAGAAGGCTTTGGGCTCGTCGCCCGGGCGCATCGAAGGGCACGACGACGGTCTTGTGCAGCGCCGTCCAGGCGTCGATCTTGCGCCCCCCGTCCTGGGTGAACCGACCAGGCTTTCCATCAGCCCGGTTCGCATCAGGCAGAACACGGGTTGGGTGCGGATCTGGCCGTCTTCCTCGCGCGCGGCCGCCATGGCGATCTCCGCGTTCTGCTCCTGCGCCGCCTGCGCGAGGCGGGCCACGAGGTCATGCGGGAACAGCGGCGTGTCGCAGGGCACGGTCACCAGCCAGGGCGTTTCGCAGCGCTCCAGGGCCGTGAGGAAGCCCGCGAGCGGCCCGGCATAGTCGGCCAGGACGTCCGGCCACACCGGCACGCCGAACGCCTCATAGGCGCCGAGGTTGCGGTTGGCGTTGATCATCACTTCGCCCACCTGCGGCGCAAGCCGCATCAGCGTATGCAGCGCCATGGGCATGCCGTTGAAATTCTGCAGGCCCTTGTCGACGCCGCCCATGCGCGAGCCGCGGCCGCCGGCGAGGATGACGCCGGTGATTTCGCCGGTGTCGATGGATCACCTCAGCCGCCGATGTAGCTCATCTCGACGCGGCGTCTGCCCGTGCGTCGTGTGTCGGGCGCGCATGCTGCTGCGCAGCTCGCGAATAGCGGTCGCCGCGGCCATGCCAGATGTGGGCGATGGCGGAGGCGAGCTGCGTCGTCGCTGGCGCCGCCGCGCAGCAGCGGTGCGCAGGTCGTGCCCTTGCGTGGCGAACAGGCACAGGTAGAGCTTGCCCTCGGTCGACAGGCGCGCGCGATTGCAGTCGCCGCAGAAGGCCTGCGTCACGCTGCTGATGACGCCGATCTCGCCGCTGCCGTCGCGCGTAGCCCCAGCGCTCGCGCGGTTTCGCCGGGCGCGCTCGGCTCCAGTTGAACCAGCGGCAATTGCGCGGCGATGCAGCTTCACGACTTCGGCCGAGGGCAGCACCTCGTCCATGCGCCAGCCGTTGGTGGCGCCCACGTCCATGTACTCGATGAAGCGCAGCACGATGCCCGTGCCCCGGAAGTGGCGCGCCATCGGCAGGATCTCGTGCTCGTTGGTGCCGCGCTTGACCACCATGTTGACCTTGATCGGGCCCAGGCCGGCGTCGCGCGCCGCGTCGATGCCTGTGAGCACTTCGGCCACCGGGAAGTCGACGTCGTTCATGCTGCGGAACACCGCATCGTCCAGGCCGTCGAGGCTGACGGTCACGCGCTTCAGCCCGGCGGCCTTCAAGCGCCTTGGCCTTGCGCGCCAGCAGCGAGCCGTTGGTGGTCAGCGTGAGGTCCAGCGGCTCGCCTTCAGGCGTGCGCAGCGCGGCGAGCTGTTCGATCAGCACCTCGATGTTCTTGCGCAGCAGCGGCTCGCCGCCGGTGAGGCGGATCTTGTGCACGCCGTGCGCCGCGAACTGCCTGCGCCAGCCGGGTGATCTCCTCGAAGGTCAGCAGGGCGGTGTGCGGCAGGTAGTGGTAGTCCTTGTCGAAGACTTCCTTGGGCATGCAGTAGCTGCAGCGGAAGTTGCAGCGGTCGGTCACGCTGATGCGCAGGTCGCGAAGCGGGCTGCCCAGCGTGTCGGAGAGCAAGCCGGTGGCAGGGATGGCTTGCGCGGGCACGCCCGCGCTCAGCGCGGCAGACGCGCTGGTCGATCAGGGGAATCACGCGTTCGGCCATGTTGCCTATTGTCGGCGCCTCAGACGCAGCGGCGCGCCATCGACCTCGATGCAGACCCCTGAAATGAAAGCGGCTTCGTCGCTGGCCAGGTAGAGCGCCGCATTGGCCACGTCGAGGGCGGTCGAGAAGCGGCCCAGCGGAATGGTGGCGCAGGAATTTGGCGCGGCGGGCCTCGTCCACCGGCCCGCCGGCGAATTCCGCGGACAGGCCGGTGTCGGGGTTGAACACCGGGTTGATGCAGTTCACGCGGATGTTGTCGGGCCCGAACTCGGCCGCCAGCGACTTGCTGGTGGTGATGACCGCGCCCTTGGAGCCGTTGTACCAGGTCAGGCCCGGGCGGGGCCGCACGCCGGCGGTGGAGGCGATGTTGATGAAGCTGCCGCCCTTGTTGGCGCGAAAGGCCGGCACGGCGTGAATCGTCGACAGGTAGATGCTCTTCATGTTGACGGCAAAGCACTTGTCGAACTCGTCCTCGCTCACTTCCAGTGCTGGACGGTTGCGGTGGGTCCAGCCGGCGTTGTTGACCATCACGTCGAGCTTGCCGTGGCGCTGCACGGCTGCGTCGACCAGCGCCTTGACGTCGGCCGACTTGGTCACGTCGGCTGCGAAGAAGGATGCCGTGCCGCCGGCGCGCCTTGATCTCGGCTACGACCTTCTCGCCGAGGGCCGTGTTGATGTCGTTGACGATGACCTTGGCGCCTTCGGCGGCCAGCCGCTTGGCAATGCCTTCGCCGATGCCGCCGCCCGAGCCGGTGACGATGATGGATTTGTCCTTGACGCGCATCGTTGAACTCCTGTTAATGCTGAGTGGGTCGGGCTACTGGCCGCGTGAAATCCAGCTGCACATTGTTGCTTGTCTGATCTCAGCCGTGCCGGATCGCCACCGTCTTGAGCGTGGTGAAGCCGTACAGCGCCTCGAAGCCCTTTTCGCGGCCATAGCCCGATGACTTGACGCCGCCGAAGGGCAGTTCCACGCCGCCGCCGGCGCCGTAGTTGTTGATGAAGACCTGGCCGCTCCTGACGCGCTTGGCCATGCGCAGCTGCCGTGCCGCCATCGCGGGTCCAGATGCCGGCCACCAGGCCGAACTGCGTCGCGTTGGCCAGCTCGACGGCCTGGTCCTCGTCCTGAAGCTCATGGCGGCCAGCACCGGGCCCGAACACTTCCTCCTGCGCCAGCCGGTGGTCGACCGGCACGTCGCGCAGCAGCGTGGGCGCCTGGTAGTAAGCCGGTCTCGGGCGCCTCGTCGACCACCATGTCCCTGGGCCACGGTCGGGATGCCCGCCACATGCGCGTCGGAAAGGAAATCCCAGACGCGCTGCTGCTGGCTGGCGCGGATCAGCGGGCCGACGTCCAGGTCCATCGAGCGCCGGGCCCACGCGCAGGTTCTCGAAGGCGCTGGCCCAGCCGCTCCAGCAGCGGCTCGTAGATGGCCTGCTCGACCAGCAGGCGCGAGCCGGCCGAGCAGGTCTGGCCCGCGTTCTGCACGATGGCGTTGATGACCATCGGCAAGGCGGCGTCGAGGTCGGCGTCGGCAAAGATGATCTGCGGGCTCTTGCCGCCAAGCTCCAGCGTGACCGGGCAATGGCGCTCGGCGGCCACCTGCTGGATCAGCGTGCCCACGCTCGGGACTGCCGGTGAAGCTGATGTGGTCGATGCCTTCGTGGCGCGCCAGCGCATCGCCCACTTCGTGGCCGTAGCCCGTCACGATGTTGATGGCGCCGGCCGGGAAGCCGACTTCCGCCGCGAGCTGGGCCACGCGGATCAGCGACAGGCAGGCGTCCTCCGACGGCTTGACCACGCAGACGTTGCCCGCCGCCAGCGCGCCGCCCACGCTGCGCCCGAAGATCTGCATCGGGTAGTTCCACGGAATGATGTGGCCGGTGACGCCGTGCGGCTCGCGCCAGGTGAACACGCTGTAGCCGTCCAGGTAGGGAATGGTCTCGCCATGCAGCTTGTCGCAGGCGCCGGCGTAGAACTCGAAGTAGCGCACCAGCGCCAGGGCATCGGCGCGGGCCTGCTTGGTGGGCTTGCCGCAGTCGCGCTGCTCCAGCGCCGCCAGTTCGTCCGCGTGCTCGGCGATCTTGTGCGACAGGCGCATCAACAGGCGGCCGCGCTCGGCCGCGCTGAGCTTGCTCCAGACCGAGTCGAAGCAGTGGCGCGCCGCCCGCACGGCGGCGTCGATGTCGTCGGCGTTGCCGCGCTGCAGTTCGTCGAAGGGCTGGCCGTCCGACGGGTCGATGACGGGAATGGTGCGGCCGGAAGAAGAGGCGAGGGCGGCGTTGGCGATGTAGTGAAATTGCATGCCGACATTCTGCGCGAAAGCGCGCAGCCCCGGCAGAGCGCGGGGCGGCTCTAGGCGCCGGCGCCCACCGGGGTGTACTGGTCGCTGTGTTCGGCCAGCCAACGCTGCGACGAGCTGCTGTCCTGGTGGCTGGGATGGAAGTCGCGGCGCATGTATTCGCGCCAGGGCCTGATAGGTCAGGCGGACCAGGCCGCGCTTGCCGAACAAGTAGGAGGCGGCGCTTTTCCAGGTGCTCCACTTCCACAAGGTGCCGTCGCGCTGAAGGTTGTTCACGGTCTGCCGCAGGGTGTCGCCCAGGAAGATGGTGGTGACGCGGCGAAACCAGGTGATGCGCCACTCATGGTTGCCGTCCAGCGCCTGGTACAGGTCGAAGGCCGTGCTCTTGTGTTCGGACTCTTCGGCGCTGTGCCACAGCCACAAGGTCGTAAGCCGCTCGTCTTCACTGCCAAGAAGGTCCGCGTTGCGCAGCATCCAGTCGGCCATGATGGCGGTGAAATGCTCGTTGGCCGCCGTGATCGCGAGCGCGTGGCGCGGGTCGACGCCCTCCAGCAGCTTCAGGCGCTGGGCCGCGCGGGGCGCCCAATCGTTGACCAGGCCCAGCTTTTCCAGGTGCCCGTTGAACAGCGCATGCAGGCGGCGATGCGTCGCCTCCTGCCCGACGAAGGCCTGGACTTCGGCGCGAAAGCGCTCCTGTTGTTCCGCCGGCAGGGCCTTGAACCCGTTGCGCACCGAATCGATGAAGAACTGCTCGCCCACCGGGAAGCTCATGGACAAAGCGTTGAAGAGCGCCGTGCGAAAAGCGTCGCCGCCGCACCAATGGCGCGCGATAGGTGCTTCCATGTCGACAAGCAGGCGGCGGACAACGAGGTCTGTCATTTCCCAAGAAACTCCGAACGTAGCTGGTACCGATTGGTACCGCGCATATCATGGGTTCGAATCCGGTACTGTCAAGTACCGTAAGTCAACAGGCTGAGAATCAGCTCATGGTTGAAACCTTAACTGAAACTGAAACCAGAGGTTCATGAACACCGGCACCGCCTGCTCGAAGGCATGGCCCGCGCAGTGGCGGCCAAAGGCTACGCGGACACGACGATTGCCGACATCGTGCGCGAAGCCAGCGTGTCGCGCAGGACGTTCTATGAACATTTCTCCACCAAGGCCGAGTGCCTGATCGCGCTCTACGAGGCGGCGAGCCACAACGCGCTGAAGGTGCTGCGTGACTCGATCGATCCCCAGCACGAATGGCAGACCCAGGTGGAGCGCGCGATGTCGGCCTATCTCGGCTGCATGCAGCAAAACCCGGTGCTGATGCGAACGCTGTTCATCGAAATCCTCGGGCTCGGCTCGGAAGGCCTCGCCGTCGCGCCGCCGCGTCAACCAGGAGATCGCTGATTTCATGCTGGGCGTGGTCAATGGCGGTGAAGCCGGCCGCAAGCGCGCCACACCTCTGCCCGCCGGCATGGCCATGGCGGTGGTGGGCGGCATCAACGAACTGATCCTGCAATACATCGAGCAGGATCGCGTCGCGCAGCTGCTCGAACTGGTCGAGCCCGCCAGCCAGCTGCTGCGCGCGGTGACCGAAGCCGGCGCCTGACGCCAGAAAAAAGGCCCGCGAAGCGGGCCTTTGTGGTGGAATGTCGAGCTTTACTTCGGCGGCGGCCGGTGCGGTCACCGCGGCAGGGGCCTGGGCTTTGCTCGCCGGCGCCTCACCGCTGTGGAACTTCACCACCAGCGGCACGATCAGCAGCGCCACGATGTTGATGATCTTGATCAGCGGGTTGACCGCCGGGCCGGCCGTGTCCTTGTAGGGGTCGCCCACGGTGTCGCCGGTCACGGCGGCCTTGTGCGCCTCGGAGCCCTTGCCGCCGTGGTTGCCGTCCTCGATGTACTTCTTGGCGTTGTCCCAGGCGCCGCCGCCGGTGCACATGGAGATGGCGACGAACAGGCCGGTGACGATGGTGCCCATCAGCAGGCCGCCCAGCGCCTTCGGGCCCAGCAGCAGGCCGACCAGGATCGGCACCACCACCGGCAGCAGCGAGGGGATCATCATTTCCTTGATCGCCGCCTTGGTCAGCATGTCCACGGCCACGCCGTACTCGGGCTTGGCCGTGCCTTCCATGATGCCCTTGATCTCGCGGAACTGGCGGCGCACTTCCACCACCACCGCAGCCGGCGGCGCGGCCCACGGCTTCCATCGCCATCGCGCCGAACAGGTAGGGGATCAGGCCGCCGATGAACAGGCCCACGATCACCATCGGGTCGCGACAGGTCGAAGCTGATGGCGCGGCCGTAGCTTTCCAGCTTGTGCGTGTAGTCGGCGAACAGCACCAGCGCGGCCAGGCCGGCCGAGCCGATGGCGTAGCCCTTGGTCACGGCCTTGGTGGTGTTGCCCACGGCGTCCAGCGGGTCGGTGATGTCGCGCACGCTGGAGGGCAGCTCGGCCATCTCGGCGATGCCGCCGGCGTTGTCGGTGATCGGGCCGTAGGCGTCCAGCGCCACCACGATGCCGGCCATGCTCAGCATGGAGGTGGCGGCGATGGCGATGCCGTACAGGCCGGCCAGCTGGTAGGAGACCAGGATCGCGATGCACACGCAGATCACCGGCCAGGCGGTGGAGCGCATCGACACGCCCAGGCCGGCAATGATGTTGGTGCCGTGGCCGGTGGTCGAGGCCTGCGCGATGTGGCGCACCGGCGAGTACTGCGTGCCGGTGTAGAACTCGGTGATCCAGACCAGCGCGCCGGTCAGGACCAGGCCGACGACGCAGGCGCCGAACAGGCGCATCTGGCTGCCGGTGGCGGTGATCGCGTTGTCGGGCATCAGCCAGACTGCGTGACGAAGTAGAAGGCGATCAGCGACAGCACGCCCGGCGACGGCCAGGCCCTTGTACAGCGCCGGCATCACGTTCATCATGCCGGGCGAGGCCTTGACGAAGAAGCAGCCGATGATCGACGCGATGATCGACACGCGCGCCCAGCGCCAGCGGATACAGCACCGCGTTGGTGCCGGCGCTGGTGATCAGCAGGGCGCCCAGCACCATGGTCGCGATCAGCGTCACGGCGTAGGTCTCGAACAGGTCGGCCGCCATGCCGGCGCAGTCGCCGACGTTGTCGCCCACGTTGTCGGCGATCACCGCCGGGTTGCGCGGGTCGTCTTCCGGGATGCCGGCTTCCACCTTGCCCACCAGGTCGGCGCCGACGTCGGCGCCCTTGGTGAAGATGCCGCCGCCCAGCCGCGCGAAGATCGAGATCAGCGAGGCGCCGAAGGCAAGGCCGATCAGCGGGTTCGAGCAGCGTGGCCAGGTTCTTGTCCGGCGTCAGGTTGCCGTTGCCGACCAGGAACCAGTAGAAGGCCGTCACGCCCAGCAGGCCCAGGCCCACCACCAGCATGCCGGTGATGGCGCCGCCGCGGAAGGCGACGTCGAGCGCCGGGCCGATGCCGCGGGTGGCCGCCTGCGCGGTGCGCACGTTGGCGCGCACCGAGACGTTCATGCCGATGAAGCCGCAGGCGCCCGAGAGCACGGCGCCGATGACGAAGCCGATGGCCGTGGTGCGCGTCGAGGAAGATGCCGATCAGGATGGCCAGCACCACGCCGACGATGGCGATGGTCTTGTATTGCTGGGCCAGGTAGGCCGCCGCGCCGGCCTGGATGGCCGCCGCGATCTCCTGCATGCGGGCGTTGCCCGCGTCCTGGGAAAGGATCCAGCTGCGGGCCCAGAATCCATAAGCCACGGCCGCAAAGCCGCAGACGAGCGCCAAGATCAGCGCCGAGTTGCCTGTCATTCCTGCTTCTCCTACGTTGTTTTCGCTTGGAGGGGCGCTAACGCGAGCGGTGCCCCCGCTGCGTTGCTTCCTCGTAGCTCCCCAACGGGCGGAGACGATTGGCCAACCGGCGAAATATACGGGGAAACTTGTGACGGATTCGCGTCATGCGCTGGGAAAGCAAGGCTGGCGAAAGTAAAATCAGGGTTAATCCTAGGTCCTCCGTCTCATTCTCATCACTCAAAAGAATCATGTCCCTCGACAAAGTCTCCCCCGGCAAAAACGTTCCCGACGCCTTCAACGTGATCATCGAAATCCCGATGAACGCCGATCCCGATCAAGTACGAAGTCGACAAGGAATCCGGCGCGATCTTCGTGGACCGCTTCATGACCACGGCCATGCACTACCCGACCAACTACGGCTATGTGCCCAAGACCCTCAGCGGCGACGGCGACCCGGTCGACGTGCTGGTGATCACGCCCGGTGCCGCTGATTCCCGGCGTGGTGGTGCCCTGCCGGCCGATCGGCATCCTGATGATGGAAGACGAGGCCGGCGAGGACGGCAAGGTGCTGGCCGTGCCCACCGACAAGATGCTGCTCGATCTACACCCACTGGAAAAGCCGGAAGACGTGAACCCGATGCGCCTGAAGACCATCGCGCACTTCTTCGAGCACTACAAGGACCTGGAGCCGGGCAAGTGGGTCAAGGTGCTGGGCTGGGAAGGCCCGGAAGCGGCCAGCAAGGAAATCGTGGACGGCATCGAGAACTACAAGAAGCAGAACGGCTGACCCGTCTATGCCGCCGCCAGCGGTTGCGATTGATTTTTCAGCTGGCTTGATTCTTTTCAAGCCCGGTTCGGATCCGGATAGATGAAGCTCTTCAATCCGTACAGCCCCGTCCGGTCGAACGGCCGCCATTGCCCCTCGGGCTGGGCCAGCCGGTCGGCCACCGCCCACCAGGCGCTGGGGTTCAGTCCCAGGCCGAAGTGGCTGGCAACCACTTCGATGTTCTCGGTCTG
The DNA here is from genome assembly GCA_963722025.1 of uncultured beta proteobacterium. Lineage (GTDB taxonomy): Bacteria > Pseudomonadota > Gammaproteobacteria > Burkholderiales > Burkholderiaceae_C > Ramlibacter. The sequence goes on from CAVRNE010000010.1 coordinate 34,550, forward strand.
CCCGTGGTCGGGCTGCTGCACGCTGCCTTGCCAGGCCACGATGCCGTCGCTGCGCGAATAGATGCTGGTGGTGGGCACCGGAGGCGCTGTGGGCAGGTCGAACCGGCCATGCTCATGCTCTATCTTGCGTCCGCTGGTCAGTTCGTAGATCCGCCAGGCGTTCGTGGACTTGGGCGGACCCGCGAACGGTGAGCCCAGCGTGATCACGCCGCGCACCAGCTGGGGCAGTTCCTTGGCCAGCTCGCGCGCATAAACGCCGCCCAGGCTCCAGCCGATCAGGCTGACCTTGCCGCCGCTGACTCTCGCAAGCCCGTCCAGCCCGCGCCTGGCGTGCTTCCAGCACGCCCGCGCGCGGGCCGAAGTTGAAGCCCTGGCTCCAGCCCTCGGAAACGTAGCCGAGGGACCGAGGTAGCCGCGCAGCGGATAGGTGGTCGCATCGCTGGCCGACAAGCCGGGAAACACGAGCACGCCGTGGCCGTCGCCGAGCGTGCCCGCTGCAGCGCCGGCCAGGCCGGCAACAGGCGCCGAATTCAAGCGGCGCCCGGAATTCGAGCGCCAGCAAGGCAAGGCTGGGAGGGGAGTTGTTGAGCGTCGTCTTGGTTGCCATAGGCTTGGATGCTGCTTTCCTGTTGTGTTCAGACCGCCTGCCATCCCGGCACCGGTTTAGAGTGGGACCTTCATTCGTCGCTTGGCGCTTGGGTATCCGGTAACCCCGCCGGAAGGGGCTGCGCTGTTCGAGGTGATCCAGGTAGTTGGCGATGCCCTGGCCTTCGCGCTCGAGGAAGCGTTCCACCGCGTAGGCGAAAGCGGGTTGTGCCAGCCAATGGGCGCTGGTGGTTTTCACCGGCATCAGCGCCCGCGCCATCTTGTGTTCCCCTTGCGCGCCGCCCTCGAAGCGGTTCCAGCCGTTGGCGATGCACCACTGCAGCGGCTGGTAGTAGCAGGCCTCGAAATGCAGGCAGTCCACCCGCTCCAGCGCGCCCCAGTAGCGCCCGTAGGCCACCTTTTCGCCGGACGGTGTCGTGTCCAACGCGATCAGGCTGCTGGCGATCGGCTTGCCCGCCTGCTCGGCAATGAAGAGCAGCCAGTTCTCAGGCATCTCGCGCGCCATGCGCCGGAAGAAGTCGCGCGTGAGGTAGGGCGAGTTGCCGTGCTCGTAGTAGGTGCGCTCGTAGCAGCGGTAGAAGAAGTCCCAGTCGGCCCGTTCGATGTCGGCGCCCGCTGCGCAGCGGAAGCTCACGCCCGCCTCGAGCCACCTTGCGCCGCTCCTGGCGGATCTTCTTGCGCTTGTCGTGCGCCAGGCTCGCCAGGAAAGCGTCGAAGTCCGCCCAGTCCGCGTTCACCCAGTGGAACTGCACGGTGTGGCGCAGCATCAGGCCGGCGGCCGCGCAGGCGGCAATGTCCTCGTCGCCGGCGAAAAGCAGGTGCAGCGAGGACAGCTTCTGCTTGCCGCACCAACGGATGACCGCTTCGACCAGGGCCTGCCGGGAACGGGCATCCAGGGCCAGCAGGCGCGCGCCGGGCACCGGCGTGAACGGCGTCGCGATCAGCGCCTTGGGGTAGTAGTCCAGTCCATGCTGCTCGTAGGCGTTGGCCCATGCCCAGTCGAACACGTACTCGCCGTAGGAGTGGTCCTTGAGGTAGAGCGCGCAGGCCGCGGCCAGCTGCCCATCGCGGCGCAGGGTGACGAAGCGCGGCGTCCATCCGGTCGCCGGCGTGGCGCTCTTGCTTTGTTCCATCGCCGCCAGGTACTCGTGGCGCATGAAGGGGTTGGGCGCTTCCTGCCGGGCAAGCAGGGCGTTCCATTCCGCCGGGTCGAGCTCGACCGGCGAGCTGAGCACCTGGGTGACATAATCGTTCGAGTCGTTTTTCACTGCTGCTATGGCCCTCAAACTCTGTATTGCCCAGCTCAACTTCCTGGTGGGTGACACGGCCGGCAACGCGCAAAAGATCATTGCCGCGGCGCGAGCGGCCTACGCCCAGGGCGCGCGCCTGGTGCTCACGCCCGAGCTGTCGATCTGCGGCTACGCGGCCGAGGACCTGTTCCTGCGGCCCGCGTTCATCGCTGCCTGCGATGATGCCGTGAAAACCGTGGCCCGCGAACTGGCCGGGTTAAAGGGCCTGCATGTGGTGGTCGGCCATCCCACGGGCGGCGATATCCGCAGCAAATCGGTTGCGGTGCAGCGGCGCTTCAACGCGGCCAGCGTGATCAGCGAAGGGCGGGTGCTCGAAACCTACGCCAAGCGCGAGCTGCCCAACTACCAGGTGTTCGACGAGCGCCGCTATTTCACGCCCGGCCAGGGCGACCTGCGTGTTCCAGGTCGAGGGTGTCAGCGTCGGCCTGCTGATCTGCGAGGACGCCTGGTTCGACGAGCCCGGCCTGCTCGCCAAGGAGTCGGGCGCCGAACTGCTGGCGGTGATCAACGCCTCGCCCTTCCACGTGGGCAAGGGCGGCGAGCGCGTGGCGCGCATGGCCGAGCGGGCCCGCGCGCTGGACCTGCCGCTGGTCTATGCGCACCTCGTGGGCGGGCAGGACGAGGTGGTGTTCGACGGCGCCTCCTTTGCCGTGAACGCCGACGGTGCGCTGGCCGGCCGTGCCCCGGGCTTCCAGGAAGACCTCTTCTACGTGCAGACCGAGCGCGGTCGCCGGCCGCCGCCTCGCGCTGCAGCGCCCACCTGGTGCACGAGCGCAGCCCCGAGGCCGAACTGTGGGACGCCCTGGTGCTGGGCGTGCGCGACTACATCGGCAAGAACGGCTTTCCCGGCGTGCTGCTGGGCCTGTCGGGCGGCATCGACTCGGCCCTGGTGCTGGCCGTTGCCGTGGACGCGCTGGGCCGCGACAAGGTGCGCGCCGTGATGATGCCCTCGCCCTACACGGCGGACATTTCCTGGATCGACGCGCGCGACATGGCGGCGCGCCTGGGCGTGCGCTACGACGAGATTTCCATCATCCCCGAGTTCGAGTCGTTCAAGGCCTCGCTGGCCGCAGGAGTTCAAGGGGCTGCCCGAGGACACGACCGAGGAGAACATCCAGGCCCGCATCCGCGGCGTGTTCCTGATGGCGCTGTCCAACAAGTTCGGCAGCATCGTGCTGACCACGGGCAACAAGAGCGAGATGGCCACCGGCTACTGCACGCTGTACGGCGACATGGCCGGCGGCTTTGCCGTGATCAAGGACCTGCTCAAGACCACGGTGTTCCGGCTGGCGCGCTGGCGCAACATCCACGATCCCTACGGCGCCGGCGATCAGCCCCATTCCCGAGCGCATCATCACGCGCCCGCCCAGCGCCGAGCTGCGGCCCGACCAGGTCGACCAGGACAGCCTGCCGCCCTACGAAGTGCTGGATGCGATCCTGGAGCGCTACATGGAGAACGACCAGGGCGTGGAGGAGATCATCGCGGCGGGCTTCGACCGCGCCGTGGTCGAGCGGGTGGCGCGCCTGATCCGGATCAACGAATACAAGCGCCGGCAGGCGCCCGTGGGGATTCGGGTCACCCATCGCAGCTTCGGCAAGGATTGGCGCTATCCTATTACCGGTAAATTCCGCGCTTAGAAAGTAAAAGGTACCGTCATGAAACAGATCACCGCCATCGTCAAACCGTTCAAGCTCGAGGAGGTTCGCGAGGCGCTGGCCGAGTGCGGCGTGACCGGCCTCACCGTCACCGAGGTCAAGGGCTTCGGCCGCCAGAAGGGCCATACCGAGCTGTACCGCGGCGCGGAGTACGTGGTCGACTTCCTGCCCAAGGTGAAGGTGGAAGTGGTCGTCAAGGATGACGACGTCGAGCGCTGTGTCGATGCCATCGTCAAGGCCGCCCGCACCGGCAAGATCGGCGACGGCAAGATCTTCATCACCAACATCGAGCGCGTCGTTCGCATCCGCACCGGCGAGACGGACGAGTCGGCAGTCTGAGCGCAGACGCTCAGACTGCCTGGCGAGCCGTCAGATCTGGGACAAACTGGTGCGTGGTGAGGCCATGGCAGCAGCCTCTATCAGCCCGCTCAAGCAGGGCCGAGGCGTCCTTGTCGACGCGAATGAGGTCCATCTGCCAGTCGCTCATGAAGCTGTGGCGCACGCTGGACTCCAGGAAGGCCAGCAGCGGGTCGTAGTAGCCCATCCACGTTGAGCAGGCCGATCGGCTTGTCGTGGTAGCCCAGCTGGCGCCAGGTCCAGACCTCGAACAGCTCCTCGAAGCGTGCCGATGCCGCCCGGCAAAGCCAGGAAGGCATCGGCCCGCTCGGCCATCATGCGCTTGCGCTCGTGCATGTTGTCGACCACGTGCAGCTCGGTGCAGTCGAGTTTGGCCAATTCCTTTTCGACCAGGGCATGCGGAATGACGCCCACCACGCGGCCGCCCGCCGCCAGCGTGGCAGTCGGCCACCACGCCCATCAGGCCGGCATTGCCGCCGCCGTAGACCAATTGGCCGCCGCGCTCGCCGATCCGGCGGCCCACATCGGCTGCCACGGCTGTGAAGCCGGGGGGCGTACCCAGGCGGGAACCGCAATAAACGCAAAGGGAAAAAGACGGCATGAGCGGATTGTCCCTCACGGGAATGACGAGATCGCCGTCAGCGGCTCAGCGGCGCGGAAGGTATGAGCCGGGTCCCGGCGAGCGCGTCGTGCCAGAACTGGCGCTGCGGGTGGAAACGGCTCAGCACTGCCCACACGGCAACCCAGCCCAGCACCAGCACCAGGTTTTGCGCGCCGCCAAGCTTGAAAGGCGCGATGACGCGCCAGCGGCGGCAGGAACCACAACCAGCTGCAGGCGTAGCGCAGCAGGGCGCGCCCCTGGGTCAGGGGCCGGCCCTCGCGATCCACCACGCGGATGTTCCAGGTCTTCATTGCCAGTGTCTGGCCCTTGGCCCAGAACCAGGCGAAATAGACACCGAAAACCACGAACAGAAAAGCCTGCAGGAGGGGGCGGCGGGCATCCATCGAATCGCGCATCTGCCCGAGCGTGCTGAACAGCCAGCCGGCCACGAACACCACCGCGAACAGCAGCATGCCCTCATAGAGCCAGCAGGCCATGCGGCGCGGCAGGCTGGGGGCGATCAGCGTGTCGGGGGAAGCACCGCCCGGAAGTTCATCCGCCATCGGGGTACAGAATTCAATTCTGCGGTGCAAGCGTGGACGCCGGCACCTGCTGGGGCAGCAAGGTGTTGTGGTCCACCTGGTCAGGCGCCGAGGCGATACGGGGCGTCTTGGTTTCCGGCCTGGGATTCGCCTTCGGCACGGTTGCCAGCTTGTCGGGGGCCACGGGCTTCACGGCCGCCGCCGTTGGCGGCGGCTTGGCCGCCCCGGCGGCGAGTTTGCGTTTTTCCTCCGGGGACAGTGCCTGGTAGGCCTCCCACTTGGCCTTCTTGTCGTCGGGCGACAACTGCTTGGTTTCGGCGAAGTTCAGGCGCGCCTGGGTACGCTGCTGGGGGCTGAGCGCCGCCCACTCGGTCATGCGGCTATGCAGTTTGGCCTGCTCGGCGCCCGACATCTTGGGGTAGTTCTCGGACAGGGCCAGCCACTTGCGCTTCTGGGCCTCGCTGACCGTGTTCCATTTGGCCGACAGCGGCGCCAGGGCTTGTTGCTGGGCCGGTGTCAGGTCGCTCCAAAGCGGCCTGGTGATCGCCTTGCCGTTGGCCGTTGGATTTGACAGCCGAGGCCGCCGCCCTGGCGGCAGGCGCCGGGCTCGCCGCGGAGCCTGCCGGCGGCTGAACCTGAGCCTGGGCTTGGGCCGTGGCAATGCAGGGGGCGCAGAGCAGCCCGAGCCACAACATGCCCGCGCCGAAGAAAACGCCGAGGGCCGCGCCGGACTTTTTGGGCGGCAGCAAAAGGAGGCCGGAGGACATGGCTTGCAGCGCCGACGTATCAATCCCCGGATTTCAGGAACTGCACGAAGCCGGAATCGGCGTAGGCCGACGGCGGGAGGTCATCTGTGAGCAGTGCTGCATCGACCTCGGCCACCTCGCTGGCGCGGCGGTCGTTCTCGATGGTGTGGATCAGGATCAGGCCGGCCGCCAGGGCGATCAGGGGCAGGGCCGACGCGATGCGGTTCCACAGGCTCTGCCCGCCGTCGCCGAAGCCCAGTGCGGCGGCGCCGCCGGATGCGACTACGGAGGAGGCGGTGAGCAGATGGGCCTGCTTGCGGCGGGCGACCGCCTGGACCCGGGCAGCCCGCAGGCGCTCGGTGATGTCATGGGGGATCTCGGCCGTGCCGGCCGCCAGGCGCGCTGCCACCTGCCGGCCAAACCGGTCCTGCTGCTGGGACTGGGTAAGTTGTGTAGTCGTCATAGTTGTATTCCCTTTGCCTTCAGTGCTTTACTGAGGGCCTGGACTGCACGCGAACAATGTGTCTTGACACTGCCTTCCGAGCAGCCCATGGCCGCCGCCGTTTCGGCCACGTCCATATCCTCCCAGTAACGCATCAGGAAGGCTTCACGTTGACGGGCCGGCAGCTCCTGGATCTGGTACTCGATCTCTCGCAAGATCTGTGCCCGCCGCGTCGTGTCCTCGGCGCTCTCTGCCTGCTGAGAGCCCTCGGCAAAGGAAAAAGTTTCCAGCAGGTCGAAATCCCCGTCGTCGCTGGAGGATTCGAAGTCGCTCATGTTCGAGAACAGGGCGTTGCGGGTCTTTTGCCGGCGGAACCAGTCGAGCGTGCAGTTCGACAGGATGCGCTGGAACAGCATCGGCAGTTCGTTGGGCGGCTTGTCGCCGTAGTGCTCGGCCAGCTTCATCATGCTGTCCTGCACGATGTCCAAGCGCAGCCTCCTCGTCGCGCACGTGGTAGATCGAGCGCTTGAAGGCCCGCTTTTCGACGCTCTTGAGGAAGTCGGAGAGTTCTTGTTCGGTTGCCAAGGAATCTGGGCCCGGACGGCCTAGGGTATGTCTTTTATGGCGCGGCTGCGCGGTTTTGGTGCTGACAGCCTCAAATTATCGCATCGTGATGTGCATTTTTTAATTGATTCCCGTGTTGCAGTGCGATAATGCGCCTGCAAGTCAAAAGGCAAACGAGCCCTGATCCGGCGGTGCGATAGGCCCGCCCATGGTTTTGGGTTCTAAGTCCCGACGCAGTTTCACAAGAGCGGGCGAAGGGGCACCCTAGGTTTTTCGTCAGAGAAATTCGCAAAGGTTCATCATGGAAATCTCCAAGGCCGAAATCGTTTCGGCGGCGGCCGCATCGGCCACCAACCCATCATCGCAAGAACTCCGCGGCGCGGAAATCCTCGTCAAGGCCCTGCAGGCCGAGAACGTCAAGTACGTCTGGGGCTATCCGGGCGGCGCGGTGCTGCACATCTACGACGCGTTCTACAAGCAGGACACCATCCAGCACGTGCTGGTGCGCCACGAGCAGGCCGCCGTTCACGCCGCCGACGGCTATGCGCGCGCCACCGGCGAAGTGGGCGTCGCCCTGGTCACCTCGGGCCCCGGCGTCACCAATGCGGTGACCGGCATCGCCACGGCCTACATGGACAGCATCCCGATGGTGATCATCACCGGCCAGGTGCCCGACGGCGGCCATCGGCCTGGACGCATTCCAGGAATGCGACACCGTCGGCATCACCCGGCCCATCGTCAAGCACAACTTCCTGGTCAAGGACGTGCGGCATCTGGCCGAGGTCATGAAAAAGGCCTTCCACATCGCCCGCAGCGGCCGGCCCGGCCCCGTGGTGGTGGACATCCCGAAGGACGTGTCCTTCAACAAGACCGCCTACACCGGCTATCCGGACAAGGTCGAAATGCGCTCCTACAACCCGGTGCGCAAGGGCCACGGCGGGCAGATCCGCAAGGCGCTGCAACTGCTGCTGGCGGCCAAGCGGCCCTACATCTACACCGGCGGCGGCGTGATCCTGGGCAACGCCACCCAGGAACTGCGCACGCTGGTCGACATGCTGGGCTATCCCGGTGCACCAATACGCTGATGGGCCTGGGCGCCTATCCGGCCAGCGACCGCAAGTTCCTGGGCATGCTGGGCATGCACGGCACCATCGAAGCCAACAACGCCATGCAGAACTGCGACGTGCTGCTGGCCGTGGGCGCGCGCTTCGACGACCGCGTGATCGGCAACCCCAAGCACTTCGCGCAGAACGAGCGCAAGATCATCCACATCGACATCGACCCTTCCAGCATCTCCAAGCGGGTGAAGGTCGACATCCCGATCGTCGGCGACGTCAAGGACGTGCTGTCGGAACTGATCGCCATGATCAAGGAGTCCGGCACCAAGCCCGACGCGGATGCCCTGGGCGCCTGGTGGGAAACCATCGATGGCTGGCGCAAGCAAGGACTGCCTGAAGTACGACCGCAGGCAACACGGAAGTGATCAAGCCGCAGTACGTGGTCGAGACGCTGTGGAACATGACCAAGGATGCCGACACCTACATCACGTCCGACGTGGGCCAGCACCAGATGTGGGCCGCGCAGTACTACCGCTTCGACGAGCCGCGCCGCTGGATCAACTCGGGCGGCCTGGGCACCATGGGCGTGGGCATTCCCTATGCCATGGGCATCAAGCTGGCCAAGCCCGACAGCGAGGTGTACTGCATCACCGGCGAAGGCTCGGTGCAGATGTGCATCCAGGAACTCTCCACCTGCCTGCAGTACAACACGCCGATCAAGATCGTCTCGCTCAACAACCGCTACCTGGGCATGGTGCGCCAGTGGCAGGAGATCGACTACGAGGGCCGCTACAGCCACAGCTACATGGACGCGCTGCCCAACTTCGTCAAGCTGGCCGAGGCCTATGGCCACGTGGGCATGCTGATCGAGCACCCGCAGGACGTGGAGCCGGCATTGCGCGAGGCGCGCAAGCTCAAGGACCGCACCGTGTTCATGGACTTCCGCACCGACCCGACCGAGAACGTCTTCCCGATGGTGAAGGCGGGCAAGGGCATCACCGAGATGCTGCTGGGGTCCGAAGACCTGTAAACACGAGCCTGTCATTGCGGGCTGACCGCGATCCATGCGGACGCACGTGGATGCCGGATCAAGTCCGGCATGACAATCCGAGACGAATCTATTGGCTGCCAAGCCCGCGCATTACCGTGCGCAGGGGAGGGCGGCGAAAAGAGGAATCACATCACATGAAACACATCATTGCCGTCCTGATGGAGAACGAGCCCGGCGCTCTCTCCCGCGTCGTGGGCCTGTTCTCGGCCCGCGGCTACAACATCGAATCGCTCACCGTGGCGCCCACCGAGGACCCGTCGCTGTCGCGCATGACGCATCGCAGACCACGGGCTCGGACGACGTCATCGAGCAGATCACCAAGCACCTGAACCGCCTGATCGAGGTCGTCAAGGTCGTCGACCTGACCGAAGGCGCCTACACCGAGCGCGAGCTCATGATGGTGAAGGTGCGCGCCGTCGGCAAGGAGCGCGAGGAGATGAAGCGCATGGCCGACATCTTCCGCGGCCGCATCATCGACGTGACCGAGAAGAGCTACACCATCGAGCTCACCGGCGACCAGGGCAAGAACGACGCCTTCCTCGAAGCCATCGACCGCAGCGCCATCCTGGAAACCGTGCGCACCGGTGCCAGCGGCATCGGCCGCGGCGAGCGCATCCTGCGCGTCTGAATCCATCAGTTCCACACTCACCGAATTTCAACAGGAGAAACCATGAAGGTTTATTACGACAAGGACTGTGACCTGAGCCTGATCAAGGGCAAGACGGTCGCCATCATCGGCTACGGCTCGCAAGGCCACGCGCACGCCCAGAACCTGAACGACAGCGGCGTCAAGGTCGTGGTCGGCCTGCGCAAGGGCGGGGCTTCCTGGCCCAAGGTCGAGAAGGCCGGCCTGAAGGTCGCCGAAGTGGCCGACGCCGTGAAGTCCGCCGACGTGGTCATGATCCTGCTGCCCGACGAGCAGATCGCCGCCGTCTACAAGAACGACGTCGAGCCGAACATCAAGCAAGGCGCCTCGCTGGTCTTCGCGCACGGCTTCAACGTGCACTACGGCTTCGTCACGCCGCGCGCCGACCTCGACGTCTGGATGGTCGCGCCCAAGGCCCCCGGCCACACCGTGCGCGGCACCTACACCCAGGGCGGCGGCGTGCCGCACCTGGTCGCCGTGCATGCAGGACAAGACGCGGCAAGGCGCGCGACCTGGCCCTGTCGTACGCGATGGCCAACGGCGGCGGCAAGGCCGGCATCATCGAGACCAACTTCCGCGAAGAAACCGAGACCGACCTGTTCGGCGAGCAGGCCGTGCTGTGCGGCGGCACCGTGGAACTGATCAAGGCCGGCTTCGAGACGCTGGTGGAAGCCGGCTACGCGCCCGAGATGGCGTACTTCGAGTGCCTGCACGAACTCAAGCTGATCGTGGACATGATCTATGAAGGCGGCATCGCCAACATGAACTACTCGATCTCGAACAACGCCGAATACGGCGAGTACGTCACCGGCCCGCGCATCGTGACCGAAGAGACCAAGAAGGTCATGAAGCAGGTGCCTGAAGGACATCCAGACCGGCGAATACGCCAAGAGCTTCATCCTGGAAAACCGCGCCGGCGCGCCCACGCTGCTGTCGCCGCCGCCGCCTGAAGGCCGAGCACCAGATCGAGGTCGTGGGCGAGAAGCTGCGCGCGATGATGCCCTGGATCAAGAAGAACAAGCTGGTCGACCAGACCCGGAACTGAGTCGTCCGGCCGATCCCGGCATGACGACAAGGGCCGCCCTGCGCGGTGGCCTTTGTTCTTTGCACTGCTACACTTTCCGCCATGCACTAACGGCACCGAATCCATCAAGACCGACACGCTCCACCGAGAGGCATCGTGGTGCGCAAGCGCCGCAAGGGCATCTACATCCTGCCCAACCTGTTCACGCTGGCGGCGCTGTTCGGCGGCTTCTATGCCGTGGTGATGGCGATGAACGGCCGCTTCGACCTGGCGGCCGTGGGCGTGTTCTGCGCCATGGTCCTGGACAGCCTGGACGGCCGCGTTGCGCGCATGACCAACACCCAGAGCGCCTTCGGCGAGCAGATGGATTCGCTGTCCGACATGGTGTCCTTCGGCGCCGCGCCCGCCCTGATCGCCTATGTGTGGGCGCTCAAGGGACTGGGACGCTGGGGCTGGATCGCGGCTTTCGTCTACTGCGCCTGCGCCGCGCTGCGGCTGGCGCGCTTCAACGTCAACACGGCCGTGGTCGACAAGCGCTAGTTCCAGGGCCTGCCTTCGCCGGCCGCCGCGGCGCTGGTGGCCGGCTTCATCTGGCTGATGAACGAATGGGGTCAAGCGCGGCGGCGAGGTGCTGTCCTCCTGGAGAGATCACTGTTCACCGTCGGTTCACGCTCTACGCGGGGCTGACCATGGTGACCAACGTGCCGTTCTACAGCTTCAAGGACGTGCAGATGAAGAAGAGCGTGCCCTTCGCGGTGATCGTGCTGATCGCCCTGGGCATCGCCGTCATCAACATCCACCCGCCCATCGTGCTGTTCGGCCTGTTCGTGGCCTACGGCGCTGAGCGGCTACGCGGTCTATGCCTGGCGCAAGGCCAAGGGCCAGCACACCAGCGTCATCAGCACCTCCACCGACGAGCCCGACGAGCGCGGCCTGCACAAATAGGATCTGGCCGGCCTGTGCTACATTCGCCGCTCCCATGAACAGAATTTCGCTGGCGCTACTGCTATCCCCCTACGGGCGGAGACGGTAGCGCACGCGCATCACCTGACAACGGCCCGTTTGCACCAGCAGCGGGCCGTTTTGTTTTGGGGCTGCTGGTTCACCTGAACCCCAACGAGAGAAACCCATGTTGAAGAATCCCGCCAGCAAGTACCGCGCCTTCGCACCGGTCGCGCCTCACGGACCGCACCTGGCCCGACGCCGTGCTGACCCGTCCCCCGATCTGGTGCAGCGTCGACCTGCGCGACGGCAACCAGGCGCTGATCGAGCCGATGGACATCCCGCGCAAGATGCGCATGTTCGAGACGCTGGTGGCGATCGGCTTCAAGGAGATCGAGGTGGGCTTTCCCTCGGCCTCGCAGATCGAATTCGACTTCATCCGCAAGCTGATCGACGAAGACCTGGTGCCCGACGACGTGACCATCCAGGTGCTGACCCAGGCGCGCGAGCCGCTGATCCGCCGTACCTTCGAGTCGCTGCAGGGCGCCACGCGCGTGATCGTGCACCTGTACAACGCCACGGCGCCGGTGATGCGCAAGGTGGTGCTGGGCATGGACGAGGACGGCATCGTCGAACTCGCGACCAGCCAGGCCCGCCTGTTCAAGGAACTGGCCGCGCAAGCAGCCGGCACACGCAGTGGACCTTCCAGTATTCGCCCGAAATGTTCTCGGGCACCGAGCTGGCCTTCGCCAAGCGCGTGGTGGATGCCGTCACCGAGGTCTGGCAGCCGACGCCCGCAGCGCAAGTGCATCGATCAACCTGCCTTCGACGGTGGAGCATTCGACGCCCAACATCTTCGCCGACATGATCGAGTGGATGCACCGCAACCTGGCGCGCCGCGATGCCATCGTGCTGTCGGTCCATCCGCACAACGATCGCGGCACCGGCACCGCTGCCGGCGAATTCGCCGTGATGGCAGGCGCCGACCGCCTCGAAGGCTGCCTCTTCGGCAACGGCGAGCGCACCGGCAACCTGGACCTGGTGAACGTCGCGCTGAATCTCTATTCGCAGGGCGTGGACCCTGGACTGGACTTCTCGGACATCGACGAGATCCGCCGCACCGTGGAGCATTGCAACCAGCTGCCGGTGCACCCGCGCCACCCCTACGCGGGCGACCTGGTCTACACCTCCTTCTCGGGCTCGCACCAGGACGCGATCAAGAAGGCGTTTGCCGCGCGCAAGGAAGACGACATCTGGGACATGCCCTACCTGCCGATCGACCCCAAGGACCTGGGCCGCAGCTACGAGGCCGTGATCCGCGTCAACAGCCAGTCGGGCAAGGGCGGCATTGCCTACCTGCTGGAGAGCGAGTACGGGCTGGAACTGCCGCGCCGCCTGCAGATCGAGTTCAGCCAGGTCGTGCAGACGCGTGATGGACGCGACGGGCAAGGAGCTCACGGCGCAGGACCTGTTGGAGCTGTTCGAGCGCGAGTACGGCGTGCAGAGCATCCCGGCGCCGCAGCACCGGGTGCTGGAAGAGGCGCAGGGCGACGGGCGGCAAGCTCGTCAGGCTGATGGCCGACGTTGAAGTCGCCGGGCGCCAGTTCAACGTCCAGGGCGCCGGCAACGGCCCGATCGACGCCTTCGTCGAAGCGCTGGCCGCGGCCAGCGGTGAAACCATCCGCGTGCTCGACTACCATGAGCATGCGATCGGCTCGGGCGCCGAACGCCCAGGCCGTGGCCTATCTCGAATTGCGCGTCGGCGAGCGGACGCTGTTCGGGGTCGGCATGGATGCCAACATCGTCTCGGCCTCGCTCAAGGCCATCGTTTCGGGCCTGCAGCGGCGCGGCGCAGGGGCACAGGCCATCAGGCTGAGCCGACAGACAAGGAGATCACATGGCAGACAAACTGATCATTTTCGACACCACCTTGCGCGACGGCGAGCAGTCGCCCGGCGCCTCCATGACCAAGGACGAGAAGCTGCGCATCGCCCGCCAGCTGGAGCGCCTGAAGGTCGACGTGATCGAGGCCGGCTTTGCCGGCCAGCTCCAACGGCGACTTCGAAGCCGTGCAGGCCATCGCCGGCGCGATCAGGGAATCGACCATCTGCTCGCTGTCGCGCGCCAACGACCGCGACATCTCCCGTGCGGCCGAGGCGCTCAAGGGCGCGGCAGCGGGCCCGCATCCACACCTTCATCGCCACTTCGCCGCTGCACATGGAAAAGAAGCTGCGCATGACGCCGGATCAGGTGCTGGAGCAGGCCAAGCAGTCGGTGCGCTTCGCCCGCAACCTGTGCGCGGACATCGAGTTCTCGCCCGAGGACGGCTACCGCAGCGAGATGGACTTCCTCTGCCGGGTGCTGGAAGCCGTGATCGCCGAAGGCGCCACCACGATCAACGTGCCCGATACCGTGGGCTATGCGGTGCCGGAGCTGTACGGCGATGTTCATCAAGACGCTGCGCGAGCGCATTCCCAACTCCGACAAGGCGATCTGGTCGGTGCATTGCCACAACGACCTGGGCATGGCGGTGGCCAACTCGCTGGCCGGCGTCAAGATCGGCGGCGCGCGGCAGGTGGAGTGCACCATCAACGGCCTGGGCGAGCGGGCCGGCAACTGCTCGCTGGAAGAGGTCGTGATGGCCGTGAAGACCCGCAAGGACTACTTCGGGCTGGAACTGGGCATCGACACCAAGCACATCGTCGCGGCCAGCCGCATGGTGAGCCAGACCACCGGCTTCGTCGTGCAGCCCAACAAGGCCGTGGTGGGCGCCAACGCCTTCGCCCATGCCAGCGGCATCCACCAGGACGGCGTGCTCAAGGCGCGCGACACCTACGAGATCATGCGAGCCGAGGACGTGGGCTGGAGCGCCAACAAGATCGTGCTGGGCAAGCTGTCCGGCCGCAATGCCTTCAAGCAGCGCCTGCAGGAACTGGGCGTGGCGCTGGAGAGCGAGGCCGACGTCAACACCGCTTTCGCGCGCTTCAAGGAACTGGCCGACCGCAAGAGCGAAATTTTCGACGAGGACATCCTGGCCCTGGTCAGCGACGAGAGCGTGTCGCACGACAATGAGCAGTACCACTTCGTTTCCTTGTCGCAGCACAGCGAAACCGGCGAGCGGCCCCACGCGCGCGATCGTTTTCACGGTCGATGGCAAGGAGGTGCGCGGCGAGTCCGATGGCAACGGCCCGGTGGACGCGTCCCTGAAGGCCATCGAGTCGCACGTGAAGAGCGGGGCCGAGATGGTGCTGTATTCGGTCAACGCCATCAGTGGATCGACCGAGAGCCAGGGCGAGGTCACCGTGCGCCTGCAGAACTCGGGCCGGGTGGTGAACGGCGTAGGTGCGGACCCCGACATCGTGGTGGCTTCCGCCAAGGCTTATCTCAGTGCGCTCAACAAGTTACAGAGCAAAGCTGAGCGAGTGGCCGCACAAGGCTGAGGGGTTTCCCTATAATTTACCTATTGAATTAGGAAAGTTACATAAGTCATTGATATTGCGTAACTTTTTCGATTTGGTTAAACTTGCGGCGTTGCTAGTGCGTTATTGGGAGTACTTGATGTATCTGAAAGCCCGTCCGCGATGAGACTGAGCCTTCAATGGCTTCCTGCAATCCTGTCGCCCTGGCCGCGCCTGGTCGTTGGCCTCGGCGCCCGCCGATCGCCGCCGATGCAGCCCCGCAAGGGTACGCGTCGGCCAAGAAGTCCGCCGGCGAGCAGCAAGCGTGTGGTCCGGTCGTTTGCCGCAGGCAAGCGCCGCCTCACGTCGTTCGCGTGGTGCCGTCCCCGCCCGCCCGTCCTTCGGCCAGCTGGCCGGCCTGCACGGTGCAGGACCAGCTCGACCTGAAGTCCAGCGTGGCCCTGGTGATCGACCAGGACACCCGCGAAGTGCTGTTCAGCAAGAACGACTCGGCCGTGCTGCCGATCGCGTCGCTCACCAAGCTCATGACCGGCCTGCTCGTCAGCGAGGCCAAGCTGCCGATGGACGAGACTGATCACCATCACCCAGGACGACGTCGACACCGAAAAGGGCAGCCGTTCGCGCCTGACGGTCGGCACGATGCTGCCGCGCGGCGAACTGCTGCACCTGGCGCTGATGTCCAGCGAGAACCGCGCGGCCCACGCGCTGGGCCGTACCTACCCGGGCGGCCTGGACGCGTTCGTGTCGCTGATGAACGCCAAGGCCAAGATGCTGGGCATGAAGGACACCCGCTACGTCGAGCCCACGGGCCTGTCCAGCCGCAACCAGTCGAGCGCGCAGGATCTGGCCTTGCTGGTCAATGCCGCCTACGCCGATCCGGTGCTGCGCGAGTTTTCCACCTCGCCCGGGCACCAGGTCGAGGTCGGCAAGCGCACGCTGCAGTTCAACACCACCAACCGCCTGGTGAAGAACCCCGACTGGGACATCGGCCTGCAAAAGACCGGCTACATCTCCGAAGCCGGCCAGTGCCTGGTGATGCAGGCCAAGATCGCCGGGCGCAAGCTCATCATGGTGTTCCTGGATTCCGCCGGCAAGCTCAGCCGCCTCGGCGACGCCGAGCGCGTGCGCCGCTGGGTCGAAGCCAATCCCAGCATGGTGCACCGCGGCCGCGCCGTCGACGCCGTCGCGGCGCAGCATCGGCGAGCTGACGCTCAGGCCAGCCGGCTTAAGCCGTCACGCGGCTCGCAGCGCGTGCGGCTCTTGTAGCCCAGCGCGCACGAGATCTCGTTGGCGGTGGCCTGCAGCTTGGGCAGCCAGCCCTCGTCCAGCCGGTCCGCCGGGGCCGAGATCGACAGGCCCGCGACCAGCTTGCTCTGGTCGTCGTAGATGCCGGCGGCCATGCAGCGCACGCCGAGCTCCAGCTCTTCGTTGTCGCGCGCAATGCCGTACTGGCGCGCCTTGGACAGCTCGCGCTCCAGCGCGGGCAGCTGCGTGATGCTGTTGCTTGCGTGTGGCCGGCCAGCCCGGTGCGGGTGGCATAGCGCGCACGCGCTGCGGATCGTCCAGCGGCCAGGAACAGCTTGCCGGTGGAAGTCAGGTGCAGCGGGGCCCGCCCGCCGATGGCGCGCACCACCTGCATGCCCGAGCGCTCGCTGTAGGCGCGCTCGATGTAGACGATCTCGTCGCCCTGGCGCATGCTGAGGTTGACCGGCTGCTGGGTCAGCTTGTGCAGCTCGCGCATGGGCGC
Source organism: uncultured beta proteobacterium (assembly GCA_963722025.1). Taxonomy (GTDB): domain Bacteria; phylum Pseudomonadota; class Gammaproteobacteria; order Burkholderiales; family Burkholderiaceae_C; genus Ramlibacter. The sequence goes on from CAVRNE010000010.1 coordinate 51,261, forward strand.
CAGCGCCGCGTCGCGCACGTTGAGCCGGCCCTTGACCAGGTTGCCCAGTTCCAGCAGGCGCATGCCGAGCCGGTAGCTGCCGGCCTCGGGCCGGTCGACGAAGCGGCCGGCGGCCAGGTCGTTGAGGATGCGATGCGTGGTGGAAGGGTGCAGGCCCGTCTTCTCGCTGATTTCCTTGAGCGAGATGGCTTCCTCGCGCGACGCCAGCACGTCGATCAGCGAGAACATGCGCTCGATCACCTGGATGGCGGGCGTGGCGGGAGCGCTCGGATTGGTTTTTCTCATGGCAACGCGGTGGTGACCGTGCTGCAATTTTACTTGGTGAAATCGGCCAGGCGCTTGCCAGCTGGCCGTCGATCAGCACTTCGTGCGGGCGTGAAGCGCGCCTTGTAGTTCATCTTGGGGCTCTGGCCGATCCAGTAGCCCAGGTAGACATGGGGCAGGCGCAGGCGGCGCGCCTGGTCGATCTGCCACAGCACGCTGTAGGTGCCGTAGCTGGCGCCGGCATCGGGCTCGTAGAACGTGTAGACCGCGGAGATGCCGTCGTTCAGCACGTCGAGGATGGACACCATGCCAAGCGCGCCCGGCGATGCCGTCGGGCCGCGTTTCGCGGAACTCCACCAGCCGCGAGTTGACCCGGCTTTGCAGCAGGAACTGGGTGTACTGGTCGATGCTGTCGTGATCCATGCCGCCGCCGGCATGGCGGCCGGTCTGGTAGCGCAGGTACAGGTGGTAGTGCTCCGGCACGAAGCACAGCTTGAGCACGCGGGCCTGCAGGTCCGCGTGGCGGGCCCAGGCGCGGCGCTGGCTGCGGTCGGGCTTGAACTGCTCGCTCAGCACGCGCAAAGGCACGCAGGCACGGCAGCCGTCGCAATACGGCCGGTAGGTGAACATGCCGCTGCGCCGGAAGCCGCTGGTCACCAGGTCGGAGTAGGCGTCGTTGTGGATCAGGTGGCTGGGCGTGGCCACCTGCGAGCGCGCCTGCTTGCCCGGCAGGTAGCTGCACGGGTAGGGCGCCGTCGCGTAGAACTGCAGAGTCTGTAGCGGGAGATCCTTGAGGTGCGTCACGCTGTGGGCTTCGCGCGGCAGAAGTTCGTTCCAGTATACGGGGTCGAACCGCCAGGCCGGCGATGGTTTGTTTGCGTTCTGTGCCACTTGCGCCACAAAATCGGCCCGCGCGATTTCGCGCGCGCCGAGCGAGGCCAGGTGCTGCGGTGTTCTGCTGGCAGTCGATCAGCGCGATGCCGTGGTGCCGGCAGAAGGCGGCCAGCGCGGCCAGCGCGATCTTGGACGCATCGGGAACGCGCGTGAACATCGATTCGCCGAACACCGCCTGGCCGATCGCCACGCAGTACAGGCCGCCTGCCAGGTGGCCGTCGACCCAGGCTTCGACGCTGTGCGCGAAGCCGGCGCGATGGAATGCCTCGTAGGCGCGCGACCATCTGCGGGCACGATCCAGGTGCCGGTCTGGCCCGGCCGCGGGCTGCCGCGAGCAGGCGCGGATGACCTCGTCGAAAGCGCTGTCGATGCGCAACTCGAAGCGCTGGATCGGCGATGAAGCGCGCCAGCGTCTTGCGCAGCGACCGGTGCAGCTTGAACTCGCCGGTGAACAGCACCATGCGCGGATCGGTGCTCCACCACAGGATGGGCTGGCCCTCGCTGAACCAGGGAAAGATGCCGGATGAATAGGCGCGGTGCAGGCTGTCGATGTCGAGCGCCCCGCCCGCCGCCAGCAGGCCGGGGGCGGGCTGGGACGCATCCCAGGCCTGCGAAGGGTCGGGAAACGAATCGCCGGGGTCGAGCCAGGGCAGGTTCATCCGGGCCTATTGTGGCGCAACAGGTGCCAAAGCCAAGCCTCTCGTCGGTGGGTGGTGCTAGAGTGAAATTTGGCGGGAGAAGTCGATGACAGTACGCGGCCGCACAATCATTGGTACCAGCATTGGATTGGCAATCCTGCTGCTGGCGGGTTACTTCGTGTGGAAGTCTGAGCAGGCGATGGCTTTGATGGGGGGCTTCATCACTCGCGCCCCTGCTGAGACTGTCACGACAACCGTCGGAGAAACCATCGTCATGCGCACAGAGGGCGGGACGCTGGAGGTCGCTCGCATCAAGGCCTACGAAAGCTTGCGCAGGACCGATCCCGGGTTAAAGATGGCCTGGGGCCTGGATCGACACGGGCACGACCGTGTCCGAGATCGACGTGGCGACGCTCTTTCGCTATCACATCGACATGGCCAAGGAGTGGCCGGTGCAATGCGCTCGCGGCACGTGCGTAGTGCGCGCCGGTCGTATTCAGCCGACGCTGCCTCCCGCAATCTACAGCGATGAAATGCGCAAGCGCACGGAGAGTGGCTGGGCGCGCTTCAACAAGAATGAGAATCTCGCCGCTCTTGAAAAGAGCATGACAAGCGAACTCGAGAAGCGGGCGACGACAGAGCGCAACATGCTGGCAGCCACCGAGGCTGGGCGGCGCACCGTGGCCGAGTTCGTGAAGACCTGGATGCTGAAGTCCACGCTGAAGCCGGGTGAACCCGTACCGAAGGTGGTCGTCTTGTTTCCCGGCGAGACGATGGAATCGGTTGCCAGGCAGTGACTGAGCCGCCGTCAACGCTGTTTAGCCTCGTTCGAATGCACCGCGAATTGGCGAGACCGGCTCGTGCACCGTCCGTATCAGCAATTCGGTATCGGGCGCTCCAGCCTGAAGCCGGGCCAGCCAGTATTCAGGATCGAATTCGACACCCACTGGATTGTTGATTCGCGGTTTGGCGTTCGTCTCCGGCGGCGCCAAGCGTTGGGCCTCGAAGGTTTCCACCTGAAACTCCATCTGGTTCCCATCCGGGTCGGCGTAGTACATCGAGACCGTATCGCCGTGGTGAATACACCAATAGGGCGCGATCCCTTTGGCCTTCAGATATTCATAGTTGCCGAATAGATCCGCGATGGATTCCAGCGTATAGGAAACGTGGTCTACACCGACCAGACCAGGCCGATCGAGCGCGGGTTGGTCGGGCCGCATGGCCTGGATGTTCGCGATCGCGAATCGATGGTCTTCGTCGTCGAATGTGAGGAATGCGAGCGCGGGATTGCGGCTTTTCACCCGGGCACCAAAGACCACTTGATACCACGTGATCATCTCGTCATACCGATTGGTGCGGTAGACAACATGACTCATCTTCTTCGGAGCGACTAGCGGCATGGACAGTTCTCCTCGCTGATTCAGGCCGTCCTGGCCGCACTAGCCGCCACCAGCGCAGTCATGTTCAGGATGCGCCTGACGGTGGCCGATGGCGTGAGCACATGAACGGGTGATCGGGCGCCGAGCAGCATGGGGCCGATGGTGATGCCCTGGCCTCCGCACATCTTCAGCACATTGAAGAGGATGTTGGCGGAGTCCAGGTCCGGGCACACGAGGAGGTTGGCCTCGCCGGACAGGGTGGTCTCCATGAGGCTTGTCCGCCGCAGGCTCTCGGACAGCGCGGCGTCGCCTTGCATCTCGCCGTCGCACTCGATGTGCGGGGCCAGCTGACGGAAGATGTCCGGGCCTGCCGCATCTTGAGGGCGGAGCGCCGGGTCGAAGAGCCGTAGTTGCTGTGCGAGAGGAAGGCGACCTTGGGAGGCAGGCCGAATCGCTGCACCTCGTCGCCGCCATGAGCGCGGTGTGCGCCAGCAGCTCGGCGTCCGGGTCCTCGTTGACGTGCGTGTCCGCGATGAACAAGGTCCTGTTCGGCAGCATCAAGCCGTTGAGCGTCGCGAAGCCCGGAGCGCCCTGCGCGAGGCCGATGACATCCTGCACGTGCTTGAGATGGTGGTCGAACAGGCCGACCATCCCGCAGAGCATGGCGTCCGCATCGCCCAGGTGAAGTGCCAGGCAGCCTATGAGGGTGTTGGAACGCCTGACGGCGGCCTTCGCAGCCTCCGGCGTGATGCCGTTGCGGCCCATCAGCCGGTGGTAGGTCTCCCAGTACTGGCGAAATCGCGCATCGCTTTCCGGATTGACGCTCTCCACGTCCGCCCCCAGGCGCATGCGCAGCTTGGCCTTGGCGATCCGCGCCTCGATCACTGCGGGGCGACCGATCAGGATCGGCGCGGCGATCCCTTCTTCGAGCGACAACTGTGCGGCCCGCAGCACGCGCTCGTCCTCGCCTTCCGCGAAGACCACCCTGCGCCTGGATGCTGTCCGCGCAGCATCGAACACGGGGCGCATGATCATCCCGGTCTGGTAGACGAACCGGGTGAGGCTGCGCCCGTAGGCCTGGTAGTCGGCGATGGGGCGCGTGGCCACGCCCGATGCCTCGGCCGCCTTGGCGACCGCGGGCGCGATGCGCAGGATCAGCCGGGTGTCGAAGGGCGTCGGGATGATGTAGTCCGGACCAAACGCCAGTTCCCTGCCGGCATAGGCGTTGGACACTTCCTCGCTGATGTCCGCCTTGGCCAGCTCGGCGATCTCGCGCACGCAGGCCAACTTCATTTCCTCGGTGATCTTGGTGGCGCCGCAATCGAGCGCACCGCGGAAGATGTAGGGGAAGCACAGGACGTTGTTGACCTGGTTCGGGTAGTCCGAGCGGCCGGTGGCCACGATGCAGTCCGGGCGCGCCTCCTTGGCCAGCTCAGGACGGATCTCCGGCTCGGGGTTGGCCAGCGCCAGGATGATGGGCCTGTCGGCCATGGAGCGCACCATGTCCTGCGTGAGCACGCCGGCGGTGGAGCAACCCAGGAAGACATCGGCCCCCTCGCACACGTCGGCCAGGGTCCTGGCGCTCGTGTCCCGCGCATAGCGGGCCTTGGATTCGTCCAGCCCGCCGCGCGTCCCTGGTAGACCACGCCTTTGGAGTCGACGACGTGGATGTTCCGGATGGACACGCCGAGGTGCACCATCAGGTCCAGGCACGCGATGGCCGCGGCGCCGGCGCCCGAGGACACCAGCTTGATCTCCCCGATGCGTTTGCCGACCAGCTCCAGGCCGTTGAGCAATGCAGCGCTGGCGATGATCGCGGTGCCGTGCTGGTCGTCGTGGAAGACCGGGATGTTGATCCTCTCGCGCAGCTTCCTCTCGATGTAGAAGCACTCGGGCGCCTTGATGTCCTCGAGGTTGATGCCGCCAAGCGTCGGCTCCAGCGCCGCGATGATGTCCACGAGCTTGTCGGGGTCCCGTTCCGCGAGCTCGATGTCGAAGACATCCACGCCGGCGAACTTCTTGAACAGGCAGGCCTTGCCCTCCATCACCGGCTTGCCGGCGAGCGGGCCGATGTCGCCCAGGCCCAGGACCGCGGTCCCGTTGGTCACGACACCCACCAGGTTGCCGCGCGCCGTGTATTCGGCGGCGAGCGCCGGGTTGTCCCGGATGTCGAGGCACGGGTAAGCCACGCCGGGGGAGTAGGCAAGCGACAGGTCGCGCTGGTTCGACAGGGGCTTGGTCGGCGTGACGGAAATCTTTCCCTTGGCCGGCGTGCTGTGGTACTCCAGCGCGGCATCCCGCAACTCGGCCGTTGACATCTTGTCTTGCATGTTGTATCTCGGCGTCTGGCTGCTGCCGGTCGCTCGTCCTCATCACATGTCGTGACGACCGCGCAAGGCTACGTTCAACTGATCGACCACTTCAGCCCAGTCAGCATCCTGCAGGATCGAATCCCGCAACAGCATGGCTTGAGCTGGTGTCCAGAAGGGCGCGTCTTCCAATCGCACCGTCTCTGGCAGCGGGGAGTGTCGGGTCACGAAATCCCGAATTCCGTCCACGTCCGTTGGCAACCCGAGTTGAGCGAATAATTCCGAGAATCGGTGGTATGAATGTTCCATGATGGCGCGAGATTACATCTGCTGGCCCGGAATCTTGTAACGCCGATGAGTGCGTCGTCTACTTGGGGTCACCGCGGCATGGGCACACCAAGCTCATCCTGAGCCAGATTCGCGATCACTAGCTGAGTTGCGGCCCGTGAACGGAAACAGCCCGGCGCAGCCCTTGGGTCCGTCGAACCAGGGCTCCGTTCAGAGCTTCCCTAAGACTTGTTGTCGGAGGTCGGCGTCGTTACCACTTGCCCGTCCTTCACCGGCAGCTTCGGGCCCGGCTTGAAAGACATCCGCGTCACACCCTCCTTGCCGTCAAGGCGATAGGTGACGGTGTAGCCGACCACCTTCTGCGACTTTTCGTTCACGGTCTTGCAGCGGTGCTCTGTCGTCGTGACGACATCCTTCTCCTGCATGTTCTTCTGGACCTGGTTGCCGGCATAGCCGCCCGCGGCGGCTCCGGCAACGGTGGCGATCGTCTTGCCCTTGCCGCCTCCGATGGTGCTTCCCAGCAGTCCACCCGCCAGTCCGCCCACCACGGTGCCGGCAATGCGATGCTGATCCTTCACGGGGGCCTGATGCTGCACCTGAACGTCTTCGCATTTCTCCCGTGGTGTTACCACCGTCTCGACGACATCCTTCACCGCGACGACATCGGCAAACTGAGGCTTCGTCATCGCCTTGTAGCCGCTGACGGCACCGGCGCCGAGCATCACCATGGCGATGCCACCGACGGCCATTCCCTTGATCATTGAAGTCTCCACGTGCATATCCCCTCGTTCCCAGGGATTGCGATTATCGCTGAAATGATCAGCTTCCTTGCCTGACTCTTGTTCCATTCGGTATCAGCACGTTCACCGCAGGTCCACCGCGTTGTGCAAGTGGCGCATGTCAATGCGGGCCGGCTGCTGGCGACGCATCAGTGCAAAATACATCCATGTTGAACCGGTACCACCCCGCCAGCATGACATGCATTCCCAGCGTGTTCGGCGCCGTCTGTTTTCTGCTGCAGCTGAGGCAGCACGCACTCCCATGAGAATCGCATTCATTGGGCAACAGGAATTCGGCAAGGCCGTCCTCGAAGCCTTCCTTGACCGCGGCGACACCATCGCTGCCGTGTTCTGCGTGCCGGACAAGTTCGGCGCCAAGCCCGACGCGCTGAAGGCCGACGCATTGGCGCTGGGCCTGCCGGTCTTCGCGTTCGCCAGCCTGCGCAGCCCCGAGGCCGAGGCCGCGATGCGCTCGCTCGACGCCGACTTGGGCGTGATGGCTTACGTGCTGCAGTTCGCGCCGCAATCCTTCGTGAACATCCCGCGCCACGGCACGATCCAGTACCACCCTTCGCTGCTGCCGAAGCATCGTGGGCCGTCTTCCATCAGCTGGCCCATCGCGCTGGGCGCGCGCGAGACCGGCATCACCATCTTCCGCCCCACCGACGGCCTCGACGAAGGCCCGGTGGTCCTGCAGAAGACTTGCACCATCGACCCCGACGAGACGCTGGGCGAGGTTTACTTCAACAAGCTCTTCCCCATGGGCGTGAGTGGGCTGCTGGAAGCCGCCGACCTGGTGGTGAACGGGCGCCACGAGGAGCGCGTGCAGGACGAGCGCCACGCCACGTACGAAGGCTGGATGCACGACGAAGAGGCGCGTATCCACTGGAACGGGCACGTCGACGTCGCCTATAACCTGATCCGCGCCTGCAACCCGGCGCCGGGCGCGTGGACCATCCTGGAGGGCATGAAGGTGCGGTTCTACGATTGCCGCAAGCACGTGGTGGGCCGCTTCGTGGCAGCGGGCCATAAGCCCGGTGATATTGCCGGCGTGACCGGACACTCCATCGTGATCTGGGCCCACGGCGGCCTCATCGAGGTGTTCCGGCTGCGCCCCGAAGGCGGCGCCAAGACGGACGCCGGCGAATTCGCGCGCCAGTGCGGGCTGGCTATTTCAACGGCCTGGCAGTCCTACCTGCGGCCGGCTTGAGCTGCAAGCCGCGGTCGAGGAGCTTGCAGTGAAAACCGCTAGTTGACCGTCGAAAGCACGTTTGTAGGCCGGCCGCGCTTCGGCGCGGGCGACATAGGCGCAGAGGTTCGGATATTCCTCCAGTAGACCCGATCCGCTCAACCTGCGCAGCACTGTCACCATCAGCAGGTCGCCGGCGCTGAACGCAGTGTCGAGCCAGTCGGCGTTGCCAAGCCGACTGGAAAGTTCGCCCAGCCGCACACGGACGCGATCCTCGAGGATCGGCAGGCGCTCCCCGTACCAGGTCTTGTCGCGCTCCATGAGCATGGCGAATTCGCGATCAAGGATCGGCGGCTCCACCGTGTTCAGCGCAGCAAACATCCACGTGATCGCGCGCGCCCTTGCTTTCGCATCGTCTGGCAGCAAGCCAGAGTGGCGCTCGGCGATATGGAACACGATCGCCCCTGACTCGAACAGTGCAAGATCGCCTTCTTCATAGGTCGGGATCTGCCCGAAAGGATGAAGCGCACGATGCGCGGGCTCCTTCATCTCATTGAACGAAACAAGACGGACGTCATAAGGCTGGCCCACTTCTTCAAGCGCCCAGCGAACGCGCATGTCACGCGCCAATCCCTGGCCGCGATCGGGGGACCGTGCAAAGGCGGTGATGGTGGAGGTCATTTGAACGCTCCGGCTGATGGCAATGGGGCCATTGTCCGCGTTTGGCCGGGAGCAGACGACGCGGTTCAGCGCCGAAGCCGTATGCAACGCCAGCCGGTTCAGCTGTTCGAGTGTAGAAGATCTATGTTGAGACACGACCACGGGCGCCTTCGCTGGCAAGGACACGGTTTCGCGGCCCTCTTACACACTGAGGCAAGCTCTAGCACTTCCGTGCATCAATAATGCGTTCGCACAGAGCGTGCAAAGTGCAGAACAACTTCAAGAAATTCCGCATCACCAGCCTGGTGTCAGCGCTTGTGATCAGTGCCTGCGGTGGTGGCGGGGGCGGGATTGCCACTTCGGCTTCTGATGCCCCCGCACCAGCTCCGGCACCCGCGCCTGCGGCCCCGGCACCTGCTCAGGTACCTGGCCCCTCGTCGGCACCGGGGAGCCCAGCTGTGACGCCGCCTGCCCCTGGCTCAGGTGCCGGGCCCAATGCGCCGGCAACGGGTGACGCATCGGGCGACGGCACCAGTCCCGCCCCTGGGGAGGCGGTCGCCGCCTTCCAGGCGTGGGGCCCGTCCGTCTTCGATACGGGCGTTTCGGGCGACACCAGCACGTCGGTGGCCCGGCTCAGCTCGGGCGTCTCTGTGGTCGCCTGGGTGAAGGACTCCGTACTCCAGGCCCAGCTGCTCGACCCCAGCGGGAGCCGGGTGGGCGACGTGATCCGGATTTCCGACGGAACGGTGCCCCCCGGACCCACGTTCTCGATCGCACCCCTAGCCAACGGCGAGTGGATCGCCACGTGGGCGGCCCAGGAGGCCGGCGGCGCCGGCGCGGCGATCCGCTTCCAGAGGTTTGGCGCGACAGGGGCGGCGATCGGCGGGCTCACGCCCGTCAGCGACGCCCAGGCGCTAATAGCCTCGCCTCCGGTCGCGAGGAGAACCGCGGACGGTGGCTTCGTGATCGCCTGGGCCGCGTGGCCCGGCAGCATCGCCGCTGAATCGCGGGCGTTCGTGTCGCGCTTCGGCGCCGACGGGGCAAGGGTTGGGGCTGCCGCCGTTCCCGTCAGCAGCATCCAGGGCGACCAGGGAATGGTCTCCGTCAGCCCGCTCTCCGACGGGAGCGTGGTGCTGAGCTGGGTCCAGGACAACACCGTCGGGCTACCCGGGTCGGGCTACACGCGACTGTTCAATACCGCCGGACTGCCGGCAAACCTCGAGCGTCAGGTCCTCGCATCGGCGGACCGGAGCTCCCAGTTCACCTCCGCGCCGCTGCCCGGCGGCAGACTGGCGGTCGCGTGGGCGTTCGGCACGCAGGTGAACTGGCAGATCCTGGATAGCAGCGGTAGCGCGGTCACGACCGCGGCCAGCCGGGTCGAGGTGGACCAGGTGAACGGGCTGAGCGTGATCGACGCGGGCGACGGTGGATTCAACCTGCTGTACCAGACGTCGCTGCAGAGCCCGCAGAGCAACTTCCCCACGATCCACGCCCAGCGCGTGAACGCCAGCGGCGCGGCCGAGGGCGCGTCGACATCCATTGTCACGCGCAAGATCGCAGGCCTCACGTCGACCGGCCAGAGTGCGCCGACGGGATCGCTGGCCTTCTCCGCCTCGGGCGCCGGCGATGGGCACTACGTGCTGTCGTACCACCACGTGAGCGATACGTCGGTGGAGGT
>CAVRNE010000011.1:0-21634 GCA_963722025.1 uncultured beta proteobacterium
TCAGGAAGCCGCACCATGAAAAAATTCGTCAACGATGTCGAGCAGATGCTGACCGAATCGCTTCAGGGGCTGGCCGCGGCGCACAGCGACCTGCTGACCTTGCATCTGGACCCCACCTTCGTCACGCGCAAGCAGCCGTTGCAGCGCAAGGTCGCGCTGATATCCGGCGGCGGCTCGGGCCATGAGCCGCTGCACTGCGGGTTCATCGGCAAGGGCATGCTGGACGCGGCCTGTCCCGGGCAGGTGTTCACTTCTCCGACGCCGGACCAGATGCTCGCCGCCGCCACGGAGGTCGACCGCGGCGAGGGCGTGCTGTTCATCGTCAAGAACTACGCGGGCGACGTGATGAACTTCCAGATGGCCGCCGAGATGATGCAGCAGCCTTGCGCCACCGTGCTGGTCAACGACGACGTGGCGGTGGAGCGCTCTACCCACGGCACGGGCCGGCGTGGCGTGGCCGGCACCCTGATCGTGGAAAAGATCGTCGGCGCCGCGGCCGAAGCAGGCGCAAGCCTGGACCAGTGCAAGGTTCTTGGCGACCGCGTCAACAGCCGCACCGCCTCCATGGGCGTGGCCTTCACCAGCTGCACCGTTCCGGCGGCGGGGCGAGCGACCTTCGACATCGCCGACGACGAGATGGAATTCGGCGTCGGCATCCATGGTGAACCTGGGCGGCGGCGCGCCAAGGTGCGTCCGGCCCAGGAACTGGTGGAGGAACTGATGACTGCCATCCTGGGCGATCTGCAGCCCAAGCCCGGCTCGCAGGTCCTGCTGCACGTCAACGGCTTCGGCGGCACGCCGCTGATCGAGTTGTACCTGCTGTATCACTGCGCGAGCCAAATGCTGGAAGGCAAAGGCCTGAAGGCGGTGCGCTCGCTGGTGGGCAACTACACGACCTCGCTGGAGATGGCCGGCGCTTCGATCACGGTCACGATGATGGACGAGGAGACGAAATCGCTATGGGATGCGCCGGTGCATACGGCCGCGCTTCGCTGGTGAAGGCAATTCAGGCGCCGCAAGCCTGCATCGCCGCGATGCGAAAGCGTGCAGCCGCCGGACTTTCGGTTTGCGGCATGTAGGCAGCGCCAGGCCCACCGCCGCGCCCTCCGGCAGGTCGAGCAGGGGGCGATACTCGATCTTGTCGCTGAGCGTAGCGCTGCATGACGGACGGCACGAGAGCGACGCCCAAGCCGCTTTCCACCAGCGCCAGCAGGGTCTGAACCTGCACGCCCTGCTGCGTCACGCGTGGCATGAAGCCGGCACTCTGGCAGGCCAGCATGGCGGCGCTGTGCAGGCCGGTCGCGGCGCCGGCGCCGTACATGACGAAGGACTCGGTGGCGAGGTCGCCCAGGTCGAGCGGCCCGCTCCCGGCCAGGGCGTGGCCGCGGGGCAGGGCGACGATGAATTCGTCGCGCTCCAGCGGAACCAACGAAGCGGCCGTGGTGTGCAACAGCGGTGTGCGCACCAGTCCGACGTCCAGCCCGTGGTCTTCCAGCTGCTGCAGGATGGCCACCGAGGTCGCCTCGTGCAGCATCAGCTCGACGCCCGGGATATTCGCGTGGAATCGCGGCACCACCTTCTGCAGCATGCCGTAGGTCGTGGTGCCGACAAAGCCGACGTGCAGAGTGCCGACGGTGCCCTCGAGCGCGCTGCGCGCGATGGCACCGAGCTGGGTGCCATGGAACAGCAGCTTGCGCGCTTCGACCAGCACCGTGCGGCCGGTGGCCGTCAGCGTCACGCCCTGTGTCCCGCGTTCGAACAGCTTGGTGCCGAGCTCCGCCTCCAGCTTCTGGATGGAAACCGTCAGCGGCGGCTGCGCCATGTGCAGCCGTTCAGCCGCGCGGCGGAAGTTCAGGGTTTCGGCAAGGACGACGAAATGGCGGATCCGGCGCAGGTCCATGGTTGGGCGTTGGGTTGCAGCCAAGCATACCCCAGCGCTCCATCGGCCCTCCCACGCGGGCGTGCGCCCATCGCCTTCAGCCCCGGAACACCGGCGTGCGTTTCTCCAGGAAGGCCGCCACGGCTTCGCGGTGGTCGTCCGTCTGGTGCGACAACGCCTGGAACGAGGCGGCCATCTCCAGGAGCGTGTCCAGCCGCGTGTGCATCGCTTCGCGCAGCAGGCGCTTGGTCAGCCGCACGGCATGCGGCGGGTTGGCCGCGATTCGCGAGGCCAGGTCCTTTGCCGTCTCGAGCAGCTTGTCGGCGGGAACCACGCGCGACACGAGGCCCCAGTCGGCGGCCTGCTGCGCGCCGATCACCTCTCCGGTGAACGACAGCTCGCTGGCGCGCGACAGGCCGATCAGGCGCGGCAGCAACCAGGCGCCGCCGTCGCCGGGGATGATGCCCAGCTTGACGAAGCTCTCGGCGAACTTGGCGTGCTCGGACGCGATGCGCACGTCGCACATGCACGCCAGGTCCATGCCGGCTCCGATCGCCGCGCCATTGACGGCGGCGATCACCGGCACCTCGAGGTTGAACAGCGCCAGCGGCAGGCGCTGGATGCCGGTGCGGTATTCGTGGCGGATCTGCATGCCGCCCACGCTCGCCGGAGGACTGTCGCTCCATGTCCTTGATGTCCCCGCCGGAGGAGAACGCGGTGCCGGCGCCGGTGAGGATTACCGCGCGCACGCTGCGGTCCTCATGGATCCGGTCGATCGCCTCCAGGAAGTCGGTGACGGCGGTGTTGCCGGTCAGCGGATTGCGGCGCTCGGGCTCGTTCATGGTCAGGGTGACGACGGGGCCATCCTGTTCGTAGCGGAGAAAGTTCGGCATGGGCGTGTTCTCGGTCTGTGGAGGACCAGGAGATTAAGCCCCCGCTCACCACATGTCCAATAGCAAAAGCAGTGATTTCTGATACTCAATAGGTATCGAGGTTCCGTCGAGAAACTCGGCGATTCCCTCAGTTCAACGAGTACTTAGTTGATACTCAATATCGTATCGAAAGGCTCGCAAAGAAATATTGGACTAAGCGATGGACGCGACCTAATCTCCGCGTCTGGCACGAACATTGGGACAGCATGAAGACAGCACTCGGGCATATCAAGGTTCTCGACCTCACGCGCATCCTGGCGGGCCCCTGGGCCACCCAGAACCTGGCGGACATGGGCGCGGAGGTGATCAAGATCGAACGCCCGCGCGGTGGGCGATGACACGCGCACCTGGGGACCGCCCTTCCTGAAAGACGCCGAGGGCAAGGAAACCCGCGACTCCTCCTACTTCCTCAGCGCCAACCGCGGCAAGCAGTCGGTCACGGTGGATCTCGCCACGCCCGAGGGCCAGGAGATCATCCGCATGCTGGCGAAGGACGCCGACGTGGTGGTGGAGAACTACAAGGTCGGCACCCTCGCGCGCTACGGCCTCGCCTACGAGGACCTGAAGCAAGATCAACCCGCGCATCGTCTACTGCTCTGTCACCGGCTTCGGCCAGGACGGGCCGTACGCGGCGCTGCCCGGCTATGACTACGTGTTCCAGGGCATGGGTGGCCTGATGAGCATCACCGGCGTGCCCGACGGCGAGCCCGGCGCTGCTCCGATGAAGAGCGGCATCGCCATCAGCGACCTGCTGACCGGCATGTACGCGACCACCGCCATCCTGGCAGCGCTGGAGCACCGCCACATCAGCGGCGAGGGCCAGTACATCGACATGTCCCTGCTCGATTGCATCGTGACGATCAACTCGTACCAGGCCATCAATTACTTCCTCTCCGGCAATATCCCGCAGCGCATGGGCAACGCCCACTCGAACATGGTTCCCTACCAGGTGTTCAAGTGCAAGGAAGGCGACATCATCATCGCCGTCGGCAACGACGGCCAGTACGGCGCCTTCTGCCGTGTGATCGGCCGCGAAGCACCTCGCCACCGACCCGGCGTTTGCGACCGGCCCGCAGCGCCTTCGCAATCGCAAGGACCTGATCCCGCTGATCGCCGAGGCGATGCTGGCGAAGACCATGGAAGAGTGGGTCCCGCTGCTCGAGGCGAAAAACGTGCCCTGCGGCCCGATCTACAACATGAAGCAGGTGTTCGAGGACCCGCAGGTGCGCCATCGCGAGATGCAGGTGTCGCTGCCCCACAGCGTCGGCGTGCAAGCGCCGAGCGTGGCCAACCCGATCCGCCTGTCCGCAACGCCGATCCGCTACGAGAAGTCTTCGCCCTTGCTGGGAGAGCACAACAACGCCGTGCTGCAGGAGCGCCTGGGCCTGTCGGCCGAGCGCATCGCGCGAGCTGCAGGCCAAGGGCGTGGTCTGAGCCGCGCCATCCGATTCCACCGATTCAACCCATGGAGACGATTCACATGAAATTCATCACCCGCCGCGGCCTGGCCGCGCTGGCCCTGGCCGCCGTCGTCGCTCCGGCAATGGCGCAAAAGACCCCGATCAAGTTCGTCGTGCCGTACCCGGCCGGCGGCGCCGCCGACCAGATCACGCGGCTGGTGGCCCACGAGACCTCGGTCATCCTGGGAACGCCGATCGTCATCGACAACAAGGCCGGTGCTGCCGGCATGATCGCGGGCGACATCGTGGCGCGCTCCGAACCGGACGGCAAGACGTTCTTCGTCGGCTCCAACGCGCCGCTGGTGATCAATCAGGCGCTGTACACCAAGATGCCCTACGACCCCGAGAAGTCGTTCATCCCGGTTTCCGGCATGGGCAAGTCGCCGCTGCTGCTGGTCACCCGCCAGAATCTGGGCGCGAAGGACGTCGCGTCGCTGGTTGCCATGGGCAAGAAGGAGCCCGGCAAGATCACGATGGGCAGCGCGAGCGCCGGCAACATCACGCACCTGGCCGGCGAAGCCGCTGCCGCAACGATGGGCTTCAAGGTCACGCACGTTCCGTTCACGGGAAGCGCGCCCGCCATCACCAGCATGATGGGCGGGAACGTCGACATCATGTTCGACGCGCTGCCCTCGTCGATGCAGCAGGCCAAGGCCGGCAAGATCATGCCGCTGGCCATCCTCGACTCCACCCGCTTCGCGCAGCTGCCCGACGTGCCGACCATGAAGGAACTGGGCTTCGCCAATACCGAGGCCAGCGCGTGGTTCGGGGTTGTCGCACCCGCGAAGACGCCGGCCGCGGCCGTCAGCGAGCTGAACAAGGCCATCAACGAAGCGCTGAAGAAGCCCGAGTTGCTGGAGAAGCTTCGCAACATCGGCGCCGTGCCCATGCCCGGCTCGCCGGAAGTGTTCGCCAAGTTCATCGCCGACGAGCGCTCCAAGTGGATTCCGCTGGCCAAGTCGCTCGGCGTGAAGGCGGACTGATGGCGCAGCACTCCTTCGACTCCATCGCGGCGCTGAAAGCCTTCGTCGGCCAGCCCGCGGTCATCAGCGATGCGATCGTGATCGACCAGGCCATGATCGACACCTTCGGTGAAGTGACGCACGATCAGCAATGGATTCACATGGACCCGGCGCGTGCCGCGGTGGAATCGCCGTTCAAGACGACCATCGCCCACGGGTTCCTGACGCTGTCCCTGATCACCGGCTGGTACCACCGTTGCTTCGCCTTCCCGAACCGGAAGTTGGCGCTGAACTACGGTTTCGACAAGGTTCGCTTCACCAGTCCCGTGCCTTGCGGTTCCCGCCTGGTCGGCAGCTTCCAGCTGGCCAGGGTCGAGGACGTCAAGCCGGACGAGGTGCGCTGCTTCTGGACGGTCAAGGTCCAGGCGGAAGGCGCCGAGCGTCCCGCCATGGTGGCGGATTGGGTGATGCAGGTTCGCTACTAGGAAGGGAGTCCCAATGTCAGTCCTCCTGCTCGAACGCATCGGCGCCACCGCGCTGCTGACGATGAACCGCCCGGACCAGCGCAATGCACTGGACCTGGAACTGCGCGCCGCCTTCTCCGAAGCCGTGGCCGAAGTGCGCGACGACCCGTCCGTGAAGGCCGTCGTGCTCACCGGCGCGGGTGGGCACTTCTGCGCCGGCGGCGACATCAAGACCATGTCGCCCGGCGACGGCAAGCGCGACATCTTCGAAGGCCGCGAGCGCATCCGCAAGATCCATCGTTGGTTCGATGAGCTGGTGGACCTCGAAAAGCCGGTGATTGCCGCTGTCGACGGTGTGGCATTCGGTGCCGGCCTTTCGATGGCACTGGCCGCCGACTTCATCCTGGCATCGCCGCGCGCGAAGTTCTGCGCTGTGTTCGCACGCCTTGGCTACGCGCCCGACATGGGTGCGATGTACCTGTTGCCGCGCGCCGTGGGCCTGGCCCGTGCCAAGGACATGGTGTTCAGCTCGCGTGTGGTCGACGCCGACGAGGCGCTGGCCATGGGCCTTGCGCAGCAGGTGGTGCCGGGCGACGTGCGCCAGGCCGCGCTGGCCTACGCCGAGCGCTTCCACTCGGCTCCGACGGAAGCGCTGGGCATGGTCAAGGGCGTGATGAACCACGCGTTCGAGTCCGACCGCCGCACCGTCTACGCCCAGGAGGCCATGGCCCAGGCCATGTGCCGCGAGAGCGAGTTCCACCAGGAAGCAGCGCGCCGCTTCCTGGCCAAGGAGGCGCCGCTGTATCAGTGGCCTGATTCCCCCAAACCCAAAGCCTGATCCCGAACACCATGCCTGACATCCGTCCCGAGCAGGAATACTTTGCGCACCTGGCGCAGGGCCGCTTCATGCTGCTGCGCTCGCGCAGCAGCGGCCGCTGCTTCTTTCATCCCCGCGTCGCCGAGCCCGTGACCGGCGCCCGCGACCTCGAGTGGGTTGCGGCCAGCGGGCGCGGCACGGTCCACGCCACCACCGTGGTGCGGCCCAAACCCCCGCAGCAGCCCTACAACGTGGTGCTGGTCGATCTGGAGGAAGGGCCGCGAGTCATGAGCCGCGTCGAGGGCATTGCTCCCGAGGCGGTGCAAATCGGCATGGCGGTGCAGGCTCGCATCGGCACGCAGGACGACAAGCCGATCCTGCTCTTCGACGCGATCGGAGGTGCACGATGAGCGCGGACCGTTTCCCCCGGGGCAAGACGGCGATCGTCGGCGCAACCACTTACGGGATGGGCGAGTCTCCGGGCCTGAGCTCCATCGACCTGGCGGTTTCGGCGAGCGTGAGGGCTCTCGACCAGGTGGGCCTCAAGCCCGGCGATGTGGACGGCCTTTTCATCGGCCTGCCCGACGACTTCCTGTCCGGCCTGACCTTGGCCGAGTACCTGGGCATCCAGCCGCGCGTCACGGAGAACAACCGCACGGGCGGGTCCGCTTTCCTGACGCACGCGATGTGGGCGGCGCTGGCGATCGAGGCGGGCCAGTGCGACGTGGCGCTCATCGCCTACGGCAGCAATCAACGCACGGCTTCCGGGGGCCTGGTGTCCGCCATGCGCCCGACGGCCTATGAGGCACCGTACAAGCTGGGCCGGCCGGTCGGCGCCTACGCGCTGGCCACTTCGCGCTACATGCACGAGTACGGGCTCAAGCGGGAGCAACTGGGTGAAGTGGCCCTGGCCGCGCGGAAGTGGGCCCAGCTGAACCCCGATGCCTTCATGCGCGATCCGTTGACGATGGAGGAGTACATGAAGTCACGGATGGTGTCGGACCCGATCAGCGTCCGTGACTGCTGCCTCGTCACCGACGGCGCCGCTGCGGTGGTGATGGTCAGCGCCGAACGCGCCAAGCATCTCGCCAAGCGCCCCGTGTACCTGCTGGGCGCGGCGGCCGCCACCGACCATCGCGACATCACCTCGATGCCGGACCTGACGACCACAGCCGCCGTGCATTCCGGGGCCCGCGCCTTCGCACAGGCCGGAGTGAAGCCCGCCGACATCGACGTGGTGGAGTTGTATGACGCCTTCACCATCAACACCGTGCTGTTCCTGGAAGACCTGGGCTTCTGCAAGAAGGGCGAAGGTGGCGCCTTCGTCGAGGGCGGCCGCATCGCTCCCGGCGGCGAACTGCCGGTCAATACCAACGGCGGCGGCCTGTCCTGCGTCCATCCCGGCATGTACGGCCTGTTCACGATGGTCGAGGCCACGCAGCAGCTGATGGGCCTGGCCGGCGACCGTCAGGTTGCCAACGCGCATCTGGCACTCGCGCATGGCAACGGCGGAGAGCTTTCCAGCCAGGCCACGCTGGTGCTCGGCACCGAAGACACCCTTTGAAAATCGAAAGAGGTACGAAATGAATGCACAAGGACTGAACCTGCAGGGCAGGAACATCGTGGTGACCGGCGCGGCGCAAGGCATTGGCCGGGCGATCGGCAATCTGGTGCTGGAGCTTGGAGGCACTGTGACGGCGGTGGACCTGAACGCCGAGGGCGTGCAGGCTTTCGCGGCCGAAGCCGGCGCCGACCGGGTGCTGGCGATGGCCGGCAGCGTGACCGACGCCGCCTTCGCGCAGGCCGTCGTGGAGCAGGGCGTGGCCCGCTTCGGCGCCGTGCACGGCCTGGTGAACAACGCAGGCGTCACACGCCCGGCGATGATCGAGAAGATGACGCTGGACCAATGGCAGATGGTGATCGACGTGCACCTGACCGGGTCGTTCCACTTTCTGCAGGCCGTCGGCCGCCACATGCTTGCGCGCTCCCGCGCCGGCGACAAGAGCGGCGGCGCCATCGTCAACGTCTCGTCGGATGCGGGCCGCCGGGGCACCATCGGCCAGATCAACTATGGCGCCGCCAAGGCCGGCCTGCTCGGCATGACCATGTGCGCGGCGCGCGAATGGGCCAAGTACAACGTGCGCGTCAACACCATCGGCTTCGGCGTGGTGGAAACGCCGATGACGGAGACGATCCGCAGCGAGAAATTCGCCGACACCTACCTGCAGCAGATTCCGCTGGGGCGCTGGGCGGAAGCCGGAGAAGTCGCGCGTCCGGTGTGCTTCCTGCTTTCGGACGCCGCATCCTACGTCACGGGCCAGCACCTGTCGGCCAACGGCGGCTACACGATAGGCATGTGAGCATCCCATGAGCCAACTGCTCTCTGCATTCCGCTATGCCGCCTTGCCGCAGTCGACGCAGGCGTTCCGCGAGGAGGTTCGCGAATTCCTGCGCACGGCGTGGCAGCCGGCGCCGCCCCAGGTGCGCGCGCGGTCCTGGATGGGATTCGATGCCGGCTTCAGCAGGAAACTGGCTGAGCGCGGCTGGGTGGGCGTCACGCTTCCCAAGGAGTACGGAGGCGCCAGCCTGGACGCCTTCTCGCGCTTCGTCCTGGTGGAGGAATTGCTGGCCGCGGGCGCGCCGGTCTCCGCCCACTGGATCGCGGATCGCCAGAGCGGGCCGCTGATCAACAAGTTCGGCACCGAGGCGCAGCGCCGCTTCTACCTGCCCAAGATCTGCGCCGCGCAGGCCTTCTTCTGCATCGGCATGAGCGAGCCCAATTCCGGCTCGGACCTGGCGAGCGTCGGCACGCGGGCGACCAAGTGCCCGGAAGGCTGGCGCCTGAACGGCCGGAAGATCTGGACGACCAACGCACATCACTGCCAGTACATGATCGCCCTGGTTCGGTCCTCCGGAGAACCGGCGGACCGGCAGAAAGGGCTTTCGCAGTTCATCGTCGACCTGTCGCTTCCCGGCGTGACGGTTCGACCGATCCGCGATCTCGCCGGCGACGCCCACTTCAACGAGGTGTTCTTCGACGATGTGCTGCTGGCTGACGATGCGCTGATCGGGGAGGAGGGTGACGGCTGGGCCCAGGTCAACGCCGAACTCGCCTTCGAGCGAAGCGGTCCCGGAGCGCATCTACTCCAGCATCGTGCTGCTGGAGCACTGGATCGCCTGCCTGCGCCGGGACGGACACGCAGCCCGAGACGTGGAAACGATAGGCCGGCTGGCCACCCACCTCGCCACCTTGCGCAACATGTCCGTTGCCGTGACCACCAAGCTGGTTGCAGGCGAAAGCCCGGTGATCGAGGCTGCTCTGGTCAAGGATATCGGCACCACCTTCGAGCAGGAAATCCCGACCCTGCTGGCCAACGCCGTCGGAGCCGATCCGGCCGCCGTCGTCGATGCCGACCTGCTGGCCACGGTGTTCTACCTTGCCCAGGTGGCGCCCACCTTTTCGCTGCGCGGCGGCACCCGCGAGATCCTGCGCGGCATGATCGCGCGCGGCCTCGGACTCCGCTGAGGAAGCACCATGTTCGCTGAAGCCATCGAAGATATCCTGCGTGACCAGTGCACGCCGTCCGTTGTCCGCGCCATTGAAGGCGGCGGTTCGCCCGCAGTCCTGTGGGAAGCCCTGGCCGGTGCCGGCTTCCTCGATCTGCTCGCGCCGGAGGAGAGCGGCGGCGCCGCCTTGCCGCTGGACGAATTGTTCCCCGTGCTTGCGCACTTCGGCCGGTACGCCGTGCCGGTGCCGGTGGGGCAGGCCATTGCCGCGCGCGCGTTGGTCGGCGCCGACGTGACTCTGCCGGCCGGCTTGCTGACGCTGGCCCCGGCGCTGAAGCGGGATGCCGACGGCAGCCTGCGCTGCCCGCTGGTGCCGTTCGGCGCGATCGCCGAATATGTGCTGGCTGCCGATGGCGACCAGTTGCTGCTGCTCTCCTGCGCGAAAGCGCAGCGCCAGCCCAGCGGCATCGCGCACAGCCAGATCGCCTCGTTGGCGTGGACGAACGCAGCATCCGCCGAGCGCATCGCCGGCAATGCAGCAAGCTCTCGCACCCATGGCGGCCGCGCTGTACGCCGCTTTGCTCGCCGGCGCGATGACGCGCGTCTTCGAGATGACCTTGCAATACTGCAACGAGCGATCCCAGTTCGGCAAGACCCTGGGGAAGTTCCAGACGGTGCAACACCAGCTGAGCGAGATGGCTGAACAGGTCGCAGCCGCTTCCATCGCCGCCGAGGCCGCATTCCAGACTCCGCATCGCGTACCGCGCCTGCTGGCCGCCGCGATCGCCAAGGGGCGCACCAGCGAAGCCGCCCCCAGGGTCGCCAACACCGCACACGCGCTGCACGGCGCCATCGGCGTCACCGAGGAATACGACCTGCAGCTGCTGACGCGGCGGCTGCACGAATGGCGACTGGCGCACGGCGCCGATAGCCACTGGCACCGCATCGTCGGCGAGCAGGTGCTCGGCAGCGGCTCCACGCTGGCCGAGTTCGTCCGCGCCGCCTGAATCCACACCACCGAAGGAGATACCCATGAATCGCAACCGCTTCCTCGTCGCCTGCGCATCGCTCGCGGCAGCCGCCCTCATGCCCACGGGTTTCGCGCTGGCGCAGAACTTCCCGAGCAAGTCGATCAAGTTCATCGTGCCCTTCCCTCCGGGCAGCGGCACCGACACGTCGGCTCGCTATTTCGGTCGCAAGCTGACGGAGATGACCGGCCAGCCCGTGGTGGTGGAAAACAAGCCGGGCGCGAACGGCTTCATCGCAGTGCAGGCGGTGCTGGGCGCGCCGGCGGACGGCTACACCGTGTTCGTGGGCAGCAACTCCACCCTCGCCGTGAACGTGGCGCTGTTCAAGAACCTGCCGTACAACCCGCAGGTCGACTTCTCGCCCCTGAGCATGATGATGCGCGCTCCGGCAGTGGTCGTGGTTCCGCCGCAGTCCCCCTACAAGACACTGTCCGAACTGGTCGCCGCCGCGAAGGCCCAACCCGGCAAGCTCAATCACGGTGGCGGCTCCGCGGGCTACCAGCTCATGAACGAAGCCTTCAACGAGCGGGCCGGCGTGTCGATCATCGAATGTGCCGTTCAAGGGCGCTTCGGAAGCGCTGACGGGGGTGGCTTCGGGCACCGTGGATCTGGCGTTCGCCGACATCACGGCTTCAACCGAGCTGGTCAAGAGCGGCAAGATCCGTGCGCTGGCCGTCGCTTCTGACCGCCGCGCGACCTCACTGCCGGACGTTCCGCACATGGGCGAGGCCGGCCTGCCCGGCTATGGCGCCTACGTCTGGGTCGGCGCCATGGTGTCCGCCAAGACGCCGAAAGCGGAGACGGACAAGCTGGCGAGCCTCCTGGCACAGATCGAACGCATGCCGGAGACCAAGGCCTTCTACGAGAAGATCGGCGCCGAGACCATGAACGGCGGCGCGGAGGAAATGCGCAAGTTCCAGGCCGCCGAGATCGAGCAATGGAAGCGCCTCGCCGTCAAGGCGAAGGTGCAGCAGGAATAGACCAGTGGCAGCGCTGGTCTGGATAGGGCGCGATCGCTCGGACGGCAGCAAGGGCGGGCGCTAGCGCCGGCCGCCTGCGCCCCGGCGCGCGCTTGCCGGATCAGGTGCTCGAACGCGTGCGCAGCAGCGCGACCAGCACTGATCAAAGCACACTGAGAAATCCGCGCAGCCGATTTCTCAGTGAGACAACTTACTGGTTCAGCTTGATGTTGAACTGCTTCACGATCGCGGCATTGCGATCGTATTCGGCGCGCGTGGAGGCGGCCAATTCGGTGGCCGAGATCTGGCCGCCCGGCTCGAAGCCGGCGCCGGCGAGGCGCTCCTTCAACTTCGGCGACGCCGCGGCCTTGTTGACTTCGGCGTTGATCTTTTCAACCATCTCCGCCGGCACTTTGCCCGCGACCGTCACGCCGAGCCAGTTGCCGAAGTCGAGGTCAGGATAGCCCTGCTCTGCCAGCGTGGGCACCTGCGGCAGGTGCGTGGAGCGGGTCTTGCCGGCAACGCCGATCGCCTTCACCTTGCCGGCGGCGATCTGCGGCAGGGACGTCGCCATGCCGTCGAACATCAGCGGGATCTGGCCCGCGACCACCTGCACCAGCGCCGGGGGCGAGCCCTGGAAGGGCACGTGCTGCAGGTCGAGCCCGGCCTTCTGGTTGAGGATCATCCCGGCGTACTGCGAGCTGGTGCCCGCGCTGTACGAGGCGAAGCTCTGGGTGCCGGGCCTGGCCTTCACCCACGCCACCAGCTCCTTCATGTCCTTCGCCGGCACATTCGGCGCCGCTATGAGGACCATCGAGGCACGCGCCACCACGGCAGCGGGCGTCAAGTCCTTCAGCGGGTCGAAGTTGCCCTTGAGCACGTGCGGGACTTCGGTAATCACGTTGCTGGCCGACAGCATGATGGTCTGGCCGTCGGGCGGCGCGGCCAGCATGGTCTGCACCGCGATCACGCCGCCGGCGCCGGGCTTGTTGTCCACGACCACCGGCTGGCCGAGCTGGGCCGACAACTGGTCGGCCAGCGCGCGCGCCACGATGTCCGCGGTGCCGCCTGCCGGACCGGACACGATGATGCGCACCGGCTTGCCATTGAACGCAAAGGCCGGCGCCGCCAGCGCGAAAGCGGCGGTCAGGCCGAGCCGGGCCAGGCCGGTCAGAAGGTGTCTCTTGCTCATCATGTTTCTTCTCCTTGGGGGCGCCGCATCATCGGTGGCGCGCGGATTGTGGGATCAGGCTGCGCAGCAGGTCGAGGGCGCGGGGCCACTCGCCGTAGCCGGCGGCAGGGTTGAGGTGGCCGACCTCGCCGATGTCCAGCATCTGGCTGCCCCAGTCGCGCGCAAACTCCTGCACGCGCTCGAATCGGGCCAGCGGGTCGTTGCGGCTCGCCGCGAGCAAACTCGGGAACGGCAACGGCCGGCGCGGAACCGGCAGCCAGCCATGCTCTTGCAGCTGCTCACGCAGCGGGTAGCCGGGCGGCATCGGTTCCTCGAGATCGGCCGGCGTTGCCAGCAACGCGCCCAGGATGGGACGGTTGTGCTGCTGTGCCCAGTGGACGGTGATCATCACGCCGGCGCTGTGGCACGCCAGCAGCACCGGGCCGTCGACCGCAGCCAGCGTTTCTTCCAGCGCAGCCACCCGTGCCGCGCAGCTCAGCTTGTCATGAGTGAGCGGCTCCACGGTGCGGCTGCGCGGGAGGTGGTTCGCCAGCAGCGTCTGCCAGTGCTCGGCCACGTGGTCGCGCAGACCGGGCACGATGACGACGGTGACGTCATCGAGCGTCATCGTCGCCATGCTTACGCCACCTTGCGCAGGTGGCCCTGGTGGCGACCCTTCGCGTTGGGGGCGAAGCCGTTGGCGAGCAGCGTTTCCTCGACGGTCTCGTAGAACACGCCGATCTTCAGGATCTCGCGGGCTTCCTTGCCGTTGGCGATTTCGCGGCCGAACTCGCGCGAGATGCGCACCAGCTGCTCGATCTGCTGCACGGACGTCATCTTGCCGGTGCGCGTCTGGTTCCAGATGTTGTCCTCGATGCCGCAGCGCACATGCAGGCCCATGGCCATGCCGATCATGTTGATCGGCAAGGCGTTGAGCATGCTGCTTTCCACCGTCAGCATGGTGCCGTCGGGAATGGCGCGCAGGAAGTTGGCCAGGCTGTAGATGGTCGGCTGGTCCATGCCGCCGCCGATCGCCACCCAGTTGCACACCAGCGGCCCCTTGTAGACGCCGCGGCGGATCAGGCGCTCCACCGACTCGTAGCTGTTGATGTTGTAGAACTGGAAGGCGCTCTGGATGCCGCGCGGCGCTCAGGCGGCGCACGTGCTCCTCGATGAAGCCGGGGCCGGAGGGCACGATCATCTCGCGGTACGCCTCATAGGTCTCCGCCGCCCATGGAGGTGCCGGCGTAGTCGCGGACGTCCATCTGCTCGACGACGTTCATCTGCGTCGTGTTGACCGTCACCGTGACCTGGTCGGGCTTCGGGTCGAGCTCGGCCAGCATGTGGCGCGTGTCGTCGTGCAGCCACTTCGCGGCCGCGCCGTCTTCCGGGGGCGCGAAAGAGATCGAGCCGCCGACCTGGATGATCATGTCCGGCACCGCCTTGCGCACGCCGGCGATCAGTTCGTTGAACTTGGACAGCTTCTTGGAACCCTTGCCATCCAGCTCGCGCACATGCAGGTGCAGCACGGTGGCGCCGGCGTTGTAGCAATCGACCGCCTTCTGGACTTGGGCTTCCATGGTGACCGCGATGTCCTCGGGGTAGTCGGAGGGAAACCACTCGGGGCCGTAGGGCGCGGCGGTGATGACCAGCTTGTCCTGGTTTTCAACAAAAAGGGAGCCGTCGAGGAAGTTCATGAGGAGTCCTTGATGAATAGTGTGAGGTGAGGGTCGGGGGTCAGTACGTGGGCTCGCCGATGATGCCGGCGCGTTCCATCTTGCGGTGGCAGGGCGGGTAGTCCATCACCGCGTAGTGCTGCGTGGAACGGTTGTCCCAGATCGCCATGCTGTTCTTCTTCCAGCGCCAGCGCACCTGGTACTCCGGAATGGACGCCTGGCTCACCAGATAGGAGAGAAGCTGCCAGGCACCTGGGTTGTAGTCCTGGCCGTAACGCACACTGCTCGGCGAGTGGAAGTTGGTGAAGTGGGTGGTGAAGGCGTTGACGAACAGCACCTTCTCGCCGGTCTCGGGATGGGTGCGCACCACCGGGTGCTCGGCATCCGGGAACTGCGCATGGAGTGCCAGGCGCTTTTCGACCGGCATCGAGGCGCCGAACGAGGCTTCGATGCTGTGGCGCGCGCGCAGGCCTTCGATCTGCTGCTTCACGTGCTCGGGCAGCCTGTCGTAGGCCACGACCATATTGGCCCACATGGTGTCGCCGCCGACATCCGGGGTCTCGACGCAGCGCAGCACGCAGCCCATGGGCGGGGCCTCGCGCCACGTGGCGTCGGTGTGCCAGCTATTCTCGTAGCGGTCGAGCGGGCTTTGCGGGTCCTTGTAGATCTGCACCAGCCCCGGTGCGTCGGGGTGGCTGGGCGCGACCGGGTGGTCTTCCAGTTCGCCGAAGCGCCGGGCAAAGGCCACGTGCTCGGGGCGCGTGATGTCCTGGTCGCGCAAGAACAGCACGCGATGCTTCAGCAGCGCCGCCTTGATCTCGCCGAAAAGGCCGTCGTCGTGCACGGCGTCGGCGAGGCTTACGCCGATGAGCTCGGCGCCAATGTGATAGGTGAGAGGTTCAATTCGCATGGTACGTTCCTTAGGGGACTAGGATGGGCGAGCCGGTGATGCGGCGCGATTCGAGGTCAAGTCGGCCCGCGATGTAGTCGCAGAGCGCCGGGGGGCCGCCGGGCTCATGGAATCTGATGGCGTTTGCCATTTGGCATTGTCTCCTTTTGAGGGATGGCGCACGTGCGGCGCCTTGGAACGAACTGTAGACGGGGTGCACCGCCGTTGCTTCGCAATCCGTGACAATGTCTTTGCAATCCACGACAATTTGCCTATGCGCCGTTCCGCCCGTTCCCAGCCGGTTTTCAAGGTGCGGGCCGCCGCGCTCAGCCATTACCTGGAAGTGGCGCAATCGCTGGGGCTCGACCCGCTGCCGCAGTTGCGCGCGGTGGGAATCAGCCAAGCTTGGCTGACCGTGGCGGATCACCCAGTTCCGGCCGATGCGGTGGTGAAACTGCTGGATGCGAGCGCGGCGGCAAGCGGCTGCGAGTCGTTCGCGCTGCGCATGGCCGAGGCCCGCCAGCTCGCCGACTTCGGCGTGCTGAGTTTGCTCATCTCTCACCAGCGCACGCTGCGCGACGTGCTGCACACTTTGATGCAGTACCGTAACGTGCTCAACGAATCGCTGGCGCTCGACCTTGAAGAGGGCGGTCGCGTGAGCGTCCTGCGCGAGGAGATCGTCACCCAATCGCCCGCGGCGCGGCAAGCCAACGAACTGGCCGTGGCCGTGCTGTTCCGCCTGTGCCGCGGCCTGCTGGGTGAGGCGTGGCTGCCGAACAGCGTGCATTTCACGCATGAGGCGCCGGCAGATGCGCGAGTGCATCGCCGCTTCTTCCGCTGCAAGCTGGTGTTCGACTCCGAATTCAACGGCATCGTCTGCCCTACCACGGACCTGGACATTGCCAACCCACTCGCCGACCCGGCGATGGCCGACTACGCGGCGCGTTTCCTGGCGGAGCTGCCGCAGGCGCAAGGCGGTTCGGTCGCGGGCGACGTGCGGCGCTGCATCTACCTGCTACTGCCGCTCGGGCGCGCGACCATCGTCCAGATCGCCGAAAGTCTGGGGATGAACGTGCGCACGCTGCAGCGGCGATTGGGCGAGAGCGGGCTCGTGTTCGGCGAGTTGGTGGCCGAGGTGCGGCGCGAGCTGGCGCCGCGCTACATCGGCAACCCCCGGTATCCCATGGCCCGGGTAGCCGAGCAGCTTGGGTACGCGCAGGCGAGTTCCTTCACCCGCTGGTTCGCCGCCGAATTCGGCATGCCGCCCGTGCAATGGCGCGAGCGCGAGCAGGCGAACCAGGCCAGCCAAGACCAGCGCTGACAGGAAGACGAGGCGCAGCTGTTAGTCGCCCAACCCCAAGTACGCTTAATGCAGCTTGCCGGGCCGGCTGTCCAGCGGCGCTATGAACGAGTCGGGCTGCTGCCAGGCACCCGAGGAAAAGCCGCTGTCGAGGCCAAACTGTGAGGAAGGTCCGCTGGCGGGCGCGAGCGAATCGGCGCCGTGGCGATTGAGGCGCTGGCGGTCAACGGCGGCGCGCAGCTTCTGGCGAGCTGCGGTGATGGCGACGTCCTCCCTATACGTCCTGTTTGGCACTGCTGCGTGGCTGCCTAGAAACTCTTCCCGGATTTCTTCCAGGGTTGGCAGGCTGTTTGGCTTGACGACGCAGTAGGCGATGCCGCACTGCGACAGCAACGTCAGCTTGAGTTGCATATTGCCGCGAGAAAGGCCTTTAATGCCCGGCACATCGACGCAGCCGACCACCCGGCCATCAGCCCCGCACACCGTGAAGGTGCAATACACGCCGCTGAGCAACTGATACCAATGCTCGCTGTTCTCCTTGGCACGAGGCAAGGTAAAACGCGTGACCGGAACCTTGATCATGACGTGATGGTCGAAAAAAACTCGGAGTACCCAGCGCCAGACTTGGCGTTCTTCGGAGTTGGCCATTGCTCGTGGTTCGAGCGGCCAGTGCTTTGGAATGCGCCGGCGCGCCTTGGCCGCTCGGTGCGTCCACCACCGATTCCCGAGAATCCCCGCACATAGGCCGACCAGGGCGAGGAACCCTGGGAGCATCAACTCCGGTGCCTGAGTCATAGACCGACCTTGGAAATTACTTCTGTAACTTAATGTAAACCAGATCGGTTGAGAGCGCCAGTAAGTCAGAAGCCGTACAGCGCCTCGGTTTGTCAACCAGACCGATCAGAGGCGGCGCAGCGACGGATCGATGGGGCAGCCATCTTGACGCAGCAGCCGATTGCCCGGTGAAATAGCAGCTCCTTGCACGCGATGTGATGGTGACGGCGACTTTCCGCTTCTACGAGGAGCTGAACGATTTCCTCGCCCCCGAGCGGCGGCGGTGCGAGTTCACCGTGCCCTGCGCCCGTGCCGCAACCACCAAGCACATGATCGAGGCGCTCGGCGTTCCGCACACCGAGGTCGAACTGATCCTGCTCAATGGCGAGTCGGTCGGCTTCGGCACGCTCCTGCGCGAAGGCGACCGCGTGGCCGTCTACCCCAAGTTCGAGGCGTTCGACATCACGCCGCTGCTGCGCGTGCGCGGACAGCCGCTGCGCGACACGCGCTTCGTGGCCGACGCCCACCTCGGCTCCCTCGCCCGCCTGCTACGGATGATGGGTTTCGACACGCTGTACGACAATGGCTTTGCCGATGACGAGATCGAGCGCATCGCCGCGGCGCAGGGTCGCATAGTGCTCGACGCGCGACCGTGACCTGCTCAAGCGGCGAAGCATCACGCATGGCTGCTACGTGCGCGCGCTGCGGCCGCAGCAGCAGTTGGGCGAGGTCTTCGAGCGGCTGGACCTTGCGCGCAGCGCCCGGCTCTTCACGCTCTGTCCTGGTCTGCAATGCGGCGTTGCAACCCGTCGCCAAGGCACAGGTGGAGCACCGGCTGCCGCCGCGCGTACGCGAGCTGTACCACCGATTCAGCACGTGCGAGGTCTGCGGGCGCGTGTACTGGGAGGGGGAGCACTGGCATCGCATGCGCGCGCTGGTCGATGCTCGATCAATCGAGTGACGAAGCAGGAAAGTGCAGCTGCTGCCGGCTGGAAAAGCTACGGTTCTCACCGGTTACGGGGTCGCGAAACGCGATGCTTTCCGCGAGCAGCCGCAGTGGGTTGTCGACGTTGTCACCGCCTTGCGGCAGCAAGCTCGGATAGATGCGGTCGCCCAGGATGGGCAGCCCCAGGGCCGCCATGTGGACCCGCAACTGATGCCGCTTTCCGGTGAGGGGGCGAAGACGGTAGCGTCCATGGGCGCCGCGCGTTTCCAGCAATTCGATCTCGGTCCGCGCGTTTGGTTTTTTCGAAGCATCGTCAGGCGCCTCGCGCATCTGCATGAATTGATCGCTGGTCACCAGCGTGCTGGTGCGAGTCAGGGGGAAGTGCAGCAGTGCGTTGCCGGGCGCGATGGCCTGGTAGGTCTTGGCGACTTCGCGGTCGACAAAGAGCGCGTGATAACCCGCGCAGGTCGCAGGCTGCTTGGCGAACAGCACGACGCCGGCTGTCTCACGGTCGATTCGATGCAAGGGCGTCAGCGCATCGAGACCAAGCTTGCGGCGCAACCGGACCAGCAGGGTCTCCTGCAAGTAGTTGCCCGACGGCGTCACGGGCAGGAAGTGCGGCTTGTCGGCCACCACCAGCAGTTCGTCTTCGAACAGCACGCAGGCCTGCGCCGCATTGGGAATCTCATTCGGAACAGTGCGGTAGTAATACAGCTTGCCATACGGAACGTAAGGCTGCTCCGGCGCGACGCAACGGCCCGTGCGGTCGACGACATTGCCGCCCGCCATGCGCGCGCTCCACTCGTCCGCGGGGATCGCCGGGAACCGTTCCACCAGGAAGTCGAGCATGCAGGTCCATCGACCTGCCGGCAGCGCCACTTGGCTGGGACCGACACCGTCGCGAACGGGAAGCATGGGCTAGGCCACCGACTTTTCGGGCTGTTCCTGGCAGGCCTGCGCCAGCCGCCGCCCCCGCGCCAGCCGCCAGGCACCGTCCGCTTCCTCCGCGTACACGTCCTCCAGCGTACTGGCGGTTTCCTGCAAGCGGGTGTCCAGGGCCACGCGGTTGTCGAACACGAAGCATTCGCCGCGCCAGTCCCGGTCCGCATCGGGCATCTGCTGAAAGTAGTTGAGGATGCCGCCTTCAAGCTGGTAGACGAGCAGGTCCATGTCCAGCATCCAGGCGCTGGTTTTTTCGCACCTTATGCCGCCGGTGCAGTACATCGCGACGCGCTTGCCTTGGGCCTTCCACTGCGCGGCGTGGGCCCGCACGTAGGCCGGAAAGTCGCGGAAGTTGGTCACCGCGGGATCGACGGCGCCTTCGAAATGGCCGAGGCGGTATTCGAAGCTGTTGCGGTTGTCCAGCAGCACCACATCGGGATCCTTGATCAGTTCGCGCCAATCCTGCGGGCAGACGTTGATGCCGGTCCGGCGCCCATCCACCCCCTCGATGCCGAGCGGCACGATCTCTTTCTTGACATGCACCTTCATCTTGCCGAAGGGGGGCGTGGTGCATGCACTGCGCTTGAACGCCATGCCCTTGAAGGCGTCTGCAAAGGCCGGGTCCTGCAGAAGGGCCGCTTCGATGCGGTCCACAGCTTCCAGTGTGCCGGCCAGCATGCCGTTGATGCCCTCGGTGGCCACCAGGATGCTGCCGGTGAGCCCGTCGACCCGCTGCGAGACCAGTTGGCGCAAGCGGGCGGCCACTTCCTCAGGCTGCGGCAGCCGCGTGAACTTGTAGAACGCGGTGTGGAGCAGGACAGGGAGCGGGCGGCGAGACGAGGACATTGGGCTGATTTTCCCATGAGTGGACGAAGGAGGAAGTCGCGCCGCAGTCGCGAGCGGAGCGCTGCGTCAACCCCCCGGCTTCTCGGTGTCACGGTTGCCCATGGCGGCGGCGCCGTTCGTGCCTGCTTGCGGGAGTTTTTGCGCCTGCGCCAGGTGCAGGAGCAGCGTAGGCATGGTCTTGTCGATCCAGGCCCTCAGTTCTGCGTCCTTCACGTACATGCGGGCCTTCTCGAATTTCTTGATGTCCTTCTCTTGCGCCTTGATGCCGACGTTGCGCACGAACTCCTGGTCGAACTCCTTGCCGGTCCGTTTCGCGAGACTCTCGACCTCGAGGAGCATGGCGTGCGTTGGAGCGGCCGGCAGTTCCACCTTCTTGCTGTTGGCCAGCTGCACCAGTTCGTTGTTCGCGGCTGCGCGCTGGTCCACCAGCATGCCGGCGAAACTCTTCACGCTGGGATCCCTTGCTTTGACCGAGGCCAACTGGGCCGCCTGCACCTCGAACATGCCGCTCTGGGCGGCTTCCTGGATGAACTTGCGGTCGCCCCGGGCGAACTTGTCGTCTTTGCTGCCTGGTTGCGCCGCCGGCGCCGCTTGTCCGCCGGTCATCGATGACCCGGCTCCCGTAGTGCCCGAGGTTT
Source organism: uncultured beta proteobacterium (assembly GCA_963722025.1). Classification (GTDB taxonomy): domain Bacteria; phylum Pseudomonadota; class Gammaproteobacteria; order Burkholderiales; family Burkholderiaceae_C; genus Ramlibacter. The sequence continues at coordinate 21,191 of CAVRNE010000011.1, forward strand.
GTGCCACGGCCACCCCGAACGAGACCAGCGCAAGAACGAAGGCGAGCGAGCGTATGGACATCGGATTTTTCATTGAAAAGCTTGTGAAAAAAAAGGTGGCGCCGCGAACGGCGGCCACCTGGGTCGAGCCACTCAATCACGACGTTAGGCTCGAGGCACAGAAATGGATGTCGGAATAAAAACCGACTTCGCGTAGGACGGGTCGCCCGGGCCTAGACACGTGGGTTGTAGTTCCCGCGCGACGGGTCGAGCGTTTCTTTTTCTGACGTCGAACAGCTGCCTAACGAATAAGCAACAGCTGCGCAGCGAGCATTGGCGCGCCCGTCGGCAGGGCTCCACAGCGTTGTCCACAACCTTCTCCCCGCCTACCGTGGACAGCAGCGTGAATCAGGTGTGCTAGGCGCTGAGGCGACCTACGCGCCGCGCAAATGATGCCCTCTAAGC
>CAVRNE010000012.1:0-70948 GCA_963722025.1 uncultured beta proteobacterium
GCACCGGCCAGCCAGCGCACGATCCGGCCGTCGAAGAGGACCGCGACGCGGTCGCAGCAGCCGATCAGCTCGTCATAGTCGGTGGAATAGAGCATGATCGCCGCGCCCTCGTCGGCGAGCTCGCGCAGCAGCTCGTACATCTCCTGCTTGGTGCCGACGTCGATGCCGCGCGTCGGGTCGTTGAGCAGCATGATGCGCGGCTTGTTCATCAGCCACTTGGCGATCACCACCTTCTGCTGGTTGCCGCCCGACAGCGTGGCGACCGGATCGCCGAGCTCCGGCGCCTTGATCGCGGAGCGGCGCACCATCTCGTCCACGGCGTGCGCTTCTTCGCGCGCGAGTCGACGCACGCCGGCGCGCTGACAGCCGGTCGAGCGCCGCGAAGGTCAGGTTGTCGCGCACCGACATCGGCAGCATCAGGCCGTCGGTCTTGCGGTCTTCGGGCACCAGTGCGATGCCGATGCCGGCGCTCTTGGCCTGCTCGCGGGCTGCGCAGCTGGACCGGCTGGCCGGCGATCCAGCGACTCGCCGCTGCACGCCCGCTCAGCACGCCGAACAGCGCCAGCAAGAGTTCGCGCTGCCCCTGACCGTCGAGGCCGCCGAGGCCGACGATCTCGCCCGGGCCGCACCGCGAGTCGATGTCGTGCAGCCGCCCGCCCCACGACAGCCCGCGCGTCTCCAGCGCCGGCCGGCCGGCGCCGTCGCGGCGCGCGCGCCGGCTTGGGCGGAAAGGCGTGGCCGATCTCGCGCCCGATCATCATCTCGACCGATCTCCGTCGTCGCTCTGTGCCGGCCGCGAAGGTCGCGACATGCCGGCCGTTGCGGAACACCGAGCAGTCGTCCGCCAGTTCGGCGATCTCGTTCATCCGGTGCGAGATATAGATGATCGCGAGGCCCTCCTCGCGCAGCCGCTTCAGCAGCTCGAAGACGCGCTCGACATCGGCCGCGGTGAGCGCCGAGGTCGCCTCGTCGAGGATCAGCATCTTCGGATCGCGCGCCAGCGCCTTGGCGATCTCGACCATCTGGCGGCGCGACAGCGACAGGCTCGCCACCGGCGCCAGCGGGTGGATGTCCTCGGCGCCCGCGCGCGCCAGCGCCGCTTCGGCGATGCGGCGCTGCGCGCGTGCGGTCGATGAGGCCGAAGCGGCGCGGCGGGTTGGTGATGCAGATATTGTCGGCGACGCTCAGGTCCGGCATCAGCGACAACTCCTGGAAGATGCAGGCGATGCCGGCCGACACCGCCTCCTGCGGATGCGCGAAGCGGCGCTCCCGGCCCTCCAGCAGCGATGCGGCCCTCGTCGGGCTGCACCACGCCGGCCATGATCTTGATCAGCGTGGACTTGCCCGCGCCGTTCTCGCCCGAGAGCGGCATGGATGCGGCCGGGCGCGCAGGCGAAGCGCGCGTGCTCGAGCGCGCGCACGCCGCCGTAGCGCTTGGAGACGTCGACCAGTTGGAGGATCGGTGTCCAAGGGCCGGGCCGTCTTCTTCGTCTTCAGTTGTTCTTCTCGTCCTTCGACATGATGTCGGTCGGCCTTGAGGTTCACGCCGCAGGGCGGGAAATCGTTGGTGGTGAAGAAGTTGTCCGTCAGGTCCGGAAAGTAGTTCTCGCCCGCCTTGAAGTTCGGGTGCGTCGGCCATGGGGATCGGCACCGAGATCATCTGCGGCATCACCTTGCCCTGCAGCGCCGCGACCGCGGCCTTCATCGAGATGGCGACCAGGCCGGGCGACTGGCCGAGCGAGGCGCAGAGCAGGCCTTCCTTGGCGTGCTCGGCGCACAGCTTGCGAAAGCCGTTCTCGGCCTCGCCCGCCACCGGGATCATCTTGTGCTTGGCGTCGATCAGCGCCCGCACCGCGCCGGTGGAGCCGCCCTGCACGAACATGCCGTCGAAGTTCTTGTGCACCGCCACCGCATCGGCGACCGCCTTCTGCGCGGTGCCGTCGTCCCAGTTGCCGACCACCTCGACCACCTCGAACTTGTTGCCGGGCGCCTCGACCACCTTGCGAAAGCCCAGGTGCCGGTCGCGGTCCACCGAGTTGCCCGGCACGCCGCGCACCTCCAGCAGCTTGCCGCTCTTGCCCGGGATGTTCTTCACCACCCATTCGCCGGACTGCTGGCCCATAGCGAGCTGGTCTTCATTGACCATCATCACCTCGGTCGCTGTCGAGCACGTTGTCGAAGGGCACCACCACCACGCCGGCGGCATTGGCGCGCTTGATCACCGGCGCGAAGGCCGTCGGGTTCACCGCGATGGTGACGATCGCGTCGTAGCCCGAGTTGATGAAGTTGTCGATGGCCGCGATCTGCGCCGCCACGTCGGTGCCGGTGGAGACGATCTTGAATTCCTTGATCTGCGATTTCATCTCCGGCGTCGCCGCATAGGCCTTGGCCATCTTGATCATCTGGATGCGCCAGGTATTGCCGACGAAGCCATTGGCCAGCGCGATGCGGTAGGGGCCTTTCTTGGCCGGCCACTGGAAGTACTTGGTGTTGGCGTCCCAGGGCTTGAAGCAGGCCGGGTTCTCGCCGGGGCCCTTCACGACCGCGGGTCCGGCGGCCAGGGCGGTGGATGAGACCAACGCCGCGACCGCGGCGACGATGCCAGTGCGAAAACTCATGGATGTCTCCTTCTGTTGGAAGAGGCCCGGTTACGGGGACCGGCCACGGGCGAAACAATGCCGCGCACACCCGCACACCGTCCGGTGGGCGGGTTGCATGATCATCATACAAATCCGTCCTTTCGCACGAGGGTGTAACTTTTGCTTGCAGGTTGCCGCAGAATTCCGCCGACTTTCGGCGCTGCCCTCGAGGCGGACATAGAGCGGGACTCAAGGAGTTCACTGCGTTCATCCGCGAAGAGAACGTGAAGTGGGGCAAAGTGATCCGCGACGCCGGCATCCGTATCGCCTTTTCATGCTGCGCGATGCGCCGGACTGAGCGCCCACCTCCTTGATAAGGAAGAGCACCTCTCAACCGCTCAACACCTTCTGAAGGGATGTCCGCTTCTGGCCGGAAGCTACTTCTGTCGCGTCCAGCTCAGCCTGGGATTCCTCTGCTGACGGCTGCTTTCGGCGGCGGATTCAACCGGTCGACGCAACTTGGTCGGCCTGAGCTGCTCGATAGCAAGAGGCGCCACCGTTTCGGGTGATCTCCCGGCTGATGGTCGAGGGAGCGCGTGCGAGCCGGGCGGCTACAGCGCGTATCGATTCGCCGGCCACCAAGGCGCGCGAAATTTCCTCTCGCTCAGCGAGGGTCAGAGCCAACTTGGAACGGCGGCGCTCAGGAGGGCGAATGCCACCAGACTCGGCCAAGATCTGCCGGATGGAGGTCTGAGGACGATCGAACAGGCGAGCGATCTGGTGAAGCGTCTCTCCCTTCTTCCAACGCTCCCACATCAGCGCTTTCTGCGTCTCCGTGTACATGGTTCTTGGTCTTCTTCGCATCCACACTCCTTCTGCTTTCGCAGAGTAGCGTGTTGCATTGACCGGTTGAATCCGCCGCCGAAAGCAGACATCGCTTCTGACACCGGCCAAGCTCGACCCGAGATCAGCCACGGACATGCAGCTAGAACTCAACTTCCTCAGGGCTGTTCTTCTTCGCAGATCGACTGCGCACGGCATTCCGCAAGAAGTACGCACCTGTTTGCGCGGCATCAGCATCGGCCTGCGCCTGGTGCTCATGTCGGCGCGATTGTCGCGCCGTCGGTGCTCGAACCGGTGGGCCGTGATTAAGTTTCAGGCCGCATTCCTTCGCACGCACTCTCCCGTACGCGCGGCGGCCCCGACTCTCGGCCGCCGGCAACTCCTCGTCGTCAGCATGCAGGCCGGATCTATTGTTTGCGACCCGCTCGACAGCGAGATCGATCGCGGGATCCCGTTCGGCCGCCGAGATGCCGCCCCGCACTTGGTTGAGAACGGCTTGTAGCAAAAGGACTAACTCAGACACCTGGCTTTGAGCTCATAGTCAGCAGGCGCTCCGTGGACGAACTGGCCTGCCGGATCGCAATGAAGTCACCTTCTCCAAGTAGGTGGGCGCCCTGCCCTGAATCAATTAAGGAAGAGCAATGAACCGATTCAAGACGAAATTCACCATCGCCTTACTTGCCGTTGCCTTGGCCGCGGCGGTAGGTGCTCAAGGAAACCCCCGGCTGCCGCAGCTCGCGCCCGCCACGCCTGGCACCTTGGTCGGCAACTGCGAAGACCTGGCTGGCAGCCTGTCCGGCTTGGCAAACACGGTCATCACCGGCGCCACCACGGTGGCTGCGGGTACGCTGGTCGTGGCCGGTCAGCCCGTGCCGGAACATTGCCGCGTCACCGGCCGCATGTTCGAACGCGTCAGCCCGGTGGACGGCAAGACCTACGCGATCGGCTTCGAGATGCGCCTGCCCAAGGCCTGGAACGGACGGTTCTTCCACCAGGGCAATGGGGGCATCGACGGCAGCGTGGTCACCGCCAACAGCAGCTTCGGCGGCGGTCCGACGACGAGCACGCTGCTGCAGGGCTTTGCCGTGCTGAGCTCAGACGCCGGCCATAGCAATGCGCAGGGCGGCCCGGCATTCGGGCTGGACCCGCAGGCCCGGCTGGACTACGGCTACCAGGCCGTCGGCAAACTCACGCCGATGGCCAAGCAGGCCATCGCAGCGGCCTATGGCAAGGGCCCGGACCGCAGCTACTTCGGCGGTTGTTCGAACGGCGGCCGGCACACGCTGGTGGCCGCCGCGCGCTACACCGACGACTACGACGGCTACCTCGCCGGCGCGCCGGGCTACAACCTGCCGTTGGCGGCACTGGCCAACATCTTCGGCGCGCAGCGCTACGCGACCGTGGCCACGGGCAACCCGGCCACGCCGCCCGGGCTGGAAACCGCCTTCACCACCGCCGAGCGCAAGACGCTGGCCGCCGCGGTGCTGGCACGCTGCGACGCGCTCGATGGCGCCAGCGACGGCCTGATCCAGGCGACGAGCACCTGCCAGCGCAAATTCGACCTGGAGCGCGACGTGCCCACCTGCGCCGGTGCGCGCGACGGCACCTGCCTGTCGCAGGCGCAGAAGATCGCCATCGCACCGATCTTCAGCGGCGCCACCACGAGCGGCGGACAGTCGTTCTATGCATCGTTTCCGTTCGACAGCGGCATCGGCGGCGGCGGCATTCCGTTCTGGGAGTTCACGGCACCGCTGGTGCTGGATTCCGGCGCGGTGGGCGTGATCTTCAAGGTGCCGCCGTCCACGGACGCATTGAACAACGGGCCGGCCTTCAGTCTGGGGCTGAACATCGACCAGACGCTGGCCGAGTTGTACGCCACCAATGCCACCTACACCGAAGCGGCGATGAGCTTCATGACGCCTCCGAATGCGCAGGACATGAACCACGTGCGCAACCGCGGTGCCAAGATCCTCGTCTACCACGGCGTCAGCGACCCGATCTTCTCCATCGACGACACCATCACCTGGTACCGTGGCATCGACCGCTCCAGCGGCAACCGCGCCGACGAGTTCGCGCGCCTGTATCCGGTGCCCGCCATGGGTCACTGTTCCGGCGGGCCCACTGCCGATCAGGCCGACTTCATCACGCCGCTGGTGCAATGGGTCGAGCACGGCGTTGCACCCGGCGCCCTCATCGCCACGGCGCGTGGGCCCGGCAATGCCGGCGGCGTGAACGCCGAGGTGCCGCCCACTTGGTCGGCCAGCCGGACCCGTCCGCTGTGTCCCTACCCGTCAACGGCCCGCTATTTGGGCAGGGGGGATGTGGAACTCGCCGCCAACTGGAGCTGCACCGGCGGCGGTGCCCCAGGCCAGGGGCACGGAAGCGACTGACGCACACCTTCGAGGGCGCGTGTCTCAGCGCCCACCTGCAGGCCGCGGCCGTAGGCGTTGCTGCACAAGGCGGTACAGCGTCGTCTCCTTCGTGCGATGCCGCTCGTAGTGAATCGAAGCGCCGTCCGTCGCCTTCTGCGGCGGTCGGCCGACGGCTTGCACGCGAGGCTCCCGAGGTGGTGAGCCGGGACGGTCTCAAGCCGCGCACGGCGTCGCAATCGCCCTGTCGGGCGCCAGGGGAAGGGGTTTGGCGACCACATCCTGGTCGCTAGCGGCTCGCACACGGCCAGGTGAGGTGCCAGGAAGCTGCCGGTGGCCAGCGACCGCTGATGGCCGAGGCTGTGTGAAAACGCCTGAACCCCGTAGACTCCGGCAACTCGTCCGGAGGTGCTGATGGCTCGATACGTGGAAGGCAGTGATCGCAAGCCAGGTGACGCTGCTGCCGGAGTGCCTGGACGACTACATCGCTGAAGACAACACGGTGCGGGTGGTCGATGCGTTCGTCGAGGAACTGGACCTGGCGGCGCTCGGCTTTGCGCGAGGCAGCGCCTGCGGCAACGGGGCGGCCCGCGTACCACCCGGCGGTCCTTCTCAAGATCTACATCTACGGCTATTTGAATCGGATCGCGTCCAGCCGCCGGCTGGAGCGTGAGTGCCAGCGCAACGTGGAGCTGATGTGGTTGACCGGTCGCCTCGCGCCTGACTTCAAGACGATCGCGGACTTCCGCCGTGACAGCGGCACGGCGATTCGCAAGGTGTGCCGCCAGTTCGTCGTGCTGTGCCGAGACTTGAAGCTGTTCACGCAAGCAGTGGTGGCCATCGACGGCAGCAAGTTCAAGGCCGTCAACAGCCGCGACCGCAACTTCACCCCGACCAAGATCGACAGGCGCATCGAGCAGATCGAGGAGAGCGTGCAGCGATACCTGGACGCGCTGGAGACGGCGGATCGAACGCAGCCCGTGGAGATGCAGGCACAAGACGAAGCGGCTTGGCGAGAAGATCGATCGGCTGCGCCAGCGAGTGCGTCAGCTGGGGGAACTGAAGGCGCAGCTGCAGGCGCGAGACGACCCGCAGGTATCCAGCACAGACCCCGACGCTCGCTCAATGACGAGTGACGGCCGGGCAACGGGCGTGGTGGGCTACAACGTGCAGGCCGCGGTGGACACAAAGCACCACCTGGTCGTTGCGCACGAGGTCACCAACAACGGCAGCGACCGAGGTCAGCTCGCCAGCATGGCCGACCAGGCGCGCACTGCCATGGGCAAACCCAAGCTCGAAGCGATCGCTGATCGAGGCTACTTCAGCGGACCTCAGATCAAGGCGTGCGAGGAGACTGGCATCACGGCGTACGTGCCGAAGCCGATGACGTCCAACAGCAAGGCCGCGGGGCGCTTCAGCAAGGCCGACTTCATCTACATCCGCGAGACGACGAGTACCAGTGCCCCGCGGGCGAGCGACTGCGATGGCGGCAGACCACTCTCGAGAAGGGCATGAACATCCATGCGTACTGGAGCGATGCCTGCGGCAAGTGCGCGCTCAGGTCCAAGTGCACCACCGGCAAAGAGCGGCGCGTGCGCCGCTGGGAGCATGAAGAAGTGCTGGAGCGACTTCAGGCACGGCTGGATCGCCGACCTAAGCAGATGACCGTGCGACGACGCACCGTCGAACACGTGTTTGGCACACTCAAACACTGGATGGGATCGACCCACTTCCTCACGCGCCGATCGACAACGTGAGCACCGAGATGAGCCTGCACGTGCTCGCATACAACCTCAAGCGGGTGATCGCGCATCCTGGGCATGCCAAAAACGATGAACGCGATGAAACTGGTGGGCGGCTGACGCCCCTTCATATGCTTAGTGCGCCCGTATACGCAACGTCAGATCCTCTAACCAAGCATTAGGACGCGCAGCAGACGCTGGATGCCTCAAGGTAGGGCGAAGCATCGCCGCCGCGCACAGGCTGCTCCCCCAGCCTCATCTTGGCACTTCTCACACAGCCTCGGCCGAAAGCAGCCCTCGCCGATTCAGGCATTGCTATGTCGGTCTAGAACGTCGCGCGCTAGCCGGCGACGAAGCTGAGAGCATGCCCTTGGTGCTGCGTGCTTCAGCGCAGACCCAGGTTGCGTAGCGCTGCGACGAGCCGCTCGCGCGCGGCCATGTAGCACGGCGATTACTCCGAACCGATTGAGCGGCAAGAGTTTGCGTGAAGTTCGGCCCGCCATGTGTCATGGCCGGGGTTTTAGGCGAGCAATACTAAAATGCTGCATTGCAGCAAAAGATGCTTGCAGAGCCTGTCCAGTCACCTCTATACTTCAACTCATGCTGCACTGCAACAAAACGGGCCCCGGCCCGCAAGTGCAGAGCCACCTAAACCTAACGGAGAAATTTCATATGTTGACCGCTGAACAAGTCCTGGCCTCGCAAAAAACCTCTGTCGAAACCCTCTTCGGCCTGACCAACAAAGCTTTTGCAGGCGTCGAGAAGCTCGTCGAGCTGAACCTGACCGCCTCCAAGGCTGCCCTGAGCGAAGCCGCCGACAACACGCAATCCCTGCTGGCCGTCAAGGACGTGCAAGAGCTGCTGGCCCTGCAAGCTGCCCTGTTCCAGCCCCTGGCCGAGAAGACCGCCGCTTACAGCCGTCATCTGTATGACATCGCTTCCAGCACCGGCGCCGAGTTCGGCAAGGCTTTCGAAGGCCAAGCTGCTGAAGCCCAGAGGAAGTTCCTGGCCGTCGTGGACAACGCCGCCAAGAACGCACCCGCCGGCAGCGAAACCGCCGTCGCCGTGTTCAAGAGCGCCGTTGCCGCTGGCAACAACGCCCTGGAATCGGTGCAAAAGGCTGTCAAGCAAGCGTCCGATGTCGCCGAATCCAACTTCAACGCCGTGGCCAACCAGGCCGTGAACGCCGCCAAGAAGCGCTAATCGTTCCTGGTATTCCCGACTCCACCCAAAGTGGAGCGGGAACGCTACAAGATACGGAGCTACACCACAATCTTGTGACAGCGAGATTTCTTCAAGTTGTCTCCTCGGGTCCTTTCGACACCCTCACGGGTTCAGGGATCCCTTAAGCCCCAGTCTTCGGACCGGGGCTTTTTTTATTGGTTTGGCGATCCAGAGGGCAATGCGCCGCTTCAGCGCGCGCTGTGACGGTGCGTGCTGCCTTCAGCGCGCCGGTAGTGTTCGCGCAGCACGTCGCGGCCGAAATCGCCGTCGAAGTCGCGCCACACGGAGTGGACGTGGTTGCCGCCCGAGTTGTCGTACTCGATCAGGAAGGTCGCCCCCTGGATGCGGAAGTAGTGCGGCTTGCGCGGCTCGGTCGAACCGGCCCAGCCGACGCGGATCGACTCCAGCGGCGCCGCGCGCACGCGCGCCAGCCGCGCCTGTGCCAGCTCGGTCTCCAGGTGATCGGCGAAGACGCCGATCAGCTTCAGCACCTGCGCCTGTTGGGCCGCGTCCATCTCGGCGAACGCGAGGCCCGCAGCATCCAGCGGTCGCGCGCGCGGCGTGTTGCCGCTGGCGATGTCGCCATAGGTGCGGGTGTCGAAGATCGCGCGGGCGCGCTGGACCGTACCCAGGCTCGCGAGCCACTGGCGTGCCAAGTCTTCCTCGTCGCCGAGCAGCCGGAAGCCCGCACGCGGCGCGCCACCGCCGACGTCGCGCGGGACCATGGCCGGGTTGGCGCCGAAGAACTGCGGCAGCGTCGACACGCAGCGCCCGCCGTCGTAGCTGAAGTGCAGCGACATGTGGTGGCCCTCGATGCGCCAGCCCCAGCCGCCGTTTCCCGGCTCGCCGTGGATCGCCAGCGCATAGTTCTCTGGGTCACGCGACAGGCCGAATGTCTCCAGCTCGCGCAACGTGATCTCCAGCGCCATAAGCGCGCGCACCTTGTCCAGGCCGCGCTCGGTAAGCGCGGTGCGCAGCAGCGCGGTCGACGCCTCGCGCTGGATTGGCGACATCGCCTTCCAGGCCAGGCCGTCGCGCCGTCGCGGTGTGTAGTGCCAGTCGCTGCGCGCCGTGTCGGTGAAGGGGTGGAGCAACTCGGTGCGTTGCGCCGGCGTGACGGCATCGATCAGCCGCTGCGCTGCAGCGACGGCGTTCGAGTCCTGAGCGCGGACCTGCGACATCGCAACGACCATTGCGCCGACAACGAACGCGCGGCGAGTCGTCATGGCACGACCAGGCGGCCCAGGAGGGCACGTCGGGTCCGGCTCAGCAGCAACATGACTACAGTCCTTTCATCTGGCGAACAAAAGGATAGTCGCTTTGGGCGTCCCGCACCGGTGGACGTCCGCTTTCGGGCCAGAAGCGAGCCTTTGGTTCAAGCAACGCGCGTCGCGCGGCGGCGGAGCAACGGCGAACTGGTGGCCGCTATCGCAAGCTCGCCGGCGGCTTGCACAAGCGGCCGGCCGAGTTCCTGCATACGCGCAGCCGTCAGGCGTTGCAACGGTCCCGCGATGGTGATCACGCCGGCGGGCTCGCCGCCGCGCCTCAGCACCGGCGCGGCCATGGCGCTCATGCCGGGTGCGTACATCTCCATCATCAGGCTGAAGCCGCGCTTGCGGTCTTCCTCCAGCACCTTCATCAGCGCCTTGAAGGTGGTGGGCGCCCTGGGTCCGTACTCGCGCGGCGGGCCGAAACCCTGGCGGGCCACGAGTTCTGTCGCACGCTCCTCGCTCAGCGTCATCAGCCACGCATGGCCGCCAGCGCTGCAGGACAGGCGCACGTCAATGCCCATGTCGGGGTCATAGCGCAGGCCGGCGCGCGCACCTTGCGCCTTGGCGACGAAGGTAAGGCGGTCGCCGTCAACCAGCGCCAGCCGCACCAGCTCGCCGGACACTTCCGCCAGGCGGTCGATGATGGGTTGTGCGATGTCCACGATGCCCGCCGCCCCAAGGAAGCTCAGGCCGAGCGCCGGCAGGCGCGTTGTGAGCGCGTAGTCGCCCATCTCGCGCAGCTGACGCACGTAACCGCAGCGCACCAGGTCCGCCAGCAGCCGGTGGCAGGCGCTCCGCGGCAGGTTGAGCTCGTCGGCCAGTGCCGCGAGCGGCACGCCCTCGGGCTGCGAGGCCAAGGCCTCCAGGATTCGCAGCGTGCGATCGACGGTGCCCGTAGGGACGGCCTCGGAATTCGTCATGTGAAATGAAATTCTGGTGTGGAACGTGGTTCAGGCCGCTGTGCCTATCATGCCGCACTTTCGCATTCACATCCACAGGAGACACGCATGAAACCGCTCATCCGCCACGGCCTCGCCGCCATTGCCTTGCTCGTTGCCGCTGCCGGTGTCGGCGCGCAGGACGTGCAGGAACGCACCATCAAGTTCGGTCACCTGAACAACCCGGATCACCCGACCAGCCTGGGCGTGAGGAAGTTTGCCGAGATCGTCGCTGCCAAGAGCGGCGGCAAGATCAAGGTGACGGAATTCCCTTCATCGCAGCTGGGCAACGAACTGCAGCAGCAATCGGCGCTGCAGGGCGGCGTGCAGGAAATGCTGGTGGCCTCCACCACGTCCCTGAACGGCATCGTCAAGGAATTTGGCATGCTGGATTTCCCGTTCCTGTTCGCCAATGCCAAGCAGGCCGATGCGATGGTCGATGGCCCGCTCGGCAAGGCCCTCGCGGCGAAGCTGCCCGAAAAGGGCGTGATCGTGCTGGGCTTCTTCGACCTGGGCTTTCGCAATGTCACCAACAGCAAGCGGCCGATCACGAAGGGGTCTGACCTCGAAGGCCTGAAGCTGCGCGTGATCCCGAACCCGGTGTTCCTGGAAACCTTCAAGACCTTCCAGGCGAATCCGGTGCCGATGGCGTTCGCCGAACTGTACGGGGCGCTCGAGAACAAGGCTGTCGATGGCCAGGAGAATCCCTTCGCGGTCATCGCGTCCAGCAAATTCTACGAGGTGCAGAAGTACGTCAGCGGCACCAACCACGTCTACGCGACCAATCCGGTCCAGATCAGCAAGCGCTTCTGGGACAAGCTGTCGCCGGTTGAACAGAAGCTGCTGCAGGACGCCGCCATCGAAGCCCAGAACTGGCAGCGCACGGTCAGCCGCGACGTCTCCGCCAAGGCGTTGAGCGAACTGACTGCCAAGGGCATGATCTACAACGACATTGCCGCCTGCTGAACTGGCCCAGATGCGCGCCGCCGTGCGGCCGGTCTATGACAAATTCTCGGCGGCATACGACCCGGCCATCGTGACATTGTTCAAGTCCGAGCTGGAACGCGTTTCCAAGCTGTGATGCCGAGCCGCGATTCCGTGAAAATCCTTGTCCTGCACGGTCCGAACCTGAACCTGTTCGGCCGTCGCGAGCCGCACATTTACGGCCACACCACGCTGGCGCAGATCGATGCGCAGCTGGCCGCGCTGGCCGCCGAGCTCGGCGTGCAGCTCGAGACGATGCAGTCCAACCACGAGGGTGCGCTGGTCGACTTCCTGCACCGCCACATCGATGAGGCGCAGGGCGCCCTGGTCAACCCGGCGGGGCTCACACAGCACGGCGTGCCGCTCCATGACGCCATCAAGGCCATGCCGTTTCCTGTGATCGAGGTGCACATGTCCAACATCGCCGCGCGGGAGACCTGGCGTGCGCATTCAATCATCTCGCCGGCGGTCAAGGGCACCATCCAGGGCCTCGGTCCCCACTCCTATCTCTTGGGGCTGCGGGCGCTGGCCATGCTGGCGCAGCAGACGCAGTGATGGCTGCTCTGGGTCGAAAGCTGCTGTTCGCTCTCCGCGCCGGAAACGCCAAGGGTTGTGGGCGAGGCGCCGTACTTCCCGCGCGACAGGTCGAGCACTTTTTGTATCGCGTTGATCAGCTGCCTAACGAATAAGCAACAGCTGCAGAGCGAGCACCGGCGCGGCTATCTCAAGAGCTCCACAACGTTGTCCACAACCTTCTCCACGCCTCTAGTGGACAGCACGTGAGGCAGGTGTGCTAGGCGTTGAGACGATTCGCTAGGGGGGCGAATAGATTCTGCCGTGCCGGTATTTGACAAGGTGCCGCCGGGGATGCGAACCGTTGCGCGGCTGGGCGACGACCATGGCCACGACGTCGCAGCGCTCCGCATCAGGTTGCCAGCCGCCGGCCTAGGTGCGCTTCGACCTTTTCGATCTTGCTGCGCAGGCGCGATTCCGGCCCCGCGCGATAGTCGACTTTCAAGTTCATGCCGACGCGCGGGCAGTCCGATTGCAGGGACTTGAAGCAGGCAGTGACCACGCCCATCACATCTTCCCATTCACCTTCGAGAATGGTGCCCATGGGCGTGAGCTGGTAGGGGACGCCGCTCTTGTCGATGATGTCGAGGATGCGCGCGACGTAAGCGCTGAGGCTCTCGCCTTGGCCGTGAGGGGCCATGGCGAACTCGAGTAGGACGCCGAGCACCTGAATCGCTACCGCGTGTGCCAGAGAGGTTAGGCCGCACTGGCGAAAGGTAGCCGAAATGCCTGTGGCGAAAGAAATGCGAGGACGGCTGCAATGACAAACAATGCGGGGACGTCGCCGTATAGGTGATGAACGTGCATCGGGTTCTGTACTGACTGGACCGCCATCACCGCACCATGGACGACGCTTGACCAAATGACGAACGAGACCAAGCCCAGATGCTGGTTCGGATTGCGAGACGCAATAAGCAAGAAGACACCCAGGATCGCGTAAATGGCGATGATCATCTCGAGATATTCCGACCGTCCGCTGGACCAGGCCCACCCCGATGGCCAGAAGACCGTAAGTGGGTAGAAGCCAAAAGTAGCAACAATACCGACGATGCGGAGTGCGAGTTTGAGGTAAATATGGCGCTTGATTTCAGTCATGGTTCGCTCCTTGAAGTCGGCAGCCGGCTCGTTGGAACTCTGGAACGCTCAGGTAACTGCGCCACGTCAGGCCAAGCTCTCTATGTAGCAGTCATGTATCGATAGCCGGCGTCCTCCCGCTCTCACCCAGGCTCCTCCATTCCGTTAAACAATGCCGCGCCAATGCCGTCACCCAAAACGGCTCCGAAGGATCGAAGGCCAAACCGAACTGCGGGCTGATCAGGAATCGTGCGCGCTCGAACGACCCTGGGTCGTGAGTGCGGATGAAGGCGGCGAGATTCGCGAAGGGCACGGCGAGATTGCCAATGTTCACCACCTCAGCCTCCAGCGTGATCTCCTCCAGGCGCCCGCAGTCCTGAAAGCGATACACCACGTCGCCGTAGTCCATTTCGTTTAGGCCCACGCCGTTCCGCAGAGCGCGCCAAGGTTTGCCGCGTGCGCGCAGCACGTCCTCGCCAGAGAGCGTGAAGGGCGTCCCGTCGACCTGTACATAGGGATCGAGCCTCATTGCTCCAATGCTAGCCAGGGCTGCAGTTTTTAGTCATGAACCCTGGCGCCGGCAACACGAGTCAGCCGACGATGAGGCATCACAGACCCGCATAAGTGGGTCTATGCTGCTCACCCAGTTCCGCCATCTCGTGTACGGTTCAGTGGATTGAAGGGCGACGCGATGCTAGTCCTCCTCAAGGAGCGCTGAGCTGCCCCCGCCGGGTGTAAGCTGGCGGCCCAGCCCACGAGGTGGTTATGAACATCCGCTCCTTCCTCACCGTCGCGGCCGCCCTGCTTTCGATCGGCTGCACGGCGCCGCAAGGCAACCCCATCGCCGCCATGGAGGCGGATCCGCAGTGCCAGCCGTACAGCGGCTACTTCCGGCAGCGCTCGTCCATCGGGCTGCAGGACGAGTGCACGCGACGCATGGGAGAAGCCTATTGCCAGCGGTGCCTGGTTCAGTAGCGAGGCTGCGGATAGCGCGCTGAGCGGAAAGGTTGTGGACAACATTGTTGGAGCCCTTCCGGCAGCCGCGCCGGTGCTCGCTCTGCAGCTGTTGCTGATTCGTTAGGCGTCGGGCGTAAGAGAAAAGTGCTCGACCGGTCGAGCGGGAATTACGACGCCCCGTCCGCACGGGCCTTAACGTTTCGCAAACGGATGCGTCTTCCCGAAGGTGCGGCGTCGCCCAATCAATACTGGCATGGAATAAATCGCCGCGCCCAGGTGTTCATGGGGTTGAACCGAGGAGCCGGCCCCCCCAACAGGTGGTTGCAGCGCTGCGAATCGAAGAGCGCCTGCGCCGCCGGGTGCAGTGGTGGCAGCTGGGCGGCATGGCCGCGTCGGTGGTGCTGGCCTTCGGTGCCGGCTGGTTCGCGCACGGTATGTCCCCCGGCGCCGGTTCGGTGCCGCGCCAGTTTGCGCGGCAGGCTGCCGTGGCCCATGTGGCCTTCCTGCCGGAGGTGCGGCACCCGGTTGAGGTCACGGCCGACCAGAATGAACACTTGATCCAGTGGCTGTCCAAGCGCCTCGGGCGCCCGTTGAAAGTGCCGCAGCTGTCGGCCCAGGGGTGGGAACTGATGGGCGGGCGGTTGCTGCCGGGCGAGCAGGGGCCGCGAGCGCAATTCATGTTCCAGGACGCCGGGGGTCAGCGCGTCACCCTCTACATTGGCGCCATGGAAAATGACCGGCCAGCGTCTCAGGAGACCGCGTTCAGCTTCAGCGGCGACGAGCGCATGCCCGGTTTTTATTGGGTGGACCGCGGCTTCGGCTATGCGATCACCGGCAAGCTGCCGCGCCAGGCATTGCTGGAACTGGCGACATCGGTTTACCGGCAGCTATCGATCTGAGGAAGCCAAGAGCAATGCCGCTAAAGGCTCCCCAACGCTGCGGCGCCCGTACCAGCCGATGCTGTTCCCCGGTGCGCACCAAAGCGACTATTCTCTCGTGCGCGCAGATGAAAGGACTGTAAATCATGTTGCTGCTGAGCCGGGGCCGACGTGCCCTTTTGACCGCCGCCACTGCGCTGCCGTTCGCTATCCTAGTGCAGCCCGCCCGGTCCCAAGCCGCCGCGGCGGTGCGCTTACGGGGCACTATCGAAAGCGTGGGACCTGACAGGCTGGTCCTGCGCGAGCGCGGCGGCAAGGTGGTGGAACTGATACTGCCTGCGAATCTGGTCGTCACGGAGGTCTTCCCGGTGGCCTTCTCCGACATCCAACCAGACAGCTTCGTCGGCGCCGGCGCTGTCCCACAGCCGGATGGCACCCAGCGAGCAATCGCCGTGCTGCTCTTCCCCCCATCCATGCGCGGTACCGGGGAGGGGCACCGCCCCTTTGATTTTCTGCCGCAAAGCACGATGACCAACGCCACCGTCGCCGGCGTGGCCGCCTCGCCCGAGGGACGACGACTGCGTGTCACCTACCCCGGCGGCGAGCAGACTATCGTGGTGCCGCCCGAAGCCCCGATATTCAGCCTGAAGCCCGGTACGCGGGACCTGCTAGCGCAGGGCGCCCAAGTATCGCTGACCGCGCAGCTTGTCGACGATAAGCCCACTGCGACCCGCATCAATGCGGGACGGAATGGCTTCGCGCCGCCCTACTAAGCGCAAAAGAAGACAATCCGGCGAATGAGTTGCATTGCGTGGCCGTGCTGCTGACTTCCCGCTGAAACGGTGGAGGTGATGGCGACAACCAGCCCCAGCGGTGCATGCCCCAGGCTCAGGCTCAGGCTCAGGCTCAGGCTCAGGCTCAGGCTCAGGCTCAGGCTCAGGCTCATCATCCATCGACTCTAGGAGAACCTACATGGCATGGTACGCAAGTTGGAGGAATATGGCTGTGGCGGGAGCCGCCTGGGCGCTGTTGGCCTCCTGCGCTCACCGGGATGAGGCGCAGGCCGTGTTGCGGGAGGCCGACCGGGCGATGGGGGGCACCAACCTGAAATCTCTGCGCTACGCCGGCAGCGGCACAGGCGCCAGTTTCGGCCAAGCCTATCAGCCGGGCATGGCTTGGCCGCGCACCAACATCCCCGCGTATTCGCGTGTGCTCGACTACGAGCAGGGCGCCATGCGGGAAGAGGCGACCCGCAGCCGGGCCGAACCCACCGGGGGCAGCGGGATTCCGTTGTCAGGTGAGCAGCGCACCACCGGCTTGCTGCGTGGTGAGCACGCCTGGAACCTGACGGGCCCTGCCCCTATCGCGGCGCCGCTGTCCGTCAGCGGCCGCGCACACGATTTGTGGACTACGCCCCATGGCATCCTCAAGGCCGCCATGAGGAGCACCGCGAGCCTGCGCAACGACGGCGGCAAGCGGGTGATCTCGTTCAGCGAACCCGGCCGCTTCAGCGCCGTGCTGTGGATAGGCGCGGATGGATTGGTCGAGCGTGTCGATTCGATTCAGCCGAACCCGGTGCTCGGAGACACGCAGACAGTCACCTTGTACTCGGGCTACCGCGACCATTCAGGGGTGAAGTTTCCGTCGCGCATCCGGCAGAATCAGGGCGGTTTTCCCGTTCTGGACCTTGAGGTGAAGGACGTGCAGCCCAATGCGCCGGCCGCAGTCGGCGAGGTCCCGGCTCTGGTACCGGCCTTCACCGAACGGGTCGCCGTGGAAAAAGCGGCGGACGGCGTGTGGTTCCTGGCGGGGGGATCGCATAACAGCGTGCTGATCGAAATGGCGGATCACCTGATTCTGGTGGAAAGTCCGCTCTACGACGGCCGTGTCATGGCGGTGCTGGCCGAGGCGAAAAAACTCGTGCCCGGCAAGCCGATTCGCTACGCAATCAACTCGCACCATCACTTCGACCATTCGGGCGGATTGCGAACCGCGGCGGCGGATGGCGCCACGCTGGTCGTCAGCGAGCAGGCTCGCCCCTGGTTCGAGAGGGTGATGGCCACCCCCAACAGCATCAGCCCGGATGCGTTGGCCAAGTCGGGCCGCAAGGTGGTCGTGACAGGCGTCAATGGCCAGCGCAGTTTCAGCGATGCCACGCGTCAGGTGGAAGTCTTCCTGATCGAAGACAGCATTCACGTTCAGGGGTTCATGATGGTGTGGCTGCCCCGTGAGCGACTGCTGATCGAGGCCGACGCCTACACACCCGGAGCGCCCAACACGCCGCCGCCGGCCCAAGCCAACGCCAACCACGTTAACCTGGTGCAAAACATCGAGCGTTTGAAGCTGAACCCTGAGCGCATCTTGCCGCTGCACGGGCGCATGGTGCCCTTGTCGGAGCTTTACGCCGCCGTCGGCCGCAGGCCCTGACGGCGGCGCGAGGCGGAAAGCAGACCTGCCCGCATGCGTATCGGGCACTTCGACACCGAAGCGGCCGTGTGAATGATGTCACGGTGCGACAGCGAGGCCCTTCAGAGATCCCCCTGCGGGGCATCGCGGATACCTTGACGATCGATGGCTTCCTTCTTGATCGCTTCTTCAATGAGCCGAGTCGATCTCGCTTGAGGACCATGCTCGCGCACAGCGATGTCGCGCAGTTCCCGCAACTCGTCCATCACGGAACGCGATCTGGGTGGAGTCGTTCTTTCCATGCGAGCGGACTGTTGCTGTAACCTCCAGGAGTGTCAAGCACAGCCGCAATCGGCCTCGGCAGTGACGGACGAGCGCAATTGAGCGGCCTGGCTCAGTTCCCTTCCGCGAACAGAACCTGCGAAGGCAACTGGCGCCGGGTGCCGGCTAGGGATGTGCGCGCTCGGCAGCGCCCAGCCGTAGTCCAACAGCGCCGCCATGTCCCGGCGAAAGGGCGAATCCCCCTCTCAAGGCCCGCTGCGCGTTGCGGGACTGGCCAACGGCAACTTTTCGCGCTGCTGGCTGGCTGATGCCTGCACGAGAATCGACGCATGTCGAACACACCATTCCTGTCATGGGTGCTGACGGTCATCGAGGCCGCCGCGACCCTCGCTTTTGCCCTCTCCGGCCTCCTGGAGGCCGCCCGCAAGCGCCTGGACGCGGTCGGCGTTTGCCTCGTGACCGGACTCGCAGCCTTTGGTGGCGGCACCCTGCGCGACGTATTGCTGGACCGAAGGCCATTCTTCTGGGTACTGCACTCCGAATGGCTGTGGGCCTTGCTGGCATTGTGCGTCGGCGCCATGGCTTTCCTGAGGGTGCGTCACTTCGCGCCGACCCAAAGAGCGATGCAATGGCCCGACGCGCTGGGCTTGGGGCTTTTCAGTGCCAGCGGAACACAGCTCGCGCTCGCCCAGGACCTGCCCGCCATCGTTGCGGTGTTGATGGGCGTGATCACAGCGACCTTTGGCGGCGTGCTGCGGGACATCGTGTGCAACGAGATTCCCAGTGCGCTGCACGACCATCGTCCATACGCCGTCTGCGCATTCGTGGGCGGCTGGGTGCTCGTGCTTGCGCATCATGCGGGCGTGCCGGCAGGTGGGGCGCTGATACTCGCCGCCGCTTGCTCCACCGGCTTGCGCGTCCTGGCGCTGTTGACTGGATACACGCTGCCGCGATGGTCTTCAGGCGATGCGGCGTAAATGCCGGCTTCAGTTCGGCTGAATCTGCAAGTTTCGGAACTTGACCGTCGATCTGATCCCTGTGACCGTCTGGCGACTTGGTGAAACAAAGTACTGGAGTTCTCAACCGATCTGACTTACATTAAGTTACAGAAGTAATTGCAAGGTCGGTCTATGACTCAGGCGCCGGGGTTATTGCTCCCAGGGTTGCTAGCCCTGGTCTGCCTATGTGCAGGGATTCTCGGGAATCGGTGGTGGACACACCGCGCGGCCAAGGCGCGCCGGCGCATTCCCAGGCAGTGGCCGCTCGAACCACGAGCCATGGCCAACTCCGAAGAACGCAAAGTCTGGCGCTGGTTGGAGCGGGTTTTTTTCGACCATCACGTCATGATCAAGGTTCCGGTCACGCGATTTACCTTGCCTCGCACCAAGGAGAACAGCGCGCATTGGTATCAGTTGCTCAGCGGCGTTTATTGCACCTTCACAGTGTGCGGGGCTGATGGCCGGGTGGTCGGCTGCGTGGATGTGCCGGGCGCCAACGGCATTTCTCGCGGCAACATGCAGCTCAAGCTGACGTTGCTGTCGCAGTGCGGCATCGCCTACTGCGTCGTCGAGCCAGACAGCCTGCCAACCCTGGAAGAAATCCGCGCAGACTTTCTGGGCAGCAATGCAGCAGTGCCAAACAGGAGGGAAATGGAGGACGCCGCCATCGCCACAGCTCGCCAGAGGCTGCGCTCCGCCGTTGACCGCCAGCGCCACAGACGCGCCGGCGCCGATTCGCTCGCGCCCGCCAGCGGACCCAGCTCAAAGTTTGGCCCCGACAGTTTTCTGCGACAGCGGCTTTGCGGGCGCCTGGCAGCAGCCTGACTCGTTCATAGCACCGCTGGACAGCCGGCCCGGCAAGCTGCGTTAAGCGCGGGTTGCCTTTGATGCCGACATCTGGTCATGCGTGGTCCTGGCTGGCCGGTTTCGCCTGCTCGCGCTCGCGCCATTGCCCGGGCGGCATGCCGAATTCGGCGGCGAACCATCGCGTGAAGGAACTCGCCTGCGCGTACCCGAGCTGCTCGGCTACCCGGGCCATGGGATAGCGGGGGTTGCCGATGTAGCGCGGCGCCAGCTCGCGCCGCACCTCGGCCACCAGCTCGCCGAACGCGAGCCCGCTGTCGCCCAAGCGCCGCT
Organism: uncultured beta proteobacterium; assembly: GCA_963722025.1. Classification (GTDB taxonomy): domain Bacteria; phylum Pseudomonadota; class Gammaproteobacteria; order Burkholderiales; family Burkholderiaceae_C; genus Ramlibacter. Next base: position 20,256 of record CAVRNE010000012.1, read on the forward strand.
GCAGCGTGCGCACGTTCATCCCCAGGCTTTCGGCGATCTGGACGATGGTCGCGCGGCCGAGCGGCAGCAGCAGGTAGATGCAGCGCCGCACGTCGGCCGCGACCGAGCCGCCTTGCGCCGCCGGCAGCTCCGCCAGGAAACGCGCCGCGTAGTCGGCCATCGCCGGGTCGGCGAGCGGATTGGCAATGTCCAGGTCCGCGGTGGGGCAGACGATGCCGTTGAACTCGGAGTCGAACACCAGCTTGCAGCGGAAGAAGCGGCGATGCACTCGCGGATCTGCCGGCGCCTCATGCGTGAAATGCACGCTGTTGGGCAGCCACGCCTCACCCAGCAGGCCGCGGCACAGGCGGAACAGCACGGCCACGGCCAGCTCGTTGGCCTGCCGCGCCACGGGTGATTGGGTGACCACCTCCTCGCGCAGCACGCTCACGCGACCGGCCTCTTCAAGGTCGAGCGCCAGGGATTCGTTGAGCACGTTACGGTACTGCATCAAAGTGTGCAGCACGTCGCGCAGCGTGCGCTGGTGAGAGATGAGCAGGCTCAGCACGCCGAAGTCGGCGAGCTGGCGGGCCTCGGCCATGCGCAGCGCGAACGACTCGCAGCCGCTTGCCGCCGCGCTCGCATCCAGCAGCTTCACCACCGCATCGGCCGGAACAGGGTGATCCGGCACGGTCAGCCAAGCTTGGCTGATGCCCACGGCGCGCAATTGCGGCAGCGGGTCGAGCCCCAGCGATTGCGCCACTTCCAGGTAATGGCTGAGCGCGGCGACCCGCACCTTGGAAACCGGCTGGGAACGGGCGGAGCGGCGCATGGGCACATTGTCGTGGATTGCAAAGGCTTTGTCACGGATTGCGAAGCCTCGGCGGTGCGGCCCGACTACAGTTCGTTCCAAGGCGCCGCACGTGCGCCATCCTTCAAAGGAGACAATGCCAAATGGCAAAAGCCATCAGATTCCATGAGCCCGGCGGCCCCCCGGCGCTCTCCGACTACATCGCGGGCCCACTTGACCTCGAATCGCGCCGCACCACCGGCTCGCCCATCCTAGTCCCCTAAGGAACGTACCATGCGAATTGAACCTCTCACCTATCACATCGGCGCCGAGCTCATCGGCGTGAGCCTCGCCGACGCCGTGCACGACGACGGCCTTTTCGGCGAGATCAAGGCGGCACTGCTGAAGCATCGCGTGCTGTTCCTGCGCGACCAGGACATCACGCGCCCCGAGCACGTGGCCTTTGCCCGGCGCTTCGGCGAACTGGAAGACCACCCGGTCGCGCCCAGCCACCCCGACGCGCCGGGGCTGGTGCAGATCTACAAGGACCCGCAAAGCCCGCCCGACCGCTACGAGAATAGCTGGCACACCGACGCCACGTGGCGCGAGGCCCCGCCCATGGGCTGCGTGCTGCGCTGCGTCGAATGCCCGGATGTCGGCGGCGACACCATGTGGGCCAACATGGTCGTGGCCTACGACAGGCTGCCCGAGCACGTGAAGAAGCAGATCGAAGGCCTGCGCGCGCGCCACAGCATCGAAGCCTCGTTCGGCGCCTCGATGCCGGTCGAAAAGCGCCTGGCACTCCATGCGCAGTTCCCGGATGCCGAGCACCCGGTGGTGCGCACCCATCCCGAGACCGGCGAGAAGGTGCTGTTCGTCAACGCCTTCACCACCCACTTCACCAACTTCCACTCGCCGAGCAGCGTGCGTTACGGCCAGGACTACAACCCCGGTGCCTGGCAGCTTCTCTCCTATCTGGTGAGCCAGGCGTTCGTTCCGGAGTACCAGGTGCGCTGGCGCTGGAAGAAGAACAGCATGGCGATCTGGGACAACCGGTCCACGCAGCACTACGCGGTGATGGACTACCCGCCCTGCCACCGCAAGATGGAACGCGCCGGCATTATCGGCGACCCACGTACTGACCCCCGACCCCTCACCTCACCTCACCTATCTCATCAAGGACTCCTCATGAACTTCCTCGACGGCTCCCTTTTTGTTGAAAACCAAGACAAGCTGGTCATCACCGCTGCGCCCTACGGCCCCGAGTGGTTTCCCTCCGACTACCCCGAGGACATCGCGGTCACCATGGACGCGCAGGTCCAGAAGGCGGTCGATTGCTACAACGCCGGCGCCACCGTGCTGCACCTGCATGTGCGCGAGCTGGATGGCAAGGGTTCCAAGCAGCTGTCCAAGTTCAACGAACTGATCGCCGGCGTGCGCAAGGCGGTGCCGGACATGATCATCCAGGTCGGCGGCTCGATCTCTTTCGCGCCCCCGGACGAAGGCGCAGCCGCGAAGTGGCTGCACGACGACACGCGCCACATGCTGGCCGAGCTCGACCCGAAGCCCGACCAGGTCACCGTCACGGTCAACACGACGCAGATGAACGTCGTCGAGCAGATGGACGTCCGCGACTACGCCGGCACCTCCATGGGCAGCGAGACCTATGAGGCGTACCGCGAGATGATCGTGCCCTCCGGCCCCGGCTTCATCGAGGAGCACGTGCGCCGCCTGAGCGCCGCGGGCATCCAGAGCGCCTTCCAGTTCTACAACATCAACAGCTACGAGTCGGTGGAGCGCCTGATCCGCCGCGGCGTCTACAAGGGGCCGCTGGTGTGCAACTGGGTGGCGATCGGCGGCGGCATGGACCAGCCGACCATCTACAGCCTGGCCAACTTCCTGCGCGCCATCCCCGACGGCACCATGCTGACGGTGGAAAGCAGCATGCTCAACACCTTGCCGATCAACATGATCGGCATGGCCATGGGCCTGCATGTGCGCTGCGGCATCGAGGACAACATCTGGAACCAGACGCGCACCGGGAAGATGACGTCCGTGCAGCAGATCGAGCAGCTGGTGCGCATCTCGCGCGAGTTCGGCCGCGAAATCGCCACCGGCAAGGAAGCCCGAGAGATCCTGAAGATCGGCGTGTTCTACGACACCGTCGAGGAAACGCTGCTCGCCAACGGCTTCGCCCCCAACCCGAAGGGTGGCCACCAGGGCTACCTGCGCAAGGTGGCGTGAGCATGGCGGCGATGACGCTCGATGACGTCACCGTCGTCATCGTGCCCGGCCTGCGTGACCACGTGGCCGAGCACTGGCAGACGCTGCTGGCGAAACACCTCCCGCGCAGCCGCACCGTGGAGCCGCTCACGCATGACAAGCTGAGCTGCGCGGCACGGGTGGCTGCGCTGGAAGAAACGCTGGCCGCGGTCGACGGCCCGGTGCTGCTGGCGTGCCACAGCGCCGGCGTGATGATCACCGTCCAATGGGCGCAGCGGCACAAGCGGCCGATCCTGGGCGCGTTGCTCGCGACGCCGGCCGATCTCGAGGAACCGATGCCGGCCGGCTACCCGCTGCGCGAGCAGTTGCAAGAGCACGGCTGGCTGCCGGTTCCGCGCCGGCCGCTGCCGTTCCCGAGCTTGCTCGCGGCGAGCCGCAACGACCCGCTGGCCCGATTCGAGCGCGTGCAGGAGTTTGCGCGCGACTGGGGCAGCCAGTTGCTGGACATCGGCGAGGTCGGCCACCTCAACCCTGCCGCCGGCTACGGCGAGTGGCCCCGCGCCCTCGACCTGCTGCGCAGCTTGCTACCACAATCCGCGCCCGCGCAATGATGCGGCGCCCCCAAGGAAAAGAAACATGACGAGCAAGAGACAACTTCTGACCGGCCTGGCCCTGACCGCCGCGTTCGCGCTGGCGGCGCCGGCCTTTGCGTTCAACGGCAAGCCGGTGCGCATCATCGTGCCCGCGCCCGCCGGGCGGCACCGCGGACATCGTGGCGCGTGCGCTGGCCGACCAGTTGTCGGCCCAGATCGGCCAGCCGGTGGTCGTGGACAACAAGCCCGGCGCCGGCGGCGTGATCGCGGTGCAGAGCCTGCTTGGCCGCGCCGCCCGACGGCCAGACCCTCATGATGTCGGCCAGCAACGTGCTCACCGAAGTCCCGCACGTGCTCAAGGGCAACTTCGACCCGATGACGGACTTGAAGCCCGCTGCCGTGGTGGCGCGTGCCTCGATGGTCCTCATAGCGGCGCCGACGGTGCCGGCGAAGGACATGAAGGAACTGGTGGCGTGGGTGAAGGCCAGGCCCGGCACCCAGAGCTTCGCTTCGTACAGCGCCGGCACCAGCTCGCAGTACGCCGGGATGATCCTCAACCAGAAGGCCGGACTCGACCTGCAGCACGTGCCCTTCCAGGGCTCGCCCCCGGCGCTGATGCAGGTGGTCGCGGGCCAGATCCCGCTGATGTTCGACGGCATGGCCACGTCGCTGCCGCAGATCGCCGCCGGCAAGGTGAAGGCGATCGGCGTTGCCGGCAAGACCCGCTCCACGCACCTGCCGCAGCTGCCCACGCTGGCCGAGCAGGGCTATCCCGACCTCGACTTCGGCAACTGGGTCGGCGTGACGGTGGCGGGCAAAGTGCCGGCCGACGTGGTTGAAAAGATCAACGCCGAGGTCAACAAGGCCGCGGCGTCGCCGAAGTTGAAGGAGCGCCTCGCCGGCGCCGGCTTCGAGCCGGGCGGCCAGATCTCGGCCACCGAGATGGCCGCCTCCACGCGCGCCGAATTCGAGCGCAATGCCGCGATCGTGAAGCAGTTCAACATCAAGCTGAACCAGTAAACTGTTCACTGAAAAATCTGCTGCGCAGATTTTCGCTACGGCACCACTCTTTGAAACCCCGCACGCTTTACTCGGTGTGCGGGGTTTTTTCGTTGCCCGGATTTCGGCGGGCAATCCGAGGGCCTTTTTAGTCCGCCACCTCGTGTGGACGCCTCGGGATAAAGGTTTGGCATCAGGATATTCAGCGCGTCCAGCGGCAGGCCGATTCGCAGCTCGCCCTTGGGCGTGTCGCTCACAAGCAGGCCGTCCTTGAGCAACTGCGCCATGACCGTGCGACCCGTGCGCTCGCCCAGTCCGAGCATGCGATTGAAGTCACCCCTCGATACTGGACCAACGGCGATGACGTGGTGCATGGGCAGGATGGCGTTTTCTCTGTAGTCCTTTCCCGGCTCCTTGCTTCGCAGGGTGATGAGCCCGGCCATACGGCCCTTCAGTCCCTCAAGATCGAGCATGCGTGCCATGAAGGTGACTTGATCCTGGCACGTATCGATGAAGTACTCGCACCAGGTGCGCAGCATCCTTTCGCTCAGATTCCCGCGACCGTCGAGGTCGCCGTGGCGCGGCATATCAGCATTGGACAGGTGCTCATAGTAGCGGGCTCGTTCACGCGCAAAGCCGCGGTTGACCGACCATAGCCCCGCGCTCAATGGCATCAGTGCCAGATGGGTCTGCAAGCGACAGGCCCGCCCATTGCCATCCAGGAAAGGGTGGACCCAAGCCAGGCGCTGGTGCGCGCAAGCAATCCCCACCAACAGAGAGTCCAGCCCCCAGCGCTTTCCATACACTTGATCTGCGCGCTCAAGAAAGCGAGGAATGGAACTCCATGTCGGCGGATGGTGCCGGAAGACTGTCACATCCTCTTCCCGAAGAGCTCCAGGCACTACAACCCGGTCCTTCACCATGCGATCGTCCTCGGCCAGATGGCCGAAGAATGTTCCATGAGCCTTGCGCAAGCAGGCGCTCCTGAGCACCTCATCCTCCGCGATACTCTGGGCCTCCAGTTCGCGCTCGGCCTTGATATGCGCCACAGCAATGCGTTGTTTGCGTGCTGTATCAGGCTTTTCGGAGAAGTCCTGGGCCAGTGCTCGATCAATGTTTTTGGGATGCGTACTCTGTCCCTCGATGAGGTTGGAGTAGTAGGAGTTCATCGAGCGCACAAGCTCTGCGATAGCTTTCCTTGTGCCAGGGTGCGAAGCGCCTTGAAGCTCGCAGCGATTTCTCAACCACATCGCGGCTGCGCAGAGCCAAGGCGTCCAACTCCTTCTGGGGAAGAAGGGGTTCGAATAAAAAATCTGCTGCGCAGATTTTTAAGTGGTTCTTGATCAGTGTGGCGAGGACCGGCGAAGCCGGATCCTCGACACAAGTTGGTCGCGCTCCATGTTATTGCGCGCGACCGGCGGGCTCGCCCCTTTTTCCCTACGGAGACTCCCATGAACGGCCTGATGCAGCGGCAGCCGCTGCTGATCTCTTCGCTCCTGCGCCACGCAGAACGCCACCACGGCGAACAGCTGGTGGTGTCGCGCCGCGTCGAAGGCGACATCCATCGCACCACCTACCGCGAGCTCGCCGTCGCGTTCACGCCGGCTGGCCCGGGCGCTCGCCGCGCTCGGCGTCGTGCACGGCGACCGCGTGGGCACGATCGCCTGGAACGGCTACCGCCACCTCGAGCTGTACTACGCGGTGTCCGGGTCGGGCGCTGTGCTGCACACGCTCAATCCGCGCCTGCACGCCGACCAGGTCGTGTGGATCGGCGATCATGCCGAAGACAAGGTGCTGTGCTTCGACAAGACCTTCCTGCCGCTGGTCGAGGCCGTCGCCTCGCGGCTGGCCACCGTCAAGCACTTCGTGCTGATGGCCGACCGCAGCCACATGCCGGCGTCCACCGCCATTCCCAACCTGCTGTGCTACGAGGACCTGGTCGAGGCCCAGCCTGACGACTTCGAGTGGCCCGTGTTCGACGAGGAAACGGCATCGAGCCTGTGCTACACCAGCGGCACCACCGGCAACCCCAAGGGCGTGCTGTACAGCCACCGCTCCACGGTCCTGCACACCTACGCCTCGGCGCTGCCCGACGCGCTGAACCTGTCCGCGCGCGACGTGGTGCTGCCGGTGGTGCCGATGTTCCACGTCAACGCCTGGGGCCTGCCGTATTCGGCCTGCATGGTCGGCGCGCGCCTGGTGCTGCCCGGCCCGGGTCTCGACGGCGCGTCGCTGTACGAATTGTTCGAAAGCGAGCGAGTGACGCTGTCGGCCGGTGTGCCTACCGTCTGGCAAGGCCTGCTCACGCACGTTCAGGCCAAGGGCCTGGAGTTCTCGCACCATGCGGCGCACCATCATCGGCGGTTCGGCCTGCCCGCCGGCGATGATGGAAACGTTCGAGGCGAAGTACGGCGTTCAGGTGATCCATGCCTGGGGCATGACCGAGCTGAGCCCGGTGGGCACCGTGTGCGTGCCGAAGGCGGCGCAGGCGCAGTGGCCGGCCGACCAACTTCGGGGGCTGCAGGCGCGCCAGGGCCGCGCTGTGTTCGGCATCGACATGAAGATCGTCGATGGCAACGGCGCGGAGCTGGCGTGGGACGGCAAGGCCGCCGGCGAGCTGATGGTGCGTGGCCCGTGGGTGGTGCGCGAGTACATGAAGGGCGAATCGAGCCCGCTCGAGGACGGCTGGTTCCCCACCGGTGACGTGGCCACCATCGACGCCGATGGCTTCATGCAGATCACCGACCGCAGCAAGGACGTCATCAAGTCCGGCGGCGAATGGATCGGCTCCATCGACCTGGAGAACATCGCCATGGCGCATCCGGCGGTGGCAATGGCGGCCTGCATCGCGGCGCGGCACCCGAAGTGGGACGAGCGTCCGCTGCTGATCGTGGTCAAGAAACCCGGCGCCGAGGTCACGCGCGACGAGCTGCTGCAGTTCTACGAAGGCCGGATCGCCAAGTGGTGGACGCCCGACGACGTGGTGTTCGTGGACGCGATTCCCCTGGGCGCCACCGGCAAGGTGCTGAAGAACGTGCTGCGCACGCAGTTCCAGGAGCACCTGATTACGGCAAAGTGACATTGCCCTGCCCGCGCCTGCCCGGCCGCGTGACCGCAGGGCAGGTGTTCGATCCCCCGCATGCTGTCCTGGTATGCGGGGTTTTTTTCACCGGGTTTCTTGCAGGCTGTCGCGCCGGCTCGGCCGGGTCTTTTTCAGTCCACCACCTGTGTGGACGCCTCGGGATAGAGATTTGGCATCAGGATATTGAGCGCGTCTAACGGCAGCCCGATTCGCAGTTCACCTTTGGGCGTATCGCTTACAAGCAGGCCGTCCTTGAGCAACTGCGTTATGACCGTACGACCCGTGCGCTCGCCCAGTCCGAGCATGCGGTTGAAGTCACCCCGCGATATCGGGCCGACGGCGATGACGTGGTGCATGGGCAGGATGGCGTTTTCCCTGTAGTCCTTTCCCGGCTCCTTGCTTCGCACGGTGATGAGCCCGGCCATACGGCTCTTCAGGCCCTCAAGATCGAGCATGCGCGCCATGAAGGTGACTTGATCCTGGCACGTATCGATGAAGAACTCGCACCAGGTGCGCAACATCCTTTCACTCAGGTTGCCGCGTCCGTCGAGGTCGCCGTGGCGTGGCATATCGGCGTTGGACAGGTGCTCATAGTAGCGGACTCGCTCACGCGCAAAGCCGCGGTTGACCGACCATAGCCCCGCGCTCAGCGGCATCAGCGCCATATGGGTCTGCAGGCGACAAGCCCGCCCATTTCCATCCAGGAAAGGGTGTACCCAAGCCAGGCGCTGATGCGCGGATGCAATCCCCACCAACAGAGAATCCAGCCCCCAGCGCTTCCCATACACCTGGTCTGCACGCTCAAGAAAGCGAGGAATGGAACTCCATGTCGGCGGATGGTGCCGGAAGACTGTCACATCTTCTTCCCGAAGTGCTCCAGGCACCACAACCCGGTCCTTCACCATGCGATCGTCCGCGGCCAAATGGCCGAAGAACGTTCCATGTGCCTTTCGCAGACAGGCGCTCCTGAGCACTGCATCCTCCGCGACGCTCTCGGTCTCCAGTTCCCGTTCGGCCGCAATATGCGCCACCGCAATGCGTTGCTTGCGGGCTGTATCAGGCTTTTCGGAAAAGTCCTGCGCCAGAGCTCGATCAATGTTCCTGGGATGCGTACTCTGGCCCTCGATGAGGTTGGAGTAGTAGGAGTTCATCGAGCGCACAAGCTCTGCGAGAGCTTTCCTTGTGCCAGGGTGCGAAGCGCCTTGAAGTCGCAGCGATTTCTCAACCACGTCACGGCTGCGCAGAGCCAAAGCGTCGAGTTCCTTCTGGGGAAGAAGAGGTTCGAACTGATGAGGCTGATCGTATACCGCGAGCGTCGTGGGAGGGACAGACATTTTTTCCGATTTACTTGCCGATCCATAATGCCAGAAAAATATAACGTTATCAAGCACTTGCATCCACTAATAGGCCACAAAACGGCAGCTTTTTTGCCGATCTTTCTGCCGATCTTTCTGGCCCGTCGGCGCCCATCCTCTCGGGGTGCGTCGTCGCCGCGACACGCGGGGAGTTTCTACCACCGAAGCGCGGCCGTATGCACCGGCGCATCCCACAGCGATTTCGTCTCCTCGTCCAGCATCGTGACCGTGATCGAAGCGCCGGCCATCTCCAGCGAGGTCGTGTAGTTGCCCACCAGCGAGCGCACCGCCTTCAGGCCCTTGCTTTCGAGCAATTGGTTCGCGCACTGATACAGCAGGTACAACTCGAGCAGCGGTGTGCCGCCGAAGCCATTGACGTGAAGCAGGACCTGCGAGCCGGGCTTGGGCTGCAGATCGCCCAGGATGGCCGTCATCAGTTCCTCCACCAGTTCCTGGGCCGGACGCACCTTTGCGCGCCGCCGGCCAGGTTCACCATGGATGCCGACACCGAACTCCATTTCGTCGTCGGCGATGTCGAAGGTCGCCCTCCCCGCCGCCGGAACGGTGCAGCTGGTGAATGCCACGCCCATGGAGGCGGTGCGGCTGTTGACGCGGTCGCCTAGAACCTTGCACTGGTCCAGGCTGGCGCCTGCTTCGGCCGCGGCGCCTACGATCTTTTCCACGATCAGGGTGCCGGCCACGCCACGCCGGCCCGTGCCGTGGGTAGAGCGCTCCACCGCCACGTCGTCGTTGACCAGCACGGTGGCGCAAGGCTGCTCCATCATCTCGGCGGCCATCTGGAAGTTCATCACGTCGCCCGCGTAGTTCTTGACGATGAACAGCACTCCCGCGCCGCGGTCGACCTCCGTGGCGGCGGCGAGCATCTGGTCCGGCGTCGGAGAAGTGAACACCTGCCCGGGACAGGCCGCGTCCAGCATGCCCGTGCCGATGAACCCGCAGTGCAGCGGCTCATGGCCCGAGCCGCCGCCGGAGATCAGTGCGACCTTGCCCTGCGACAGTTGCTTGCGCGTGACGAAGGTGGGGTCCAGATGCAAGGTCAGCAGGTCACTGTGCGCCGCGGCCAGTCCCTGGAGCGATTCGGCCAGCATCTGCTCGACGTCGTTGACGAATTTTTTCATGGTGCGGCTTCCTGATCGGTTGCGGACAAGGTCCCCGTGACCATGTCGCAGACAGCAAACAACGCCACCTGGCTGGTCTTGGCGCCGGGGTCGATATGGCCCAGGGCACGCTCACCCAGGAAATGCGCGCGGCCCTTGGTCGCGATCATGTCGCGCGTCGCCAGCATGTTCAATTCGGCTTCCTGCTTCAGCCTGGCGCACAAGGTGTCGAGGTCGCTGCCTTCGTCCGCCAGCCGCAGCAGCAGCCGCGATGCCGGAATCAGCACGTCCAGCATGGTCTTGTCGCCCAGGTCGGCCTTGCCGCGGCTCTTGATGGCTTCGACGCCGGCCGCCAGCGCGCGCGCGAACTGCCTGGCGTCCGGTTCGGCCAAGCCTTCCAGTTCGCGGCCCAGGGAGATGAAGAAGCTGCCGATCAGGGGACCGGAGGCGCCGCCTATGGTGCTGAGCAGCTTCATGCCGATGCGGTGGAACGCCTGCGCCGGTGACAGCGGCACCAGATCGGCCTTCAGCGCGGTAATCGCTTCGCAGCCGCGCCGCACGTTGATGAAATGGTCGCCGTCGCCGATGGCGCGGTCCAGCGATTCGATCTGCTGTTCGTTGGCCAGGATGGCGGCATGCACGGCCTCCACCGCGGTGACGATGTCTTGAGTGTTCATGGCAGTGGTCTCGTTGGTGATAGGCGTATCAGGCGGACAGGCGCCGTCCGGCCTGGTCGAACAGCAGGCGCCGGCTCGCGGGAAAACGCAGGCGGATACGGGACTGGGGACGGGGCGCAACGCTATGCATCAGGCGGGCGCGAACCTCCACACCGCCATGCTCGGCAATCACGTGATGCATGAGCAGCGAGGATTCGATGACCGTGCACTCGAAGCCCTCGCCCTCGCCCGCCAGTTCCACGTCCTCGGGCCGGATGCCGACGCTGGCCGCAGCGGCTGGGTGCTCGCCGGCGAACCAGCCCACCGGCAGCACGTTGATCGGCGGCGAACCGAGGCGCTGCGCCACCTGCACGCAGGCGGGCGCCTTGTAGATCTCCTCGGGCGTTCCGACCTGCTGGATGCGCCCGGCTTCCAGGATGGCGATGCGGTCGGCCAGTGTGGTGGCCTCCACCTGGTCGTGCGTCACGTAGACGACGGTGCCGCCGTTTTGGCGCTGGATGCGTTTGAGCTCCACGCGCAGCTCCTCGCGCAGCTTCGCGTCCAGCGAAGACAGCGGCTCGTCCATCAGGTAGACGCGCGGCTGCCGCACCAGGGCGCGGCCAATGGCCACGCGCTGCATTTCGCCGCCCGACAGGGCCGTGGCTTTGCTTAGCAACTTGCTCTCGATGTGCAGCGTCGCGGCCACGCGCTCCACCCGCTGGCGGATCTCGACCTCCGTGATGCGGCGCATGGGCGCGCGCAATGGAAACGCCAGGTTGTCGAATACCGTCAGGTGGGGGTACAGCGAATACTGCTGGAACACGAATGCACAGTCGCGCTGGGCCGGCGCGGCCTGCGGTGACGTCCTCGCCATTCATGCGCACGAGCCCGGCGTCGGGGTGCTCCAGGCCGGCTATGACGCGCAGCGTCGTGGTCTTGCCGGCGCCGCTCGGTCCCAGCAGCACGAAGAACTCGCCATCGGCGATGTCCAGCTGCACGTCCGCCAGGGCCGCGACATCGCCGAAATTCTTGTGGACGCCTTGAAGGGAAACACTAGCCATGGCGCATGCCCGGTTGGTGGGCGATGGTGGTGGCGCTCGGCAGCAGACGTTCGGTGTCCGAGTCGAAGAGCACCACGTGTTGCGTGTCGAAATCCAGCGCCGACCCGCTCTTGCAGCACCGGCCGCACGGTCTTGTCGGCCAGCACCTTCAACGGCCCGGCTTCCGTCTGGACCTCGGCCACCCAGTGGGAGCCGAAGTACTCGACATGCTGGACACGCCCGCCCAGGCAGCCTTCATCGGCGCCCCGCAGGCGAACGTGCTCGGGCCGCACGCCCAGCCAGACCCGGGGCGCCGGCGCCTCGACGGCCGGCACGGCAATGTCCCGCTGTGCCACCCGCACGCTGGTATCGCCGCGCGTCACCGGCGCTTCGGCCTCGCAGCAGGTTCATGGGCGGCCGGCCGATGAAGCGCGCAACGAACAGGCAGGAAGGGAAACTGTAGATACCCTGCGGATTGTCGGCCTGCAGGATTTCGCCCTCGTTCATCACCACGATGTGGTCGGCCAGCGCCATCGCCTCGTTCTGGTCGTGCGTGACGAACACGGTGGTGGTCTTGAGCCGGTCATGGAGCTTGCGCAGCTCCACGCACATCAGTTCGCGGAACTCCGCGTCCAGCGTGCCCAGCGGCTCGTCCATCAGGAAGGCCTTGGGCTTGCGCACGATGGCGCGGCCCAGGGCGACACGCTGCCGGTCTCCGCCGGACAGCCCGTTGATGCGCGAGTCCAGCAGGTGTTCGATGCGCAGGATGGCGGCGGTCTCCCGGACCCGCCGGTCGATCTCGGCGCGCGGAACGCCTTCGTTGCGCAGCGGAAACTCCAGGTTGCCGCGCACGCCCATGTGCGGATAGAGCGCGAACAGCTGGAACACCATCGCGATGTCGCGCTCGCGCGGCCGCAGGTACGTCACGTCCTGGTCGTCCAGCGTGATGGTGCCGCCGGTGGGGTATTCCAGGCCGGCGATCATGCGCAGCGTGGTCGTCTTGCCGCAGCCCGAAGGGCCCAGCAGCACGACGAACTTTCCGCTTTCGAGCACCAGCGAGGAGCCGCGCACCGCGGTGAAGTCGGCGAAGCGCTTTTGCAGGTTCTGGATTCTTATTTCAGACATATCAGTGCTCCGGAAGCTTTCCTGCGATGGAGTAGCCGATCACCCCGGCCAGCAGCACGATGAACGAATAGCTGTAAGCCGTCCAGCGACCAGGGCTGCATCAGCATGACCAGGCCCAGGCCGATGAGGGTGGCGGTGCCGCGCTCCCAGGGTGTGCGGCGCAGCCAGCGCGGTGTGGAACGGGTGGTTTTCATTTGCGGATCGCTCCGAAGGTGACACCGCGCAGCAGGTGCTTGCGCAGCAGCACGGTGAAGACCAGCACCGGCAGCAGGAACAGCGTGGTGCCGGCGGCCATGGCGGGCCAGTCCAGTCCGCCCTCGCCGATGATGGTGGGGATGAAGGGTGGCGATGTCTGCGCCGTGCCGCTGGTCAGAAGCAGCGCGAAGGCGTATTCGTTCCAGGAGAAGATCAGGCAGAAGATCGCCGTGGTCGCGATGCCGGTTGCGGCCTGCGGCAGCACCACCTTGACGAACGCCTGCCAGCGCGTGTAGCCGTCGACCATGGCGGCCTCCTCGTATTCGCGTGGAATCTCATCCATGAAGCCCTTGAGCAGCCACACGGCCAGCGAGAGGTTCACCACCGTGTACAGCAGGATCAGCCCCAGGTGGGTGTCGTTCAGCCCGAGGTGGCGGAACATCAGGTAGATCGGGATCGCCACCGCGATGGGCGGCATCATGCGGGTGGACAGGATGAAGAACAGCCAGTCGTCCTTTCCCGGCACGCGAAAGCGCGAGAACGCATAGGCGGCCAGCGTGCCCAGCACCACGGAGAGCAAGGTGGAGCCAAAACCTATCAGCAACGAGTTGAGGTACCGGTCGGTAAAGCGCGAGGGCCCCGCCAGGATCATTTGCTGCTCGCGCACCAGCCCTTCGTACCAGGTCTTGGGCGGCGGCAATGCCGCCAGTTCCTCGGCCGACACACGTGAGCGTGTGGTGAACAGGTTGACGTAGCCGACCAGCGAGGCTTGCGCCACCACCTTCGGCGGATACGCGATGGAGTCGGACGGCGTGCGGAAACTGGTCATGAGGATCCAGGCCAGCGGGATCAGCGTGATGAGCGCATAGGAGATCACGATGACGCCGGCAAACCACTGGGACGCGGCGCTGGGCTCCAGCGGGCTATGGGTAGTCGCTTTCATCTCTGCTTCACCTTGTCGAGGAATCGCACCGTCACCAGGGACAGGCCGTAGATGGCGACGAAAAGGATGATGGCGAAGGCCGAGGCATAGCCGGTGCGCCATTTCTCGAAGGCCTCGCGCTTCAGGTGGATCGAGGCCAGCTCGGTCACCGACCCGGGCCCGCCGTTGGTCAACTGGTCCACCAGGTCGAACATCTTGAAGTTCTCGATGGTGCGAAACAGCAGCGCAAGCAGGATGAAGGGCATGACCATCGGCAGGGTGATGTGCCAGAACTTGGACCACTCCGAGGCGCGATCGATCTCGGCAGCCTCGTACAGGGAAGGCGGGATCGACTTCAGGCCGGCCAACAGCAGCAGCATCACGTAAGGCGTCCACATCCAGGTGTCCACCAGCACGATGGCCCAGGGCGAAAGCTGGGTGCTGCCCAGCATCGTGAAGTTGCCGCTGGACCCGAGGAAGCGCGCGATGGCGTTGAAGATGCCGTACTGCGGCTCGAAGAAGTACTTCCAGAAGGTGCCCACCACGGCCGGTGCCAGCATCATGGGCAACAGGATGGCGGTGCTCCAGAAACTGTGTGTGCGAAAGCGCCGGTTGAGCAGCAGCGCCAGCGCGAAGCCCAGCACCAGTTGCAGCGCGATCGAGGACACCAGGAAGTGCGCCGTGGCCCGCATGTTTTCCCAGATCGCCTCGTTGCCGAGGACGCGCCGGTAGTTGTCGATCCCCACCCACGAGGACTTCGGCGTTGGGCCGGTTGGCGCGGAAATTGGTGAACGACAGCCAGATGGTCCAGAGCAGCGGGAAGATATTGAAGGCCAGCAGCAGTGCGATGGTGGGGCCGACGAAGAGCCAGGCCAGGGCCCGGTCCGAAAGGCCCTGGCGGGCCGGCAGCGTTCTGGGCGCCGGGGCGCGATCGGGAGCCTGGCGGACGCCGACCGCCGGCTGCGAAGGATGGGCGGTGGCCGCCGCTTGTTGCCGCGGCCACTGCATGAACACCCGGGGTTTCACGACTGGCGCCCAGTTGCTTGGTGCTTACTTGAGCTTGCCGTCTTCCTTGAAGACCTCGGTCCAGTCCTTCACCAGCGCGTCGAGGGCGGCGTTGGGGGTGCCCTTGCCGGCGACCACGTAGTCATGCACACGGTTTTGCATGGCCAGCAGCAGCTGCGCGTAGCTCGGGTCGGCCCAGAAGTCCTTGACGATCTTCATGGAGTCCAGGAACACCTTGGCGTAGGGCGTGCTGGTCTCGAAGCCGGGAGATTCCAGGATCGACCTCAGGCAAGTGAAGCCGCCGCGCGTCCCACCACTTCTTCTGGACTGCCGGCTGGGCGAACCACTTCATGTATTCCAGCGCCATCTCTTTCTTGTCCGAGTACTTGACCACCGAGATGCCTTGGCCGCCGAGCTGCGCGAACTGCTTGTCGCCCTTCGGGATGGCGAAGAAGCCGGTCTTCTCGCCGCCGACTTGCGGGTCCTTGGAGATGCCGGGGAAGAACGCGATGAAGTTCATCTGCATCGCCACCTGGCCCGACTTGTAGGCGTCCAGGTCTTCGGTCATGTAGGCGTTGCTGTGGCCGGGCGGCACGCAGCAGTCGTACAGATCCTTGTAGAACTTCAGGCCCTTCACGGCGCCGGGCCCGTTGACGAAGCCCTTCATGTCATAAGGCTTGGCCGGGTTGGAGTACTCGAAGCCGTAGGCGTACAGGGTGTTGGTCACGCCCATGGTGATGCCTTCGGAGCCGCGCTCGGTGTACAGCGCCGAGCCGTAGACCTTCTTGCCGTCGATCGTGCGGTTCTGGAAGAACTGGGCGACTTCCTTGAACTCGTCCCAGGTCTTGGGCGGGGCGAGGTCGCGGCTGTGCTTCTGCTTGAACTCGGACTGCAGTTCGGGACGGGCGAACCAGTCCTTGCGATAGGTGAAGGCCACGGCGTCGCCCATGGCCGGCAGCGCCCAGTAGTTCTTCGTGCCCTTGGGCCAGGTCGAGTAGCCCTCGACGGTGGCGGGCATGAAGTCCGCCATCTTGATGTTGTTCTTGTCGAAGAACTCGTTGAGCTTGACGTAGTGGCCTTCCGTCGCGGCCGAGCCGATCCACTGGCTGTCGCCGATCAGGAGGTCGCAGAGCTTGCCCTTGGAGTTGAGCTCGTTGAGCATGCGCTGCGCGAAGTTCGGCCACGGCACGAACTCGTACTTCATCTGGATGCCGGTCTTGGCGGTGAAGTCCTTGGAAAGCTCCACCAGCGCGTTGGCCGGGTCCCAGGCGGCCCAGCACAGCGTCAGCTGCTTGTCCTGCGCTTGCGCACCCAGCGCGGTGAGGCCCAGCGCTCCTGCGGCCACCAGGCGCCAGAGGGTTGATTTGGCGATGCTCATGTGTTCGTCTCCATACGGTGCGTGGCGTCGCCACGCTTGGGTTGCAAAAAAAAGCGGCTTGCTTTTCCGCTTGTCTCTACTCCGGCGTCATCCGCCGGATCAGCCCACTGCCCGCGGCCCCGCAGCTTGAACAACTCGCGCCAGGTCGACGACTAGTCTGATGTGATTGATGTTATTCACATCATTTAATACATCAATCAATAGAAACCCTAATCTCCTTCTGAAGAGCACTAGCTCAACCGCATTTTCAGCGGAGCGAAGTTGAGGTACATTTGGCCTCACTGAAGGACGACGATTGATTTATTTGATGGCATGGTAGCCACGATCAACCAGATAGCGGAAGCGGCGGGCGTGAGCACCGCGACGGTCGACCGCGTGCTGAACAACCGGCCTGGCGTGAACCCGGCCACCGTGGAGCGGGTGCGCGCCGTGATGCAGGCGCTCGGCGCCGCCAGCCCGGTCCGCGGCCGTCCACGGTCCACGCCCAACTATCGCTTCGGGTTTGTGCTGCCGGCAACGCGGCGCGGTTTCTTCGACATGATCGACCGTGTCATCGCCCAGGCCGCTGGTGACTTCCGGCACCAGCACATCACCGAGATCACGCATCGCCTGCCCAACCAGGACGGCGCCGACTTCGCCCAGGAGTTGGCGAAGATGACCGACCTGGACGGCATTGCCGTGCTGGCGCCGGACGTGCCGCAGGTCAAGCTGGCCATCAATGAGCTGGCGCGAAGCGGCGTGCACGTGGTCACGCTGTTTTCGGACGTCGCCGGCTCGCTGCGGGAGACCTTCGTGGGCGCGGACAACCGCGCCGCCGGGCGGACCGCGGGCATCCTGCTGGGCCGCGGCCTGCCGCACGGTGAGCCCGGCCGCTGCGCCATGCTGTCGCCGGCCACGCGATTCGCCGCCGAGATCGACCGGCGCATCGGTTTCGCCCAGGTGCTCGAAGAGCGTTTTCCCCATGCCCGGCTGATCGAGCTGCCCGACATGCCGGAATCGGAAGATCAGGCCTACAAGTTTGCGCGGCAATTCCTGGACCCGGCCCGAACCGACGGGAAGCTGCACGCCCTGTACAACGTGGGCCCGGGCTCGCACGGCGTCAGCCGCGCCCTGCAGGAGTTCGGCTATGACAGCTCGCTGGGCTTCGCGGTGCACGACATGCTGGAGATACACCGCTCGCTGCTGGTCGCCAACGCCCTCTCCTACGTCCTGCAACAGGACGTTCACTATGCCGTCATGACCGCCGCCAAAGTGCTGCGGCTGTTGTGCGAAGAAGTGCGCGGCGCACTGGCCGTGAGCAATCCCCGCATAGAGATCATCACTGCGGAGAACCTGGCATGACAGGCGCCCGTGCGGTGACCATAATCGGCCCAACACCCCAACCCGAGCAGCGATGAAGAAATTCACCAACCTCCCGAGCGACCTCGTGTACGAAGGCATGCTGGGGTTCGGGGCGGCCCACGCCCAGCTGGTGGCCGTGCACATGGACCCGCTCTTCGTCATGCGCAGGAGCCCCAACCCGGCCAAGGTCGCGCTGATCTCCGGCGGCGGATCGGGCCACGAGCCCCTGCATACCGGCTTCGTGGGGGTGGGCATGCTCGATGCGGCCTGCCCGGGCCAGGTGTTCACCTCGCCTTCGCCCAACCAGATGATCGCCGCGGCCAAGGCCGTCGGCAGCGAGGCCGGCGTGCTCTTCATCGTCAAGAACTACGCCGGCGACGTGATGAACTTCCAGATGGCCATGGACATGATGGACACGGAGTTCGCATCGGTACTGGTCAACGACGATGTCTCATTGAACGTCGGGCGGCGCGGCCTGGCCGGAACGCTGGTGGTCGAGAAGATGGTTGGCGCGGCCGCCGAGCGCGGCGCGGACCTGGCCGCCTGCAAGCACCTGGGTGACCGGGTGAACGCCCGCACCGCCTCGATGGGAGTGGCTTTCAGCAGTTGCACCGTGCCGGAGGCAGGCGTGCCGACTTTCGAGATCGGCCCCGACGAAATGGAGATCGGGGTGGGCATTCATGGCGAACCCGGGCGCCGCCGCACGCCGTTCCAACCGGCAAGCGCCATCGTCGAGGAGCTGACGGCGGCGATCCTGAAGGACCTGAACCCCAAGCCGGGGCAAGAGGTGCTGCTCTTTGTCAACGGGCTCGGCGGCACTCCCCTGATGGAGCTGTACCTGCTGTACCAGCTGGCGAGCGAGCGACTGGGCCGCGCCGGCCTGGTGCCGGCGCGCTCGCTGGTCGGCAACTACACCACCTCGCTGGAAATGGCCGGGGCTTCGCTGACGGTCACGCTTCTGGACGACGAGCTGAAATCGCTTTGGGATGCGCCGGTGATGACGCCGGCTTTGCGCTGGTAGCTCGGCACGCAAGCCGGCACCAGGATCTCAGAGATCGGCGTTCCAGAGTTTGCGCATGTAGCCCCGCGTGGCGGCGGTTTCGCCTGAAAGCAGAGGTGCTGCTTTGAAGCACTGGCACTAACGGGTCTTTGTCGTCGCGATCGTCGAGGAGCTGACGGCGGCGATTTCTGGACGACGAGCTGAAATCGCTTTAGAGATCGGTGTTCCGGAGCTTGAGCATCATCGGCGCGATTTCCAGCTGACGACGGCAGGTAGTTGAGACGGTTTGCGCGACAGCCCGCGCGACGTCTGCCGCGACGCCTGCGCGCACGGTATCGGCAACTACATCGTTCAAGCTGTCCAGCACCCTCGCGGCGAGCTGGCTCAACCGCTGGGACACCAAGCGGATCGGAAGGCCGCACTGGTTGGCAAAGTGGGCCCACTCCAATGCGTTCAAATCCGTCTCGCTGAAAGCGTCGCCGACGGCCATGGCGTAAGTATTGGATAGCTGGCCGTGGTTCAGGGCGGGCGCGCAGACCAGGTCGTACGCCGGCGCCATCCGCAAGCCCCGCACATCGTAGAAGAACGAGACGTTCTTGCCGTGCGCGTCGGTGTTGCTGATGAGGACCTGAAAGATCGCCCAGCGCAGCAACGACTGTTTGTCGCGGGCGGGTTGCGGGCTTGCATCCAGCAGGCCGAACAGCTTGGGCAGCGAGACGCCGTCACGAATGTGCCGAACGTCCCTTCCGTCGCCATAAGCACGCTCGTATTTCATCGCTACCGATACGCCCAGCGCCTGGCAGCCATCGATCACATGCAGCCTGCGAACTCCGGCATCCTCCTCGACGCGGTCGAACCTTCCAACGAGAAGTACTGGTTCAGGGACATGGACCAGCCGCGTGGTGGCGACATCCAAGCCGACCCGCTGAGCGAGCTGCATGCAGACGTATTCATTGGCCGGCAGGCTGGCGAGCTTCGGATTGGCAGGTGCGGGCTTGACGATCACCGTCGAGGCCAGTCGTGGTCCATCCACCAGGAACCACTCTCCGCCCTTTTCGTAGACGGCGATCTTGTCCTGGTAGCCCGCAATGGAAAGGCGCACCTTGCCGTCCCACACTGAAAAAGGGATCTCCGCCCTCTTTCGGATGCGCTCGGACAGCTGCTGCGGCGTGACTAGCCGAAGGCCATCTTCATCATGATTGCCCGCGGCGGGCGACGCGTCGCCACGGTCATCCTGGTGCACGGAGACGCGCACGGCGCCTGCCGTTTCCTTGCCCAACGCGATGAGCAGGCCCACCAGGTTCGATTTCGAAGTCCCGCTAGCTTGTGCGGCGTGATCAAGCGCATCGCCTTCGGGCAGCAGGTTTTCGAAGAACTGGCGTACCTGCGCGCTGTGCAGTTCCGCCGTCTGCGCTTGCGCCGCCTCCAGCGGCAGTCTGAGGGCTGAGCGGAAACGGGCGGCCCGACGCGCGCCACTCCTGCGTGTAGTTAAAGGAGAAACGGTTCGAGTTGTTGTCGTGGTCGAGCCAGCCGACCAAGTCGCGATCGAGCCAGATCGCAAGGCGCATCATGATTTGCGTCGTCCGGTCTTAGTGGCGGTCGCCGGGGTGTCGGGATGGAGTTGCATGATGGCGCGGCGTACGATTTCGCGCTCCCCGGCCGGGACCGCAAAAAGGGCGACACCCATCTCGCGTGCCACGTGCAAGGCGGTCCCCAAGCCCACGGAGGACTTCGCCGTTTCCAGGTCCGACAGGGTTTGTTTCGATATACCCAAGGCCAGCGCCGCGTCCACCAAAGTCATGCCTGCGTTGGAGCGCGCAGCGCGGATGGCCGCGCCGAGCTTGGCCGCGTCGGTGACGACAGGGTCGCTTGGAAATGGTAGAGGTACGACGCGGCGCATAAAAGGATGCTTTTGAAGGATTATATACAGGACCATGCTTCCTTGACAATAAATCCTATAAAACTATACTTTTAGGCCGTCATAGTCAGAACGCCAATAAATTCCTAGAATTCCAGACTTATAGCGTCAGATCGGACGATGCTGCATCCCAGCAGCGCGCAAGCACAACGGTGTAGCCTGTCGTCATGGACTCCCTGATCGCCGCCTCCGCGCGCGCCCTCGCCGCCGGCGACGCGCTCGGCGCCCTCAAGCGGGTCGCCCTGCGCGACGACCCGCCGGCGCTGGCCCTGCGCGGCATCGCCATGGCCCAGCTCGGCGAGCACCCGCGCGCCCGCGAGCTCCTGCGGCGCGCCGCCCGCGGCTTCGGCGCCCACGAGGAGCTGGCGCGCGCGCGCTGCGTCGTCGCCGAGGCCGAGGTGGCGCTGGCCATGCGCGACCTCGGCGGCTCGCCGCGCTCGCTGGCGGCGGCCGCGGCGACGCTCGAGGCGCACGCCGATCACGCCAACGCGCTGCAGGCGCGGCTGATCGCGGCGCGCCGGCTGCTGCTGCTCGGCCGCCTCGACGAGGCCGCGGCCGCGCTGGCGCGGCTCGATGCGCGCGGCCTGCCGCCGTCGCTGGCGGCGGTGGCCGAGCTGACCGCGGCCGAGCTGGCGCTGCGCTCGCTGCGCATCGGCCGCGGCGCGGGCGGCGCTCGCCCGTGCGCACGAGGCGGCCGATCGCGCACGCGTGCCGGCGCTCCTGGCCGAGGTGGCGGAGGCGCGGGCGCGCTCGATCGTCCCGCCGCCCGGCGCCTCGTCGCCGGCGGCGAGCAGGCGCTGCGCCTCGATGAGGTCGCAGCGCTCCTGGCCTCGGACGCGCTGGTGGTCGACGCCTGCCGCCGCGGGCTTGCGCGCCGGCGACGCATGGCGGCCGCTGGCGCGCCGGCCGGTGCTGTTCGCGTTGGCGCGCGCGCTCGCGCGAGGCGTGGCCTGGCGATGTCGATCGCGAAGCCTTGATCGCGCGCGCGTTCCGCACCCGCCGCCCCGACGAGACGCATCGGGCGCGCCTGCGGGTCGAGATCGGCCGCCTGCGCGCGCTCGTCACAACGCTGGCGCACATCGAGGCCACCGCGCGAGGCTTCGTCCTCAGGCCGCACGGCGAGCGCGCCGTCGTCGTGCTGGCGCCGCCCATCGACGGCGATCAGGCGTCGCTGGTGGCGCTGCTCTCCGACGGCGCGGCCTGGTCGACCTCGGCCCTGGCGCTGGCCCTGGGGGCCAGCCAGCGCACCGTCCAGCGCGCGCTCGCCGAGCTCGAGGCCGCCGGGCGGGTGCGCTCGATCGGGCGGGCGCGGGCGCGCCGCTGGCTGGCGCCGCCGCTGGCGGATTCACGACGATCTTGTTACTCCCCGCTGCGCTCCCGATTGAGTAGAGTTCGTCTCACGGCGCCGCTTCAAGGCGCGTCACAAGGAGCCAGACGATGAGCAGCAAGACGAGCAACGACAGACCCCAGGCAACGGCGCGCGCGGCCGAGATCGTGCGCGAGTACGGCCCCTTCGCCGGCGCCGACCAGCATCGCCGGCGTCACCCACGACGGCCAGCGCGTCTGGGCCGCCACCGGGGCCAGGCTGGTCGCCTTCGATCCCGAAAGCGGCGAGCCCACGCGCACGCTCGACCGCGCCTGCGACGCCGGCACCGCCTTCGACGGCAAGCACCTCTATCAGATCGCCGAGGCACGCATCGACAAGATCGATCCCGCCACCGGCGACGTGGTGGCGTCGATCCCGGCGCCCGGCCACGGCGGCGACTCGGGCCTCACCTGGGCCGAGGGCAGCCTGTGGGTGGGCCAGTACCGCGATCGCAAGATCCACCAGATCGATCCGGCGACCGGCGCCATCCTGCGCACCATCGAGTCCAACCGCTTCGTCACCGGCGTGACCTGGGTCGACGGCGAGCTGTGGCACGGAACCTGGGAAGGGGACGAGAGCGACATCCGCCGGATCGACCCGGACAGCGGCGCCGTGCTCGAGCGGCTGGAGATGCCGCGCGGCACCGGCGTCAGCGGGCTCGAATCCGACGGCGCGGATCTCTTCTATGCGGCGGCGGCGCGAGCGGAAAGGTCCGCGCCGTGCGGCGTCCGAAAGACCAAGGAGCACATCATGAACACCGCCATTTCCGAAGTGAGCACCGTGAACCATCCCGTCGTGTCCAGGGACCGATGGGTTGCCGAGCGCAAGACGCTGCTGGCGCGCGAAAAGGAGCTGACGCGCCTGCGCGACCAGATCGCCCGCGAGCGCCGCGCGCTGCCGTGGGTGCGCATCGAGAAGGACTACGTCTTCGACGCGCCCGAGGGCCGGCGCACGCTCGCCGACCTGTTCGAAGGCCGCCGCCAACTGCTGGTGCAGCACTTCATGTTCGGCCCGGGGTGGGAGCAAGGTTGCCCGAGCTGCTCCTTCATGGCCGACCACATCGACGGCATGAACGTGCACCTGGCGCATCGCGACGTCACGCTGGTGGTCGTCTCGCGCGCGCCGCTGGCCGAGATCGAGCGCTTTCGCCAGCGCATGGGCTGGCAGTTCAAGTGGGTGTCCTCGCATGGCAGCGACTTCAACCACGACTTCGGCGTCAGCTTCACGCCGGAGGAAATGGCCAAGGGCGAGGTCCACTACAACTACGGCATGCAGCCCTTCCCGAGCGAGGAAGCGCCCGGCATCAGCGTGTTCTACAAGGACGACGCGGGCGAGGTCTTCCACACCTACTCGACCTACGGGCGCGGCGTGGAGGTGATGATGGGCACGTACAACCTGCTCGATCTCACGCCCAAGGGCCGCGACGAGCACAACCTGGACTACACCATGGATTGGGTGCGCCACCACGACCGCTACGAGCCGGCATCGCGGCACGAAGCCGGCGCCGGCGGCCGGTTCGTGCTGCCATGCGCACGCCTGAAGGGCGAGCGGCCTGAACCGGTGCACGCGTCATGGCAAGCCTTTGGCCATGGCTGGCGGTCGCAGGGATCGGCGCCCTTCACGGGCTGAACCCTGCCACCGGCTGGATGCTTGCCGCCGCCTGGGGCGTGCGTTCGCGCGATCGGGCGCAGGCGCTGCGGGCCTTGATGCCGATCGCGGTCGGGCACGCCGCATCGGTCGCGCTCGTGGCCGCCGCGGTGGTATTCGGCCTGTCGATGGATCGCGTTGCGCTGCAAGCCCTGGCGGGCGGGCTGCTTGTCGTCGTCGCGATGCGTTCACCTGTCGGGCCGCACAGCCCAAGCGGGCGCGCGCGCCGGCAGGGCATGCCGGGCTGGCGCTCTGGTCCTTCATGATGTCCACCGCGCACGGCGCCGGATTGATGCTGGTGCCGGCGCTGATTCCGCTTTGCATGGGGGACGCGCCGGCCCGGGAGATCACCGCATCGGGCTCGCTGACGCTGGCGCTCGCGGCCGTCGGCGTTCACACCGCGGCGATGCTCGCCGTCACCGGCGTGATCGCCACCGGGGTTTGCCGCGGCTTTGATGCCGGCGACTACGGGCGCGGCAAACCCGGCGAGTGGGCCCGTGAGTCAGCTGCCATGCGTGCCTTGGCTTTGCGCCGGCGAGTCGGCGGATTGGCCGCTGCAGCCTCTGGGTGCACTGCATGCTCCAGCTGCTCGAACAGCCACGCCAGCCCCATGTCCATCATGGCCACCTGCGGGACCACTGCCTTGAGCTGAAAGCGTCCCAACGCGAGCGGCGGCTCGATCCCGATCACGCCGAAGCGCTGCGCGTGCAGCGCCATGAATCTCCTCGGCAGCGCAGAGACCAGCTCCGTTTCGCCGATGACGGCCAGGGCGAACATGAAGTTCGGCACGGTGAGCGCAATGCGTCGCGAGCGCCCTTGCTCGGCGAGGAGACGATCGAGATGCCACGCCGGTTCCTTCGCGCCGATAGACCAGCGTCACGCGCAGCGCCCAATCCTGGGCTGGCAGGCCGCCGACCTCGCGACAAAGCCCGAGGCATCCCCCGTATGCGACACCACGAGGTTCGCGCCAATGTCGTGCATCGGCACGCCGATCCCCTGGCCGAAGGCATCAGTCTGGAGCTGGCCGCCGCGCTTGGCAGCGGCATCATGAAATAACCCGGTCGGGGCGCTTGTGGTCAGACAAGGGCTCGCAGGCCCTGGAGACTGAAGAAGCCGGCTGGCCGGCGCCGGGATCCGCGGAATCCCGCCTTCGAGGATCAGCCGCTCGCTTGTGAAGGCCACGCCGCTGTCGCGGCAACCCTGGTAACCGGGCGCCTCACCGACGAGGATCGCTTGGCGCCGCAATCGAGGTACCGCCTCAGGCGCTGGATGCGGGGCAGAGGCAGCATTGTGCACGTCTAGTCGGAACGGCAATGATCGGCCCAGGGATTGAAGAGCCTGGGCGCCCAGGCGGCAGGGTGGCGAGGAGCTTGTCAGTGAGGTTGCCCATCGCTACTTGCGCCACCACCAGAACAAGACGAGGCTCAGGATGATGGAAACGATGAGGGATGTCATCAGGGGGAAATAGAAGCTGAAGTTTTCCCGCTCGATGACGAAATCCCCCGGCAGCCGGCCCCAGGGCAGTCGCGAAAGCAACGGCCAGGCGAAACCCGCGATGACGAGGAGCAAACCCAACGCAATGAGCAAGCGTTGCATACGACCATGCTACCGCGTACAGCTCGTTCGCGTGTTCTTCGGGACGCGTCAGCCCGGGAAATGACTGCATCGGGCTCGCTGACACTAGCGCTCGCGGCCGTGGGGGTTCACACCGCGGCGATGCTCGCCGTCACCGGCGTACTCGAGGGGTTCGCCGCGGCTTTGATGCCGGCTCCCGTTTGCTTTCGAGGCCTCAAGCGGGGAGGATCATTGCCCGCACGGTCGTGAAGAACGCTGGCGCCTAATGGATCGCAGCACGAACCGGCGCAAGCCGCCCAGCATACGACTATTGAAGGCCTCCGGGGGCGCTGGCTCCCAGAGCCATTCGGCCGCGCCGCGAAGGCGACAATTCGTCAAAGTGACGACTTACCGCTGAGGACTTGCGCTCTCCAGAGCGCAGACAAAGCGGGGTCGCCGAAAACGACCCTGATTTGACGCGCGGCTTCGCTGCTTCTTGCGGAGTAGCCGTCGCTAAGCGTCAACTTGATTGTCCAGGGTGATCCCTGCGTCCGCGACGATCTTCTCCATGGCTCAGCCGCTGGATGATCCCGGTTCAAAGGAGATCTCCTTGAGTGGTTAGAAGTTGTGCCGGATGCCTAAATCGATGCCGGACGAGTTGCGCCCGGGCAGCGGCGTCGGACCGGCATCGGCGCCCGCGTTCACGGGAATGGCCATGGCCTTGTTGTTGTCGATGTGCGCATAGGTGGTGTAGACCGCAGTGCGCTTCGACAGGTTGTAGACGTAGCCGATGGCGATCTTGCTGGCGCTGCTGTCCTGCGCGTCATTGCGCTTGACCCGGGTGTATGCCACAGGGATATGGCCCGGGCCGACGTAGATGAAGGCGCCCACCTGCCAGAACGGCGCCTTGGTGCCGTTGTTGAGGGCGGCCACCGGAAGCCCGGTCTTGTGCTCGCCGGCGAGCGCCATCAGGCGGAAGGCGGTGTTATCGTACGCGCCCCCGACGACGGTCTGTGTGAAGTCGCCGATAGCCGCGTTCCACGTCTTGGTCTGCCCCGCCGACACGTCCCAGTTTGCCCCGCCGTAGCCCACGCGCAGGCCCGCCGACCTTGCCGTCGTCGGCGTTGGCAGCGCCGCTGGCGTTCTCGCCCAGCGCATACATGGCCTGGGCGAAGAAGCCCTTGCACTGGAACGAGTAGCAGCCGGGCGTGAAGTAGCCGATGCTGTTGGATGCGCGCAGCTGCGTGATGGGCGATCCGCCCTGGGTTGTGACGCCGCCAAAGCCCACGCCGGTGCGGAACGGGTCGTAGGCGAAAAGCTGCCAGAAAGTCGGCACGTAGTCGCGGCCCAGGCGGACGTCACCCCACGGACCTAGGAGAGAGACGAATGACTTTCGATTGAAGGTGAGGCCTTGGGTATTGGGGGGGCCTGCCGGGCCGGTGACAGCCTGGTTGTTCGCGCTGGATGCCTGGCCGAGACCGCTGTCCGCGCCTAATCCTGCCTCCAGCTCGAAGGCCGCGTACGTGCCGCCGCCGAGATCTTCACGGCCGCGAAAGCCGAGCTTGGTCTGCGTATTGCCGCCCGACACGAGCTGCAGGCGCGAGCCGGCGCCCTCGCCGCGGTAGTACGCGACGGCGGCGTCGACTGTGCCGTATATCGTGACACTGGATTGTGCGAGGGCCGTTCCGGCCGCGGAAAGGGCCGCAAGGGCACCCAACAACTTCTTCATATTTCTCTTTCGTTTGCTGAACTTGTAGCGACCCGCTGCAGCGTCTTAGCGCTGCGTCGCGCTGCCGGCCGTTTGTGAACCGCGCAGACTTTTACCGGCGCGCGAAAACGCTACCCTCGTACCCCCTCATGGCACCAGCACGGTGGACCCTATCGTCTTGCGTCCTTCGAGCGCACGGTGCGCTTCGGCGGCATCGGCCAGGGCGAAGCTCTGTCTGGGTTCACTCACGATGTTCCCTGCCAGCACGTGATCGAACAGCTCCTTGGCCATCTCGAGCATGTGCGAACGCGGTTCGATGTAGTCCCGCATCGCAGGGCGTGTGACCCAGAAACTACCGTTGCCGCCCTTGGTGCCCAGCATCTTGGCGTCGATGATCACGGGGCCCGACGAAGTGCCGTTGCTCACCAGCGTTCCGCGCGTCTGCAAGCTGCCGAGCGACGCTTCCAGCGTGTCCTTGCCGACCGAGTCGTACACCACCGGCACGCCCTTGCCACCGGTGATCTCGCGCACGCGCTGGGCGATGTTCTCGCGTGATGTCACGATGGTGTGCGCGCAACCGTGGGCCTTGGCGATCTCGGCCTTCTCGTCGGTACTGACGGTGCCGATCATCGTCACGCCGATCGCGCGCGCCCACTGGCAGGCGATCAGGCCCACACCGCCGGCCGCCGCGTGATAAAGGATGGTCTCGCCACCCTTCAGCGGGAAGACCTGGCGGAACAGATACTGCGCCGTTATGCCCTTCATGATGAGCGAGGCGGCGGTGCGATCCGATATGCCGTCGGGCAGGGGAATCAGCACCTTGGCCGGCATCACGCGCACCTGCGAGTAGGCCCCCGGCGGCCCGACCAGGTAGCCCACCCGGTCGCCCACATGGATGTCGGTCACGCCGGGACCCACGGCTTCGACCACGCCCACCGCGTCAGTGCCCAGCCCATTGGGGAGCGGCAGCGGATAAAAGCCGGTGCGAAAGTAAATGTCCGCAAAGTTCACGGCAATGAAGCTGTGGCGTACGCGCGCCTCGCCTGGGCCTGGATCGCCCACTTCGACGCTCTCGAATTTCAGGACGTCGGCGCCCCCGGTTTCGTGGAAGCGGATGGCCTTGGTCATGTTGCGTCTCCTGGTGAATGCATGTGCATGTGAGGATGCGATTCTTGCGGGGCGGATTGCGCGCGCAAAGGGCCCCGTTCAGGATGGCCCAAAAAAACAAATCCATGTCCCAGATAAGCAAGATTGGCTTTGGCGGTACGCTGGATACTTGGCGCATCGGCAACCCTTGGCCGACATGCCATTAACGGAAGAACCCAATGAGACTGCAACAATTTGCACGGCCCGCCATGCTGTTGATCGGATGGTCGCTGGCGCTGGGCGCGTGGGCGCTGGGCGACAAGCCCCTGAAGGTGATCGTTCCTGCGCCGGCCGGCGGCACGACGGACATTGCGGCTCGTGTGATCGCGCAGCAGATGTCCCTGGACACCGGCCGGCCTGTGATCGTCGATAACCGTCCCGGCGCGAGCGGGTCCATCGGCGTCAATGCCATGCTGCAGGCAGCGCCCGATGGCGACACGATCGTCGTGGGGCCGAACAACCTCCTGGTCGAATCGCCGCACGTGATGAAGGTGCCGTACGACCCGCTGAAGGACGTGGTCAGCATCGCCAGGGTGGCCAGGACGAGCTATGTGCTCGTGACGAGTGAAAGCTACCCGGCCAAGGATTTCCAGAGCCTCGTTGCACATCTGAAAACGCGCAAGGGCAAGTCCAGTTTCGCCAACTATGGCAACGGCACGACGTCGCATTACTCGGGCCTCATCTTCAGCGAGCAGGCGGACCTGGGCATGCAGAACGTGGGCTATGCCGGATCGCCGCCCGCGCTGCAGGACCTGATCGGCGGCCAGGTCGACATCATGTTCGACGGCAT
Organism: uncultured beta proteobacterium; assembly: GCA_963722025.1. GTDB lineage: Bacteria > Pseudomonadota > Gammaproteobacteria > Burkholderiales > Burkholderiaceae_C > Ramlibacter. The sequence goes on from CAVRNE010000012.1 coordinate 49,186, forward strand.
GGCCACTTCATTGCCGTTGATCAAGGGCGGCAAGCTGCGCCTCTACGCCGTGTCCGGCAAGAGCCGCTCCAGGTATTTCCCCGACGTTCCGACCATGACCGAGCTCGGCTTTCCCGAGATCCAGTACCAGGGGCAGATGCGTTTCTACGGATCCCACAAACTGCCGGCAGCAACGTTGGCAAAGTTGCAGGCCATGATCAAGAAGGCCGCGGAGGCACCCGCCGTGCAGAAGAAGATGCTCGACGTGGGCCTTGAGCCCGACATGAGCATCGACACGGCCGCCATGCTCGCCGAGGACAAGTTGCTGTTCCAGCGCAACGCCGCTCTCGTCAAGAAGTTCAACATCCAGCTGAACTGAACCCCCGGTAATTCCCGTCGTCGCTGCCGCGATTGCCGCCCCCAGATAGGGCGGTCAGGCGCAGCCATATGCAATTAACTCGGAGATCAAAGTGAATTTCAAGCAACTGTTGCGCCCCGGCATGGTGTTGATCGGATGGTCGCTGGCGTTTGGCGTTGGGGCGTTTGGCGCAACCCCCATGAAAATCATCGTGCCTGCGCCTGCGGGCGGAACCATGGACGCCGTCGCCCGCGTCGTCGGGCAGCAGATGTCCACGGACATGGGCCGGCCCGTCATCGTCGAGAACCGCGCGGGCGCCACCGGTGCGATCGGCCTGCAGGCCATGCTGCAAGCGGCGCCCGATGGCAACACGATCGTGCTGGCCGCGGACAACCTGCTGGTGGAGACCCCGCTGGTGGTGCAAGATGCCGTACGACCCGCTGAAGGACATCGTCAGCGATCGCACGGGTCGCCAGAACGAACCGCGTGCTCGTGACTGCGGCGACCTACCCCGCCAAGGACTTCCAGGGCCTGATTGCGCACCTGAAGAAGCGCAAGGGCCAAACCAGCTTTGCCAGCTTCGGCACAGGCACGGCGTCCCACTATGCAGGCCTGATCCTCAGCGACGAGGCCGAGCTGGGCGTGCAGCACGTTGGCTATCCGGCTCGCCGCCCGCGCTCAGGCACGTGCTCGGGGGCCAGGTCGACATACATGTTCGACAGCATGCTGACGTCCATGCCGCTCATCAAGGGCGGCAAGCTGCGCGCCCTATGCCTTCGCCGGCAAGACCGGTCCAGGTATCTGCCCGACGTGCCGACCATGGCCGAACTGGGCTACCCGGACATCCAGTTCCAGGCGGCGGGTCGGCTTCATCGGCTCCAGCAAGCTGCCGGCAGACGTGCTGGCGAAGCTCCAGGCCGCCATCAAGAAGGCAGGCAGGCGCCGGCGGTGCAACAGAAGCTGACCGACGTGGGCCTGGAGCCCGAACTGAGCGTCGACACGCCCGCGATGCTCCGCGAAAACAAGGTCGATGTCCGAGCGCAACGCCGCCATCGTCAAGAAATTCAACATCCAGGCGAACTGACGGCGATCACCCATCCCGAAGGAGACTGCAAATGAAGATCAGGCAAATCACGCCCGCGATCGGTGCGGAAGTCATGGAAGTCCACCTCGGCGAGGCGTCGCGCGACCCCGAACTCTTCGCGCAGATCAAATCGGCGCTGCTCAAGCACAAGGTGCTCTTCTTTCGCAAGCAGGACATCACTCGCGCGAGCACGTAGCCTTCGCGAAGTGCTTCGGGGAGCTGGAGAGACCACCCTGTGCGTCGACAGCGATCCGGAGCACCCCGGCCTGGTGCTGCATCTACCGCAGCGACAGCAAGCACAGCTACGAGAACACCTATCACTGCGACGGCCTGTGGCGCGAAAACCCCGCGATGGGCGCGGTGCTGCGCTGCATCGAGTGCCCGGAGATCGGCGGCGACACCATCTGGGTGAACATGGTCCTGGCGCACGACGAGCTGCCGGAGGAGATCAAGCAGAAGATCCGGAACGCTTCGCGCAAAGGCCAGCATCGAGCAGTCTTTCGGCGCCGTGATGGACCCCGGAAGCGCGCACCAAGCTGGCCGGGACCACCCGCCGGCCGAGCACCCTGTGGTGCGCACACATCCGGAGACTGGCGAGAAGATCTCTGACGTCGGCAGTTTCACGACGCACTTCGTCAACTACAGCACGCCGGAAAATATCCGCCACGGCATCGACAAGGTGCCCGGCGCCTCGATGCTGCTGAACTACCTGATCAGCCGGGCCACCATTCCCGAGTACCAGGTCCGCTGGTCCTGGCAGCCCGGCGACGTGGTCGTCTGGGACAACCGCAGCACCCAGCACTACGCGGTCAATGACTACTGGCCCGCGCCGCGCAAGATGGAGCGCGCCGGCATCGTTGGCGACATCCCTTACTGAGTCTCTTCCACCTCGACCCTCGCATTACACCCGGAGACCCAACGACATGAACTTCCTCGACGGCCACCTGTTCCCCGAGAACCAGCAGCCCCTGATCATCACGGCCGCGCCCTACGCGCCGGGCTGGCTTCCCTCGGACTTTCCGGAAGACATCCCGGTCACGATGGAGGACCAGATCCAGAAGGCGGTGGATTGCTACAACGCCGGCGCCACCGTGCTGCACCTGCACGTGCGCGAAGCTCGACGGCAAGGGCAGCAAGCGCCTGTCCAAGTTCAACGAGCTGATCGCCGGCGTGCGCGCGCGCGTGCCCGAGATGATCATCCAGGTGGGCGGCTCCATCAGCTTCGCGCCCGAATCCGAAGGCGCCGCCGCCAAGTGGCTGAGCGACGACACGCGCCACATGCTGGCCGAGCTCGACCCCAAGCCCGACCAGGTGACGGTGACCGTCAACACCTCGCAGATGAACGTCACCGAGCATGCGGAACTGGCCGACTTCAAGGGCACGTCGCGGGAAATCCCCGCCATCTTCGACGCCTACAAGGAGATGACGGTGCCGGCCCAGCCCGGCTGGGTCGAAGAGCACATCCGGCGCCTGACCGCCGCCGGCATCCAGAGCGCCTTCCAGTGCTACAACATCAACAGCTTCGAGATCGGTCGAGCGCCTGATGCGCCGCGGCGTCTACAAGGGCCCGCTGGTCATGAACTGGGTGGCCATCAGCGGCGGCATGGACGCAGCCGAACATCTACAACCTGGCCAACTTCGTGCGCGCCGTGCCCGACGGCGCGGTGCTCACGGTGGAAAGCTCGGTGCGCAACGTGCTGCCGGTCAACATGATGGGCATTGCGATGGGCCTGCATGTGCGTTGCGGCACCGAGGACGTTCTCTGGAACCAGACGCGCACGGCGAAGATGGCACCGTGGCGCAGATCGAGCAGCTGGTGCGCATCTCGCGCGAGTTCGGCCGCCCGATCGCGACGGCCCAGCAGGCGCGCGAGATCTCGAAGATCGGCGTCTTCTACGACACGGTCGGAAGAGTCGCTGCTGGCCAATGGCTTCGCGCCCAATCGCAACGGCGGCAACCAGGGTTTCCTGCGCAAGCCCGAGAGCGAGATCTGCCGGTGATTTAAGGGGGCTGATTGCGCCACTGCGAGGCGTTGCAGCCGAAGGGCTCTGGAACCAGTGGCTGAAGCTGCTGCCGTTGAAAATCCCAGCAACTCGGCCACTTCGCCGAGCGGCATGTCGCTGTCGCGCAGATGGCGCATGGCCAGTTCCGAGCGCACCTGGTCGAGCAGGCCGCTGAAGGTGAGGCCCTCCGCTTCGAGCCGACGATGCAGCGTGCGGCGATCGACCCGCAAGTGCCGTCGCAACTTCCTCCGCCGTGCAGTTCCTGCCGGGCAGCAGTGCCAGGATCAGTTCCGGCAGGTCTCCTGCACGCTTTCAGTGGCGATCCCTCAAGGCTGCTTCGAGGACTTTGCGCGCAAAGCCCGCCGCCACCGGGTCGCCGAGCTCGCGCGGCTTGGACAAATCGGCGGCGATGCAGACCAGGCCGTTGAACTCCTGGTTGAACTTGACGCTTCGCCCGAAGAACGCCCGATGCGCAGAAGGGTCCGCCGGCGGGCGATGCGTGAAGCAGACTTGAACGGCCGCCATTGGGGGCCGATCAATTCACCCAGCATGCGGTACATGCTGCCCACGGCGAGCTCCACCGACTGCCGCATTGGCAAGCCCGGGGCTGGGCAGCAAGTCCTCCCGGATGATGACAACGCTGCCAGTGTCTTCAATGCGGACCGACAGGGAGGGGTTCACCAGCTTCAGGTAGCGGCACAGCGTGTCGAGGGCGGCTCTCGGCGTGGGCTCCTCGCGCAGCACGAGGCTGATCGGGCCGAGGGCGGAGAGTTTGCGCTGTGCGGCAAGACGCAGCGCCAGGTCTTCCGTGCGCGTGGCACGCGCGGTGATTTCAAGCAGTTCGCGCGCGGCATCGCGCGGGATCAGCGCTTCCGGGTCTTGCAGGAACTTCGCCTCCAGGCCCACGGTCCGCATGAACGCATAGGGGTCCCGGCCGAGCGACTCCACCAGCTCGATGTAACCACTCAGCGTGCCGCTGCGCACTTGTCGCGCGAGGTGTCTCATGGGATGGGCTCCGAGAGTCATTGTAGTGCCCCCGCATGCGGCCAGAACCCCGACGGCGCGACGTCGACAACGCCGCACATCGTGCAGGTTTCGAATCGGACCTACATGGCGGTCTGGACCGACATGCACCGCCAAGCTCCGCCTCGTTTTTTGTGATCCCAAGCCACTCCTGCAGCACCTCCGCGGAGTGTTCGCCGAGCCGTGGTGGGCTGCGGCGATAGTCTACGCGTGAGACCGAGAAGCGAACGGGATTGGCAACCAGCGGCACGCTGCCGGCCACGGGGTGCGGCATGTCCATGCGCATGGCACGCGCGATCACCTGCGGGTCAGCGAACACGTCGTCGATGGTGTTGATCGGGCCGCAGGGCACGCCGGCTTCTTCCATCAGCGCGATCCATGCCGCTGTCGTGCGGGTGCGCGTCGCGCCATCGATCATCTCCACCAGTTCGGCACGATGCCGCACTCGCTGCGCGTTCGTGGCGAAGCGCTCGTCCGCGGACCACTCGGGGCGGCCCAGGACGCGGCACAGATTGGCGAATTGCCCGTCGTTCCCCACCGTCAGGATCATGAATCCATCGGCAGTGCGGAAGTCCTGGTAGGGAACGATGTTCGGATGCGAATTGCCCATGCGGCCAGGAACGCGGCCGCCGACCAGATAGTTCGAGGCCTGGTTCGCGAGCGCTGCGACCTGCACGTCGAGCAAGGCCAGGTCGATGTGCTGCCCTTGGCCCGTTCGCTCGCGGTAGGCAAGGGCCGCGAGGATGGCGGTGACGGCGTACAGCCCGGTCATCACGTCCGTCAAGGCAACGCCGACCTTGAGCGGCCCCTCGCCCGGCGAACCATCGGGGCGACCCGTGAGGCTCATCAGCCCACCCATGCCCTGGACCAGGAAGTCGTAGCCGGGGCGCGCGGCGTAAGGGCCGGTTTGTCCGAAGCCCGTTACCGAGCAGAAGATCAGGCGCGGGTTGCCCGCCTTCAAACTTTCATAGTCGAGGCCGTAAGCCTTCAATCCGCCGACCTTGAAGTTCTCGACCAACACATCGGCCTGCGCCGCGAGTTGCCGCACCAGCGCCTGGCCGGCGGGCGATGCGATGTCGATGGCAAGCGAGCGCTTGTTGCGATTGGCGCAGAGGAAGTACGCCGCATCGCTCGTGTCGCGTCCGTCTTCGTCCTTCAGCCAGGGAGGTCCCCATGCGCGGGTGTCGTCGCCCGTGGCCGGCCGCTCGACCTTCACAACGTCCGCACCGAAATCGCCGAGCATCTGCGTGCACCAGGGACCGGCGAGAACGCGTGAGAGATCGAGCACGCGCAGGCCCGTGAGGGCACCGCCCTGTGGTTGGCTGGACATGTTCATGGTGCCCATGCGCCTTCAGAACGCGGCGATGCCGGTCTGCGCCCGCCCCAGGATGAGCGCATGCACATCGTGCGTGCCCTCGTAGGTGTTCACCACCTCCAGGTTGACGAGGTGGCGCGCAACACCGAACTCGTCGCTGATGCCATTGCCGCCCAGCATGTCGCGGGCCAGGCGGGCGATGTCCAGCGCCTTGCCGCAGGAGTTGCGCTTCATGATTGAAGTGATCTCCACGGCCGCCGTGCGCTCGTCCTTCATGCGGCCCAGGCGCAGGCACCCTTGCAGGCCGAGCGTGATCTCGGTCTGCATGTCGGCGAGCTTTTTCTGGATCAACTGGTTGGCCGCAAGCGGCTTGCCGAACTGCTTGCGGTCCATGGTGTACTGCCGCGCGCGATGCCAGCAGTCTTCGGCCGCGCCCAGAGCACCCCACGCGATGCCATAGCGGGCCGAGTTCAGGCAGGTGAAGGGGCCCTTCAGGCCGCGCACTTCGGGGAAGGCGTTCTCTTCCGGGCAGAACACTTCGTCCATCACGATCTCGCCGGTGATGGACGCGCGCAGGCCCACCTTGCCCATGATCTTCGGTGCGGAAAGGCCCTTCCAGCCCTTCTCGAGCACGAAACCACGAATCGAACCTTCGTCGTCCTTGGCCCAGACCACGAACACGTCGGCGATCGGGCGAGTTGGTGATCCACATCTTGCTGCCCGAGAGCTTGTAGCCGCCATTGACCTTCTTCGCCCGCGTGATCATGCTGCCGGGGTCGGAGCCGTGGTTGGGTTCGGTCAGGCCGAAGCAGCCGATCCATTCGCCCGTGGCCAGCTTGGGCAGGTACTTCTGCCTGGTCGCTTCATTGCCGAACTCATGGATCGGCACCATGACCAGCGACGACTGCACGCTCATCATCGAGCGGTAGCCCGAATCGACCCGTTCCACCTCGCGCGCCACCAGACCGTAACAGACGTAATTGAGGCCCGCGCCGCCATACTGCTCGGGGATGGTCGGGCCGAGCAGGCCCAACTCGCCCATCTCGCGAAAGATCGCTATGTCCGTCGTTTCGTTGCGGAAGGCTTCGAGCACGCGTGGCGCAAGTCGCTCCTGGCAGTACGATGCCGCCGCGTCGCGCACGGCGCGCTCGTCGTCGGTGATCTGCTGGTCCAGCAGCAGCGGGTCGGCCCAGTGGAATGCTGGTTTGTTGTGATAAGAAGTCATTTGATGTCTTTCATGGGTTGCAGGATTCCAGTCAATGTAAGGAAAACATCGAAGCGGGACAATCGATGAATTTGCACTGACATGTGCGTCGATTGCACAATTGCATCCATGCGCAGAAAAATCCCCTCCACCGGCTGGCTGACCGCCTTCGAAGCCGCTGCCCGCCACCAGAGCTACACAAAAGCCGCCGCCGAACTGGCGCTGACGCAAGGCGCGGTGTGCCGGCAGATCGGCGCGTTGGAGGATTTCCTCGGTGTGCAGTTGTTTCGCCGGGCCAGCCGCGGCGTCGCGCTCACCGACGCCGGGCGCCGCTATGGCCAATCGGTGGCGCTGCGCCTGAGCGAAGTCGAACGGGACACTGTGGAACTGATGTCACGCGGAGCAGAGCGCGGGGTGATCGAGCTGGCCGTTGTACCGACGTTCGGCACCCGATGGCTTATTTCGCGCCTGCCCGATTTCCTGGCCCGCCACCCCGGGGTTCGCGTCAACCTGTCTGCGCAGAGCCGTCCCTTCCTGTTCGACGGCACGAATTTCGATGCCGCGATCTACGCAGGCGAAGCGCAGTGGCCCGGAACGGAAGGTGTGTTGCTCATGGCCGAGAACCTGGTAGCGGTTTGCAAGCCAGGCCTCATTCCGCGCAGGTCCCTGCGCGAAGCCGACTGGCGCAAGCAAGACTTGCTGCAGCAAAGCACTCGGCCCTATGTGTGGCGCGAGTGGTTTGCGGCCCAGGGCATGCGAGTCGAAGGCGACATGACGGGGTCGCGCTTCGAGTTGTTCTCGATGCTGGTCGAGGCTGCAATCCATGGCTTGGGGATCGCGCTCGTCCCGCACTTCCTGGTGGAGGATGAAGTGCGGCGCGGCCTGCTCATCGAGGCCGGCCGCGCCGGGCCGAGCGGCCTGGGCTATTACCTCGTGTATCCGGAAGGACGTGGCGACGAAGGCGCCGTGCCAGCCTTCCGGGAATGGTTGCGCGAGCAGGCGGGGTCAGCCGAAAAGCGACTGTAGGGGATCAACCCGGCGGCCGCACCCGCAGCAGCCGCAGCGATGCTCCTTTCCGGTGCCACAATGCGTTCGTTGACGCCTCCTGAGCGAACTTCGTCGCACCCCGACTACTGAATGTTGACGTTGTGATAGCGCTCGACCTGACATTCGTATGAGGCCTCGCTCATGGAACAGGGTGACAGGTTGTCCTGGCGGTGGGGAACGCTCGAGCAGCCTGCTTGAGCCAGAAGAAGAACGACAAAGATTGCCTTGACCATGTTCGCTCCTTGCGGGCTGATGCGCTGGCTCGGCAGATCATGGCCCGCCACCATGAGGCGCTGGCGGCCCGGCAACGGTCACCAGCGCAACCAACCAAGCCAGCACAGCGCCCAGACCCAATGCCACGTGCGTCGCGGCCACGCCGCGCACGCCGAAATGCTCCACGACGAGCCCAAAGGCCAACGTCAACGCCGCATAGCCGGCGGCAGCACGCACGGGCGATGCGCCTTGCTGGCCGCGCCGCGCAGGCGCCCACAACTGCCCGCTCCAGGCCAGTCCCCACGCCGCCCCGTGCATGACGGCCAGGCCCAGCAGGTTCAGTGGCGCCGAGGCCCAGGCCGCAAAGGCGGCCCCTGCCGCCAGCAGCAGGGTGCACCCGACTGACAGGGTGCGCTGCGACCAGTGCGCGATCCACAGCCGAAGCACCAGCGGCGGGCCGAACATCGCCCCCAAGTGCAGCAGCACCATGGCCTGCGGCGCAACGCCCTGGGCGCTGCACCAGGCCGCCATCAGCGGCAAGGCGGCCATCATCGGCAACATGGCCAGCCCGGCGAGCAGCGTCGGCCATTGCCGCGGGTCGCGCCACGCGCCCGCGGGCCAGGCCGGCAGCGAACAATCGAACAGGCCGGCACGGCAGCCGGGCGCGTGTGGGCCCTCGTCGATCCGGCTCTGCAGCAGCACGAGCAAGACGCCTGTCGCAACCACGAACGTCGCCAGACGATTGGCGAGCGCCGGCAAGTCGCCGAGGTCGCCCAAAGCCAGGCCGGCGCACAGCGCACCCAGGGCGGCGGCGGCGACCGGCGGCGCCGGAGCCGCGGATTGCGCCAGGCGCAGGCTGCGCACCACGCCGGAGGCCAGTGCCGTCAACGCCGCCCAGCCTGCGAGGGCCAGCAGCACGGCGCCCAGGCCGCCCCCATGCACGGACCACCACAAACCGAAGTCGGTGCCCACCACGCCCGCGCACAGTGCCAGCGCGCGCGTCCAGCGCCGCATGCCGCCACGCGTGGCCACTTTCGCGGCGGCCCCCAGCGCCACCAGCCACAGGGCGACGAGCGCAAAACCCCAGCTCACGGACGGCGCGAACTGCAGCGCGAAGCTGCCGATGCCGACCCAGCCCGCGACCAGCAGCGCCCAGGCGCAGGCGCGCGCCAGCGTCAGGCGCAGCAGAGCGGCGCCGGCGAGCCGGGTCATACGGCCTCTTCCCGCGCGAACGCCGGCGGCCATGTGAGCGTGTGACCTGTGCTCGCGGCGAAGCGCTGAATATCCTCCGGCGTATCGATGTCGACGCGGTACCGGCGGTTGTCGGTGTCGAACCAGCGCACGCGCTCGGGGTTTGCCTGTCGCCACTTGCGGCATGCGAGATCGGCGGCACCGGCCAGCCATTGCTCGCGCAGCGCCGCGTCGAAAATCACCGGGTTGCCCGGTTGCGGATCGCCTCCCGCAACCGTCACCCGCGGCACCACCATGGCGGCATCACCGCGCTTCTTGAACGCGCCGATCAGCGCGGTGATGTCCTGCTCGTTGATCAAGGGCTGGTCGGCCAGCGCAACGATCACCGCGTCGAGCTTCGGCGACAGTGCCTGCAGGCCGATGCGAACCGATGAAGCCTGGCCGTCGTCCGGCGACGGGTTGCGCACCAGCGTGATCGGGAACTCGCGCACCGCGGCCTCGACAGCCTCGGCATGGTGGCCGAGCACGATGGCGACTTCGTCGACCCCGGCGCCCGACAGCGCGATCAGCTGGCGCATGACGAGCGGCACGCCGCCCAGCTCGAGCAGCGCCTTCGGCCGGCCGCCCAGCCGCGAGCCGGCGCCGGCCGCCAGCAACACGGCGCCCACCGTCATCCGGCTGTACAGGCCGCTGGCTTTGTAGATGCAACCCATGTCACGCTCCTATCGCAGCGCCTCGATCAGCCTGGGCAGCACCGCCTTGATGCTGGCCAGGTCAGCTCCCGGCGCCAGCAGGTCCAGATGCGGCAGGGCCGCCTGCATGCCCTGGCAGATCGGTGCGTAGCCGGGCCGGTTGCACAGCGGATTGAGCCAGACCACCCGCCGGGCGCGGCGGCGCAGTTGCGCCAACGCGTCCGACAGCCGCTGCGGCTCGCCGGTGTCATAGCCATCACTCATGATAAGGATGGCGCAACGCGAGTGCACGATGCGCGGCGCATGCTCGCGATTGAACTGCGCCAGGCTGTCGCCGATGCGCGTGCCGCCGGCCCAGCCTTGAGCGATCGCGTGCAGCCGTTCCTGCGCTCGCCAGGGATCCGGATCGTGCAGCGCCTGCGACACTTCCGTGATGCGGGTGTGGAAGATGAAGCTGTACACGTCGGACAACTCGGCGCTGAGCGCGCGTGCCAGGCGCAGATAGAAGAAGCTGTACAGCGCCATCGACCGGCTCACGTCGATCAGCAGGACCAGGCGCGGACGCACCCGGCGGCGGTCCTTCCAGGCCAGGTGAAACGGCGTGCCGCCGCTGGCCACGCTGCGCCGTATCGTTGCGGGGAGGTCGAGGCGCTGTCCATGCCTGGCGCGCGCCTCGCGACGCAGCTGGATGAGTCTCAACTGCCTGGCAAATCGCCGCATGAGCGCCTCGATATCCAGCGCATGCTCCCGCTCGGTCAGGGCCTGGAAGTCGGTCGAGGTCAACAGTTCCTGGCGGCTTGCCGCCAGGCGCGGCCGCAGCTCTTCGCCGTCGTCCACCGCATCGCTATCGCCGGCGGGGCCGTTGGGCCACTCGCCGCTCAATGCGCCGTCGTCGGCGTCGCGCCGTTCCGGCTGCTGCCACCGGTTGGCCGGCAGGAACCAGGCGTCGAACAGTTCGTCGAAGCGCTGCCACTCGTCGATGCGGCCGCACAGCAGCGCCTGCAGGCTCCAGCGCAGGATGCGGGAATCCAGCACGCCCACACGTTGCGCGGTTTGCACCACCTGGACGGCGTCGCCGCCGCCCACGGCAAACCCGTTGGCCCGCAGGAAGCCGGCGAATCCCGTCAGCCGCGCGGCGGCCCGGGCATGAAGCACCGGTGGGTCCAGGCGTCAACATGCTGCCGCCAGCCGGGCGACGACGTCACGCGGGAAGGCGACGCGGTCGTCACGCGTCTTGATCAAGGCACTGAGCGTTTCCATGATGCGCTCGGCACCGTCCTTGTCGATCACCGAAATGCCCAGCCGCAGCAGCGCCGCCGTCCAGTCCAGCGTCTCGGCGATACCGGGCTTCTTCTGCAGGTCCATGCGGCGCACGGCCTGCACGAAGGCGACGATCTGCTGCGCCAGCTCGGCCGCCGCTTTCGGCGCCTTCTTGCGCACGATCGCGAGCTCCTTGTCGTAGTCGGGGTAGTCGATGTACTGGTAGAGGCAGCGCCGGCGCAACGCGTCCGACAACTCGCGCGTGCCGTTGGAGGTGATCACCACCAGCGGCCGGCTGGTGGCGTGCACCGTGCCGAGCTCGGGGATCGAAAGCTGGAAGTCCGAGAGCAGTTCGAGCAGGTAGGCCTCGAACGCCTCGTCGGCCCGATCCACCTCGTCGATCAGCAGCACCGGGGGCTGGTCGCAACTGATGGCCTCGAGCAGCGGGCGCTTGAGCAGGTAGCGCTCGGAGAAGATGTCCTGCTCCTTCTGGGCGATGCCGCGCTCGTCGTGCTCCAGCAGCTTGATGGCGAGCAACTGGCGCTGGTAGTTCCATTCGTACAGGGCGGCGTGCGCGTCCAGGCCTTCGTAGCACTGCAGCCGGATCAGCCGGGTGCGGCGCAAGGTGGCCAACACCTTGGCCACCTCGGTCTTGCCGACGCCGGCATCGCCCTCGAGCAGCAAGGGCCGATCGAGATCGATCATCAGCAGCAGGGCGGCCACCAGGCCGGGTTCGGCGATATAGCCGGCGCGCGCCAGGTCCTGCTGCCATGCAGCCAGCTCCTGCGCGCGTCCGGAAGTCATGCGGCGCTCATGCCCGCTTCGCCGTGAACAGCGAGCGCAGCCAGTCTTTGACGATCGCCCAGAACAAGGCCAGGCCGTTGAGCTGCCTTCGGGCCCGGGCTCGGTGCCGTCGCATCGGCAGCGGCGGGTGCGCCGCCCGGCGCGGTGGCGGCCGGCTGCCGTTTGCGCCTGCAGTGCTTGCACTTGTCACGATGAAGTTGTCGCCGAACTGCTTGAGCACCTGGTCGGCCACCGAACCCATCATGCGTCAGCCAAAGGCGGCGGCCTTGCCGCTCATGGACACCTCACTGGTGCCCACGAGACGGCAGGAGAAGGCGTCGATGGCATCGAACCCGGGCCGTGAGGTCCATGCTCGCCCCGGAGCCGCCGGTGGTGTCGGTGCCCTTGCCTGCCAGGCGAAGCGTCCTGCTCGCGGGCTCGAGGCCCAGGACCTCCACCTGGCCGCGAAACGACATGTTGGCCGGACCGAATTTCACGGAGGCATCGATAGCCTCGACACGGGCCGTCAGGTCCATGGACGCGGCGGAGCTTCCGGTCGTGTCGGTGCCCTTGCCAACCAGGCGCAGGGTCTTGTCGCGGGTTCGAGCGCCATGACCTCCACTTCACCGCGAAAGACATGCTGGCCGGGCCGAACTTCACGGCCATCGTGCCCTTGTAGTGCCGGTCGTCGAGCCGCTCGGTGATCTTGGCGCCGGGCACGCAGCCGGCCACACGCTCGATGTCTTGCAGCAGAACCCAGGCCGAGTCCGCCGACGCCGGCAGCGTGAAGGTCTTTTCGAGCTGTACTTTCATCTCATCGCTTGTTGATGCCCAGCGAGTTGCACTGCTGCCAGACGCGGTAAGCGCTGTGCGGCATGTCCATGTGGGTGACGCCCAGGTGCGCGAAGGCGTCGATCACGGCGTTGCTGAAGCAGGGAATGCCACCCACGTGCGGCGATTCGGCAACCCCCTTGGCGCCGATCGGATGATGCGGGCAGGGCGTGACCGTGTGGTCGGTCTCCCAGTGCGGCGTCTCCAGCGCGGTGGGCAGGAAGTAGTCCATCAGGCTGTTGCCCAGGTGATTGCCGTTCTCGTCGAACGGGATCTGCTGGCCCATCGCCACCGCGAACGCCTCGGTCAGGCCGCCGTGGATCTGCCCCTCGATGATCATCGGGTTGATGCGAGTGCCGCAGTCGTCCAGCGCGTAGAAGCGGCGCACCTTCACTTCCCCGGTGTACTTGTCGACGTCGACCACGCACAGGTAGGCGCCGAAGGGGAAAGTCAGGTTGGGCGGATCGTAGTAGGACACCGCGTTCAGCCCCTGCTCCATGCCGGCCGGGAGGTTGCCGGTGTGCGAGACCATGCAGATTTCCTTCATGGTCTTGGCCTGGCCGGGATTGCCCTTGACCGTGAAGCGGTCGATCTCCCATTCCAGGTCGCCCTCGCCCACTTCGAGCAGATGGGCGGCGATCTTCCGGGCCTTGTCCTTGATCTTGCGGGCGGCCTGCGCCGTGGCGGCGCCGGACACCGGCGTCGAGCGCGAACCCCAGGTGCCGGCGCCGTAGGGCGCCTTGTCGGTGTCGCCCTCTTCCACCACGATGTCGCTGGCCGGCAGGCCCAGCTCGGTGGCGATGATCTGGGCGTAGGTGGTCGCATGGCCCTGGCCCTGCGACATCGTGCCCAGGCGGGCCACGACACCTCCGGTCGGATGCACGCGGATCTCGCAGCTGTCGAACAGGCCGACGCCCAGGATGTCGCAGACCTTGGTCGGCCCGGCGCCGACGATCTCCGTGAAGGTCGCCAGGCCAATGCCCATCAATGTCGGCGACTTCGGATCCGCGCGCAGGGCGGCCTGCTCGCGGCGCAGGCCCTCGTAATCCACCGCCTTGAGCACCTTGTCGAGCGCGGCGTCATAGGCGCCGCTGTCCAGCGTCCAGCCCAGGGACGTGGTGTAGGGGAACTGCTCGTCCTTGACGAAATTGCGCCGCCGGATCTCCGCCTTGTCGATGCCGAGCTTGAGCGCCAGCACGTCGATCATGCGTTCGATCAGATAGACCGCCTCGGTCACGCGCAGCGAACAGCGATAGGCGACGCCGCCCGGCGCCTTGTTGGTGTACACCGCGTCGACCCGGCAATAGGCGTTGGGAATGTCGTACGACCCGGTGCAGATCGAGAACAGGCCGGCGGGCAACGCGCTCGCCGACACATGCGAATTGAACGCGCCGTGGTCGGCCAGCGCGGTGAAGCGCAGGCCCTTGATGCGGCCATCCTTGTCGGCCGCCAGTTCGCCGACACCGTGGTAGTCGCGCGCAAAGCCGGTGGTTGAAATGTTGTCGATGCGCGATTCGATCCACTTGATCGGCACCCCGGTGACGATCGACGCCACGATCGCGACGACATAGCCGGGATACACCGGCACCTTGTTGCCAAAGCCGCCGCCGATGTCGCCGCCGATCACGCGGATCTTGCTTTCCGCCACGCCCGACAGCATGGCCAACACCGTGCGGAACAGGTGCGGGATCTGGGTCGTCACGTAGACCGTCAGGTACCCGGTGGCCTTGTTGAACGAGGCGACGCAGCCGCAGGTCTCCAGCGGACAGGGGTGCACGCGCGGGTTGAGGATCTCCTCGCGCACCGTCACGGCGGCGCCGGCGAACGCCGCGTCGGCAGCCGCCTTGTCGCCCGCCTCCCAGGTGAAGATATGGTTGGGGTGGGTGCGCGGGCCATGGCCGACTTCCTTCTTGTCGGCGATGTCCTCGCGGATGATCGGTGCATCCGGCGCCATCGCTTGCTTGGGATCCACGATCGCCGGCAGTTCCTCGTAGTCCACCTCGACCAGTGCGGCGCCGTCGGCGGCGGCGTAGCGGTCGGTGGCCAGCACCATGGCGACTTCCTGCATCTGGAAGCAGACCTTCTTGTCGGCCAGGACGGCCTGGACGTCGCCGCCCACGGTGGGCATCCAGTGCAGGTTGACCGGCTTCAGATCGTCGGCACTCAGCACCGCCACCACGCCTGGGCAAGCCAGCGCCTTGGTCTTGTCGATCGACTTGATGCGGGCATGGGCATAGGGGCTGCGCACGATGGCGCCGAACAGCATGCCCGGCAGCTTGATGTCGTCGATGTAGCTGCCCTGGCCGCGGATGAACTTCGCATCCTCCTTGCGCAGCAGGGACGTGCCCAAGCCTTGCAGGGCTGTCTTCGCGTTTCTGGAGTTCGGACATGTCACCCATGGCGCTGTCTCCTGCTGTTCTGTATGGGGGTTCAGGCCGCCGCGGTCGACGCGGCTGCCAGCTTCTTGGCCGCGGACTGCACCGCCTTGACGATGTTCTGGTAGCCGGTGCAGCGGCACAGGTTGCCGGAGAGGCCGAAGCGGATCTCATGCTCGCTCGGGTTGGGGTTCTCCTTGAGCAGGCGGTAGGCGCGAGTCAGCATGCCGGGCGTGCAATAGCCGCATTGCAGTGCGTGCTCCTCGTGGAAGGCCTGCTGCAGCGCATGCAGCACGCCGCCCTGCTCCAGGCCCTCGACGGTCAGCATGTCGGCGCCGTCGCACTGCACGGACAGCACCGTGCATGATTTGACCGACATGCCGTCCACGTCCACCGTGCAGGCGCCGCAGTGCGAGGTTTCGCAGCCGATGTGCGGTCCGGTGTGGGCCAGCCGCTCGCGCAGCGTATGGATCAGCAGCTCGCGCGGCTCGACATCCACCTCGACGCTCTTGCCGTTGAGCTTGAAGGACACCTTGTGCGTGTTCGCCATGTTGCGACTCCTGGGTTGCCGTGATCTAGGCTTTGGCCGCGCGCTCGTGGGCGGTCTGCAGCGCACGCCGCGTCATCTCGCCGCACATGGCCAGCTTGTAGTCCACATCGCCGCGCTGGTCGGGCGTCGGATCGCAGATGGACATGGCCAGGCGGGCCGCCTCGTCAAGGCTCGCCTCATCGATAGTCTTGCCGGCGAGAAAGGCCTCGGCGGCGCTCGCCTTCAGGGCCGTAGCGCCGGCGTTGGTCAGGGCGATGGCGGCCTTGGCGACGACTCCGCCCTTCATTTGCAACAGCACGGCGGTCGCCGCGGTGGCGAAGTCTCCGGTCTTGCGCTTGAGCTTGGTGTACGACCAGCCGGTGCCGGCGGCCGGAATCGGGATGCGAATCTGGGTCAGGATTTCGCCGGCCTCCAGCAGTGTCGAGTACATGCCAAGGAAGAAGCCGTCGGCCTTGACGACGCGCTCACCGCCCGGGCCCTTCAGCACGAACGATGCATCCAGCGCCAGCATCAGGGCCGGATGGTCGTTGCCGGGGTCGCCGTGCGAAATGTCGCCGCCTATCGTGCCCTTGTATCGCACCTGCGGATCGGCAATCCACCCGGCGCCCTCGACCAGCAGCGGCACCTTGTCGGCCAGCAGCGCCGATTGGAGCAGATCGTGCTCGGTCGTCATCGCCCCGATATGGATCTCGTTGCCGGCCTGCGTGATGCCGCGCAGGTCCGGAATTCTGCCCAGGTCGACCAGGTGACTGGGCTGGGCGAACCGCAGCTTCATCATCGGCAACAGGCTGTGCCCGCCCGCCAGCAGCTTGGCGTCGGGCCCCAGGCCGGCAAGCAACTGGATCGCATCGGCGACCGAGCGCGGAGCGTGATACTCGAATCCGGCTGGAATCATGATGTCTGTCTCCTGGTGGACTCGCGACGGACCCCCTCGGGGCAGGCCCGATCTCAGCTACGACGATAGCGACGGTGCAGCGCAGCATGTGCGGCCGATGCACGAATGGTGCCGCGCGCAGCATGAACCGCGCCGGCGGCGCACGAACAGCTACCGTGGAGTTGGCTCAGCGTCGCCGGCGGGCTCAGTGATACCCAGGCGCTCGAGCAGTCGCGGCACGCTGGCGCGCGCGACCGGCAGGCCCTGATCGTCGCCGCCGCTCAACTTGAGCGTGACCTTGCCGTCGTCGCGCACGATCTGCTCGGCGAAATCGAGATTGGCCAGGTAGCTGCGATGGATGCGCAGGAACGAGCCGGTGTCCAGGCGGCCCTCCAGGTCACTGATGGTCAGGTTGCAGAAACTCGACCCCTGCGCCGTGTGAACCCAGGTGTAGTGGCCTTCCGCGCGCACAAAGCGTACCGAGGCCGCATCGACCAGCACGATGCGATTGCCCGACACGGTGGGAATCTTCATCAACTGCCGCTTGGTGTCGGCGCGCGGCGCGCCAGGCTCATCACGGCTCACGGCTTCGGTGATGTCGTAGAACACAAGCGTATATCCGGAGGTGTCACCCAGCAGATCCGACATCTTGCTGACCTTGGTCAGCAGCACGCGCTCGGGAATATTGATGATCATCGTCATCAGCGGCGCATTGCCGACGAGGCACTCGGCCTGTCGAGCAGGAACTTCATCATCGACTGCGAGAGCTCTGATGGAACGAGAGGACGATTTTTTCGAGCGACTGTTTGTGCTCGACCGGCAGCGCGCGCCGCGCGAAGCTGTTCATGGCCACGACCTTGAGGTCACGGTCGAGTTGAACCAGGCCGACGTCGCTGCGTTCGAGAAGGTAAAGCGCGCTGCCTGCTCGTGCATCCACGATGGAACCCCCGGGTTGCGATGCGCATTATTAGAGCACCAACGCGCCGGCGGCGCACGGAGTGAATCGGCTTCCGGCATACGCTGGTGGCGCGGCGAGGGTTCACGCTTTGCGCGGATGCGCGGTTAGCCCAAGGCACGCCGCGGTTCGTCGATGCGCAGGGCCCGGTCGGAGAGAAGCTAGCGATTTCTATTTCCCGGGAATCCCGCGGTCGCCTGCACCGATCCGTCCTTCAGCACGAACAGGGCGTCGGCGCCCGGCCACTCGTCAATCAGCCGCAGGCCGTCGGGCAACCCGAGCACGAATGCCGCGGTCGACAGCGCATCGGCGTCCAGCCCACTGGACGCGACGACACTGACGCTGCGGAACGCCTGCGGCGAGCGACCGGTAGCCGGATCGAAGATGTGGTGGCAGGAGAAGTCGGCGCTGAACGCCGTCGCGTAGTCACCAGATGTCGCGAGGCAGCGGCCGTCGAGCGTCGCGATCGAGACGAACGCGTCTTCGCGTCGCGGGTCCTGGATACCGGCGGTCCACGGCGCGCCACTTTGCTTGGTGCCGACCGCGCCCAGTTCACCGGTGTCGACGAGCGCGTTCTCGACGCCGTGCCGGCGCAGCACGGCGAGCACCCGATCGGCCGCGAACCCTTGCGCGATGCCATTCAGGGTGACACCCATGCGCAGCCCGAGGCGAACGCGCCGCGCTCCGATAGTCGAGCTTGCCGAGGCCGACCCGCGCACGCGCGCATCGATCTCTTCGCTGCGCGGCATTCGTCCTCCGGCGTACGCGCTCGCGTACAGTTCCCACAGCGGCTGCACGGTCACGTCGAACGCGCCGCCGGTCCGGGCCGACAGCCGCCGCGCATAGCGCAGCAGCGAGACGAAGTCCGGACTCGGGCGCTCCAGCATGCCGTGGCGGTTGAGGCGGCTGATCTCGCTGCCGGGCCGGTAAAGGCTGACGATGTCCTCGATCCGATGCAGCTCGTCGAGTGCGTCCTCGATCGCGCGCTCCACGATATCGCGCGACGCTGTGGAAAGCGACGATCTCGACGTTCGCCCCCAGCGCCCATGAACTTCGACGGGCAGCAACGAGCCTGTCCCGGTCCGGTCGCTGCGATGCGGCCGCGCAAGCGCCAGTGCGGCAAGGCTGCCCGCACCAGCCATCGCGACCAGGAGCTTGCGTCGCGTGTTCATCGTTTGCCTCCCGAACCATGCTCGTCGCGGATCACGCCGCCGTCGAGCGAAACCATGTCGATCGTGATCTGGTCGAAGCGCAGCACCTTGCCGCCGTTCTGCCGGCGAACGCCTGCGCTTCCGCCTCGCTGCCGAAGGACGCGAACGTCGGGCCCATCGAACCTCGCAGCTTGCTGCCGCGGACGTAAAACGCGGTCCTCGCATCGATCCAGTGACCCCTGGGCTCGTTCCAGTCGGCCTTCGCCATGTCCTGCGTGTAGACCGCGGTGATGCGCTTTTGCTGTTCCGGCCGCAGGAGCGTCGCGAGCATCTCGACCGTGTCGCAATAGAAGTCGGGCGGCCCGGCGTCGTATTGGATCTGCCCCTTCGGCCCAGGGTAGTCCGCCAGCACCATGCCGTCGAGTGCGCAAGTCGTGGACCGCGTGAAGTCCTGCGGCTGCACCGCCTTCGACGCCTCGCGGCATGCTGCGAGCAGCGCAACCGCGAGTCCAGCGCACATCAGCGCGCGGCGGGATGAGTACTCGATCATCTGAACCTCCAGATCGCCAGTCCGAGCGGCGCGACGATCCACGCCAGCATCACGCCTGCCAACAACCATACGTTCCCGAGCGCCTGCGGAAAGACCGTTGCCAGGCCGTAGAGCTGGAGCAGGTCGCCCTGGCCGAGCAGGTTGAGGATGCGGAAGACGTCGGCCGGACTGAGGAGCAACAGCACCGGAAAGAACGCCAGGTTGAACCGGCCTTCGGTCACCACCAGCAGCGCCAGCAGCAGCAGGTCGTAGACCAGCACGTAGAAGAACCACAGCGCGATCGCGATGCCGCTTGCACGCACACGGTCGGCCGCCATCACCGACAGCGCGACCGCCATGCTGAGAAACGCCAGACCCGAGGACGATCGAGCTGCCGACGAACGTCGCGTAGCGATACAGCGCCGCCAGACCGATTTGATTCGACAGCACGATACCCGCCAGCCCGAACCCCGCCAGCGTCGAGAAGGCGAGCGCGAACGCGAGCCCGACGAACTTGCCCAGCAGAAGCTCGATGCGCGTCAACGGCATCGACAGCAGCAGGTCCAGCGACCCCCTCTCGCGCTCGCCGACGATGGCGTCGTAGCCGAGGATCAGCGCGATCAGCGGCACCAGGTAGATAACCAGGCTGACCAGACTGGCGATCGTCGCCTCGATGCCGCGAAAGCCCACCGCGCCCTGCTGCGCCGCGCCGAGATACGCAATCGCCAGCGCGAACAGCGCGAAGACCGCGGCCACGGCCACCACCCAGCGGTTGCGCACGCGGTCCCAGAACTCCTTCCCGGCAATGACGCCGATCTGCCGCAGCTCGATGGGTGGCCTCATCGCACGCTCGCCGCGTAGCCCAGGAACACGTCTTCAAGCGAGGATTCCCGGATCTGGATATCGATCACCTGCCCTCGAGCGTCGACAACGCGCCGAGCACCGCCACTTTCGGTCGCGCGCACATTCCAGGTAGGCGTTCGAGCCGCTGATGCGGATGTCGACCTCGCCGTCGCCCGCGAACAGGTGGCGCAGCGGGGTTTCGGCGCCGTCATTCAGCGTGACGTCGATGCAGAGCGGCAACTTCAGCGCGTCGCGCAGCGACTGCACGGTGCCGAGCGCGCGGATCCTGCCCTTGCTCATCAGCGCCAGGCGGTCCACCCGCTGCTGGATCTCGGCGAGGATGTGCGAGCTGAGGATCACCGTCGTGCCCCGCTCGCGCAGCTCGGCCAGCATCCTGTAGAACTCGCCGATGCCTTCCGGATCGAGGCCGTTGGTCGGCTCGTCGAGGAACAGGATGCGCGGCATTCCGAGCATCGCCTGAGCGAACGCAAGCCGCTGCCGCATGCCTTTGAATATGCGCGCACCTGCTGCTGCGCGACGTTGCCGAGCCCGACCCGGGCGAGCAGCGCGCGACACGATCCGGGCTCCGCGCCCTTCAGTCGCGCGAAGAAGCGCATCGTTTCGAGGCCACTCAGGTTGTTGTACAGCGCGACGCTCTCCGGCAAGTAGCCGATGCGCCGGCGCACGTGCCGGAACGCGCGGCCCCGCACCGACTCGCCGTCGATCCGCACATCGCCGGCGGTCGGAGCAAGCAGCCCGAGCATCAGCTTGAACAAGGTCGTCTTGCCGGCGCCGTTGTGGCCGATCAGCCCGAACAGTTCGCCTTCGCGCACGTCGAGGTCGACGCCGTCGACCGCGCGCGTAGCGCCGAAATGCTCGCGACGCCGCGCAGTTCAATCACGTTGCTTTCCACTCCAGGAGCTCCAGTCCGATCGGAACGGACGCATGCGCGGATGCCGGTCGACGACGCTCGGGCTGCGCAGCAACGGGAACTGCCTCGCGACCAGGCGCAGCGTCTGCACCGCCGGGCTGTTCAGCAGCAGCTTCACGAGCGGATGCTTCCAGACGAGCCGGTCGACGAGGTCGGCGGCCTCGTACGGGACGTCGCCGACGCCGTCTCGCGTCGGCGACCCGAGCCGACGTAGTTGCTCCAGTAGTTGCCGGCGCGCCGGCCCCACTCCTCGTCTCTGCGAGGTGCGACTGAAGCGGATCTGCTCGCGGTTGCGGATGAAGTCGTTGGCGTCCACATCGTTGTGGATCGAGCCTGCCCAGAGATGCACGCCGACGCGGTTGCCAATGACCAGGTTGTTGCGCAGCACGTTGTACTCGGCGTCATAGACGAAGAAGCCCCGGCTGTTGCCGGCGACGACGTTGTTTTCGACGACCGAGTCCTGGATCGTGCGCAACATGATGCCGTGGTCGGTATTGCCCCATGCCCGGTTGCTGCGGACCACCTGGTTGCGCACTCCCATCAGGGCCAGCCCGCCGCGGTTGAGGAACGAC
>CAVRNE010000013.1:0-45490 GCA_963722025.1 uncultured beta proteobacterium
GACAGGGTCGTTGGCACGCACACGAGCGGCAAATCCGGTCCGTCGAAGGCGGGACGCAGCCAACCCTCCTTGCGCCGGGCGACCAGCGCGAAGCGGTCGAAGTCCTCGGGGGCGGCGATCTCGTGACGCAACCCCAGGTTGATGACCTTCGCGGCGTCGACGACGGAACCGCCGCCGATCGCGACAATCATGTCGGCGCCGCAGGCACGTGCGTGTGCGATGCCGGCCACCACGTCTGCGCGCGGGACGTGCGGCGATACGCCGGTCCAGGTGGCGGCATGCGCGGCGCCGAGCGCGTGTTCGATCTCGCGCAGGATCTGCGTGCCTTGCACCAGCGAACGGTTGGCGATGATCAGCACGCGCCGCGCGCCGTGCGACGAAGCCTCGTCGGCGACGGCCGCGGCCGCCTCGAGGCGCAGGTGTACGCGTTGCGTGCGGCTCAGGCTGATGGTTTTGGGGGTCATCCGCGCAGAGCCTTACTCCGCCGTGATGCCGGACTTGCGCACGATGTCGGCCCACTTGGCCGCCTCCGCCTGAATGAAGGCTGTGTACACCTCGCGCGGTTGCGGCGTCGCGGGTTGCACGGACAGGCCTTCGAGGCGGGAGCGGATCGCCGGGCGCGCGAGAATCGTGCCGATCGCGGCGTTCAGCTCGTCGCTGACGGCGGACGGCGTGCGCGCGGGCGCGAACAGGCCGAACCAGGTCTGCTGCGCTACGCCGGGAAAGCCCTGCTCGCGCACCGTGGGCACTTGCGGATAGAACGGGCTGCGCTCCTGCGTCGCGACGGCCAGCGCGCGTACTTGCCCGCTCTTCAAGAAGGGCGCCGCGGCCCCGGACGTGATGAACATCATGCTGATCTGCCCGCTGAGCATGTCCATCAGCGCCGGCGCGCTGCCCTTGTACGGCACGTGCCGCATGGGCACGCCCGACTCCTTGGACAGCATGTAGCCGAAGAAATGCTGCGGCAGGCCGATGCCGGGGGATCCGTAGGTGAGGTCGCCGCTCTTGCGGCCTTGCGCCAGCAGGTCGTTCAGGTTTTGCGCGGGATTGCTCGCCGGCACAACCAGCAGATCCGGCGCGGTGCCAACCGGGCTGATCGGCGTGAAGTCCGCAACAGCGTCGTAGGGCTTGGGGCGGTACAGGGCCGGCACGATGGCGTTCGTCGCCACGTGCCCGAGCAGCAGCGTGTGTCCGTCCGCCGGCGCATCGACGACGGAGCGCGTGCCGATGATCCCGGCCGCGCCGGGGCGGTTCTCCACGATGGCCGCTTGGTCGAGCAGGGCGGGCAGTTCGGCGGCTATCAGCCGCGCCAGCGCGTCCGAGCTGCCCGCGGGGGGACCGGCGACGATGATCTTGATCGTCTTGACGGCAAAGCTCTTGGCGGCGTGGACGGACGGGACTCCGAGCGCGGTCCAGGCCGGGATCGCGGCGGTGCAAAGGAAATGACGGCGTTTCATCATGGCGGGTTCCGGTGGAAAGAGGCTCAGGCCGACGCGAACTGCGTGCGGTACATCAGGCGGCGCGATTGCGGGTCGAACGAATCGCGCCGGTGCAGCGTCGCCGCGTTGTCCCACATCAGCAGATCACCGACCTGCCAGACCTGCATCCACGTGAATTGGGGCTGGGTGGCGTGCGCCCAGAGCTGGTCCAGCAGCGCCTCGCTCTCCTCCAGCGGCAGGCCCTGGATATAAGCCTTGGGCCGACGGCCCAGCATCAGGTGGGGACGCCCGGTCACGCCGTGTCTGGCCACGAGCGGGTGGACCGCTCCGATCGTCTGCCGCGGATCAGTGTTGTCCTTGAAGCCCAGGCGCAGCTCACCTGCGCTGTTGCGGCTTGCGTCATGCACGCACTTCAGGGTCGCGATGCGCTCCCTGATTGCGGGAGCCAGCGTTTCGTACGCCGCATGGAGATTGGCGAAATACGTGTTGCCGCCCTCGGGCGGGATCGCCTGCGCGTGCAGGCAGGCGCCGCGCGGCGGGTGCTCGTTGTAGGTCATGTCTGAATGCCACACGGCCTCGCCGTCGCCAAGCGCGCCCAGCGGTTTGTTGTCGACCTTCACGTTCGAAATCACCGTGATTTCCGCCGGGAGTTCGTCGTGCTGCCGGCTCATCTCATAACTCACGGTGGGGCGCTTGTCCAGCTTGCCGAAATGGCGCGAGAAGGCGATCTGCGATTCGAGCGTGAGCGCCTCCTGGCCGCGGAAGCGCAGCACCAGGTGTTCAGTCCAGGCGGCCTGCAGGTCGCGCACCTGATCCGGTGCGAGCGGCTCATTGAGATCGAGCCCGCGGATCTCGGCACCGAGGGCGGCACCCAATGGATGAACGGTGAAATTGGCGGTCTCTGCATGAGCCATGGATGTCTCCTTGAGGAGGGGCAATGATTGCGCACCAGGACCTATCGGTCCAATTTCTTTTTCACAGCGATTTATCCGCGCAATCGAAGAATCGATCCCTGTTGAGCGCGGCGATACGGTGCCGATACAAAGTTGCAACGCTATGAAAAACGGCCGATACCGGAATCGCCCAAGCTGCATGCCTACGGAAGCCCACACGAACTTCACCAACTCCCTTCGAAAGGACTTGCCATGACGATCAAGGACATCCACGGCCACGCGCTGAGCGGCGCCGATGCCAACGCAACCGAACACTACGAGGCCGCCTGCGCGCTGCTGCGCTGCTACGTCAACGACCCGCTGGCCGAGGCCCAGGCCGCGCTGGCGCAGGCGCCGGACATGACGATGGCCCATGTGCTGGTGGCCTACCTGAACCTGCTGGGCACCGAGCCGGCCGGCCTGCCGGTGGCGCGCGAGGCGCACGCCGCCGCCGCCCGCTGCCCGGCCACTGAGCGCGAGGCCCTGCACGTGGCCGCCGCCGGCGCACTGGCCCAAGGCAAGTGGCACCTGGCCGGCCGCATCCTGGAGGACCTGAGCATCCGCTACCCGCAGGACCTGCTGGCGCTGCAGGTGGGCCACCAGATCGATTTTTTCACCGGTCACTCGCGCATGCTGCGCGACCGCATCGCGCGCGCCGAGTCGCACTGGAACGCCGGCATGCCTGGCCACCATGCGGTGCTGGCGATGCTGGCCTTCGGCCTCGAGGAGACAGCCGACTACGCGCGTGCCGAGAGGCTGGGCCGGCTCAGCGTCGAGCTCGAGCCGCGCGACGGCTGGGGCTGGCACGCGGTGGCGCACGTGATGGAGATGCAGAACCGGCGCCGCGAGGGCATCGCGTGGTTGACCCAGGACACATCGGCCTGGAGCGAGGGCAGCTTCTTTGCCGGCCACAACTGGTGGCACCTGGCGCTGTTCCACCTGGGACTGGACCAGATCGACGAGGTGATGGCGCTGCTGGACCAGCGCGTGCTGGGCAGCGCCTCGCCGCTGGTGCTGGACATGATCGACGGCTCGGCGCTGCTGTGGCGGCTGCAACTGCGCGGAGTCCCGGTCGGCGACCGCTGGGACGCGCTGGCCTCGCGTTGGGCTGCCGTCTCCGGGGCCAGCACCTACGCCTTCAACGACATGCACGCGATGATGGCCTTTGTCGGCGCCGACCGCATGGGCGATGCCGCGAGGCTGCTCGACGCGCAGCAGCAGGCGCTGGCGGCCGGCGACGACAACGTCGGCTTCCTGAACGACGTAGGCCTGGGCGCGACGCAGGCGATCCTCCACTTCGCGTTGGGCCGCCACGCCGAGGCAGTGGAGCCGCTGCGCCGCGTGCGCCCGGTGGCGGCCCGCTTCGGGGGCAGCCACGCGCAGCGCGACCTGCTGGACCTGACGCTGATCCAGGCCGCCGAACGTGCCGGCGACGGCCACCTGGCCGACGCGCTGCGCCTCGAGCGGGCCTTCGTCCGCCAATGAACGGGAGCCCATCATGCACACCACCCTCCGCCACGTCCGCCTGCCCGGCGGCCTCACGATCGAATGCGCCGAGCAGGGCCGGCGCGGCGGCCCTGCGCTGCTGCTGCTGCACGGCATCACCGACACCTGGCGCTCGTTCGAGCCGGTGCTGCCCTGGCTGCCGCCGGACTGGCACGTGGTCTCGATGACGCAGCGTGGCCACGGCGGCTCGTCCGCCGCCACGAGCTATCGCACGCGCGACTTCGCGGCCGATGCCGCCGCCCTGGTCGCGACGCTGGGGCTGCCGCCGGTGCTCGTGGTCGGCCACTCGATGGGCGCGGTCAACGCACTGCGGATGGCGATCGACCACCCGGCCGCGGTGCGCGGCGTCGTCGCCGCAGGCGGCTTCGCGAGTTTCTCCGACAAGCCTGGGTTCGTGGATTTCGTCCAGAGCCAGATGCTGACGCTGGGCGAGCAGGTGCCGCGCGAGCTGGCCGAGTCCTTCCAGCGCGACACCGTGGCCGGCCCGGTGGCCCCGGGGCTGCTGGAGACCATGGTCGACGAGTGTCTGCGCACGCCGGCGGCCACCTGGCGCGGCGCCTTCGCCGCGCTGCTGGAGGACGACTTCAGCGCCGAGCTGCACACCATCGAGGCGCCCGTACTGTTGCCCTGGGGTGACGCCGATGCCTTCTCGCCCGAGTCGGATCAGCAGCGGCTGGAGCGGCAACTACCGCGGGCCACACGTGCGGTCTACGCCGGCGTGGGCCATGCGCTGCACTGGGAGCAGCCACGCCGCTTCGCGGCCGACCTGATTCGCTTCGAAGCAGACGCTGGCGATGCCGAGCTCGGTCGCAGCCCGGCACCGGAAGCTCAGGGCAGGCCAAGCTGGCGCGGCGTTTCAATCAGCCGGGCACGGCCTTCAGCGTAGCCCGGCGCGTGCTCGGCGACGACGGGCACCGCCTCGTGCGCAACGTTGCGCGGCGCGGCTACATGCTGGTGCCCGATGAGCCGCTGCCAGCGCCCGGCGAGGCGGCGCCGATGCCGGCCGCGAACTCGCCGGATGCGCCCGCTGCCACCGGATCGTCCGGGGTGCTTCAGCCCCGATGGCTGCAGGCCGCGCTGCTCGGCGGGATCGTGCTCACCATTTTCGCGGCCAGGAGCAAAGGGCTTTCATGATTGCAATTCGTTATCTCCTCGCCTAGCATTTGCGCATTTGCTGAGTGTTGGAGGAGCTATGAGACGTTTGCTGTTTTCGATGGCTGTCGTTTTGCTGGCGGGATGCGCTGCGCCCACGACTCAGAGGGTGCAAGTATCCGCGGCCCAGACCGCGAGCGAAGCCCAGAAGCAACAGGATTTGTCGTCGAAGAGTACCTCGCAGATCGGGCTCGGATGCAGCGGGTTCACTGGCAAATTGCCAGTCGCGCAGTCCATCTATGTGCCAAGACCACGCGCGGTGTCGGTGTCGATGTGATGGCGGCGCCCAAGGGCGAGTTTGCCGCGGCCTTTCAGCGCGCCGGGGTCCAGGAGCAGCCAACCGTCGTATCCGTGGTAGCCGGTTCACCGGGTGCGAAGGCGGGAATTCAGCCAAAGGATGTTCTTGTATCTGTCTTTGAGCTGCCGGCCACCAACACAGATGCCATCAGAGAGAAGCTTCGCGCTGCGCAGGGGCCCGTTCCCGTCAGCGTCAGCAGGCAAGGTGGCAACGTTCTGCTTACGGTAGACGCCGAGCCCAGTTGTGACTACCCCGCGACGCTGTCGCACGACAGGGCCCTCAACGCCTATGCCGATGGCGATCGCATCTACATCACACGGGGCATGATGGAGTTTGCGCGTACGGACGAAGAGTTGGCTCTCGTGATCGGGCACGAGATCGCGCACAACAGCATGCGCCACATTGATGCCAAAAAAGTGAATGCCGCGGCGGGTCTGGCGGGCGATTTGCTGTTGACGATCCTGAGCCGGGGCGCGTACCGCTCGTCGAGCCTGACAGAAGCGGCGGCTCAGAGTTACTCGCAAGAGTTCGAGGCCGAAGCGGACTATGTGGGGCTCTACATGCTTGCCAGCAGCGGCTACTCCACAGCCGATGCCCCCAGAGTTCTGGAGGCGGATGGCTGCGGCAAATCCAGGCAGCATCAAGGGCACGCACGCTGCCTCCCATCCCCCAACTTCCTACCGGATGGTTGCTCTGGAGGAAGCTGCTACAGAGATCGAAGGGAAGAAAAGAGTTTCGGCTGCGCTGGTGCCGCAGAGGAAAGACGGGACTCAGTTCATGGCCGGGCAAGGTTTGCTGCCCGGGCAATCGACGAATGCCACGGCGGTCGCTGCACGCACTCCGGGATCAAGCACCAATCCCACTGCGTTCACCGAGTCCATCAGTGCGTTCCGGCAGGCACAAAGGACGGCGACATCGTTCCAGTAGTTGACCGCGGTAATGTTCGGGTAATTCGTGTTCATCCTGCCAACACGCATTGCGGGATGAATGGTAGTATCCTTAGACAAGATTACTGCAACCGTAGCCCTGCAGGCCTCAACCGCGGCGGGATCGCAGGTGAGCAGCGGCACTGCGCCTTCGCCTCCCACATCCGCTCGCCGTTCGGCGGCAGAGAGATTGCGGGACTTGAAAAAGCTGAGGGAAGAGAGCCTGATCACGCAGGAGCAGTACGAGATCAAGCAGCGCGAAATCCTGGCGGAACACTAGCTCAGCGCCGACCCCGCCCGCTCCTGGTCCGGCTGGCCTCCACGAGCAGCTTCGCGAAGGCATCGGCAGCGGGTGACAGGGTTCTGCCGGCCCGCTGGATGAGGCCGATGGTTCGGGTGACCGGTGGATCCAACGGTATCCCCACCACCGAGGCGGGCCGCCTGGGCACGGTCAGTTGCGGCACGATCGCGACGCCAAGCCCGCTTCCACCAGGCCAATGAGGGTCGAGACGTGCCGCACCTCGCACACCGGCCGCGGCAAGGGCAGGCAGCTCAGCCAACGCCTGGTCGATGAAGACGCGGTTGCGGCTGGCCTGGGACACGCGCACCTGGTCCAAGGCCGCGAGTTCGTCCCAGCGCACCGTGCGGCGCGCGCCGAGCGCATGGTCCGCGCGGCACGCCAGCACATACGGGTCCTTCAGCAGCGGCGTGAAATCGACGTCGGATTCCTGCATGCCGATGTAGTTGATCCCGAAATCCGCCTCGCCGTGCTTGACCGACGCAAAGACGCCGTCCGCGCCGTCCTCGATGATGCGCACCAGCACATTGGGATGCCGTTCGCGGTAAGTGTCGATCACGGCGGGCAGGAAGTGGTGCACCGCGGAGAACACGCAGCCGATGGTGACGTCTCCGGACTCGAGTTGCGCGGCGTCGCGCAGCCCGAACACCGATCGGTCGAGGCCTTCCACGACAGGGGTGATCTCACGCAGGAAGCGGCTGCCCAGCAGCGTGAGTTCCATGCTGCGCGTCGTCCGGTCGAACAGCCGCGCTCCCAGGCGCGCTTCCAGGTTCGAGATCCGGCGCGAAAAGCGCCGGCAGCGACAGATGCAGCGCCTTCGCCGCCGCGGCGAAGCTGCGCAGCTCGGCGGCGATGATGAATGCGCGCAGGTCCGCGAGGCCGGGCGTGCGGGCGGGCGTGGCCGCCCCGGCGGTGGGTGTCTTGTGTTGCATGGAATGCAATAAACGCTAGGAAACTTGCACTTTACAGCCGATTGGCCTGACGCGACCATACGCGGATTCCACCAGGAGACAACCATGAAACGCCGTCAACTGTTGCAGGCAGCCTCTGCCGCTGTCGCGCTGCCCGGCCTGGCCATGGCGCAGGCCTATCCCTCCAAGCCCATCCGCTACATCGTGCCCGTCGCCGCCGGCGGCGGCAACGACATGATCGCGCGCGTGGTCACCGAACGCTGGGGCGCCGCCCTCGGCCAGACCTTCGTCGTGGACAACCAGAGTGGCGGAGGCGGGGTCGTCGCCAGCCAGCTCACCGCGCGAGCGGCGCCGGATGGCTACACGCTGATGCAGGGCTACGTGGCCACGCATGGCACGACGCCCGCGACGCGCCGCATCAGCTACGACCCCATCAAGCAGTTCACGCCGATCGGCATGATCGGCGCGACGCCCAACGTGCTGGTCGTCAACGCCAATGTGCCGGTGAAGACCGTGAAGGAGTTCATCGACTACGTGAAGGCCAATCCGGGCAAGGTGAGCTACGGCTCCGCCGGGCAGGGCTCGCTGACGCACATGACGATGGAACTGCTCAAGCAGGAGACGGGCGCCTTCATGCTGCACATCCCGTATCGCGGCATCGCGCCGGCCATCAACGACTTGCTGGGCGGACAAACGCAGGCGATGTTCCCCGGCCTGGCCGCGGCGCTGCCCCACCTGCGGTCGGGACGGATGCGCGCCCTGGCCGTCACCGGCAAGGCGCGCAGCCCGCAGATCAAGGACGTGCCCACGATGGAGGAGGTCGGCTTCAAGGGCTTCGATGCCATGCAGTGGTACGGCACCGTCGGTCCCGCCGGCATGCCGGCCGACGTCGTCAAGCGCCTGAACGATACCCAGGTCGCGGTGCTCAAGTCACCCGACCTGAGCGAGAAGCTGTCGGGCGAAGCCGTCGAGCCGTGGCCCATGTCGCCCAACGAGTTCGGTGAGTACATCCGCGCCGAGATCGCGCGCTGGACCGCCCTCGCCAAGGCGCGAAACATCCAGCTCGAGGATTGAGATCACAGTGGCACACAACACCAACGTCCCCGCCGACACGCAGGCGCCGCCGGTCACCGGCATCCTCGCTCGTTTCGTCTCCGGCCATGCGTCCCGCGGCTGGAGCGACGCCGTGGAGCACGAGGCGCACCGCACCTTCTACAACTGGCTGGGCTGTGCGATCGGCGCGGCGCGCCACGAAGCCGCGGACGCCGCGCTGGCAGCCGTCGCGATGCTCGAGCCCGCGCCCCAGGCGACGGTGCTGGGGCGCACGGAACGCATCGACATGGCCAGCGCCGCGCTGGTCAACGGCATCACTTCGCACACCTTCGACTTCGACGACACGCACCTGAAGACCATCATCCACCCGGCGGGGCCGGTCGCGTCGGCCGTGCTGGCGCTGGCGGAGCAGCGCGGCGCGTCGGGCCGCGATGTGATCGACGCGTTGGTGCTGGGCATCGACGTGGCATGCCGCGTCGGCAACACCATGTACCCCGATCACTACGACCGCGGCTGGCACATCACCGGCTCGACCGGCATGCTGGGCGCGGCAGCCGGCTGCGCCCGGCTGCTCGGGCTTGGATGAGCACCAGACCGCCATGGCCCTCGGCATCGCCGCGTCACAGCCGGTCGGCCTGCGCGAGCAGTTCGGCACGATGACCAAGCCCTTTCATCCGGGCGCGGCGGCCCGGGCGGGTCTCACGTCGGCCTTGCTCGCGCGGCATGGTTTCACCGCCAGCCCCCGCGCGCTGGAGGCGCCGCGCGGATTCATTCAAGTGGCCTCGGACAAGCGTGCATGGAACGAGGTGACGGACGAACTCGGCGAGCGGTTCGAGATCTCCTTCAACACCTACAAGCCGTTTGCCTGCGGCATCGTCATCCACCCGAGCATCGACGCCTGCGTGCAGTTGCGCGAGCAGGGCGTCACGCCCGAGCAGGTGCAGACCATCGAGCTGCGCGTGCACTCCCTGGTGCTGGAACTGACGGGCAAGAAAGAGCCGCGCGACGGCTTGCAGGGCAAGTTCAGCGTCTACCACGGCTGCGCCGCCGGGCTGATCTACGGCCGTGCCGGCGAAGAGGAATTCTCCGACGCGGTCGTGAACGATCCGCGCGTCGTGGCGCTTCGCAACAAGGTCCAGGCGACGGTCGACGACTCCATCGCCGAGGCCGCCGTCGATGCCACGGCGGTGCTGCGTCGACGGACGGCGCGTGCACGTGCGCGTCGACCACGCCATCGGCTCGCTCGAGAGGCCGCTGTCGGACAAGCAGCTCGAAGGCAAGTTCAACGCACTGGTCGTGCCGCAGCTTGGCGAGGCGAAGGCCGGCGCCATCACGGCCGCCTGCTGGCGCCTGGCGTCGCTGCCGGACGTGCGCGAACTCACGGCGCTGTGCCGGCCTTGACTATGCAATCGATGCAGTCCTGGTGGATGCAGATGACCGACACGGAAACCGTGCTCGAACTGCGCGACACGCCGCTCCCGCAGCCGGGGCCGGGCCAGCTCCTGGTGCGCATGCATGCCGCCGCCCTGAACCGCGGTGAGTTCGTGCTGGGCCATGGCCTGCACGGCAAGGCCGGCACGTGGAAGGCCATCGGCGGAGAAGGCGCCGGCGAGGTCGTCGCGGTCGGCGACGGTGTCTCCGGCTTCAAGCCGGGCGACCGCGTCATGGGCCGGTGTGCCGGCGCCTTTGCGCAATACGCATTGATGGAACATGCCGAGGCCATGGCGATGCCGGCGACCCTGTCGTGGGAAGAGGCAGCGAGCATCCCGCTCACTTTCCTCGTGTCCTACGACATGCTGATGTTGCAAGGCCATCTCAAGGCCGGCGAATGGCTTCTGATCAATGGCGTGTCCTCGGGCGTGGGCGTGGCTTCGCTGCAGCTGGCGAAAGCGCTGGGCGCGAAAGTCATAGGCACCTCGGGGTCGGCGCGCAAGCTGGAAATGCTCAAGCCCCTCGGCCTCGACGTCGGCCTGTGCACGCGCGCAGCCGACTTCGCACCGGCGGTGATGGCGGCAACCGGGCAGCATGGCGTGGACCTCATCGTCAATACCGTCGGCGGCTCCGTGTTCGCCGAAAACATCCGCGTGCTGGCCTTCCAGGGCCGGCTCGCCACGGTGGGATATGTCGATGGCGTGCTGCACGCCGACATCGACCTCGAAGCCCTGCATGCCAAGCGGCTCACGCTGTTCGGCGTCTCCAACAAACTGCGAACCAAGGAGCAGCGAGCGGCCGCCGTGCCGCGGTTCGTTGCGCAGGTGCTGCCCCATATCGCCGCCGGACGCATCAAGCCGCAGATCGACCAGGTCGTCGACTTCCCGCAGCTGAAGCAAGCCAAGGAACGCATGGAATCCGCAGGCCATGTCGGAAAGATCGTCCTGCGCATGCCTGAGATTCGCTGAACCGCGGCAGATATCCACTTTCCCCAACATGAGCAACATCACACCCCTTCGCATCGGCATCCTCAACGGTGACGACATCGGCCACGAGATCGTTCCCGCTTCGGTCGCGATCAGCCGCGCCGCTGCTGAACTGCACGGCGTCGCCATCGACTGGCACCCGCTGCCCATTGGCCGCACCGCGCTCGACACGCACGGCCACACGCTGCCGCCCGAGACGCTGGAGACGCTCAAGACGCTGGACGGCTGGATCCTCGGGCCCATCGGCCACCGCGCCTACCCCAAGGTGCCCGAGGCGATCAACCCGCACCCGATCCTGCGCAAGCAGTTCAACCTGTTCGCCAACGTGCGGCCGACGCGCTCCTATCCCGACATCGGCTGCCTGCACGACAACGTCGATCTCGTGATCGTGCGCGAGAACAACGAGGGCTTCCAGCCCGACCGCAACATGCTCCTGGGGTCGGGTGAGTTCCGGCCCACCGACGAAGTGACGCTCTCGGTGCGTGTGATCACGCGCACCGGCAGCCGCCGCGTCGCGCGCGCCGCGTTCGAGCTGGCGCGCCAGCGGCGCAAGCACCTGACGTACGTGCACAAGGACACCGTCTTCAAGCTCGGCTGCGGCATGTTCGTGGAGGAGTGCCGCAAGCTCGCGCCCGAGTACCCGGACGTCCTGGTGGACGATGTGATCGTGGACACCTTCGCGATGCGCCTGGTCCGCGATCCGCAATCGTTCGACGTGGTCGTCACGACCAACATGTTCGGCGACATCCTGTCCGACGAGGCGGCCGGCCTGGTGGGCGGACTGGGGATGGCGCCCGGGCTGTGCATCGGCGACGGGGACGTCGCGATGGCGCAGGCCACGCACGGCTCCGCGCCCGATATCGCGGGCAAGGGGATCGCCAACCCGTACGCCATGATGGAGTCCACCCGGATGATGTTCGACTGGCTCGGGCACAGCCGCGCCAACGCGGGAGCGATTCGCATGGCCGCGTCCATGTCCCGCGCCATCACCGAAGCGCTGGGTGACGCACAGGCGCGCACCGGAGACATTCGCGGCAAGGGCAATACCGCCACGATGACCGAGGCCGTGTTGCGCGGCCTGAGGGCCTGAACCAGCTGACTTGTCATGCCGGACTTGATCCGGCATCCACCTGATGCGCGCCGACCATGGATTCCCGGGTCAAGCCCGGGATGACAGCCCCGCTAGATCATCGCCAGCGGGCTGGGACCATTCGGAGGCGGGAACAGGGAGTCGAGTTCGCGCAGCTGCGCTTGCGTCAGCCGGCGCTCGAGCGCGGCGGCATTCTCCTCGAGCCGCTTGACGCTGGCGGTCTTGGGGATGGCGATCACCCCGTCCTGCGCGAGCAGCCATGCGATGGCCACCTGCGCCGGTGTCATCGCATGCTTCCTGGCGAAGGCCACCAGCGCGCGTGACCGCAGCAGCCGGCCGTGCTCGAACGGCGAGTACGCCATCACGGGAATGCGGTGCTGGCGCAGCCACGGCAGCAGGTCCCATTCGATGCCGCGCTGTCCCAGGTTGTAGAGCACCTGGTTGGTCTGCACCGCCTGGCCGCCGGATTGCGACCACAGCACCTTCATCTGCTCCAGGTCCAGGTTGCTCACGCCCCAATGGCGGATCTTGCCGTCGCGCTTCAGTGCTTCGAATGCCTCCACCGTTTCGTCGATGGGCACCTCGCCCGCCCAATGCAGCAGGTAGAGGTCGATCGCATCGATGCGCAAGCGCTTCAGGCTGTTGTTGCAGGCGGTGTGCATCGCGCGCCGCGACGCGTTGTGCGGGTAGACCTTGCTGACGATGAAGACCTTGTCGCGCTGTCCCGCTATCGCCTCGCCGACCAGCTGTTCGGAGCGGCCTTCCCCATACATCTCGGCGGTGTCGATCAGCGTCAGGCCCAGGTCGATGCCGCGGCGGATGCTGGCGATCTCTTCCTGGCGCCGAGTCCGGGTCTTCGCCGAAGTACCAGGTGCCCTGGCCCAGGGCGGGAACGGTTTCGCCGGACGGCAGGGCAACGCGCTTCATGCAAGCAGTATCGCCGCGCTGAGTGATTGTGTCGAGTTTCTCCAACAGGAAGGGGCCGAATGGCCGCGTTGGATTCACTTCGCTGTGCGCCTCCACTATATTTCCCTGCAACAACGTTGCTGTCCCCGCATGTCCGCCTCTACCCAGATCCGCCTCGCTTCCCTGTCTTGCGCCGCCTATGGCGCGCTGCTCGTGAGTGGCACCCTCTATCACTTCCAGCACACCGGCAGCTTCCGCGCCCTGGGGCACAGCCTGGCGCAGCCCTCGCTGTGGATCGCGCTGCTGATCGCTGCGCTGGTGACCTTCGGCCTGTGGCAGCGCCATGCCTGGGCCTGGTGGCTGGGCATCGCGGCGGCGGGCTATCAGATCTTCCGGATCGTCAGCGCCTATGTGAACGGGCGCGGCTTCGGCCACATGCCGGGATTCGCCACGCTGCTCGCGCTCGCGCTGCTGCTTCTGATCCTGGTGCTGCTGTTGCCGCGCAAGTCGCGCCTGGGGTGCAACCGCTAGGAGGGCGTCAAGCCAGCCTCCGCAAATTCTGGCTCCCTCTGCTGGATGCAGGCGCATCGCCTGGCGCCATCTTGTGGTCGAAGCCGAGGCCTCCAAGATAGACATGCAGAAGCCGCTTTCCCGCCGCCACCAGGTCGAAAGCCGAAGGATCGAGCAGCCAATCCTCGATCAGGCCGACAAATAGCGCATGCAGGCCCTGCGCCGCGGTCGCCGCCGGAATCGGCAGCTTGTGCTGCTCGCGGCGCGCCGAGTCCCGCAGCGCCGATTCCAATTCGGACAAGAAAGCCCGGCGCGAGGCCAGGTGGCGCTGTCGCACGGGGGTCATGTCGTCGGTGTATTCGATCTTGCGGGTGGCGATGTCGAAGACGCGGCGCACCTGGGGGTCGGTGGCGACCAGGCGCAGCACGAACAGCATCGAGCGCTCCACACCCACCAGCGGTTGCTCGCCCGCCTCGGCAATGCCGGCCCGGTTGGCGGCTTCCAGCGGCAAGGTGACGCGGTCCATCATCGCGTTGAACAGGTCGGCCTTGTCCTTGAAATGCCAGTACACGGCGCCGCGGGTGGCGTCGGCCGCTTGTGCAATCTGTTGCAGCGTGGTTTGCGAAACGCCCTGCGACTGAAACAGCAGTTCGGCGGCGTCAAGCAAACGCTCGCGGGTGGCCAGAGCCTCTTCCTTGGTGCGACGGGCCATGCGCTTGCCTCCTGGATCTAGTGTGTTTTAGGGATATGCCGGGTGACACAACATATACATACATGAATGTATGTATACTAGCCGACTTTTCGGCGACCTCGGTCCTGCGCGTGCCAAGCGGCCGCGCCGGGCAACGTACCCGCCCCTCATCTTCAAGTCGCATTCAAAGGATTCGCATGCCTGATCTGCATGATGTTTCTCGCCCCTTTCCGTTTCCTGCGCGTCCGGCCGCCGGTGCGCTGGCCTTGTCGGCCCTGCTGATGCTGACTGCCTGCGGCAAGGGCGAGGCGCCTGCCGCCGGCGCCGGCGGCCCCAAGATGCCGGCGCCGGAAGTCGGCGTGGTCGTGGCCACGCCGGGCGATGTCGGCCTCCTGGTCGAGCTGCCGGGCCGGCTGGAGGCCTCGCGCGTGTCGCAAGTGCGGGCCCGCGCCGCCGGCATCCTGCAGGAGCGGCTGTTCCGCGAAGGCAGCGACGTGAAAGCCGGCCAGCCGCTGTTTCGCATCGATGCCGCGCCCTACAAGGCCACCCAGCTGAGTGCCGAAGCCAGCCTGGCGCGCGCCGAAGCCAACGCGGGCCAGGCCAAGGCCCTGGCCGAGCGCTACAAGCCGCTGGTCGAGGCCAACGCGGTCAGCAAGCAGGAATACGCCAACGCGGTGGCGGCCTGCGAAGGCGGCCGAAGCCGAGGTGGCCGTGGCCCGTGCGGCGCTGACCACGGCGGGCATCAACCTGGGCTATGCCACGGTGACGGCGCCGATCTCCGGCCGCATCGGCCGCGCGCTGGTGACCGAGGGCGCGCTGGTCGGCCAGGGCGAAGCCACCGAGCTGGCGGTGATCCAGCAGATCAATCCGATGTACGTCAACTTCACCCAGTCGGCCAGCGACGTGCTGAAACTGCGCCGGGCGCTGGAAGCGGGCCTGTTCAAGCGCGGCAGCGGCCCCCAGGCGGCCAGCGTGCGCGTGGTGCTGGAGGACGGCACCGAGTTTTCGGAGACCGGCAAGCTGCTGTTCTCCGATCTCTCGGTCGATCCGACCACCGGCCAGATCACCCTGCGCGCCGAGGTGCCCAACCCCAAGGGCGACCTTGCTGCCCGGCCTGTACGTGCGCGTGCGGCTGGAGCAGGCGCAGGTGAGCAATGCCATCACGGTACCGCAGCAGGCCGTGACCCGCACCCAGCAGGGCGACTCGCTGATGGTGGTCGGATGCCGAGGGCAAGGTCAGCACGCGCAACGTGAAGATCAGCGCCGGCCAGAACAACCGCTGGGTGGTGCTGGAAGGCCTGAAGACCGGTGAGCAGGTGATGGTCGACGGCTTCCAGAAGCTGCAGATGATGCCGCCGGGCACGCCGGTGAAGGCCGTGCCCTGGCAGCCGCCGGCGCCTGCCGGCAACGCCAAGCCTGCCGAACCAGCCTCCGCTGCCGCCGGCGGCGCCAAGTCCTGATCGGAGCGAGACAGGCATGGCCAAATTCTTCATCGACCGCCCCATCTTCGCGTGGGTGATCGCGCTCTTCGTCATCGTGATGGGCGTGGTGGCGATCACGCAGTTGCCGATGTCGCAATACCCGCCGGTGGCGCCGCCCGCCATCGTGGTGAACGCCACCTACCCCGGCGCCTCGGCCCAGACGCTGGAAGACAGCGTGCTGTCGGTGATCGAGCGCGAAATGAACGGCTCGCCCGGGCTGATCTACATGGAGTCGGTGGCGCAGGCCGACGGCAGCGGCACCATCACGATCACCTTCGCGACCGGCACCAACCCGGAGCTGGCGCAGGTGGACGTGCAAAACCGCCTGTCGCGCGCCACGCCGCGCCTGCCGGCGGCGGTGACGCAGCAGGGCGTGCGGGTCGACAAGTCGCGCACCAACTTCCTGTTGTTCACCATGCTGTCGTCGGAGAACCCGGCGATCGACACGACGGCGCTTGGCGACTACGCGGCGCGCAACATCGTGCCCGAACTGCAGCGCGTGCCCGGCATCGGCCAGGCGCAGCTCTTCGGCTCGGAGCGCGCCATGCGCATCTGGATCGACCCGGCCAAGATGCAGGGCTACAACCTGTCGTCGGCCGACATCAACGCCGCCATCCGCGCGCAGAACGCGCAGGTGGCTTCCGGCACCATCGGCGACCTGCCCAACATCACGGGCCAGGCGATCGCCGCCACCGTGGTGGTCAACGGCCAGCTCTCCAACGTGGAGCAGTTCGGCAACATCGTGCTGCGCGCCAACACCGACGGCTCGGCCGTGCGGCTGCGCGACGTGGCGCGCATCGAGCTGGGCGGCCAGGCCTATGCGACCTCGGCACGCCTGAACGGCCAGCCGGCCGTGGGTATCGGCGTGCAGCTGGCGCCCAGCGGCAACGCGCTCGCCGCCGCCAAGGCCGTCCGCACGAAGATGGACGAGCTCTCGCGCTTCTTCCCGCAGGGCGTGAAGTGGACCATTCCGTACGACAGCTCGCGCTTCGTCAACATCTCCATCACCGAGGTGGTGAAGACGCTGTTCGAGGCGGTGGCGCTGGTGTTCCTGGTGATGTTCCTGTTCCTGCAGAACTGGCGCTACACCATCATCCCGACCATCGTGGTGCCGATCGCGCTCCTGGGCACCTTCGCCGTGCTGTCCGCGCTGGGCTTCTCGATCAACGTGCTCACCATGTTCGGCATGGTGCTGGTGATCGGCATCGTGGTGGACGACGCCATCGTGGTGGTGGAGAACGTCGAGCGCATCATGGCCGAGGAAAAGCTGCCGCCGCTGGAGGCCACGCGCAAGGCGATGAAGCAGATCTCGGGCGCCATCATCGGCGTGACGGTGGTGCTGATCTCGGTGTTCGTGCCGCTGGCCTTCTTTGCCGGCTCCACCGGCAACATCTACCGCCAGTTCTCGGCGGTGATGGTGGCCTCGATCGCCTTCTCGGCCTTCATGGCGCTGTCGCTCACGCCGGCGCTGTGCGCCACCCTGCTGCGTCCGGTGGATGAGGACCATCACGAGAAGAAGGGCTTCTTCGGCTGGTTCAACCGCGGCTTCTCGCGCACCGCCAAGGGCTACGAAAGCCTGGTGTCGCGCATCCTGCGCCGCGCGGCGCGCTACCTGCTGATCTACGCGGCCATCGTCGCCGCGGTGGTCCTCGTGTTCCGCGGCCTGCCCACCTCCTTCCTGCCGCAGGAAGACCAGGGCAACATCATCGTGAACGTGCAGCTGCCGCCGGGCGCGACGCAGGAACGCACCTTGTCGGTGATGAAGCAGGTGGAGGACTACATCCTCAAGCAGCCCGAGGTGCAGAGCATGGTGGGCGTGCATGGGCTTCTCCTTCTCCGGCCAGGGGCAGAACGCCGGCCTTGCCTTCGTCACCTTGAAGGATTGGGACGAACGCAAGGGCGCCGGCGAGACCGCCGATGCGCTGGCGGGCCGGGCCTTCGGCGCGCTCTCGGGCATCCGCGATGCCTTCATCTATCCGCTGTCGCCGCCGCCCATTCCCGAACTGGGCACGGCCAGCGGCTTCACCTTCCGCCTGCAGGACCGCGGCGGCGCGGGGCACGCGGCGCTGATGAACGCGCGCAACCAGCTGCTGGGCATGGCCAGCAAGAGCCCGCTGCTCGCGCAGGTGCGCCCGGACGGCCTGGAAGACGCGCCGCAACTGCAGATCGACATCGACCGCGACAGGGCCAATGCGCTGGGCGTCACCTTCGAGTCGATCAACACCACCCTGTCGACGGCGCTGGGCTCGAGCTACATCAACGACTTCCCGAACCGGGGCCGCCTGCAGCGCGTGGTGGTGCAGGCCGATGCGCCGGCGCGCATGCAGCCGGAAGACCTGCTCAAGCTCAACGCCAGCAACACCAAGGGCCAGCCGGTGCCGCTGTCGACCTTCGCGAGCACGCGCTGGGTCACCGGCGCGCAGCAGACGGTGCGCTACAACGGCTACCCGGCGGTGCGCATCTCGGGCTCGGCGGCGCCGGGCTACAGCTCGGGCGCGGCGATGGCCGAGATGGAAAAGCTCGCGGCCCAGCTCCCGCAGGGCTTCGGCTTCGAATGGACCGGCCAGTCGCGCGAGGAAAAGCTCGCCGGCGCGCAGGCCATCATCCTGTACGGCTTCTCGATCCTGGCGGTGTTCCTGTGCCTGGCCGCGCTGTACGAGAGCTGGACCATTCCGCTGTCGGTGATCCTGGTGGTGCCGCTGGGCGTGCTGGGGGTGCTGCTGGCGACCTGGCTGCGCTCCTATTCGAACGACGTGTACTTCCAGGTGGGGCTGATCACCATCATCGGCCTGTCGGCGAAGAACGCGATCCTGATCATCGAGTTCGCCAAGGACCTGCAGGCCTCGGGCAAGGGGTTGATCGAATCGGCCCTGGCGGCCGCCCACCTGCGATTCCGCCCGATCGTCATGACCTCGCTGGCCTTCGGCCTGGGCGTGCTGCCGCTGGTCATCGCCACCGGCGCCGGCTCGGCCAGCCAGCGTGCCATCGGCACCGGCGTGCTGGGCGGCATGGTGACCGGCACGGCGCTCGCCGTGTTCTTCGTGCCGGTGTTCTTCGTGGTGGTGCGCTCGCTCTTCAAGGGCAGCGCGCGCCAGCACGAGGCCGACCTGCGCCACGCCCATGCGGCGGGCATCGAGGACAGCCATGCATAAGAAGAGAAAGCATTTCATGAAGCTCACGACTCTCGCCGCCGCGCTGCTGCTGGCCGGCTGCTCGATGGCTCCCAAGTACGAGCGCCCGGAAGCGCCGGTGCCGCAGTTCTTCCCGAACGACGCGGCGCAGACTGTCGGGCAGCCGGCCACGGCGCAGATCGCCTGGCAGGACTTCTTCACCGATCCGCGCCTGGCCGGCCTGATCAACACCGCGCTCGCCAACAACCGCGACCTGCGGGTGGCGGTGCTCAACATCGAACAGGCGCGCTCGCAGTTCCGCATCACCCGTGCGGCGCAGGCGCCCAACCTCGACCTGAACGCCGGCGGCACGCGCCAGCGGCCGGCGCTGACCGGCAGCGGCGTGGGCGAGGTCGACTACGTCAACCTCGGCATCTCGGCCTGGGAGCTCGACTTCTTCGGCCGCATCCAGAGCCTGAAGGACGCGGCGCTGGCGCAGTTCCTCGCCACCGAGGAATCGCGCAAGGCGGTGCAGATCAGCCTGGTCGCCGCGGTGGCCAGCGGCTGGCTGGCACTGATCGCGGACGAGGAATCGCTGGAGATCACGCGCCAGACCCTGGCCACCCGCGAGGAGGGCTTCAAGCTCTCGCAGCATGCGCTTCGACAACGGCGTGATCTCCGAGATCGACCTGCGCCTGGCCGAGTCGCTGCTCGAAGGCGCACGCGCCACCTACGCGGCGCAGCAGCGCCTGCGCCTGCAGGACGAAAACGCGCTGGCCCTGCTGCTGGGCGCGCCGGTGCCGGCCGATGCGGTCAAGGGCGGCGTCGGCGCGCTCGATGCAGTGGCGCCGATGGCCGACGTGCCGGCCGGCCTGCCCTCCGAACTCCTGAACCAGCGGCCGGACATCCGCGCCGCCGAGCAGCAGTTGCTGGCCGCCAACGCCAACATCGGCGCGGCGCGGGCCAACTTCTTCCCGCGCATCACGCTCACCGCCACCACCGGCACGGTGAGCAACGAGTTGTCGGGCCTGTTCGAGAGCGGCTCCAAGGCCTGGTCCTTCGCGCCGGCGCTGGTGCTGCCGATCTTCGATGCCGGCGCCAACCGGGCGCGGCTGGACTCGGCCTGGGCCGGGCGCGACATCGCGGTGGCGCAGTACGAGAAGTCGATCCAGACGGCCTTCCGCGAAGTGGCCGACGCCCTGGCCGGCCGCGCGACCCTGAGCGACCAGCTGCGCGCCCTGCGCCGGCAGGCGGTGGCAGAGGAAACACGCTTCAGGCTCTCGATGCTGCGCTATCGCAGCGGCGTGGCCAATGCGCTGGACGTGCAGGATGCGCAGCGCTCGCTGTTCACCGCCCAGCTGGCAGCCACGCAGACGCGGCTGACGCAGCTGCAGAACCAGGTCGCGCTCTACAAGGCGCTGGGCGGCGGCTGGGCCAGTCGCTGAGGCTAGCCGATCAGCAAGCTTACGAGATCCGTATGCACTCGACTCCCTCGACTAATCGAGTACGGAAATGACGTGGGCGTCCGCGCAACAGGCAACTTCGATGCCATGGCTCGGTATGTTGAACGGCACGGGCGTGCATCTGCGCTTCTTCGCCGGGAGCATGCGCAAGACCGTGCTGGGCTTCGGCCGGCCGGGCGTTCGGCACGGGCCGCCTCGAGAGGCCGGTGCATCGCCACGAAGGACGAGTGTCGTGACGATCGAATCAGCGAGAGCGATCGTGGAGCCCAGATTCTTTGCCTTCTGCTGGAGGTCGCGAGACGACAAGGGCAGGCTCGTAATAGGCGACGGTCGTTGCTCACACCAGCCGTCCGGCCGCAGCGTCGCGACCGTCATGACCGGTGCTGACCCATCAGGCGATCTTCAGTCGGTCTTGTCGTCCATGGGTCCTCATGCTGCAAGCAGTTTCAGGACATTCTGGTCTTCGTTCAGCGCGCTAACCTTGACCATGTCAATAGGTATGCGCTCGCGCCACGCCCCGCTTGTGCCAGCGCCAGCGCCAGCCTTGCCCCCACCTCGGCGTTGTGTTTGACGAGCGCGATGTTGGTCGCCAGGCTGCGTCCGCCCGTCAGCGCCTTGATGCGAGCCAGCAGGAAGGGTGTCACGGCTTTGCCGGTGATTCCTTGCGCCTTGGCCTCGGCGAGCGCCTGCTGAGTCAGCGCGTCGATCTCCTCACGCTCCATCGCTGCCGCTTGCGGCACTGGAGTGCTCAGAACGACACCGCCCGCGAGGCCCAGGTCCCACTTGGTGCGGATGAAGCGTGCCTGCTGCGGCCGCGTCGTCCATCCTGAAGTCCGCGCGAAAGCCGCTGTCGCGCGTGTAGAACGCGGCGAAGTTGTCCTGCTCGCAACTGAGCACCGGCACGCCGTGCGTTTCCAGGTATTCCAGTGTCAGCCCGATGTCCAGGATCGACTTCGCACCCGCACACACCACCGCCACCGAGGTCTTCGCCAGTTCCTGCAGGTCGGCCGAGATGTCGAAGGTCTCCTGCGCGCCGCGGTGCACGCCGCCGATGCCGCCGGTGACGAAGACCTCGATGCCGGCCAGCGCGGCACATATCATCGTGCCGGCCACCGTGGTGGCGCCGAGTCCGCCACTGGCCAGCACGGCAGGCAGGTCGCGGCGGCTGACTTTGTGTGCCTGGCCGGAGCGGCCCAGCAGCTCCAGCTCGTCATCTGAAAGGCCAATGCGGATTCGCCCGCCGATCAGCGCGATGGTCGCGGGCTCGGCTCCCATGTCGCGGATCAAGGCCTCCACTTCACGCGCAGTGCGAACGTTCTCCGGGTAGGGCATGCCGTGGGCGATGATGGTTGATTCCAGCGCCACGAGCGGGCGGCCGGCGGCCTGTGCAGCGGCCACGGGCGCGCTGCGGATCAGCCAGGAGTGGGCAAGGTCGGCGGCCATTTCGATGCTTTCAATGGTGTGGTTCGCCTAAGTGTGCAGCACAACGCAAGGCAAAAACCCCGGCCAGGCCGGGTGGAAGGTCGGGCGATGGACGACTGCGCGTCGGCCATTCACACAGAATGTACGAATTAGTGTGTGTATGAATGAGTATACATGAACCAGAGTCGCTGGCATGGCTGGCACCCGCTCTTCCCGTACATCGACTCAATCCCCGCACGACAGGGTGCCTTCGCCTGCCGACCCGCGGATGGCGCTGGGCCGCCGGGTGAAGGAGCTACGCGGACTGCAGCGGATCACCCAGGAAGAACTGGCCGATCGCAGCGGGCTGTTTCGCACCTACATGAGCCGAATCGAATCGGGGCGTGCCAATCCGACACTGACCATGCTCCACCAGATTGCAGCAGCCTTCGGGGTTGATGTGGCGGAGCTTCTTGTCCCGCCGGATGGAGCGGTGCCGGATCGCGTTCTGTCGGCGCGGCCTGTATCGCGGGGCAGGGTGCGGCCCTAGCCAAGGCTTGGTCACAGGCCGCTTTCGTGTCGCAAGTGCGAGCGCGCTTAGCAAAAAGCGCGCAAAGCT
Organism: uncultured beta proteobacterium; assembly: GCA_963722025.1. Taxonomy (GTDB): domain Bacteria; phylum Pseudomonadota; class Gammaproteobacteria; order Burkholderiales; family Burkholderiaceae_C; genus Ramlibacter. The sequence goes on from CAVRNE010000013.1 coordinate 22,204, forward strand.
AGTCCTGCCCCTTTTCGCTCGCGTACTTGGGCAAGGCAAAGCTGAACTCGGATCCCTCGCCGGGCCTGGACTTCACTTCGATCGAACCGCCGCAGCCTTCCACGATCCGCTTGCAGATGGCCAGACCAATGCCGCTGCCCTCGTACTTGTTGCGACCGTGCAGACGCTGGAACATCACGAAGATCCGCTCGAAGTGTCGGCTCGGGATGCCGATCCCGTTGTCCGCCACGGACACGCGCCACCCCTCCCCCTCATCGGTCGCCGAGAGGCGGACCACCAGCGGCTCGCCACCCCTGAACTTCAGTGCGTTGCCCACCAGATTTTGCAGCAGCTGGACCATGGCCGACCGGTCGGCCTTCACCTGCGGCAAAGGCCCGCGCTCGATGCGCGCGCCTGACTGCTCGATGGCGAGCGCGAGATTGGACAAGGCGTCGTCGAGGCACTCCTCGAGGCTCACCGGGCGCGCGGCGACAGAGCGCCCCGCACGCGAATAGACCAGGAGATCGTCGATCATGCGCTTCATGCGGCGCGCCCCTTCGACCATGTACTCGATGAACTCGCGGCCGTCCTGGTCCAGCCGCTGCGCGTGCCGGCGCTCCAGGAGTTGGGCGTAACTCGCCATCATCCGCAGCGGCTCGGAGAGGTCGTGGGAAATGACGTAGGCGAACTGCTCCAGCTCCTGGTTGGACCGCGTCAGATCGTCGACGTGGCGCCGAATCTCCACTTGCGCGCGTTTTCTCTCGGTGATGTCGCGTATGACGCTGATCACGAACCAGCGGTCCGGCAACCGCACGGCGCGCCTTACGTTCTCCGCCGGTACGACCGAACCATCGGGACGGCGAACTTGGAGTTCCTCGGTAATGGATCCGGGATGGCGGTCCAGCAGATCCTCATAGCGCCGCCTGCGGTCTTCCTTCGTAAACTGCCCGGGCCAGAGCCCGAACATCCCCTTGGCCATGACCTCTTCGCGAGAAATCCCGTGCAGCCTCGCTGCCGCGTCGTTGACGAAGAGATATTTGAAGGTGTGGGGATCGATCAGGTAAATGGCGTCACCGGCCGCGTGGATGCCTGCTTCGAGCTCCTGAAGTCGCGCACTTTCAGCTTTCAGGCGATCGATCTCGATCCGCAAGCCCGGCTCTGGCACGCGAATCCGGATCGCAGTGGCGGCCCCTTCGTGGGTTACGCAATCGATCACCACAATTTCGAGCATGCGGCCTTGACCGCCCGTCGCGCAGGCACGCACCGGCATGGATTGGCAACGCACCTTCGCCGCCTGGAGACGAAGCGGCCGGAACAGGCTGTATCAGGCAGGCCAACTCAGCCCCGTCCAAAGGCGCCTCCAGCAAAGTCTTGGCCGCGGGGTTTGCGTAGACAACGCGCCCATCTCGAACCAGCAGGAGGCCATCGGAGGAAAGATCTGCAAGCTGCGTGGAAACCAAAGACATCATGGGAAGGGACGTCCCCTGCACATCGTCGCCAGTATAGGCAAGAGCGCCTCCAATAAGTGGTTACCTGTCGCCATCCGTACGGATTGCAACAGCCCGCTACCTCTCGCGCACCCTCATCCCGGTGCGCGCAGACAGCTCATGCACGACAACTCCCTCCAGCGGATCGACCGATTCGTTCCAAGGCGCGCTCTCGATCATCTGCTGCGCGTCTCGCATCCCTGCCTCCCAGCGCTTGCGAATGCCCGTGCCACTGAAGTCGATGTCCTTGAAGAAGTCCTCCGAATCAAGCGTCGGCGCAAGCAGCCGAACGATATGCATGGTCGTGCCGCAACCGTAGGCCGCGAGTTCGCGGCAGCCGGTACTTTCTCTCTTCGATTCGGGCAGAAGATTCGCCAACTCCCGGATGACGTGACGCAGCTGGTGGAGTTGCTTCTGCCGCGCGATGTGCGTGTCGGCGCGGCTCGCGTACTGGATGTCCTTCTGGCGGCCCATCACTTCCCATATCGACTTCGGCTCGGCGCCGGTCGGCTGCCACACGTTGACCGAAAAGATCACGGAACTGCGCCGGGGATGATCGTCCAGGACCGCCTCGATGGGCGTGTTCGAGTACACGCCCCCGTCCCAGTACGCCTCGCCTTCGATGCGTACCGCGGCAAACGCGGGCGGCAGCGCAGCAGACGCCATCACGTGGTCGATGCGAAGAGGAGCGTCGCGACTGTCGAAATACTTCAGCTCGCCACTGCGCACGGAGACCGCGCCCATCGTCAATCGCGTCTTCGCTTGCGCGAGGACTTTCAAGTCCACCAGCGACTCGAGCGTCCGCTTCAGCGGCTCGGTGGAATAGTAGGAGGCCTCATCGAGCCCGACGAGGGCAAGCGGTCCCGCCCAGGCAGCCGGCCGCGGACGATAGAAGCTTGGGATGCCTTGAAACAGAGAGGCCCACCTGGTGGCCGGCGATTTCTCCAGACGCCGCCAGAAGTCGTGAAGTCGCGCAAGACGGTTGTCCGGCGCGTTTCCAGCGATCAGCGCACCATTGATCGCGCCGATCGACGTGCCGATCACCCAATCCGGCTCGATGCCCGCATTGGAGAGCGCCTCGAATACGCCGGCCTGGTACGCGCCCAAAGCGCCACCGCCCTGCAGGACCAGGACAATCTGCCCGGGAAACTTTTGCCGTTTCGTCTTCATGTGCAGACCGATCTGCCAAGGCAATGATAAGCGCCGCCTGTCGGCGCAGGCGACGTCACTGATGAGCAGCGGGTGCAGCACAATGCTGTCACCCGATCGGAGGTCAACATGGCATCACGGCGCCTGGCCGACGTGCTGCGGAGCGTCGCGGCGAAATGAGCGCCGGGCTCGGACTTGCGTACGCCCTGATCCAGGTGCTCGGCCTGCTGGCCGCCGGCAAGGCCGTGATGGAGGCGCGCACCGCCCAGGGAGCGACGGCGTGGGCGGTGGCCCTGGTCGCGTTCCCGCTGCTGGCCTTGCCGCTGTTCCTGGTGTTCGGCCAGCACCGCTTCCACGACTATGTCGCGGCGCGGCGCAAGCACCTCGCCGCCTTCCGGGCGGCGCAGCAGCGCATGCGGGCAGTCTTGCGGCGGCGCGGCCTGCTCGTCGCGAGCCGCTACACGCAGCCGCTGGAGCGGCTCTCCGGGCTTCCTTTCACGGACGGCAACAGCGCCGCGTTGCTGGTCGACGGTGCTGCCACCTTCGGGTCGATCTTCGAGGGCATCGCCGCGGCCCGCCACTACGTGCTGGTCCAGTTCTACATCCTGCGCGACGACGGCTTGGGCCGGGAGCTGCGCGAGCGGCTGCTGGAGCGCGCCGCCGCCGGCGTGCGGGTGCACCTGCTGTACGACAAGGTCGGCAGCTACGGCCTGCCGAACGCCTACGTCGACGGGCTGCGGGCCGCCGGCGTCGCGGTGCAGGCGTCCGTCGGCCGCGGCGTCAACCGGCTGCACCTGAACTTCCGCAACCACCGCAAGATCGTGGTGGTGGACGGCCGGCGCGCCTGGGTCGGCGGCCTCAACGTCGGCGACGAATACCTCGGGCGCGACCCGCGCGTCGGGCAGTGGCGCGACACGCACCTGTGCGTCGAGGGGCCGGTGGTGCAGTGCGTGCAGGTTTCCTTCGTCGAGGACTGGCACTGGGCGGCGGGCGAGCCCTTGCTCCTGCGCTGGCGCCCCGCCCCGGCGGCGGCGCGGCGGGCACCCCGTGCTGTGCCTGCCCAGCGGCCCGGCCGACGAGCTGGAGACCTGCACGCTGTTCTTCATCGCCGCGATCGGCCAGGCGCGTACGCGCTTGTGGATCGCGAGTCCGTATTTCGTCCCCGACGAACAGTTCGTCACCGCGCTGCAGCTGGCCGCGCTGCGCGGAGTGGATGTGCGCGTGCTGGTGCCCGACCATTCCGACAGCCTGCTGGTGAACCTCTCCGGCTGGTCCTATGTCGAGGCGCTGGAGCAGGCCGGGGTGGCGATGTACCGCTACGAGGCTGGCTTCATGCACCAGAAGGTCACGCTGATCGACGACGACTGGTGCACCGTCGGGACGGCGAACTTCGACAACCGGTCCTTCCGCCTGAATTTCGAAGTCACGATGGCGGTGCTGGACCGGGGCCTGGCGGCGGATGTGCGCAGGATGCTCGAAGACGACTTCGCGCGGTCGCGACGCGTTCGTGCGGCCGATCTCAAGGCGCGGTCGCCGGTGTTTCGCTTTGCGGTGCGCGCTGGCGCGGCTGTCGGCGCCGGTGCAGTAGTCTGTCATGCCGGACTCGATCCGGCGTCGATCGCGCGCCAACATGGATCCCGGGTCAAGCCCGGGATGACATCCAGCTGGACCATCGTGTCCAGCAGCTCCTCGCGAACCTGCTCGTCGGTTCTGCCCGATCGCGCCAGCACATGGAACGAGTGATCGGCGCCATCGACGACATGCAGGGTGGCGCGGTCTTCCAGCTTCGCGGTCATGTCCCGGATGAGTTCGAGGTCGGCCAGCGTGTCGCGCGTCCCCTGCAGGAAGAGCATCGGCACCTGGACGTCGGCCAGATGCCCCGCGCGCTCGATGGAGGGCTTGCCGGCAGGATGGAGCGGAAAGCCCACGAAGACGATGCCCCGCACCTGCGGCAGCGGTTGGGCAGCTTGCGCCTGGGAAGTCATTCGCCCGCCGTACGACTTGCCGCCGGCAAAAAGAGGCACGCCGGGCAACCGCGTCGCCGCCTCCTGGACAGCCGCCCGAACGGCGCCATGGGCGACTTTCGGCAGATCCGGCCGCTTGGAGCCTTGCTCCATGTAGGGGAACTGGAAACGCAAGGTCGCTACGCCGCGTTCGGCCAGCCCGCCCGCAATGGCTGCCATGAATGCGTGGTCCATGCCGGCGCCCGCGCCGTGGGCGAACACATAGCAGGCCTGCGGATCGGCCGGGACGTCGAGCAGGCCGGAGGTCGTGCCGCCGGCGGCCAGCGGAATCGTCAGGCGCTCCATCAGATGTGCAGCGCCTGCCCCAGCGCCCGCAATGCCGTTTCCTGCACCGCTTCGCCCAACGTCGGATGCGCGTGGATCGTGCCGCCCACATCCTCCAGCCGCGCGCCCATCTCGATCGATTGCGAAAACGCCGCGCTCAGCTCCGCAACGCCGCGGCCCACGGCCTGCCAGCCCACGATCAGGTGGTTGTCGCGCCGCGCCACCACGCGCACGAAACCATCGGTGGATTCGATGCTCATGGCGCGGCCGTTCGCCGCGAATGGAAACACCGCCGTGATGCAGTCGAGCCCGCCTTGTCTCGGCTTCCTGCGGCGACTGGCCGACGACCACCACCTCGGGATCGGTGAAGCAGATCGCGGGGATCGCGGCCGGGGCGAAGCGCCTCTTGTGGCCGGCGATGAGCTCGGCCACCATCTCGCCTTGCGCCATGGCGCGGTGGGCCAGCATCGGCTCACCGGCCACGTCGCCGATGGCCCAGACGTTGCGCATCGAAGTGCGGCATTGCTCGTCGATCTTGATGGCGCGCCGCGCCATGTCCAGCTGCAGCGACTCCAGCCCGAAGCCTTCGGTGCGCGGCTTGCGGCCGACGGCCACCAGCACACGGTCCGCCGGCAGCGCGAACTCATCGGCATTGGCGCTGCGCACGCGCACGGCCGCGCCGTTCGTCGGTGAGGCCCTGCACGCTGCAGCCCAGGTGCAGCACCACGCCCAGGCGCTTGAGCGTCGCCACCACCGGCCGGGTGATCTCATCGTCGTAGCTGGGCAGCACGCGCTCGGTGGCTTCCACCACGGCGACTTCCGCGCCGAGCTTGCGATAGGCGATGCCCAGCTCCAGCCCTATGTAGCCGGCCCCGACCACCACCAGCCGCTTGGGCAAATCCGCGGGCGCCAGCGCTTCGGTCGAAGAGATGACGCTGCCGCCGAAAGGCATGGAGGGCAGCTCCACCGGCACCGAGCCGGTGGCCAGCAGCAGGTGCTCGCATTGCAGGCGCAGCGCCTCGCCCTGCGATGGCTGCACGTCCACTGTCTTGCCGTCGAGCAACGTGGCCCAACCCTTGACGACCTGCACGCCGTTTTTCCTGAGCAGGGCCGCGACGCCGCCGGTGAGCTTGCCGACGATGCCGTCCTTCCAGCGCACGGTCTGGGGCAGGTCGATCTCCGGCGCCTTCACCCGGATGCCCAAGGCCGATCCGTTGGCGTAGTGCCGGGCCTTCTCGAATTCGTCGGCGGCGTGGATCAGCGCCTTGGAAGGGATGCAGCCGATGTTCAGGCAGGTGCCGCCCAGCATGTCGCCTTCCACCAGCACCGTCGGGATGCCGAGCTGTCCGGCGCGGATGGCCGCGACGTATCCGCCCGGCCCGCCGCCGATCACCAGCAGCTTGGTCGATTGAGTCTTCATGCTGGCTCCACGAACAGCAGGGCCGGTGACTCCAGCAATGCGCGTATCGCCTGCACGAACTCGGCGGCGTGCAGGCCGTCCACCACACGGTGATCGAACGACGAGGACAGGTTCATCATCTGGCGCGCGACCATCGTCCCGCCGCGGATCATGGGCCGCTCCACCATGCGGTTCACGCCGATGATCGCGACCTCGGGATGGTTGATCACCGGCGTGGTGACGATGCCGCCCAGCGCGCCCAGGCTGGTGATGGTGATGGTCGAGCCGGTGAGCTGCTCGCGCGTGGCCTTGCCGCTGCGCGCCGCCTCGGCCAGGCGCGCAATCTCGCCGGCGCAGGACCACAGGTCGTGCGCTTCGGCGTGATGCAGCACCGGCACCATGAGGCCGGGCAAGGTCTGCGTGGCAATGCCCAGGTGCACGGCGCCGTAGCGCGTCACCGCGGCAGCCTCGTCGTCGTAGCGGGCGTTCATCTGCGGGAAGTCGCGCACCGCCAGCACCATCGCGCGTGCCACGAACGGCAGCAGGGTCAGCTTGCCGCGTTGGGCCGCGTATTTCCCGTTCAGCTGCGCACGCAGGGCTTCGAGCTCGGTCACGTCGATTTCCTCGACGTAGGTGAAATGCGGGATGCGCCGCTTGGACTCCTGCATCTTGTGCGCGATCATGCGGCGCAGCCCGATCACGGCGACGGTTTCTTCCTCATGCCGCTGGGCATAGGCGCCGCCGCCGGTTCGCGGCGCCGGCCGGCCCCGCGATGCCAGGTAGACGTCGAGGTCCTCGTGCATGATGCGGCCGGCCGGGCCGCTGCCGTGCACGTACTGCAGTTCGATGCCCAAGTCCCAGGCACGGCGGCGCACGGCCGGCGAGGCGATGGGCTTGTCGCCGGGGGCGCGGGTCGGTGGCGGTTGTGTGCGGGGCGGAGCGCGGGTCTCGTCCTTCACCGCGGCGACCGGCGCGGCAACCGGCGCGGCGGCGCTGGGCTCGCGGGGTGCGGGCGAAGGCGCAGCCGCCACCTGCTTTCTTGGGCGCAGGGGGCGGCGCATCGTCTTTCACGTTGCCCGCGCCTTCCACTTCCAGGCGGATCAGTTCGGCGCCCACGGCCATCTGCTCGCCCACCGTGCCGCCGAGCGACACGACCTTGCCCGATACGGGAGACGGAATTTCCACCGTGGCCTTGTCGGTCATCACGTCGGCCAGGACCTGGTCTTCCTTGACGGTATCGCCCGGCTTCACATGCCAGGCCACCAGTTCGACCTGGGCAATGCCTTCGCCGATGTCCGGCATCTTGATCACATGAGTTCCCATGGTCATGCCTCCATCGTGCGTTTGAGGGCGGCGCCGACGCGCTCCGGGCCGGGGAAGTACGCCCATTCCTGCGCATGAGGGTAGGGCGTGTCCCAACCGGCGACGCGTTCGACCGGCGCCTCCAGGTGATAGAAGCAATTCTCCTGAACCAGCGACACCAGCTCGGCGCCGAAGCCGCTGGTGCGCGTGGCTTCATGGACCACGACGCAGCGGCCGGTCTTCTTGACCGAGGCGACGATGGTTTCCAGGTCGAGCGGCCAGATCGATCGCAGGTCGATGATTTCGGCGTCGATGCCGGTCTCGTTGGCCGCGCAATCCGAGACCCAGACCATGGTGCCGTAGGTCAGCACCGTGACGTCCTTGCCGGGACGGAACACCGCCGCGGATTCCAGCGGCACGGTGTAGTAGCCCTCGGGCACTTCGCCCAGTGGATGCTTGGACCAGGGCACGACCGGCCGGTCGTGGTGGCCATCGAAGGGGCCGTTGTAGAGGCGCTTGGGCTCCAGGAAGATGACCGGGTCGTCGTTCTCGATCGAGGCGATCAGCAGGCCCTTGGCATCGTAGGGATTGCTGGGCATCACGGTGCGTATGCCGCACACGTGGGTGAACAGCGCTTCCGGGCTCTGGCTGTGCGTCTGGCCGCCGTAGATGCCGCCGCCGCAGGGCATGCGGATGGTGATGGGCGCGGTGAAGTCGCCCGCCGAGCGAAAGCGCAGGCGCGCTGCTTCCGAGACGATCTGGTCCGAAGCCGGATAGAAGTAGTCGGCGAACTGGATCTCCACCACCGGCCGCAGGCCATAGGCGCCCATGCCCACGGCCGTGCCGACGATGCCGCCTTCGGAGATGGGCGCGTCGAAGCAGCGCGATTTGCCGTACTTGGCCTGCAGGCCTTCGGTGACGCGGAACACGCCGCCGAAGTAGCCGACGTCCTGGCCGTACACCACGACGTTGTCGTCGCGCTCCATCATCACGTCCATGGCGGAGCGCAGCGCCTGGATCATGGTCATGGGGCTGGTCTTGCCGCTGTCCGCCGTGGCTTCCATATTCTTGGTCTTGGTCAGCATGTTCAGACTCCCAGTTCCTGGCGTTGGCGGCGCAGGTGCTCGGGCATGTCCTTGTAGACATCCTCGAACATCGAGGCCGCGCTCGGAATGTGGCCGTCGAGCAGGGTGCCGTAGCGCTCCGCCTCCTTCTGCGCGGCGATGACCTCGGCCTCCAGTTCGACCTGCGCCTGCTGGTGCTGCGCATCGGACCATTCGCCCAGGCCGATCAGGTGCTGCTTCAGGCGGGCGATCGGGTCGCCCAGCGGAAAGCGCTGCCAGTCGTCGGCGGGCCGGTATTTGGAAGGATCGTCCGACGTGGAATGCGGGCCGCCGCGATAGGTCACCCATTCGATCAGCGTCGGCCCGACGTTGTTGCGGGCCCGCTCGGCGGCCCACTGCGAGGCGGCGTACACCGCCAGGAAGTCATTGCCGTCCACGCGCAGCGAAGCGATGCCGCAGCCCACGCCGCGCGCCGCGAAGGTGGTGGCCTCGCCGCCGGCGATGGCCTGGAAGGTGGAGATGGCCCACTGGTTGTTGACCACGTTCAGGATCACCGGCGCGCGGTACACATGGGCGAAGGTCAGGGCCGTGTCGAAGTCGGCCTCCGCGGTCGCGCCGTCGCCGATCCATGCCGATGCGATTTTTGTGTCGCCCTTGATCGCCGAGGCCATGGCCCAGCCGACCGCCTGGATGAACTGCGTCGCCAGGTTGCCGGATATCGAGAAGAAGCCGGCGCGCTTGTACGAGTACATGACGGGCAACTGCCGGCCCTTGAGCGGATCGCCCTGGTTGCTCATCAGCTGGCAGATGAGTTCCACCATGGGCACGTCGTCGCGCGCCAGGAGCAGGCTCTGCTGGCGGTAGGTGGGAAAGCACATGTCGCCTTGCTGCAGTGCAAAAGACTGGGCGGTGCCGATCGCCTCCTCGCCCAGGCTCTGCATGTAGAACGAGAGCTTCTTTTGCCGCTGTGCGATCAGCATGCGCGCGTCGAAGATGCGCGTCTTCATCATCGAACGCAGTCCCTTGCGCAATCGGGCCGGCTCGAGCTCGGGGACCCAGGGCCCCACGGCGCGGCCATCCTCGTCCAGCACGCGGATCAGCTCATAGGCCAGGTCGTTGGTTTCGCGGGAGGTGGTGTCTGTCGGCGGCCGTCGCACGGCGCCGGCGGGCGACACATGGAGGTAGGAAAAATCGGTCTCGCAGCCGGGCCGCCCGGAGGGCTCCGGCACATGCAAGCGAAGCGCTTGTGGTGTGCTCATTCATTCACTCCGCGCCCGGTTGTGCCAGGCGCCTGTTCAAGGATGTGGACCTGAGCACAGCGGGTAGCCGTGCCGGTCCGGAGTTTGCGCTTTGGCGCAGAGGTCGAGTGTATGGGAAAAAATCCCGCGCGGCCGCCTTCGTAGTCCTCCTCCTACCCTCCGAAATCTCCTACTGGCGCCGTCTGCAAAGACCTACACGCCTCACTGTCCGGCAGGCTTTAGATTGCGCCATGACACGCAAGCGCCGGGCTGATCCCAACATGGACCGCAAGCAGCAGCCCTCCGGCAAAGACCGCTCCAACGATGCAGATCGCGGCGGCACGGAGCGGCGCGCCAGGGTAGGCCGCTCGGGTGAAGGCTCGGCGAGCGCGCTGGCGACCCTCCAGAGCATCGAGCGCGATCGCAAGCGATCCTGGCCCGAGGACGACACTTCCAATAGCTGAGTGCCTGGACTCTACGGCTGTGCAGGACTCGCGTAGCCGCGCGCGGCTCGCGCCGTATTCGCGACAATGCCCCATCGATACTGACCGGGGCGAAACATGCCGAATCACAGCTGCGATCTGTTCGTCATCGGCGCGGGCAGCGGTGGCGTGCGTGCCGCGCGCATGGCGGCCCAGCGCGGCGCCCGGGTGGTGGTGGCGGAGGCCGCGGCACTGGGCGGCACCTGCGTCAACGTAGGCTGCATTCCCAAGAAGCTCTATAGCCATGCCGCGCATTTCGCGGACGACTTCAGGGACGCGGCCGGCTTCGGCTGGCATGCCGAACCGCCCCGATTCGATTGGGCGGTGCTCAAGGCCAACCGCGCCAGCGAGATCACGCGCCTGAACGACGTCTACCAGAACCTGCTGGTGGACGCGGGCGTGCGGATCGTCACGGGCTGGGCCCAGCTGCAGGATCCCCATACCGTGCAGGTGCAGACGGCCGGCGGCAAGGAAAGCTTCAGGGCGCGCCATATCCTGGTTGCCACGGGCGGGCGGCCCAGCGTGCCGGCCTTTCCTGGCTGCGAGCACGTGGTCAGCTCGGACAGCATGTTCGACCTCGATCCTTTTCCGCGGCGGCTGCTGGTGGTGGGCGGCGGCTACATCGCCTGCGAGTTCGCCTCCATCTTCAACGGCCTGGGCTCCAAGGTCACGCAGCTCCATCGCGGCGCGCAGGTGCTGCGCGGCTTCGACGACGACGTGCGCAACTTCATCGCCCATGAGGTTCGCAAGCACGGGGTCGATCTGCGCACCGGCATGGAGGTCAAGGGCATAGAGAAGACGGGCCGCGGCCTGAATGTGACCTTGAGCGACGGCAGTTGCCTGGTGGTCGACACCGTGCTGTACGCCACCGGGCGCGTGCCCAATGTCGCGGACCTGGGGCTCGAAGCCGCGGGCGTGGCGCTGGGCAAGCACGGCGCCATCGTGGTCGATCGGGGCTACCAGACGTCGGTGCCTTCGGTCCATGCCCTGGGCGATGTCACGGACCGCCTGCAGCTGACGCCCGTGGCATTGGGCGAAGCGATGGTGCTGGTCGATCGCCTGTTTGGCCACGGGCAGCGCAAGATGGGCTACGACTTCGTCCCCACGGCGGTGTTCACCCATCCGAACATCGGCACGGTGGGCTATGGCGAGGCCGAGGCGCGCAAGGTCTTCGGCGAGGTGGCCATCTACCGTGCCGAGTTCAAGGCGCTCAAGCACACCTTGAGCGGCAGCTCGGAGCGCACGCTGATGAAGCTGGTGGTCGACGCCGCCACCGACCGCGTCGTCGGCCTGCATATGGTGGGCGCGGACGCCGGCGAAGTGGTGCAGGGCTTCGCCGTGGCGATGAAGGCCGGCGCGACCAAGGCCGTGTTCGACAGCACCATCGGCATTCATCCGACGGCTGCCGAAGAGTTCGTGACTATGCGCGAGGCGGTGGTGGTTTAGCCGATCACGCAGCGCCCGGATGACAACTTCTCTACGCCAGCAGCGCTACATTGCCGCCCGCAGCCGTGGTGTTGATGGTCAGCGTCTGCTCGGCGCAGAAGCGGTACAGGTAGTGCGGCCCGCCCGCTTTCGGGCCTGTGCCCGACAGGCCTTCGCCGCCGAAGGGCTGGACGCCGACCACGGCGCCGATGATGTTGCGGTTGACGTAGACGTTGCCGATGTGCGCCTGCGCCGCCAGCGCCTGGGCCCGGCTGTCGATGCGCGTCTGTATGCCCAGCGTGAGGCCATAGCCGAGCGCGTTGATCTGGGCGATCACGGCTTGCGGATCGCCGCTCCAGCGCACGACGTGCAGCACCGGGCCGAAGATTTCCTGCTTGACGTCGGCGATGGCGGCGACTTCGAAGGTTTGGGGCGGGATGAAAAATGCCTGTCATCCCGGGCTTGACCCGGGATCCATGCAGGCGCGCCAACCGTGGATGCCGGATCAAGTCCGGCATGACAAGCCTGGCAGAGCCGATCAAGGTGCCTGCGAATCCCCTCATACGCCTCCCCGTCGATCACCGGCCCCACATCCGTACTCAACAGCGCCGGGTCACCCGTGACCAGTTCGCGCGCCGCACCCTGGATCATCTCGATCACGCCGTCGGCGATGCCCTCATGCACGCACAACAGGCGCAGCGCCGAGCAGCGCTGGCCGGCCGAGCGGAAGGCGCTTTGCACCACCGCATCGGCGACCTGCTCGGGCAGCGCGGTGGAATCGACCAGCATCGCGTTGATGCCGCCGGTTTCGGCGATCAGGGGAACGATGGGGCCGTCCTTGGCCGCCAGCGCGCGCTGGATGATCTTGGCGACCTGGGTCGAACCGGTGAAGACGACGCCGGCGATGCGCGGGTTGGCCACCAGCGCCGCGCCGACGGTTTCGCCGGGGCCGTGCAGCAGTTGCAGCGCATCCTGCGGCACGCCCGCGCCGTGCAGCAGCTTCACCGCTTCCATGGCGATGGCGGGCGTTTGCTCCGCCGGCTTGGCCAGCACCGTGTTGCCCGTGGCCAGCGCGGCCGCGACCTGGCCGGTGAAGATGGCCAGCGGGAAGTTCCACGGGCTGATGCAGACCCAGGGGCCGCGCGGCGTGAGCCGCAGCTCATTGCTCTCGCCGGTCGGTCCCGGCAACGCAACGGGCTGCATGATGCGCTCGGCTTCGTTGGCGTAGTAGCGCAGGAAGTCCACCGCTTCGCGCACTTCGGCCACGCAGTCGCCCCAGGTCTTGAAGGCTTCCTTGACCAATAGCGCGCACAGGTTGGGCATCTGGGCTTCCATCGCGTCCGCGGCGCGGCGCAGCACGGCTGCGCGCATCGCGACCGGCGTCGCGCGCCAGGCGGGAAAGGCCGCTGCCGAGCGATGGACTGCGTCGTCCACCTGCGGCACCTCGAAGACCGGAATGACCGGGACCTGCACGCGCGCCATACGCCGCGAGCAGGGGTGCGCGCATGCTCTCCACGGTGAGATCCAGGCCCATGCTGTTCTTGCGCTGCGCCCCGTACAGCTCGGGCGGCAGGGGCAGCGAGGACTGCGACTGCAGCCGCAGCGGCGACACCAGCAGCTGGTCCATGCCCACCGACTCGTCGGCGAGCTGGTGCACGAAGGAGGAGTTGGCGCCGTTCTCCAGCAGGCGCCGCACCAGATAAGCCAGCAGGTCGCGATGCCGGCCCACGGGCGCGTAAACGCGGCAGGAGATCAGCGGATTCTTCAGCACTTCGCGATAGATGCCTTCGCCCATGCCGTGCAAACGCTGCAGCTCGAACTTGGATGAGGTTCGGGATGCCATCTGCAGGATGGCGGCGATGGTTCCGGCGTTGTGCGTGGCGAATTGCGGAAAGATCACGTCCTGCGCCGCCAGCAGCGCGCGGGCACAGGCGAGGTAGGAGATGTCGGTGTGGTGCTTGTGGGTGAACACGGGGTAGTGGGGCAGGCCCATCTCCTGCGCGCGCTTGATCTCCGCGTCCCAATAGGCGCCCTTGACCAGCCGGCACATGAAGCGCAGGCTGTACTTGCGGGCCAATGAGGCGACATGCTCTATCAGTTCCAGGGCCCGGGTCTGGTAGGACTGCAGCGCCAGGCCGAAGCCTTGCCACCGCGGGTGCTGGCGCGCGATCTGGGCGGCCAATGCCTCGAAGACCTCGAGCGAGAGCTCCAGCCGGTCCACTTCCTCGGCGTCGACGGTGAGATTGATGTTGGCTCGCGCCGCCATCTCGCACAGCGTCCACACGCGCGGCACCAGTTCGGCCAGCACGCGCTCGCGTTGCGCGTCCTCGTAGCGGGGATGCAGGGCGCTGAGCTTGATGGAGATGCCGTCGTTCTGCTCCACCGGCGCGTCGGGGCGCGAGCGTTTGGCAATGTGTTGGATCGCGTTCTGGTAGCTGGCGAGATAGCGCAGCGCATCGGCATCCGTGCGCGCGCCTTCACCCAACATGTCATACGAGAATGTGAGCCCCCACGCTTGCCCTTCGGGCCGCGCTGCCCCCCGAGGGGGCTGTTCCGCCTTGGGGCGGCCCGGCGGCGAAACTCTGATTCTCCGTCCTGCGCCGCGCGGCATCGGCTTCGTTCATCGCCTCGTCGATGTCCTGCCCCAGCACGAACTGGCGGCCCAGCAGCTGCACGGCGCGCAGCGTCGCGGCCACCACCGTCCTGGCGCCGAGCTTGCCGAGCAGGCCGGGCTCATGCTGCGCGTCAGGCAAGAACTTCTTCGACATCGCGATGGCCGTGTGGGAGAGCCGGGCCAGCGCGCTGTCGGCCGCGCCTTCGAAGTCGGCGCGCCCCAGCTGGTCAGCCGTGAGCGCGATGGCCGTTTCGGCATCGGGCACGCGCAGCAGCGCTTCCGCCAGCCGCATCAGCGCCAGGCCCTCGGCACTCGAAATCGGATATTCCTTGAGCAGGCTTTCCATCGCCCAGAACGGCGGCGGGTGCTTGCGCACGGCCTGCACCCAGGGTTGCGCAACCTGGGCGGCGGCGGCCCAGTCGAGGCCGCTGCCGCTGGGCCGCGCCGAGGGGCGGGGCGTGGGGGCCATCTCCGCTGAGGGACTGCAGGCGGTGGGCGACGATATCGGCCTCGGGCCGGTAGGGGAAGGGCAGGCGTTGGGAGGGCATGGCGATAAGGCTTGGTTGATTGCCTGATCGTGACTCGCTTTGTGGTGAATTTCACGCTAAATTACGGACATTCACAGAGCAATTCACTAGCCATGCCGGAATCCACAGACGACATCGACCGCATAGACCTGAAAATCCTGAACGTGCTGCAGCAGGACGGCCGCATCTCCAATCTCAAGCTGGCCGAGGCCGTGGCGCTGTCTCCAACGGCCGTGCTGGCGCGCGTGCAGCGGCTCACGCGCGACGGCTACATCCTGGGCTACGAGGCGCGGCTGAACCCGCTCAAGCTGGGCGCCGGCATGCTGGTATTCGTGGAGGTGCTGCTGGACCGTACGACCCCGAATGTCTTCGAGGCGTTCAAAGCGGCGGTGCAGGCGCACAGCGAAATCATGGAATGCCACATGGTGGCCGGCGGCTTCGACTACCTCCTGAAAACGCGAATGGCCGACATGCAGGCGTATCGCCATTTCGCAGGGACCGTGCTGTGGCAACTGCCCGGTGTCCGCGAAACACGCACCTACGCCGTTATGGAGGAAGTCAAGAACACGACGCGGCTGGCGCTCGGGGTGTAAATACCTGTGGTTGAGCTTCGTTCGCGCTTAAAGTGTTCCGACCACCTCAAGCATTCATCTCTGGTAATGGAGAGCCGATGTCAGACGACAAACGAAAGTCGCAAGACCAGGACCGGCAACGCAGCAATGATTATTTCGAAGGGCGGGCGGTCATGAAGAGGGATTTCTCGCAACCCGTTCTCAAAGCCTGCGCGCAAGCCCGCGCCCAGAAGCCCCTGGATACGCGCCTGACCGAGCAGCGCAACCCGCGCAGCACGCGTATCGACGCAACTCTCCACGATAGAAATCGTGGATCTCATCAATGCAGAGGACCGCATGGTCGCCGCCGCCGTGGGCGAGGAGCGCCAGCAGATTGCGCGCGCGATCGACCTGGTGGTGGACTCCTTCCGCAAGGGCGGCCGCCTGATTTACGTGGGCGCGGGAACCTCGGGCAGGCTGGGCGTGCTCGACGCAACGGAGATGCCGCCCACTTACCGCTGCGAGCCGGAGATGGTGCAGGGCATCATCGCCGGCGGCTTCGAGGCGCTGGTGCGCTCGCAGGAGGGCGCGGAGGACCATCCGGAGGAGGGCGCCGCGGCCATCGACGAGAAGAATATAGGCGCCAACGACTTCGTGCTGGGCATCGCGACTTCAGGGACCACACCTTTCGTGCACGGGGCGCTCAAGCGGGCCCGCGAACGCGGGGCGCGCACCGGCTTTCTGCTGTGCACCTATCCGTCCGAGCAGCTCATCAAGTCGCATGACGTGGTGATCGCTCCGCTGGTCGGCCCTGAAGTGATCACCGGGTCCACCCGCATGAAGGCCGGCACCGCAACCAAGATCATCCTGAACACCATCAGCACCGCGGCCATGGTGAAGGTCGGCAAGGTCTACGGCAACCTGATGGTGGATCTGCAGGTGACCTGCCAGAAACTGCAGGACCGCGGCGAGCGCATCCTGATGGACACACTCGGCGTCAAGCGCGAGGAAGCCAGCCGGCTGCTGGACGAGTCGGGCGGGCATGTGAAGACCGCGATCGTGATGTCCAAGCTGTCGCTCGATGCCGACGAAGCGCGTCACCGGCTGGAGGCCGTGGGCGGCTCCATCGCGGACGTGGTGGGCAACCTGCGGATTGGGTGATTCGCTGCCGGCCGGGCTCGTGCAGGCCAGACCATGGCGGCGGCAGCAAGGGCCAGCCCCATATCGATCAGCCACAGCAGCTGGTCGCTGCCCGTCGCTTCCACGGCCCAGCCACCCAGCCAGATTCCCATGAAGCTTCCGACCTGGTGGACCAACATGATCACGCCGAAGAGCATTCCGAGCTGGGCCGTGCCATACCGCTGCGACACCAATTGCGCAGTGGGCGGCAGTGTTGCCATGTAGCTGGCGCCCATGACGGCCGCGAAGCCCAGCATCACGAGAGGCGAGACCGGCAGGAGCAGCAGCGCGAGAATCCCCGCTGCCCGCACCGCGTAGACCCCGGCCAGCAGCCGGCCGCCGTCGAATCGCTTGAGCGCCAGCCCGGTGGCGATGCTGCCGGCGATATTGGCGGCGCCCGCGATCGCGAGCCAGGTCCCGGCCAGGGATGCGGGGAGCCCGCAGCGTTCGATAACGCCCGGCATGTGAACATTGAGGAAGGCCACATGGAAGCCGCAGATCCCGAAGCTTGCGGCGATGCGCCAGAAATACGCTTGCCGCAATGCGCCGCCTGCCTCGCCCGTTGCGGCCGATGTGCGCGGCGGGCCCGAAGGCGCCGCCTGCCGGCGAAACGGTATTGCCAATGGCAGCGCGACCAGGCACAAGGCGGCCGTGGCCAGCAATGCGCCCGACCAGCCGAGGTGATCGATCGCCCACTGGGTAGCCGGACCGAGCACGAGTTGCCCGACCGACCCGCCCGCGCCGATCAGGCCGACGGCCAGGCCGGCACGCCCGGATGGGACGCCGCGGCTGACCTCGCCCACCAGCACCCCATTGCTGCCGACTGCACTGCCGGCCACCGCACTGGCCGTCAATGCCGCGCAGATCACCCAGGGCAGCTTGGTAGATGGCGGGCAACGCGGTGGTGAGTGCCAGCAACACCGCGCCGGCAAGGATCACGCGGATCGCGCCGAAACGGTCGGCGAGCGCGCCCACCACGGGCTGGGCGAGTCCGACAGCCAACTGGCCGAAGGCCAGGGCCAGGCTGAGCGCGGCCAGCCCCATGCCGGAAGCGGTATTGAGCGGCGAGACGAAAAGACCGAATGCCGCGCGCCCGCCCGACACCAGGGCCATGAGGGTTGCGGCCGCCAGGGTCAGGCGCCAGGCGGCGGCGTTCATTCTGGTGGGCATGGCGGCTCCTTTGATTCGTCTTAGGGGTGAGACGAAGTGTGGAAAACGCCGGTATCCCGGGTGATGCCGCGAGCCGCGGCCATGTTGCCGCTTTGTATCTACAGCTCGGCGGTCCCGAAAAAAAAGCCGCGTGGACCTGCGCCCACGCGGCTTGAACCCAACTACGGAAAACTATCTCTTTTAAGGCAGGCGCTTAGCGAGCCTGGCCGTTCTTCCAGGCTGCGAGCAGCTTGTCGTACGCGATGGTCTCGCCCTTCGGCTTCTCGTTGGCCAGCTTGGCCCACGGAGCGCTCTTGTCGCTCAGCTACTTGGCCGGGTCGCTCTTGGGATTGAGCTTGGGCGCGCACTTGGCCATGCCGGCGCGCTCGAGGCGGCCCAGGACCTGGTCCATCTCATCGGCCAGCGTGTCCATCGCGCCTTGCGGTGTCTTCTCACCGGTCACGGCCTGGGCCACGTTCTTCCACCACAGCTGTGCCAGCTTCGGGTAGTCAGGCACGTTGGTGCCGGTGGGGCTCCATGCCACGCGCGCCGGGCTGCGGTAGAACTCCACCAGGCCACCGAGCTTGGGCGCCATGTCGGTCATGGCCTTGCTCTGGATGTCGCTTTCGCGGATGGGGGTCAGGCCCACCAGCGTCTTCTTCAGCGAAGTCGTCTTGGCGGTGATGAACTGCGCATAGAGCCAGGCAGCGGCGGTCTTGTTCTCGTCGTGGTTGGCAAAGAAGGTCCAGCTGCCGACGTCCTGGTAGCCGTTCTGCATGCCCTGCTTCCAGTACGGGCCGTTCGGGCCGGGTGCCATGCGCCACTTCGGCGTGCCGTCGGCGTTGACCACCGGCAGGCCGGGCTTGGTCATGTCGGCGGTGAAGGCCGTGTACCAGAAGATCTGCTGGGCGATCTGGCCTTGCGCGGGAACCGGGCCGGCTTCGCCGAAGGTCATGCCGGTGGCGTCCTTGGGCGCGTACTTCTTCATCCAGTCCACGTACTTGGTCAGCGCGTAGACGGCCGCGGGCGAATTGGCCGCGCCGCCGCGTGCCACGGAGGCGCCAACCGGCGTGCACTTGTCGGCTGCCACGCGAATGCCCCATTCGTCGATCGGCAGGCCGTTGGGCGTGCCGATATCGGCGGTGCCGGCCATCGACAGCCAGGCGTCGGTGAAGCGCCAGCCCAGCGACGGGTCCTTCTTGCCGTAGTCCATGTGGCCGTAGATCGGCTTGCCGTCGATGGTCTTCACGTCGTTGGTGAAGAAGTCGGCGATGTCTTCGTAGGCCGACCAGTTCAGCGGCACGCCCAGGTCGTAGCCGTACTTGGCCTTGAATTTCTGCTGAAGGTCCGGGCGCGCGAACAGGTCGGCGCGGAACCAGTACAGGTTGGCGAACTGCTGGTCGGGCAGCTGGTACAGCTTGCCGTCGGGCGCGGTGGTGAACTTGGTGCCGATGAAGTCCTTCAGGTCCAGCCCGGGGTTGGTGTATTCCTTGCCCTTGCCCGCCATGTAGTCGGTCAGGTTCATCACCTTGCCGTAACGGTAGTGCGTGCCGATCAGGTCGGAGTCGGAGATCCAGCCGTCATAGATGGACTTGCCCGACTGCATGGAGGTCTGCAGCTTCTCGACCACGTCGCCTTCCTGGATCAGGTCGTGCTTGACCTTGATGCCGGTGATCTCCTCGAAGGCCCTGGCCATCGTCTTGGATTCGTATTCATGGGTGGTGATGGTCTCCGATACCACCGAGATTTCCCTCACACCCTTGGCCTGCAGCTTCTTGGCCGCGTCGATGAACCATTTCATCTCGGCCATCTGCTGGTCCTTGCTCAGGGTGGACGGCTGGAATTCGCTGTCGACCCACTTCTTGGCCGCGGCCTCGTCGGCCCAGGCCTGGCCGGCACGGCCAGTGCGGCGGCGATCGCCAGCGCGGTGTATTTGAGCTTCATGTCTTCTCCTTGGTGGTTGACTTGGTGGTTGAAATGGAAACTACCCGCGGCGCATGATTAGCGCCAGAACGGCCATGGACACCACGAAACTGATCCAGATGCTGGGTTCCTGCTCCAGTCCGAACCATGTGGTGAATTTGCCAGCCAGCCCGATAAAGGCCAGATTGATATAGCCCGCGGTGAGCAAGCCGATGAAGAGCCGGTCGCCGCGGGTGGTGGCGATCGGCAGGAACCCTTTGCGCATCGTGGTGGGGGACTTGAGCTCCCACACGGTCATGCCTGCGAGCATCAGCCCTATGCAGGTGAAGAAAACCGCTACCGGCGTGGTCCAGACCATCCAGTCGAACATGTCGATGCCTCCTCTAGACACGACCCATCGCGAAACCCTTCGCGATGTAGTTGCGAACGAACCAGATGACGATGGCGCCGGGCACGATGGTGAGCACGCCGGCGGCGGCCAGCGTCGCCCAGTCCATGCCGGAGGCCGAGACGGTGCGGGTCATCGTTGCCACGATCGGCTTGGCATTGACGCTGGTCAGCGTGCGCGCCAGCAGCAGCTCCACCCAGCTGAACATGAAGCAGAAGAACGCGGCCACGCCCACGCCGGCCTTGATCAGCGGCAGGAAGATCGTCACGAAAAAGCGCGGGAAGGAGTAGCCGTCGATGTAGGCCGTCTCGTCGATCTCGCGCGGGATGCCGCTCATGAAGCCTTCCAGGATCCACACCGCCAGCGGCACGTTGAACAGCAGGTGCGCCAGGGCCACGGCGATGTGCGTGTCCATCAGGCCCACGGTGGTGTACAGCTGGAAGAAGGGCAGCAGGAACACCGCCGGCGGCGTCATGCGGTTGGTGAGCAGCCAGAAGAACACATGCTTGTCGCCCAGGAAGCTGTAGCGCGAGAACGCGTAGGCCGCGGGCAGGGCCACCGTGATCGAGATGACGGTGTTGATCGCCACGTAGATCAGGCTGTTGATGTAGCCGGAGTACCAGGACACATCGGTGAAGATGGTCCTGTAGTTCTGCCAGGTGAATTCCTGCGGGAAGAACGAGAAGCTGGAGAGGATCTCGTTGTTGGTCTTGAAGCTCATGTTGACCATCCAGTAGATGGGCAGGAGCGCGAAGACGATGTAGGCGATGAGGAACAGCGTTTTCACCGGGAACTTGCCCCCTGCTTCCGTGAGGGGCAGGGTGCCCTCACCCCGGCCCTCTCCCAGAGGGAGAGGGAGCGAAGCCCGCTGTGCGATGCGCGTGTTCATGGCTCGGCTCTTTCTTCTCTTGCGTGCCGACGCGCTGCATCCAGTTGTAGAGGATGAAGCACAGCAGCAGGATGATGAGGAAATAGATCAGCGAGAAGGCGGCGGCCGGGCCCAGGTCGAACTGGCCCACCGCTTTCTGCGTGAGGAATTGCGAGAGGAAGGTGGTGGAGTTGCCCGGGCCGCCGCCGGTGAGGACGAAGGGCTCGGTGTAGATCATGAAGCTGTCCATGAAGCGCAGCAGCACCGCGATCATCAGCACGCCGCGCATCTTGGGCAGCTGGATGTAGCGGAACACGGCCAGCTTGCTGGCGCCGTCGATGCGGGCGGCCTGGTAGTAGGCGTCGGGAATCGAGCGCAGGCCGGCGTAGCAGAGCAGGGCGACCAGCGGGGTCCAGTGCCATACGTCCATCACCAGCACGGTGATCCAGGCGTCGCGGGCGTTGCCCGTGTAGCTGTAGTCGATGCCCAGCCATTGCAGCCCGGCGCCCAGGAGGCCGATGTCGGCGCGGCCGTAGATCTGCCAGATGGTGCCGACCACGTTCCACGGGATCAGCAGCGACAACGCAACGAGCACCAGCACCAGCGAGGCCTTCCAGCCTTGCGCCGGCATGGACAGCGCCAGCGCGATGCCCAGCGGGATTTCCACGGCGAGCACGGCCAGCGAGAACGTGAGCTGGCGCCACAGCGCGGCATGCAGGTCTTCGTCGCGCATCACCGAGGCGAACCATTCGGTGCCGACGAACACGCGCCGCTCGGGCGAGATGATGTCCTGCACCGAGTAGTTGACGACGGTCATCAGGGGCAGGATGGCCGAGAAGGCCACGCAAAGAAGCACCGGCAGGATCAGCAGCCAGGCTTTCTGATTGACAGGTTTCGTGGTCATGCGCTCGTGCCGTCATTCAACGAGCTCCTCATTCTTGTAAAAGCAGGTGTGCTCGCCGAGCAACTGCAGCCAGACGGTGTCGCCGGTCTGTGGCCTTTGCGTCTCGGGCGCGAGCCGGGCCTTGACCGGCTGGCCCGCGATGGTGGCGGTGAGCATCAGGTAGGTGCCGATGTCCTGCAGCTGGGTGACCTGGGCCGGGAGGGCGCCCGGCGTTTCGGGTTCCACGGCCTTCACGTATTCGGGGCGCAGGCCCAGCTTGATGTCGCCATCCGGCAGGGGCCGCGTCGCAGCCACCGACAGCGTGGTGCCGGCGATGCGCAGTTCGCCGGGCGACGCCTGCGCCGGCAGGAAGTTCATGCCGGGCGAGCCGATGAAATGCCCGACGAAGGTGTGCTGCGGCCGCTCGAACAGCGCATCCGCGCTGCCCATCTGCACCGCCCGGCCGCGCGTCATCACCACCACCTGCTCGGCGAAGGTGAGGGCCTCGACCTGGTCGTGCGTCACGTAGATCAGCGTCAGCTTGAGCTCATGGTGAATCTGCTTGAGCTTGCGGCGCAGCTGCCACTTGAGGTGCGGATCGATCACCGTCAGCGGCTCGTCGAACAGCACCGCCGATACGTCGGGCCGCACCAGGCCGCGGCCCAGCGAGATCTTCTGCTTGGCGTCGGCGGCGAGCCCGGCGGCGCGATGGTTCAGCTGGCCGGAGAGTTCCAGCATCTCGGCGATCTCGCCCACGCGCTTGGCGATCTGCTGCTGCGGCACCTTGCGGTTGCGCAAGGGAAAGGCCAGGTTCTCGGCCACGGTCATGGTGTCGTAGATCACCGGGAACTGGAACACCTGGGCGATGTTGCGCTCCTGCGGGGTGGCGTGCGTGACGTCCTGGCCGTCGAACTTCACGCTGCCTTGCGAGGGCGCCAACAGGCCCGAGATGATGTTGAGCATGGTGGTCTTGCCGCAGCCCGAGGGACCGAGCAGGGCATAGGCGCCGCCATCCTTGAACGACATCGTCAAGGGCAGCAGCGCGTAGTCGCTGGTCTTCGCGCGGATTGGGCTTGTAGGCGTGGGCCAGGTCGAGGTCGATGCGGGCCATCAGCGCTCCCTTTCGTCCGGCGCCACCAGCAGCACGCCGGCGGAATCGAATACATAAACGTGTGAGGGATTGAGGTATAGCGTGATCGCCGCGCCCAGGGCGAAGTAGTGCACGCCGGTCAGCTGCGCCACCACTTCTCCCACCGGCGTCTCCACGTGGACGAAGGTGTCGGAGCCGGAGATTTCGGCCAGTTCCACCGTGCCTTGCAAAGCCACGTCGCCTTCGCGCTGTTGCACCCGCAAGGAGCCGGCGCGCACGCCAATGGTGAGCGACTTGGACGC
>CAVRNE010000014.1:0-115195 GCA_963722025.1 uncultured beta proteobacterium
ACAAGGGTGGCGCCGGCGGTACGGTTGGGGCCACCCTTGGCGGCTCGTGCTGCCAACGACGGCTACTCCGTTTTCATGGGCGCCGTGCATCACACGATCGCGCCGTCGATGTACCCCAAGCTCGAGTACGACCTGGAGAAGGACTTCGTGCCGCTGACCTTGGTGGCGAGTGTGCCCCAGGTCGTGGTGGTCAACCCCAGGAACATCACGTCCCCCGACTTCAAGTCCTTCCTGGAGCTGGTGCGCAAGAGCCCCGGACGCTACAACTACGGATCGGCCGGCACCGGCACGTCGCACCACCTGGCCGGCGAACTGTTCAAGCAGCAGACCAAGACCTTCGTCACCCACATCCCCGATACCGGCGCGGGCCCGGCCCTGCGTGATCTGGTCGGCGGCCAGGTGGACATGATGTTCGACGGCCTGGGGTCCTGGGCCGCGCACATCAAGGCGGGACGGATCAAGGCCCTCATGGTGTCGGGCAACAAGCGAAACGCGGCCTTCCCGGACGTGCCCAGCGCGGCCGAGGTGGGCCTGCCCGACTACACGGTAACTACGTGGTATGGCCTGCGGGCGCCCAAGGGCACGCCGGACGATGCGCAAGCGCGCATCGTCGAGGAAGTACGCAAGGCAGTCCAGTCGGGGGAGGAGCTCAAGGTCATCTGGGCGGGCCAGGGTGCCGAGTTTCCCAACTACACGCCGCAGCAGTTCGGCGCCTTCGTGAGTTCTGAAATCAAGCGCTGGTCCGCCGTGGTGAAGGCCTCGGGGCGCCAAGCTGGATTGAATGGCCTAGGGGATCGCGGCTTTTCTCCAAAAACGCAAACCCGCGATTGAAAACCAGATGAGCAACCAGAATCTCTTCGCCGCGCTGCGCGCGGCCTTTCCGCAGGACCTCGAAAGCGCTCGCCGTCGAAACGGACGACGGCCTGGTCTATTCCTGGCGCGACCTCGATCGCGCCACCGCCATGATCGCGAACCTGCTGCGGTCACTGAGCCTGCCCGAGGGCTCGCGCATCGCGGTGCAGGTCGAGAAGTCGGTCGAAGCGATGATGCTGTACCTGGCGACTTTGCGCGCGGGCTATGTGTTCCTGCCGCTCAACACCGCCTACCAGAGCGCCGAGATCGAGTACTTCATCGGCGACGCCGAGCCCGCGGTGGTGGTCTGCGGCGGCAGGAACTTCGGCTGGGTCAGCAAGATCGCCTTCAAGGCCGGCACGCGGCACGTCTTCACGCTCAACGACGACCGCACGGGATCGCTGCTGGAGCGCGCGGCGCATCACAGCGACATCCACGAGATCGCGCACAGGGGCGAGGACGACCTGGCCGCGATCCTCTACACCAGTGGCACCACGGGGCGCAGCAAGGGTGCGATGCTCACGCATGGCAATCTGCTGTCCAACGCCCGGGTGTTGAAGGACTACTGGGGCTGGAGAACGCCGCAGAGGGGGGCGACGTGCTGATCCACGCATTGCCGATCTTCCACGTCCACGGCCTTTTCGTGGCGCTCCACGGTGCGCTGCTCAATGGCAGCAAGATGATCTGGCTCGGAAAGTTCGACACCAGGCTCGCCATTGAAAAGATGGCGAAGGCCACGGTGTTCATGGGCGTGCCCACGCTGTACGTGCGCTTGCTGGCCGAACCGGGGCTGACCAGGCAGGCGACAAGCAACATGCGTTTGTTCATCTCCGGCTCGGCCCCTTTGCTGATCGAGACTTCAACGAATGGCAGTCGCGCACGGGCCACACCATCCTGGAGCGCTACGGCATGAGCGAGACGATCATGCTGACCTCCAATCCCTACCGGCACAGGACGGCGAGCGGCGCGGCGGCACGGTGGGCTTCCCGCTGCCCGGCGTCGGGCTGCGGGTTCGCGGCGACGATGGGCGCGACCTCGCGGAGGGCGAGATCGGCGGGATCGAGGTGAAGGGGCCCAATGTCTTCAAGGGTTACTGGCGCATGCCGGACAAGACGAAGGAAGAATTCACGGCCGATGGCTGGTTCAAGACGGGCGACGTCGGCAAGGTCGACGAGCGCGGCTACGTGACGATCGTCGGGCGCAGCAAGGATCTGATCATCAGCGGCGGCTACAACGTGTACCCGGCGGAGATCGAGGGCTACATCAACGACATGCCGGGCGTGGCGGAGAGCGCGTTGATCGGGGTGCCGCACCCCGACTTCGGCGAGGTCGGCGTGGCGGTAGTGACAGCGAAGCCCGGCGCCAGCCTGGACGGCGAGCAGATCGTGGCGCAGTTGAAATCGCAGCTGGCCAACTTCAAGATCCCCAAGCGCTGCTTCGTGGTGGACGAGCTGCCGCGCAACACCATGGGCAAGGTGCAGAAGAACATGCTGCGCGAGCAGCACATGAAACTGTTCACGTAGAGTCTTGTCACCACTTATTAAACTCGTGCCAAGTAGCCTTGATTCGCAAAGGAAAACTGGCTGACTTTCTCGGAGCGCGAAAGTCGCGACCAGTGCACCTTGATTTCGCGTTCAGGTTTCCGCTTGCGTCACCCGATTTCCGAGAATTATGTAGTCCACGTCTGCGTTCGACAGTCGGAACCGGATGTCAAGGGTCGCCCGACCGCGCACTGGCGGGCATGAACACGCTGGCCGTGATGCCCACGGGTGCAGGCAAGTCGCTGTGCTATCAGTTACCCGCGTTGCTATTGCCAGGCCGTACCGTGGTCGTCTCGCCGCTCATTGCCCTCATGAAGGACCAGTGCGACGCCATGCGCGAGCGGGGCGTCGCTGCCGTGCAGCTGAACAGCGCGATCCGTTCACGACCAGCAAGCTCACGGGATGCCCGCGCAGGTTGGCAAGGGAACGCGGGATCGAAACCGGAGGCGGCGAAAAGTCCGGATCCGGCCGTGGCAAAGCGACTGACAGGACCTCCTCGCGAAAGGGCGGCAAGGCAGGGGGACAGGCTTCGGCATCAAGGTCAGCCGAAGCGCGTTCGGCGTCCGCCCGCAAAGGCGCGGCTACCCGCAAAGCGCAACGCCTCTCACAGCTGAACGCCTGTCGACGCCGCTTGGTAGCGCATATGACAGCCTCGCCCGCACCCAGCCAATCGATCGCGGAAGTCTCTCGAAATCAGGGGGCCGCGCTGCGTGACGCCACCCACTGCCTCAGCGGTGCGGCGCAACAGCGAATCGGGCGCAGGCAAGGGGCATCAGCGCGTGCTGTAGGAGCCCGCCCGTCGGCGAGCGTCGCCTTTTCAAACGCGTCTGGCTCCTACAACGGCGAAGCGGGCCGATCATCACCGTTGATGACGGTACTTTCGCAGAGTTCAACGCTAGACAACCAATGATGGCCAAGTTTTTAAAACTTCATTCACCCGCATCCTCCAAAGCTGCTGCGAAATCCGCCGCTCGCAATACAGCGGGCCCAGTCGAGTCGACGCAGCCGGCGGCGACCTCCCGGCCGAGAAGGCAGCCCAGACCGAACAGTTGGCCGCCGGCATGCCGGCCGATCCGACCAAGCCCGCGGAACACGGTTTTGCCAATGGCCTTGCGCCGCAAGCCGGCGCAACGGTACAGCTTCCGGCCACGCGGCTGCCGACGGCCAGTACCCTCTCGGAAGAGAACATGTCCGAGAAGGTGCACGTTTCGGCCGAAGGCCGCAACGCCACCATCGAGCCTCTGGACCGCGTGCGTGTGGATTCATCCGGCCAGATGCTCACGACAAATCAGGGCGTCGTTATCGCCGACGACCAGAACTCGTTGAAGTACGGTGGTGCTCACGCCTTGACCACGAAAGGAGTTTCCATGGACAGCAAAGCACCCCGGCCGCTTGCCATCGTCACCGGCGCATCCTCCGGCATCGGCCTGGAACTGGCCCGCTGCGCCGCACGCCACGGCTACAACATTCTTGCCGCGGCCGACACGCCGCTTGAACCGGCGGTCATCAGCATCCGCAATTCGGAGGGAAACGTCCACATTGAAACCGTGGAGGTCGACCTGTCTACAGAGGAAGGAGTGGACAAGCTTCTGGCTGGCTTGGCCAACGCCGGTCATGGCCTGGGCGGTGCCTTCCTGGAGCAAGACTTTGCTGCCGTGCGCCATGTCAGCGACACGAATATCACCGGGACGATCTATCTGCTGCAGCATGCCGCACGCATGATGAGAGAGCACGGTGGGGGCCGCATCCTGGTGACCGGCTCCATCGCCGGCTTCCAGCCAGGATCGTTCCAGGCGGTTTACAACGGCACCGGCAGCGCATCGCAACCTGAAGTCTCACAGTCAAGGCCTGAGGCCGATGCGAGTTACCGTACACAGTGAAGCGGCAGGGCCGCGATTCGCTGGAGGCTCTCCGCCAATGAGCCGACTTCGCGAAGCCTGGAGCCGTGTCCGCCTGGCCGCGCTGGCCACACCAGGCTTGCGCGTGATGCTGCTGGCCATTCGCAACTACGTCATGCACCAGAGTGCCAACCAGGCCGGCAGCCTGGCGTTCTCGTCGGTGCTGGCCATGTTTCCGCTCTTGGTCCTGTTGTCAGCTTCTGCCGGCTTCTTCGGGCAGCCTGGCGACGCAGCGGCTCTGGCCGATCGCGTCATGGAATATGCACCCCAGGCGGTGCGCGACGCGATGCAGCCTCTCATCAAGCAGGTGCTGGCTCAGCGTACCAGGCGCTACTGGCCATCGGCGTGCTGGCAACGCTGTGGACGGCCTCATGGGGGTGCAGGCGATACGCTCGGCACTGAACCGCGCTTACGGCATTGAGCGGGGCCTTCCTTTCTGGAAAGCTCGCATCAAGGTCACGCTGTTCACAGTCATCGTCGGCACAGGGGTCCTGGCTGCATTCAGCTCGGTGGTCGTCATGCCGTACGTGTGGCAGCTGCTGGAGGCGAATTCAGGTGCGAGGCAGGATACGCTTTGGCTCCACAACAGCGTGCGCTACGGCCTGGCCTTCTTGGTGCTGATAGTGATGTACGCATTGCTGTACGGCTGGCTGCCCGACATTCGCCAGCGGCTCTACACCGTGATGCCAGGCGCGCTGGTGGGTGCCGCGCTCTGGGTAGCGGCTGCCGCCACCCTGTCGTACACATTGCGCACGGGCGGACAGCTGGCGTTGCTCTACGGCAGCTTCGCGGGCGTGGTCGCCACGCTGGTGTTCCTGTATATCAGCGCAACGACATTGATCTTCGGCGCCGAAATCAACGGCGTGCTGCGCGAGACGACGGCACCGCCAGAGCAGGCACCCCCTGGGTAGCGCAGCTGGCGTCCGCTGGACGGGGAGGCCGAGCCCGCTGCCAGATACTGTTGGCGTGGCGATGACTTCGCGCTGCCGTCGGCCAATTCGACATCCACCGCTGCAGCTCGTCCGCCGTGCTTTGGGCAGGGATGGCTCACGTTCATCTGCGTCGTGGTGATCACCCGGCGGCCGACAGCGGTTCCGTCCAGGCTACCCTCTATACGCAAAGCTATCTTCGAGCGGACGGTGCCTCGCCGCACCCCCACAAGAGGACTCACTTTGAAGATTGCCCAGGTTGCGCCGTTGTACGAAAGCGTGCCTCCGCGCGCGTACGGAGGCACCGAACGCGTGGTTTCATACCTGACCGAAGCCCTGGTGGAAATGGGGCACGAAGTCACCTTATTCGCCGGCGGCGACTCGATCACTTCGGCCCACCTGGTCTCCGTGGTGCCTCGCGGCCTGCGGCTGGATCGCACAAACCGGACCCGCTGGTCTGGCACACCATCATGATGGACATGGTGCTCAAGGCGGCGCCGTCCTTCGACGTGATCCACTTCCACACCGATGTGCATCAGCTCGCGCTGGTGAGCCATTGCCGGACGCCTTGCGTCTCGACCGCCCACGGCCGCCTCGACTTGCCGGACTTGAAGCCGCTGTTCCGCTGCTTTCCCGAGGCATCCGATGGTGTCGATCTCCGCCAGCCAGCGCGCACCGCTTCCCGCTCAACTGGCGTGCGACGGTGCATCACGGGCTGCCGGTGGGCTTGTATTCGCCGCATCCGCAACCGGAGGATTATTTCGCTTTCGTCGGGCGCATCTCACCCGAGAAGCGCGCAGACCGGGCCATCGAGATCGCCAGGGCTTGCGGCACGCCGCTGCGCATCGCCGCCAAGGTGGACTCCGCCGACCAGGCGTACTTCGAGTCCACGATAGAACCGATGCTGAACGATCCGCTGGTGAGCTATGTGGGGGAGATCGGCGACAAAGCCAAGAACGACTTCATCGGCAACGCGCGGGCGTTGCTGATGCCGATCGACTGGCCTGAGCCGTTCGGGCTGGTCATGATCGAGGCAATGGCCTGCGGCACACCCGTGATCGCGTACAGGCATGGTTCGGTACCCGAAATCATCGATGAAGGCGTCACCGGTTTCATTGTCGAGAACCAGGAACAGGCCATCGCGGCCGCCAGGAACATAGGGCGTATTGATCGCCGCCGCTGCCGCCAGGTATTCGAGCAGCGCTTCGCGGCGCGGGTCATGGCCAAGCGCTACCTGGAGGTCTATCGGGAACTCGTGGACACCCGGGTGGGCGACAACCGCATTGCCGCGTAAGTCCGAAAGCAGGAAGCATTTGCATGCCGAACAAGATCCAGATCGGCGACAAGTGGTACGTGGCCGCCACCGCGGCCACTGCCGAAGAGCAGCCGCAGGTCCTGAAGAACGACCACACTTTCGCGATGTTCGACCGGTTCGGCGACGTGCAGGTGCTTGTGCCGGGCAAGGAAGGCGTGTACCACAACGACACCCGCTACCTCTCGCAGCAGGAACTGCTGATCGACGGCGCGCGGCCGCTCTACCTGGGCTCGTCGGTGGAGCATTCCAACAGCCTGTTGGCCATCGACATGATGAATCCCGACTTGCCCGAAAAGGGCGGCTGGCCGGCGCTGGCCAAGGGAACGCTGCACGTCTTTCGCGCCAAGTTGCTGTGGCATGCGGCCTGCCACGAGCATGTACGGCTGACACACCATGGCAGCGAGCCCACGCGGGTGCGGCTGGAGTTCACGTTCGAGGCGGATTTCGTCGACCTGTTCGAAGTGCGCGGCATGAAACGGGAGCGGCGCGGCGAGCGCCTGCAGCCCGAGGTCGCGGCCGACGAGGTCGTCCTGCCTTACCGCGGCCGCGACAACCGGCTGCGGCGCACGCGCATCCACTTCGACCCGGTGCCGACGATGATCGATGCGGGGCGGGCCGCCTTCGAGCTGCAGCTGGCCCCGGGAACGGAATACCACCTCTACTGCACGGTGACGTGCGAATGCGAGGGCGACGCGCAGGCGCCGCGAATCTCCTACGACGCCGCGGTGCGCGACAACGAGGCGCAACGGCGGGTCTTGCTGGGTGGGCGTTGCACGATGGTCACGTCGAACCCGCTGGTCAACCTCTGGCTGGAGCGCTCCGTCGCCGACCTGTCCATGCTCACCACGATTCTGCCGACGGGTCCGTATCCCTTTGCCGGGGTGCCCTGGTACTCCACCACGTTCGGGCGCGACGGCATCATCACGGCACTTGAATATCTCTGGGTGGACCCCTCGCTCGCCGCCGGTGTACTGTCGTTTCTGGCAGCCACGCAGGCGACGGAACTGGACCCGCAGAACGACGCCGAGCCGGGCAAAATCCTGCACGAGGGTCGGCAAAGCGAAATGGCATTGACACGGGAAATCCCGTTCGGGCGCTATTACGGGTCCGTGGATTCCACGCCGCTGTTCCTGGTCCTTGCAGCCGCCTATTGGAGGCGCACGGGCGATTCGATTCTGATCCGCCGCATCTGGCCGAACATCCTCGCCGCATTGGAATGGATTGACCGTTATGGCGATATTGACCGCGACGGTTTCGTCGAATACGCGCGGCGCAGCAGCGAAGGCCTTGTGCAGCAGGGCTGGAAGGATTCGCACGACTCGGTCTTTCACAGCAACGGCATGCTGGCGCAGGCGCCGATCGCGCTGTGCGAGGTGCAGGGCTATGTCTACCAGGCCAAGCTGGGCGTCGCCGCGCTCGCGGCTGCGCTAGGGGAGGGTGCGCTGGCCGCCTCGCTCGAGCACCAGGCGCGTGAGTTGGTCCAGCGCTTCCAGGCCGCCTTCTGGTGCGAGGAGATCGGCAGCTATGCGATCGCGCTGGACGGGCGCAAGCAGCAGTGCAAGGTGCCGTCGTCCAACGCCGGACACACGCTCTGGAGCGGTATTGCGTCACCCGAGCATGCGAACCGCATCGTCGACGGACTGATGGGCGAGGCGTTCCATAGCGGCTGGGGCATTCGCACCATTGCAACCGGCGCCGCCCGCTACAACCCGATGTCGTATCACAACGGCTCGATCTGGCCGCACGACAATGCCCTGATCGCCGCCGGCATGGCGCGCTACGGGCGGACCGAGAGTGCGATGCAGTTGTTCTCGTGCACCTTCGAATCGAGCCTGCACTTCGACACGCACCGCTTGCCGGAGCTGTACTGCGGGTTCAAGCGGCGCCCCGGGGCCGGGCCGACCCTGTACCCGGTGGCCTGCTCGCCCCAGGCATGGGCCGCCGCGGCCGCATTTGGCATGCTGCAGGCCTGCCTTGGCCTGGAAATAGATGCGCAGCGTTCGGAGATCGTGCTGCAGACCCCGAGGCTTCCGTCGTGCATCGACTGGCTTCGCATTTCCCGTGTCGGCACGTCCGGGGTCAACGTCGACCTTCTGCTGCAGCGATATGAGCGCAACGTGGGGCTCGAGGTGTTGCGCAAGGACCCCGACGTCAGGGTCACGGTCGTGGCCTAGACATCATGGTCGCCTGCCCTCCAATATGGTGAGCGCGCGCGCATTCCTTGCAGTGCTCAATGGTAAGCCGCCACCTAGAACGCATTAAGAACTTGTCCGACGTCAAGATTTTTCGAGTGTCGATACAGTGGACTGATCCGGCGTCGCGCCAGGGCGCAAATATCCCTCGGTACCAATCTTAAGGAGGACGACATGCCACGAGGTGACAAGGATTCCTATTCCGACAAGCAAAAGCGTCAGGCCGAACACATTGAGGAGAGCTACGAGAAGCGGGGAACTGGCAAGGACGAAGCCGAGAGGCGCGCCTGGGCCACCGTGAACAAGGAAACCGGAGGTGGCGAAAAGTCCGGGTCTGGCCGTGGCAAAGCGACTGACAGAACTTCCTCGCGAAAGGGCGGCAAGGCCGGGGGACAGGCTTCAGCGTCAAGGTCCGCCGAAGCGCGATCGGCGTCCGCCCGCAAAGGCGCCGCTACCCGCAAGCGCAACGCCTCCCGCAGCTGAAGGCCTGCCGGGGGCGCAGTCGGCGTTGGCCATTCACGAAGGGGAGCATCATGGACAAACCCATGGCGACGGGTGCGTCACTCGGCCCGGCTGAGCAGGCGGTGGAAAAGCAGCGCGAGATCCAGCGCGAGCAGGACGCCAAGGACGAGGCCAGGTCCGGCAGGCGCGGTGCAGATAAGCAGAAAGCGGTGCAGGCCGGCGCGCGTGCGCAACCGGAGCCGCCGCTGGTTGAAAGGCATCTGGACAAGCCGGGGCTCGAGGCGGAGATGCAAGTCAAGCCGCGCTTCGAGGCCCCGGCCTATCGCGGCAGCGGCAAGCTCGAGGGCATGGCCGCGATCGTCACCGGCGGTGACTCCGGCATCGGCCGCGCGGTGGCGCTGCTGTATGCCCGCGAAGGCGCGGACGTGGCGATCGTTTACCTGAGCGCGGACGAGGATGCGAAGGAAACCAAACGTCATGTGGAGAAGGAAGGGCAGCGCTGCCTGCTGATCGCCGGCGATGTCAAGAACTCGGACTTCTGCAAGCAGGCGGTGGAGCAAACGGTGTCCGAGTTCGGGCGCCTGGACATCCTGGTGAATAACGCGGCTTTCCAGGAGCACGCCGATTCGCTGGAGGACATCACCGACGAGCGGCTGGAGGAAACCTTTCGCACCAACATCTTCGGTTACTTCTACATGGCGCGTGCCGCCGTTCCCCACTTGAAGGAAGGCTCGAGCATCATCAACACCAGTTCGGTGGTCTCGCTGCGCGGAAGCGCGAAATTGCTCGACTACTCGTCGACCAAGGGCGCAATCAACGCATTCACGCTGTCGCTGGCCCAGAGCCTGATCGAGAAGGGCATTCGCGTCAATGCGGTGGCGCCCGGTCCGGTGTGGACGCCCCTGAACCCTGCGGACAAGCCAGCGGAGAAGGTCAGGGAGTTCGGAAAAGACACGGTGATGAAGCGGCCGGCCCAGCCCGAGGAGCTATCCCCGGCGTACGTCTTCCTCGCCTCGCCGGTGTGCTCCAGCTACATCACCGGCACCATCCTCCCAGTGACCGGCGAGATTGGCACCTGAGTCGAGTGACGATGGCGGCTCATCAAGCCCACCGAGGACCGACTCGTTCGTCGTCCGTCAGTCTGAACAGTTCGACGCACCCGGCATCAAAGGCTTCTATCCAGGAGTTAAAAGGTTTCGGACTCGACCCAATGCCCGCCCACGCTCCGCCATCCGCCCCGCGCTCAATCAGACACCAATGAAAGCTTCCCATATCAGCTTCGTCGACATAGATCGAGTTGCGGCGGAGGGGGGGCATGTTCGAGATTCTGAGCGCAAACCGGGTCAATTGATAGCGTGCTCACGCAGTCCGCAACTGGGTTGCTCTACAGCTTGGCAACTGCGCTACTTGGTCCGAGGATAGGGTCGCCGCAGCCTTCCTGTCGAGCTCGGGGCTGAGGCGAATTAGTTGCCACATCAAAACTCCCAGGACATTTGTCCTGGGAAAAGCACAGCTGCATCCCTGTGCCGCGATCCGTCTGGTTGCTACGGTTGTGCTCGTGTCGAGGGCGACAAGGCCGTATCGTGCGGCAGCGCCAATGGCTCGACCGGAGCAAACAATGCGTTCCAGGACCGCGTGGGCAATAGCCGCCTCAATACTGAGCTCTATTGATGAGAGGGCCGCAGCTCGACCGAAATTTCGAGTTCCTCAAATACGGCTGCAGCCTCGTGCTGGCTCGTCTCGTCTCGACGCTTTGCCTATCTGCGCTGCTCGGCGTAAGCGCAGTGCCGTGGGCACTCGCCGCCCGCCCAAGAGCGAGCTGGACGCGAGTTGGGCCGTCGAAGAGGGCTACTCGTTGCATGTGCTTGCGCGAGGCTTTTCGCTCCCCACCAGCCTGGCCGCCGTTCCAAAACCGGGCGCGGAACCGGGCGCCCCGAAGCTATTCGTCACCGAGTTGCGAGGCGTCATCAAGGTGATCGCCAACGACAACTCGGTCTCGGAGTTTGCGCGCATCGCAACTTTCTCACCGAAGAAGGACTGGCCCGACTTGGGAGGGTGAAGCAGGTATGGCTGGGATCTGCCTCGACCCGGATCACGGCTACGTGTTCGTGACCTATGCGTATCGCGACGCGTCGGGCATTCTGCGAAACGGTATTTCGCGCTTGCGAGCGCAGCCTCACACGTTTGCCGGCAAGGCGCAGGAGCAGCGAGACATCGGTGGTTTCCTCGCCGGCGACGCCTCTGCCTTATCACATCAGATCGGCAACTGTGTCGTGCACGGCGGCTTCCTCTACGTCTCAATCGGCGATGGCGGCAATCCCGCGCTCAGCGCGAAACTAGAGTCTTCGCTGGGCAAGGTGCTGCGCCTCACGCTCGACGGCGAGCCCGCTCCCGGGAATCCCTTTGCGAGTGGACCCGGGCTGGCACCACGCGTGTTCGCGTTCGGCCTGCGCAATCCGTTCGGCCTTGCATTCGCCGGCGAGCGGCTTTTTGCCGCTGAGAACGGCGTCGCGTTGGACCGAGTTCTCGAGACTCGTCGTTGGCCGCAACTATCACTGGAATGGAGCGGACGCTTCGATCGCGATGAATGCGGCCGCCGTATTCGTGCCAACGATCGGCCCGGTCCAGATGGTGCACGTGGCGCCGGGTACGGACGGCCTTCGACCTTCGGATCACGCTCGTTTTCTGATCGCGGCATCGAACGGCGCGACAGGGGCGGCGGGCGTGGTCGTGATGGACTATTCGCTCTCGGATAGCAGTGTGCTTGCGGCTCCGCGTTACCTGGTGCGGTACGAGGGCGGGCAGTGAGGTATGGCCGTCACGGGCGTGGCCCTCACCCGAGACGGCATCAGTTTCGTGCCCATTCTGCCGGTGGACGGGAGCGGGGTGGTGTTGGTGGCTCGCTATCGACCCGCTGCAGCGCACAGCAACGTCATCGGGAAGTCGATCAAAGGAAACCTGCTGGTGGCGAACGGCTGCCTGGGCTGTCATTCGCGCGAAGGTGCGGGGGGACGGGTCGGCCCGGAGCTCGATCGCAATCTTGCTAACTCGCATCGAGACCCGCGTGCTCAACGACGCAGCCTATGCCCAGCGGTTGCCAAGCTGGATGCTATCAAGGACGCCACCGTGGCGGCGGGGCGCGACGCTCGACACGAGGTGTTGGCTGCCGCACACGAGATAGCGCGTTCGGGTTTGGCTCATTAATCGCCTGTTGAATCCGAAGTTCGACGAGCCCGATGCGCAGATGCCGAATCTGAATCTGACGCGCGAAAAGGCCGAGGCGCTCGCGTCGGACCTGACTGGGACCGAGCAGACTGAGCAAATTGGTGGCCCTCGTGTCCGAGAAGGGCGTTTTTGGCTGGGCGCGCTGGCTGGCGGCTTTGTAGTGGGGCTGCTGGCCCTTCTGGTGGCGCTGTTTCTGTTTCGTCGGTCCTTGGGGCGCATTTTGCTGCGCGCCAGACCCCGAGCCCAATCTTGACGATCAGGACCCGAGTTGCGACGTGCGGCGCGACGCTCGCGGCGGCCGCTTTGGCGTCTCTTGCTGGACCGGCCCTGGCGCAGGAGCAGCGGCAACTGCCACCGGTCGTGATCTCGGCATCTTCGCTGGCGCTCACCGAAGCGGCCATCAACCAGCATGTGAGACGTTTTCACGCGCGAGCAGATTGACGCGCATCCGGCCGCCAGCGTGGGCGAGTTTCTGGTGCGGCAGGCCGGGCTCATGGTGGACCGGCGTGGGCGTAGCGGCGGATACGGATCGCTGTACCTGCGCGGGGCGGACCCGAGCCACGTGGTCGTGCTGATCGACGGCGTGCGGCAGAACGATCCGCTCTCATCGCGCGGCAGCGCAGTGGATCTCAACTCGCTCTCGCTGGACGACATCGAGCGGATCGAAGTTGTGAGGGGCAACACGAGCGTCGCGCACGGCGAAGCGCTGGCCGGTGTGGTCCAGTTATTCACCACCACGCAAGCCGGCGAACGCAGGCGAGTCACGAGCGAGGTGGGCGGTGATGGCTTGCGGGCGCTAAGCGCTTCTTTCAAGTCCCCGTCCTGGCTCGTCAGTGCCAGCCACCGGCAAGATGGCGACGATTCGACAGGGTCGATCCGAATCGATTCGCTGAATCTTGGTTACCGGCAGCAGATCGGCGCCTCGTCCCTGGGACTCGACTTCAGGCTGGCCGAGAGCCGCAATCGAAGTTTCCCCGATGACAGCGGCGGCGTGGAATTCGCGGTGAACCGCAGCCTTGAATCGAACGATTCCCTGTCGCGGCAGCTTTCCGGGGTGTTCCGCCACGACCTTGGCTCGCTCGGCGCGCTCGAGGCGCGCCTGACCCGTTTCGAGCGAAACGGTGTGCAAGACACGCCAGGCGTGATGCCGGGTGTGCGCGACCCGTTCGGCTTGCCGGCCTTGCGCGCTGACGCGGAGTACGCCCGCAATGAGGGCCGGCTCGAGTGGCTCGCGAACGCGTATGGCTGGGACCTGCTGCTGGGACTGCAGTCTCAGCGCGAGCAGGGTGCGCTCAATAGCACTCTCTTTTTCGAAGAGCCGGTGCCGGCGGCGTTCGCGATCACTCGCACGACGAACAGCGTGTACGCGGAAGCGCGCGGGATCGTCGGTCGGCTGAGCTATCACCTCGGTTTGCGCAGCGAGTCGACGCCGGGACAGGGCTCTGTCAATCACCCGGCGCTGGGCGCGCAGTATCAATTGAGTGAGGACCGAGGTCGTATTGGGTTCGGCCTGTCATCGGCAGCCAAGCTGCCCAGCTTCTTCGCACTGGGCCATCCGTTCGTGGGCAATCCTGAGCTCTCGCGCGAGTCCACTCGCCAAGTCGAGGGCTACTACGCGCGTGATTGGACCGACGGATCACGAATTCGACTGACGGCGTTTCGGGCCGAGTTTGTCGATCTGGTGGATTTCGATGCGGGACCGCCGCCACTGCTTGTGAATAGGGCCAGCATCGACAGTTCGGGCATTGAGTTCGACTTTCGCAAGACTCTGAGCAGCCAAATGAGCGTGCGTGCCCAAGGAACAGTCATGGAAGTCACCGTGCCGGAAGGCGGCGACCCATTGCGGCATCGGCCGCGGCATCAGTGGCTGATCGGGCTTGATTGGCAACCCGTACCGAAATGGCAGTTCGCTGGCGATCTCTCGCACATCGGCCATCGTTTCGACTCGTCCATTCCAACCGGCGGACGCTGGCTGGACGCATACAACGAGGTGAGTCTGTCGCTCACGCGGCGCAGCCAGCGCTGGGATGTTTACGTGGCGATCGACAACGCCTTCGACAGCAAGGGGGAGGAGGTTATCGGCACACCAATAGGCGGCCGCCGCCTGAGGGTGGGATTTCGGTATGCTGTCTAGTAGGGCTGATCTATGGAATCCCCAAGCCCTTCTCGACCAGCGTTGTCAATCCTGGCTGCTGCGAGCGCGGCCGCACTGCTCGCCGGCTGCTCCGGCGAGCAGTCTTTGACCTATCAGGGCTACGTCGAAGGCGAGTACGTCTACGTGGCCTCGCCGGTGGCCGGTCGACTCGACAAGCTCCATGTGCAGCGCGGTCAAACGGTCGAGGCGAAGTCGCCGCTCTTCAATCTGGAAACGGAGCAGGAGTTCGCAGCGAAGCAGCAGGCCGACGAGCAGCTCAACGCGGCGCTGGCGCAGCTGGCCGACCTGAACGTCGGACGGCGCAAGCCGGAAGTTGCCGTCACGCAGGCGCAACTGGCGCAGGCCCAAGCCGCGTTGGAGCAGGCGGTGCTGCAGCTCAAGCGCGATGAGGGGCAGTTCGACGCCGGCGGCATCGCGAGAGCCCAGCTCGAGGAATCCCGCGCCAACCAGGCGATCAAGGCCGCGCGGGTGCGAGAACTCGCGGGGCAACTCGACGTGACGCGCCTGCCGGCGCGCGAGGACCAGATCCGCGCCCAGAGTGCCCAGGTTGCCGCGGCGCGCGCCGCGCAGAGCCAGGCGGCCTGGCGGCTCGATCAGAAGCGGGCCGCGGCGAGCCAGGCGGGACTGGTCTCCGACACGCTGTACCGGGAAGGCGAGTGGGTGGCCGCCGGCAGCCCGGTGGTGCGGCTGCTGCCGCCCGGCCACGTGAAGCTGCGCTTCTTCGTCCCGGAAACCGCGGCCGGCGGCCTCAAGCCGGGCCGCAACGTCAGCGTCGGCTGCGACGGCTGCGGCGCCGGCCTCGCAGCCGTGGTGAGCTACGTTTCGAACGAGCCGGAGTTCACGCCGCCGGTCATCTATAGCAACGAGACGCGCTCCAAGCTGGTGTTCCTGGTCGAGGCACGGCCGTCGGCCGAGAACGCGGCGCGGCTGCGTCCCGGGCAACCGGTGTCGGTGACGCTGCAATGAGCGCGGCGGCCGGTCCCTGGGCGATCGACGTACACGGGCTGAACAAGCGCTTCGGCGACAAGCATGTCGTCAACGACCTGTCGATGCAGGTCGGGCGCGGCGAGATCTTCGGCTTCCTGGGACCCAA
Source organism: uncultured beta proteobacterium (assembly GCA_963722025.1). Lineage (GTDB taxonomy): Bacteria > Pseudomonadota > Gammaproteobacteria > Burkholderiales > Burkholderiaceae_C > Ramlibacter. The sequence continues at coordinate 15,663 of CAVRNE010000014.1, forward strand.
CGGCAGCGGCAAGACGACCTCGATCCGCATCATGTGCGGGCTGCTGACGCCGGACTCCGGCTCCGGCACCTGCCTCGGCTACGACATCGTGAAGCAGAGCGGCGAGATCAAGCGGCGCGTCGGCTACATGACGCAGCGCTTCTCGTTCTGGGAAGACCTGTCGATCCGCGAGAACCTCGACTTCGTCGCGCGCATGTACGGCATGCCGGAGCGCCGTGCGGCGGTCGAGCGGGCGATCGACGGCCTGGGTCTCGGCGGCCGCGCGGCGCAGCTCGCCGGGTCGCTGTCCGGCGGCTGGAAGCAGCGCATGGCGCTCGCGGCCTGCATGCTGCACCAGCCCGAGCTGCTGCTGCTCGACGAGCCGACCGCCGGCGTCGACCCCGGCGCGCGCCGCGACTTCTGGGAGGAACTGCACGCCCTCGCGGCGCGCGGCATCTCGGTGCTGGTCAGCACGCATTACATGGACGAGGCCGAGCGCTGCCACAAGCTGGCCTACATCGCCTACGGCAGGCTGATGGCGCAGGGTACGGCCGAAGAGATCATCGCCGGCCAGAAGCTCACGACCTGGGAAGTGTCCGGCGCCGACCTGGATGCCGTCGCCGAGCGTCTGCGCGGCCGGCCGGGCGTCGAGCAGGTGGCCGCCTTCGGCTCCGCGCTGCACGTGACCGGTCGCGACCCGGCCGCGCTGGAAGCCGCGCTGCGCGAGGCTGTCGCCGGCACCGGCAACCGCGTGCAGCCTGCGGCGACCGGCCTCGAGGACGTGTTCATCCACCTCACCGAGCAATCGGTCGACAACTTCGGGCCGAAGTCGTGATGTTCTCGGTGACGCGCTGGTGGGGCATCGTGCTGCAAGGAGTTCCTGCAGCTCAAGCGCGACCGCATCACCTTCGGCATGGTGTTGGGCATACCGATCATCCAGATCGTGCTCTTCGGCTACGCCATCAACACCGATCCCAAGCACCTTCCGACCGCCGTCTTGATGGCCGACCACAGCGAGTTCACGCGCAGCTATCCTCGCGGCGATGAAGACCAGCGGCTACTTCGCGCTGGTCGACGAGCTGCCGGACGAGGCGGCCGCGCACGCGGCGCTGGCGCGCGGCGAAGTCCAGTTCGTCGTCAGCTTCCCGGCCGACTTCAGCCGCCGTCTGCTGCGCGGCGAACGCCCGGCGATCCTGATCGAGGCCGATGCCACGGACCCGGCAGCCACCGGTGCCGCGCTTGCGTCGGTGCGCGAGCTGGCGGCGGCGGTCGCCAGGAGAGACCTCACCGGCGCGCTGGCGCCGCTGGCCGGCGGTACAGCGCCGTTCGAGGTGCGCGTGCACAAGCTCTACAACCCCGAAGGCATCGCCCAGCACAACATCGTGCCGGGGCTGATGGGCGTCATCCTGACGATGACGATGGTGATGATGACGGGGCTGGCGATGACCCGCGAGCGCGAGCGCGGCACGATGGAAAACCTGCTCGCGATGCCGGCGCAGCCGCTCGAGGTGATGACCGGCAAGATCGTGCCCTACATCTTCATCGGGCTGGTGCAGGCGACCATCATCCTGCTGGCCGCGCTGTACCTGTTCGGCGTGCCGTTCGCCGGCAGCGTGGTCGTGCTCTTCGCGGTGTCGCTGCTGTTCATCGCCGCCAACCTGACGGTCGGCATCACGATATCGTCGATCGCGCAGAACCAGCTGCAGGCGATGCAGTTGACCTTCTTCTTCTTCCTGCCGACGATCCTGTTGTCCGGGTTCATGTTTCCCTTCCGCGGCATGCCCGTGTGGGCGCAGTGGCTAGGCAACGTGTTGCCGGCGACCTACTTCATGCGCCTGGTGCGCGGCATCCTGCTCAAGGGCAACGAATGGGCCGACCTGTGGCCGAACGTCTGGCCGCTGATGGTGTTCACCGTCGTGATGATGAGCATCGCGATGATCTTCTACCGCAAGACACTGGACTAGTATGCGGCGGCGTGCTCTTTGTTCCCTGGCAGTGGCGGCTATCGCGGCGTGCAGCAGCGACCCGCTTCGCCCGCCCGAGATGCCGGTGGTGGAGCAATACACGTCGACCGCGGTGGCCGAGGAGCGGCTGGCGCCGGGCAAGGACATCCCGGCGCAGTGGTGGACGCTGTTTCGCTCGCCCACGCTCGACGGCCTGGTGCGCCGCGCGCTCGATAACAGCCCGACGCTCGCGCGGGCGCAGGCAAGGCTGCGTCAGGCGCAGGAAGACCTGAGCGCGCGCAGCGGCGGCGCGGAGTTTCCGAAGCTCGACGCCAGGCTTTCCGCCAACCGCATCGACGTCAACCCGCAATCACTGGGCGTGCCGGCGCTGCCGGTGCCGATGCCGCTGGACCTGCACCTTGCATCGATCAGCGTCTCCTACACTTTCGACTTCGCCGGCGGCACGCGCCGTGAGCTGGAAGGCTTGCGCGCCGAGGTCGACCACCAGCAGTACGAGCTCGAAGCGGCACGCCTGATCCTGGCTGGCAACGTCGTGACCACAGCGATCCGCGAAGCGTCGCTGCGCGAGCAGATCGCGCAAAGCGAGGAGATCGTTTCGCTGCAGGCGCGCCAGCTGGCGATTGCCGAGCGGATGGAAGCGCTCGGCGGCGTAGCCCGCGTCGACGTGATCACGCAGCAGCGCGAGCTGGCGCAGGCACGCGCCACGCTGCCGGACCTGCGGCGCGATCTGGAAAGGATGCGCCACAGGCTCGCGCTGTACGTCGGCCTGTCGCCCAGCGCGCCGGGCTTGCCCGAGTTCCGGATGGCCGAACTTCAGCTGCCGGCCGAACTGCCCTTGAGCCTGCCGTCGCAGCTGGCGCGCCAGCGCCCCGACATCCGCTCGGCCGAGACGCTGCTTGCCCGGGCCGGCGCGCAGGTCGGCGTCGCCACCGCGAACCTCTACCCGCAGCTCACGCTGTCGGCTCAGCTGGGCGCGCTCAGCACCAAGCCCGGCGACTTGTTCGAAGGCGGCAACGGGTTCTATTTTCTCGGCGCTTCGCTGATTTATCCCTTGTTCCGGGGCGGCGAACTGCAGGCCCGACGTCGCTCGGCCGTGGCGGCCTACGAGCAGGCCGGCGCCGCCTATCAGGAGACGGTGTTGCAGGCGCTGCAGAATGTGGCGGACGTGCTGCGCGCACTCGAAGCCGATGCCGCACGACTCAAAGAGCGCACCGATGCGGAGGAGCGAGCACTACGCTTTCGCGACATCACCGCGCAGCGGCTGGCCGCGGGCGGCGTCAGCGAGGCCGCCATGCTCGAAGCGACGCGTCACCATCGTCGCGCGATGCTCGAGAAGACGCAGGCAGCCGCGGATCGCTACGCCGACTCGGCCGCGTTGTTGCAGGCCCTGGGCGGCGGCTGGTGGCAGCAGGGTAATTGACAGGCGGTGACGTTTCCTTGATCTTCGTCAAGTCCGCATTCCACCTCGTCCGTAGCATAGGTGTATCGCAAATACATCTTCCAGACAGGAGCCTGCATGACCCAAACCGCATCTCTCATCGACGTTCGCACCGTGCCTCCCCGCGAGCGCCACCCGCTGATCTTCTCCACCTTCGACAACCTCGCCACCGGCGAGGCGCTGGAACTCGTGAACGACCACGATCCCCGACCTCTTTTCCAGCAGTTCATCGCCAGGGTGCCAGGCGAATTTTCCTGGGGCTACCTTGAGCAGGGCCCCACCACTTGGCGCGTCGCCATCACCCGCGTGAAGGCCACCGCGCACGGCACAGCGGGCCAGTGCTGCGGGTCGTGCGGCGGGACCTGAAGGGCATCCGCGTGAGCCAGCCCGCATTTGCCTACGAAGGGCCGCAGGAACTGCTTGCGCCGATCGACCAGGCCTTGCGCCGAGTGGTCGATCCGGAGGTGGCGATGAACATCGTCGATGTCGGCCTGGTGTATGGCGTGACCGTGGAAGCCCAGCGGGTGCACGTGCGAGTGACGATGACGTCGGCCGCATGCCCCGTGGCCGATGTCATCATCAGCGATATCGAGCAACAGCTCGACCGCGTGGTGCCAGCCGAACTGTTGATCCAGGTCGAACTGGTCTGGGAACCTCCATGGACATCCGAACGATTGAGCGACAGCGCAAAGAGCTTCATGGGCTGGTGATGCGGCCTGCGCTGCTCGCCCTGGTGGCGACGGCCTTGCTGGCCGGCCTCGCCGGTGGCCTGGTGCGTGCCGGCATAGCTATGCCCACGGTGGATGCAGCGATGTGGCCCGGACGCGCGGCGCTGCTGCATGCTGCGCTGATGATCTGCGCGTTCATGGGTACCCTGATCGGAATCGAGCGTGCCGTGGCGGTGAAGCACCGCGCCGCTTGGCTGGCGCCGATCGCCTCCGGCCTCGCCGGGCCGGCCATGCTGCTGGGGCTGGACGGTCCCGCGCGCTGGCTGTTGCTGGCGGCCGCCGTCGCCTTTACCGGCGTCAACCTGCTGGTCGTGCACCGGCAGCGAGCACCCCACACGGCGCTGCTGCTGGCCAGCGCGCTCGCCTGGCTGGCGGGCAACCTGCTGTTTGCGCTGGAGTGGAGCAGCGCCGCCGTTGTGCCGTGGTGGTTTGCCTTCCTGGTGATGACGATCGCGGCGGAGCGGCTGGAGATGACGCGCCTGATGCGGCGACGTCCCGGCGCCCAATCGACGTTGGTCCTGTTGCTGATAGCGATGGCGCTTGGCGCCGCCATATCCGCGGTCGCGCCCTTGGCCGGAGGCGTGCTCTATGGCGCATCGATGTCGCTGCTGGCGCTGTGGCTGCTGGTATTCGACATCGCGCGACGTACGCTGTTCGCCGAAGGGCTGGCGCGCTACATGGCCGTCTGCTTGCTGGGCGGCTACCTCTGGCTGGCGGTCGGCGGTATCGCGTGGGCGGCCGCTTCGCTGGGGCTGCCGGCACGCGACATTGCGCTGCATGCGCTGGGCCTGGGCTTTGTCGTCAGCATGATGATGGGCCATGCGCCGGTGATCCTGCCGGCGATTGCGCGCGTGAAACTGCTGTTCGGTTTTTTCTTCTACCTGCCGCTCGCGGCATTGCACTTGTCGCTGCTGGCCCGATTTGGCCTCGGCTGGGCCGACGCAGCCTGGCGCGCGCAGGGTTCCCTTTTCAATGCGCTGTCCATCGCGCTGTTTGCGGCAACCGTCGTGGGCGCGGCGCTGGCCTGGCGCCATAGATACGGCGCCAGACGCACCGGAGGCAGATTGTCATGAGTTCCATCTTCCGCATCGAGGAGCCGGCGCCACGCGTGCCGCCCCCCGGTTTCGCGCTCTGGGCGTTGGGCTTTCGCCCCTTCTACCTGCTGGCCAGCATCTTTGCCGCACTCTCCATCGGACTGTGGGCGCTGCAGTTCAGCGGGCTGCTGGGCCGCCCGTATTTGCAGGGCCCTTTGTGGCACGCGCACGAAATGCTGTTCGGTTTCGCCCTGGCGGTGATCGTCGGCTTCCTGTTCACTGCAGGGCGCAACTGGAGCAACCGACCCACGCCCACCGGCGCAAAGCTGGCTGCGTTGGCGCTGCTCTGGGTGGCGGGCCGCGTGCTGGTGCTGACCCCATTCGGCTGGGCTGCGGCGCTGGTGAATGCGGCGTTTCCGCTGGCCGCCGCTATCGCACTGGCCGTGCCTTTCCTCGCTTCCGGGAACAAGCGCAACTACTTCTTCGTCGTGCTGCTGCTTCTGATGTCGCTCGCCACGGTGGCGGTGCACCTGAACCATCTCGAGGTGCTGGCGCTGCCAGGCTGGCTCGGAATCCAGGTGGCGCTGGATGTGGTGCTCTTCATCATCGCCGTGATGGGGGGGCGGGTGATTCCGATGTTCACCAACAACGGCGTTGCGGGCGCCAACGCTGCCCGCCAACCGCTGGTGGAGAAGGCGGCATTGGGCAGCGTGCTGGCGCTGCTGGCCGCCGGCGCGCTACAGCTGCCGGCAGCGGCGAACTCGGCCTTGGCTGGGCTGGCCGCCGCGGCGCACCTTGTGCGCTGGCTCCTGTGGAAGCCCTGGAAGACGTGGCGCGTGCCGCTGGTTTGGGTGTTGCATGTCGCCTACGCCTGGATTCCCGTCCACCTGCTTCTGCGCGCTCTGGCCGGCACCGGCTGGGTCGGACCGTCGGCGGCGGTACATGCGCTGACGGTGGGCGCGATCGGCGGGATGATCATCGGGATGATGACCCGCACCGCGCGTGGCCATACCGGCCGGCTGCTCAAGGCGGATGGCTGGGACGTGACCTGCTACGTGCTGGTGCTGGCTGCCGCGCTCGTGCGCGTGGTGATTCCGCTGGCACTTCCTCAATGGACGATCGGGGCGATCGTGGTGTCCGCAGGGCTGTGGTCCAGCGGCTTCGCGCTGTATGCGGCGTGCTACTGGAAGGTGCTGACGCGGTCCCGGCTCGATGGCAAGCCGGGTTAGGCGTTCGGGCGGCCGAGAGTAATTTTCGGGCTACGACCCGGCATCCATTTCGGCTAGAGTGCAAGCAAAGCCCGGTTTATTTCCATGAACCATCGCCTTGCTCCCATCGTCAGTCGCGGCTTCGTTTACCTGGCGTTTGTATTCGTTTCCCTTCACGCCGGCGGCGTCGAACTGGCCGCGCATGATGCTACCGATGTCCTGGCGGTCGAGGGCACGCCGACCGAGGAATTGCCGGACGTGATGTCACAGTTGGCCCCCAAGCCACCGAACCTTCCGTTGCGCAACACACTCATCATCGGTGGTACCGCGGCGCTGTTCACGGCCTTCGGCATGGCCAAATGGTGGGAGGCGGGCTTTGGAGGCGGGTTCGACAAGGTCAACGAAGGCTGGTTTGGTTCGGACACGCAGTACGGCGGGGCGGACAAGCTCGGCCATATGTTTACCAGCTACGCCGGCATGCGGCTGCTGATGCCGGTTTTCGAGGCTGCGGGTAACAGCCGGGAAACCTCGGTCCGGCTTGCGGCATGGACCGCGCTGGGCATCCAAACGGGAATAGAGATCGCGGACGGATTCTCACGCGAGTGGAAGTTCAGTTGGCAGGATGCCACCATGAACCTCGCCGGTGTCGCGCTTGGCGTTGTGCTCGAGACCCATCCCGAACTCGACGACGTTTTCGATTTTCGCTTTGCCTATAGTCCGTCGCCGGGAAGCGGTTTCGATCCGTTCGGCGACTATTCGGGCCAGAAGTATTTGCTGGTGGTCAAGGCGGATGGCTTCGAGCCTCTGCGCAGGAACCGCTTCCTGCGTTATCTCGAGGTCGCGGTCGGGTACGGGGCGAGGGGTTTCGATGAAGGTGGCGAGCGCCGCCGCGATATCTATCTGGGTCTCAGCCTCAACCTGTCGCGCCTGCTGGCCGATACGGCCTACGAGGGGCGTATGCATTCGACCCCGTTCCAGCGCGGCACCGATCGCGTGTTCGAACTGATTCAGTTCCCGACCATTGGCTACAAGAGCTGGCAACTGGACTGAAGTTCGGGCGTCAGCACCTTCAGCGACGCTCGTACTGCGTCTTGCCAAACAGCACTTCACGCTCCTTGTCGCCGGTAATGGGGCGGCGCAGTTCCGCCATCACCTTCACGCCGCGCTGCACCGCCGGGCGTTCGGCGATCTTGTTGAACCAGGCCTGAAGGTGCGGGTAGTCCGCCAGCACGATGCCCTGCCTTTCCCAGCTGCGCAGCCAGGGGAAGGTGGCGATGTCGGCGATCGAGTAATCGGCGCCGCCGAGCCAGGCGCTTTGCGACAGCCGCCGGTCGATCACGCCATACAGGCGCCTGGCTTCGTTGCTATAGCGATCGATCGCGTAATCGAGCTTCTGCGGCGCATACATTCGGAAATGGTGGGTCTGGCCCAGCATCGGCCCCACGCTTCCCATCTGGAACATCAGCCACTGCAGCACTTCGTACTTGGCGCGGTCGGATGCGGGCATGAATTTGCCGGTCTTGGCTGCCAGATACACCAGGATGGCGCCCGATTCGAAAAGGGAGATCGGTTTTCCGTCCGGCCCTTGCGGGTCGGTGATGGCTGGAATCTTGTTGTTCGGGCTGATTTTCAGGAATTCCGGCTTGAACTGGTCGCCGGCGCCGATATCGACGGGTATGGCGCGGTACGGCAGGCCGCACTCTTCCAGCATGATGTGCACCTTGTGGCCGTTGGGCGTAGGCCACGAGAAAACCTCGATCATGAGAACCCCTTGCTGTGTTTGACCTAATAATGCGACTTTAGGTGAAATGCCCGCCGCATGTTCGATCGCATCAAAAAGGCTTTTTCCAAGGACGCGAAGGAACCACTGGAGCCGCAGAGTCCTGACTCCCAGCTGTCCCAGGGCGGGCCTGTCTCCGAATGGGCCACGACGCAGGGTTTCGCTTTTTCAGCGGACGGCTCGGGCCGCGGGATGGCGCTGGAGGGGCAGGTCGGCGGCAAGCCCTGGCGGCTGCAACTGGGCCGGCCAACCCGTGACTACATCCTGGGTGCGGAAGTGCGAGCCCGCGCGGAACTGGGCATCCGGGACGACGTGGCCGTGCTGGTGATGAACCGGCCGCTCAAGGAGTCGCTGGAGAAGAAGGCCTACCAGATCTACACCGACCAGCTGCAGACCTCGGTCGATTCGAGCATGCCGGAAGAAATGCGCTGGCTGGCCATGTTCAACGAGGTCGGCTGGGAAAAGCTGCCGCGTGACTTCTGGACCCGCTACAGCGTGCTGACCGACAGTCGCGAAGACGCCATGGCATGGGTCGATCCGGCGCTGGCGCGGCTGATGATGGCCTGGCCGGCATCGGCAACCTCGCCCGAGGTGCCGTTCATGGTGCTGCTGCTGCGGGGCAAGGCTTACTTGCGCATGGAATACACGCCGGCGGAGCTGTCCACGCTGCAACACGCGGCGCTGATCTTCACCAGCGCGTGCGAGTCAGCGTTGCATCGGAGTCGATCCGGCACGTTCAGCCGGTCCGCCTCAAGCCGCCGCGAGTGACGGCGGGCTGCTGGTCGCGGCCGTAGGCGCCGTACTTGCCCAGCTCCCACTTGGCGATGGCGTTGCGGTGCACCTCGTCCGGGCCATCCGCGAAGCGCAGGGTGCGGGCGCCGGCATAGGCCGAGGCCAGCGGGAAGTCGCCGCTGACGCCGCCGCCGCCGTGCACCTGCATGGCCCAGTCGATCACCTGGCAGGCCATGTTGGGCGCCACCACCTTGATCATCGCGATCTCGTTCTTGGCGACCTTGTTGCCGGCCACGTCCATCAGCCAGGCGGCCTTGAGCGTGAGCAGGCGCGCCATGTCGATCTTGCAGCGAGCTTCGGCGATGCGTTCCTGGGTGACGCCTTGCTGCGCCACGGTCTTGCCGAAGGCCACGCGCGACAGGGCGCGCTTGCACATCAGCTCCAGCGAGCGCTCGGCCAGGCCGATCAAGCGCATGCAATGGTGGATGCGTCCCGGGCCGAGGCGGCCCTGGGCGATTTCGAAGCCGCGGCCTTCGCCCAGCAGGATGTTGTCCACGGGCACGCGCACGTTCTCGAAATACATCTCGACGTGGCCATGCGGCGCGTCGTCGTAGCCGAACACCGACAACGGCCGCACGATGCGGATGCCCTTGGCGTCCGCGGGCACGATGACCATGCTCTGCTGCGAATGCCTGGGCGCTTCCGGATCGGTCTTGCCCATGGTGATGAAAACGGCGCAGCGGGGATCGGCGGCGCCGGAAATCCACCACTTGTGGCCGTTGATCACGTACTCGTTGCCCTGGCGCTCGATGCGGGTGCAGATGTTGGTGGCGTCGGAGGAGGCGACCTCGGGTTCGGTCATCGCGAAGGCGGAACGGATCTGGCCTTCCAGCAGGGGCTTGAGCCAGCGCGCCTTGATGTCCTCGGAGCCGTAGCGGGCGATGGTTTCCATGTTGCCGGTGTCGGGCGCCGAGCAGTTGAACACTTCGCTGGACCACGGCACGCGGCCCATGATCTCGGCCAGGGGCGCATATTCCTGGTTGGTCAGGCCCGCGCCTTGGTAGCCCGATGCGGACGCGCTGTCCACGGGCAGGAACAGGTTCCACAGGCCGGCGGCGCGAGCCTTGGGCTTGAGCTTCTCGATGGTCTGCAGCGCTGTCCAGCGCTTGCCCGCCTTGGTGTTGGCTTCGAGCTCCGCCTCGTACTCCTTCTCGGCCGGATAGATGTAGTCGTCCATGAACTTCAGCAGCTTGGCCTGAAGTTCCTTGGTTTTGGGTGAGTACTCGAAGTCCATTTGCTTTTCCTTGGGGTAATGCTGGGGGATGTTGCGGGTCAGGCGCGTTGCGCGAAGTCCCACGCCAGCTCGGCCATGGGCCTGGCGCCGGCGCCGGAAGCGGCAGCCTGCGCGCTGGAGGCGGTGCCGGCCTCGACGCGCTTGGCGATGCCTTGCAGGATGGCGGCGATCCGGAACAGGTTGTAGGCCATGTAGAAGTTCCAGTCGGCCTTCAGCTCCTGCGGCGTGGTAAGGCCCGTGCGCTCGCAGTAGCGGCGGATGTATTCCTCCTCGGAAGGAATGCCCAGGGCGGCGAGATCCAGCCCGCCGATGCCGCGGGACGCCGCGTGCGGAATGTGCCAGGCCATGCAGTGGTAGCTGAAATCGGCCAGCGGATGGCCCAGCGTGGACAGCTCCCAGTCCAGCACGGCGATCACGCGGGGCTCGGTGGCATGGAACATCAGGTTGTCGAGCCGAAAGTCGCCATGGACGATGGACACGCGGTTCTCATCGCGCGCCCCCGGCGGGATATGGCGCCGGCAGCCATTCGATCAGTTTGTCCATCTCGGGGATGGGCTGGGTGACGGAAGCGACGTATTGCTTGCTCCAGCGGCCGATCTGGCGGTCGAAGTAATTGCCGGGCTTGCCGTAGCTCGCGAGGCCCCGCTCGGCGAACTTCACCGTGTGCAGCGCCGAGATGACGCGATTCATCTCGTCGTAGATCTCGCCGCGCTGAATCGGGCTCATTTCCGGCAGCGCCTGGTCCCACAGCACGCGGCCCTGCATGAACTCCATGACGTAGAAGGCGCGGCCGATCACGGCCTCGTCCTCGCACAGGCAGTACATGCGCGGCACCGGCACATCGGTGCCGCCCAGGCCGCGCATCACGGCGAATTCGCGCTCGACGGCGTGGGCCGACGGCAGCAGCTTGGCGACCGGGCCGGGCTTGGCCCGCATCACATAGCTCTGCCGGGGCGTGACGAGCTTGTAGGTGGGATTGGATTGCCCGCCCTTGAACATTTCCACCGTGAGCGGGCCGGCGAAGCCTTCCAGGTTCTTCTCAAGCCAGGCGGTGAGGGCGGCGGTGTCGAAAGCGTGCTTGTCCGAAACGGGGCGGGTGCCGATGAAATGGTCGAATTCAGTCATGGTAAGTTTCTAGTTGTCGGCTTCGATGATGCGCATCAGCGCCTCGCGGTTGCGCACCACCAGCCCGCCCGGCTCGATGCGGATCACATCCTCGCGTTCCATGGCCTTGAGTTCCTGGTTCACCCGCTGGCGCGAAGCGCCCAGCAGCTGCGCCAGTTCTTCCTGCGCCAGGTGCAGGCCGATGCGCACTTCGCGCGCGTCCGACAGCGAGGGCACGCCGTAGCTGCGCACCAGGTGCGTGAGTTGCTTGGCCAATCGCGCCCGCAGGGGCAAGGTGTTCAAGTCCTCGACCAGGCCGAACAGCTGGCGGATTCGCCGCGCGTGCAGGCGCAGCAGGGCTTCGTACAGCTCGGTGTGCTCGCTGAGGATCTTGCGCAGGTCGCCGCGCGCCACGCACAGGATGGTGGAGTCCCCGTGCGCATAGGCATCGTGCGTACGCCGGTCGCCGTCGAAGATCGCCACGTCGCCGAACCAGATCCCCGGCTCCACATAGGTCAGAGTCACCTGCTTGCCGGAGATCGAGGTCGAGCTCACCCGCACCGCGCCCTTGGCGCAGGCGATCCATTCCTCGGGCGCGTCGCCGCGCGCCGCAATGAGTTCGCCGTCCTTGTAGCGTTTGACGTAGGCGCATCGGAGGATGTCGTGCCGCAGGGATGGGGATAGGGATGAGAACCAGCGACCGGAATTGATCGCCTCGCGTTCCTCAATGGTAAGAATGGGGTCGTCCATGGACTGTCTTTTGAGTGACTGGTTACGCGTACATTGTCGCGTGAGGGACCGGCCGAAACAACGGGGCGTTGTCGCCTGAAGCGCACGGAAAAGCCTACTCGTAGGCTGGGGGCTGCTTCGCCAGGAACGCGGCGATGCCGATGCCTGCGTTGGGGTGATGAAGATTCTTGACGAAGTGGTCGCGCTCAGCGGCCAGATGCGTGGTCAGCGTCGCGCCGGTCGCTTCGTTCATGAGCTCCTTGATGCTGGCGAGCGCATTGGGCGCGCGCGCGTTGAGCTTTTCGGCCAGCTCGATGGCGTCGGCCAGCGCCGAGCCGGTCAGGGCCACGCGATTGACCACCCCGAGCTCATGCAGCCGGGCAGCGCCGATACGCTCGCCGCTCATCAGCAGCTCACTGACCAGCTGGCGCGGCAGTGCCTGCGACAGGCTCCAGCTGGCGCCCCCGTCGGGCGACAGCGCGACATTGCTGTAGGCCATGACGAAAATCGCGTCGTCCGCGGCCACGATCAGGTCGCAGGCCAGTGCGAGCGAGAACCCCGCGCCGGCGGCAGCGCCTTCGACGGCCGCGATCACCGGCTTGGGGAAGGTGCGGATCGCTTCGATCCAGCTGTGCAGGCCCTCTATGCTCTGCGCCTGGACCTCGGGCGGCTCATTGCGGTTGGCTTGCAGGCGCTGCAGGTTGCCACCGGCCGAGAACGTCGCTCCCTCGCCCGTGATCACCACGGTGCGCACGTCCGCGCTGCTTTCGGCCACGCTCAGTGCTTCCACGCCCGCCGCATACATCTGCGGCGCCAGCGCGTTGCGGTGCTCGGGATTGCTGAGCGTCAGGACCATGGTGCGGCCCTGGGTCGTGCTCTTGATTTCCGCGGTCATCTACCTCTCCTCTTGCAGCAGCGACAGCCCGATCGCGCCACGCCGGCGCAGCCACGGGCTGGGGCGGTAACGCGGATCGCCATAGACCGTCTGCATGTTGAACAGCACCTCCAGCACATTGGTCGGGCCCCAGCGGTCGCCCATGGCCAGCGGGCCGAGCGGATAGCCCAGGCCCAGGGTGACGGCGGTTTCCAGGTCCTTGGGACTGCAGATGCGCTGCTGGCAGATGTCGGCGGCGATATTGACGATGGTCGCCACCACGCGCTGCGTCACGAAGCCGGCGGAATCCCGAATCACGCTCACGGCTTTGCCATCGCGCGCGAACAAGGCATGGGCCGCATCACGCATGTCGGCGCGCGTGGCGGGATTGGTCGCAAGCACGCGGCGCCTGGTGGCGGCATCCTCGATCAGCATGTCGATGCCGACCGTGCGGGCCGGGTCGAGCCGCTCCACCACCGCAACGGTGGTGACGTCGAACCCCAGCGGTGCAACCAGCGTCAATGCCTGCGGGGAGGGCGATTGCCCGGTTTCTATCTTCGCGCCCAGGTCCTTGAGCAACTGGTACAGCTCGGCGCGGCGGGCGGCGTGGGTGGATACCCACACGGGCGGCATCTCGGCGACTTCAGGAGTCGGCCGGCTCCGCCGGCACCTGCGCCTTGCCGTCCACGTAGCGATAGAAGCCTTCACCGACCTTCTTGCCGACCATGCCGCCCGCCAGCCGCTGGGCTGTGATGACGCTGGGCCGAAAGCGCGGCTCGTCGTAGTACTGCCGATAGACCGACTCCATCACCGGATGCGAGACATCCAGCGCCGTCAGATCCATCAATTCGAAGGGACCGAGCTTGAAGCCCACCTGGTCCTTCAGGATGCGGTCTATGGTCGCGAAGTCGGCCACGCCTTCGCCCACCACGCGCAGCGCTTCCGTGCCGTAGCCGCGGCCCGCGTGGTTGACGATGAAGCCGGGCGTGTCCTGCGCCTGTACCGGCGTATGCCCCATTTGCCTGGCGTACTCGGCCAGGCCCGCGCAGATGGCCGGATCGGTCTTCAGGCCCGCAACCACTTCCACGACTTTCATCAGCGGCACGGGGTTGAAGAAGTGGTAGCCGGCGAACTGCTGCGGCCGCTTCAGGCCCGCGGCAATCGCCGTGACCGAAAGCGACGAGGTGTTGGTGGCCAGCACCGCGCCCGGGCTGGACGATGGACTCGAGCTCGGCGAAAAGCGCCTTCTTCACGTCCAGCCGCTCGACGATGGCCTCGACCACCAGGTCGCAGTCGGCCAACGCCTGCAGGCTGTCGGCAGCTTGCAGCCGCTGTTTGCAGGCCTGCACCGCGGCTTGGTCCATGCGGCCCTTTTCAAGCAGCCGGTCCCACTGGTTGAAGAGTTCGTCGCGAGCCTTGGCAATGGCCTGTGGCTGGGTGTCGTAGAGCTTGACGGTGCTGCCGGCCTGTGCGGCGATCTGGGCGATGCCGCGGCCCATGGCGCCCGCGCCAACTACGCCCACGGTGGTGTAGGTAGGGGTCATCGGGCGATTATCCCCGTAGCGCGATCAGCGGCGATGGGTGCCTTGGTAGCTCGTGGCCCAGGCGCTCACACACATTGCCAGCAGCAGGCCGGCAAAGCCGGCCCAATGCAGCGTGTCCATTCCATCGCGGGCAATCAACCAGCCGCCGCTCGCCGCGCCTATCGCCTGGCCCGCATACATCGCCGAGCTGTTCAGCGCGACAGACGCCGAGGCCAGTGCCGGGGCGATCGCCACCAGCCGCGCCTGCTGCGCCGAGTTGGATGAAAAACAGCCCAGGGCCCAGGGAATGGAAACCAACGCCGCCATCACCAGGCTGGTCCCCAGCGGCCAGATCAGCAGGCTCAGCGCCATCGCCGCGATGCCCGCCATCACCGAATGCGAAGCGCCGAAGCGGTCGATGTTGCGCGACATCAGCATGTTGCCGATGAAGCCGAACATGCCGAACCACATGAGCAACAGGCTGAGCTCGCCGGCAGTGATCGCCGATCTTGAGCTTGTAGTAGGGGGCGAAATACGAGAACAGCACGAACTGCCCGGCCGAGTACAACACGGTGACCAGCACGCACAGCATCAGCGCCTTGGAGCGCAACGTTTCCCGCCAGTCGGCGGCGGAGAGGGCCGGCGGCCTCACCCCGTCGGGCATGGCCCGCCAGACCCACACGGCGGCGGCGAAGCTCAGCAAGCCGACCACGGCAAACGCGCTTTGCCAGCCCAGCGTGCCGCCGACGAAGGCACCGATCGGCATGCCCAGCACCGAGGCCACTGACCAGCCGAGAAATACGAAGGTAATGGCCCGCCCGCGCTGCTCGGGCGGCACCAGCAGGCCAACGCAGGCGGCGGCCTGGGGCGTGAATATCGCCGGGGCGACCATGGCGATCACACGAAGCGGCAGCAATGCCGCAAAGCTCGGCGCGACGGTGCATGCCAGATGCAGGGCGCCATACCAGAGCATGGACAGGGTGAGCAGCCGCCGGCGGTCCCACCCGGCAACCACCGCCGCCAGCAGCGGTGCACCGACGCACATGAGCAGCGCCGAGGCGGAGATGAGCTGGCCGGCCGTGGCCACCGAAACGTCAAGTGAACTGCTGATCTCGTTGAGGGTGCCCGGCACCACCATCACGCCGGTGGCGATGACGAAGTTGCCGAACAGCAGCGGCCAGAGGACAGCGGGCAGGGCGGCCCGGGCCGCGGCGCCGGCCGGCGTTGTGTTCACTGACGACAAGATGGCTTCGCTATGGGAGGCAGACCCTAGCGCCTGACCTGCAGCGCGCCGGGGTTCACGATGTTGGTGGGCGTTCCTTTGATGAAGTTGACCACATTATCGAAAGCCGCGCCGAAGTACATCTCATAGCTGTCCAACTCCACGTAGCCGATGTGGGGCGTGCAGATGCAGTTTTCCAGCCGCAGCAGGGCGTGGCCTTGCAAGGTGGGCTCGCTCTCGAATACGTCGACGGCGGCCATGCCCGGCCGGCCGCGGTTGAGGGCGGCGATCAGCGCATCGGGCGCCACCAGTTCGGCTCGCGAGGTGTTGACCAGCAAAGACGTGGGTTTCATGCGGCCCAGGTCCTCCAGGGTCACGATGCCCGCGGTCTCGTCCGACAGGCGCAGGTGCAGGCTCAGCACGTCGCTCATCGCGAAAAGCTCCTCGCGCGAGGTGGCGGCCTGCATGCCGTCGCTCACCGCCTGCTCACGGGCCGACTGGCTGCCCCAGACCATGACCTGCATGCCAAACGCCTTGCCGTAGCCGGCCACCAGTTGGCCGACCTTGCCGTAGCCCCAGATGCCCAGCGTTCTTCCGCGCAACACCACGCCCAGGCCGAAGTTCGGCGGCATGGAGCCCGACTTCAGGCCCGACTGCTGCCAGCCGCCGTGCTTGAGGGTGCTGATGTACTGCGGCAGGCGGCGCATGGCCGCCATGATCAGGGCCCAGGTCAGCTCGGCCGGCGCGACGGGCGAGCCCACGCCTTCGGCCACCGCGATGCCGCGCTCGGTACAGGCCTGCACATCGACGTGGGCTCCGACGCGCCCGGTCTGGGCGATCATCCGCAGGCGCGGAAGCTTCTCCAGCAACAGTCGCGTCATCTGGGTGCGTTCACGAATGAGGACGATGACGTCGGCGTCGCGCAGGCGGACCGAAAGCTGGCCTATGCCCTTGACGGTGTTGGTATAGACCTTGGCGGGATAGGCTTCGAGCTTGGAGGCGCAGCGAAGCTTGCGTACCGCGTCCTGGTAATCGTCGAGGATCACAATGTTCATCCCCGAATTGTGCCTTGCGCCGCGCGTTCGCCGCTGCAGACTTCGCGCGGCGCCGTTAGCATCGGGGCTTCGTTTCTGTTACCAGGAGTTTTAATGACGATTTCGATGTCTTCCGCCAGCCTGCCGGTGTTCAAGGCCATGCTGGGCAACCTGAGCCACATTCTCGACAAGGGCCAGGCCCACGCGGAAGCCAAAAAGTTCGACCCGGTCGTGCTGCTGCAATACCGGCTGGCGCCGGACATGCTGCCATTCACGCGCCAGATCCTTATTGCCTGCGACGGCCCGAAGAACGGCATGGCCCGCATCTCGGGCGTGGAAGCGCCCAAATTCGAGGACAACGAAGCGACGTTTCCGGAGCTGAAGGCGCGCATCCAGAAAACCCTGGACTACCTCAATAGCGTGCCGAACGAAAAGGTGGATGGAACCGAAGACAAGGACATCACTTTCCCGGTCGGCCGGGACAAGACCCGGACCATGAAGGCCGAGGCCTACTTGAAGCATTGGGTGCATGCCGAACTTCTACTTTCACATCACCATGGCCTATGCCATCCTGCGCCACAACGGCGTGGAGTTGGGCAAGGCCGATTACCTGGTCGGCGCCAAGGCCTGAGCCTAGAGCTGCCTAGCCGGCCGCTGCTTCGAGTTCGGCCAAGCGGTCAAGCTCGGCGCAGACGTCGGCCATCCGGCCGGAGATGACCATGCGCCCGGCGCCTGAGGGTGCCGGGCAGGCCTCCAGCACGCGAACCACGCGCAAGGGCCTGCGCACGCAGCTGCGCGGCGCCGTGGCGTGAGCCGCCGCCGCACGCGTGCGGGCGCTGCCGTGCGTGCCGCGCAGCCCACCGGCAAACCAGCCGATCAGTGATTGCAAAGGGGCCAGCAGCCCACCGAACGAAAACAAAGTGATTCCCATGCGACTCTCCTTGAACTTCAGAGGTTGAACACAGGCAGGATTGCGGATAGGGGACCTTGCGCAGGGTGATGGCGTCATGCGCCATACGCCCGCCACCTGCGGCAGACCCCAATGCGCTTACATGAGCATGGTGTTGCGGATCAGGCCGACGGCCAGGCCTTCGATTTCAAATGGTTCGCCCGGCTCGACCACGATAGTGGGGTAGTCGGGGTTTTCGGCGTGCAGTTCGATCAGGTGCTTGTTGCGCCGGAAGCGCTTGACCGTCACGTCGTCGCCCAGGCGGGCCACGATGATCTGGCCGTTCTTGGCATCCTTGGTGGCCTGCACGGCCAGCAGGTCGCCATCCATGATGCCGGCGTCGCGCATGGACATGCCGCGCACCTTGAGCAGGTAGTCGGGCCGGCGCTGGAACAGGCTGCTTTCCACGTAATAGGTCTGGTCCACATGTTCCTGCGCGAGAATCGGGGAGCCGGCGGCAACCCGCCCGATCAGGGGCAGGGCCAGTTGCGCCAGGCTTTGCAAGGGCAAGGAGAACTGCTTGTTTCGCGATTCGTTGATGGACCGCAGCGCATCGCTCTTCAAGCGGATACCGCGGGAAGTGCCGCTGACCAGTTCGATCACGCCCTTGCGCGCCAGGGCCTGCAGGTGTTCCTCGGCCGCGTTGGCGGACTTGAAACCGAGCTCCGCCGCGATTTCGGCGCGGGTGGGCGGGGCGCCAGTGCGGGCAATGGCAGCCTGGATCAGGTCCAGAATCTGTTGCTGGCGGGCTGTGAGCTTGGGCGTATCGAGCATGTTGTTGGCTCCACTGTCTTAATATCCAGTATCTGTATTTTTAAACAGTTTTTGAAAGTGCGCAAGTGACGCGGCAAAAAAATCGTGGTTCTGGGCACGGGCGGGACGATAGCGGGCACCGCATCCGCGGCGCACGACAACATCGGCTACACCGCCGCGCAGGTCGGGATCACCGAGTTGCTCGGCTCCATCGCCGCGCCTGGAGAAGCTTCCCCTGGTGGCGGAACAGGTTGCGCAGATCGACAGCAAGGACATGGGGCTGGACACCTGGGGCCGCCTGGCCCTGCGGTGCAGGCACTGGTTGGCGCAGGCGGACGTCGCCGGCATCGTGATCACCCACGGCACCGATACGCTGGAGGAAACCGCGTTCTTCCTGCAGGCGGTGCTGGCACCCGCCAAGCCCGTGGTGCTGACCTGCGCGATGCGACCGGCGACGGCCGTGGCCCCCGATGGGCCCGCAGAATGTGCTGGATGCCGTGGCGGTGGCCCAGGCAGCCGGTGCGCGTGGCGTGGTCGTTGTCTGCGCGGGAACCATCCACTCCGCCGCCGATGTGGCCAAGCAGCACACCTACCGGCTGGATGCGTTCAGCTCCGGCGATGCCGGCCCCATCGGCTACGTCGAAGAGGGCCGGCCGCGCCTGTCGAGGAACTGGCCGGAGGCCGGCCCGGGCCTGCCGGTGCGCACCCTGCAAGCAATGAGCACCGCAAGCCGGTGGCCGCGCGTGGAGATCGTCATGAGCCACGCCGGCGCGAGCGGCCGCGTCGTCGATGCGCTGGTCGCCCAGGGCATCGCCGGCCTGGTGGTTGCGGCGACCGGCAATGGCACCCTGCACCACGAACTGGAGGCGGCGCTCATCAAGGCCCAAGCCGGCGGCGTGAAGATCCTGCGGGCGACGCGTTGCGCGCAGGGCAGGGTGATCGAACGCCCCGATGACGCGCTGGCGGGCGCCGGCGCCCTCTCGCCCGTCAAGGCCCGTATCGCGTTGATGCTCGATCTGTTCGACGCGACGGCCTGACGTGGACTTGCTTCAAGTTATCGGCGCCATCAAGACGACCCCCTGGGCCTATCCAGCCCTCGAGGTGTGTCATATCACCGGCATCGCGCTGTTGTTGGGCAATCTGGTGCTGCTGGAACTGAGGGTGTTTGGCCGGCGGCAAGGCCTATGCCCTGCGGTCCAGCCCGGTCGGGAACCAGGCCAGCTCAGCTCGACAGCGCGTCGAACGCGCGCGCCGTGATTTCTTCCACCGTGCCCGTGCCAATGATGGCGCGGTACTTGGGCGCGTTCACCGGGTCGGCCTTGGCCCAGTTGGAGTAGTACTCCACCAGGGGCCGGGTCTGCGCCGCGTAGACCTCGAGCCGCTTCTTCACGGTCTCTTCCTTGTCGTCTTCGCGCTGGATCAGCGGCTCACCGGTCACGTCGTCGATGCCGGCAACCTTGGGCGGGTTGAACTTGACGTGGTAGGTGCGGCCCGATGCCGTGTGCGAGCGGCGGCCGCTCATTCGTTCAACGATGGCCTCGAAGGGCACATCGATTTCCAGGACGTAATCGAGCTTGACGCCCGCGGCCTTCATCGCGTCGGCTTGCGGAATGGTGCGCGGGAAGCCGTCGAAGAGGAATCCCTTGGCGCAGTCGGGCTGCGCCAGGCGTTCCTTGACCAGGCCGATGATGATGTCGTCGCCCACCAGGGCGCCGGAGTCCATCACCTTCTTGGCTTCCAGGCCCAGCGGCGTGCCGGCCTTGACGGCGGCGCGCAGCATGTCGCCGGTGGAAATTTGCGGGATGCCGTATTTCTGGCAGATGAAAGTCGCTTGCGTGCCTTTGCCAGCGCCGGGGGCGCCCAACAAAATCAGTCTCATGGATGTCCTCGGAAGATTAGGAATCGGCGGGCGCTGCAGGCGGGCGTCGGCACGCCCAGCCGTCGCGCATCATTGACGCAAAGGATAGCATGCGAACCCCTGTGCCTGCCTTACGCGGCGGACTGGCGCCACAGGGCACGCACTCGCTCCAGGTCCTCGGGCGTGTCGACGCCGATGCCCGGGGCCGTTGCCGTGACGTGCACGGCGATCCGGTGGCCGTGCCAGAGCGCGCGCAGTTGCTCCAGTGCCTCCGCCACCTCGATCGGCGCCTGAGCCAGCCGTGGGAACTCGCGCAGGAAGCCCGCGCGATAGCCGTAGATGCCGACGTGGCGCAGGGGCCGCGGCTCAGGCAGGGCCTTGATGCCGGCGGCAAACCCGTCGCGCCACCATGCGATGGGGGCGCGGCTGAAGTAGAGAGCCAGGCCCTTCGCATCGAGCACTACCTTCACCACATTGGTGTTGGTGAACTCCTCGACGCTCTCGATTGCGTGGGCGGCGGTGCTCATGCTGGCTTCGGGCCGTGCTTCGAGCAGAGCCGCAACCGAATCGATCAGGGCGGGCTCGATCTGGGGCTCGTCCCCCTGCACGTTGACCACGGCGTCCTGCCCCGACAGGCCCAGCAGTTCGCACGCCTGCGCCAGCCGGTCACTGCCCGAGGCGTGATCGGCGCGCGTCAACACCGCCTCGACGCCATGGTCGCGGCATGCTTGAACGATCGATTCATGGTCGGCGGCGACCACGACGCGGGCAGCGGATGAGGCGCTGGCCCGCTGCGCCACTCGCACGACCATGGGCTTGCCGGCGATATCGGCCAGCGGCTTGTCGGGCAGGCGGGTCGAGGCCAGCCGCGCTGGAATGAGAACGCAAAAATCCATGCTTGGGCTGGCCTACACCAACGGGGTGCGCGTGGGCAGGCGCTCCAGTTCTTCGTCGCTCAAGGTGCGGGCTTCTTCCTCCAGCAGGATCGGGATTCCGTCGCGGATCGGGTAGGCCAGCCGGGCACTGCGTGACAGCAGTTCCTGGCGTTGGCGGTCGTAATCCAGATGCCCCTTGGTGACGGGGCAGACCAGCAGCTCAAGCAGTTTGGGGTCCATGGGCCGATGATAGCTTCGCGTCGACCAGGCGATCCAGCGAAGACCAGAATTGCGGCTCTATTTCCAGCTCGAGCGGCACGGCCCAGGCCTGCGGCTGGAGCCGCCACAGCTTGACCGCATCTTTCAGCGTGCAGATCAGCTCCATGCCTGCCGTCTCGATCGGATGCGCGCGGAAATCGTGGTGGTCGGGCAGCGACATGGTTTGCTCGAGCTGCAAGCCCGCGTCGCGCAACATGGCGAAGAAGGACTGCGGCTTGGCGATGCCGGCGACGGCCATCAGGGGCCGGCCCCGGAGCGCCGCCAAGGGGGTTCGCGCACCGTCGCCACGGTGGGCCTGCAGTGCCAGCCGGCGCTTGACGTCGAACCCGGCGATGCCGCCCGCATCGCCCGCACGCAATATCAGATCGACAGCGCGGGGCCAGGGCTCGCGCAGCGGTCCGGCGGGCAGCAGCCAGCCGTTGCCGATGCCGCGCTCGTCGAACACGCAGATTTCAATGTCGCGCTGCAGGCCATAGTGCTGCAACCCGTCATCGCAGACGATGACCTGTGTTGCCGGGTAGGCCTCGAGCAGCGCGCGCGCCGCCTCGGTGCGGCCAGGCGCGACAAACACCGGAACCCCGCAGGCCCGGGCGATCAGCAGCGGCTCGTCGCCCACCTCGTGCGCTTCGCTGGTGGGCCGCACCTCGCGGCAGTCCTGCGTGCTGCGCCCGTAGCCGCGTGAGATCACGCCCGGCGCGAGTCCGCGTGAGCGCAGGTGTTCGACCACCGCCATCACCACCGGCGTCTTGCCCGACCCGCCAACGACGACGTTGCCGACCACGATGACGGGCACCTCGATGCGATTGCTCTTGAGAAGGCCGGTCCGATAGGCGCCGCGGCGCAGGGCCGCCAGGGCGCCGAACACCAGTGATAGCGGCCACAGCAGGCAGGCAAGGGCGCCGCGCCGCAACCATGCGCGCTGCAGCCCCTCGGCCATGGTCAGCGATTCCCGGCCTGGGCCGAGGACTGGGTCGCGAACGTGATCTGGTTCAGGCCCGAACGGCGCGCCGCCTCCATCACGGTAATGACGGACTGGTGCGGGGCGGTGGCGTCGGCCGTGATGATCACCACGCTGTCCTTGCCGGCCTTCGCCCCTTCGTTCAACGCCTGCGCAACCGCCTCGACGCTGCGGCCGGTCACGGGCACGCCCTTGATCGAGAACCGGCCATCGCTGCTCACGGCAACGATGACTTCCTTGGGATAGTCGCGCTGCGCGTCGGCGTCCGCGACCGGCAGCTTGAGTTGCAGCTCGGTGAATTTGCTGTAGGTGGTCGACAGCATCAGGAAGATCAGCACCACCAGCAGCACGTCGATGAACGGGATCAGGTTGATCTCCGGCTCTTCCTTCTGGCGCGGGCGGAAGTTCATCAGCCGACTCATCTTCCGCGCAGGGAGTTGAGGTGGCGGGCGAAGCGCTCGGCGGAGAGCTCCAGCGTCAGCAGGTACTCATCGACGCGCCCGCGGAAATAGCGCCAGAAAATCAGCGAGGGGATCGCCACGATCAGGCCGAAAGCCGTGTTGTACAGAGCCACCGAAATGCCGTGCGCCAGTTGGGCCGGATTTCCCCCCGTGGCGCCGCCGCTGGGCGCTTGCGAGCCGAAGATCTCGATCATGCCGATCACCGTGCCCAGCAGGCCCAGCAAGGGCGCGGCCGATGCGATGGTGGCCAGGGCGCTCAGGTAGCGCTCCAGCCGGTGCGCGACGGCCCGGCCGGTGTGTTCCATGGATGCGCGCAGGTCGATCTCGGTGCAGCGCGGATCCGAGTTGAGCGCGCGGAAACCGCTGGCCAGCACCTCGCCGAGTGCCGAGTTGCGTGCCAGCTGGGTCACGACGTCCGGCGCCGGTACCGATGACCGTGAAACTGCCAGCGCTTCGTCGAGCAGCTTCGGCGGCGCAACCTTGGCGGTCTTGAGGCTGATGAAGCGCTCGACCACGAGGGCGAGCGCGAGGATGGAGCAGGCTACCAAAGGCCAAATCGGCCAGCCTGCGGCTTGTATGATCGAAAGCAAGGGAAGGTTCTCCGCGCGAGTGCGTGTTCTGAAGAGTAGCGGCCGATTATCGTGCACTCCGCGGCTGTAGGAAAAGGCTGGTGTGGCGTAGGAGACGACTCACAGAAGTTGTGGATAACTTTGTGCAGAAATAGCCCCTCACCCCGCGCCAAGCCGCGCCAATGCTTCCACATGACAAATCGATGACAAATTGAGCAGGAAAAACTCCAATGAATTCAATGACTTGCTCGACAGAATCAGCGTTCCGCAGGGAAACCCGCTGCGAAGTTGTAAAGCGGGACCGCTTGTGGACTAAATCTACCGTCACCCGGGCGCAAACCCGCGTATTTGCTAATGGCTGAGCTTGTGCAGCCAGCAATGGCGCCGCGAATCTGGCAAGTTGGCGCGCTGTGCCGCGCCATTGCTGATTCCCTGGAGGCCAGATTCAATCCTGTCGCGGTGCGCGGCGAGGTTTCCGGCTTCTCGCGCGCTTCCAGCGGGCATTGCTACTTCTCGCTCAAGGACGCCCAAGGGCAGATTCGCTGCGCCATGTTCCGCCGCGCCGCCAGCCTGCTGGATTTCATGCCTCGGGATGGCGAAATGGTGGAGGTGATGGGACGCCTCGGCGTCTATGAGCCGCGGGGCGACCTTCAACTGATCGTCGAAAGCCTGACCCGCGCCGGCCAAGGCGCCTTGTTCGAACAGTTTCTCCGGCTGAAGGCGCGGCTCGAAGAGCAGGGCCTGTTCGATCCGGCCCGCAAACGCGCCATACCTCAGCTGCCCAAAGGCATCGGCCTCGTCACGTCGCCCGGTGCGGCCGCATTGCACGACGTGGTGACCGCGCTTGCGCGGCGCGCCCCTCATGTCCCCGTTTTCCTTGCGCCGGCGTCGGTGCAAGGCGCGCAGGCGCCGGCCGAACTGGTTCGGGCGCTGCTGGCGCTGTATCGGCTGGCCGAGGCCGGCACGCTGGACGTGATCCTGCTGGTGCGCGGCGGTGGATCCATCGAAGACTTGTGGGCGTTCAACGACGAGCAACTCGCGCGAACCATCGTGCAAAGTCCGGTGCCGTTGATCAGCGGCGTGGGTCACGAAACCGATTTCACGATCGCCGATTTCTGCGCCGACGTGCGCGCCCCAACGCCCACGGCGGCGGCCGAGCTTGCTGCCCAGTCCAGGCATACCTGGCTGGCCGGTCTGGAGTCGGCACAGGGGCGGCTGCAGGGCGCGCTCGGCCGGCGCCTGGACATCGCCGGCCAGCGCCTGGACCAGGCCGCGTCGCGACTGGGCCGTCCACTGGCGCGCATGGCAACGCAGCAGTTGAGGCTCGCCCGGGCGGCGCATCGCCTGCGCTACGCGGTGCTCGGGCGTCTGGAACAGGACTCAAACCGTTTCAAGGGCGTCCAATTGCAGCTCAGGCAGGCGGTTGCAGGCCAGGCTGCAGCGCAGCGCCCAGTTGCTGGACCGCTCGCGGCTGAGGATGGAATTGCTGGACCCGCGGCTGGTTTTGCAGCGCGGCTATGCCTTGCTGGCTGATGAGGCAGGGCGGCCCGTCACCAGCGTCCGTGAGACTCACCCGGGCCAGGCGCTGGTCGCAACCCTTGCCGACGGCGAGGTTGCTCTCACCGTATCGCCGCCGCCGTGATTTAGTTCTTAGAATCAGCGGCTGACATACAACCAATAAACCTGAGAGGAAACCATGGAACACACACTGCCCCCACTCCCGTTCCCGATCGATTCGCTGGCGCCGCACTATTCGAAGGAGACGCTGGAGTATCACCACGGCAAGCACCACAACGCCTATGTGGTCAACCTCAACAACCTCCAGAAGGGCACCGAGTTCGAGAGCATGACCCTCGAGGAGATCATCAAGAAATCCTCCGGCGGCATCTACAACAACGCGGCCCAGATCTGGAACCACACCTTCTTCTGGAACTGCATGAAGCCCGCCGGCGGCGGCGAGCCCGGCGGTGCGCTGGCAGCGGCCATCAACAGAAGTGGGGCAACTACGCGGCCTTCCGCGACGCCTTCGTCAAATCGGCCGTGGGCAACTTCGGTTCGGGCTGGACCTGGCTGGTGAAGAAGCCGGACGGCGGCGTGGACATCGTGAACACCGGCGCTGCGGGCACACCGCTGACCACGGCCGACAAGGCCCTGTTGACGGTGGACGTCTGGGAACACGCCTACTACATCGACTACCGCAACCTGCGTCCCAAGTATGTCGAGACCTTCCTCGACAAGCTGGTGAACTGGGGCTTCGCGGAAAAGAACTTTTAATCCGCTACGCTCCAACAGGAAACAAGGGCCGCTGTCGCGGCCCTTGTCCTTTACTTTTTGAACGGATCCCCGGCCAGTTTGGTCCCGGGCTTGACGCCTTTCTTGGCGAACCAGCCCTGGTTCATCTCCAGCACAAAGCGTACCGGCTTGTCCGAGCAATGCGAGTCGAGTGCCAGCGGCTTCATGTCGGCGAGGTTCACCACCGTACCGTCGTCGGCAACAAAAGCGACGGACAGGGGCAGCAGGGTGTCCTTCATCCAGAAGCATTGAATCGTCGGCCGCTCGAAGACGAACAGCATTCCCTCGTGCTGGGGCATTTCCTTGCGATGCATCAGGCCCGTGGTGCGCTGCTCGATCGTTTGCGCGACCTGGGCATCGATCTGATGCATGCCGGCGGACAGTGTCACACGCGGCAAATTGGTTTGCGGCTCCTGGGCGCAGACGGGCACCGCCGCCGCTGCGAGCACCAGCGCGGCGAGGGTCGATAAGGCTGTATTCATCATGGATGGCATTGTGGCGCGCAATTGAAAATGCCCGCGCGAGGCGGGCATTCAAAAGCTCAGTGGCGATTTACTTCTTGGCGGCGGAAGCAGCGGGCTTGGCGGCATCAGCAGCGGCCGTTTTGTCGGCAGCGGCCTTCTTCTCGGCGGCCTTCTTGTCCGAAGCGGCCTTCTTGTCGGCAGCCTTCTTGTCGGAAGCGGCCTTCTTCTCGGCGGCCTTCTTGTCCGAAGCGGCCTTCTTGTCAGCGGCCTTCTTGTCGGCAGCGGCCTTCTTCTCGGCGTCAGCGGCAGCCTTCTTCTCGGCGTCCGTGGCGGCGGGAGCTGCCGCGGCGGAAGCTGCCGGCTTGGCCGAGGCAGCAGCCATCGGGGCGCCGGCGTGCGAGGCTGCGAAAGCCGTTGACATGGCGAACAGCGAGGCAACCAGGGTCGCGAGGAGCTTGTTCATTGGGAGTCCTTTCAGGTTTAAAGCCGATTATTGAGTCCTCCCAGGAATCGGAAGGCTCATCCGTAACGGGCCCCGACGCCAGGCGGTTGACAGGGCCTTGCGCAAACAAAAATGCCCGCCAAGGCGGGCATTTCTTCAGCGAGCCGGAAGATTACTTCTTGGCTGCGTCCTTCTTGGCGTCGGCCTTGACTTCAACCACGTCCTTCTTGGCTTCAGCGGCGGGAGCAGCCTTGTCGCTTCTTGGTCTTCTCGGTCTTCTTTTCAGCCTTGGCGGGCTTGGCTTCGGCCTTCTTTTCAGCCTTGGCGGCGGGCTTGGCTTCAGCCTTCTTCTCAGCCTTGGCTTCGGCCTTCTCTTCGGTCTTGGCGGCGGCGGTGGCGGCGGGCTTGGCAGCGGGAGCGGCAGCGGCTGCGGGAGCGCTGCGGTCTGCGCGAAGGAGGCGGTGGCGAAGAAAGCGGCAACCAGGGTGGCGA
Organism: uncultured beta proteobacterium; assembly: GCA_963722025.1. Classification (GTDB taxonomy): domain Bacteria; phylum Pseudomonadota; class Gammaproteobacteria; order Burkholderiales; family Burkholderiaceae_C; genus Ramlibacter. Next base: position 42,698 of record CAVRNE010000014.1, read on the forward strand.
GGAGCTTGTTCATGAGAAATCCTGTGAGGGTTGATCAGTTTTTGAAGAATGCTGCCCAGATTCCGGGCTGCCCTCCGCCAACGCGGCAGTACGGCCCGCGGTTGACAAACGGCTGAATTCGCGCCGCGCAAGGGCGGGCAGCGGTTGAAAGGCGGCTGACAGTTTCAGGGCTAGAATCCGTTGTTTTGCCTCGCCGCAAGAACCTGACTTCGACGTTCATATTCCGAAAGACGCTTTCCCCATGTACCAGCACATCAAAGTGCCTTCCCAAGGCCAGAAGATCACCGTCAATGCCGACATGTCCTTGAAGGTGCCGGACCAGCCGATCATTCCCTTCATCGAGGGTGACGGTACCGGGGCGGACATCACGCCCGTCATGATCAAGGTCGTCGACGCAGCCGTGGCCAAGGCCTACGGCGGCAAGAAAAAGATCCACTGGATGGAGGTCTACGCCGGCGAGAAGTCGACCAAGGTCTACGGTCCCGATGTCTGGCTGCCGGAAGAGACGCTGCACGCCGTGCGCGACTATGTGGTTTCCATCAAGGGCCCGCTCACGACTCCCGTCGGCGGCGGCATCCGCTCGCTGAACGTCGCGCTGCGCCAGGAGCTCGACCTCTACGTCTGCCTGCGCCCCATCCAGTATTTCGACGGCGTTCCTTCGCCGGTGAAAGAGCCCCACAAGACCAACATGGTGATCTTCCGCGAGAACTCGGAAGACATCTACGCCGGCATCGAGTTCGAGGCCGAGAGCGAAAAGGCCAAGAAGCTCATCAAGCTCCTGCAGGAAGACTTCGGCGTCAAGAAGATCCGCTTCCCCAACACTTCCGGCATCGGCATCAAGCCGGTTTCCCGGGAGGGCACCGAGCGCCTGGTGCGCAAGGCCATCCAGTACGCCATCGACAACGACAAGCCCAGCGTCACCATCGTGCACAAGGGCAACATCATGAAGTTCACCGAGGGCGGGTTCCGCGACTGGGCCTATGGCCTGGCGCAAAAGGAATTCGGCGCCCAGGAGATCGACGGCGGCCCGTGGTGCAAATTCAAGAACCCGCGCACCGGCAAGGACATCGTGGTCAAGGACTCCATCGCCGATGCTTTCCTGCAGCAGATCCTGCTGCGCCCGGCCGAATACAGCGTGATCGCGACGCTCAACCTCAACGGCGACTATGTGTCCGACGCCCTGGCGGCCCAGGTCGGCGGCATCGGCATCGCCCCCGGCGCCAACTTGAGCGACTCGGTCGCCATGTTCGAGGCCACCCACGGCACCGCGCCCAAGTACGCGGGCAAGGACTACGTGAACCCCGGCTCCGAGATCCTCTCGGCCGAGATGATGCTGCGCCACATGGGCTGGACCGAAGCGGCCGACCTCATCATCAGCTCGATGGAAAAATCCATCCAGTCCAAGAAGGTCACGTACGACTTCGCCCGCCTGATGGACGGCGCCACCCAGGTCAGCTGCTCGGGCTTCGGCCAGGTGATGATCGAGAACATGTGAGCGCAATGCGCCCGCGGAAAGGCCGCCCATGGGCGGCCTTTTTATTTGGCGAGAAAGCTAGTCGCCGTACCCCGAGGCATGGAACTGGGGCGCGCGTACTCTCGAATGGCGAGCCTGCCGGTCGTTCGGCTGGGTCTGGATGGGCTGGGGGTCGGCCGGGCGATGGTTCGGCCTGGATGTTTTGCGCCAGCTGGCCCTTGGGGCCGGCGGTGACTTCGTAGCTGACGCGCGAGCCCTGCTTGAGGGTCTTGAAGCCCTCCATGGCGATGGCGGAGAAATGCGCGAACACGTCCGCGCCCCCGCCGTCGGGCTCGATGAACCCGAAGCCTTTTGCGTCATTGAACCATTTGACTGTGCCTGTGGCCATTTCTGTGCCTCGCCTCTTGTTATTTCCCTCTTGACGTCACGGAGTGTCCGGGATTCAGGGTAGCGCTGTCAACATTTTCACATACTAAAGTTATCGAGGCCCCGGCAGGCCCAAAATCATTGCGAGGCCGCCGGCAAGCCGCGCAAAATGAACAGAGATGCCTGCGTGCCACCCGCTTGAATGTGGCGGTTCTGCCACCAATTCAACCTGAGGCTGCAGCGCGAATGGCCGCTCGATAGAATGGTTTTCATGGCAAGCAAAACACCCACCCCCGTCCCGGTCGCGCCCAAGACGCGGCCGAAGGACGACGACGGCGGGTCGGTGGTGCTCGAGCGGCGCACCCAGAAAACCAAACCGCCCCAGATGTACCAGGTCATCATGCTGAATGACGACTACACACCGATGGAGTTCGTGGTGGTGGTCATCCAGGAGTTTTTCAACAAGGACCGGGAAACGGCTACCCAGATCATGCTGAAGATCCACCTGGACGGAAAGGCGATCTGCGGTATTTATTCCAGGGATGTGGCCGCAACCAAGGTCGAGCAGGTGCAGGAGGCCGCTCGTCAAGCAGGGCATCCCCTGCAATGTGTCAGTGAACCGGTTGAGTAATCCGGTATCGAACCCATTTAAAGTGTCAGTGAAGCAAGCAAGGCAAAAGGAAATCTCATGATTGCCCAGGAATTGGAAGTCAGCCTCCACATGGCATTTGTGGAGGCACGGCAGCAGCGCCACGAGTTCATCACGGTGGAGCATTTGCTGCTTGCCCTGCTGGACAATCCCAGCGCGGCTGAAGTGCTGCGCGCATGCTCGGCCAACATCGACGACCTGCGCAAGTCGTTGTCCAACTTCATCAAGGACAACACCCCGCAGGTTGCCGGCAGCGATGACGTGGACACCCAGCCCACGCTAGGTTTCCAGCGCGTGATCCAGCGCGCCATCATGCACGTGCAGTCCACGGGCAACGGCAAGAAGGAAGTGACCGGCGCCAACGTGCTGGTCGCGATCTTCGGCGAAAAGGATTCGCATGCGGTCTACTACCTGCACCAGCAGGGCGTGACGCGCCTGGACGTGGTCAACTTCATCGCCCATGGCATCAAGAAGAGCGATCCGCCCGAGCCCACCAAGAGCGGTGAATCCGGTTCCGGCGAAGGCGAAGAGGGCAGCGAGAAGAACGAAAAGGCTTCTCCGCTGGAGCAGTTCACCCAGAACCTGAACCAGGCCGCCAGGGACGGCAAGATCGATCCGCTGATCGGCCGCGAGTACGAGGTCGAGCGTGTCATCCAGATCCTGTGCCGCCGCCGCAAGAACAACCCGCTCCTGGTCGGTGAGGCCGGCGTGGGCAAGACGGCCATCGCCGAGGGCCTGGCCTGGCGCATCGTCCAGAAGGAAGTGCCCGAGATCCTGGCCGAGTCCAACGTGTACTCGCTGGACATGGGCGCGCTCCTGGCCGGCACCAAGTACCGCGGCGATTTCGAGCAGCGCCTCAAAGGCGTGCTCAAGTCGCTCAAGGACAAGCCCAACGCCATCCTGTTCATCGACGAGATCCACACGCTGATCGGCGCCGGCGCCGCATCGGGCGGCACGCTGGACGCGTCCAACCTGCTCAAGCCCGCCTTGAGCTCGGGCGCGCTCAAGTGCATCGGCGCGACGACCTTCACCGAGTACCGCGGTATCTTCGAGAAGGACGCAGCCTTGTCCCGCCGCTTCCAGAAGGTGGACGTGGTCGAGCCGAGCGTGCAGGAAACCATCGAGATCCTGAAGGGCCTGAAGTCGCGCTTCGAGGAACACCACAGCGTGAAGTACGCCGCCAATGCCCTGCAGGCGGCGGCGGAGCTGTCCGCCAAGTACATCAACGACCGGCACCTGCCGGACAAGGCCATCGACGTCATCGACGAGGCCGGTGCCGCCCAGCGCATCCTGCCGGTAGGCAAGCGCAAGAAGACGATTTCCAAGACCGAGGTCGAGGAGATCGTGGCCAAGATCGCGCGCATTCCGCCCGCCAACGTGTCCAACGACGACCGCGGCAAGCTGCAGACCCTCGAGCGCGACTTGAAGAGCGTGGTGTTCGGCCAGGACAAGGCACTGGAAGTGCTGGCGGGCGCCGTGAAGATGGCGCGCTCGGGCCTGGGCAGGGGCGACAAGCCGATCGGCTCGTTCCTGTTCTCCGGCCCCACCGGTGTCGGCAAGACCGAAGCCGCCAAGCAGCTGGCCTACATCATGGGCATCGAGCTGATGCGCTTCGACATGTCGGAGTACATGGAGCGCCATGCCGTCAGCCGCCTGATCGGCGCGCCTCCGGGCTACGTCGGCTTCGACCAGGGCGGGCTCTTGACCGAGGCCGTCACCAAGAAGCCGCACGCGGTGCTGCTGCTCGATGAAATCGAGAAGGCGCACCCGGACATCTTCAACGTGCTGCTGCAGGTGATGGACCACGGCACGCTGACGGACAACAACGGGCGCAAGGCCGATTTCCGGAACATCATCATCATCATGACGACCAATGCGGGCGCCGAGACGATGAACAAGTCGGTGATGGGCTTCACGCAGGTGCGCGAGCCGGGCGACGAGATGGCCGACATCAAGCGCCTGTTCACGCCCGAGTTCCGCAACCGCCTGGACGCCACGGTGAGCTTCAAGGCACTGGACGAGACGGTCATCCTGCGGGTGGTCGACAAGTTCCTGCTGGTGCTGGAGCAGCAGCTGGCCGAGAAGAAGGTGGAAGTCACCTTCACCGACAAGCTGCGCAAGCACCTGGCCAAGAAGGGCTTCGATCCGCTGATGGGCGCAAGGCCGATGCAGCGCCTGATCCAGGACACGATCCGTCGTGCACTGGCCGACGAGCTGCTGTTCGGTCGCCTCACCGACGGTGGCCGCCTCACGGTGGACATCGACCTGAAGACCGACGAGAAGGGCGTGGAAACCTCGGAAGTGCTGCTGGACATCCAGCCGCTGCCCAAGAAGGAGGGCAAGGCCAAGCCGGAGCCGGAAGAGATTTCCACCGACCAGTAAGCGCAGCCCTGCCGCTCCAACGAGAAAGCCGCCCATCCATGGGCGGCTTTTTTTGCTGGGCGAGCGCCAAGCGCCTTGGCGGCTCGCTACCGCAGGAGATTCAAGATCGCCTCCCAGTGCCGTGGCTCCACAGGCATGATGGACAGCCGGTTACCTTTTTTCAGCACCAGCATCTCGGCGAGGTCTGGGTTGGCGCGCATTTCGGGCAGGGTGAGGTTGCGCGTCTTGCGCAGCACCTGCACCTCCACCAGCACCCATCGCGGCTTTTCGGGTTTGGAGGCGGGGTCGTAGTAGCGCGATTTCGGGTCGAACTGCGTCGGGTCGGGGTAGGGCGCGGACGCCACGCGTGCGATGCCGACGATGCCCGGCTGTGCGCAGCTGGAGTGATAGAAGAGCACGCCGTCGTCCACGCGCATTGCCTCGCGCATGAAATTGCGCGCCTGCCAGCCGCGCACGCCCGTCCATGGAACCGTCGCGTTGGGAGCGGCCAGCGCGTCGTCCACCGACACATCGTCGGGCTCGGACTTCATCAGCCAGTAGTTCATGGTCCGCGGATTATCCCTCCGGAGGTCGTTGCGGGCTTGACCCAGCAATTCATTTCCCTGCCTAGAATCCTCCAATGACGCAACCCCTCAAAATCGCCGTCATGGGCGCCGGCGCCGTGGGCTGCTATTTCGGCGGCATGCTCGCCCGCGCCGGCCACGAGGTAGTGCTGATCGCGCGCCCGGAACACGTAGCAGCCGTCCAGCAGGGCGGCCTGCGCATGGAAACCAAGACATTCGATGAGCGCGTGCGCCTGGCCGCCAGCAGCGACGCAAGCGCGATGCGGGCGCGAAGCTGGTCCTGTTCTGCGTCAAATCCATCGACACCGAGTCCGCCGGCGCTCAAATGCTGCCGCACCTGGCGACCGATGCGCTGGTGCTCACCATGCAGAACGGCGTGGACAACGCCGACCGCCTGCGCGCCGTGCTTCCCAAGCACGAGGTGGCGGCTGCGGTGGTGTACGTCGCCACGGAGATGGCCGGCCCCGGTCATGTCAAGCACCACGGCCGCGGTGAGCTGGTGATCGAGCCTTCCAGTGCGAGCAAGGCGGCGGCCCAGGCGCTGATCGCCGCAGGAGTCCCCACCGAGATCTCCGGCAACGTGCGTGGCGCCCTGTGGGCCAAACTGATCCTGAATTGCGCTTACAACGCGGTGTCGGCCATCACCCAGCTGCCGTATGGCAAGACGGTGGCCGGTGAGGGCGTGAGGGACGTGATGCGCGACGTGGTCGCCGAATGCCTGGCTGTGGCCAAGGCCGAAGGCGTTGCCGTGCCCGCCGACGTGCAGTCCGCCGTGGACAAGCTCGCCGCCAGCATGCCCAGCCAATATGCATCCACTGCCCAGGACCTGGCGCGGGGCAAGCGCACCGAGATCGACTATCTGAATGGGCTGATCGTTCGGCGCGGTGAGGCGTTGGGCATTGCGACGCCGGCGAACCGTGTGTTGTGGGCGTTGGTGAAGTTGATGGAAACCACTGGAGCCAAGAAATGACGCAGAGAAAAGTCGCCCTGGTCACCGGCTCGGGCACGGGCGTGGGCGCTGCCGCAGCCCTGATGCTGGCGCAGCGGGGCTACGACCTGCTGATCAACTACTCGCGCAGCGCGCAGGAAGCCGATCACAGCGCTGCCGCTTGCCGCGAGGCGGGCGCCGACGTGTTGGTGCTGCGCGGCGACGTTGCGCAGGACGCCGATTGCCGGGCAATGGCGCAGGGCGCAGTGGCTCGCTGGGGCCGCATCGACGCACTGGTCAACAACGCGGGCATCTCGGTGTTCGGCGAGGCAGCGCAGTGGGATGCCCTGGATGCCGACGTGTTCAATCGCATCCTGGGTGTGAACACCCTGGGCACTTTCCAGATGGTGCGGGCCTGCCTGCCCCAGCTGAAAGTTGCCCAAGGCTGCATCGTCAATGTCTCATCGGTCGCCGGGGCGCTCGGTGTCGGTTCATCCATCCCCTACATCGCTTCCAAGGGCGCCATCAACGCCTTGACGCTGCACCTGGCCCGATCGCTGGCGCCGGCGGTCCGGGTCAACGCGGTGTGCCCGGGTCTCATCACCTCACGCTGGTTCGTGCAGGGCGTGGGGCAGGAAGCCTACGAGGCGACGCGGCAGGCCTACGAGGCGGGCGTGCCTCTTGGCCGCGCATGCACGCCCGAGGACGTGGCCGAAGCCATCGTCTGGCTGGTGGATGGCGCCAAGACGGTCACGGGTGAGCTGATGCTGCTGGACAGCGGAATGCACCTGGGGGGCATTCGAAGCCGCTGAGTCGCGGAGGTTGCGCGGGGGCTGCGTTCGGTCATCCTCGCGTCGCGGCAGGCGGTACCCGGCGGGGGCTCATACTGCGGCGGTCTCCGCTTCGCTCCGACTCCGCTGCGATGCTCGGCCTGGGGTCGGCGTCGCAGCAACTCACTGCGCGCTTTGAGGCGCGCTCCGTTCAAACAGGCTGCGACGAGTCAGTTCACGAAGCGCGCAAGCGCGCCCGCCCCCAGGCCGAGCATCGCAGCCGCCACAGAAATAGCCCCCGCCGGGTACCGCCTGCCGCGAGCCAACATGGTACGGAGCGCCAACCGTCTCTGCAACCGTGTCCGGGCAGGTCGCGGCGCATCAGCCGTCGATGCGATGCGCCGCGGCCTGCCCGACACGACTTTGCCGCGTGCCTTGGTTTGGATCTGGCCGCTTCGTCTGCGCGCCCCGGTGGATGCCGGATCAAGTCCGGAATGACAAGCCATCGGAGTACCGGTGAGGCCTTCTGCCGCCCAAGCTCCTAGCCCGCCAGGCCGACGAATACGTTCTGCACGTCGTCGTGCGCGTCGATGGCGGCCAGGAAGGCTTCGACTTCTTCCAGTTCCGCGGCGCCCAGGCTCGCGGGGTCTATGGGGTTCTTGGCCTTGTAGCCCAGCTTCGCGGACAGGACGGTGAAGCCCTGGGCCGGCAGCGCGCGGCTCACCAGATCGACATCGGTGGGATCGGTCAGGAAGAGGGTGACGCCGTCTTCTTCACCCGGCTCGAAGTCCTGGGCGCCCGCTTCGATGGCGGCCAGTTCAGGGTCGGCGCCGGCGGCTGCGGGCTCGGCTTCGATCATGCCCACATGGTCGAAGTCCCAAGCCACCGAGCCGGAGGTGCCGAGTTGCCCCTTGCGAAACAGCACGCGCATTTCAGGTGCGGTGCGGTTCACGTTGTCGGTGAGGCATTCGACCATCAGCGGCACGCGGTGCGGCGCAAAACCTTCGTAGATCACATGCTCGAAATGAACCACCTCGCCCGTGAGGCCGGCGCCTTTCTTGATGGCGCGCTCCAGGGTGTCCTTGGGCATGGAGGCCTTGCGCGCCTGCTCCACGACCAGCCGCAGCCGCGAATTGGTCGCCGGATCGGCCCCGCTGCGCGCCGCCACCATGATGTCCTTGGCCAATCGACCGAACAGCTTGCCCCTGGCATCCGCGGCCTGTGCCTTGCCCTTTGCTTTCCACTGCGCGCCCATGTTTGATATTCCTTGGTGAATCCCCCAGTTTATGCGAGGGGCAGGGCGCCGCAACTCACTCGGGAAAGCGCACCACCGGCCCCGGCGCTTTCTGGCCGGGAGGCAAGTATGCAGGCGCCGGCGCACCGCCGGGCCCGAGTGACCGGGTGTAGGCGTAGATGGCTTTGAGATCGCTGTCCGTCATGGCACGCACATTGAACCACGGCATGGGAGGGCGCGGCTCCATCGTTCGCGCATGGGTGAGCCACTGCTTCTGAGTCATCCCTGCGATGAGAAGCCTGAGGTTCGTAGCATAGGTGGTGCCCCAGGGGCCTGCCCATCCCAGTGTGTCGCCGGTCAGCCAGAGCTTCTCGTCGACCTTGCCATTGTTTTGCGCGTACCCGGGCGTGTGGCAATCGTTGCAGCCGGCCGTTTCGACCAGATAGCGGCCTCGCTTGATCTCGTCGGCCTTGCCGGCTGCGATCGCCATACCCGGTAGCGCGGCCCAGGCGAGGATTACGAGCAAAGCAGCTTGTGCGAGATGCGCCGTTCGTGTGCGGGAGTTCATCATGACACCTTCGCGCCCAGCTGCTGCTGGATGGCGACAGATCGCACCATACGTTCTCGCGGCTGATCTTGTCGCCGTCGAACTCGAACACATGCAGCAGGCGGAAGCTGACGGGTCCTTTCTTGCCATCGCAGCCGAACAGGCGCCCGTCTTCGATCTGGCCGTTCCAGATCGCCTCGTCCACCGCGAAGCCGTCGCCATAGAGGCGGCGTACCGGGGTGACGCTCTCGCCTTTGAGGTCGCCGAACATCGTGGCGTAGAACTCCCGAATCCGGCCGCTGTCGCGGACGATGCCGAACGGCGACGGGACCACATGGTGCTCGGCGCCTGGTGCCAGGCTGGCCAGGACGCCCTCTACGTCGTCCGTGGCCTCGAACATGAAGTGGGTGTCAACCAGGCGGTCGACCTCAGCGGGGGTCAGTGACATGGCGATGCTCCTTTCAGAGAAATTGGATTCAAGTTCCTTCGTGAGACGCGAGTATCATAACACGTCATGTTAGACTTGCAACCCATGACGAGACTCAAGTATCGTAAGGACGCCGAGGCCGCGCCGCCGGCCGATCCGCGTGCCAATCAGAAAGAGCGTACACGCGCGGCGGTGGTTGCGGCGGCGACCCAGTTGCTCAGGGAGGGAGCGCAGCCTACTGTCGCGCAAGCTGCAGAGCTGGCCAAAGTCTCGCGCGCGACGGCGTACCGCTACTTTCCAACCCAGGAAGCCATGCTGGTGGAGGTCGCCCAGGTCAACCCCGCAACCGAGCCTGTGGAGCACTGGCTGGCGAATCTCGAGGGCGGTGAGCCGCAGGACAGGCTGCATGGACTTCTGGCGACTTTCAACGATGTCGTCGTGGCCGAGGAGGTCGCGCTGCGTACCGCCTTGCGCGTGTACCTCGACACATGGCTGGAGAGTCGCCGGCGAGGTGAAGCCCCCACCGCCGTCAGGGAGGGCAGGCGCACTCGATGGCTCGACGAGGCTCTCGAGCCGGTGCGCCGGCAGTTGCGGCCCGCGCAATGGCGGCGCCTGCGCTCGGCATTGGCGCTGACTTTGGGGGTGGAGGCACTCGTCGTCATGAAAGACGTCTGCAAGCTTTCGGACGACGAGGCCCTGGCTACGCTGCAGTGGGCTGCGCAGGCGCTGCTGCGAGCCGGGTTGGACGGCCCCGCGGGCAAGCCGTCTACCCGCAAAGGGTGAGGGACACTCAGGCCTCGACCTCGGCGCCTTCTTCTTCGAGCTGCTGCAACAGGTAGAGCCTCTGGTACAGGCCGTTGGCTATGGCCATCAGCTCGCCGTGCGTACCCAGTTCGGCGATGCGGCCGTGGTTGAGCACTACGATGCGATCGGCGTCGCGCACGGTCGACAGCCGGTGCGCGATGGCCACGATGGTGACCTGGCCTCGCAGGGCCGTCAGCGCCCGCTGCACGATCTGCTCGGTCTCCGAGTCGATGTGCGATGTGGCCTCGTCCAGGAACAGGATGCGCGGTTCGCCCGCCAGGGCTCGCGCAATCGCCAGCAACTGCTTCTGGCCCACGGACAGGCGCGCGCCGCCTTCGCCCAAGGGCGTGTCATAGCCCCGCTCCAGCGCGGCGATGAAGTCGTGCGCGTGGGCCGCGCGGGCGGCCGCCTCGATCTGCGCATCGGTCAGCTCGCGGCCCATGGCGATGTTTTCGCGCGCGGACGCGGCCAGCAGGAAGGGCTCCTGCGGCACCAGGCCCACGCTCGCGCGGAAATGGTCCTCGCCGATCGCCTCTACCGGGGTGCCGTCGATGCGAACGCTGCCCGCCGGCGCGGGATAGAAGCGCAACAGCAGCGAAAGCAGGGTGCTCTTGCCGCTGCCGGTATGGCCCACGATGCCGTGGAAGCTGCCGGGCGCGATCTGCAGATTCAGGTCGTGCAGGACGGTGCGGCCCGGCTGGTAGGCGAAATCCAGCCGGTCGATGGAAATCGCCCCTTCGGTCACCCGGCCGAGGTCGGCCGCAACCTGCGTTTCGGCCTCCTTCAGCAGGGCATGAACCCGCGCCGCGCCGACCACAGCCTGCTGCAGCTGCGAAAACTGCATGGTGATCTGGATCAGGGGTTCCACCACGCGCGAGATGTAGTTGATGAAGGCGTACAGCACGCCCACCTCCAGGGCGCTCATGGCGCCGCCGTTGCCGCGCGTTCCCATGACGCCGATGATCACGGCCAGCAGCGTCACGTTGAGCAGGTCCAGCACCGGGCGCAACAGCCAGGCGTTGGCGCGCAGCTCGCTCTGGCGCGACTGGTAGTGCCCCTCGTTGAGGGCGGCGAAGCGCTCGGTGAAACGCGCTGCCGCATTGCTCGCCTGAAGCACGGCCATGCCGTTGATGGATTCCGCCATCTGGGCATTGATGTCGCTGCGCAGTTCACGCGTGCGTCTCACCGCCGGCCCGGAAAAGCGCTGGTACATGGTGACGATCAACGCCACCGCGGGCGCCAGCGTCGCGACGATCAGCATCAGCCGCCAATCCAGCCACAGCATGACGGCGACGACGCCGCACAGAACGATGAGGCTGTCGAGCATGACGAACAGCACCTGCACATAAAGCGTCTTCACGGCTTCGGTGTCGTTGGTCACGCGGCTGACGAGCTGGCCGATGATGGCGCGGTCGAAGAAGCTCATCGGCAGTCGCAGCACGTGGCCGTACACGCCCTCGCGAATCCGCTGGACGGATCGCATCGCCAGGCCCGCCAGCCGCACCAGTTGCCGGTAACGCAGCCAGCTCGCCAGCGTGCCCGCGACCAGCGCGCCGAGCAGCAGCCCCGCGATCTCGGGGATGCGGGCGTTGCGAGGCAGCAGGTAGTTGTCGATCAGGAATTTGCCGATGAGCGGGCCCAGGGCCTCCAGCCCGGCGGCGAGGACCAGCCAGGCAATACCCCAGATCAGGTGATGGCGCTCCGGTGCGGCCGCGCGCACAAGCAGGGCGGCCGCGTCGCCGAAGAGATCGCTGCGCGGGATGGCCTTGGCGCCGGCAACGGGCGCGGTGATGGATTCAGCTGGCATCGAGGCTCGCCTGGAGTTGCTGGTAGCGCCACTGGCGCGCATACCAGCCGTTGCCCGCCACCAATGCGGCGGGCGTGCCTTCTTCCACGACGTGGCCACCATGCAGCACCACCGTGTGGTCCGCATCGGCCACCGCGCTCAGGCGGTGACTGACGATGATCACCGTTCGGCCGACTCTGGCTTGGCGCAGATGGGCCAGGATCCGCCCTTCGGTCTCCGTATCCACCGCTGACAGCGCGTCGTCCAGCATGAGCAGCGGCGCGTCAACCAGAAGCGCACGGGCGATCGCGACGCGTTGCCGCTGGCCGCCGGACAGGGTGACGCCACGCTCGCCTACCGGAGTGTCGTAGCCCTGCGGCAGATGCAGGATGTCCTCGTGCACCGCTGCCAGCCTGGCAGCTTGCTCCACCTGCTCACGGCTCGCCTGCGGACGCGCCAGGGCGATGTTCTCGGCCACGCTCGCGGAAAACAGGAACGGCTCCTGCGGCACCCAGGCGATGGCGCCGCGCAAGGCGTCCAAGGTGTAATCCTGCAGGTCGAGCCCGTTCCATCTCAGCGTGCCGGCGGCCGGCGCATGGTGTCGCAGCAAAAGCCTCAGCAGCGTCGATTTGCCCGCGCCGGTCGGCCCGACCAAACCGAGCGTGAGGCCCGGCTCCAGGCGAAATGACACACCATGGAGCGCGGGCCGGGGCTGGCCGGGGTAGCTGAAACACACGCCTTGCACTGCGATGGGGCCGGGCGTGACCTGGGGCACCGTGCCATGGTCATCCACGCTCAAGGGCGCGTCGAGTATCGGCTGCAACCGTCCCCACGCCGCCTTGCCTCGCTCGAGCAGCGACAAGATCCAGCCGGCGGCGAACATGGGCCAGATCAACTGGCCCAGATAGAGGCTGAAGCTGGTCAGCTGTCCCACGGTCAACTGGTCTTGCCAGACCAGCCAGCCGCCATAGCCGAGCGTGATGACGGTTGCGGCCGCGAGCGTGAACCCGACCGCCGGCTCATAAGTGGCTTCCCAGCGGTAGGCGTCGAAGCTGGCCTGGGAGACGCCCGTGGCCAAGCGCGGAGAACTGCGCCTCGCTCTGCGCTTGCAGGCCCAAGGCACGGATCGTGCGCACGCCCGAAAGCGACTCCTGCACGTGATCGTTGAGCGCGCCGAAGCGTTCCAGCGACAGGCGCGAAGCGTCGTGCACGTGGCGCGAGATCCACCAGAAGCTGAGTGCCATGAAGGGAAAAGGGAGCAGGGCGAGCGACGCCAGCCGCCAGTCCACGCCCAGGGACATCATCGCCACCACGAGCACCAGCGTCAGTGTGCCGTCGAAGCCGGCCAGCATCGCCTCGCCGGCGGCCATCTCGACCGCGTCGATGTCGTTGGTGGCCAGCGCCATCAGATTGCCGGTGCGCTGGCCCTGGTAGAAGTGGGGCCCTTGCAGCGCCAGCCGCGTATAGAGGCGGTCGCGCAATTCCACGCCCAGCCGGTAGGCGGCAGCGTAGAGCTTCAGCCGCCAGCCGACGCGCAGGAAGTACACCACGATGCCGGCGGCGACCAGGAGGGCGAGCTCCCGCAACAGCGACACGCCGGACAACCGATGCGCCACAAGCCCATCCACGAGGGCGCCTATCTGCCGGGGGATCCAGACGATCAGCAGCGCAATGCCAAGCAGCATGACCGCGGAAACCGCGTAGGCCGCTCTGTGGCGACGCAGGAATTGGCCCATCAGGCGGTAGAGCGACATGTGGGATGAGGATGAGGTGAGGCCAGCCTCCCTTGTGGGGTGGCTGGCCATGCACGGGCAAACTGGAGATTCTAGGTAGGCTGGGGCTTTCCGTCTTGCCCAGGTCGTCTTCGCCGCCGTAGGACTTCCTGCTTGAGTTCAAATACGGGGATGCAAGCAGAAAACCAACTCGACGAAGAAGCCCGCGAACCGCGGCTGTGGCAGGGCAACGGCTGGACAGCGCGGGTCATCAAGAACGAAGACGACGACGGCTGGGCCGTGGCCATGACGCCCGACGGCCAGGTGGAGCCGGCGCTGGTGGGGCCGTGGACGATGGGACGCGACAAGAAGAACCCCAAGCCGCTGGATTCAGCGGCTTTCAACACGCTGGTGAAGACAGCGGCGGAGTTTGTGCGAAGGCATGAGCAGCAGTTGCATGCGACGCTGCACCAGAGCATTGACATCACCCACAACACGGAGCGCATCAGCATTTCGCTCGACATCGAGCCCGACGAAGAGAATCCGTCCGCGATGCTGAGGGCGCTGGATGCGGCTGGCGAGGTGCTGGCGGAGGTCCGCGTCGCGCCTTCTTTCAAGCTCACACGGGGCAGCGCAAGTGGCTGGGCTGAGGCTGGTTTCAGCGCGGAGGCGGTGCGCAAGGCGTAGGCTCAGCCTATTTCACATTGCGCATCGCGATGCGCGTCCACCCAGTACGCCCATGCCACCAGCAGCCACTGCGCTTGCCCGACCCAGGCGATGGCGGTGACGCTGGGTGGCGGGTCCCCGAAAAGGTTGCCGACGTAGATGAGCGCGAGGAAGCCGACAAGGCCGACGAGCCCATAGGCGCCCACCTTGTCCTTCGCGCGTGTCGATCTGACATACAGCCACACACCCAAGGCGAAGATCGGCACCTCCACGGCCATCGTCGCGGCCCTGGATTGCCACAGGCCCAACCCCATCATCGTGCCCCCGCCGGGCGACAGCGGCAGGTCGGGCACGTGCACGATGGCGTCGAGCAGCCAGTGGCTCACCACCAGGGCCGCAACGACGAATGCGCCGCGCGTGTTCCTGGTGGTCAGCGCATAGACGGCGCCCAGCGCCACGCCCCAACACAGGGCCGCCACCAGGCTGTGCGAAATGGGGTAGTGATCGAAGATAAGCGGCGTCACGGCGGTAGCGCCGGGGGCGATTCGAACGGACTCCATGCCCAGCAGCAGGAAGGCAGGCCAGAGAAGATCGAGAAACTGTGCTGCGAGAAACGCGGTGCCGAGCGAGACGCGCGGGGCGACCCGCTTCGCTGCGAAACCCAATCCAAAGTGACCGATGAACACTATCCGCCCCGTGTGAAGGAGGTCGCGCCCTCGCGCCCCGGCAAGCGCAACTCGCTCGTGGCAGGGTTGCTCTCGGCCAGCACCTTCCCCTTGCGCCACACCTTCAGCCGATTCGCTCGCAACCGAATCGCCTCGATCGTGTCCCGCGCCTGCAGCAGCACAAAACTCGCATCGCACCCCGCCTCGATCCCATATCCCTCCAGGTGCATCACCTTCGCCGCATTCGTCGTCACCGCGTCGAAGCAGGCCCTGACTCCCTTCTGGCTCGTCATCTGCGCCACGTGCAGCCCCATGTGCGCCACCTCCAGCATGTCGCCTGAGCCCATGCCGTACCAGGGGTCCATCACACAGTCGTGGCCGAAGGCGACGTTGACGCCGGCGGCCATGAGCTCGGGCACGCGGGTCATGCCTCTTCGCTTGGGGTAGGTGTCGTGCCTTCCTTGCAGCGTGATGTTGATCAGCGGGTTGGCGACGATGCTCACGCCGCTCTCGGCGATCAGCGGCAGCAGCTTGCTCACGTAGTAGTTGTCCATGCTGTGCATGGAGGTGCAGTGGCTGCCGTTGACGCGGCCCTGCAGGCCCAGGCGCTGCGCCTCGAAAGCCAGCGTTTCGATGTGGCGCGACATGGGGTCGTCGGTCTCGTCGCAGTGCATGTCCACCAGCTTGCCGCGCTCGGCCGCGATCTCGCACAGCAGCTTGACGCTGGCCGCGCCCTCGGCCATGGTGCGCTCGAAGTGCGGGATGCCGCCGACGATGTCCACGCCCTTGTCCAGCGCGCGCTTGAGGTTGTCGACGCCGCCTTGCGTGCGCAGCACGCCGTCCTGCGGAAAGGCGACCAGCTGCAGGTCGATGTAGGGCGCGACTCGCTTCTTCACCTCCAGCAGTGCGTCCACGGCAGCAGGCTGGGGTCGCTGGTGTCCACGTGGCTGCGGATGGCCAGCAGGCCCTTGGCGACGGCCCAGTCGCAGTAGGTGAGGGCGCGTTCGATGATGGCTTCGGCTTTGAGCGTGGGCTTGAGCTCGCCCCACACGGCGATGCCTTCCAGCAGCGTTCCGCTTTCGTTGACGCGCGGCAGGCCGTAGCTGAGCGTCGGCGTCCATGTGGAAGTGCGGGTCGCAAAAGGGCGGGGTGAGCAGGTAGCCGCTGGCGTCGATGGTTTCCGTCGCTGGCGCCGAAAGGCCGGCGGTGACTTCGGTGATGCGGCCGTCTTGGACGGCGACCGACATGCCTGTGCGGCCGTCGGGCAACGAGGCGTTGGTGATCAGAAGGTCTAGCATGGGGGCCTCCGGTGATGTAGCTTGTACAGGCTACATGGATTGCGGGTCAAGCCCGCAATGAACAGTCCCTAGGATAGATCGAAGGCACGCTGGATGAACCACCAGGAGGCGATCAGGGCGACCAGGATGCGAGCCGCCGGTGAGCACGCCTACCCGGTAGAACCGGGTTCCACGCAAGCTGAATGCCAGCGGCAGGAAGGCCGCCACGATGGCGAGTTGGCCGAGCTCCACGCCGACGTTGAAGCCCACCAGCGCCAGCACCAGGGCGCCTTGCGGCAGGCCCAGATCGGCCAGCACCGAGGCGAAGCCGAAGCCGTGGATCAGGCCGAACACGAAGGCCAGCACCCAGCGCCTGCGCTCGATGGTGCCGCGCAGGTTGTTCAGCGCCGCCAGCACCACCGATGCCGCGATCACCGACTCGACCAGGCGCGAGGGCAGGGTGACGACCCCCAGAGCCGCCAGGCTCAGCGTGACGGAGTGCGCCAGGGTGAAGGCCGTCACCACCTTGAACACCTCGATGGCGGCGCCGCGCCGGTTGCTCACCGGTTGCCAGCCGCCTTCCCGCCGCACCAGCACCGAGGGCAGCAGCAGGGACAGCAGGAACAGGATGTGGTCGAAGCCGATCCAGATGTGCCAGACGCCTTCGACGATGTACTGCCGCAGCGTTTGCCAGGCGCTGGGTGCCTGCAGGGCCAGCTTCTGTTCGGCCGAATCGGTGCCGAACACCAGGGCCTGGGCGGCCTCGCCGCCGGGCGCGACCCATTGCACCAGGCCGCGGTGCGAAGGGTCGACATCGAACAGCAACGAATAGCGGGCCTTGAGGTTTCCCAGCAGGCTGTCGCAGCGTGCCGTGAGCGTGAGCACGGCGTAGGTGCCGTCGCTGTGCTTGTCCAGCATCAGCGGGCCGGCCGATTGCCACCGGGCAGCTCTTCTCGCCCGATGAAAGCTCCAGATGGCTCGCCGCATAGCGGGTGATGTCGTCGCTGCGCTGGCGCACTTCGCCCCAGGTCAGTTCGCCGTTGCCGTCGCGGTCGAGTTGCAGCACGTAGTCGAGGTCGCGCAGGGCGATGTCCCAGCGCACGGCGATGTCGGAGCTGTCGGCGGAAGCGCGCAGGGTCAGGTAGCTGTCGCTGGGCTTGTGGGCCCAGGCCGCGGTGTGCAGCAACAGCGCCGCGAGGATGGCAAACCAGCGCATCATCGCTTGGCTCCCTGCGCGGCCAGCTGTTCGGCCAGGGACGCGAGCGCCGGGTCTTCGTACTTGTTGGTGCGAAGCCAGTCCAACGCCGGCTGCGCGGCCTTGGCTTGTTTGGCCGCCACGGCGGCACGCATCAGGATTTCGGCGTCGCGCGGCTCCTTCTGGGCCTTGTAGTTGCGCGAGGCCAGGTCGAGCGCCTTGGCCGGGTTGCCCTCGATATCGAGTTCGAAGCGCGCGGCCTCCTGCTCGTGCAACCGGTCGCCACGCTGCGCCGCCGCCGTGAAGCGGTCACGCAGCTGCGCGGCCCAGCCTGCGGCGCGCGGATCGTTCAGCGCCCGCCCGGCCATGGCCAGGCGCAGCAGCAGGATGTCGGAGCGTTCCCAGCCGGCCAGCAGCGTCAGCACTTCGGCGGGGCGCTTTTGCTGCAGCAGGAAGTCGGCGTAGGCGCCGAGCAGGAACTGGTCGGTGACGCCCAGTTGCAGCGCTTCCTTGAAATGCGCCTCGGCTTCGGGCCAGCGCTGCAGGCGCACAGCCATCTCGGCCAGCCGCGTGCGCACCCAGAGCGCGAGTTCGGGCGCTTGCGGCGCCGGCGGCGGCCAGCGACCTTTTCAAAGCCTCGTACGCGGGCGCCAGTTGCCCGGTGCTGGCCTGGACATAGGCGGTGCATCCTTGGGCGTGCAACGGATGCGCCAGCGGGACCAGTCGCGTGCATTCCGACAACGCCGCGTCGTAGTCGGCCTGCACCATGTGGATGGCCGAACGCCATGCGGTGGGTTCGGCCGCTGCTTCGGGGTCCAGCTCCCTGGCCTTGGCCAGGCTTTGCAGCGCGCCCGCGAAGTCGTGGCTGTATTGCTGGATCAGCCCGCGCACCGTCCAATAGCCGGCATTCCCCGCGGCCGACTGCGCCAGCGGCGCGATAGCCGCGGAGGCGTAGCCCACATAGCGCGGGTCTCCCTGCGCCATGGCCAGGTCGAAGTAGCGCCTGGCAATCTCCAGGCGCAGCTGAGTGTCGTTGGGTTGCGCCGCCAGTTGCTTGCGCAGCGAATCGACGCGGCGCACCGACGGATCGTTGCTGCCACTGGGCAGGCGTTCGACCACCTCGCTGTCGCTGGCGGGAGTGAAGGGAGCGGCGCCTGCAGGAATCGACAGGCCGAGGAAGAGGATCGCGGCCAGCGGCCGCGCCAGAAAAATACTCATCATTGGGCTATTTGGTGCCGAAGATGCGGTCGCCGGCATCGCCCAGGCCCGGCAGGATGTAGCCGTGGTCGTTGAGCTCGCGGTCGATGGCGGCCGTGTAGATCGGCACATCGGGGTGGGCGCTTTGCAGCGCCGCGACGCCTTCCGGGCAGGTCAGGAGGCAAACGAACTTGATCGACTTGGGACGCAGTTCCTTCAGCCGCTCCACGGCGGCGATGGCGGAGTTGCCGGTGGCCAGCATCGGGTCCACGACGACCACGTCGCGCTCGTGCATGTCCTGCGGCATCTTGAAGTAGTACTCGACTGCCGTCAGCGTCTTGGGGTCGCGGTAAAGGCCGATGTGGCCGACGCGGGCGCCGGGCACGACGCTGAGCATGCCGTCCAGGATGCCGCCGCCGGCGCGAAGGATGGAGACAAACACCAGCTTCTTGCCGTCGATGACCCTGGCCTTGGTTTTTTCCAGGGGGGTTTCGATCTCGACTTCCTGCATCGCCATGTCGCGCGTGACCTCATAGGCCATCAGCATCGACAGCTCGTTGAGCAGCCGCCGGAAGCTGTTGGTGCTGGCCTCCTTCTTGCGCATCAGGGTCAGCTTGTGCTGCACCAGCGGATGGTCGATCAGGTGGACGTTGCTCATTGCTCTGTTTTCCGGTTCGGGTCATCCGCGTCGCGATGGATTGCGGGTCGAGCCCGCAATGACAAGTCATGTTCAAAATACCGTTCCGTCGCTCGCCACCTTCAGCGGCGGCAAGCCGCCGCGAAGGCGCTGGGCCAGTTCGCGGCCGGCGGCCCAGGTGCCACCTTCCAGTACGCAGGCCAGCGGCAATTGGGATTCACTCAATCGTAACTGCTGGCGAACGGCATGCGCCACCTCGTCCAGCAGCGCCACGGTCATGGCGCGCCATTCCACGATGATCTCGTCGCCGGGCTGCCAGATTTGCTCGGCGGCCGCCTCGTCGCGCAGGACCAGCAGGCCGCTGTCGATCAACAGGCCGCCGTTGCGGTACTCGGGCAGTCCCGTCAGGGCTTCGAGGCCGCGCACCTGGACGCCGCTCCATTCGAACGGTTCCAGCAGGGAATACGTCATCCACTGCGAAAGCTTGTGGAAGGGCATCCAGCCATCGGTCAGGCCTTCGCCGCGCACGGCGGAATGGCGCCAGCAATCGCCGAGCGGCAACGGTCGCGATCCTGTTGCTCGCGGGCCAGATGTCCGACAGGCTGATCAGGAGCTGCGACAGGATGTCATGGGCCGTCACGTCCGCCGTGTGGGGAACATCCGGGCCCAGGGGGCTGATGATCATGTCCAGCAGGCCGCCGGGCCGCCCGTCCTCGCCGAACACCTCGGGCTGCTCGGACATCACCTCGCCCAGCCGGCGCAGCAGGACGGCGCGCTCTTCAATGCCGACCAGCGGGTTGTGCTCACTGACCTGAAACGCCGAGGCCAGGTGATCGGTGACCAGGCCGCGCAGGCCCGCGGAATCCGCCTGGCAGGGCTTGTTCCTGTCGCTGGAAAACAAGCCGGCGGTGAAGGCATGGAAGCTCGCCACGGCCAAGCCCTCGGAGCGGGTGAACGTCTGGCCGGTGGCGGGCTCGACGTATTTCCAGTCGGGTCCCGCGCCGGCATCGAGGAGCACGCTCACCACCGTCAGGTCGATCATCGCGTGGCCACGCAATATCAGCGGCAGGCCTTCGAGCAGCCGGTCGAGCTCGGCCTTGCGGTTGACGCCACCGGCCTCGAAATGGCGCCAGCGGCTGTGTACCGGGATATGCAGCTTGGGATAGCGCTTGCGGGTGGCCGCGACCACTTCATTGGCGGCGGTTTCCATGAAGGCCTCGTCCACCACGAACCAGGGCGATTCGCCATGGCGGGCGCGCGACAGCAACTGCTTGGCACGCTCGCGAATGGCGGGGGTCGTGCGCAGGATGGACGCGGCCTCTTCGGCCTCGGTTTGATGCGAACCCAGATGCGTGCTGGCCATGCCTACAACTCCCGGCCCTTGGCCTTCTTGAGCTCCTCGGCGTCGGGCACCGTGCCGGACGTGAAGTAGCCCGCCGCGACCTTGGCGTCCATCTCGACTCGCGCGTCGGCGGGAATGAGCTCGTCGGGGATGTTGACGCGTTCGCCGATCTCGATGCCCGAGCCGCTGATGGCGTCGTACTTCATGTTGCTCATGGACACCAGGCGGTGGATCTTCCTGATGCCCAGCCAGTGCAGCACGTCGGGCATCAGTTCCTGGAAGCGCATGTCCTGCACACCGGCCACGCATTCGGTGCGGGCGAAGTACTGATCGGCGGTGTCGCCGCCCACCTGGCGCTTGCGGGCGTTGTAAACCAGGAACTTGGTCACCTCGCCGAGCGCCCGGCCTTCCTTGCGCGAATACGCGACCAGGCCCACGCCGCCCCGTTGCGAGCCCTGGATGCATTCCTCGATGGCGTGGGTGAGGTAGGGGCGGCAGGTGCAGATGTCGGAGCCGAATACGTCGGAGCCGTTGCACTCGTCATGCACGCGTGCCGTGAGCTCGACCTGCGGGTTGGCCAGGTCGCGCGGGTTGCCGAAGATGTAGACGGTCTGCCCGCCGATGGGCGGCAGGAATACTTCCAGGTCGCTGCGGGTCACGAGTTCCGGGTACATGCCGCCGGTTTCCTCGAACAGCACGCGGCGCAGATCGGCCTCGGAGCAGCCGAAGCGCCTGGCCACGCCGGGCAGCCACCACACCGGCTCGATCGCCGCCTTGGTGACCATGGCCGCGCCACCGGCCGTGAGCACCTTGCCATCGGCCTTGAGCCGGCCTTTCTGCAGGCCTTCGATGACCTCGGGCAGGATCACATGGGCTTTGGTGACGGCGATGGTGGGCCGGATGTCGTAGCCGGCCGCCAGCTCGGTCGAAAACACGTCCGCCACCAGCGCGCCCCAGGGATCCAGGCTCACGATCCTGCCGGGCTCGCCCCATTGCGGATACGGACCGATCACATCGGTGGGCGAGGTGTTGGTGAGATCGGCCTTGTGCTGGCGCGAGAGCGCGCCCGACGCCACCGCCAGCGCCCGATAGACGCTGTAGGAACCGCTGTGGGTGCCGATCACATTGCGGTGGCTGCGCTGGGTGGTGGTGCCGACGATGGGCCCGCGCTCCGCGGCCGTGGGCGCGCCCCATTGGATGGGCAGTGCGCCGTAGCCCCCGGCGTGCGAAGTCAGTCGAATGTGGCGAGGTGCTTCGATGGACATAAAAGGCAATGTACACCCGTGCAGGCCGTGCAGGGCCGTTCAGCGCCGTTTGCTTCCCATGATGCTTCCCAGCACGCCGCGGATGATTTCGCGGCCCACCGTGCTGCCCATGGTGCGGACCGCGGACTTGGCCATGCTTTCCGCCAGGCCCTCACGGCGGCCGCCGCGAGGCCCGGTGGAGCCGAACAGGATGTCGCTCAATTCGCCCATCATGCCGCCCGATTCCTGCGCGCCCGGCTTGGCCGCTGCCGCCTCGGCCTGGGCCTGCTCGGTGCGCACCTTCAATTTCTCGTGGGCCGATTCGCGGTCCACGGTTTTCTCATACACGCCCGCGACCAGGGAGTTGGCCAGCAGGGCCTGGCGCTGCGGCGCGGTGATCGGGCCGATCTGGCTGCCCGGAGGAAACACAAAGGCGCGCTCCGTGACGCTGGGCCGGCCCTTGGCGTCCAGCAGGCTGACCAGCGCCTCGCCGACGGCCAGCTCGGTGATCGCTGTTTCGATGTCCAGCCCCGGCTTTTGCCGCATGGTTTGCGCTGTTGCCTTGACGGCCTTCTGGTCGCGCGGCGTGAAGGCGCGCAGCGCGTGCTGCACCCGGTTGCCCAGCTGGGCCAGCACGCTGTCGGGGATGTCCAGCGGGTTCTGGGTCACGAAATAAACGCCCACGCCCTTGGACCGCACCAGCCGCACCACCAGCTCGATGCGCTCGACCAGCACCTTGGGCGCTTCATTGAAGAGCAGGTGGGCTTCGTCGAAAAAGAACACCAGCTTGGGCTTTTCGGGATCGCCGATCTCGGGCAGCTGCTCGAAGAGCTCGGACAGCATCCACAGCAGGAAGGTCGCGTACAGCCGCGGCGAGTTCAAGAGCTTGTCCGCGGCCAGGATATTCACCACGCCCTGGCCCGAGGCGTCGGTCTGCAGGAAGTCGGCAATGTTGAGCATGGGCTCGCCGAAGAACTTGTCGCCGCCCTGGGCCTCGATCTGCATCAGCCCGCGCTGGATGGCGCCCACGCTGGCCGCGCTGATGTTGCCGTAGGCGGTGGTGAATTCCTTCGCGTTGTCGCCCACGTACTGCAGCATGGCCCGCAGGTCCTTCAGGTCCAGAAGCAGCAGGCCGTTGTCGTCGGCGATCTTGAACACCAGTTGCAGCACGCCGGCCTGGGTTTCGTTGACGTTGAGCATGCGCCCCAGCAGCAGCGGGCCCATGTCGGACACCGTGGCGCGGACCGGGTGGCCTTGCTCGCCGAACACGTCCCACAGCGTGACGGGGCAGGCGCGGGGCTCGGAGGGCGTGATGCCCCGTTCCTTCAAGATCGCGGCCAGCTTCTCGCCAACGGTTCCCGGCTGGCTGATGCCGGTCAGGTCGCCCTTGACGTCGGCCATGAAGACCGGCACCCCGATTTTCGAGAAATTCTCGGCCATGGTTTGCAGGGTCACGGTCTTGCCGGTGCCCGTGGCGCCGGTGATCAGCCCGTGCCGGTTGGCCAGGCCCGGCAACAGGTGGCACTCGGTTTGAGCGTTCTTCGCGATCAGCAGAGGTTCGGCCATGGCTTGAAAAGTAAAATGGTGACAACGCAATATATCAATCGCAAGAGCGAAGAGGGGTTTTCCAGTGGCCGGACACAGTAAATGGGCGAACATCCAGCACCGGAAGGGCCGCCAGGACGAAAAGCGCGGCAAGGTCTGGACCCGGGTCATCCGTGAAATCATGGTCGCGGCCCGCCTGGGCGGCGGCGACCTCGCCATCAACCCGCGCCTGCGGCTGGCTGTCGAGAAGGCCAAGGCCGCCAACATGCCGGCCGACACCGTCAAGCGCAACATCGACAAGGCCACCGGCAACCTCGAGGGCGTGCAGCTACGAGGAAATCCGCTACGAGGGCTACGGCATCGGCGGCGCGGCCATCATTGTCGACACCATGACCGACAACAAGGTGCGCACCGTGGCTGAGGTGCGGCACGCATTCAGCAAACACGGCGGCAACATGGGCACCGAAGGCTCGGTCGCCTTCCAGTTCAAGAAGGTGGGCCAGCTCATCCTTGCGCCCGGCACCAGCGAGGACAAGGTCATGGAAGTGGCCCTGGAAGCGGGCGCCGAGGACGTGGTCGCCGACGAGGACGGCGCCATCGAAGTCATCACGGCGCCGGCGGATTTCGAGGCGGTGAAGAACGCGCTGGAAGGCGCGGGCCTGAAACCCGAAGTGGCCGAGGTCACGATGCGCCCCGAGAACACGATCGAACTCACGGGCGAGGATGCGGCGAAAATGCAGAAGCTGCTCGACGTGCTGGAAGACCTGGACGACGTGCAAGACGTCTTCCACAACGCAGCGATCATGCTCCGAATGACGGCACCAGTGTCAATGACGGCCTGCAGCAATGAAAGTACTCGTGATCGGCGGCGGCGGCCGGGAACACGCGCTGGCCTGGAAGCTGGCGCAATCGCCCAAGCTGCAAGCCGTCTACGTCGCCCCGGGCAATGGCGGCACTGCGCTCGATGGCCGGCTGGAAAACATCGCCATCACCGACATACCGGCTGCTGCGGCAGTGGGCGTTGAAGGAAAAGATCGTGCTGACGGTGGTCGGCCCCGAAGCGCCGCTGGCGGCCGGCGTGGTCGACGATTTCCGCGCCCATGGACTGCGGGTGTTCGGGCCCACGCAGGCGGCGGCGCAGCTGGAAAGCTCCAAGGCTTTCTCCAAGGCCTTCATGAAGCGCCACGGCATCCCGACGGCCGAGTACGAAGCCTTCACCGACCCGGCGGCGGCGCACGCCTACGTGGACAGGAAGGGCGCGCCCATCGTGGTCAAGGCCGATGGCCTGGCGGCAGGCAAGGGCGTGGTCGTGGCCATGACCGCGGCCGAGGCCCACGAAGCCATCGATTTCATGCTGCTGGATGACAAGCTGGGCGTCACCCATGTCGCGGGAGAAGACGGACAGGCGGCGCCCCGGGTGGTGATCGAGGAGTTCCTGCAGGGCGAGGAAGCCAGTTTCATCGTGCTGTGCGACGGCAAGAACGTCACCGCGCTGGCGACCGTCGCAGGACCACAAGCGCCTGATGGACGGCGACCAGGGGCCCAACACCGGCGGCATGGGCGCCTATTCGCCGGCGCCGGTCGTGACGCCGCAGGTCCATGCCCGGGCCATGCGCGAGATCATCCTGCCCACCATCAAGGGCATGGAAAAGGACGGCATCCCCTACACCGGCTTCCTTTACGCCGGGCTGATGATCGACGCCAAAGGCGCCGTGAAGACGCTCGAATTCAACTGCCGCATGGGCGACCCGGAAACCCAGCCGATCATGATGCGGCTGAAATCCGACCTTTTCGACGTGATGATGGCTGCCACCTCGGGCGCGCTCGACCAGGTGGAGCTGGAATGGGACCGGCGCACCGGCACTGGGGGTCGTGATGGCGGCCGCGGGCTACCCGCTCAACCCGCGCAAGGGTGACGCCATCACGGGCCTGCCGCAGCCGACCGACGACGCCGTGGTGTTCCATGCCGGCACCGTGCAAAAGGATGGGGCCATCCTGACTTCGGGTGGCCGCGTGCTGTGCGTGACCACGCTGGCCGGCAGCGTGAAAGAGGCGCAGCAGCGCGCCTATGAGCTTGCCCAGGGCATCCGCTTCGATGGTGCCCAGTACCGGCGCGACATCGGACACCGGGCCGTGCGCAACTGAGGTGGCCATGACCAACGTCGACAAGGTGCGCGAATACCTGCTGGACCTGCAGGGTCGCATCACCACGGCTTGCGCCCAGGTCGACGGCGCCGGCTTCATCCGGGACAAGTGGAGCAAGGGCAAGGGCGAGCCCCTGCAGGGCGACGGCATCACCGCCATCCTGGAAGGAGGCGGGGTGTTCGAGCGGGCCGGCTGCGGCTTCTCGCACGTGGTCGGGCCGCGCCTGCCGCCCTCGGCCACGCAGAACCGCCCGGAGCTTGCCGGCGCCCCGTTCGAGGCCATGGGCGTTTCGCTGGTGTTCCACCCGCGCAACCCTTACGTGCCCACGGTCCACATGAACGTGCGCATGATCAGCCGCGGCGCCCCTGAACGGCGGCGAGCCGGTGTCCTGGTTCGGCGGCGGGATGGACCTGACGCCTTACTACGGCTTCGAGCAGGATGCGGTGCATTTCCACAGCGTGTGCAAGAAAGCGCTGGAGCCCTTCGGCGCCGACAAATACCCGCGCTTCAAGACCTGGTGCGACGACTATTTCTACTTGAAGCATCGCGACGAACAACGCGGCATCGGCGGCATCTTCTTCGACGACTTTGCCGAAGGCGGCTTCGACGAACAGCTTCGCGCTGATGAGTTCGGTGGGCGACGCTTTCCTGGACGCCTACCTGCCGATCCTGAACACTCGCAAGGACACGCCGTATGGCGAGCGCGAACGGGAATTCCAGCTGTACCGGCGCGGCCGCTACGTCGAGTTCAACCTGGTGTGGGACCGCGGCACGCATTTCGGCCTGCAATCCGGCGGGCGCACCGAATCGATCCTGATGTCGATGCCGCCGCTGGCCAGCTGGGCCTACCAGCAGCAGACTCAGCCCGGCTCGCCCGAGGACGACCTTTACAAGAAGTTTCTGGTCCGAAGGGATTGGGTTTGAGCCGCTGCACTGCGTCGTCGGCGTCTTCGGCGGAGCCTTCGATCCGCCGCATGTGGCCCATGTCGCGCTCGCCCAGGCGGCCGTCGAACAGTTGCAGCTGGACCAGTTGCGGATATTCCCCACCGGCCAGGCCTGGCACAAGGCGCCGTCCCTCACCGCGCCAGAGCATCGGCTGGCGCTGGCCGAGATTGCCTTCGGCGGCTTGCCGCGAACCGTCATCGACGACCGCGAGCTGCGCCGTCCCGGGCCGACCTACACCATCGACACCTTGCGCGAACTCAAGGCCGAGTATCCCGCAGGCCCAGCTGTTCCTGGTCATGGGTGAAGACCAGGCGATCTCGCTGACCCGCTGGCGCGAATGGGAGGCCATCGTGCAGCTCGCGATCATCTGCGTGGCGGGCCGTCCTTCGGCCCAGGCGCATGCGGGTTCGCCGCCTGCCGGGCCTGCCGGCCCAGGCTGAATTGCGGCTGCTGCGCCTGCCGAGCATGACCGAGAGCGCCACCGAAGTGCGCGGGCGCGTGGCGCAGGGCCAGGGCATCGCCCATCTGGTCCCGCCGGGCGTTGCAAGTTATATTGAGCTAACATCACCTTTACCAACCTGCCTGATGACCCAAGAAGCCGCCGCAAAAAAAGATACGCAAAAACTCCAGAGAGCCATCGTCGACGGCCTGGAGGATGTGAAAGCGCAGGACATCACTGTTTTCAACACCGAGCATCTGTCGCCCCTGTTCGAGCGCGTGATCGTCGCCTCGGGCACTTCCAACCGGCAGACCAAGGCGCTGGCCGCCAGCGTGCGCGACTCGGTGCGCGATGCGGGTTTTCCCAAGCCGCGCGTCGAGGGCGAGGAAAACGGCGAGTGGATCATCGTGGATTGCGGGGCCGCTGTTGCCCACATCATGCAGCCGGCCATCCGGCAGTACTATCATCTCGAGGAAATCTGGGGCGACAAGCCGGTTCGCCTGAAGTTCGGCGCACCCAAGCCGGCGACGCCCCAGCCTGAAAAGCCCGCGGCCAAGAAGGCACCCGCCAAAAAGGCGGCCACCGAAGAACGGCGCCAGCGGGCAAGACTGCAGCAAAGGCAACTGCGAAGAGGACGGGTACGGCAAGTAAGGCAGCCACTGCCGGTACGGCCCGAGCCCCTGTAAAACCGGTGGCAAAGGCGCCTGCGAAAAAAGCGCCCGCCAAGAAGGCAGCCCGGCGCGCAAGCCGGCCGCCAAGAAGAGCCCCACCGCGCAGAGGATGAAACTCTGCGTCGTGGCGGTGGGCCAGCGGGTGCCCGACTGGGCCCAGACCGCCTGGGACGATTACGCCAAGCGCTTTCCGCCCGAGCTGCGGGTGGAACTGAAGGCCGTCAAGACCGAGCCGCGCGCTTCCAAGACGCTGGAAACCTTGTACGCCGCGGAGCGCCAGCGCATCGAGGCCGCCATCCCGAAAGAATGCGCACGTGGTCGCCCTCGATGAGCGGGGTACGTCCCTGACCACCGTCGCGCTGGCGCAGCGGCTGAAAGCCTGGCAGCTGCAGGGCGGCGACGTGGCCCTGGTCATCGGCGGTCCCGATGGGCTCGACCCCGGCTTCAAGCGCGCCGCGCATGAACGCATCCGCCTGTCCGACCTGACCTTGCCGCACGCCATGGTGCGGGTGCTTCTGGTCGAACAGCTATACCGGGCCTGGTCGATCAACGCCAATCATCCGTACCACCGTGAATGAGCGCTGTCATTGCGGGCTCGACCCGCAATCCATCTCCGCCATGGATCCCGGATCAAGTCCGGGATGACAAGCGCCATGACGAGTTCATCTACCTCGCCTCCCAAAGCCCGCGCCGGCGGCAATTGCTGGAGCAACTGGGCGTCAGGCACGAGTTGCTGCTGCCCGATGACGGCGAAGACACCGAAGCCATCGAGGCGGTGCTGCCGGGCGAGGCGCCGGCACCCTACGTCAAGCGCGTCACCGCTCTCAAGCTGGACGCTGCGCTGGCGCGCATGAAGCGCCGCGGCCTGCCGCCCGCGCCCGTGCTGTGCTCCGACACCACCGTGGCCCTGGGCCGCGTCATCTACGGCAAGCCGCGACGACGGGCGCGATGCGGCGCGCATGCTGCGCGAACTCTCGGGCGCTACGCACCGCGTGCTGACGGCCATGGCCGTGCAGCACGGCAAGAAACGGCTTCATGCCCTGAGCGATTCGCGTGTGACGTTCGCCACACTCACGGCGCCCCAGATTCGCAGCTACGTGGAGAGCGGCGAGCCCCTGGGCAAGGCCGGCGCCTACGCGGTGCAGGGCAGGGCGGCGGCTTATATTTCGCACATCAGTGGCAGCTACTCTGGCATCATGGGCTTGCCGATGCACGAGACGGCGCAGCTCTTGCGCGCATTCGGCTTCAAGACATAAAAACGCAGCAGGAAAAATGCAGCAGGACATCCTGATCAACTGGTCGCCTCAAGAGACGCGCGTCGCCGTCGTCGAGAATGGCGCCGTGCAGGAGCTGCATGTCGAGCGCACGCTCGAGCGCGGCCTGGTGGGCAACGTCTACCTCGGCAAGGTGGCGCGCGTGCTGCCGGGAATGCAGTCGGCCTTCATCGACATCGGCCTGGAGCGCGCGGCCTTCCTGCACGTGGCCGACGTCGTGGCACCGCCAGCCCGAGGGCGAGCCGCCGGGGTTCGTGCGCAACAGCCAGCCCCAGGTGCCGATCGAAAAGCAGGTGTTCGAGGGGCAGTCGCTGATGGTGCAGGTGATCAAGGATCCCGATAGGCACCAAGGGCGCGCGGCTGTCCACGCAGATCAGCATCGCCGGCCGCCTGCTGGTGTTCCTGCCGCAGGACGACCACCTGGGCGTTTCGCAGAAGATCCCCGCCGACCAGCGCGACGCACTGCGCGCGCGCCGCCTATCGAGGCCGCTGGTCGAGCGGCGCGGCCGGGCGGCGGCTTCATCCTGCGCACCAACGGCGAGGACGCCACCGACGCCGAACTGGCCGAGGACATCGCCTACCTGCGCAAGACCTGGGCGCGCATGCGCGAGGCTGCCACTCGCCTGCCGGCGACCTCGCTGCTGCACCAGGACCTGAGCCTGCTGCAGCGGGTGCTGCGCGACCTGGTCAGCGAGGAAACCCAGACCATCCGCATCGACTCGCGCGAGCAGTTCGACGCACTGCTGCAGGCCTTCGGCCGCGAGTTCATGCCCGCAGGCCGCCGAGCGGCTGCAGCTCTACAAGGGCGAGCGGCCGATCTTCGACCTCTATTCCATCGACGAGGAGATCGCCAAGGCGCTGGGCCGCCGGGTGGAGCTGAAATCCGGCGGCTACCTCATCGTCGACCAGACCGAGGCGCTGACCACGGTCGACGTCAACACCGGCGGCTTCGTCGGCGCGCGCAATTTCGACGACACCATCTTCAAGACCAACCTGGAAGCGGCGCAGGCCATCGCGCGGCAGCTGCGGCTGCGCAACCTGGGCGGCATCATCATCGTCGACTTCATCGACATGGGGCGCGAGGACCACCGCGACGCGGTGCTGGCGGAGTTCCGCAAGCAGCTGGCGCGCGACCGCGTCAAGACCATGGCGGGCGGCTTCTCGCAGCTGGGCCTGGTGGAGATGACGCGCAAGCGCACCCGCGAATCGCTGGCCCACATGCTGTGCGAGCCCTGCGCTGCCTGCCAGGGCAAGGGCATCGGTCAAGACCGCGCGCAGCGTGGCCTACGACATCCTGCGCGAGATCCTGCGCGAGGCGCGCCAGTTCGACCCGCGCGAGTATCCGCATCGTGGCCTCGCCGAAGGTGATCGAGCTGTTCCTGGACGAGGAAAGCCAGCACCTGGCGGGCCTGTCGGACTTCATCGGCAAGCCGATCTCGCTGCAAAGCGAAAGCGCGATGGGCCAGGAGCAGTACGACATCGTGCTGCTTTGAGGGAGCAGAGGTGCCTGCTCAGCGCCACCTGAACTGGCCGTCCTCGCGCTGGCCGTGCAAGGTCATGCCGAATTCAGCCATTTCCCGCGCCCGCCAGCGCTGGAGCTCGCGTGTGCGAAGGAATTTTTTCCACTTGCGTTCGATGGTCGACTGGTGGAGCAGCTTGTGGCTGTCGCGCGCGCTCAGGCCCTGCCGCTGGGACAGGCCGCGCTCCTGCTTGAGGGCCGAGAGGGTGATCGAGCCGAAGTGGTGCAGCCAGGAAGACCCGACGATGGCTGTCGGGATGCCGGCCTTCTCGATCTCATTGAAAAACAGCGTGTCTTCGTAGCCCCAGAGGCTGGGCACCGGCTGAAAGTAGCCGACTTGCTCCCAGACCGACCGGTGAACCGCCATGCAAACAGCGTGCCTCCCTCCTTCCCGGACCGCGTCCTTTGTCCGCTGCGCCGTCGTCGTCGCGAATGCTTCGAAATCGTAGTCGAGCGGGCCCTCGACCAGGGCCGGCGACACCAGCTTCAGGCCGCGCGCCTGCGCCGTATGGATCAGGTTGTCCAGCCAACCTGCGGACACGATCACGTCGTTGTTCATCACCACCGTCCACTCTGCCTGGAAGGTCAGCGCGCCCTGGTTCCACGCCACGCCGCAGCCGAGGTTGCCGTTGTTGAGTATGCGCGCCCCCAACGGGAGCGTTTCAAGATAGCTGCGGGTCTCGTCGGTCGAACCGTTGTCGATCACGGCCAGCCGGTCCAAGGGAAAGCCGTGCCGGACCAGGCTCTCGACGCATTGCCGCGTATAGGCAACCTGGTTGTAGCAGGCGAAGGTGACGGCGTAGCTGGGCTCGCTCATCGGGCTGCCTCCGGGGGGCTGGGCTTCCTCGGCAAGGGCGGTGGCCGCCAGCGCCGCCACGAGGAGCCCGTAGAACGAAGCCGGTGTAGACCAGGTTGAATACTTCGCTGGTCATGCCCGCGGTGATGAACCCTATGACGACCGCCAGCCCGAGATAGCCGGCCATGCGGGTGCGCTGCAGCGAAGCGCGGGCGGCGCGGGCGAACACGACAAGCGGCACCAGTAGCAGCATCAGCCGCGATACCAGGCCCAGCACACCCATGCGCATCATGCTTTGCATCAGCTCATTATGACCGCCGCTGTGGATGAAGTACTGTTCGAGCAGCGGCGTGGCCAACGCGGCGATCTCTGGGGTGGACGACAGCGTCGGCACGCCGCGGAACCCCCATCCGTAAATCGGGCTTTGCAGGAACAGCGTCCAGTTGATCCGGTAAAGCGAGATGCGGATGCCCAGGGAGGTGTCCCTGTTGCCGCCGCTGAAATACGAGACGATTTCCAGGACCGCCGTGTTGACCCGCTCCTGAACGATGCTGGAAACCCAATACGTCGCGACGCAGCCCAGGACGATGGCGATAAGTACGAGAGAAATTTGCGCCAGGCTGTTGTGGCGCTTGACGCCGATCAACCAGATCGCCAGCCAGGATAGGCACCATCGTCCAGCCCGTGCGCGAATAGGTGCCCAGCGAAACTGCGATGGCCGCGGCCACGCCCGCGTACTTGAGCAGCCGCAGCCATCCGGGGTCACGGGCCGTTCGCATCGACGCAGAACAGGCAAATGAAGCCGGCAATGGTGATGTGCTGCGAAAGGGTCAGCGGATCCATGAAATAAGTGGCAAAACGACCCTGCCAGAAATAGGCCGTCGCCCCGGGATCGAGAAACAGCAGCGCTGCGCACAGCAGCACTGCCACCGGAAAAACAAACTCCGCAATCCGGACGAAGTTGACCGGACGTGCGATCAGATACAACAGAATGACCCACGACATCAGCAGCCGCAATGGCCCGTCGAAGTAGCGGGGCACGAACTCCCAGCGCAACAGCTGCACTACGATGACCGCCACGAGCGGCGCGGAAAATGCTGCCAGCAACCAGAGGACGCCGGGCGTGAACAGGTTGCGGTGAAAGGACGACACGCCCCGATAGGAAGTGGGCAAGGCAGAAAAGGCAGATCACCACCAACGCCGCGTTAATCCAGCCGCGGACCACGAAGTAGGGCAGGAAACTGATGCCGAGCGCGGCATGGCACCGATGCAAAGCGGGGCTCGAAGGCGAAATACGATGGCCTGAAATAGGTGTGTCCCCTAGAAAACGATTGTCCGATGACATCTGCAATAACAGTGGAAATGAGGGCCGGCTGGGTCCGGCAAAGACCGTAGGATAACGACTGGGTTATCGGGGTGCACCATCGGGGGGCGGTGGAGTTCTGTCGTCGCAGAGAATGCGCAGGGCCTGGTTCAGCACCCGCTCGGGTTTGATGTCCACCAGGCAGTCGCTGCGGCTTTGCCGGTGGTCCTCGCAGCCGGCCCGGCCGCAGGGAACGCAGGCCAGGCTGCCTTGCAGCACCGTGACATTGCCCGCCCGCTGCACGGCCGCCGAACGCGCGAACAATTCCTGGGCACCGGCGCGCGCCGGCCAGGGCGCCCAGCGCATCGGATTGGTGGGACCGAAGATGGCGATGACCGGCACGCCGCTGGCGGCAGCGAGATGCGAAACCGAGGTGTCCGGTCCGATGTAGAGCGCCGCGCCCTGCAACAGCGTCGCCAGCTGGTTGAAATCGAGTTGGCCGGAAAGGTCCAGCAGTTGCGGCGGCGACGCCAGGACGCGCAAGGGTGCGATGCACTCCCGGTCGCGCTCGCCGGCGCTGCCGGTCAGGACCACCTGCCGCCCTTGCGCGAGCAGGCCATTCAACAGCGCTTCGAAGTGGGCGATCGGCCACTGCTTGTACGGCCACATGGACGGTGCATGTACGACCACTGCGCCTGGCATGACTTGCGCCTGCACATGCGGCGGCAGTGGCGCGGGGGCCGGACCGACGACCTCGGGCACGACGCCATGAAGATCCAGCCAGGGAGCGAGCAGGGACTGCTTCTCCGCCGTGACGTGCACTGTCCCGCGGTCACCCGCAGCTATGACGACATGATCCAGCAGCTGTTTTTTCCACCAGTTGCTGCCGCCGGCCGCCGGGAGGATTCCGCTGCGGCGGCTTGACGCGAGCCATCCCAGCAGGTGCGCCCGGTCGCCCGGATCAGTGACAAGCGCCAGGTCATAGCGCCGCCAGAGCTTGGGGACAAGGGTCCGCAGGCCGCGCCACCCGAGCCGGGGCGGCGACTCGATCAGGGCGTCCACGTCCGGGTTGCCGCGCAACATGCCCAGCGTGCCCTGGAAGCCGAGAACCTCGATGCGGGCCTGGGGCCAACGCCGGCGTGCGGCCCGGACAAGCGGGGTGGTGAGCAGCACGTCGCCGATCTGCCGCGTCGCGATCACCAGAATGCGCTCTACGCCGGCTGAGTTCCTATCCTGCTGGGGGGCATAGCGGTTTTCCGCCAGAAGCCAGGCCAGCAAGGCCATGTAGAAGTGCCCCTCGACGAAGTCCAGCAGCATGGAGTTGAAGAGGCAGCCCACGGCGAAGGCCAAGGCGATGCCGCCGAGCGGTCCGCTCACCTGCGCGCGCGCGTGAATGGCTTGGCGGAACGTAAAGCCTAGCCAGGCCAGGAACAGCAGGAGCGAGATAACGCCGCCGCCGATCAGTTGCATCAGGTACTCGTTGTGCGGATTCGAGATCCGCGGCCAGTCTGCGCCTGCACGTACGCCGCGGCGCTGCCTTCCGGGCTATTCATGTCACGCGCGGCTTGCTGGTGGACGGTGGCGTAGTTCGCGAATCCCGCGCCCGTGACCGCGTAACGGCGGGCCAGCTCCCCGGCCACCCGCAGGAGTTCTATGCGAATGCCCGTGGAGCTCAGCGTCCCGCCCGGCCCGACGGGCTGCGTCCCAGCGAGCGTTTCCTTGATACGTGGACTGCATCACGTCGGAGCTCATGGCGAACGCCAACACCAGCAGCGGGCTTGCCACGGCAGCCGCCCAGCGCCAGCGTGGCGGGCTGTGGAGCCATGCGGCACACGACACCAGCACGATCACTACGACGATGGCCTGTTCGCCCCTCGATGGCCAGCAGCACCGTCAGGGCCAGGAACGCGGCCAGCGCCCGCGCTGGCCACGGCCGTGCCTGGCCGCGTGCGCGCACCAGTACCAGGAACGCGCAGACCGCCAGCACGAAGCCGGCCGAAATACGCCGGCTCCCCAGCATCGGCGCGGAAGCTGGGGACGAGCAATGCCACCCAATGCGCAAGGGCCAGCAACACCGCGCTTGCCAACAGCGCGCGCATGAAAATCAGCCGGTGCCGGGCGTTGCTCATCAGCGCGAACAGCAACGGCGCGAACAGCAACTCGTGGTAGTGGTTGATGGCGTGCCAGGAGCGCTGCGGTCAGGCCCGTGGTCCACAAGGTGTGCGCCACGATGTAGGCCAGCAGCGCGAGCCCGGCGGCCATGACCGGCTCCTTCCAGGGAGCCAGGCGCCATATGGCGCGGGCGCGCACCAATCCCAGAACCAGCAGGACACCCAGCGACATCGCCACCCCGGCGGGGGAAAACGGCAGGAAGAACCCGAGCGTGCCCAGGGCCACCGCCAAGCACGGCTTGCCAGCTCGGCATCGTCAAGTGGTCCCGAATTGCAGTGCGTGCAGCCGCGCGTAGAGCCCGTCCTGGGCCAGCAACTGCGCATGGCTGCCGCTTTCGACCAGCTTGCCATGATCCAGCACGACCACGACGTCCGCATGCTCGATGGTCGAGAGGCGGTGGGCCACGATCAGCGTGGTGCGGCCGGCCATCAGTCGCTGCAGGGCTTCCTGTACCTGGCGCTCCGATTCGCTATCCAGCGCCGAAGTGGCTTCGTCCAGGATCAGCAGCGGCGCGTCCTTGTAGAGGGCGCGGGCGATCGCCAGCCGCTGGCGCTGCCCACCCGACAGCGTCACGGCGTTGTGGCCGACCACGGTCTCGATTCCGTCGGGCAATACCGCCACCAGTCCACCCAGGTTCGCCGCGTCCAGGCACGCGGCCAGCCGCCCGGCATCGCGCGGGCTGCCCAGCACGACATTGGCGGCCAGGGTGTCGTTGAACATGACCACATCCTGGCTGACCAGCGCGAACTGGCTGCGCAGTGCGTCCAGGCGCCAGTCGGACACGTCGTGCCCATCCAGCAGCACGCGGCCTTCGGTGGGCTGCACGAAGCGCGGCAGCAGGTTGGCCAGCGTGGTCTTGCCCGAACCGGACGGCCCTACCAGGGCCACCACCTGGCCGGGCTCGATCGCGAGCGTGATGCCGTCAAGCGCGGGCGTCCCGTCGTCGCGATAACGCACCACGACCGACTGCAACTCGAGGCGACCCTGGGCACGCCCGGGTGCGTGCGTGCCGCCGGTTTCGGCGGGCGTCTTCTCGATCAGGTCCATGGCCCGCTGCACGGCCGCCAGTCCGCGGGAGATGGGGCTGGCAACCTCGGAAAGGCGCTTGATCGGCGCGATGAGCATCAGCATCGCCGTGATGAACGATGCGAAAGTTCCCACGGTGATGCCGGAGCGGCTTTGCCACAGCGCGATGCAGATCACCGCGGACAGCGCCGCCGCTGCGAGCATATGGGTCAGCGGGGTGATCGACGCGGATGCGACCGCGGTTTTCATGGCCAGCTGGCGCAGCGAGTTGCTCAAGCCGCCGAAGCGGCCGGCCTGCAGCGGCTGCGCGCCATGCAGGCGGACCACACGGGCCGCCAGCACGTTTTCCTCGACCACGTACGCCAGGTCGTTGGTCGCCGTCTGGGTACTCCTGGCGATGCGATAGAGGCGCCGCGACACGGTGCGGATGAGCAGGGCCACGCCCGGCACGATGAGGAATACGATCAGCGTCAGCTGCCAGTTCAGGAACAGCAGATAGGCCAGCAGGGCAACGAGCGCAACGCTGTCCTTGAGCAGGCCGATCACGGCGTTGACCAGCAAGGTCGCGCCATTCTGAACCTCGAAGACGACGGTGTTGGACAGCGCCGTGGCGTTCTGCTCGCGAAAGAGGGACAAGCGCGCGTCGAGCAGGCGGGCGAACATGTCCCGGCGCAGCGACAGCAGGCCGTCCTGGGTGATCTTGGCAAGAGCGAGGTCGGCCAGGAAGCCGGCCGTGCCCCGCACGGCGAACAGCAGCAGCAGGCTCGCCGGCACCATCCAGAGTGCGATGCCCCCGGGTTGAAAGCCACGGTCAAGCAGCGGCTTCATCAGGGCGGGCAGCAGCGGCTCGGTCGCCGAAGCCACCACCGTGGCAAGCATGGCGAGTGCCCACGCGCCGCGGGCCCGGCCGAAGTAGGGCACGAGCCAGCGCAGGGTGGCCGTATCTGGCCGGATCATAAGCAACAGCTAACCCTTCATAATCTTGTGAACCTCAAATTATCTTCGACTTGCGAGAGACGTCCCCTTGGCCACGAGCCTGTCCGTCATCATCATCACCCACAACGAGTCGGCTCGCCTGCGAGCCTGCCTGGAGTCCGTCGCGTTCGCGGACGAGGTGGTGGTGGTCGATAGCGGCAGCACCGATGACACCGTGGCGATCGCCCGGGCGATGGGCGCGCGGGTGTGCCAGACGCCCGACTGGCCCGGCTTCGGCCCGCAGAAAAATCGCGCGCTTGACCTGGCCACCCGCGAATGGGTCCTTTCCATCGACGCCGACGAGCGGGTCACTGCGCGGCTGCGCGAACAGATCGAGGCCGCGATGCGCGCGCCGCAATTCGATGCCTACACCGTCAATCGCCGCTCCAGCTACTGCGGCCAGTACATGGCGCATTCCGGCTGGTACCCCGATCGCATCGTGCGGCTGTTCCGGCGCGAGGCCGGCCGTTTTTCCGATGCCCTGGTGCACGAGGCCCTGGAGGTCAAAGGGCCCGTCGGCCGGCTGGATGGCGAGCTGCTGCACGAGAGCTATGCGAACTTCGAGGCAGTCCTGGACAAGATGAACCGCTACTCCACGGCCGGTGCGCAGGCCTTGCATCGCAAGGGCGTGAAGGGCTCGCTCGGCAAGGCCCTGGGCCACGGCCTGTGGGCGTTCCTGCGCACCTATCTCTTCAAGCGCGGCTTCCTGGATGGGCGATTGGGCCTGGCCCTGGCGGTTTCGAATGCCGAGGGCACCTACTACCGCTATCTCAAGCTTTGGCTGCTGCAGCGCGACGCATGAAGGTCGGATCCGTCGTTCTCACCTACAACAGTTCGGATACCCTGCTCGCGGTGCTGCGTGGGTTGGCACCGCAATGTGCCGCCGATCCGACACTCTCGGCAGACGTTAACAAACTGACGCATCTTCTTTACTGGCCGGGTGCGCCGGGCCGCTTACAGGATCGTTCGTGGAAGGGCATCCGCAGATGCGATTTCGGCGTCTGGTATCGTGACTTCGAGGCCGTCAACGGCTTCGATGCAAGGAGGGTTGGTGCCGTCCGGCCGCCACCGTGATTGAACTGAATCGATGATGGAAAGACCAAGAACCATGAATAATCCTGCGCAGTGGCGGCGACGCCAGATCGTTGGCCTGGTGGGTGCGGCGGCGGTGCTGCCGGCGTTCGCCCAGTTCCGCGTCGAAGTGACCGGCGTGGGCGTGACCCAATTGCCCATCGCCATCGCCCCCTTTCGCGGCGAAGCCCAGGCGCCGCAAAAGATCTCGGCCATCGTCCAGGCCGACCTGGAACGCAGTGGCCAGTTCCGCGCGATCGATGCCGCCGGCGCCGTCCTGGATGAAACCAGCCGGCCCGACGTAACCCCCTGGCGCCAGAAAGGCGCCGATTCGCTGGCGGTTGGCAGCGTGGCCCGCCTGGCCGACGGCCGCTGGGACGTGCGCTTTCGCCTGTGGGACGTGGTGCGCGGCCAGGACCTGGGCGGCCAGAGCTATGCCGTCGCCGCGGCCGACCTGCGCCTCGCGGCGCACCGCATCGCCGATTTCATCTACGAGAAGCTCACCGGCGAGAAGGGCGTTTTCTCCACCCGCATCGCCTACGTGACCAAGGCCGCCAACCGCTACAACCTGTGGGTGGCCGACTCCGACGGCGAGAACGCCCAGTCGGCACTGGCGAGCGCAGAGCCGATCATCTCGCCGGCCTGGTCGGCCAACGGGGCGCAATTGGCCTACGTTTCCTTCGAATCGCGCAAGCCGGTGGTCTACGTGCACGAAGTCGCCAGCGGCAAGCGCCGGCTGATCGCCAACTTCCGCGGTTCCAACAGCGCCCCGGCCTGGTCGCCGGATGGCCGCACCCTGGCCGTGACGCTCAGCCGCGATGGCGGCTCGCAGCTCTACACCATCGACGCCAATGGCGGCGAGCCGCGCCGCCTGACCCAATCGGCCGGCATCGACACCGAGCCGATTTATTCGCCCGACGGCCGCAGCATCTACTTCGTCAGCGACCGGGGCGGCGCGCCGCAGATCTACCGCATGCCGCGCGGGCGGCGGAAATCCCGAGCGGGTCACCTTTACGGGGAGTTACAACATATCCCCGGCCCTCAGTCCCGACGGACGATGGCTGGCCTACATTTCCCGCATCAGCGGGGCCTTCAAACTCCAGGTCATGGAACTCGGCAGCAGTAACAGTGACCTCAATCACGGACACCAGTGCCGACGAGAGTCCGAGTTTCGCGCCCAACGGCCGCCTGATCGTCTACGCAACGCGGCAAAATGGCCGTGAGGCGCTGATGACTACGACGCTCGATGGCAAGATCAAGGCGCGCCTGGCAGGCCAGGGTGGCGACATCCGCGAGCCGGACTGGGGTCCTTTCCAGAAATGAACAACATGAAACTATCAGAAGGTGTTTGGATGAAGAAACGCATGTTCCTGGCTTTGGCAGTCGCTTTCGCGCTGGCGGGTTGCTCCAGCGTGAAGCTCGATGACATTCCGGTGGAAGACAAGCGCGCCGGCGACGTCACCGGCCCGGGCGCGGGCGGGGCGCAAAGCAGCGTGGCGCCGGTCGTCACCGATTCCGCCGCCGCCAACCAGGCCGGCCCTGCCAACGTGGCGCGCATCATCTACTTCGACTACGACAGCTACGTCATCAAGCCGGAATTCCAGAGCCTGATCGAGGCGCACGCGCGTTTCCTCAAGGCCAACAACGGCCGCAAGATCGCTATCGAGGGCCATACCGACGAGAGGGGCGGGCGCGAGTACAACCTGGCGCTGGGGCAGCGGCGCTCCGAAGCCGTGCGCCGTTCGCTGGGCCTGCTGGGCGTGCCGGACACCCAGGTCGAGGCCGTGAGCTTCGGCAAGGAAAAACCCGCCGCGCCGGGCAGCGACGAAGCTTCCTGGGCGCAGAACCGCCGCGCCGAAATCGCCTACCGCTGATGAGCATCCACACCCACCTTCGTCCCGCCGTCTGGCGCCGCACCGCGGCCGCCTTCGCCGCTGCGCTGTGCCTGGGCGCCAGTTCGGTGGCGTCGGCGGCGCTGTTCGAAGACGACGAGGCGCGCCGCGCCATCCTCGAGCTGCGCCAGCAGCGCGCCAACGCCGATGCGCCTGGCCGAGGAGCAGCGCCAGGAAATCAGCCAGCTGCGCCGCAGCCTGCTGGACTTGCAGAACCAGATCGAGACGCTGCGCGGCGAAATAGCCCGCCTGAATGGCCAGAACGAGCAGCAGCTGCGCGACCTGGCCGACGTGCAGCGGCGCCAGAAGGACATCGCCCAGGGCGTGGACGAGCGGCTGCGCAAGGTCGAACCCTCCAAGGTTTCGGTGGACGGCCGCGAGTTCATCGCCGACCCGACCGAGTCCGCGCGAATTCGAGGCCGCGCTGGCGATCTTCCGCAAGGGCGAGTTCCCGGCGGCGCAGGCCGCGTTCGCCGAGTTCATCAAGCGCTATCCGCAAAGCGGCTTCCGGCCCACGGCGCTGTTCTGGCTGGGCAATGCGCAGTACGCCAACCGCGACTACCGCGGCGCCATCGCGAATTTCCGCGCCTTGCTGACGGCGTCCCCGGACCATCCGCGCGCGCCCGAGGCCGTGCTGTCCATCGCCAACTGCCAGATCGAGCTGAAGGACAGCGCCGGCGCGCGCCGCATCGCTGGACGAGCTGGTGAAGGCCTATCCGCAGTCCGAAGCGGCCGTGGCAGCCAGGGAACGGCTGACGCGCCTGCGCTAGGGCACTGGCCCCTGAGTGACCCACCTCGACGAGACCGCCGACCTCCAGCGCCGCTTCGGCGGGCTGGAGCGCCTCTATGGTGTTGCCGGCGCAGCGGGCATACGCGCCGCGCATGTGGCGGTGGTCGGCATTGGCGGGGTCGGCTCCTGGGCGGCGGAAGCGCTGGCGCGCAGCGGCGTCGGCGAGTTGACGCTGGTCGACCTGGACCATGTGGCCGAATCCAACATCAACCGCCAGATCCATGCGCTGGAGGCGACTCTCGGCCAGGCCAAGGTCCAGGCCATGCAGGAGCGCATCGCGCAGATCAACCCGGGCTGTATCGTGCACGGCGTGGAAGAGTTCGTCGATCCCGAGAACTGGCCTGCAGCTGCTTGCCTGCGGGCGTGAACGGCGATCATCGACGCATGCGACCAGGTCAAGGCCAAGGTCGCGATGGCCGAGTGGGCGCTGAAGACGCGCACCTTGTTCATTTCGGTGGGCGCGGCCGGCGGCAAGCGGCTGGCGCACAAGGTGGACGTGGACGATCTGGCCAACACCACCCACGACCCGCTGCTGGCTCAACTGCGCTATCGCCTGCGCAAGTTCCATGGCGCGCCGCGCGAGGGCAAGAAGATCGGCGTGGCCTGTGTCTTCAGTCGCGAAGCCGTGGCGCCTCCGGATGCGTCCTGCGCCATCGAAGGCGACGGCTCGCTCAACTGCCACGGCTACGGATCAGTGGTCAGCGTGACGGCTACTTTCGGGCAATGCGCGGCCGGATGGGTGCTCGATCGGCTCGCCGCTTCGAAACAGGCTATAATTTCGAGCTTTGCCGGATATAATCGTAGGCTTGTGCGGGACGTTAGCTCAGTTGGTAGAGCAGCGGACTTTTAATCCGTTGGTCACAAGTTCGAATCTTGTACGTCCTACCAAATTTTCAGAGGGGATGGCTGTCATGGTCATCCCCTTTTCATTTGGCATAGTCAAAGCGTAGCCCTGCAGCACATTATCCAGGCGAGAATTCCGCCTCAAATCGTGCAGGCTCACGGCTTAGGGCCAGCGAGGCAGGAGCCCCATCCTTTGAGCAGCTAACCCGGCGTCAGGGCCTGCGACCGGCTTTTCTGCAGCAGCCACGACGCCTCGCCAAGCGCGCGTTTCCTTTCAGCGATCAGGGGGGCCGCCCGCGAAGAGCAGGTAGCCGTACCTTTGGGTGTAGATCAGCGTGACAACCTGGAACCAATTCGGTCCGTGGTACTCCACGGCCTTGGCGAGGGCGTAGCCGATACTGAACTGGCGGCGCACGGGTTTGCTCCTTTGAGGTTTTGCGGGCGTGGAGGCAGTCACATGCTGCAAGTTCGCAGCCGTGGGGAGAGGGGACGTTCAACCCACTACCGATAGGGCAAATGTCCCGATTCGTAGCTACCACGAGTCCTTTCGCTCTGTCGGATAAATTCATGCCGACCAAGCGCCGCCGTCCTACACCATGAGGCGCTGATTCGCCGCCCGGCTCAGCGGCAACAACGGCATCCTCTGGGCAATACCTTCAGGGAGGTGTGGACTTGAAATGCAGGAGCCGATGTCTAGCCTGCGGGCGTGGCGTCCTTCACCAGCGTCTACGAAGAGCACTTTTCCGCGCCCGGAATCCGGACCTACCTGGCGAAGGCAAGGCCAGCACCGCACACTGAACGCGGCTGCGATTATCAACCTCCAGGGAGATTTCAAATGGCTGACGAATTCGAGCGACTCGAGATAGCGGTGCTGATCCCCTGCTACAACGAAGAGGTCGCCATTGCACGTGTGGTGCGCGACTTCCGGCAGAGCCTGCCCAGCGCGAAGATCTACGTGTACGACAACGCCTCGACCGACCGCACCGCCGAGGTCGCGGCCCAGGCCGGCGCGATCGTGGGCCACGAGCCTTTCCCGGGCAAGGGGAATGTGATGCGGCGCATGTTCAGCGACATTGAAGCCGACATCTACGTGCTGGTCGATGGCGACGACACTTACGATGCCGAGGCCGCGCCCAAGCTGGTAAGGGCCTTGCTCGACAAACAGCTCGACATGGTCAACGGCGCCCGCGTGACCGCCATCAAAGAGGCCTACCGCTTTGGCCATCGCTTCGGCAACCACCTGCTCACCGGCCTGGTGCAGGAGATCTTCGGCAGGCAGTTCAACGACATGCTGTCCGGCTACCGCGTGTTCTCGCGCCGCTTCGTCAAGTCATTCCCAGCCATTTCCAGCGGCTTCGAGATAGAAACCGAGCTTACCGTGCACGCGCTGGAACTGCGGATGAAGACCTGCGAAATGCCTACGCGCTACAAGGACAGGCCCGCCGGTTCGACCTCCAAACTCAGCACGATTCGCGACGGCGTGCGCATCCTCAAAATGATCGGCCTGCTGGTCAAGGAAGAGCGACCGCTGATGTTCTTCGGCTGCGCCTTTGTCGCGCTGGCCCTGTTGTCGGTGGGCCTGGCGACACCCGTGGTGCTGGAGTTCCTGCGCACCGGCCTGGTCCCCAGGTTCCCCACGGCCATACTGTCCGCTGCGATCATGATGGTCGCTTTCCTGTCGCTCGTGTGCGGGCTGGTGCTCGACACCGTCACCCACTCCAGGCGCGAACTCAAGCGGCTTCACTACCTGGAGATCCCCGCACCAAAATGGCCGACACCGCCGATGGCACAGGCGATGCCCGAGGGTCTGCATGCGCCCGCCAGCGGCCGCGTGCGCCCCGGCACACACGCGGAGAACGACCTCAGCGATGCCCGGCTGCGCCAGGCTCCGCTGGCATGCTTGAACCCGGCGTAGCTTCAGATGCCCCTCGCATCCGACTCCTTCTTCCCGGGCCCTGCGCGCCGGGAAACGCCTGAAACCCGGCCCGGCCGGCGCATGGGCAGGGCTGCGTGGCAGCGCGCTGCTGTTGCTCGTCATCGCGCTGTTCGCGCTGAACGTGGTCCTGCATTACCCCGGGACGATGAGCAACGACTCCATCAACCAATATGCCGAAGCCATCAGCGGCCGCTACACCGACTGGCATCCGCCCGTGATGGCCTGGCTCTGGTCGGTGCTGCGCCTGGCGGGGGACGGGCCCGCGCCCTTCCTGCTGCTGCACCTCACCCTGTATTGGCTGGGGTTCGGCTTGCTGGCCGACGGCATGCGGCGCGCCCACCACCCGCGCCTGGGGCTGCTGATCGCCCTGGCCGGCGCCTTTCCGCCCTTCCTCTACCTCAATGCCGGCGTCGTGAAGGACGTGAGCATGGTGTCGTCCTGGCTGGCCGGCATCGGCTTGATGTTCTGGTTTCGCGCGCAGGGCCGCCGCATCCCACTACTCGTGGCCGTGGCCGTGGCAGCCTTGATGCTCTACGGCACGCTGGTGCGCAACAACGCGCTGTTCGCCGTCGGCCCGCTGCTGTTGTATGCCCTGGCGCCGGCGCATTGGCTGCGCAGCCTGCGGCTGATGGCCGGGGCGATCGTCATTGCCGTCGTGGCGATCCCGCTCACCCAGCAAACCAACCGCCTGCTGTTCCATGCGCAAGGGTTGGACCCGGTCCATTCGCTGTTCTTGTACGACCTGATGGGCATTGCCGTGCACGAACATGACCCGCAGCTGCTCGAGCCGCGCGCCACCATGAGCGCCACCGATCTCAAGGCCTGCTACACGCCGTATTGGTGGGACAGCCTCAGCCCGTGGGGCCGCTGCGCCTCGCGCGTGCACCGCCCCGATACCAGCCACGCGACGATCGGCGAGGGCCTGCCCCTGCAGTGGGCCAAAACCATCGCCGAACACCCACGCGCCTACGCCATCCACCGCCTCAAGCATTTCAACTCTTCGGTCCTGTTCGCCGTGCCGCCCAAGCACATACGCCTCACGCCCGAGTACCAGACTGGCGACCCGGCCTTCCCGCCGATGGAGATAGTGACCGAGCGGGACATCAAATTCGACCTGCTGCGCAAGAATCCTTTCATCTGGCCGGTGACGTGGCTGGTGTGGGGTGCATTCCTGCTGGCCTTCCTCGCCCGGCAGCCTGCAACGCATTCGGTGCTGCTGGCACGCGCGCTGATCGTGTCGGCGCTCGGCTATTCGCTGGCCTATCTGGTGGTTGGTGTTGCGACCGACATGCGCTATCACTACTGGACCCTCATCGCCATGCTGGTAGCCACGCTGCTGGCGATGCCGCAATTGGCCCAAGGCCTACGCACTCGCTGCGCCCCGCTGCTGGCAGGTCTGGCCGCCGTTGGGCTGGTGGTCGCCATCGGCGTGGCGACGCGGCTACTGGACTTCCAGGGGTTCGCCAAGTGACGCCCGAGTGCCGCATGAACGCCTCTTCGCGTTTCCTGCGGTTCGCGCTGGTCGGTGTGGTCGGCTTCGTGGTCGATGCCGGCGTCCTGCAGGCGCTGATCACGCTCGCCGGCTGGGGCCCGATCGCTGCGCGCGCCGTGGCGGTGCCGGTGGCGGTGTTCGCGACCTGGCT
This sequence comes from uncultured beta proteobacterium, assembly GCA_963722025.1. Lineage (GTDB taxonomy): Bacteria > Pseudomonadota > Gammaproteobacteria > Burkholderiales > Burkholderiaceae_C > Ramlibacter. The sequence continues at coordinate 87,548 of CAVRNE010000014.1, forward strand.
GCTCAATCGCACCGTGACGTTTCCGCTATCGCACGGCGGACCTGCTCTTCGCAGCCTTGCGCGCTACATCGCCGTCAGTGCGGTGGGAGCCAGCGTGAACTTCCTCGTTTACACCGTACTGGTATCCATCTCGAACGCGATGGCTGCACTACCCATCGTGCCGCTGGCGATGGCCTCCATCGTCGCGCTGATCGTCAACTACCTGGGCAGCAAACATTTCGCGTTTCGCCAGCCGTAGGTGGCCGGCGTCGATACCTGACATGTGCGCGACAGGTGCTGAGCTTCAGGGTTGATGCAAGTCAAGGTGCTCGGCGTGCGCAAAGCCTATCGTGAGGCATCGCACCTAAGCACCGCAACGATGGACTTCGCACACTCCCCCACCGTACTGGCCCGGCGCGCCAGGCTGGATGCCTTCATCGAGCACTATGTGCTGCCGTACAACGCGGCATGGCAGAGCAGCGCGCAAGACGGGGTCTTCCCCGAATTCATGGAGGACCTGAAGGCGCTGGCGAAGGAGGAGGGCCTGTGGAACCTGTGCCTGCCCCGCCTGCGCGAAGACGAACCGGGCACGCGCCTGTCCAATCTGGAGTACGCGCCCCTGGCGGAGAGCATGGGCCGCCTGCCGTGGTGTTCGGAGGTCTTCAACTGCAGCGCGCCGGACAGCGGCAACATGGAATTGCTCCAGCGTCACGCGACGCCTGAGCAGCGCGACCGCTGGCTGCGCCCGCTCCTGGAGGGCGATATCCGCTCGGCGTTCGCGATGTCGGAGCCGGATGTCGCGTCGTCCGATCCGACCAATCTCCAGACCACGGTGCGGCGCGAGCACGGCCGGCTGGTGCTCAACGGTCGCAAGTGGTTCATCACCGGCGCCGCCCATCCCCGCTGCCGGTTGCTGATCGTGATGTGCCGCAACGAAGGCGATGGCGAAACGTCGTCGCGCCACGGCTGCCACAGCCTGGTGCTGGTGCCTGCCGATGCGGCAGGGCGTGAGCCTCGTGCGAAACATCCCGATCATGCAGCACGAGTCGCTGGAAGGGCATTGTGAAATCCTGCTGCGGGGCGTCAGTGTGCCGGAGAGCCATCTCCTGGGCAGCTGGGGCGAGGCGTTCGCGCTCGCCCAGTCGCGCCTGGGGCCGGGTCGCGTGCACCACTGCATGCGCACGATTGGCCAGTGCGAGCTGGCGCTGGAACTCGCCTGTGACCGCGCGCTGGAGCGCCGCAGCTTCGGCCGCCACTTGGCCGAGCAGGCCAACGTGCAGGAGTGGATTGCACATTCGCGCCTGGAGATCGACCAGGCGCGGCTGCTGGTGCTGCGCGCCGCCTGGAGCCTGGACCAGCCGGAACCGCCGCCGGAACTGCGGGCGCAGATCGCCGCGATCAAGGTGGTGGCAGCGCGGCTGCAAACACAGGTGGTGGACCGCGCCATGCAGGTGTTCGGGGCGATGGGGCTGTCGCCCGACACGCCGCTCGCGTGGCTGTGGACCTGGGGGCGGGCGCTGCGTTTCATGGATGGGCCGGACGAGGTCCACCTGCGCACAGTCGCCCGCGCCGAGTTCGAGCGCGCGAAAGAAAGGGGCGGCTCCAGCGCCGTTTACTTCACGACCCCGGAGCAACTGGCGGCACCGCCGAGGATTCGCTGACGGGCCGTTCAGGTCACACCGCGCCGTCGCATCATCTCGGCGCCCATGCCCGCCTGTGCCGGCGCGTCCATCGCCGCTGCCGCCGCCGGATAGGCGATCTGCTCCTCGGCCACGATGTGATCGGGGTACAGGCCCGCGAAGGCGTCCAGTGCCGCATCCTGCTCCGGGGTAAGACCGGCGAGTTCCCCGCGTTCCAAGGCGCACAGCACGGCGCGGGCGCCCACCCACCGCGACTCCATCTGCAGGTGATCCTGCTGCAGGCGCGCCACCACGGCCACTGTCGCCGGGTCGCCCTGAGCCAACAGAGCGGGGAACACATGCAGTTCCTCGTCCTGGTGGTGCTGCGGCGCGGCCTGGTCGAAGTAGCGCATCACGTCCCGCGCGGCCTGGCGTGCCTGGTCGTCGGGGCCGTGCGCGCGCAGGTGATCGCGCAGCCGGAACAGAAGCGTCAGCATGCGATGCACGCGTTCGTGGCATGCCTCCAGCATTTCGAAGGGCTGCGCGAAACTGGCGCCCGCGGACTGCGACAGCGATCGGATGGTCACGGGCTGGCTCATGGTTGCACTCCGAGTTCTCTCACGTAGCTTTGCACGGACGGGCGCGGCGGAGGGGGCCGGGCTTGGGACACCGTGCCGATGCTCAGGAAGCACAGCGCCTGTTTGCCGGTGCCCAGCGAGAAAAGTTCGCGCAGCGCCCGCGACTGCAGGGCCTTGCCGCTGGTAAGTGCCGAGCCGAAGCCCAGCGCTGTCGCCATCAATAGCATGTTCTGGATCGCGCAGCCGGCGGACACCAGGCGCTCGGCCAAGGGCACTTCGTCGCCCGGCAGCCCGGCGCGCGCAAAGGCCAGCAGCAGGGTGGGGGCGCGAAAGGCCTTCTCGCGCGCCTGCGCGAGCTGTTGCAAGGTGGCATGCGGGTCTCGCTCGTGCAAGGCTTCGGCGAAGGCCTGCGCCAGGAGGTGCCGCGCGGTGTCACGCACCAGCACGAAACCCCAGGGCACACGCTGGTCGTGGTCGGGCGCAGCGGCGGCCGCCTCCAGGATGAGTTGCAGCTGGTGCGCATTCGGTCCCGGCGCGATCAGTCGTTTGGGAAGCACCGTGTGGCGCGACTGGATCAGCTCTGCGGCGAAGCCGGCCGTATCAAAACACTCAACCGGGGCGTCCATCAGCGCGTGCGCGGCCATACCAGTTCCCATAACGTACTCCCCAAACCATCATGACCGCGGCCCAAAGCGATGCGGCCGTAGCCAGCAAGACCTGCGAACCGGCCGCGGGCAGAGCCGCAAGGATGCGCAGCAACACCGCGGCCTGCAGCAGCCAGAACAGCGACCAAACCAGGTTGTCCGCAACCAGGGCCCTTCCACTGTGCCCGCACGAGACACGAGTCACCATAGCCAGCATCAGGGAACCCAGGCACCCCATCGTGAGCGCGTGCAGCGGTGCAAGCGGCAGCACCGCCTGCCCGGTGAATGCCGCCAGCAGCTGCGACAAGCCGCCCAGCAGCAGCGCCAAGCCCAGCCAGAGGAAGCCCAGGTGCAGCATGGCCAGCAGGCGGATTCGCAGGCTTTGGACCAGGCCCCATGCCACCGCCAGCCACAGCAGGACCAGTCCCGCCCCGATTTCGAGCACGCCGCGCAAAAGCAGCCACGCCATTGCGCCCGCGAGAGCCATGTCGACCCACACGGCTGCGACTTCGAACAGCGCCGTCCCGAGCATCAGAGCCAGAACCCACCCGGGGCGCCATGCGTGCGACATCGGGACGGCGCTGGAGGTGAAGAAGGGGATCATGCGGTGTGCGACAGCAACGAACACAACCACCACGCAGCCCCAGATGCCGCTTTGCACCAGGCCGCGAGCGGCTGCTTGCGCGTCCAGCAGGACGGCCATGCCTACACCCGCCAGGCACAGACATCCCCAGGCCAGTGCCCCGGCAATAGCCTTCGCGTGCAAACGGTCGGGCGCATCGCTGGCTCTCACCATGCGCCAGAAGCGCAATGTCATCGCCGTCAGCCCCCCGGCGGCCAATGCCAGTCCGGCGAAGGCAGTCAGCACGTGCAGATGGGTACCCAGCAACCACAGCAGCCAGCCGCCTGCCTGGGCCAGCAGCGACGCGCTCAACTGGCCGGCGCTGGGTGCGCGCACGCCCAGCCAACGTGGTCCGGCGGTGAACAGGAATCCGGCGAAGAACAATGGGATGAAGCCGAACGTCATCACGGCCGAGTGGGCGAGCGATGGGGACACGGCATAAGTGAAAGCTACGGGCAGGCCCAGCCGGTGCAACTGCACCAGGGCCCACCACGAGCCTGAAGCGGCGAGTACAACCATGGCCAGCAAAAAGCCCAGGCGGTGCGGCGCCTGCAAGGCGTGGCTCCATCGCCAACCGGCTCCAGAACTGGATGTCGGTTGCACGACAACACTCATCCGCAGGCGCCCACGTGGCCGCACTGAGTGCAAAAGTCGCAGCCGTCCTTGCGGATCATGGCATGGGCGCCGCACTCGGGACACTTCGCGCCGGCCATGGCTTGGACAGCAGCTTGCGCCGTGGCCGGTGTGGCAAGCGCCGGCACCGGCTCGCCCTTGCGCCGCGCGATGATGTTTTGAACCGCATAGGCGATGGCGGCCACCTCGGAGTCGTGCCACAGCGGCACCGGCGTGCCGTCGGCCTTGCTGTAGGTTCCCAGGCGGACCGGGCCGCGGTCCCAGGCGACCTTGCGCATGTCGGCCAGAGCGCGCTCCAGGAAGCCGCCCCGCGCCGCCAGCGACAGCAGGCGCATGCTGGAGGTGATCCACTGCTGCGATTCGCCGCTCTGGCCCACCGGCATGAAGAACTCGATCGCTCGCTCGCGGCCGTCGGGCAGCGGCAGGAACGACACCACGAGGTACAGGGTCTGGCGGCCTTGCTGGGTCCAGAACTCCAGCTTCTCCACCACCGCGGGCAGCTGGCCTTTGGGCCGGCTCGCGATCATGGCACGCATGGGGTCCGGCGCTACTGGCGCGGCCCGCGCCCCCTCCGGCTCGTCGGCAACAGTGGCGACGCACCTCCAGCACCGAGCCCAGGATGTCGTTGGGCCGGTAGGTGGCCAGGCCCTTCAGGCCCGCGCGCCAAGCCTCCATGTAGAGTCCCTTGAAGTCGTCGTAGGCATAGTCCCCGGGGACGTTCACCGTTTTCGAAATGGCTGTGTCGACAAAGGGCTGCACCACCTCCATCATCGCCAGGTGGCCGGCTGCCGGCATCTCCAGCGCCGAGACGAATGAAGGCGGCAATTGCGCCGTGTCCCCACCCAGCGAGCGGTACAGCCGCCAGGCATGGTCTTCCACGTCGTACTCGCTGCGGCTGCCGTCGCCTTCGCGCTTCTTGCGCCTGTAGGTCCAGGAAAATGGCGGCTCGATGCCGTTCGAGGCGTTGTCCGCGAATGCGAGGCTCACGGTTCCCGTGGGCGCGATGGACAACAGGTGGCTGTTGCGGATGCCATGCTCGCGGATGGCCTGCTTGAGCGGCTCGTCCAGGCGGCTGGCAAAGGTGCCCGCTTCCAGGTAGGCGGCAGCGTCGAAGAGCGCAAACGCGCCTTTCTCCTTCGCCAGTTCCACCGAGGCACCGTACGCGGCGTCGCGCATGCAACGCGCGATGCGCGCGGCCATTTCGCGGCCCTCGGGCGCGTCGTAGCGCAGGTTCAGCATCGCGAGCGCATTGCCCAGGCCGGTGAAGCCCACGCCGATGCGGCGCTTGGCCACGGCTTCCGCGCGTTGCTGCGGCAGCGGCCAATGCGTGAGGTCGAGCACGTTGTCCAGGGCGCGCACCTGCACCGCCACGACCTGGGAGAAGCGTTCGAAGTCGAACTGCGGGGTGCCGCCGAAACCGAAGGCGTGCCGCACGAAGCGCGGCAGGATGACCGGGCCGAGATCACAGCAGCCGTAAGCGGGAAGCGGCTGTTCCCCGCAAGGATTGGTGGCGCTGATTTTCTCGCAGTAGCGCAGGTTGTTCTCGCGGTTGATGGTGTCGGTGAACAGGATGCCGGGCTCGGCAAAGTCGTACGCCGAGCGCATCACCGTGTCCCACAGCTCGCCGGTGGACAGGGTCTTGTAGACCCACAAGCCGTCGCTGCGCAGGTGGGCCCCTTGCGCAATCAGGGCCGGGCCCGGCTTGGCGCGATGCACCAGCGCCCAGTCGCCGCCGGCCTGCAGCGTGCGCATGAATTCGTCGCTGACCGCTACCGAGACGTTGAAGTTGTTCCAGCGCCCGGGCGTGCGCTTGGCCGTGATGAATTCCAGTACGTCGGGGTGGTCGATGCGCAGGACGCCCATCTGGGCGCCGCGCCGCGCGCCTGCGCTCTCGACCGTGGAGCAGGAATGGTCGAACACGTCCATGTAGCTGCACGGTCCCGAGGCGAGCGAGGCCGTGGCCTTGACCTCGGCACCGCGGGGACGGATGCGCGAGAAGTCGTAGCCCACACCGCCGCCGCGCCGCATGGTCTCGGCCGCCTCGCGCAGGGCCTCGTAGATGCCGGGATAGCCGTCTTCGTCCTGGCCCTGGATGCAGTCGCCCACGGGTTGCACGAAACAGTTGATCAGCGTTGCCTGCAGTCCGGCGCCCGCGGCGCTCATGATGCGGCCTGCACCAATGGCGCCCTGCTGGAGGTTGCGGGCAAAGCGCTGCTCCCATTCGGCCCGCAGCGGCTCGGCTTCGACGCTTGCCAGTGCGCGTGCGACACGGGCGAACAGGTCCTGCTCGGTCAGCTCACCGGGCTTGAGGTACTTCTCCCGCAGCACGTCGGTGCTGATGGGCTGGCTGGCGAGGGCGGGCAGTGCCCCCGGATCGGGTTCGCGCTTCATGTCAAGGCCTCCTCGGCAGTTGTTGGCGGCAGGATATTGCCCAGCAGCCACTGGAGTAGATCACCCACAGGGCGGATTTGTTCATTGAATGGCAGGCGGCCGGCCCCCCGGAAGAACAGGCCCTTGCGCACGTCGCCTGCCAGCGCGTGGCCCAGCACCTTGTCGATGCAGAACTGGCCCCACTCGGCCTTGCCGTCGCGCAGGCCGCACTGCGCCAGGCAGTCGAACCACATGGTGCAATGACCCTTGACGTGCGCGTGGCTCTTGCAGTCTTTCCTGCAGGCGAAGGTACTTGTCCAGCCAAGGCGTGCGCACGGCGCGCGCCGGCAGGCCGGCGACGCTCGTGAACTCCACGATGTCCTCGGGGCGCGCGCCGGCCAGCACCTGCTTGAACGCCAGGTCGGCGTCTCCCTCCTGGGTGACCGCGAACGCCGTGCCCAGCTGGACGGCCGAGGCGCCCAGGCCTTGCAGCCGGCGGATGTCTTCGTTGCTGTCGATACCGCCGGCGGCGATCAGCGGGATCCGGCCCTCGATGCCTGCGGCCTTGAAAAAGGCCAGTGCTTCGGGAATGACCACGTCGAAATCGAAGCGCCGGTCCTGCAGGTCGGCCAACTTGGAGGCGCCCAGGTGGCCACCCGCCAGGCGGGGATGCTCGATCACGATGGCATCGGGAAGCCGCCCCTTCTTCTCATATTTGCGGACGACCAGCTGCACGCCCCGGGCGTCGGAAAGGATGGGGATGAGTGCGACGTCGGGATGCTCGCGTGCCAGATCGGGCAGGTCCAGCGGCAAGCCCGCGCCCACGACCAGCGCGTCCACGCCACAGGCCAAAGCGTGCCGTACATACGATTCGTACTCGCCGACGGCGCGCATGACATTCACGGCGATCAGGCCGCGGCCTTGGGAGAGCTCCCGCGCCCGCCGCAACTCGCGCTGCGAGCGCTTCGAGGTTGGCGGCGTCGATCTCGCCCTTGGCACTTTCACCGGTGAGATGGTCGGTGCGCTCCATCAGATCCGGATGCAGCCTGCGCAGATCGACGGAGGAAAGGGTGCCTATCGCGCCGAATGAAGCGACGGTGCCGGCCAGGCGGCCGGCGGAGACGCCGATGCCCATGCCGCCTTGCACGACGGGCAGCAGTTCATGCCCGCGCAGCCGCCAGGGTTTCAGGCCGCTCTCGCGGGCCAGTTCGCGCAGCGTGTCCGCGCCAGTTTCAGCAGATTTGTCCATCGTGTTCCACAAATTCCCGGTAAGGTCCGGTTCCAGGGTTAGAGGCTAACGATGCGGGCAGGAAGTCGCCTTGCTGTGCATCAAAGACATGGATTTCTCCATCCTCAATGACGTAGTGCCAACCATGCAGTGTCAGTTTTCCGGCTGCTACGCGTCTCTGGACCATGGGATAGCCCATTAACCGCTCCAACTGCAGCACCACGCAGCGCTGCTCGGTGCGCCGCAGCGCCTCGGGGCAGGGCCGGACCGGAAGCAGGGCTTCCCCGGCGAGCTTGAGCCAGGCCTTGAGCGCCTGCGCTTCCTCGGGTGCGCCTTCATAGGCGGCGCGGATGGCGCCGCAATGACTGTGGCCGCACACCACGATGCGTTCCACCTCCAGGCTGAGTACCGCGAATTCGATGGCCGCCATGGTGCCGTGAAGGCCGTGGGAGCCGTCGTATGGGGGAATGAAGGCGCCGACGTTGCGAACCACGAACAGCTCGCCAGGTCCCGCGCCCGTAAGCAGGTAGGGAACCAGGCGCGAGTCGGAGCAGCCGATGAACAGCGTCTTGGGATGCTGACCCTGGGCCACCAGGTCCTGGAATCGCTGCTGATGGCCCGGGAAATAGTCGGAGTGAAAGCGCCGCAGTCGATGCAGCAGCTCGTCACCTTCGTGGGTATTCATTGCACCAGAGGCGAACTCGCGCCTTCCAGATCGATGCCTTCCACCAGTGCGTCACCGGCCAGGACGCGGATGTACTGGTGCAGAGCCGTCGCGCGCGAGCGTTGGGCCAGCTCGATAGCGATGCGCTCGCGAACCTGCTCGTAGGAAAGCTGTAGCCCCTGCTTGCGGCCAAGCACCTCGACGATGTGCAGGCCGTAACGGCTGTGCACAAGACGAGGATGCACGCCCATGCCGTGCAAGGGGTTCTTCTGGAAGAACAGCTCGTTGGCCAGTTCCTCCGCGCAGTCTTGCGGGCCGATCCAGCCCAGGTCGCCGCCTTCGGCGCCGCTGGGGCAATTGGACAGCTCGCGGGCCAGTTCGGCGAAGCGTCCCGGCGGCGCGTCACGCCGGGTCAGCTCCAGAAGGGCCTGCTCGGCCCGCACCGCCAGGGCATCCACATCCAGGCCATCCGTCACCGCAAAGAGGATGTGGCGCAGGTGGACCTCGCGGCCTTCAACAAAGCGCTGTTTGTTCGAGTCGTAGTAGCGCCGGCTTTCCTCCTCGCCCGGCGCAGGCCGGGGCACCGCCTCGTTCAGCATGGACTGGATCGTTTGCTGGTCCTGCTCGGTCAGCGGGGGCGCGCACAGCACCGGAAGGCGCGGCAGCAATCCCTGACGCACGGCCTCCTGGCGCAGCAACTCACCCCAGGCGAGTTCGGACAGGGACTCCGGGTCGAGTCGGTCGCCGGGCGCGTGCAAGGTGACGCCATTGATCGCCGGCACAGCTTTTAGTGCATTCATGTGGCGCTCCGGTGCTGGGGTTCGAACGCCGGCGCTTCGGCGCCGACTGGTTGGGCCTGGACAGGCGACCCCTTGCGAATGGCGCGGCGGGTGCGCACCACCTGGTAGGGCCGCAGCACGTAGGCCAGGGTGGCGAAACCGCTCCACACGTGGACCAGCCGGGTGAACGGGAAGACCAGGAACATGGTCATGCCCAGGAACATGTGGGCCTTGAACACCCAGCTTGCCTCGGCGAGCAGCTCTTGCGCGCCGCCGCGGAAGGTCAGGATGCGCTGCGCCCATTCGGCCAGCTTGAGCATCATGCCGCCGTCCAGGTGCTGCGCGGAGAGCGGGATGGTCGCCAGGCCCAGGACCAGCTGCAGCCACAGCAGGACCAGCAGCGCGATGTCGCTGGTGCGCGAGGTCTTGCGGATGCGCGGGTCCGTCAGGCGGCGGTGCAGCAGGATCGACAGGCCGATGAAGGCCAGCACGCCGGCGATGCCGCCCGACACCATGGCGATCATCTGCTTGGCGCCGGCCGCCAGGAAAGGCTCGTACACGAAGTGCGGCGTCAGCATGCCCACCGTGTGACCGAAGAACAGGAACAGAACGCCGACGTGGAAGAGGTTGCTGCCCCAGCGCAAATGGCCGTGACGCAGCAGCTGGGACGAGTCGCTCTTCCAGGTGTACTGCTCGCGGTCGAAGCGGATCAGGCTGCCCAGCAGGAACACCGACAGAGCGATATAGGGGTAGTAGCCGAAGAGGAGTTGGTCGATGTAGCTCATACGCTGGCTCCGGAGGAGGGCGCGCCTGTCCGGCGCACGATCTGGATGGGCTGCGGCTGCCCCGGCGCGGCCTGGCCGCGGCTGGAGCAGCCGTCGAAGGCCATGGGCTCGGCCCAGCTGTCGTCCAGCGGTTCATCCGCGGGGAACGGAACGGCCTCGGCCTTGTGCCCTGCCAGCTCCAGCACGGCGGCGATCAGGGCGGCGTAGCCGCTGTGGCGCTGGCGCAGCGCGCTGAAGATCACCTGGAGGATGTGCGCCATCTCGCCCAGGAATTCACGGGCCACGGAGGCCGGCTGCGAGGACGCGAACTCCAGCACCACGCACAGATGGTCCGGCAGTTCCTTGCCGTCCAGCCGAAGACCGGCGGTCTCGTAGGTCTTGAGCAGGTCCACCATGGCCGGGCCGCGGTCGCGGGAGTCGCCGTGCACGTGCTCGAACAGGTGAAGCGAGGTGCTGCGGCCGCGGTCGAACAGTTCGACGTAGCGGGCCTCGACCTCCAGCGGGTCGGCCAGCTGCATCTGCTTCGCCAGGCTGCGGATTTCGGCGCGGCGGGTGGCGGGGAGTGCGCCTTCGGCATCGATGGCTTCCATCAGCGCCGCAAGCAGCAGGCGCAGATTCGCATCCGGGTAGCCCAGCAGCAGAGCCAGCGCGCGAAGGGTGTGGCGGTTGTGTTTCATGTCAAACCTTCTCGATCTGGATGGGGATGGTGCGGCGCTTGCCGCCGCCGAACAGGCTGGCATCGCTGGCACCGTCGGAACAGCCGTTGCCGAAGGAGAAGCCGCAGCCGCCCTTCATGTCGAACGCGTTCTCCGCGTACTCGCGGTGGGTCGTCGGGATGACGAAACGGTCCTCGTAGTTGGCGATGGCCATGATCCTGTACATGTCCTCCACCTGGGCCACGGTGAGGCCGGCCTGCTTCAGCACGTTGAGGTTCTGCTTCCCGTCCACATGCTTGCCGCGTTGGTAGGCCCGCATGGCGAGCATGCGTTCCAGCGCGCGAATCACCGGGCCGGTCTTGCCGGCCGTGAGCAGGTTGGCGAGGTATTGCACCGGGATGCGCATCTCGGACACGTCGGGCAGTTCGCCGTGGATGCCGATCTCGCCGGCGTTGGCGGCCTTGCTGATGGGCGACAGGGGCGGCACGTACCACACCATGGGCAGCGTGCGGTACTCGGGGTGCAGCGGCAGCGCGACCTTCCAGTCCATCGCCATCTTGTAGACGGGGCTGTTCTTCGCGCCTTCGATCCAGGCCTCGGGAATGCCGTCGTTGCGGGCCTGCGCGATCACCTTCGGGTCATGCGGGTTCAGGAAGATGCCCAGCTGCGCCTCGTACAGGTCCTGCTCGTCCTCCACGCTGGCCGCTTCCTGGATGCGGTCGGCGTCGTACAGCACCACGCCCAGGTAGCGGATGCGGCCCACGCAGGTCTCGGAGCACACCGTGGGTTGACCCGCTTCGATGCGCGGGTAGCAGAAGATGCATTTCTCGGCCTTGCCGGTCTGCCAGTTGTAGTAGATCTTCTTGTAGGGGCAGCCCGAGACGCACATGCGCCAGCCGCGGCACTTGTCCTGGTCGATCAGGACGATGCCGTCTTCCTCGCGCTTGTAGATCGAGCCGGAGGGGCAGGACGCCACGCACGCCGGGTTCAGGCAGTGCTCGCACAGGCGCGGCAGGTACATCATGAAGGTGTTCTCGAACTGGCCCACCATCTCCTTTTGCACGCGCTCGAAATTCGCCAGGTTGGCGTCCTTGCTGCGCTTGGAGAATTCGCCGCCCAGGATCTCCTCCCAGTTGGGGCCCCACTCGATCTTCTGCATGCGCTGCCCCGTGATCAGGCTGCGCGGGCGCGCCGTGGGCGCCGCCTTCATCTCGGGCGCCGTCTGCAGGTGCTCGTAGTCGAAGGTGAAGGGCTCGTAGTAGTCGTCGATCTGCGGCAGGTTCGGGTTGGCGAAGATGCGCATCAGGAGCTTCCACTTGCCGCCCTGGCGCGGCTCGATGGAGCCGTCCGGGTTGCGCACCCAGCCGCCTTGCCACTTGCCCTGGTTCTCCCATTCCTTGGGGTAGCCGATGCCGGGCTTGGTCTCGACGTTGTTGAACCAGGCGTATTCCATGCCCGGCCGGCTGGTCCACACGTTCTTGCACGTGACCGAGCAGGTGTGGCAGCCGATGCACTTGTCCAGGTTCAGGACCATTCCGATTTGCGCGCGGACTTTCATGCCTGCACTCCTTCTTGTTCCGTTTCGTCGTCCAGCCAGTCGACCTTGTTCATCTTGCGCACCACCACGAACTCGTCGCGGTTGGTGCCGATGGTCCCGTAGTAGTTGAAGCCGTAGCTGAACTGCGCATAGCCGCCGATCATGTGCGTGGGCTTGACCACGATGCGCGTCACCGAGTTGTGGATGCCGCCGCGCGCGCCGGTGATCTCGGAGCCCGGCGTGTTGATGATCTTTTCCTGCGCGTGGTACATCAGCACCATGCCGGGATTGACGCGTTGGCTCACCACGGCGCGGGCCGCGATGGCGCCGTTGATGTTGAACAGCTCCACCCAGTCGTTGTCCTCGATGCCGGCGCGCTTCGCGTCGTCCTCCGATAGCCAGATGACCGGGCCGCCCCGGTTCAAGGTCAGCATCAGCAGGTTGTCGCTGTAGGTGGAGTGGATGCCCCACTTCTGGTGCGGCGTGATGAAGTTCAGCTGGATCTCGGTGTGTCCGTTGGGCTTGATGCCCGCGATCGCGCCGGTGGTCTTGAGGTCCACCGGCGGGCGGTAGCTGCTGAACTGCTCGCCGAAGGCCGCCATCCACGGATGGTCCATGAAGAACTGCTGCCTTCCGGTCAGCGTCCTCCATGGGATCAGCTCGTGCACGTTGGTGTAGCCGGCGTTGTAGGAGACCTTTTCGCTCTCCAGCCCGCTCCAGGTGGGCGACGAGATGATCTTGCGCGGCTGCGCCTGCACGTCGCGGAAGCGGATTTTCTCGTCCTCCCGGTGCAGCGCCAGGTGGGTGTGGTCTATGCCGGTCTGCTTGCCCAGCGCCTCCCAGGCCTTCACCGCCACATGGCCGTTGGTTTCCGGGGCGAGCTGCAGGATCACCTCGCAGGCATCGATGTCGGTGTTGATCTTCGGCATGCCCTCGGTGGCGCCGGCATCCTGCACCAGGCCGTTGAGCTGGCCCAGCTGCTCGATCTCGACTTCTGTGTTCCAGGCGATGCCCTTGCCGCCGTTGCCGACCTTGTTCATGAGCGGGCCGAGCGCCGTGAACCGCTTGTACACGTTCGGGTAGTCGCGCTCGACCACCGCGATGCTGGGCGCCGTCTTGCCCGGGATCAGCTCGCATTCCCCGCGCTTCCAATCGGCCACGCCGAAGGGCTGCGCCAGTTCGCCCGGGGTGTCGTGCATCAGCGGCGACAGCACCACTTCCTTCTCCACACCCAGGTAGCCCGGCACCAGCTCGCTGAATTTCTTCGCGAAGCCCTTGTAGATCTCCCAGTCGCTGCGCGCTTCCCAGGCCGGGTCCACCGCCGTGGACAGCGGGTGGATGAAGGGATGCATGTCGCTGGTGTTGAGGTCGTTCTTCTCGTACCAGGTGGCCGTGGGCAGCACGATGTCCGAATAGAGGCAGGTGGTGCTCATGCGGAAGTCCAGCGTGACCACCAGGTCCAGCTTGCCCTCGGGCGCCTTGTCGTGCCACACGACTTCGCGCGGCTTGGCTTCGTCGGCGCCGAGGTCCTTGCCCTGCACGCCGTGGGAGGTGCCCAGCAGGTGCTTGAGGAAGTACTCGTGGCCTTTGCCGGAGGAGCCCAGGATGTTGGAGCGCCACACGAACATGTTGCGCGGCCAGTTGCTGGGATGGTCCGGGTCTTCGCAGGACATGCGCAGCGTGCCGTCCTTGAGGGCATTCACCACGTACTGCTTCACGTCGCCGCCTGCAGCGTCTTTGCACCACCTGCAGCGGGTTGGTCTGCAACTGCGGCGCCGAGGGCAGCCAGCCCATGCGCTCGGCGCGCACGTTGTAGTCGATCAGGCTGCCATTCCAGACCTTCGGGTCGGCCAGCGGCGACAGCACCTCTTCCACGCCCAGTTTCTCGTAGCGCCACTGGTCGGTGTGGGCGTAGAAGAAGGAGGTGGAATTCATCTGCCGGGGCGGGCGGATCCAGTCCAGCGCGAAGGCCAGCGCCGTCCAGCCGGTCTGCGGGCGCAGCTTCTCCTGGCCCACGTAATGCGCCCAGCCGCCGCCCGACTGGCCGATGCAGCCGCACATCATCAGCATGTTGATGACGCCGCGGTAGTTCATGTCGCTGTGGTACCAGTGGTTCATGGCGGCGCCGATGATCACCATCGAGCGGCCATGGGTCTTGTCGGCGTTGTCGGCGAACTGGCGCGCCACGGTGATCACCTGGTCGCGCGGGACGCCGGTGATCTTCTCCTGCCAGGCAGGGGTGTAGGGCACGTCCTCGTCGAAGCTCTGCGCCGCGTACTCGCCTTCCAGGCCGCGCGGCACGCCGTATTGAGCGGCCTGCAGGTCGAACACGGTGGCGACGGTGGCATAGCGCTCTTCGCCCTCCTTGCCGAGCTTGATTCGCTGTACGGGCACCGTGCGCAGCAGCACGTCGCCGTGATCGCTGCCGGGAAAGTGCTCGTGCGCGATGCCGCCGTAGTAGGGGAAAGCGACCTTCGCGTCCTGCTGCGTCGGGTGCTCACCGTCCAGCAGCGACAGCTTGAGCTTCACGTCGGTGTTGTTGCGTGCTTCCTTGGCCTGCAGGTTCCACTGGCCGGCGTCCGGACGGCCGTCCGGGCCCCAGCGGAAGCCGATGGCGCCCTTCGGGACCACGACCTTGCCGTTCTCATCGAAGGCCAGGGTCTTCCACTCGGGATTGTTCGACTGGCCCAGCTTGCCGTTGAAGTCGCTGGCGCGCAGGTAGCGGTCCGGCACCAGGGCGACGGCGCCGGAAGGCAGCACCTGCTCCTTCATCATGACCAGCATGGGCAGGTCGGTATAGCGGCGGGCGTAGTCGTCGAAGTACTCGCTGCGCCGGTCGAAGTAGAACTCCTTGAGGATCACGTGGCCCATGGCCATGGCCATGGCCGCGTCGGTGCCTTGCTTCGGGTGCAGCCAGAGGTCGGAGAGCTTGGCGACTTCGGAATAGTCCGGTGTCACAGCCACCGTCTTGGTGCCTTTGTAGCGGACCTCGGTGAAGAAATGGGCGTCCGGTGTGCGCGTCTGCGGGACGTTGGAACCCCAGGCGATGATGTAGCCGCTGTTGTACCAGTCGGCGGATTCCGGCACGTCGGTCTGCTCGCCCCACACCTGCGGGGACGAAGGGGGCAGGTCGCAGTACCAGTCATAGAACGACATGCATACGCCGCCGATCAGCGAGAGGTAGCGCGAACCCGCGGCGTAGCTGACCATGGACATGGCCGGGATCGGGGAGAAGCCGATGATGCGGTCCGGTCCGTGCTGGCGGATCGTGTGGATGTTCGCCGCTGCGATCATCTCGTTGACCTCGTCCCAGCTGGAGCGCACGAAGCCGCCCAGGCCGCGCTGTTCCTGGTAGCTCTTGCGGCGGGAATCGTCCTTGGCGATCCAGGCCCATGCTTCGACCGGCAGGTGGGTGAGCCGGGCCTCGCGCCACAGCTTCAGCAGGCGGCCGCGCACCAGGGGGTACTTCACGCGGTTGGCGGAGTACAGGTACCAGCTGTAGCTGGCGCCGCGGGCGCAGCCACGCGGTTCGTGATTGGGCATGTCCCAGCGAGTGCGCGGATAGTCGGTCTGCTGGGTTTCCCAAGTGACGATGCCGCCCTTGACGTAGATCTTCCACGAGCAGGAGCCCGTGCAGTTCACGCCGTGGGTGCTGCGCACGATCTTGTCATGCTGCCAGCGTTGGCGATAGGCGTCTTCCCAGGTCCGGTCTTCACCGGTGACCTGGCCGTGGCCGTCCGCAAATTCCTCGCGGGCTTGCGAGAAGTAGCTGAGGCGGTCGAGGAAATGGCTCATAAAAGTTGGTCTCCAGGTATGGACAACACGATGGTGCGACGGGTGTTACGCCCTAGCGCTTGATCTGTGTCATCCGGAATGGCTTTAGCAGGGCATCGGTGCGTTTTTGCGGCTGTAGTACCACCAGGTCATGGCGATGCAAGTGACGTAGAAGGCGATGAAGCAGTACAGGGCCGCCTCGGGCCCGCCGGTGAGGGCGATGGAGGAGCCGTAGCTTTTGGGGATGAAAAAGCCACCGTAGGCACCGACGGCGGAACTGAAGCCCAGCACCGCCGCGCCTTCCTTGTTCGCGTCCCGGACCGCCTGCTCTTGGGCGGCCTGGCCCTTCCCTTTGGCGGCGCGCTGATGCTCGGTGAGGAAGATGACCGGGATCATGCGGAACGTGGACCCGTTGCCGATGCCGGCGGTGCCGAAGAGGAACATGAACGACACCAGGAAGCCGGTGAAGTTGCCCGTGCTGCCTGCGTTTGGCAGGAAGCTGCACCACAGCCAGGACACCCAGGGCCATGGCGATGAAGTTCCAGAAAGTGACGCGAGCGCCACCGAGCTTGTCGGCCAGCCAGCCGCCGACCGGGCGGACGAGGGCGCCGACCAAGGGGCCCAGCCATGCGTATTGAAGCGCGTTCACGCCAGGAAACTGGCTCTTGATCAGCAGCGGGAAGCCCGCGGAATAGCCGATGAAGGAGCCGAAGGTGCCCAGGTACAGCCAGCACATCAGCCAGTTGTGCTTGCGCTTGAAGATGACCGCCTGGTCGGCGAAGGAAGCCTTGGCATCGGCCAGGTCGTTCATGCCGAACCACGCCAGCAGCGAGGACACGATGATGAAGGGCACCCAGATGAAGCCGGCGTTCTGCAGCCACATCTGCGCAGGGGCGCCCGCCTTGGCGAACAGCTGGGAATCGCCGCCGAGCGTGCCGAACACGCCGGCGGTGATGACCATGGGCACGACGAACTGCACGATGGACACGCCCAGGTTGCCCAGGCCCGCGTTGATGCCGAGGGCCGTGCCCTTCTTCGCCTTCGGAAAGAAGAAACTGATGTTGCTCATGCTGGAGGCGAAGTTGCCGCCGCCGAAGCCGCATAGCAGCGCGAGCAGGACGAATACCTCGTAGGGCACCGACGGGTCCTGCACAGCGAATCCAATGCCAAGTGCCGGCAAGAGCAGCGAGGCCGTGGAAATCGCCGTCCAGCGCCGGCCGCCGAAGATCGGCACCGCGAAGGAATAGAAGATTCGCAGCGTGGCGCCGCACAGCGCCGGCAGCGCGGCCAGCCAGAACAGCTGGTTGGTGCTGAACTTGAAGCCCACGTTCGGCAGGTTCACCACCACCACCGACCAGACCATCCAGACCGCGAAGGCCAGGGTGAGGGCAGGAATGGAGATCCAGAGGTTGCGGCGGGCGACGGAGTTGCCTTCGACCCTCCAGAAAGTAGCGTCTTCGGGGTCCCAGTATTGGATGAGTGCGGACGACATGAGGTCTCCTTAGTTGGTAAGGGAGGGGACGGGCGCGGCATGCGTGCCCATGACTTGGGTGCGGCGTACCTCGGTGAAGTACATCCAGATGAGGGACACCCAGACGACGCCGTACATCAGCATGAAGGCGCTGGAACGGATGCCGGTGAGATCCATCAACGCGCCAAACAGGATGGGCAGGATGAAGCCGCCCAGGCCGCCGGCCAGGCCCACGATGCCGGAGATGGCGCCGATGTTCTTGGGGTAGTCGTCGCTGATGTACTTGAATACGCTGGCCTTGCCGAAGGCCCAGGCGATGCCCAGGATGAACATCAGGCCGGTGAAGGTGTAGACGTTCAGTCCCACATGGAAGGTCTTGGGGCCGTTGACGGTGAAGATGGTGAAATCCGTCTGCGGATAGGACAGCAGGAACAGGCAGATCCAGCTCACCCACATCACCCACCAGGTGACGCTGTGCGCCCCATACTTGTCCGACATCGCGCCGCCGATGGCGCGCAGGATGCCGCCGGGCAGCGAGAAGCAGGCTGCGAGCAGGGCGGCCACGCGGATGTCCAGGCCGAATTCGCCGACGTAGTACTGCACCATCCACAGCGAGAGGGCCACGTACCCGCCGAAGACGATGCTGTAGTACTGGCAATAGCGCAGCACCTTCGGATCCTTCAGTGCCTTGAGCTGGTCGGTGAAGGTCACGGTGCTGGGAACCAGGTGGGCAGGGTTGCTGTAGCTGAACATCCAGAACAGCACCACCGTGCCCAGCATCACCGCCGCATACACCTGGGGCACCATGGTCCAGCCGAAGGCCACGAGCAGGGCCGGGGCGATGAACTTGTTGACCGCGGCGCCCGAGTTGCCGGCGCCGTAAACGCCCATCGCGAACCCTTGCCGGCTCTTGGGGAACCAGCGGGCGACGTAGGGCGTGCCCACCGAGAACGAGCCGCCGGCCAGGCCCACGAACAGGCCAATCGCCAGGAAATGCCAGTACTGGGTCGCGTAGCCCATGAGCCAGATGGCGGGCACCGTCAACGCCATCAGAATCGTCATCACGATGCGGCCGCCGAAACGGTCGGTCCAGATGCCCAGCGGCACGCGGATCAGCGAGCCGGTGAGCACGGGCGTGGCCGTCAACAGGCCGAACTCGGTGGCCGAGAGGCCCAGTTGCTTCCTGATCGGGATGCCGATCACGCCGAACATCATCCAGACCATGAAGCAGACAGTGAAAGCCAGCGTGCTGACGGTCAGGACCGACCAGGCTTGGAACGTGGTGGGCGCGGCCGATTGGGGCGGCGATGTCCGACGGCCTGAGGCGTTAGCGGCAAGGGTGCTCACGAAGTGCTCCTGTGATCTCTTTGATCGACAGGTCCACTGTCCTCTTGCATGGCCGCCGCGAACATCCTGCTGTGGTGCAACTCACCCGCGGCAGGAGAACTAGCGTCACATCGTCCGTTCGAACTATGTTCGGGCTGTTCGCCCGCGTGCCGCTATGCCGGCATGCTCAGTCGCCGTACCGCCTTGACGCGTCAGCCGCGTGCAACCGCGTACACCGCTGCCTGGACGCGCGAGCTCAGGCCGAGTTTGCGCAAGATGTGCTGTACATGGATCTTCACCGTGGTTTCGGCGATTTCCAGTGTCCGCGCGATCTCCTTGTTGCTCGCGCCGCGCGCGATCTGCTGCAGCACCTGGTGCTCGCGCTCCGATAACTGCACGCCGTCCCCGGGCTGGAGCGCGGGATTCTGGAAGGCCGCCACCAGCTTGCTTGTCATTTCCGGGCTGATAGTCGCTTCACCTTGCAGGCAGCGGCGGATCGCATCGACCAGCTGTTCACCTTCAATGGTCTTGAGCAGGTACCCATGGGCGCCCGCGCGCAACGCGGCCTGCAGATCCTCGCTGTCTTCACTCACGGTGAGCATCAGGACCCGCGCCTGCGGCGCTGCTTCGCGCAGGCCGGGCAACGCCTGGATGCCCGTCACGCCTGGAAGGTGGTTGTCCAGCAGGATGACGTGGGGTTGCAAGGCGGTCGCAAGCCGCAAGGCTTCGCCCGCGTCTGCGGCCTGGCCTATCACCTCGAGGCTGGGATCGCCCGCCAAAAGGGCCACCAGGCCGCGGCGGAACAAGGTGTGATCGTCGATGACGAGCAGGCGGATGGGTGTTGGACTGTTCATTGTTGGCTCAACTCTCGAGCGTTGCCACCGCGGGGGTGGCGGCATCCTTTTCGGGTTTGTCGGCAAGCTCGAGCACCACCGTGCACCCGCCGCCGGGTGTGGAGTGCACGGTGACTCGTGCGCCGATGCGCTCCGCGCGCTCCTGCATGATGCGCAACCCCACATGCGTCTCGCCTGCGTCGCGGGCGCAGTCGAAGCCGCGCCCGTTGTCGCTTACCTCGAAGCGCCAGTGCGGGTATGAGCGCACGCGCAGCGTCACATGGCTCGCCTGCGCGTGCTTGCGCACATTGGACAAGGCTTCCTGCACGACGTGCAACACCTGCACCTGGACGTCGGGGTCCAGCGCGACGCCGTGGCCTTCCACCTCCAGTTCGGCGACGAGGCCGGTCTGGTGGCGGAATTTGGACAGCGTGGTTACCAGGGCGGGCTCGATGTCCTCGGCGTTGGTGCGGGTGCGAAAGTGCACCAGCAGTTCCCGCACATCGGCATAGCACTCGCGTACGCCGGCGTCCAGTTCGGCGATCGCGCGCGCGCATGCTTCGCTGTTGCCGTCGCGCAAGCCATCACGCAGCAGCTTCACCTGGATCTTCAGGAAGGCCAATGACTGCGCGATCGAATCGTGCAGCTCGCGCGCCAGCAGGCCCCGCTCCTGCGCCACTGCCGCCTCCCGTTCCAGCGCGGCTGCGCGCAGGCTCTCCATCGCGCTGGCGAGGTTGCTTGCCAAGGCATCCAGGAGTTCCTTGTCCTCGTCGTCGGAGACCAGGTCACGACGGTAGAACAGGTCCAGTTCGCCCAGCACCTGCTCATGCAGTTTGATGGGCACCGACACCAGCGACCGGAAGCCCGCGCGCTCACAATGCGAAATCGGATCAGACGCTTGCGGGCGGATGGCAATGACACGGGTGGCGGCCCGCGCCGCCGGCTGACCGCAGTGGCAGGAGCCCGTGTCCAGGCAACGTTCCCCCTGTACCAGAGCATCCGGCAGGTTGTCCGACGCCAGCAGGATGTAGCGCTGGTTTCCCTGGTTCGTCCATCGCACCGCTGCGGCGTCGGCGCGCGCGATCCGGCGCAAGTGACGTGCGAAGCCGCGCGCGAGATCGTCCAACTGGGTGGCTCCGGCCAGGAATGCGCTCACCTCATACAGATCGGCCAGGCGTTGGCGTTCGACCTCCAGGCGCGCCGTCTTGTCCGCCACGCGCTGCTCCAGGTCGCCGTACAGTGATTGCAGGGTCTGCGCCATCTCGTTGAAACCGGCGGACAGTTGACCAAACTCGTCACCACTGTCCACCTCCATCCGAGCGCTCATGTCGCCTGCCTGCAGCGCCGCCAGGCCGCGTCGCAGGCGCGCCACCGGGTTGAGCACCAGAAGATAGCCTGTGTAGAGCAGGGCTACAGCACTGCCGATGGCCAGGGCCATCATGCTGAGCTGAAAGATGTGCAGTACAGTGGTCCAGCGCGCCAACTCGTACTCGATCGCCGCCACGAAACCATCGACCTG
Organism: uncultured beta proteobacterium; assembly: GCA_963722025.1. GTDB lineage: Bacteria > Pseudomonadota > Gammaproteobacteria > Burkholderiales > Burkholderiaceae_C > Ramlibacter. The sequence goes on from CAVRNE010000014.1 coordinate 108,565, forward strand.
CTGCACGAACTCGTCTGCCTCCGCGAGCAACCCGGGCCGCGCCGTCCTGTCGAACCAACGACCCCGCAGTTCCTGCCAGCGCGCGCGTACAGCCTCGAAGCGTTTGTGCGCCACGCCGGACGATGGAACGAACAGAGGCCGCGAAGGGTCGCCCGTGGCCAAGAGCCCAAGGCTTTCATCGAACGTGCGCGCCAGCGCCTGCGCTTCGGGCGGCGCAGCTCCCTGGGCGGGAAGGTCCAGGGCCATGCGGTAAGTCATCATGCGCAGGCGCCCCGCCTCATTCACGGCTGCCGCGCCGCCCTCGAGATTCCAGCTGATCCACAAAGTGAGGCCAATGGATGCCATGGCGAGCACCAGAAAAGTGATGCCCGTGGTGACCAGCTTGGCGGTGAGGGTCCAGGGCGTGCGCAAAGTCGTTGCTCTGTAGAACGGCTCAGCCGGGGCCGACGCCGATCGGGGCAGGCGCGTGCAGCACGATGCGCGTGAAGAGCCTCTCATAGCTCTTGTCCCGGCTGCCGGATCCCAGGGGATCGCAATTGGCCTGGAAAGCGGTATCCAGCTGCGCACGTTCCGCAGCAGTGAGGCAGCGCTCGGCCACTGGAAGCAACTGCGTCTCTTCCGTCTTGATGTGGTTCAGGTAGAGGGAAATGTAGTCCAGGACGGCGTCCGCGAATTGCTGCCTGTGACTCTCGCCCAGCAGCTCCCAGGTCAGCAGCAGGTGCTGCAGCTCGCGCACCCGCTCGTGGCCCTTCATGTGCTCCATCTCCAGCTTTTCGATCACGGGCATCAGTTCCGGCGCCGCGCGAGCAAGTACCGGGAAGAGAAGGTCCGACTCTTTCGGGTGGTGGCGTTTTTCCGGGAACTCGTCGATGTAGAAAAGCATCGCCCGCATCTCGTCGAAGAACTGCTGCGGCGCGTCGCCGGGGCCGCGCCGCAGCGTTTGCTGCAGCGAGTGCAGGACGGTGCCCAGCGTGAAATGCTCGTCGCGGATGATCTGCAAGGCGCCGTGTGGCTTTCGCGCATCCATCGCTGTCTTCCCTTCAGATGTAGCCGGGCAGATCGGGGACGCGGCTCAGATGGAGCGCCAGGCCGACCGCCTGCAGGTGATTGCTGTCGCGCTCCAGGATGGCCTGGGCCAGCGGCAGGAACTGGTCTTCCTCGAAACGGGCGTGCTGGTTGTACTTGCGCACCAGGTGCGCAACCCGTTCGGGATCCATGTTCGTTGCGCGCCCGCGGGCCGCGGCGCGCATGGAAGGCTCCAGGCTCTTCCACATCTGCTCCAGGATGCGATGCTCCGCCGACAGCACCTGCGTGATGAACTCCACCCGTTTGCGTTCTTCCCCGGCCTGCGCGCTGCGGATCACTGCAGGGAAGAGTTCCCGTTCCTCGTCGGCGTGGTGCGCCAGCACTTCGCCGCAAAAAAGAGCGACGGTGGAAGCGGCAATGCGCCGGGACCGCTGCACCTGCTCGAGCAACTGCGGAAGTTCGGCCAGCTCGCGCAGTTGCGCAATGATGGCCTCGTGCGAGTGGTGCAGGGTTTTCAGCGGCGCGTTGGTGTCCACGCCGGTGTTGAACGCCGAGATGTCGCGGGTGCTCATGTCGCCTCCTTGGGGTGTCCGTTTTTTCACTGTAGGCGCAAGTCGCCGGCATGAACTTGACCCAGGTCAATGAAGCGCCTTGCCTATTCGAACTGCAAGGGCTCCCCGCGCGGGTCCAGCACCATGTAGCCGCCGAACCGGCCGGCCTTGATGTTGTCCACCATGGCTTTGAGCGCTCCTTCTATCAGCGCGGTTGCCGGCTCTTTGCCGTCACGGCCGCCCAGCGCCGCGATGAAGACGGCTTGCCAGGGCGGGCAGGCTTGCCGTGATTCGTCAACCAGCGCATCGAACGAGTTCAGCTCGCGCGGCGACTTGTCCACGCAGACCAGTGGCATCAGGGCGCCGCCGCGGCCTGCCTCGTACTGGGCACGCTGGGCGGGTGTGGCGTCTTGCGGCAGCTCACTCTGCGCGAAAACGAAAAGCAGGCGCTGGGGTTGCGGTTGCGCGGCCGCGGCCTGCAACAGGCGATCGAAAAAAGACAACGAAATTTCCATTGCGCAAGCCTGACGCGGACAACCCGCATCTGATTTGACAAAGATCAAGTGCAGAGCGGGTAGGGCCCTCTAGCATTTGATGCATTCGCGATGCACCTTTAGGAAACCACAATGACTCTTCACACAACAGAACATAAAGTCAAAGTCGACGTGCGCGAGATCGCGCCGCGCCAGCGCCATCCGCTGATCTTCTCCACCTTTGCGCAATTGCCTGAGGGCTGGGAGATGGAACCCCGGCCGCACGGCCTGGGCAACTGCTGCGGTACCTGCGGAGGCAATGACCATGCGTAATACCCGTAGATTGTGGCGCTGGCTCGCCTTGATCTTTGTCCTGTCTTTCGGCGCCCTGGGCCTGCTGGGTTGGCAGATCCACCTGCAGGCGCCGCCCATCCCCACTCAGGTAGCCACCTTCGACGGCGACGTGATCTTCACCGGCGAGGAGGTTCAACGTGGCCAGCAGGCCTGGCTGTCCAGCGGCGGCCAACAGTTCGGCACGGTGTGGGGCCACGGCAGCTACGTGGCGCCTGACTGGTCAGCCGACTGGCTGCACCGGGAAGCCGTGGCACTGCGCGACCTGCGCGCCGAGCAAGCGGTACGACGACCCGACGTCCTTGCCGGCGGCCGAGCAAGGTGCGCTGGATGCCGCTGTGCGCGCCGAGATGCGCCGCAACACGTACGACCCGGAAAGCGGTCGCGTCCTGGTGAGTGCCGACCGGCGCACGGCCATCCGCCAGGTGGCGCGTCACTACGACGGCCTGTACGGCAGCGACCCCGCCCTGGCCAAACTGCGTGACCAGTACGCGATGATGGACGGCACGCTGCCCGAGGCGGCCGATCGCAAGGCGCTGGCGGCTTTCTTCTTCTGGAGCGCCTGGGCGGCCTCCACCGATCGGCCGGGCGAAACGGGCCTCTCGTACACCAGCAACTGGCCGCATGAGCCGCTGGTGGGCAACACGCTGACGAGCTCGGCCGCGATCTGGTCGATGGTCAGCATCGTCCTGCTGCTCGCGGGCATTGCCGCCATGCTGTGGCTGCACGGCCGGGCCGGCACGAGGAAGAGATCCAGCCGCTGAAAGCCGACCCTCTGGCCGGAGCGCTGGCCACGCCGTCGATGAAGGCCACCCGCAAGTACTTCTTCGCGGTGGCCGGCCTCATCCTGTTGCAGATCGGCATGGGCATCGTCACGGCGCACTATGCGGTGGAAGGCCAGTCGTTCTTCGGGATTACCCTGGCCGAGGTATTGCCGTATGTGGTCAGCCGCACCGTGCACACGCAGGTAGGTATCTTCTGGATCGCCACCGCGTGGCTTGCCACCGGCCTGTATATTGCGCCGCTGCTGTCGGGCCGCGAACCGAAGTTGCAGAAGCTCGGCGTGGACGTGCTGTTCTGGGCGCTCATCGCCGTCGTGCTGGGCTCGACCGCGACCGGCTGGCTGGGCACGCTGCAGCGCCGCGGCGCCGACTTCAGCTTCTGGATCGGCAACCAGGGCCTGGAGTTCACGAGCATGGGCCGCGTCTGGCAGATCCTGCTGTTCGTCGGCCTGCTGTTCTGGGTGTTCCTGCTCGGCCGCGCGCTGTGGCCGGCTCTGAAGACGCCGTCGGAAACGCGCGGCCTGATCGCCATGGTGTTCCTCTCGGCGACCTGCATCGGCGGCTTCTACGCCACCTCGCTGACCTGGGGCCAGCACACCCACTACTCGATGGTCGAATACTGGCGCTGGTGGCTGGTGCACCTGTGGGTGGAAGGCTTCTTCGAAGTGTTCGCCACCGCGGTCATCGCGCTGATCTTCACCAATCTGGGCCTGGTGCGCGCCACTGGCGCCAACCGCGCGATCGTCGCCGAGACCATCGTGTTCCTGTTCGGCGGCATCCTCGGCACGCTGCACCACCTGTACTTCACCGGAACGCCCACCTCGGTGATCGCCGTCGGCTCGGTGTTCTCGGCGCTCGAAGTCGTGCCGCTGACGCTGATCGGCCTCGAGGCGCTGCAGACGTACCGCCGCAGCCAAGTCGGCGCCGTGGCTGCAGCCTATCGCTGGCCCATCCTGTGCTTCGTCGCCGTCGGCTTCTGGAACACCGTGGGTGCCGGCGTGCTCGGCTTCGCCATCAATCCGCCAGCGTCGCTGTACTACGTGCAGGGACTGAACATGACGGCGGCGCACGGGCACGCGGCATTGTTCGGCGTGTACGGCATGCTGGGCATCGGCCTCATGCTGTTCTGCCTGCGCGGACTGTACGATCGCCACCTGCATGCCGACGGCCTGCTCAAGCCCGCATTCTGGGGCCTGAACATCGGCCTGGCGATGATGGTGTTCATGTCGCTGCTGCCGGCGGGTATCTACCAGGCTTGGGCGAGCGTCACGCAAGGGCATGTGGTTTGCCCGCTCGCCGGAGATCGTGCATTCCGCCGTGATGGAAACCCTGGTGTGGCTGCGCGTTCCCGGAGACATCGTCTTCGCCGTTGGCGCCGTGCTGCTCGCGGTGTACGTTCTGAAGCTCCTGCGTCGCCAGCGCGTGCCGGTCACGCAACTGGAAACGCCGGTTGCCACGGCCCGCAGCTGAGACCCCCATGAAGCTCACCACCTTCACCGATTACAGCCTGCGCGTGCTGATGTACCTGGGCCTGCAGAAGGACCGGCGCGCGACTATCGCCGAGATCGCCACGGTGTTCGGCGTGTCCGAGCATCATTTGACGAAGGTGGTGCACTTCCTGGGAAAGAACGGCTGGCTCGCCAACGTGCGCGGCAAGTGCGGCGGCCTGGCGCTTGCCGTGTTGCCCGGCCAGATTCGCGTGGGGGAGGTCGTGCGGCAGACGGAGGGCGACTCGCTAGGCGTCGAGTGCTTCGAGCCTGGCGGCGGCCACTGCTGCATCGCTCCGGTGTGCCGGTTGCATGGCGTGCTGGACGAGGCCTTCAAGGCGTTCTACGCGGTGCTGGACCGCTACACGCTGGAAGACATTCTGTCGAACCGCATGGAACTGGCACAGGTGCTGCTGCCGGCCCAGAGCATGTTGCCGCTGCGCCGTGCAGCCGGCTTGCAGTCAGCTCATCCTTGACAGCGTAGTCAGGTTCTCGGGCTCGTAGGCGTAAGCTGCGAGCTTTTTTTTTGGCCAGAACGCGGGCGTACGTGCCTTCGGTGGGCCACAGCCCCGCCTGTTCGACCCACGGCCGGCAAGCTCGGCCGCAACCTCTGCCCACCGGGCGGTTCGCCGGCCCGGTTTGCGCGGCCCCCCACCATGTCAGACGGCCGACTGGTCGCTCGGCTTCGTCAGGCTGTCGGCAGCTCCTGGCTCATGGGGCATTCACGCCGAGGCGGTCCTAGGACAATCCTCCTGGTACTTGCTCAACAGCGGACACACAAAACCCACTGAAACCTCCCATGGGCGCTGAAACCAAACGCAGCAAACTGTTTCTGTTCGCAATGAATGCGCAGCAAGAAAGGGAAATGCCCATGGCCTCCACAAGCGGTGATGACACCCTAATTGGCGTCTCGGGAGACGATCGCCTCATTGGAGGCTCGGGCAGCGATACGCTCGATGGTGGTGGCGGCGATGACTCCTTGAACCTATGGTCTCGCAGCTGAACAGACCGCGGTACCGGCTGGCGGAAAACTGGGGATGCACTGACCTGTACACCGGCGGGTCTCGGCATCGATACGGTGCAGCTCCAGCTGAGCAGCGAAGAATGGCTCGACCCGATCGTGCAGTCGGAAATCGCACGCTACGTGCAGCACCTGGCAACGGTGAAGGCCAATGTCAACACCGGAGAGGTTTCGAACGCCAGGGCCAGCGACTTCACCTTCGACTTTGGTGGCGGGACGACGCTGACGGTGTCGATGATGGAAAAGCTGGATGTCTGGGTGGATGGCGCTGCGATCAATTTTCTTGCTCCCGTGCTCGCGCAGCTGGGCGGCACACTGGCCTATACCGAAAACGCTGCGGCCAGCGTAATCGACGGGACGATCACGCTGACCGATGTTGACGACACGCAGATGGCCGGGGCCACGGTCAGAATCAGTGCCGGCTTCACCGCGGGTGACGTACTGGGCACTGGCAATCTGATGGGCACTGGCATCACCGCTACCTACAACGCGAGCACTGGCGTGCTCACGTTTAGCGGCCCGGCCAGCAAGGCGGCCTACGAGGCCGCGCTGGAGTCGGTGACTTACCGCAGCACCTCGGAGGACCCGACGGGCAGCAGCGCCAGCCGCACCATTGAATGGACGGTGACGGATGCCAACTCGCACGGCACAGGCGCGGCCACCAGCGCGGCGGGCACTTCGACAATCAACATCACGCCGGTCAACGACGCGCCGGTGACCACGCCGGTGACGCTGAGGCGATTGCCGAAGACAGTGGAGCCCGGCTGATCACCCAGGCCGAGTTGCTGACCAATGCCAGCGGATGTGGACAGCGCCAACCTCAATGCCATCGGTCTGGCATCGCGTCCGGCGGCGGCACCCTGGTCGACAACGGCGATGGCACCTGGGACTATACTCCGGCGCTCAACGACGACACGTAGGTGACCTTCAGCTACACCGT
>CAVRNE010000015.1:0-28642 GCA_963722025.1 uncultured beta proteobacterium
GCTGTTGCAGGTTCTCGGGGTGGTGGCGGCAGGAGGCCAAATGACCTTCAGTGCGATGCCCGGCGTCAATGAAAGGATTCTTCGATCGTAATCCGTCCCGCCTGTGTCAAACGTCGCGCGGGTCACGGTTCGGTCAGTTGTCCGCAGTCGGAGGCTGGTCGCGGACTGTGCAGGCGCAGAGCCGCGCGGGACCCCCGAAGAGCGCGCCGCCGACGGCGAGGCCTTCGAGGCCGTCCAAAAGCGCCTCATGGACCGCTGGACTGACGTGGAGAGCGTCACCGTGGTCATGCAAGGCGCACGCTGTTCGAGTTTTACGCGATGGGGAGCCGGACAAGCTGCGCAACGTGGAGTCGGTGAGAAGAGCACGCTATCGGCGCTGGTGGGGGTCGCCCTCGCGCAAGCGCGATCGCCAGCGTGGACCAGCCCGTGGTGGCGCTGGTACCCGAATGGACCGCCCTGAACAACGACCCGCGCACCCGCGGGATCACGGTGCGGCACCTGTTGACGATGAGCGCCGGGTTCGATCTGGGATCGGCCACATCGATCACCGGAAAGTTGCCGCCGGCCCAAGGCTGGGCACGTCCCCTGGCGGCCGCGCCGGGCGAGCGCTTCGCATACGACAATGCCATCGTTGGCCTGATTGCAGCCCTCATCGAACGGGTGGCCGGGATGCCCTTGCCGGACTACGCGCGGCGGGAGCTGGTGCAACCGCTGGGCCTGGCAGAGCCCGCGTACAAGGCGCTGCTGCACCTGCGCACGCAGGACATGGCCAGGCTGGGGCAGCTGTTCCTGCAGCAGGGCCGATGGGGCGACCGCCGATCCTCCCCCGGGACTATGTCGCCGAAGCCACGCAATCCCGAGCAGGGCGGGCACCCGTCTCCATGCCTTACGGATACCTGTGGTGGATCCTGCCGAACGAGGCGCCTCGGCGCACCTTCCTGGCCAGCGGGTATGCAGGCCAGATGATCTGGGTTCACCCGCCGCTGGACCTCGTCGTCGCGGGGACTTCGGTCGTCTCTGCCGACAGCCAGCGCCGGGGGCATGCAGTGGAGATGCTGCGGGGCGGGGTGGTCGCGGCGGCGCAGGCTCGGTATCGATAGCCGACGACGGGCTTTCCCGAACGCCTGCTCTTTAGTTTGCGCAAGATGGGTTCTATTCAGGCGGTGACGTTCCTTTGATCTTCGTCAAGTACCGGGCTCCACCTCGTCCCTAGCATAGGTGTATCGGAAATACACCTTTAGAGGACAGGAGCCCGCATGACCCAAACCGCATCCCACATCGACGTTCGCACCATCCCCCCGCGCGAGCGCCACCCGCTGATCTTCTCCGCCTTCGACAGCCTCGCAACCGGCGAGGCGCTGGAGCTCGTGAACGACCACGACCCCCGGCCTCTTTTCCATCAGTTCATCGCCAGGGTGCCAGGCGAATTTTCCTGGGGCTACCTTGAGCAGGGCCCGACCACCTGGCGCGTCGCCATCACCCGCGTGCAGGCCGCCGCGCACGGCACGAATGGCCAGTGCTGCGGGTCGTGCGGCGGGGCCTGAATCTTCCTTGGCTGTAATCACCACGGAACCATCATGAGAAACAACAAAATGCTATGGCGCTGGCTCGGACTCATCTTCGTGCTGTCCTTCGGCGCCCTCGGTTACCTGGGCTGGCAGATCTACCTGACGGCCCCTCCCATCCCCCAGAACATCGTCAGCACCCGGGGTGAAGTCCTCTTCACCGGCGAGCAGATCCAGACGCGGCCAGCAGGTCTGGCTGGCCAGCCGGCGGCCAGCAGCAAGGCAGCGTCTGGGGCCACGGCGCCTACGTCGCGCCGGACTGGTCGGCCGACTGGCTGCACCGCGAGGCAATCGAACTGCAGCAGACGCACACCAAGGCGCTGCGCAAGGCCCCGGCCGCGCTGACGGCGGCCGACCGCGGCGCCATCGACGCCACCCTGAAGCAGGAGATGCGCCGCAACACCTACGACGCCGCCAGCGGCGCCGTGACGGTGTCGCAAGAGCGTGCCGAGGCGATCCGCGCCGTGGCCGGGCATTACCAGGCCCTGTTCGGCAACGACCCGTCGCTCGCAACCCTGCGTGACCAGTACGCAATGATGGATGCAACCGTCCCCAAAAGGCCGACCGCGAGGCGCTGACCGCCTTCTTCTTCTGGACCTCGTGGGCCGCGGCGACCGATCGCCCGGGTGAGGAAAACCTCTCGTACACCAGCAACTGGCCTCATGAGCCGCTGGTGGGCAACAAGATGACCGACTCGGCCGCCGTCTGGTCGATGGTCAGCATCGTGCTGCTGCTGGCCGGCATTTCCGCCATGCTGTGGCTGCACGGCGCGGGCAAGCACGAGCCCGAGGCCGTGCCACCGCCGGCCGATCCGCTCGGCGGAGCCGTCGCCACCCCGTCGATGAAGGCCACCCGCAAGTATTTCTTCGCCGTGGTCGGCCTGATGCTGCTGCAGATCGGCATGGGCGTGATCACCGCGCACTACGCCGTCGAAGGTCAGTCGTTCTTCGGGTTGCCGCTGGCGGAAGTGCTGCCTTATGTGGTGAGCCGCACCGTCCATACCCAGGTCGGCATCTTCTGGATCGCCACCGCCTGGCTGGCCACCGGCCTGTACATCGCTCCGCTGCTGGGCGGCCGCGAGCCCAAGCTGCAGAAGCTCGGCGTCGACCTGCTGTTCTGGGCGCTGATCGCGATCGTGGTCGGCTCGACCTTTACCGGATGGCTGGGCACACTGCAGCGCAGCGGCACCGAGTTCAGCTTCTGGCTGGGCAACCAGGGCCTGGAGTTCACCAGCATGGGCCGCGTCTGGCAGATCCTGCTGTTCGTCGGGCTGCTGTTCTGGGCCTTCCTGCTGGGCCGGGCCCTGTGGCCGGCGCTGAAGACGCCTTCGGAAAGCCGCGGCCTGATCGCCATGGTGTTCCTGTCGGCCACCTGCATCGGCGGCTTCTACGCCACCTCGCTCACCTGGGGCCAGAACACGCACTACTCGATGGTGGAGTACTGGCGCTGGTGGCTGGTCCACCTTTGGGTGGAAGGCTTCTTCGAGGTGTTCGCCACCGCCGTGATCGCGCTGCTGTTCACCAAGCTGGGCCTGGTGCGCACCGCGAGCGCCAACCGCGCCATCGTCGCCGAGACCATCGTGTTCCTGTTCGGCGGCATCCTGGGCACGCTGCATCACCTGTACTTCACCGGCACGCCGACCTCGGTCATCGCCGTCGGCTCGGTGTTCTCCGCGCTGGAAGTGGTGCCGCTGACCCTGATCGGACTGGAAGCCCTGCAGACGTGGCGCCGTTCGCAAGCCATGCCCTGGCTGGCCGCGTACAAGTGGCCGGTGCTGTGCTTCGTCGCGGTGGGCTTCTGGAACACCGTGGGCGCGGGCCTGCTGGGCTTTGCCATCAACCCGCCGGCTTCGCTTTACTACGTGCAAGGCCTGAACATGACGGCTGCCCACGGTCACGCCGCGCTCTTCGGTGTCTACGGCATGCTGGGCATCGGCCTGATGCTGTTCTGCCTGCGCGGCCTCTATGCCCGCAACCTGCACGCCGACGGCCTGCTCAAGCCCGCCTACTGGAGCCTGAACATCGGCCTGGCCATGATGGTGTTCATGTCGCTGCTGCCGGCCGGCATCTACCAGGCCTGGGCCAGCATCACCAAGGGCCTGTGGTACGCCCGCTCGGCAGAAATCATCCATTCGCCCGTGATGGAGACGCTGGTCTGGCTGCGCGTTCCCGGTGACATCCTGTTCGCCGCCGGCGCGTTGTTCCTCACCTGGTATGTCTTGCGGCTGCTGGGCGGCGGTCGACGGCCGCAAGCCGGTGGCAGCCGGGTTGGCCGGCGTCGGCCAGGCGAACTGACCCATGAAACTCACGACCTTCACCGATTACAGCCTGCGGGTGCTGATCTACCTGGCAACACAGCCCGGCCGGCGCGCCACCATCGCTCAGATCGCCGGTGCTTTCGAAGTGTCGGAAAATCACCTCGTGAAGGTCGTGCATTTCCTGGGCAAGAGCGGCTGGCTCGCCAACGTCCGCGGCAAGGGCGGCGGACTGGAGCTGGCCCATGCGCCGGCGCGCATCAACATCGGCTGCGTCGTGCGGCAGACCGAAGGCGCAGCCGTGGCGGCCGAATGTTTTTCCGACGCCGGCAGTCGCTGCGTGATCGCGCGGTCCTGCCGGCTCAAGGGCGTGCTGGGCGAAGCGGTCGCGGCTTTTTACGCCGTGCTGGACCGCTACACGCTGGCCGACATCGTGCGCAACCGCGATGAACTGGCCACCGTCCTGTTCATGGAGCGTCCGCACCCCGCCGCCATGCGCACCAGGGTGTCCGCGTGAGCCAGCCCGCGTTTGCCTACGAGGGGCCGCAGGAGCTGCTTGCGCCGATCGACCAGGCCTTGCGCCGCGTGGTCGATCCGGAGGTGGCGATGAACATCGTCGATGTCGGCCTGGTCTATGGCGTGACCGTGGAAGCCAAGCGGGTGCACGTGCGAGTGACGATGACGTCGGCGGCATGCCCCGTGGCCGATGTCATCATCGGCGACATCGAGCAGCAGCTCGACCGCGTGGTGCCGGCCGAACTGTTGATCCAGGTCGAACTGGTCTGGGAACCTCCATGGACACCCGAACGACATGAGCGACAGCGCCAAGCGCTTCATGGGCTGGTGATGCGGCCTGTGCTGCTCGCCCTGGTGGCGACGGCCTTGCTGGCCGGCATCGCCGGTGGCCTGTTGCGCGCCGGCGTGGCTGTGCCCACGGTGGATGCCGCGATGTGGCCCGGCCGCGCGGCGCTGCTGCATGCCGCGCTGATGATCTGCGCGTTCATGGGTACCCTGATCGGAATCGAGCGTGCCGTGGCGGTGAAGCACCGCGCCGCCTGGCTGGCGCCGATCGCCTCCGGCCTCGCCGGGCCGGCCATGCTGCTGGGGCTGGACGGTCCCGCGCGCTGGCTGTTGCTGGCGGCCGCCGTCGCCTTTACCGGCGTCAACCTGCTGGTCGTGCACCGGCAGCGAGCACCCCACACCGCGCTGCTGCTGGCCGGCGCGCTGGCCTGGCTGGCGGGCAACCTGCTGTTTGCGCTGGAGTGGAGCAGCGCCGCCGTCGTGCCGTGGTGGTTTGCCTTCCTGGTGATGACGATCGCGGCGGAGCGGCTGGAGATGACGCGCCTGATGCGCAGGCGTCCCGGCGCCCAATCGACGCTGGTCCTGTTGCTGATCGCGATGGCGCTCGGCGCCGCCGCATCCGCCGTCGCGCCCGTGGCCGGCGGCGTGCTCTACGGCGCGTCGATGTCGCTGCTGGCGCTGTGGCTGCTGGTCTTCGACATCGCGCGGCGTACTCTGTTCGCCGAGGGCCTGGCGCGCTACATGGCCGTCTGCCTGCTGGGCGGCTACGCCTGGCTTGCGGTCGGCGGTATCGCGTGGGCGGCCACTGTCGCTGGGGCTGCCGGCCCGCGACGTCGCGCTGCATGCGCTGGGCCTGGGCTTTGTCGTCAGCATGATGATGGGCCATGCGCCCGTGATCCTGCCGGCGATCGCGCGCGTGAAACTGCTGTTCGGCTTTTTCTTCTACCTGCCGCTCGCGGCATTGCACTTGTCGCTGCTGGCCCGGTTCGGCCTCGGCTGGGCCGACCCAGCCTGGCGCGCGCAGGGTTCCCTTTTCAATGCGCTGTCCATCGCGCTGTTCGCGGCAACCGTCGTGGGCGCCGCGCTGGCCTGGCGCCACAGATACGGCGCCAGACGCACCGAAGGCAGATTGTCATGAGTTCCATCTTCCGCATCGAGGAGCCGGCGCCACGCGTGCCGCCCCGCGGTTTCGCACTCTGGGCGTTGGGCTTTCGCCCGTTCTACCTGCTGGCCAGCATCTTTGCCGCACTCTCCATCGGACTGTGGGCGCTGCAGTTCAGCGGGATGCTGGGCAGCGCCGTACTTGCAGGGCCCTTTGTGGCACGCGCACGAAATGCTGTTCGGTTTCGCCCTGGCGGTGATCGTCGGCTTCCTGTTCACGGCCGGCCGCAACTGGAGCAACCGGCCCACGCCCACCGGCGCAAAGCTGGCCGCGTTGGCGCTGCTCTGGGTGGCGGGCCGCGTGCTGGTGCTGACGCCGTTCGGCTGGGCCGCGGCGCTGGTGAATGCGGCGTTTCCGCTGGCCGCGGCCATTGCACTGGCCGTGCCTTTCATCGCTTCCGGGAACAGGCGCAACTACTTCTTCGTCGGCGCTGCTGCTTCTGATGTCGCTCGCCACGGTGGCGGTGCACCTGGATCACCTCGAGGTGCTGGCGCTGCCAGGCTGGCTCGGTATCCAGGTGGCGCTGGATGTGGTGCTGTTCATCATCGCCGTGATGGGGGGCCGGGTGATCCCGATGTTCACCAACAACGGCGTTGCGGGCGCCAACGCTGCCCGCCAACCGCTGGTGGAGAAGGCGGCGCTGGGCAGCCTGCTGGCGCTGCTGGCCGCCGGGGCGCTGCAGCTGCCGGCAGCGGCGATCGCGGCCCTGGCCGGGCTGGCCGCCGCGGCGCACCTTGTGCGCTGGCTGCTGTGGCAGCCCTGGAAGACGTGGCGCGCGCCGCTGGTTTGGGTGTTGCACATCGCTTACGCCTGGATCCCCGTTCACCTGCTGCTGCGCGCTCTGGCCGGCATTGGCTGGGTGGGGCCGTCGGCGGCGGTGCATGCGCTGACGGTGGGCGCGATCGGCGGGATGATCATCGGAATGATGACCCGCACCGCGCGTGGCCATACCGGCCGGCTGCTCAAGGCGGATGGCTGGGACGTCGCCTGCTACGTGCTGGTGCTGGCCTCCGCGCTGGTGCGCGTGGTGGTTCCGCTGGCGTTTCCGCAGTGGACGGTCGAGGCGATCGTGGTGTCCGCAGGGCTGTGGTCCAGCGGCTTCGCGCTGTATGCGGCGTGCTACTGGAGGGTGCTGACGCGGCCCCGGCTCGATGGCAAGCCGGGCTAGTAGTTCGCGCCTTCAGCCGCCCCCGTCAGGCCAGCCCGCACCACACGGCGACGCGGTGAGCAAGGTCCGTCCACAACGCCAGGGCCGCAGCCATCACCAGCAGAAAACCGGACGCGCGGGTGCCGAAGTCCTTCCTCAAGCGATTGCCCGCATCTTGCAGCCGCTCGAGCAGCTTGGGCGCCAGGCTGAGCGAGATCGCGCTGCCCACCGCAAACAGGGCCATGGACAGCGCGCCGTCGACCGGCCCGCCGCTCAGCGACGCGACGAGCAGCGCCGAGTACAGCAGCCCGCAAGGCATGAAGGCCCAGAGTGCTCCCGCAGTGAAGATACCGCCACGCGCGCCGGCCCAGGGCCGCAGCCGCAACCAGACCGTGCGCCCCGCCTGGCTGACCCATGCGGGCTGGCGGGCGAGAACCAGCAGCGTGAGGCCCCACGCCAGGACCGCGAGATGAAAGAGTGTCCACACGGGGCGCAGCGCGGCGGTTTGCCCGGCCAGCCAGGCGAAGCTCTGGACCGCTTGCGCGGCCGCGGCGCCCGCAATCGAATAGCCCGTGACGCGACCCGCGTGAAACAGCCACAGCGAGCGGTGGGCGGGACGCGATCCCATGCGTACGACCCCGGCGCAGGCGGGACCGCACATGGCGACGCAGTGGGGGCCGCCGGCCAGCCCCATCAGCATCGCCGCAGCCGCGAGCGTGGTCGACATCGGGCCTGGCGTCTCAGATGATGCGCGAGAATCTCGCGCGATTTCGATCGGACTGCAAATAGCGGTCGAACACCATCGCGATCGCGCGCACGAAGTACCAGCCCGTGCTCGTGACCTGGATGCCGGACTCGTCGACGAGCAGCAGGCCCATCTCCTCGAATTCGCGCAACTGCTCGATTTCGGCCGCGAAGTACTCGCGGAAATCCAGCAGCCAGGCGACCTCGATCGATTCGAACAGGATCTGGCCCTGGCACATCAACGCCATGATCACCGCACGCCGCGCCAGGTCGTCGCGCGAAAGCGCCAGCCCTCGAACCACCGGCAGGCGGCCCTGGTCGAGCAGATCGCAGTATTCCTCCAGCGTCTTCGCATTCTGGCTGTAGGTTGCACCGATGCGGCCGATAGCCGACACCCCCAGCCCGATCAGGTCGCAATCGGGCTGCGTGCTGTATCCCTGGAAGTTGCGGTGCAACCTGCCCTGGCGCTTGGCCACCGCCAGCGCATCGTTGGGCAGCGCGAAATGGTCCATGCCGACGTACACATAGCCTGCTTCACTGAAAGCCGAGAGCGCCTGCGACAGCATCGCCAGCTTGGCAGAGCCGCCCGGCAATTCCGCGGAATGAATGCGGCGCTGCGGCTTGAAGCGCTCGGGCAGGTGGGCGTAGCCATACAAGGCGATGCGATCCGGCCGAAGCTGCGCCACCTGGGCAAGCGTGCGCTGGAACGATTCCGGCGTTTGCTTCGGCAGGCCGTAGATCAGGTCGACGTTGATCGATTCGAATCCGCAAAGCCGGGCCGACTCCATCAACTGAAAGACCTGCTCGGCGGGTTGAACGCGATGGACGGCCTTTTGCACTTCCGGATCGAAGTCCTGGATGCCGAAGCTGATGCGGTTGAAGCCCAGTGCGGCCAGGTGTTCGAGCCGCCGCGCATCCACCGTGCGGGGGTCTATCTCGATCGAACGCTCGCCGCCCGGCGCCAGCGCGAAGTTGCGCCTGAGCATGGTGATCAGCTGCGTCAGTTCCTCGTCCGAGAGGAAAGTGGGCGATCCGCCGCCCAGGTGCAATTGGGTGACCGGCTGATCGAGCCCGATCAGGGCGGTGTAGAGCTCCACCTCGCGTTCGAGTGCCTGCAGGTAGGCGGCGCCGCGCTCGTGCTTCTTCGTGATGATCTTGTTGCAGGCGCAGTAGTAGCACAGCGATTCGCAAAACGGTATGTGCACATACAGCGACAGCGGCGACGCCGCCGCAGCCGGGCCGGCGCGCCGGTGGGAGAGTGCTCGCGCCAGATCGACGCCCGTGAATGCTTCGACGAAGCGGTCGGCCGTGGGGTAGGAGGTATATCGCGGCCCGGGTATATCGAACCGCTGCAACAGGTCCTGTGAAACGGTGGTCATGTGAATCGCAGAGAAGTGAGCTTCGACTTTGCGCCCGGTCCTTCGTTTCCGGATTGATACAGATCAAGTTCGGCATTGCTTGCGCCCGGAAAGTGCTCGCACTTCAACTTGCGCCCGATATTGCGGCACGAGCTTGATCCAAATCAGAGAGCCGCACCACCGGATCGGCCTAGCATGGGTCTGCTTGCTCCGGTCCATCTCACCATGACACCCCAATCCATAGCCCCCCACGAACCCCTCCCCCATCGCAAGGTCATCCGCGAATGGTTGATTCCGCTGTCGAAACGGATCACGGCCTACCCCATCGCGCTGCTGGTGCTGGACTACTCCCTGCTTCTGGCCGCCCTGGCCGGCGTCGTGCTGTTCGCGCCAGTGTGGGCAAAACTGCTGAGTGGCCTGGCGGCGGGCGTTGCCATCTCCCGGCTGTTCATCATTGGGCACGACGCTTGCCACCACAGCCTCACGCCGCATCGCACGCTGAACAAATGGCTGGGGCGCATTGCCTTCCTGCCTTCACTCACTCCGTACAGCCTGTGGGACGTGGGCCACAACGTCGTGCACCATGGCTACACCAATCTCAAAGGCTTTGATTTCGTCTGGGCACCGAACACGCGCGAGGAGTTCCAGGCGTTGAGCGCCCCGCAGCGGCTCATGGATCGCATCTACCGCAGCGGGTGGGCGCCTGGCCTGTACTACATGGTGGAAATCTGGTGGAAGCGCTTGTTCTTTCCGGCCAGGCGCCACATGCCGACTCGGCGGGCCATCTTCACGCTGGACAGTCTGCTGGTGTCGATCTTCGCGGTGGTTTGGGCGGCGGCGCTCGTTTGGGCGGCGGCAGGTACACAGCAATCCGCCGGCTTGCTGTTGCTGGCCGGCCTCGGGCTGCCGCTTTGCATCTGGTTCGCGACCATCGGTTTCGTGATCTACGTTCATCACACCCATACGGACGTGGCATGGCACCAGGAGCGCACGGAGTGGTCACGCGCCCAGCCCTTCGTCTCGACCACCGTCCACCTGCAATTTCGCGCTGGGATGGGCGCGCTGTTCCACCACATCATGGAACACACCGCGCACCACGTCGATATGAGCATCCCGCTGTACCGCCTCAAGCGCGCGCAGGCGCGGCTGGAGGAGCTATTGCCCGGCAAGATCGTCATCCAGCCGTTCTCGTGGCGCTGGTATCTGGAGACTGCGCGCCGGTGCAAGCTGTATGACTTCGAGCGGCAATGCTGGACGGACTACGCGGGCCGTCCCACCTCGACGCCGGCAATCGCCTGAGGGCGGCATGCGCTGCCGCATGACTGCGGTGTCCTCGCGTCGCGGCAGGCGGTACCCGGCAGGGCTCATACTGTGGCGGGCGCGCTTCGCTCCGACTCCGCTGCAATGCTCGGCCTGAGCTCGGCGTCGCAGCGTCGCGGCGCTTAGGCGCGAGTGCTTCGACGGCCCGAAATCGAGCAAACCCAGGGAAGTCGGTGCGAAGCACCGACCGCCTTGTCGATGCGCCGCGGCCTGCCCGGACACGACTTTGCCGCGTGCCTTTGCAATGGTCGCGCGCGATGGATGCCGGGTCAAGCCCGGCATGACAACTTACGCTTCGGAATCAGCCGTGGCTTCGAGGCTGCGACCCACACCGATGGGTGCGGGCGCCGTCAGCACGATGCGCGTAAACAGGCGGTTGTAGATCGGGTCGCGCGCGCCGCCGGCCAATGGGTCCCTGTCGGCTGCGAAGGCCTTGTCCAGCTCTGCCCAATCGGCCGGCGAAAGAACGCGCTCGGCGGCGGGCAGCAGCTCGGTTTCCTCCGTACGCATGTGATCGAGGTAGAACTTCACATAGCGGTCGGCGGCTTCGATGAAGTCGAGGCGTCGCGGCTCACCGATCAGCTCCCAGGCCAGCAGCAGGTGCTGCAGCTGCCTGACACGCTGTTCGCCCGAAACGTGCTCGGCCTCCAGCCGCTGGATCACCGCCTTCAGCTCAGGGACGGCAGCCGCCAGCTTCGGAAAAAGAAACTTCGACTCCTTGGGGTGATGCAGCCGCTCGGGGAACTCGTCGATGTAGAAGAGCATGGCCCGAAGCACATCGAAGAAGCGCTCGGGCTGCTCGCCCGGCCCGTGGTCGATCATCATCGAAAGCGATCGCAGCATGGCCGAGAGCGCGGCGTGTTCGTCCCGAATGATTTGCGCGGCCCTATGAGGCATGGTTTGCTCCTTTACAAGCGAGGCGGGGGCATGGTCATTGAATGGCGGTTTCGAAGACCTGGGTCAGGCGTTCGAGGTCCAGGATCCTGATGTGGCGCTTGTCCACCTCGAGCAGGCGTTGCTGCTGGAAAGAGGAGAACGTGCGGCTCACGGTTTCCAGCTTCATGCCCAGGTAGCTGCCGATCTCGGCGCGCGACATGCGCAGGTGGAACTCGCTGGGAGAGTAGCCGCGCGCCTTCAGGCGCTGGGACATATTCAGCAGGAAGGCGGCCAGGCGCTCCTCCGCGTTCATGCTGCCCAGCAGCATCATCAGGCTGTGCTCGCGCACGATTTCCCGGCTCATGAGCCGGCCGACCACATGGAGCAGGTTGACGCTCTGCCCGGCCAGGTCATTCAAGCGCGAATAGGGAATGGCGCAGATCTCCGTGTCCTCCAGCGCCGTGGCACTGCTGGCATGCGTCCCGTTGGCGACTCCATCAAGACCCATCAACTCGCCCGCCATGTGGAAGCCGCTGACCTGCTCGCGGCCGTCGGCGAGCGTGAGGCTGGACTTGAAGGTGCCCGAGCGGACCGCGTAGATGAACTGGAAGCGGTCGCCCTCGCGGTACAGCGCCTGGCCGGCGGCAACGCGCCGGCGCCCGAACATCAGGCCATCCAGGCGCTCGCGTTTCG
The DNA here is from genome assembly GCA_963722025.1 of uncultured beta proteobacterium. Lineage (GTDB taxonomy): Bacteria > Pseudomonadota > Gammaproteobacteria > Burkholderiales > Burkholderiaceae_C > Ramlibacter. Next base: position 11,921 of record CAVRNE010000015.1, read on the forward strand.
CTCCCGGTCAGCCCGCAGGGCAGGCAAAGGTCCCGCAGGTGGCAGGTGGAGCACTGCGTCTGGATCGGTGCCACGGAACCGGCACGAGGGGTCGCAGGCGCCGGAGCGACGCGGATGATGCGGACAGGGGCTTCGAATGTTGCGGTGGTCATGCTGCGGTTTTCAAGCTAGGAATCGGTGCGAATGGAGTTGCCGCGGCGCTCACGGCCTGCGGCAGCTGGTCGAATTCGGCGGATTTGTCGAGGAAGCGCACGGCCCCGGCACCCAGATAGCGCTTGCGGTAGGCCGGTCTGCGAGTTGTTGCTGAACACGACAAAGGCGATGTCCGGCTGCGCCGGCCGGATGGCGCGCAGGACATCCAGGCCCTGGCCACCTTCCAGCTGCACGTCCAGCACGACGACATCGCGGCTTGGTCGCCAGGATGCCCTCGATGCAGGCTTGGGGCGTTTCGGCTTGTCCGACGATGGTCATGGCCGGCGCCGCCAGCATGACGGCAACGCGCGCGCGGATCAGGGCGGAGTCATCGGCCAGGAAAACTTTGACGGGCACGTCGCTGTAAGGCATACCTATACAGTGCTCGCCAAACGCCTTGGCGCACATCGGCGCGCGCTGAATCCGGCCCTAGGAATCGTCCGGAACGATGGCTAGGAATATTCCTAGAGGAAGGCTACAGATCCTGCTCGGCCAGGCCGTGCTTGATGGCATAGCGCACCAGCTCGGTCTGGTTTTGCAAACCCATCTTCTGCATCAGGTTGGCCTTGTGCGTGCTGACGGTCTTGACCGAGAGTTTCAGTCGCGCGGCGATGTCGGTGACCGACACGCCGCCCACCAGCAGCCGGAATACCTCGAACTCGCGGTCGGACAGCGAGGCATGAGGAGCCGCCGCTTGCGCACCGGGCATCGCACCCAAAGCCAGTTGCTGCGCAACCTCGGCGCTGACGAAGGCGCCTCCCGCGGCGATCTTGGCGATGGCCTGCACCAGCTGCGCCGGCGCGCTTTCCTTGGTGAGATAGCCGCTGGCACCCGACTTGATGGCACGCACCGCATACTGAAGCTCCTGGTGCATGCTGAGCACCAGGATGCGCAACCTGGGTTTTTCGGCCTTGACCAGCTTGATCAGCTCCATGCCGCTGCGCCCGGGCATGGACAGATCCAGCACCAGCACATCGAAATCACGCTCACGCACCAGGCGCATCACCTGGGTCCCGTCAGCCGCTTCGTCCACCACCTCCAGGTCCGCGGCTTCGCCGACGATGCGCTTGAGCCCTTCGCGCACGATCGCATGGTCATCGGCAATCACGATCCTGGTCAATCCAACTCTCCTGGTTCGCCGACCGGAATGCGGGCTTCGACGGTAGTGCCTTCGCCGGGCTGGCTGTGAACGCTGATCGTACCCTTGAGCAACTGCGCGCGCTCGCGCAAGCCTGCAAGGCCCAGCGAATGCGGCTTGCGGGCGGCGGCCGGCGAGAACCCGACGCCGTTGTCCCGCACGCTGAGCAGCATGAGCTTTCCGCTGCGCGCGATGGCGACGCTGACCTGCGTGGCCTTCGAATGCTTTGCCACGTTCACCAGCGACTCCTGCACGATGCGAAACACGGCCGTCGCATAGGGTTCGTGCAGTTCCAACTCCTCGTCCGCATCCAGTTCGCACGGGATGCCGGTGCGTTGCTCGAAGTTCTGCACCAGCCACTCGATGGCCGGCATGAGTCCCAGGTCGTCCAGCAGCAAAGGCCGCAGGTCGGCGGCTATGCGGCGCGTGGCCGCCACGCTGGCGTCGAGCATTGCCAGCATGTCGGCGAGTTTGCGCTCGACGGCCTGGGGATCGCCGCCCAGGTTCTCCCGCACCCAGATGGTGTCCATCTTCAGCGCCGTGAGCGATTGCGCCAGCTCGTCGTGCAGTTCGCGGGCCACCCGGCTCTTTTCCTGTTCGCGGATCGCATTGGCCTCGGTGGCGAAAGCCGCCAGGTCCTCCTGGGCGCGCACCCGCTCGGTCACATCGCGCAGGATCACCGTGAGCAGCTTGCCCTCGGCCGTGTCCAGCTGGGAGATCGAGGCATCCATCGGGAATTCTTCGCCGCTGCTGCGCAAGCCGCGGATCACGGTGCTGTCGCCCATGCGCCGGGACGTGACGCCCGTGGCTGCGAACCGCCGGATATGTTCGCGATGCCCGGCCCGGAAACGCTCCGGTATCAGCATGTCCAAGGAGCGGCCCATCACCTGCTCGCCCGGCCAGCCGAAAATCTTCTCGGCGGCCTGGTTGTACAGGATGATGTGCTGCTGCTCGTCCACGGTGATGATGCCGTCCATCGCCGAATCCAGCAGGCCCGACAGCCGCGCGCCAGCCGCGACTGTTCCTGCTCCGCCGCACCCGCGCCGTCACGTCCCGAGATACGGTGTAAGCTTGCCTCCGGCGCTGACCTGGAAATGGATGCGTCCACCGGAAACTCTTCGCCGTGGCGCGGCGGCCATAGACGACGGTCGTTCCACTCATGACCGGAGGTGACACCGGTTTCCCCAAAACGCCGCACATGCCCGGCGTGCGCCGCCTGGAACGCTCGGGAATCAGCATGGAAAGCGGCCGGCCTATCGCCTGGTCGGCGGGCCAGCCGAAGATTCTTTCGGCCGCGCGGTTGTAGATGACGATGTTCTGCGCCTCATCGACGAGATGATGGCGTCCATCGCGGAGTCGAGCAGGCCCGCCAGACGGGCGGCGGCGTCGGCGGATGGGTCAGAGAAGGCACTGCGCGGATCGGGTAACAACCTCCGCAATTTACAGCATCTCGCCGCTTTGGCTCCGATCGCTTCGCGCAAGCAGCACCGTCAGCCCGCTGGCCAGCGCGCTGCAGCCCCAGAAAACGAAGAACGCCGCGGTGTACACCGCCTGTCGCGACCACGCCAGGGGCTGGCCGAACCAAAGCAGTTCCAGCGGGTCCACCACCGCGAACACCACCCCTTGCAGCGCGCAGGCCGACAGGAAGGCCGGCCACGCGATCGCCATGATTTGCTGGGCTGTGGGCATGGCCTATCTCTCCGTGATCTTTTACGGGATTGCGGGGAGCGGCGGCGTCGCGGCATGGTTGCGCCCTTGCAGGGCGGGCAGGAGCGCCTTGGCCTGCTGCGCGGCCAGCGTCTTGTTGATCTCCACGCCGCGGCGGTAGTAGTCCTGCGGCCACCACAGGATCGGGCGTGCGCACGGCGAGCCATACCGTGGCGATCCCGGCGAGCACCACCAGGGCCGGGCCGGCGATGACCATCCAGACCAGGCCGAACTTCCACCAGGGGCGTGGGATGACCGGCGGTGCTTCGATGTCGTTCATGTCTGTCATCTCCTAACGGGGAACAAGGAACACCGACTTCTCGGCGACATGGGCTTCGCCCGCGGCGTCGCCGATCTGGAACTCGATGGGATGCGAGCCGGCCGCCGCCGAGCCGTAGGGCACCTGCAGCCGCACCGCCACCCAGCGCGACTCGGCCGGACCGACCTCGACCTGGGCCTCGGTGGCACACGGCCAGCCCATCCAGGCCCGTGGCGGAGATGCGGTAGCGCTGCGGCTGCTCGGTCGCGTTCATGATCTGCAGGCGGTAGACGTTCTCCAGCTTGCCGCCGGCGACGATGCGCGAGAGCGCAGCGCGGTCGCGCACCACGTCCACCTTCAGCGGCGTGCGGGCGACCAGGCTGGCCAGCAGGCCCACGCACAGCGCCAGCAGCACGCCGCTGTAGATGAGCACGCGCGGGCGCAACACGCGGCGCCAGCATCCGGCTGGGCGTCCCATTGCCCGGCCAGCGCGTTCTGGGTGGTGAACCGGATCAGCCCGCGCGGATAGTCCATCTTGTCCATCACCGTGTCGCACGCATCCACGCAGGCGGCGCAGCCGATGCATTCGTACTGCAGGCCCTGGCGGATGTCGATGCCGGTCGGGCACACCTGCACGCACAAGGTGCAATCGACGCAGCGAACCGAGCGCATAGCGCGGAAAGCTCCGCCTTGCGCGAACGCGCGCCGCGCGGTTCGCCCCGGGCCGCGTCGTAGCTCACGATCAGCGTGTCCGCGATCGAACATGGCGCTCTGGAAGCGCGCATAGGGGCACATGTACTTGCAGACCTGCTCGCGCAGGAAGCCGGCGTTGCCGTAGGTGGCGAAGCCGTAGAAGAACACCCAGAACACTTCCCAGGAGCTCATGCGGGTCTGCAGGAATTCCATGCCGAGCTCGCGGATCGGCGAGAAGTAGCCCACGAAGGTGAAGCCCGTCCACAAACCCAGGCCGATCCAGAGGATGTGCTTGAACCACTTCTTCACCAGCTTCTCGAGCGGACATCGGCGAGCCGTCCAGGCGCATGCGGGCGCTGCGGTCGCCCTCCACCTTGCGCTCGATCCACAGGAAGATTTCGGTGTAGACGGTCTGCGGGCAGGCGAAGCCGCACCACAGGCGTCCGGCCACGGCGGTGAACAGGAACAGCGACGAGCGCGCTGATCACCAGCAGGGCCGTGAGGTAGATGAAGTCCTGCGGATACAGCACCAGCCCGAATATGTAGAAGCGGCGCGCGCCCAGGTCGAACAGCACGGCCTGGCGCTGGCCCCACTCCAGCCAGGGCAGCCCGTAGAAAACGAGCTGGGTCAGCGCGACGAAGATCCAGCGCCAGCGGGAGAAGATGCCCGACACCGAGCGCGGATAGATCTTCTTCTGCGCTTCGTACAGCGAGCCTGTCTCCTTGCTCGCCGGCACGGGAACGATGGGGATGACCTTGCGACGTGGCGGAAGACTGCACGCCCGTCTCCGTCAGGGCCTTGGCGTCGCAGGCTTGTTGGACAGGCCCCAGACATAGGCGCCCAGCACCTGGATCTGTGCCTCGGTCAGCTTGCCGGCCTGCCCCGGCATGTCGCTGGTCTTGCCGCTGTTGATGATGGCGATGATGGCCTGCTCGCCCCAGCCGTGCAGCCAGATGTCGTCGGTGAGGTTGGGCGCGCCCAGCGCCGCGTTGCCCTTGCCGTCGATGCCGTGGCAGGCGGCGCAGGCGCTGAACTTGCTCTTGCCGAGCTGCCCGCGCAGCGAATCATGCGGGCTGTTGGACAGGCTCAGCACATAGTTGGCGACGTTCTTCACGTCGTCGGAGCTGCCGACCGCCGCCGCCATCGGCGGCATCTGCCCGTGGCGCCCGCCGGTGATGGTTTCGGCGATCTTCTCGGGCGTGCCGCCGTAGCAGCCAGTCCTTGTCGGCCAGGTTCGGGAAAGCCCTTGCTGCCGCGCGCGTCGGAGCCATGGCATTGCGCGCAGTTGTTCATGAACAGCCGCTCGCCGATGGCCATGGCCTGGGGGTCGCCCGCCAGCTCTTCGGCCTTCCTGGCGCTCGAACTGCGCATACAGGGGCGCAAGCTCCTTCTTGGCCTTCTCCACCTCGGCGTCGTACTCGGCCCGCTGGGTCCACCGCAGCTCGCCCTCGTAGCGATGCCCAGGCCCGGGTAGGCCACCAGGTACAGCAGCCCGAACACGATGGTCAGCACGAACAGCCACATCCACCAGCGCGGCATCGGGTTGTTCATTTCGCGCAGGTCCTCGTCCCAGACGTGGCCGGTGGTGTTGTCGCCGTGCGGAAACGATCTTCTTGCGCGCGGTGATCCACAGCAGCAACAGGCAGGCCAGGATGCTGACAAACGTCAGGCCCGCCACGTAGATCGACCAGAAATCGGAGTTGAAATCGCTCATGGCTCGCTCGCGCTTTAGTCTTGTTGGAAGGGAATGCGTGCCGCCTCGTCGAAGCGGGCGCGGTTGGCGCGCGCATAGGCCCACCAGGCGATGCCCAGGAAGGTGATGAACGAGGCCAGCGTGGCCGCGATGCGCAGGGTGGTGACGTCCATTTTCAGCGCTCCTTGTCTTACTTGAGGGCCAGGCCCAGGCCCTGGAGGTAGGCGACCATGGCGTCCATCTCGGTCTTGCCTTTCACGTCGGCGGCAGCCTGGGCGATCTCGGCGTCGGTGTACGGCACGCCCACCGTTCGCAGGGCCTTCATGCGCGGGGCCATGCCCTCGGCGGTCCACCTGTGTTCTTCTCCAGCCAGGGGTAGGCCGGCATGTTGGACTCCGGCACCAGGTCGCGCGGGTTGTTCAGGTGGATGCGGTGCCACTCGTCGCTGTACTTGGCCGCCCACGCGATGCAGGTCGGGGCCGGTGCGCTTGCTGCCCCACTGGAAGGGGTGGTCGTAGACGAACTCGCCGGCCACCGAGTAGTGGCCGTAGCGCAGGGTCTCGGCCCGGAACGGCCGGATCATCTGCGAGTGGCAGTTGTAGCAGCCCTCGCGCACGTAGATGTCGCGCCCGGCCAGCTGCAGCGGCCGTGTAGGGCTTGACGCCGGTGACCGGCTGGGTCGTCGACTTCTGGAAGAACAGCGGCACGATCTCCACCAGGCCGCCGATGGCGACCACCAGCAGGATCAGCACGATCATCAGGAAGTTGTTGGTCTCCACCTTCTCGTGCGAGAAGCCGGTGGACTGGGTGGTGGTGTTGTCGCTCATGTTCCTAAGGCTCCATCAGGCGGTTTGCGGCACCGGCACGGCGACGCGGGCCGGGTGGCCGCCCACCACGGTCATCCAGGTGTTCCAGGCCATGACCAGCATGCCGCCCAGGTACAGCAGGCCGCCCAGCAGCCGGACCACGTAGAAGGGATAGGTGGCCTTGACGCTTCGACGAAGGTGTAGGTCAGCGTGCCGTCGGCGTTGACGCGCGCGCCACATCAGGCCCTGCATCACGCCGGCGATCCACATGGCCGCGATGTACAGGACGATGCCGATGGTGGACATCCAGAAGTGCAGCTCGATCGCCGGCACCGAGTGCATCTTCTTGCGGCCGAACAGGCGCGGGATCAGGTAGTACAGCGAGCCCATGGAGATCAGCCCGACCCAGCCGAGCGCGCCCGCGTGGACATGGCCGACGGTCCAGTCGGTGTAGTGCGAGAGCGCGTTGACGGTCTTGATCGACATCATCGGGCCTTCGAAGGTGGCCATGCCGTAGAACGACAGCGCCACGATCAGGAAGCGCAGGATCGGGTCGTCGCGCAGCTTGTGCCAGGCGCCCGAGAGCGTCATGACGCCGTTGATCATGCCGCCCCAGCTGGGCGCCAGCAGGATCAGCGAGAACACCATGCCCATCGACTGCGTCCAGTCCGGCAGCGCCGTGTAGTGCAGGTGGTGCGGGCCGGCCCACATGTAGGTGAAGATCAGCGCCCAGAAGTGCACGATGGACAGCCGGTAGCTGTACACCGGCCGCTCGGCCTGCTTGGGGATGAAGTAGTACATCATTCCCAGGAAGCCGGCCGTGAGGAAGAAGCCCACCGCGTTGTGGCCGTACCACCACTGGATCATCGCGTCCTGCACGCCGGCATAGGCGGAGTAGCGACTTCATCCAGCCGGCGGGAACGGCCGCGCTGTTGACCAGGTGCAGGAGCGCCACGGCGAGGATGAAGGCGCCGTAGAACCAGTTGGCCACGTAGATGTGGCGCACCTTGCGCATGCCGATGGTGCCGAAGAACACGATGGCGTAGGCCACCCACACCAGCGTGATCAGGATGTCGATCGGCCACTCCAGCTCGGCGTATTCCTTGCCGCGAGGTGTAGCCCAGCGGCAGGCTGATGGCGGCGGCGACGATGACCGCCTGCCAGCCCCAGAAGGTGAAGGCCGCGAGCCTGGGCGCGAACAGCCGCACGCGGCAGGTGCGCTGCACCACGTAGTAGCTGGTGGCGATCAGCGCGCAGCCGCCGAAGGCGAAGATCACCGCGTTGGTGTGCAGCGGGCGCAGGCGCCCGTAGCTGAGCCAGGGAATGCCGAAGTTGAGTTCGGGCCAGGCCAGCTGGGCGGCGATGAACACGCCGACCAGCATGCCGACCACGCCCCACACCACCGCCATCAGCGAGAACTGGCGCACGGCGGTGTCGCTGTACAGGGTGGCGGAGCCGGGATTGTGGGTCATGGAGAGCACCTTCTTTTCGTGACGCTCCCAGTCTCGCGGGGCCCGGGCTCAGCCGGTTTGACGAAAATCAATCGGAACGCAGAATGCGCTCGCCCTCGGCGTCCAGTGCGTCGAATTGGCCACGCCACACGGCCCATGCCAGGCCGCCCAGGATCAGCAGGGCCAGCGCCACCGACAACGGGATCAGGAGGAACAGGATGTCCATGTCAGCGTTGCTCCGGCGACGCGAGCCAGCCGCGCCGAATTGCGCAACCACCAGCAGCGAGCTCGCCGCCATGCCGAGGCCGGCCAGCCAGGGCGGCATCCAGCCCATGACGGCCAGCGGCACGCAGACGGCGTTGTAGCCGGCGGCCCAGGCCAGGTTCTGGCGCACGACGCTGTGCGTGCGCCGCGCATGCAGCGAGCAACGACGACACGGCGCTGAGCTGTCCGCCCAGCACGACGAAGTCTGCCTTGGCCTGGGCCAGCGGCACGGCATGGCCCATGGCGACGGACACATCCGCGCGAGCCAGCACCGGACCATCGTTCATGCCGTCCCCGACCATGGCGACGCGATGGCCGCCGTGCTGCAGCCGCCGCACATGTTCCAGCTTGTCTTCGGGCGATTGATCGCCCCAGCTCCACTCGATGCCGGCGCGCCGGGCCAGGCGCCGGACTGCGCGGGTCTGGTCTCCGGACAGCAGCTGCACGCGCAGCCTGAGCCGCTGCAATGCGCCCACGGCAGGCACGGCATCGGGGCGCAGATGCCTCGTCCAGGTCGAAGCTTGCAAGCCAGCCCTGCTCGTCGGCCAGATGAACCTGGCTGGTGGCGCCACGGTGAGTGGCCGGCAGATCGCAGAACGCTGCCGAACCCAGTTTCAGCTTGCGCGGCTGCCACCCGCCTTGGCCCGACACCTCGCCTGACACGCCACCGCCCGCGGTCTCCTCGCACGCGAGACGCGTTCCAGCCCGAGGCCCCGGCCGCGGCCACGATGGCCCGCGAAGCGGGATGCAGCGAGTGCCGGCGCCAGCGCGGCCGCGAGCCCCAATGCCTCGGCGGCATCGGTTCCGGGCCGGCAATGGCTGTTCACGACCGAGACTTGGCTGCGCGTGAGGGTGCCGGTCTTGTCGAACACCACGGTGTCGATGCCGGCGCACGCCTCCAGCGCCTGGAGGCGGCGCACCAGCACGCCCCGCCGCGCCAGCCCGCCGGCCGCAGCCAGCGTGGCGGCCGGCGTGGCCAGCGACAAGGCGCAGGGGCAGGTGACGATCAGCACCGCCACGGCGACGCTGAGCGCGTGCGCGGGCCCGGCGGACCACCACCATGCGGCCGCCGCCGCGCTGGCGATCAGCACGCCCAGCAGGAACGGGCTGGCGATGCGATCGGCGAGCTGGGCCAGCTGCGGCTTCTCGACCGACGCGCGCTCCATCAGTGGCGACGATGCCGGCGAACCGGGTCTGCTCGCCGGCGCGCTCGACGTGGACGGTGACCATGCCCGTCAGGTTGTGGCTGCCCGCCACCACGGGCTGTCCCTCGCCGCGCGACAACGGCGCGCGACTCGCCCGTGAGCAGGGCTTCGTCGACCCGCGTCTCGCCGGCGATCACGGTTCCGTCGGCAGGGAACACCTCGCCCGGCAGCACGCGGATCCGGTCGCCGGCGGCAAGCTGGCGCACCGCAACGCGCTCGAACTCGCCGTCGGCCGACAGCCGCTCGACGCGTATCGGGCATCCGGCGCAGCCAGGGCTTCCAGGGACCCTGCCGTGCTGTCGCGCAAGCCGCTGCTCCAGCAGCCGCCCGGACAGCAGGAAGAAGACGAACATGCTGATCGAGTCGTACCAGACCTCGCCGCCCCATGGCCCCGTTGGGATCGAAGGTCGCGGCGGTGCTTGCGCCGAAGGCGATGACCAGCCCAGCGCCACCGGCACGTCCATGCCGATGCGCCGCGTGGCGCAGGTCGCGCCAGGCCGACTCGAAGAACGGCCGGCAGGAGAACAGCAGCACGGGCAAGGTCAGGATCCACGAGGCCCAGCGCAGCAGCGCCTGGATGTCCGGGCGTGATCTCCCCTGGCTGCGCCACATAGGCCGGCGTGGCGTACATCATCACCTGCATCATGCAAAAGCCCGCGACCAGCCAGCGCCAGAGGAGCAGCCTTTGCGCCCGCAGGCGCGGCACGGCCGAAAGCAGGTCGGCCGCCGGCAACGCCCCGTAGCCGGCCCTCTTCAGGGCCTTGAACCAGTCGGAAGGCCTGCCGGCGGCTGGGCGACCAGACGACGCGCGCCGTCGCCGTAGCGCCGTTGACTTGCACGCTGCGCACGCCCGGGCTTGCCAGCAATGCCTCTTCCACCGTGAGGGAGCACGCGGGGCAATACATGCCCTCGATGGCGAGATACGACTCCCACCCGCCATCGCCGCCCGTCAACTTCCGGCTGAAGCTTTGCCACTCGGCGGGCTCATCCAGGCCAGCCCAGGGAGCGGGCTCGGCGGCAAGAGCGAGGGCGGCAGTTTGCATGGTGCAAGGCTAACGAGGACGTCGCGGCGCGCGGTTGACCTGGATCAAATGCGCAAGCCGTGAGCAGGCCCTAAACTGCATGCAAGCTTCAGGAGAACCTCATGTATCGACGAATCCTGGTCGCCACCGACGGCTCGACTCTCTCGAAGAAAGCCGTCCGCAGCGGCATTGACCTGGCGGCCGCGACGGGTGCGGAACTTGTCGCGCTTCACGTCGTGCCTCGCTACCCGATGAGCTACATAGAGGGCGTTCTGACGATCTCCGGCGACGAAATCGCCCGGACCGAGAAGCATTGGCACGAGCAGGGCCAGGCCATTGTGGACCGCGTACAAGAGGCCGCTTCGTCGGAGGGCGTGAAGGCCAAGGCCGTGGTTGCCCACTCGGACATGGTCGCCGAGTCCATCCTGGCGGCCGCCAAGAAACACAAGTGCGACCTGATCGTCATGGCTTCGCACGGCCGCAAGGGCATCAAGCGAATCCTGCTGGGCAGCGAGACCCAGCAAGTCCTCACCCACGGCAACTTGCCCGTCCTGGTCCTGCGCTGAACCCAATCAACCAACAACAAAGGAGAAGAAACATGAACATCCTGCTCGCCGCCGATGGCAGCAAATACACCAAGAAGGCCCTGGCCTTCCTGGTCACGCACGAGAGCCTGTGCGGACCGGACGACGAGCTGTACGTGTTGAACGTGCAACCGCCGGTGACGGCGCGCGTCAAGACCATGCTGGGCGCCAAAGTGGTCAACGACTATTACCGCGAGGAGGCCCGCGAGGTGCTCGATCCGATCGAGCGCTTCCTCAAACGCCACGACGTGAAGTTCCGCACGGCCACCGTGGTCGGATCGCCGACGAAGGAGATTCTTGCCGCCGCGACCCGCCAGAAGGCACATCTGATCGTCATGGGCACGCATGGCCATGGCCTGATCGGGCGCGCCCTGATGGGCAGCGTCGCGCAGCGGGTGGTGGCGGACTGCGAGGTGCCTGTGTTGCTGGTGAAGTAGCCCGGAGCCCTCCATGCGTCTCCAGTTCCTTGGCGCCACGGACACCGTCACGGGCTCCAAGTACCTGCTGCAACACGGCAACTCCAGCCTGCTCGTGGACTGCGGGCTGTTCCAGGGCTACAAACCGCTTCGCCTGCGCAACTGGTCGGCGCTGCCGGTCAAGCCGTCGACCGTCGACGCGGTCATCCTCACGCACGCCCACATCGACCACAGCGGGTATTTGCCACTGCTGGCGCGCCAGGGTTTCAGCGGCAAGGTGTACTGCAGCCCGGCGACGTTCGACCTTTGCCGCATCCTGCTGCCCGATTCGGGTTACCTGCAGGAAGAAGAGGCGGCCTTCGCCAACCGCCACAAGCTCTCCAAGCACGCCCCGGCGTTGCCGCTGTACACACGCGAAGACGCCGAGCGTTGCCTGAAGCTGTTCCACCCGCTCCCGTATGGCAAGGAGTGGCAGCCCGTGCCGGGCGTGCGAGCGGCGCTGTCGCCGTCGGGCCATATGGCGGGATCCTCCTTCGTGCGCCTGCACGATGATTCGCGCTCCATCCTGTTCAGCGGCGACATCGGCCGCCCGAACGATCTGGTGCTCAAGGCGCCTTCAGCCATGGATGGGGCGGACTACCTCGTGGTCGAGTCCACCTACGGAGACCGCGCGCACCCGAAGTCCGATCCGTTGGCCGAGTTGGGCGACGTCATCAACCTGACCGCGGCCCGGGGCGGCGTGGTCGTGATTCCTGCGTTTGCCGTGGGACGCGCGCAAAACCTGTTGTATTGCATCCACCTGCTCAAGACGCAAGGCGTCATCGAGGACATTCCCGTTTACCTGAACAGCCCCATGGCCGCCAATGCCATGGATGTGTACTGGAAGCATCGCGATGAGCTGCGGCTGACGGCGGCGGAATGCCAGGCGGTGGCACAGGTGGCGCGCATCGTGGAATCGCCGGAAGAGTCGCAGCGGCTCAACGGCAAGCACGGCCCCATGATCATCATTGCCGCCAGTGGAATGGCGACCGGTGGACGCGTGGTTCATCACCTCAAAGCCTTCGCCCCCGACAGGCGCAACACCATCCTGTTTGCCGGCTACCAGGCGGGCGGAACGCGCGGCGCGGCGATTGCGGCCGGCTCACCCAGCATTCGCATCCATGGCCAGGAGGTGCCGGTGCGCGCGCGAGGTGGCGATGCTGGACGATCTGTCGGCGCACGCGGACGCCGAAGAAATCCTCGCGTGGCTGGGCCATTTCAAGACCGCGCCGAGAAAGACCTTCATCACGCACGGCGAGCCCGCTGCCGCGGACGCGCTGCGCCAACGCATCGAGCGCGAGCTGCACTGGCCGTGCCATCTCCCCTACTACCTGGAGTCGGTCGACCTGGACTGAGCCACCTTTGGAGCAAAGGGACTTGAGAAATATCAAAACGCCGGGCGCCTCGACTGCATAGAGTGGACTCTGGAACTGTTGCAGCGAAGGAGATTGCATGAAGTCAGACATTCAACACAAGGCCGGCGTCACCGAGGAGCAAGGGGCTTTCATGAAAGAATTCCACAGCGGCCTGACCGCCGAATACGACCAGCTTCTGGCGCGGCGCGAACTGGAGCTTTGCGCCGTGTTGCGGGCGCGCGAAGAGCGGTCGAACAACGCGGCGCACGACGACGTGAGCGACTTCAAGGACCTGGCGACCAGGCAATCGGAAGTGATCGTGGATGAAATCCAGGCCGAGCACGCCGCGCACGAACTGGAGCAAGTCCTGGCGGCGCGCCGCCGGCTGCAGGAGCTCACCTATGGCCTGTGCCAGGACTGCGGCGAGCCGATCGACCTGCGCCGCCTCGCAGCCATGCCGGCCACGCCCTATTGCACCCCCTGCCAGTCCGTGCATGAACATCTGCCTCGGCATCGAGGCACTAGGGCACGCGATGAGCAAACGCATCCTGGTCATCCAGGGCCATCCGGATGCGACGCAAAGACATCTGGGTCATGCACTGGCCCAGGCCTATTCGGAAGGCGCGCTGGCCGCGGGCCATACCGTCCGTTCGATCCCTGTTGCCGAGCTCGACTTCCCGCTGTTGCGCAGCCAGGAGGCGTGGGAGAACGCTGAAGTCCCGCCCAGCCTGCGCCAGGCCCAGGAAGACATCCTCTGGGCCGAACACCTTGTGCTGTTCTTTCCGCTCTGGCTGGGCGACATGCCCGCGCTTCTCAAGGGCTTCCTGGAACAGGTGGCCAGGCCAGGGTTCGCCTTCAAGTACAACGAAGGCCGCACCGCGTTTGCCGAGAAAGGACTCAAGGGCCGTTCTGCACGCATCGTCGTCACCATGGGCATGCCCGCGCTGGTCTATCGCTGGTATTTCCGGGCCCACAGCGTCAAATCGCTGGAGCGCAATATCCTCGGCTTCGTGGGCATCGCGCCCGTCAACGAAACGCTGATAGGCATGGTGGGCAACATGAAGGCCGAGGACGGCCAGAAGTGGCTGCGAAAACTCGCGGCGCTGGGCAGGCGCGCTGCTTGACCCCGCCGCAACCCCAACGATCCACGTTACACCGGCGATGGCGGCTTCCTCGTCCGCTGAAGTAGCGGCTGCCTCCGACGACGACTTTGCGTCTGCGGAGGACGGCTGGCATGCCCTCCCCGCCGGGGACGTCCTGCGGCGCTTCGCGGTGCGCGCGGAGCACGGCCTCACCGACGAGCAGATCGAAGCCCAGCGAAGGCTGCATGGCGCCAATGCGCTGCCCGAGCCGCCGCCCCGCCCCGCCTGGCGCCTGTTTGCGCGCCAGTTCGCCAGCCCTCTCATCTACATCCTGTTCGCCGCCGCCTTGATGGCCGTAGCCCTCGGCCACCATGGCGACGCCGGTGTCATCCTGGCGGTGGTGCTGGCCAACGCGCTGATCGGAACCTTCCAGGAAGGCCGGGCGGAGCGCTCGATGGCAGCGTTGCGGCGCCTGGCCGCCGTGCAGGTGCGCGTGCTGCGCGATGGCCGCGAAAGCATGGTGGAGGCGCGCCACCTGGTGCCGGGCGATATCGTCCTGCTGGCGGCGGGCGATGCCGTCGCCGCCGACGCCCGCCTGGTCGAGGAATCCCAGCTGCAGGCGGCCGAAGCCGCACTCACGGGCGAGTCGGTGCCGGTGTCCAAGTCGGCTGCCCGGCTGCCCGAAGCAACCAGCCTCGCGGACCGGCGCAACATGGTCTATTCGGGGACCCACATCACCGCGGGACGCGCGCTTGCCGTGGTCGTGGCGACAGGGCCGCACACGGAGGTGGGGCGCATCGCCGGCCTGACCCAGGGCGCAGCCGAACCCCAGACGCCGCTGCAGCAGCGCATAGGCCAATTCGGCCGCGTGCTCGTTGCGGCGGCTTTCGCCTTGTTCGTCCTGGTCGTGCTGCTCGGCCTCTGGCGCGCCCTGCCCCTGTCCGAGGTCTTGATGGTGGCCATCAGCCAGATGGTCTCCATGGTGCCCGAAGGCCTGCCCGTGGCGATGACCATTGCGCTGGCCGTGGGGATGCAGCGCATGGCTGCACGGGGCGTGATCATCCGCCGGCTGTCTGCCGTCGAAACGCTGGGCTCGACCACGGTGATCTGCAGCGACAAGACCGGCACGCTGACCCGCAACGAAATGACCGTGACGGCACTGTGGCTGCCCGCCGACGGCAACCAGGCCCCGCGACGCATCGACGTCTCCGGCATCGGCTACTGGCCGAAAGGAGAACTGTCCGAAGCCGGCGTGCGTGTCGATGCGCACGCGCCGGCGCTGGCTTCGTTGCTGGAGGCCGCCGTGCTGTGCAACGACGCGCAGCTGCTGCCGCCGGAAGACGAGCGCGACAGCTGGGCCGTGGTGGGCGATCCTACCGAGGGAGCGTTGCTGGTGCTCGCAGCCAAGGCCGGGATCGACCTTGAAGCGCTGCGCAAGCTGGCACCGCGCGACGCGGAACTGCCTTTCGATTCGGACGCCAAGCTGATGGCCACCCGCCACAGTCTGCACGCGACGCCGCGCCGGGTGATCGTCAAGGGCGCGCCCGAGGCTGTGCTGCGCCTGTGCGCCGGGGCCGCGCCCGAAACACTGCGCGGCGCCCGCGAAGCGGCGGACGCGATGGCGGCGCAGGCCCTGCGCGTGCTGGCATTCGCGGTGGTGGAGGACGACCCGCTGGACCCGGCCGCCGGCTTCGATGCACTGGCCGGAAAGGCGCGGTTGCTGGGACTGGCCGGCCAGATCGACCCGCCCCGCGATGAAGCCAGGGCGGCAGTCGCGGACTGCCGGGCGGCCGGCATCCGCCCGGTCATGGTCACCGGCGACCACAAGCTCACCGGCCTGGCCATCGCACGCGCGCTGGGCATAGCGCGCGAAGGTGACCGCGCGATAGACGGCCCCGAACTCGAACGCATGGGCGAGGCGGACCTGCGCGCCGAACTGCCCGGCATCGCGGTGTTCGCCCGCGTGCAGCCGGCCCAGAAGCTTCGCATCGTGCAGGCATTGCAGGCGAACGGCGAAGTTGTCGCGATGACCGGCGATGGCGTCAATGACGCGCCGGCCCTGGCGACGGCGGATGTCGGCGTCGCGATGGGCATCACGGGCACGGAGGTCGCCAAGAGCGCGGCGCGCATCGTGATCACCGATGACAACTTCGCCACGATCGTGCGCGCCGTGGAACAGGGCCGCGTTGTCTACGGCAACCTGAAGAAGGTCATCCTCTACCTGTTCGCGACCTCCATCGACGAGGTCGCGCTGCTGCTGCTCGCTCTGCTTGCCGGTTATCCGTTGCCGCTCGCGGCCGTGCAGATCCTGTGGATCAACATCGTCACCGAGGGCACGCTCACCGTGAACCTGGTGATGCAACCTGCCGACGGCGACGAGATGAAGCGCAAGCCCGTGCCGCGAGATGATGCGCTGGTGGATCGCGGCATGCTGCAGCGCGTCGCCCTGATGGCGCTGGTGACCGTGGCGGTCACCTTCGGCTGGTTCGCCTGGCGCATGGGAATGGATACCGATCTGGCGCAGGCCCGCACCGAGACCTTCACGCTGCTGGCCATGTGCCAGTGGTTCAACGTGCTCAACTGCCAGTCGCCCACCCGGTCTGTTCTCGGCCCTGGCCTGCTGCGCAATCGCTGGTTGATGGCCGGGCTGGCCGCGTCGGTCATCCTGCAGCTCGCCGTGATCTATGTACCTGCCATGAACGCCGCCTTCCACACGGTTGCGCTACCCCTTCCTGTCGTGCTGTTCCTGGCCGCGCTGGCCAGTGCCGTGCTGGCAGCCGAGGAGTTGCGCAAGTTCCTGGCGCGCGCATCGGCC
>CAVRNE010000016.1:0-18923 GCA_963722025.1 uncultured beta proteobacterium
GCGGCCGGAACGAGCGCGCACTGATGCAGTGGTGAAGTTCAATCATCTGTATGGCACCGGGGGTTCAGTCGAGTTTAGGGGTCATGCGGCGCGCAGCGCTGCCAACTGGATCGCAAATACTGCCAACCGGAGGGAATCCTTGCGTCTCAACTCGCGCGACGCCTGGCGTACTCAATCAGCGCCTTCAATTTCGTCGGCTGATTGCGCCTGCTGGGGTAGTACAGGTAAAAGCCCGGAAACGTCGGCGAGAACGAGGCCAACACCCGCTTCAGCCGCTTGGCTCGGATATGGGGCAGTGCCAGCTGCTCGAAGGTGTAGGCCAATCCGATGCCCTCGAGTGCGGCGTCCAGGCTGAACAGCGTGTCGCTGATGGTCAGGTTGCCCTTGACCTCGTACTCCACGAGCCGGCCATCCACCTGGAACTCCCATTTGTAGATCGCGCCTGTGCCGGCAAAGCGTAAGCGCACGCAGTTGTGGCGCACCAGTTCATCCGGATGGCGGGGAGCAGGAACCCGCCGCAGGTACTCCGGTGAAGCGACCACCGCGACGGTGATCGGTCCGCCGAGGGGGACGGCCACCATGTCCCGCTGGACGCTCTCGCCCATGCGGACACCGGCATCGAAACCTTTCTCGACGATGTCGATGAAGCCCTCGTCGTTGGTCAGCTCGAGCTGGACATGGGGATGCTCCTGGAGGAAGCCGGCCAGCATGGGTTGCAGGACCATCGCGGTGGAAATCCTTGCTGCATTGAGGCGCAGCGTGCCGGCGGGCCGTCCCTGGAGGACGTTCAGCTCCTCCCCCGCCTCGATCACCTGGCCAAGGGCGGGGCCGACCCGCGCGAGGTAGGCCTCGCCGGCTTCCGTCAGGCTCACGCTTCGCGTCGTCCGATTCAACAGCCGCACGCCCAGGCGGGCCTCCAGCTGCCGGATGGCCTGGCTGAGGGCAGAGGGTGAGACCTCCAGTTCTGCGGCAGCCGCAGTGAACCCGCGGTGTTCCGCCACTTTCCAGAACGCCATCAATCCGTCGAGTTGCTTCAGCTTCATACCTTGAAGCTTACCTTCACAAGGCATGCGGCATTAGGTGACTTTTTCTTTTTGATGCCCGTCCCTACAGTTCCACGCATCGACATAGGAGTACTGATGTCCGGATTGTTCGACAGCTACACGTTGAAGGGGGTCACCCTTCGAAACCGCATTGCCGCTTCGCCCATGTGCCAGTACATGGCAAGGGATGGCGTGGTGACGCGACTGGCACCTTCCGCACTACGCGAGCCTCGCGCGGGGCGGCGCGGGCCTGGTAGTGGTCGAGGCCACCGCCGTTTCCCCCGAAGGCCGGATCACGGCCGGAGACCTCGGGCTCTGGAGCGATGCGCATGTGCCCGGCTTGGCCGCCGTGGCCAAGTCCATCGCAGATGCCGGTGCCGTTGCGGGGATCCAGCTCGGTCACGCCGGACGCAAGGCAGGCTGCACGCCGCCCTGGGAAGGCGGTGCACCCTTGCCGACGAACGATCCGCAAGGCTGGGAGCCGATCGCCCCGTCCGCCCTGCCCTTGATTCCCGAGCAGCCCCACATGCCTCGTGCGATGGAGCTGGCGGACATCCAGCGCGTCCAGCAGGACTTCGTTGACGCAGCGCGGCGCGCATGCGAAGCCGGCTTCAAGTGGCTCGAGCTGCACTTCGCGCATGGGTTCCTGGCGCAGAACTTCCTGTCGACGCACTCCAACGATCGCGAAGATGAATATGGAGGCAGCCTCGAGAACCGGGCACGGTTTCTCGTGGAAACCGTCGCTGCCGTGCGGCGCGTGTGGCCCGCGAACCTCCCGCTCACCGCCGGCTGGGGGTCGTGGAGTTCGACGGCCACGACGAAGTGAATCTGGCCGAATCCATCGAAGTGTTGAAACGCCTCAAGGCCGAAGGCCTGGACCTGGTGGATGTGGGCGATCGGCTTTTCGACCGCGTCGCCCGTGCCGTGGGGGCCCAACCTGCTGGTGTCAAACCGCGGAGCGCGTGCGCAACGAGACGGGCCTGCAAGTGACCACCAGCTGGATGATCACCGACGCGAAGGAGGCCGACCGCTTCGTGCGCGAGCGCAAGGTGGACCTGGTCATGTTCGGCCGCCGGCTGCTGGACAACCCGCACTGGCCAAAACAAGCCGCCCGGGAGCTTTCGGTCGAGAAGCCCGCCTCGGTCTTGCCAATTCCTTATGCCTTCTGGCTGCAGAACTGGTCCGCAGCCTGACCG
This sequence comes from uncultured beta proteobacterium, assembly GCA_963722025.1. GTDB lineage: Bacteria > Pseudomonadota > Gammaproteobacteria > Burkholderiales > Burkholderiaceae_C > Ramlibacter. Next base: position 2,240 of record CAVRNE010000016.1, read on the forward strand.
ACAAGCCCGCAACTGAACAAGGACTGACCCACCATGAGCACGCTCAACATCAACGGCCGTGAGCACACGGTCGACGCCGACCCCGGCACCCCCATCCTCTGGGCCCTGCGCGACACGCTGGGCATGACCGGCACCAAGTTCGGTTGCGGCGCTGCGCTGTGCGGCGCCTGCACCGTGCACCTGGACGGCCAGGCCATCCGCTCCTGCGTCACGCCGATCTCCGCCGCCGAGGGCAAGAAGATCACCACCATCGAAGCCGCGACCGACGGCAGCGACCGGGTCGGCGCCGCCGTGCACGCCGCCTGGGTCAAGCACGACGTGGCGCAGTGCGGCTACTGCCAGAGCGGCCAGATCATGAGCGCGACCGCTTTCCTCAAGTCGCTGCCCCGCGGCAAGCAGCCCACCGCCGCCGAGATCGACTCGGCCATGGCCGGCAACATCTGCCGCTGCGGCACCTACGCCCGCATCCGCGCCGCGGTGGCCGACGCCGCCCGCACCCTCGCCTGAAGGAGCCTGCCATGTTGCCCAACATCGACCACCGACGAGCTGCCGCGCGCCCTGCAGCACATGCTGGCCCGCGGCCAGACCGACGACGCCGCCACGCTGCCGCGCCGCAGCTTCCTGAAGCTGGCCGGTGTCGGCGGCCTGGCGCTCGGCGCCTTTCCTCACCTGGCCATGGCGCAGGCCGCCGGCGCCGGCCAGCGCGGCCAGCGCTCTCAAGCCGACGCAACAGCCGTCGGCCTTCGTGCAGATCGCGCCCAATGGCGAGGTCACGGTGACCATCAACCGGCTGGAGTTCGGCCAGGGCGTGCAGACCGGCCTGCCGATGATCCTGGCCGAGGAACTCGACGCGGACTGGAGCCTGGTGCGCAGCCGGCAACGGCTCGAACGACGCCGCCTACCTCGACCCGCTCTTCGGCATTCACCTCACCGGCGGCTCCAATTCGATCAAGAACAGCTTCACGCAGTACCGCGAGCTCGGCGCGCGCGCCCGGGCCATGCTGCTGGCCGCCGCCGCGGCGCGCTGGAACGTGGACGTGGCCACCCTGCGCACGCAGGCCGGCATGGTGCTGGGCCCGGGCGGCCGCAAAGCTGGGCTACGGCGAACTGGCCGAGGCCGCCATGGCCCTGCCCGTGCCCGAGAAGGTCACGCTGAAGGATCCCAAGGACTTCCGCATCATCGGCCGCCCCACCACGCGCCTGGACGCGCGGGCCAAGAGCAGCGGGCGGCAGGACTTCGGCATCGACGTTCGCCTGCCCGGGCAGCTGACGGCCGTGGTGGCGCGTCCGCCGGTGTTCGGCGCCCGCCTGGCGTCGGTGGACGACAGCGCGGCGCGCGCCATCAAGGGCGTGAAGGCCGTGCTGCGCGTGCCGCTGGACCGCGGCGCCGAAGGCGTGGCCGTGGTGGCCGACGGCTACTGGCCGGCCAAGCAGGGGCGCGACGCGCTGAAGCTGCAATGGGACACGGCCGCCGTCGAGAAGGTCGACAGCGAACAGGCAGCTGGCCCAGTACCGCGAGCTGGCCGGTCGCCCTGGCCCGCGCAAGTTCGACGCCGACATGGCGCCGCTGGCCACGGCGCCCCGGCAACTGGAAGCCGAGTTCGTGTTCCCCTACCTGGCCCACGCGCCGATGGAGCCGCTGAACTGCACCGTCGCAGCTCGCCGAGGGACGCGCCGAACTGTGGGCCGGCACCCAGTGCCCCGGTCTGGACGCCGCCGCGGCCGCGCGCGTGCTGGGCCTCAAGCCCGAGCAGGTGAAGGTGCATGTGCAGATGGCGGGCGGCGGCTTCGGCCGGCGTTTCGTCGAGCACGCAGCGACTTCGTGGTCGAGGCCTGCGAGATCGCCAAGGCCGCGCGTGCCGCCGGCCTGAACGCGCCGGTGCGCACGCTGTGGAGCCGCGAGGACGACATGCAGGGCGGCTACTACCGCCCCATGCACCTGCACCGCGCGCGCATCGGCTTCGACGAGCGCGGCAAGGTGCTGGCCTGGGACCACGTCATCGTCGGCCAGTCCATCACCACGGGCACGGTGTTCGAGCAGTTCCAGGTGAAGAACGGCATCGACGCCACGGCCACCGAGGGCATGCGCGATCCCTACCCGCTGCCGATGCGCCTGACCGTGCATCACCCCAAGGTCAACGTGCCGGTGCTGTGGTGGCGCAGCGTGGGTTCCACCCACACCGCCTTCGTGATGGAGACCTTGATCGACGAGATCGCCCGCACCACGAAGCAGGACCCGGTGGCCTACCGCATGCGGCTGTTCGGCGACAAGCACCCGCGCCACCGCGCCGCGCTGCAACTGGCGGTGGACAAGAGCGGCTACGGCAAGAAGCAGCTGCCCGCCGGCCGCGCCTGGGGCGTGGCGGTGCACGAGTCCTTCGACTCGCGTCGTGGCCTACGTGGTGGAAGCCTCGGTGCAGGACGGCCGGCCGGTGCTGCACCGCGTGACCGCCGGCGTGCACTGCAACCTGGCGGTCAACCCGCGCAGCGTGGAGGCGCAGGTGCAGGGCGCGGCGGTCATGGGCCTGTCGATGTGCCTGCCCGGCGCGGCCATCACGCTGAAGGACGGCGTGGTCGAGCAGAGCAACTTCGGCGACTTCACCGTGGCCGCGCATCACCGACATGCCCGCAGTTCGAGGTCCACATCGTGCCCAGCGCCGACGCGCCCACCGGCATGGGCGAGCCCGGCCTGCCGCCGCTGGCGCCCGCGTTCGCCAACGCCATCGCGCGGCTGACCGGCAAGCCGCTGCGCCAGCTGCCCTTCAACGCTGGCCTGACCGGACAGCATGGAAGATCTCGACACCCTGGTCTTGCGCACTGCGCTGGATTGGCAGGCCGCAAGCCCGTCCTGCATTCAGGAGAAAAAAGGCGATGAGTCAGAATCAGTTTCAGTTTGAGAGGCTGGCAGCAATCGTCTGCGGTGCCGTCGACCCGGGGTCCATGGCAAACGTGTGGGTCGGCATCTCCCTCCTGAGCGTCGCAGCGGCCATGGTCTTGGCACGCGCTGCCTGGGCCCCTTGCTAGCGGGCGAACGGCCGTTAGCGTCGCGCCAATGCAGAGTGTGGTACCGCGTCTCAACTGGCTTGCGACCCTTGAGCGTCGTCGACAGCCATCATCCTCGCTGTGCCATTCGACATCCAGCCGCTGCATGTTCTCGAGAATCTTGAGCAGATAGTGCAGCGTGTGCGTGACGTCGTTGGTTGAGAAGTCGGCCAGGATCTGCTCGTAGTACGTGCGGATCTTCGGCAGTGCCAACACCAGCCACACATGCCGGCCTGATTCCGTCATCGTCACGACGCGCGAGCGACGATCCTTCCCGTCCGGCGCAATCGCGACATGCCCGTCTCGCTCCATGCGGCTGATCAGGCCCGACAGGTTCTGCCGGCTGACCATCAGGTAGCGGGCCAGGTCCCCGACGCTCATGCCGCCTTGCGCCTTGTCGCGCGACAAGGCGCCGAGCACCGCCCATTGCTGCGTCGTCAGCCCTTCCTGCTCGACGGCACGACTTCCCGTTTTATGCAACATGTTTGCGCATTGATACAGGCGAAAGAACAACCTATTGGCAAGTTCCATCTTGGCAGAGGGGGGATTTGGATCAGAGGTAACAATGATATTTCTCTCTTGGCGTTGAGCTTGCATGATTCAAATGGCCTGGCTATGATACGTCAACATATTGACAGATCGGCGACGCAGATCAGACGTATCTTCGGTCATCGCCTCAACCCTGGCAAGCGAGCTTACCCCCAACCATCCGGAGACATTTTTCATGAAGCTTTCGTACAGATCCGCGGCCCGCCGCACCTACATCGGCGCGGTGGCATCGCTGTGCCTGCTCGGCGCAACCGGCGCCTCGATGGCACAGGCCTCGTGGCCGAACAAGCCGGTGCGCGTGGTCGTCGGTTTTGCTCCCGGCGGCGGCACCGACGTGATGGCCCGAGTCGTCGCGCAAGGCCTGTCCGAGGCGCTGGGCACGACCGTCATCGTCGACAACAAGCCCGGCGCCAGCGGCAACGTGGCCGCCAGCGAAGTGGTCAGGGCCGCGCCCGACGGCTACACCCTGATGGTGGCGCCGACCTCGGTCGAGACCGCCAACCCGTCGCTCTTCAAGGCCAACTTCCATCCGGCGAAGGACCTGACGCCGGTGGGCAGCATCGGCGTGACCGCGATGTACGTGGTGGCCAAGCCGGGCATCACGGCCAAGAACGCCAAGGAACTGGTGGACTTCGCCAAAGCCAATCCGGGCAAGCTGTCCTACGCCTCCTCGGGAGCGGGCACGCCTCCGCACCTGGCGGCGGAGCTCTTCAAGATGCGCACCGGCATCGTCGCCACCCACATCCCCTACCGCGGCTCGGCCCCGGCCCTTCAGGACGTCATGGCCGGCCAAGCCGACTACGTCTTCGACCCCGGCATCGCCTTCCAGCACATCCGCTCGGGCAAAGTGAAGCTGCTGGGGGTGGCCAGTGCCAAGCGCTCGTCCTTCTTCCCTGAAACGCCGACACTGGCCGAGCAAGGCATCCAGGGGGCCGAGCTCGACATCTGGTTCGGCATGTGGGCGCCGAAGGGCACACCGCCCGAGATCGTCACCCGGCTCAACCGCGAGTTGGCGAAGGTGCTGGCGTCACCGGCGCTCAAGGAGCGCTTTGCCGACCTCGGCGCGGAGCCCGCTGCGCTGGACCAAGCCGCCTTCCGCAAGCTCCTCAGCGAAGAAGAACGCGTGCTGACGACGCTGATCACGAGCCAGAAGATCGTCGTCGACTGACCAGGCCGCATCAACTCCCCCATTGGCACCCACCATGCACAGCGACACACCTCCTCGATCAGCCGAAGTCCTTTGGACTCCGGGCCCGGAACAACTGCAATCGAGCCGCCTGGTGCAGTACCAGCGCTGGCTCGAACAGGAAAAAGGATTGGTCACCCGCGACTACGCGCAGTTGTGGCGCTGGTCGGTCGAGGACCTCGATCGGTTCTGGCAGTCGATCTGGAGCTTCTTCGATGTGCAGGCCGACGGGAGCCGTGAGCCGGCGTTGGGCCGTCGCACCATGCCGGGGGCCGAATGGTTCCCCAATGCCCGGCTGAACTTTGCCGAGCATGTCTTCCGCAATGCCACGCCGGATCAGCCCGCGGTCATCGCGCGCAGTGAAGACGGGCCAGTGCAACGCATCTCGTGGGCCGAATTGGAGCGATCGACCGCCGCACTCGCAGCCACCTTGCGCGGTTGGGGTGTCCGTCCCGGTGACCGGGTCGCCAGCTACATGCCGAACCGACCCGAGACGCTGATCGCCTTCCTGGCCTGCGCCAGCATCGGTGCCGTCTGGTCGAGTTGTGCGCCGGACATGGGCGCTTCGGTGGTGCTGGACCGCCTGCGCCAGACCGAACCGAAGGTCCTGTTCGCCATCGACAGCTACAGCTACAAGGGCAAGCACCATGACCGGTGCGCCGTAGTGAACGATCTGTTGGCGGGTCTGCCCAGCGTCGAGCGCGTGGTGCAGGTGGCCGGTCCGCTGGCCAGCGGCCGGGAGGTCGACTGGCGAAACAGTTCACGCTGGGAGTCCGCGGTACTCGACGATGCCGCGCCCCACTACGAACGCCTTCCCTTCGGGCATCCACTGTGGATCCTGTACTCGTCGGGAACCACGGGTTTGCCGAAAGCGATGGTGCATAGCCAGGGCGGCATCCTGCTGACGCATCTCAAGGAGATGGCGCTGCAGAACGACCTGCGCCCCGGAGACCGCCTGCTGTTCCTCGGAAGCACGAGTTGGGCCGTCTGGAACCTGCTCGTGGGCGCGTTGGTGACCGGCGCTTCGATCGTTCTTTACGACGGCCACCCGTCATGGCCCGATGGCGACGCGCTCTGGCGCTTCATGGACGACAACGAAGTCGCCGTCTTCGGCTGTGGAGCGGCCTTCCTCATCAGCTGCATGAAGGACGGTCTGAAGCCGAGGGACCATTCCCCGCTCGTGAAGCTGCGCAGCATCCTGTCCACGGGATCCCCGCTGCCGACCGAAGCATTCGAATGGGTTTACCGGAACGTCAAGCCCGACGTCTGGCTCGCCTCCGTCAGCGGGGGCACGGATATCGCCTCGTGCTTCGTCGCCTGCGCTCCGACGCTGCCGGTGCATGCGGGGGAGATCCAGTGCGCGGAACTGGGGGTGGCCGCTTATGCCTTCAACGACGCAGGGCATCCCGTGGTCGACGAGGTCGGCGAACTGGTGATCACCCAGCCCATGCCGTCGATGCCGGTGTCGTTCTGGAACGATCCGGACGGGCGGCGCTACCGCGAGAGCTACTTCGAGATGTTCCCCGGCGTGTGGCGCCAAGGTGACTGGATACGCTTCACCCCGCATGGCAGCGCGGTGATCTACGGTCGATCGGACAGCACGATCAACCGCCACGGCATCCGGATCGGAACCGCCGAAATCTACCGGGTCGTGGAGGAATTACCCGAGGTGCTCGACAGCATGGTCGTCGATCTCGAGTACCTGGGTCGCCCGTCCTTCATGCCCTTGTTCGTGGTGCTGCGCCCCGGGGCCGAACTGGACCGCACGCTCGTCGAACGCATCAACCAGCAAATTCGCACCAAGGCCTCGGGCCGCCATGTTCCCGACGCCGTGGTCCAGGTGAGTGAAGTTCCTCGCACCCTGAGCGGCAAGAAGATGGAGGTTCCCGTGCGCAAGCTCCTGCTGGGCGCGGAGCTGGGAAAAGTCGCCAGCCCCGACGCCATGGAGAACCCATCCAGCCTGGACTTCTTCGCCGAGTACGCCAAGGCGCTTCCTCATCAGCGATGAGACCGTTTTATGCAACATGTTGTCGCATTTTCAGGGACAAAAGAACTTGTACTTCCTCTAAGCGTCAGATAATATACGTCCATACATTGACATATTAATGCGATCGATGCGAAAGCACGACGCAGGATAGCAACCTCTCAACCTCAGGAGACATCATGCAAAGATTCGAAGGCAAGACGGTCATCGTCACCGGTGGCGGCGGCGGCATCGGCGGGGCCACCTGCCGCCGCTTCGGCCAGCGAAGGCGCTCGCGTCGCGGTGTTCGACCTGAACCTCGAGGCGGCCGAGAAGGTGGCCGCGGCGATCCGCGCCGAGGGCGGCAGGCGCGCAGGCCTTCCGCTGCGACATCACCGACCGCGCCAGCGTCGACGCCGCGGTCGCCGCGACCGAGGCGCAGCTGGGCCCGATCGACGTGCTGGTCAACAACGCCGGCTGGGACGTCTTCAAGCCGTTCACCAAGACCGAGCCGGCCCAGTGGGACAAGCTCATCGCGATCAACCTGACGGGCGCGCTGCACATGCACCACGCCGTGCTGCCGGGCATGGCGGCGCGCAAGAAGGGGCGCATCGTCAACATCGCATCCGACGCGGCTCGCGTCGGCTCGTCCGGCGAGGCGGTCTACGCGGCGTGCAAGGGCGGCCTGGTCTCGTTCTCCAAGACCATCGCGCGCGAGCATGCGCGGCACGGGATCACCGTCAACGTGGTCTGCCCCGGCCCCACCGACACCGCGCTGTTCGCCGACTACAAGGAAGGCGCGGGCAACCCCGAGAAGCTGATGGAGGCGTTCACGCGCTCCATTCCGCTGGGCCGCATCGGCCAGCCCGACGACCTGCCGGGCGCGATCGCTCTTCTTCGCCAGCGACGACGCCGGCTTCATCACCGGCCAGGTGCTCAGCGTCTCGGGCGGCCTGACCATGAACGGCTGAAGCCGCTCCATCCACTCACTCCATCAGGAAAGACCATCATGGAATTCGAAGACATCCTGTACGAAGTGCGCAACGGCGTGGCCTGGATCACGATCAACCGGCCCGACAAGATGAACTCGTTTCGCGGCCAGACCTGCGACGAGCTCATCAAGGCGCTGAACAAGGCCGGCTACGACCGCAACGTCGGCGCCATCGTGCTGGCCGGCGCCGGCGACCGGGCCTTCTGCACCGGCGGCGACCAGTCGGCCCACAACGGCAACTACGACGGCCGCGGCACCATCGGCCTGCCGATGGAGGAGCTGCACACCGCGATCCGCGACGTGCCCAAGCCGGTGATCGCCCGCGTGCAGGGCTTCGCCATCGGCGGCGGCAACGTGCTGTGCACGATCTGCGACCTGACCATCTGCTCCGAGAAGGCCATCTTCGGCCAGGTCGGCCCGAAGATGGGCTCGGTCGATCCCGGGCTACGGCACCGCCTTCCTGGCCCGCGTGGTCGGCGAGAAGAAGGCGCGCGAGATCTGGTACCTGAACCGCCGCTACTCGGGCGCCGAGGCCGTGGCGATGGGCCTGGCCAACGTCTGCGTGCCGCACGACCAGCTCGACGCCGAAGTCCAGAAGTGGGCCGAGGAAATCTGCGAGCGCAGCCCCACCGCGATCGCCATCGCCAAGCGCAGCTTCAACATGGACACCGCGCACCAGAGCCGGCATCGCCGGCCTGGGCATGTACGCGCTCAAGCTGTACTACGACACCGAAGAGTCGCGCGAGGGCGTCAACGCGCTGAAGGACAAGCGCAAGCCGGACTTCCGCAAGTACGCCAAGTAGCAGGCCACCGCGATCCAGGCCGGACGCTTCGGCTCGGCCGCAGCTCCGGCGCAGCTCCCCCAGGAGACAAGCATGAATCCCTATCTCGACGAAGACCTCGTCGCGCTCGCCGACCATGCGCGGCGCTTCGCGACCGATCGCGTCGCCCCCGGCTTTCTCGAGCGCGACAAGACCCGCGTGCTGGAGCGCAGCCTGATGCGCGAGATGGGCGAGATGGGTTTCATCGCGCCCGAGCTGCCGGAGGAGCTCGGTGGCCAGGGCACTGGCTGCCTGGCGGCGGGCGTCATCCACGAGGAGATCGCCCGCGCCGACCTCAGCATCTCCTACATCAACCTGCTGGCGTCGCTGAACGGCCAGATCCTGTCGCAGCACGGGCGGCCCGAGGTGGTCAAGCCCTGGCTGCAGAGGCTCACCGCGCGGCGAGGCGCTGTTCGCGATCGCGTTGACCGAGCCGCGCGGCGGCTCGGATGCGGCCAACCTGCGCCTGCGTGTCGAGCGCGTCGGCGACGAGTACGTCATCAACGGCGAGAAGACATCCATCTCCGCCGCCGACCAGGCCGATGCCGCGGTGGTCTTCGGCCGCACCGGCACGGTGGAATCGGCGGCCCACGGCGTGACGGCGCTGCTTGTGCCGATGGACGTCGCCGGGCTCACGCGCAACCGCTTCGACTGCCACGGCCAGCGCGCCATCGGGCGCGGCTCGCTGTTCTTCGAGAACGTCCGGGTGCCGGTGAGTCACCGCCTCGGCGACGAGAACAAGGGATTCGTGCAGGTGATGCAGGGCTTCGACTTCTCGCGCGCGCTCATCGGCCTGCAGGTGCTCGCCGTCGCTCGCGTGGCGCTCGAGGAGACCTGGGAGTACGTGGCGCAGCGCGAGGCGTTCGGCAAGCCGCTTGTCGGCCTTCCAGGGCGTCTCGCATCCGCTGGCCGACTTCGACACGCAGGTCGAGGCGGCGCGCCTGCTGTGCCTGCAGACGCTATGGCTCAAGGACAAGGGCGCGCCGCACAGCGCCGAGGCCGCGATGTGCAAGTGGTGGGCGCCGAAGCTCGCCTACGACGTCATCCACCAGTGCCTGCTGATGTTCGGCCATGGCGGCTACGACCGCGGCTTGATGGAGCAGCGTTTGCGCGACGTGCTCGGCTTCCAGATCGGCGACGGCACGGCTCAGATCATGAAGACCATCATCGCGCGCACCCGGGCCGGCCGCGCTGCCGTTCCGGCCTAGATCGATCCAACGCCATCGAAAGAGGAACCACCATGGAATTCGACGCCGTCTTGCTGCCGCCGCGGCGCGACGACCAGCATCGCCCAGGGCTACTGGCTCGATCGCACCATCAACGACGACCTCGACGCCTGCGTCGCGGGCTATCCCGACAAGCTGGCCCTGACGGCCGTGCAGGTCGAGAACGGGTGCCGTGCGGCGCTTCACCTACCGCGAACTCGCGACCATGGCCGACCGCATCGCGGTGGGCTTGTCGCGACTGGGCGTCGGCACGAACGACGTGGTGGCGTTGCAGCTGCCGAACTGGTGGCAGTTCACGCTGATCTACCTGGCCTGCTCGCGCATCGGCGCCGTGCTCAACCCGCTGATGCACATCTTCCGCGAGCGCGAGCTGTCGTTCATGCTCGCCCACGGCCAAGCGAAGGTCGCGATCGTGCCGAAGAACTTTCGCGGCTTCGACCACGAGGCGATGGCTCGAAGGGCTGAAGACCGACGCTGCCGCGCTTGAAGCATGTCGTGGTCGTCGGCGGCACGGCGCCGAACAGCTTCGACGCTCTGCTGGCGGATCCCCGGTGGGAGATCGAGCCCGACGCGCAGCAGATCCTGACGCGCCATCGGCCAGGCCCGGACGACGTGACCCAGCTCATCTACACCTCCGGCACCACCGGCGAACCGAAGGGCGTGATGCACACGGCCAACACGCTGATGGCCAACATCGTTCCCTACGCCGAGCGGCTCGCGCTGGGCAGCGGCGATGTCGTGCTGATGGCCTCGCCCATGGCGCACCAGACCGGCTTCATGTACGGCCTGATGATGCCCATCATGCTGCGCGCCAGCGCCGTGCTGCAGGACATGTGGGAGCCGAAGAAGGCGATTGAGCTGATTCGCGGCGAGGGTGTCAGCTTCACGATGGCATCGACGCCCGTTCCTGACCGACCTGACCAAGACCGTGCAGGAATCGGGCAGTCCTGTGCCCAGCCTGAAGACGTTCCTATGCGCCGGCGCGCCGATCCCCGGCCCGCTGGTGGAGCAGGCGCGCAAGGTGCTGGGCACCAAGATCGTGTCGGCCTGGGGCATGACCGAGAACGGCGCCGTCACGCTGATCAAGCTGGATGACGACGACGCAACTCGCGTTCACCACGGACGGCTGCCCGCTGCCGGGCGTGGAAGTGAAGGTCGTCGACTTCGACGGCGAACACGCTGCCACCTGGCGAGGTGGGAAGGCTCGCTGGTGCGCTCGTGTTCGAATTTCGGCGGCTACCTGAAGCGTCCGCAGCTGAACAACACCGACGCCGACGGCTGGTTCGACACCGGCGACCTCGCATGCATGGACGCCGAGGGCTACATCCGCATCAGCGGCCGCAGCAAGGACGTGATCATCCGCGGCGGCGAGAACATCCCGGTGTTCGAGATCGAGGCGCTGCTGTACCGGCACCCGGCGGTGGCGCAGGTCGCGATCGTGGCCTATCCCGATGAGCGTCTGGGCGAACGAGCGTGCGCCATCGTGGTGCCCAAGTCGGGGCAGTCCATCGACTTCGCCGGCATGGTCGAATTCCTGAAGACGCAGAAGGTCGCACTCCAGTACATCCCGGAGCGCCTGATCGTGCGCGACGCGATGCCGGCCACCCCGTCCGGAAAGATCCAGAAGTTCAAGCTGCGCGACATGTTGCGCGACGGCACGCTCTGACGCCGTTGAATGGAGTGCCCATCATGGAAGAACCCATCGTCCTCGTCGAACGCATCGGACGCGTCGGCATCGTCACGCTGAACCGGCCGAAGCAGCTCAACGCCCTCGACGATGCGCTCATGGATGCGCTGGGCGAGGCCCTCCTGGTCCTCGACGGCGACGACGCCATCGGTGCCATCGTCGTCACCGGCGGACCGCGGGCCTTTGCGGCCGGCGCCGACATCGCCGCGATGGCCGACTGGACCTACATGGACGTCTTCCGCGACGATTTCATCACGCGCAACTGGGAGACAATCCGCCGCGTTCGCAAGCCCGTGATCGCCGCGGTGGCCGGCTTCGCGATGGGCGGCGGTTGCGAGCTGGCGCTGGCCTGCGACATCGTGGTCGCCGCCGAGAGCGCGACGTTCGCGCTGCCCGAGATCAAGCTCGCCATGTTGCCGGGTGCCGGTGGAACGCAGCGCCTGCCGCGTGCCGTCGGCAAGGCAAAGGCGATGGACATGTGCCTGTCGGCGCGCAGGCTGTCCGCGGCAGAAGCCGACCGCTACGGTCTGGTGTCGCGCGTGGTCGCCGACGAGCGGCTGGTCGACGAGGCGCTCGCGCTCGCATCCACCATCGCGGGCTATTCGCTGCCGGCACTGATGGCCATCAAGGAGTCTGTCAACCGCGCCCACGAGTCGACGCTCGCCGAAGGCATCTGGTTCGAGCGGCGGCAACTGCATGCCCGCTTCGCGAGCGAGGACGCGCACGAAGGCATGAAGGCATTCCTCGAGAAACGCAAGCCGGTTTTCGCACATCGCTGAACTCACCTCACAGGGAACCCCATGGCCATCGACAACGAATCCTTCGAACTGCTGCTTGCCTCCGTGCAGCGCTTCACGCGCGAACGCCTCATGCCGGCCGAAGATGCGGTGGAGGAGCACGACGAGGTCCCCGCCGACATCGTCGAGGACATGAAGGAGATGGGCCTGTTCGGCCTGTCGATTCCCGAGGAATACGGCGGCATCGGGCTGTCGATGAGCCAGGAGTGCCGCGTCGCCTACGAGATCGGCCACACCTCGCTGGCCTTCCGCTCGGTCTTCGGCACCAACGTCGGCATCGGCTCGCAGGGCATCCTGATGGACGGCACCGAGGCGCAGAAGCAGGAGATCCTGCCGCGCGTCGCGACCGGCGAGCTGATCATGTCCTTCGCGCTGACCGAGCCCGACGCCGGCTCCGACTCGGCGGCGATCAAGACGCGCGGCGAGCTCGTGAAAGACGGCGACGGCGACCACTACATCCTCAACGGCAGCAAGCGCTTCATCACCAACGCGCCGCGCGCCGGTGCGTTCACGCTGATGGCGCGCACCGACGGTCCCGGCGCCGGCGGCATCTCGGCCTTCATCGTTCCGGCCGACGCGAAAGGCCTGAGCCTGGGCAAGCCCGACAAGAAGATGGGCCAGCGCGGCACCAAGACCTGCGACGTGATCCTCGACAACGTGCGGGTGCCGGCGGCCAACATCATCGGCGGCAAGCCCGGACAGGGCTTCAAGACGGCGATGAAGGTGCTCGACCGCGGGCGCCTGCATATCTCGGCGGTGGCCTGCGGCATGGCGCAGCGCATCCTCGAACGAAGCGGTGGCCTATGCGCGCGAGCGCAAGCAGTTCGGCAAGCGCATCGGCGACTTCCAGCTCGTCCAGGCGATGCTGGCCGACAGCCAGGCCGAGCTGTATGCCGGCTGGAGCATGGTGCAGGACGCCGCGCTGCGCTACGACGCCAAGGGCGCGCCCAGCGTCAGCGACCCGCACGTCAGCATGCTGGCCTCGTGCTGCAAGCTGTTCTGCACCGAGATGGTCGGCCGCGTCGCCGATCGCGGCGTGCAGGTGCACGGCGGCGCCGGCTACATCAACGAGTACCCGGTCGAGCGCTTCTACCGGGACGTCGGCTGCTGCGCCTGTACGAAGGCACGACGCAGATCCAGCAAATGATCATCGGCCGCGAGCTGGTGGGTCGCGATTGAACACTGAACAGGAGATCAAGATGAGTTCCAAAACCTCCTCGCGCCAGGGCTTTCGCTGGGACGATCCGCTCGCGCTCGACGCGCAACTCAGCGGCGACGAACGCGCGATCCGCGACGCGGCGCATGCGTACTGCCAGGAGCGGCTGCTGCCGCGCGTCACGGAGGCGTTCCGTCACGAGACGACCGACCCGGCCATCTTTCGCGAGATGGGCGAGATCGGCCTGCTCGGGCCGACGATCCCCGAGGCGTATGGCGGCACCGGCCTCAACTACGTCAGCTACGGCCTGATCGCGCGCGAGGTCGAACGCGTGGATTCGGGTTACCGCTCGATGATGAGCGTGCAGTCGTCGCTGGTGATGGTGCCGATCAACGAGTTCGGCAACGAAGCGACGAAGCAGAAGTACCTGCCCAAGCTCGCGTCGGGTGAGTGGATCGGCTGCTTCGGCCTGACCGAGCCGAACCACGGCTCCGACCCCGGCAGCATGATCACGCGCGCACGCAAGGTTCCCGGCGGCTACAGCCTCACCGGCGCCAAGATGTGGATCACGAACAGCCCGATCGCCGACGTGTTCGTCGTCTGGGCCAAGGACGACGAAGGTGCGATCCGCGGCTTCGTGCTGGACAAGGGCGCCAAGGGCCTGTCCGCCCCGGCGATCCACGGCAAGGTGGGCCTGCGTGCGTCGATCACCGGCGAGATCGTGATGGACGAGGTGTTCTGCCCCGAGGAGAACGCCTTCCCCGAGGTGCGCGGCCTGAAGGGCCCGTTCACCTGCCTGAACAGCGCGCGCTACGGCATCGCCTGGGGCGCGCTGGGCGCGGCCGAGGACTGCTACCAGCGCGCCCGCCAGTACGTGCTGGACCGCAAGCAGTTCGGCCGGCCGCTGGCCGCCAACCAGCTGGTCCAGAAGAAGCTGGCCGACATGCTGACCGAGATCACGCTCGGCCTGCAGGGCTGCCTGCGCCTGGGCCGCATGAAGGACGAAGGCACGGCCGCGGTGGAGATCACTTCCATCATGAAGCGCAACTCCTGCGGCAAGGCACTGGACATCGCCCGCGTGGCGCGCGACATGCTGGGCGGCAACGGCATCAGCGACGAGTTCGGCGTGGCGCGCCACCTGGTCAATCTCGAGGTGGTGAATACCTACGAGGGCACGCACGACGTGCACGCGCTCATCCTCGGGCGCGCCATCACCGGGATCGCGGCGTTCAGTTGACCCGCTGGAGTCGAGTGCAAAGCGCCAATTGGAACGTGCTCCGGCGCGCGCGACCCGCATGCGAGCTAGGGCTCAACTGATGTCTGCTTCTGGCCCCAAAGCGGCCCTGCGGGAGCTGAGGCGAATCGTCTCAGCACCTAGCCAGCTCACTCAGCGGCTGTCCACGGAAGGCCGGGGACGGCGTGGACAACGTTGTGGAGCCCTGCCGACAGCCGCGCCGGTGCTCGCTTTGCAGCCGTACTTGTTAGGCAATAGAAGACCTGCCCGAGCAAAAAAGATCAGCTGACCGACAACTCGGGCAATAGCTGGCCAAACCCGCACGCTGAAACAGGCGGAGAAACCAATCCGCGATGGTCAGTTCTTTTGGGCCAGTTGCTCCAGGATCGCCGGATTCTCCAGCGTCGACGTGTCCTGCGTGATGGTCTCGCCCTTGGCGACGGAGCGCAGCAGCCTGCGCATGATCTTGCCGCTGCGCGTCTTGGGCAGGTTGTCGCCGAAGCGGATGTCCTTGGGCTTGGCGATGGGGCCGATCTCCCTGCGCGACCCAGTTGCGCAATTCGTTGGCGATCTTCTTGGCCTCGTCGCCAGTCGGGCGGGCGCGCTTGAGCACGACAAAGGCGCAGATCGCCTCGCCCGTGGTCTCGTCGGGGCGCCCGACCACCGCGGCCTCGGCCACCAGGTCCGTGCACGACACCAGCGCCGACTCGATCTCCATCGTGCCCATGCGGTGGCCCGAGACGTTGAGCACATCATCGATGCGCCCGGTGATCGTGAAGTAGCCCGTCTTCGCATCGCGGATCGCGCCGTCGCCCGCCAGGTAGTAGCCCTTGAGTTCCGGCGGGTAGTAGCTCGCCTTGAAGCGCTCCGGGTCGCCCCAGATCGTGCGGATCATGCTCGGCCAGGGCTTCTTGACCACCAGGATGCCGCCCTGGCCATTGGGCACGTCGGCGCCCGTCTCGTCCACGATCTCGGCCGCGATGCCGGGAAAAGGCAGCGTGCATGAGCCCGGCACCAGCGGCGTGGCCGCGGGCAGCGGCGTGATCATGTGGCCGCCGGTCTCGGTCTGCCAGAAGGTGTCCACGATCGGGCAGCGGCCGCCGCCGACGTGCTGGTGGTACCACTCCCAGGCAGCAGGATTGATCGGCTCGCCCACCGAGCCCAGGATGCGCAGGCTCGACAGGTCGTAGCGCGCGGGATGCACCGCCTCGTTGGCCTCGGCCGCCTTGATCAGCGAGCGGATCGCTGTCGGCGCGGTATAGAAGACGCTGACCTGGTGGTCCTGGATCATCTTCCAGAAGCGTCCCGCATCGGGATAGGTCGGCACGCCCTCGAACACGACTTCGGTCGCGCCCAGCGCGAGCGGGCCGTAGGTGATGTAGGTATGGCCGGTGACCCAGCCGATGTCGGCGGTGCACCAGAACACGTCCTCGGGCCTGAGGTCGAAGGTCCACTGAGTGGTCAGCGCCGCGTGCAGCAGGTAGCCACCGCTGGAATGCTGGACGCCCTTGGGCTTGCCGGTCGAGCCCGATGTGTAGAGCACGAACAGCGGATGCTCGGCGCCCACCCATTCTGGCTCGCAGGTGGGTGCCTGAGCTTGCGTCTCTTCATGCATCCAGCGGTCGCGCGAAGAATTCCAGCCAATCGGGCCGCCGGTGCGCCGACAGACGATGACGTCCCTCACGTTCTCGCAGCCGCCCAGTGCAATGGCCTCGTCGACGATGGCCTTGAGCGGCAGGTGCTTGCCGCCGCGCACCTGTTCGTCGGCGGTGACTATCATCACCGCGCCGGCGTCCTGGATGCGGTCGCGCAGGCTTTGCGCGGAAAAGCCCGCCGAAGACCACCGAATGGGTGGCGCCAATGCGCGCGCAGGCCTGCATCGCCACTACGCCCTCGATGCTCATTGACATGTAGATGACGACGCGGTCGCCCTTCCCCACCCCGCGTGCCTTCAAGGCGTTGGCCATGCGGCAGGTGCGTGCCAGCAACTCGGCGTAGCTCACGCGGGTCACCTGGCCGTCATCGGCTTCGA
>CAVRNE010000017.1:0-18108 GCA_963722025.1 uncultured beta proteobacterium
CGCGACGACCGGCACGATAACGGGGGCGGAAGCTGCCCGACATAGGGCTGATTCAGCTCCTCCGTTTGCCACGGGCTTCTATCATGTGCGCTTCACAAGGAGAGAAGCTCATGAAGAAATCAATCCAGGCCATGGCGGCCGCGCTGCTCGTGGTCACCACCAGCGCCTGCCTTGCCGCCTTCCCGGACAAACCCATACGTGTCGTCATCGGATTCCCAGCCGGCGGACCGCTGGACCAGCATGCGCGTCTACTGTCCGACCGCCTGCAGCAGGTGCTCGGCCAGCCGATCATCATCGACTACAAAGCCGGGGCCGGCGGCACCGTCGGTGCACAGGAAGTGATGAAGGCACCCGCCGACGGCTACACGCTCATGCTGGCGAACACGGGCGTGATGGTGATCAACCCGGCCGTGTACAGCAAGTTGCCCTACCAGACGCTGCGCGACTTCACGCCGATCGCGCGCACCGCGATGCAGCCGCTGGCGCTGCTCGTCAACCCGAAGCTTCCCGTCAACAACCTCCAGGAGTTCACCGCGTACGCCAAGGCGCGCCCCGGGCAGGTCAATTACGGCTCTGCCGGCAACGGCGGCATCAGCCACCTGGTGCCCGAGATGTTCAAGAGCTCCACCGGGCTCTTCATGGTGCACATCCCCTACCGCGGCAGCGCACCCGCATTCACCGACCTCATGGCCGGTCAGGTGCAGTTCATGGCCGAATCCATCCCGCAGGCGGCGGCCTACCACAAGCAGGGCAAGGTGAAGGCGATCGCCGTGACCAGCAAGGAGCGCAATCCGGCGCTGCCCGACGTGCCCACCGTGATGGAGAGCGGCATCAAGAATTTCGAAGTGGTGGGCTTCTACGGCTTCCTTGCGCCTGCGGGGCTTCCGAAGGAGGTTGCAGCCAAGCTCAGTGACGCCTTTCGCCAGGTGCTCACCAGCCAGGACGTTCGCAGCCGCATGATTCAGCAGGGCGCCGACCCGGCGTTCCTCGGCCACGAGGACTTTGCGACGTACCTCTCCGCCGAGATGCCGCGCTGGGCCGAAGCCGTTAAGCGCTCCGGAGCCAAGCTGGACTGAATCAACGCCCGGCCGGCCTGAATCCGTACACCCGAAGTTGGCCGCTTCTCTGCGGGAACAGTAGAAGACTCGCCGGTCAACCCAGCTCGACCGCCACGGGCTGGTGGTCGGAAACCTGCGTATCTCCGTCGACCTCGCATCCTGCGCACCTTGTCCCGAAGCCCGTTGCTCACGAAGACGAAGTCGCAGGTCACCGGATCGGGCCCATAGCGGCGGTCGTACAGACGGAAGGTGGGCGGCTGCGGCGCGGCCCCGTGCAATACCCGCCAGGCGTCCCACAGGGGGGCCGCAGCGGCCGGGTCGGTCAGCACAGCGTACTCGGGCTCGTGCGCTTCGAAGTTGAAATCGCCGCACAGGATGGCATGGCCGGTGTGCGCCTTGCTTTGAAACGGCGACCCATCGTTGCTGAATTCCGGCGGCACGGCCGCGTGTGCGCTGGCTTGTTCGTGCAGCGCGCGCAGCGCCTGCGCCTGGGCCATGCGCTGCGGCTTGGAATAGAACTCGAGGTGGGTGGTCATGACACGCACCGGGCCGAGCATCGGATCGCGCACCGTCAACACCGTGCACATGCGCGGCATGCTGCGCACACCTCCATCGGCCGGATACGGCAGCGGGTGATGCTGCAATTGCGCCACCGGCAGCCGGGTGGCGATAAGGTTGCCGAACCGCCTTCGCTGCCCATCGGCCGTCCATTCGTCCACGGCGGCACCGAAGAAAAGCTGGAATCCGGGCAGCAGCGCAGCCAGCAAGGCAGGCTGGTCGTGGCCGGGATTGCCTGCAAGTCCCGGGTAATTGACCGAAATTTCCTGCAGGCACAGGACATCGAAGTCGGCAAGCTGCCGCGCTGTCCGCACGATCCGTTCAGGGCTGACGACGCCATCCACGCCGCAGCACCATTGGGTATTGAAAGTCACCAGGTTCATGGCGCTATTTGATACCCGCTCGCATGAAACTTTGCACGAACTGGCGCTGGAACAGCAGGAAGCCGATCAGGAGCGGCGCCGAGGTCATCAGCGTGGCGGCCGTGATGATCGACCAATCGACGCCCTGGTCGACCGAAGAGAACACCTGCAGGCCGACGGTGAGCGGCCTGGCATTCACGCTGTTGGTGATGATGAGCGGCCAGAGGAAATTGTTCCAATGGAAGCTGACCGACACCAGCGCGAAGGCCGTGTACACCGGCCGCGCCAGCGGAACATAAACGCGCCAGAGGATCTGCAGAGCGCTGGCGCCTTCCACCCGCGCCGCCTCGTCGAGCTCCTTGGGGATGCCCATGAATGTCTGGCGCAACAGGAAGATGGCGAAGGCCGAGGCGAAGTACGGCAGGCCGATCGCCACCAGCGTATCGACCAGGCCGAGCTGCGCCATGGTCTTGTAGTTCTCCACCAGCAGGATGTCCGGCATGATCATGAGCTGCACCAACACCAGCGCGAAGGCCACGTTCTTGCCCCGGAACTCGTAGCGGGCGAACGCATAGGCCGCCATCGTTGCCAGAACCAGCTGCACCGCCAGGATCATCAGGACCAGCATGGCCGTGTTCAGGAAGTAGCGGGCGAAGGGCGCCGCTTCCCAGGCGCGGCGGAAGTTGTCCAGGGTGAGCGGCGCGACCATCGTGAAACGCGTCGAGAACTCGCTGGGGTGGAACGCCGTCCACACCGCATAGAGCAAGGGCAGGATCCAGAGCAGCGCCAGCATCCACGCGGCCACCGTGTCCAGCCAGGTCGGGTCGTTGTAGACCAGCCGGCGGACCGGCTCCAGCGATTTGGCGGCGGCGCTCATTTGTAGTGCACCCGCTTGTCCAGCACGAAGAACTGGAACAGCGCCACGCTGGCCAGCACCACCACCAGCACCACCGTCAGGGCCGAGGCATAGGCCGTGTCCCAGAACTTGAAGCCCACCTCATACAGGTGATACAGCAGCAGTGTCGAGGCGTTGTCCGGCCCGCCGCGCGTCAGCACGAACACATGGTCGACCATGCGAAAGCCGTTGATCACCGCGTTGACCAGCACGAACACGGTGGTGGGCATCAACAACGGCCACTGGACGCGGCGGAAGAAATACCAGCGCGACGCGCCTTCGATGGCGGCGGCTTCGCGCAGGCTGGGGTTGAGCGACTGCAGGGCCGCCAGGTAGAAGATCATGAAGAAACCGGCTTCCTTCCACACCGCCACCAGCGTGATGCAGGCCAGCGCCGTGCGCTGGTCGCCCAGCCAGTTGTGCGAAGGCAGGCCCAGCGCGCCGGTGACCTGCTCGAGCAGGCCGTATTGCGGCGTATAGAAGAACAGCCAGATGTTCGCCACGGCGATCATGGGCAGCACCGTCGGCGTGAAGAACGCCATCCGCAAGAAGGCGCGGCCGGCGATGCGCTCGTTGACCCACAGCGCCATCACCAAGGCCAGCCCGATCGACAGCGGAATGGTGGCGCCGGCGAACCACAGGTTGTTGGTCACCGCCTTCCAGAACACCGGGTCATCGGCCATGGCCTGGTAGTTCTCCAGGCCCACCCACGCGCCGGGGCGGCTGCCCTTGGGCGTGGAATGGAAGCTGTCGATGAGGGTCGCGACCGCCGGCCAGTGCGTGAACGCCACCAGCAGCACCAGCGCCGGCAGCAGGAGCAGCCAGGCATGGACGGCCGCGTGGCTGCCCGCGCCGGCCGAGGCGCGACCCGGCCCCTCGGTCACTTGCGCATCACTTGCGTCATTTGTAAGAGCGCAGCAGCCGGTCGGCTTCGCGTTGGGCGTCCTGCATGGCCTGCGCGGGCGTCTTGGTGCCGGTCAGCGCGGCCTGCAGGCCGTCGTTCAGGGCCTTGGTCACACGCTGGTTGTCATGCGTGGAGAACTCCGCCAGCGAGAAAGGAAGCTGGTCGCGCGCCACCAGCGCGGCCGGGAAGTCGCGCCCGTACTTGCGCAGCGCATCGGTTCCGTAGGATGCCTCGGAGACACCCACGTAGCCGGTTTCCATGCTCCACAGCGCGGCGCGTTCGGGCTGCGTCACCCACTTGATGAACTTGAAAGCGGCCTCCTGCTGGGCCGGCGACGCCTTCTTGAAGATGTAGAAGTTGCCGCCGCCGGTGGGCGATCCCTTGCGCTTGTTGCCGGGGATCATGCCCACGCCAAAATCGAACTTGGCGTTGCTCTTGACGTTGGTCAGGTTGCCGGTCGTGGTGAACATGATCGCAACCTTCTTCTCGAAGAAGTCCTTGGGCGTGGTGCCCCACTCCACAACGCCGGGCGGATGCACGCCGGCCTTGCCCAGGTCGACCCAGTACTGCAGCGCCTCGATGACCTTCGGGTCGTCGAACTTCACCGCGTTGCCGGCTTCGTTGGCCAGCACCGCGTCGTTGGTGGTGGTCAGGGTCTGGAACAGCCAGTACGGAAAGCCGCTGGAGGGGATCTGCATGCCCCACTGCGTGACCTTGCCGCTGGCGTCCTTCTTGGTCAGCTTGGTCGCGGCGTCCTTCAACTCGGCCCAGGTCGCCGGCGGCTTGTTCGGGTCGAGCCCGGCTTCCTTGAACAGGTCCTTGTTGTAGTACATGACCACGGTGGAGCGCTGGAACGGCACGCCCCAGGTCTTGCCGCCGGTCTGGCTGTTCAGCATGAACGCCTTGTAGAAGCCGTTCAACCAGGCCTTGTCGTCGGCGGTCTTGATGAAATTGTCGATCGGCACGATGGCGTCTTCGTCGATCAGCGTGAACATGTCGGTGGACAGCAGCACCGAGGTCACGGGTGGCGTGCCCGACTTGTGGGCCGTCAGCGCCTTGACGATCGTCTCCTGGTAGGTGCCGGCGTAGATCGGGTTGACCTTGATGCCGGGGTTGGCCTTCATGAAGTCATCGGCGAAGCCGTCGATGTACTTGGTGATCGGCCCGCCGACGGCGACCGGGAAGAAAAACGAGAACTCCGTCGTCTGGGCCTGCGCGCTGCCCCAGCCGAGGGCCGCCGTGGCGCAGGTGGCCAGAACGAATCGATGGAAAGTCTTGCGTTGCATGTGATTTGTCTCCGTCTTATTGAAAGCCGCTGTTGATGAAGCCGCGGTTATTGCAGTCTCTGCCCCTGTGAATCGAAGTGATGCGTGGCCGATTCGTGCCAGTCCAGCAGCACTTCGCTGCCGGCCGAAAGCACGGCCTGCCCGCCGGTGCGCACCGTGAGGGTCTCGCTGCCCACCCCGCAATGCAGGATCAGGTCGGCGCCCAGGTATTCGACGCTGCGCACCGTGGCGGGCACCTGTCCACCCAGGCTCACGGACTCGGGCCGCACACCCAGCCAATGGGCGGCGCGGCCGGCGGGCACGCGGCTGCCGGCGATGTGGCTGCCGTCCAGCCGCAGCAGGTTCATCGACGGTGTGCCGATGAAGGCGGCGGCAAAAGTGGTGGCGGGCTGCGCATACAGCTCGCGTGGCGTCGCCGCCTGTTCGATGCGTCCGCGATAAAGCAGCACCACCTGGTCGGCCATGCTCATGGCCTCGGCCTGGTCATGCGTCACGTAGACCACCGTGAGGCCCAGCCGCTGCTGCAGCTGGCGCAGCTCGGTGCGCATCTCCTGGCGCAGCTGCGCGTCCAGGTTGGACAGCGGCTCGTCCATCAGGCACACCTTGGCCTGCGCCACCAGGGCGCGCGCGAGCGCGACGCGCTGCTGCTGCCCGCCTGAAAGCTGCGAGGGTTTGCGATCGAGCAGTTGCGTCAGGCCCAGCAGCTGGGCCGCCTCCGCCAGGCGCTTGGCGGTTTCCGCGGCGGGCACCTTGCGCACCGACAAGCCGAAGCTGATGTTGTCGGCCACGCTCAAGTGGGGAAACAGCGCGTAGTTCTGGAACACCATCGCCACCCCGCGCTGGGCCGGCGGCAAATCGGTGACGTCGCGGCCATCGATCAGCACCCGCCCGCTGCTGGCCGTCTCCAGCCCCGCGATGATGCGCAAGGTGGTGGACTTGCCGCAGCCGGAGGGGCCCAGCAGAACGCAGAAGCTGCCGGCTTCGATGCTCAGGTCGATGCCTTCCAGGGCCGTGGACCCCGCCCACGACTTCGTCACTCCGAGCAGTTGAATGGATGACATCCGGGCAGTATAGGAACGATTTATGACGAACCGAGGTCTGGTAGGCCCGGATTGCTTCGGTGTTTGTCCTAGGTTTGGTTGCCTGGTGATTGGTCCACCGGCGTCATCGCCAGGTGACTGCCGGCAGCGCAACGTGCCGGGAAAGGAGCGGCTTCAGGGCGCCGGGCGCGATCGCGTACTGCTGCGCGACGAGTTGCAAGCCGGCTTGGGCCAGCACGACGAAGCCTCCATCAGGCGTCGCGGCCACACTGTTGTCGCCAGGCTGGATCGGAATCACGTTGGAGATCGGCTGTCCGTTTGCATCGTAGGCTCGGGCCTGGCTCGACAGGTCGTCGCCCCAGGTGAGTACGAACCCGCCGCCGGCCAGGGGCGTGACTTTGGCACCGGGCAAGGCGAACGAGAACGTGATGGGCGCGCCGCCGATGACCCGCGCTCCCGTTGGCGAGGGCGGGTCGGACGCAAAGATCTCTCCCCTTACCTCGCGCGAATCGCTCGTCCATAGGACGATGAAGTTGCCGTTGGCCAGTCCCGCAACGCGCAGCGGGCCTTGAGAGAGGGACTCGCCCTGGGCGAGACTGGCAACGAACTCTTCTCGCAGCGTCGAGTCGGTCACTGTGACATTCAACGCGAACGGGTTCGAGCTGTCGTGATTCAACGCCGCGATGACCAAGCGGTCGCCCGGCGCCGGTGCCATGGGGATGCTGTTGGAAAGCGGACTCTCAGCGTCAGCAAACGCGCCCTGCTTACCGATGATCACCGGTGCCGGATTGCGGGCCGCGTCGAACTTCACCACATGCAGCTCCAGCGGAATATTGCCCGGGGTGGTCGGGTTGGGATGCGCGAAATAGCTCGCGGCGAAGCTGCCGTCCGAAAACCCGATGACGCCGCCCCCGCCCAAGAGCAACCAGGGAAAGGGGAGATTTTGACCCAGGCGCAACTCCTGCATGACTTGTTCCTGCGTGCGCACGACCACGGCCGTTCCGACCAGTCCATCTTCGGCACTCACGACCTGCGCGAACACGGCTTCCGGCGTATGGAATTCCACGACATAGAGGCCGCCAGGCAACGGCGCCACGCCCGATAAGGTGCCGGCAGCCGCCACGAGCAAGGCGCCCTTCACCAGGCCACCGGACGCATCGAACTGCTGCGCATGCACGCCCGCCGCGTCACTCCATACCGCCACGCGTGCGCCGCTGCTCAGTACGGCGACGCCTCGGGCGGTGCTGCTCGTGTCCGCAATCACCTGCGCAGCCGGTGCCGGGGCCGCAGGCGCAGGTGCCGCAGGCGTCGGAGACACCGGGGCCGGAACGGGGACCTCCCCGGGTCCCGGTGCTGGTGCTGGTGCTGGGCGAGCTGGGGCATCAGAATCCGGAGTGAAAATCCCGCCCCCGCCCCCGCCGCCACCGCAGGCACTGATCACAAGCGCTGACACCAGGCCAGCGATGCGCAATCTCTTGAAGCTGTTCGGCACTTTGCGCTCTCTGAGCTAACCCATTATTGAGCCACGGAAGTGCTAGAGCTGGCCTCAATGTGTAAAAGGGGATGCGCCATCGTGGCCTTGCAACAAGGTACAACCGCGCCCGCCCAGCAGGGCGGAGCACGGGAGTGCTGCAGATGCTCTGCGGCGACCCCGCTCAGGTCGGACGCCTTGCAACTCGGCACTTGTCATCAACACCCCTTCGCTCCAGTGCAACCTGAACGCGCTCTCTGTGAACTTGCGACACCACCCTTCCCGAGCGGCGATGTATGCGATCCGCCCGATCGACACGGAGTTGAAGGGATAGACCTCGGGTCGACGGTAGGGAACTCAACAGTTTTGCTCGCCTCTCGAGATCCCGCCACATGCATCGGCGTTCTCCTTCGAAGCCCATAATCGTGCAAGGTCATCTTTAAACGACGGGACAAAAATGCGGCTGTCAGCCTTCATCTTGCGTGACATGCAGGCCATTGTGCTGCAGTGGGAGAAGTTTGCCAGCACCCGCGGTCCGGCCGCGTCGACGATGACGCAGCTGGAGTTGCGCGACCACGTGCAAGAGATCCTGATCGCGGTGGCAAAGGACCTTTCGACATCACAGACGTCTGAGGCTCAGGCGGCAAAGTCGATGGACCTGGCCCCTCCACCCGCCTTGGAAACAGCGGCGCAGACGCACGGCTTGTTGCGGGCCCACAGCGGGTTCGACATCAAGCAGATGGTGAGCGAGTACCGTGCCTTGCGTGCCAGCGTGCTGCGCCTTTGGGCGAATGCCTGCCTGCCAGAGCCGCCGAACCTGGAGGACATGATTCGATTCAACGAGGCCATCGATCAGGCGCTCACGGAATCGATCGCCTTTTTCAGCGACAAGGTTGACGAGGCGCGGAACCTGTTGCTGGGCATGCTTGGGCACGATATGCGGACACCATTGCAGTCGATCCTGATGACGGCTACGTACCTCGGCCACTTGAACGCAGGGGAGAAAGTTTCGGATGCCGCGACGCGCCTGATCAGCAGCGGTGGCCGAATGAAGGGCCTGCTGGACGAGCTGGTCGAGTTCAACCGAGCCAACCTGGGAATGGGCCTTCACGTGTCCCCGACGAACGTGGACCTGGCCGATCTCTTCGCGGACGAACTGCAGGAGTTGCGCGCGGCGTATCCCGGCCGTGAGTTGCTGCTGGAGGTGACCGGGGACACCAAGGGGTGCTGGGATGGGCCGAGCTTGCAGCGACTGCTTGGCAACCTCGTTGTGAACGCCGTGAAGTACGGGGACACGGGAACCCCGATACGCATAAGGATTGCCGAGGACGGGGAAAGACTTCGCTTCGAGGTCAGGAACACCGGACAAGCAATCGACCCATCGACCTTTCAACGGCTCTTTGAGCCGCTACAGCGCGGCCAACATCAGGACCACAAGTACGATCCAAATGCTGGTCTTGGCCTTGGCTTTACATCGCCCGCGAAATTGCCAAGGCCAACGGCGGCCAGATCGAGGCCTGCTCGGAGGGCAGGGAAATTGTCTTTTCCGTGCGGCTGCCTCGCTCCCAGCCGGTTTGAAGTGACGGCCTCAGCGCGATGACCTGCGCGACCGGAGGCGTGCACCCCGGTTGATGGGGCCTCAGCCCCGTCGCGCCGCCTCGATCGCTGCGATGTCGATTTTTCCCATCTCCATCATCGCTTCGAAGGCGCGCTTGGCCGCCGCGCGATCAGGATCGGCGATCGCGTCCATGAGGGCCCGTGGCGTGATCTGCCAGGACAGGCCCCACTTGTCCTTGCACCAGCCGCATGCGCTTTCCTGGCCGCCGTTGCTGACGATCGCGTTCCATAAGCGATCAGTTTCGGCCTGGTCGTCGGTCGCAACCTGAAACGAGAAAGCCTCGTTGTGCTTGAACGCCGGGCCGCCGTTCAGGCCGAGGCAAGGGATGCCGATGACGGTGAACTCGACCGTCAAGACATCGCCTTGCTTGCCGGCGGGATAGTCGCCAGGCGCGCGATGGATGGCTCCCACGGCGCTGTCCGGAAACGTCTTCGCGTAGAACTGCGCGGCGTCCAGGGCGGTGCCGTCGTACCAGAGACAGATCGTGTTTTTGCTGACCACTTTCCTTCTCCCGCTCAGATCAAGGGGTTGAATGCGCTGATCCACATGTGACTGCTCAGGCACACGAGTGAGCTATTTCACCCGCTGCTTTTCCAGTTTGCGCGCCAGCGTGCGGCGGTGCATGCCCAGGCGCCGCGCCGTCTCCGAGATGTTGAAGCCGGTCTCGGCCAGCGTCTCGTGGATGCGCTCCCACTCCAGCGTCTTGATCGAGGTCTGAGCGCTCGGTCAGTCCCACCTCGGCATCGCCCTCGGCGCGGCCGAAGGCGGCCTCGATGTCGTCGGTGTTGGACGGCTTGGCCAGGTAGTGGCGGGCGCCCAGCTTGATGGCCTCGACCGCGGTCGCGATGCTGGCGTAGCCGGTGAGCACCACGATCAGCCATCTCCGGATCGTGCGCGTGCAGCGTACTGCACGCAGGCCAGGCCCGAGGCGTCGCCGGCCAGCTTGAGGTCGACCACCGCATAGCCCGGCGCGTGGTCGACCAGCAGGACCTTCACCTCCTCCAGGCTCGCCGCGCGCAGCACGCGCGTAGCCGCGCCGCTCGAACGAGCGGCTGCAGCGTGCGCGCGAAGGCGGCGTCGTCCTCGACGATCAGCAGCACGCGCTCAGCTTCCATCGCTTCGCTTGTCCTTCCGGCACGAGGGCGGCCAGCGGCAAGGTGATCAGCACCTCGGCGCCCGCCTTCGGGCGGATTGTGCGCCTGCGATCTGCCGCCCAGCGTGCGCGCGACGTTGACGGCGAGGAACAGGCCCAGGCCGCGGCCCGGGTTGCCCTTGCTGGACTGGTAGGGCTGGCCCAGCCGCTGCCAGATGGCGGCGCTGAAGCCGGGGCCCCGGTCCTGCACGCACAGCCTCAGCGCGTCGTCGTCGCAGCTCACCGCCAGGCGCAGCGGCGACGCCGGGCGGCGAGGCCTCCAGCGCATTGTCCAGCACGTTGCCGATCATCTGCTTGAGCGCCGAGTCGGAGATGATGGGCAGGTCCGGCGACATCCGGCGCTCATACGCGAGGGACGTCACGCCGCGCGTGCGCGCGCCACTCTTCCACCAGGTCGTCGAGGAAGGCGATGCAGCGTGGTTTCGCCGGCGGCTTCGCCGCGCGCCTCGCCGGCCGACAGGAGGATGCCGCTCACGATGGTCTTGCAGCGCTCGATCTGGCGCTGCATCTCCTCGATCTCCTCGCGCAGCTCGGGCTCCGCCGCGAACGGCGCGCATGCGCGCGCCAGTCGCCCAGGATCACCGACAGCGTGGCGAGCGGCGTGCCCAGCTCGTGCGCGGCGCCCGAGGCCAGCAGGCCCATGCGCACGATGTGCTCCTCCTCGGCGGCGCGCTGGCGCAGCTCGGCCAGCTGGGCATCGCGCTGCGCGCAGGTTGCGGCTGATGCGGCTGATGAAGACCACCAGCAGCGCCGCATTGAGCGCGAAGCAGATCAGCAGGCCGCCGAGATGTACGGGCTGGCAGGCCTGCGCGTCGCAGCCCAGCGGCAAGCGCCAGCGGGCGGTGCCATTGCGTCAGGCCGGCGAAGCACAGGACCGGTGACCGCCACCATGGCCCACACGTAGCGCCGGCGCAGCAGCACCGCGCCCAGGCCACCTGCAGCAGGTAGAGGAAGATGAAGGGATTGGTCGATGCCGCCGCTTAATAGAGCTGGCCGGTCAGCACGGCCACGTCGACCAGCAGCGCCCCGAACAGCTCGCCGTTGGCTCACCGGCAAGCGCCAGGCGCGCAGCGCAGGAGGCTGGCCACGTTGAACAGCGCCAGCACCGCCAGCAGCGTGAGCATCTCCTCCAGCGGCAAGCGGCACGCCGCAGCCAGAAATGCACCAGCGAGGATGGTGGCCAGCTGGCCGACCACCGCCAGCCAGCGCAACTGCGACCAGCTGCAGCAGGTTCTTGCGGCCTGCGATCCGCTCGGGCGCAGTCACCTGCCGCGTGGGCGCAGCATCAGTGCGCCCCTCGCCAGCCGGCGCAGGCGGCGTTCGTCGATCACCAGGTAGGCCATGGCGCCGCGCCATGATGCGGCGAGCGCGAACCAGGTGAGGGCGTAGACGAGATGGTCGTTCTTGAACTGGACCACGGTGAGCCCCGGCCGCGGCCACGCGGCAGCCGTGGCCGGCGTGGCCTGGGCATCGACGAAGAACGGCGCGACAGGCCCGGCCAGGCCGTGCGCCTGCGCGATGGCGGCGACGTCGCGCGAGTACCAGCGGCCTGCGGCCGGCATCGTTGGGCTGCAGCAGGCCGCCGCCCGGCTCGGTCAGGCGCAGCAGGCCCACGACGCTGGCGGCTTCCGTCGCCACGGGGAATTTGTGCGCGCAGCTCCGGCGGCACGAAGCCGCGATTGACCAGGAGCCAGGAGCCATCGGCGCGCTGCAGCGGTGTCAGCACCCAGTAGCCGGCGCCCAGCACGGTGGAGGCGCGCACCGCCACTTCGCGGCCGTGGTCGAAGCGGCCCTGGGCAGCTGACGCGCCGGTATTCGTCGACCTCGCGCAGGGGCATGGCGCGGGCCGGCGGCGCGGGCACCGGCTCGGCCCGCAGTTGCCGGTCGACGCGGGCGATCAGCTCTTCTTTCCAGCCAGGCGCTGCACTTGCCACAGGCCCAGCGCCAGCGAAGCCCAGCAACGCCAACAGCGCGCAGGCCAGGACCAGCGCCAACGTGGCGTTGGACCGCGGCCCGCGCGCTTCGGCGTCCATGTCGCTCAAGGCATGTTGCGCATCATCTGGGCGTCGTGGGCCGGCATCATGTTGGTGTTCATGTGGTACATGACCCAGATCGAGCCGGCCAGCATGATGACGACCAGCGCCGCCGTGAAGACCAGCGCCAGCATCGACCAGCCGCCTTCGACCTTGGCGTTCAGGTGCAGGAAGTAGACCATGTGCACCACCATCTGCACCGCGGCGAAGCCCAGGATGATGGGCGCGGTGAGGCTGGCCGGCAGCACCTTGCCCATCACCAGCCAGAACGGGATGGCGGTGAGGATCACCGACAGCATGAAGCCGATGCCGTAGCCCTTGACGGTGGCGTGATGTCGTCGTGATGTGCCGTCATGACCGTCGTGCGTGCGTGCGTGAGTCGTGGCGTGCGCTCATGGCAGCACTCCCATCAGGTAAACGAAGGTGAAGACGCCGATCCAGACGACGTCCAGGAAGTGCCAGAACATGGACAGGCACACCAGGCGGCGCTTGTTCTCGGGCGTCAGGCCGAGCTTGCCCACCTGGAACATCAGCGTGACCAGCCACACCACGCCGAAGGTGACGTGCAGGCCGTGCGTGCCCACCAGCGTGAAGAAGCTGACAGGAAGGCGCTGCGCTGCGGGCCGGCGCCTTCGTGGATCAGGTGCGCGAACTCGTAGAGTTCGAGCCGAAGGAAGCCCAGGCGCCAGCAGGCCGGTGATGCCCAGCCAGGCGAGCAGGCGCTTCTTGCTTGCCGTGCTGCATCGCGATCATCGCGAAGCCGTAGGTGATCGAGGACAGCAGCAGCAGCGCCGTGTTGACCGCCACCAGCGGCAGGTCGAACAGGTCGGCGCCCGGACGGGCCGGCCGCGTAGCTGCGGCCCAGCACGGCATAGGCGGCGAACAGCAGGGCGAAGATCAGGCAGTCGCTCATCAGGTAGAGCCAGAAGCCCGAGCAGCGTGCCGTGCTGCGGATGGTGGTCGCCGTTGTCGTAGAAGACCGGCGCGCCGTTGGCGGTGAGGGTGGTCGTGGTGCCATGCTGGTCGTTCTCTCCGATCAGGCCGCGGCCAGGGCGCGGGTGCGCGCGTCTTCGCTGCGCGTGACCTCGTCGGCCGGGATGTGGAAATCGCGGTTGTAGTTGAAGGTGTGGACGATCGCCGCGGCGATCATCGCCACGAAGGCGATGCCGGCCAGCCAGCCACATGTGCCAGATCAGCGCGAAGCCGCATCGCCGTGGCCAGCATCGCGATGCACGAAGCCGGCTGCCGTGTTCTTCGGCATGTGGATCGCCTTGAAGCCGTGCGGTCGGGCGCTGGTCGCCGCGGCTGCTTCATGTCGTGCCAGGCGTCGTTGTCGTGCACGCACGGGCGTGAAGGCGAAGTTGTAGTCCGGCGGCGGCGAGGAGGTCGACCACTCCAGCGTGCGGCCGTCCCACGGGTCGCCCGTGACGTCGCGCAGCTGGCTCGCGCCTGCGGAAGCTCACGCAGCAACTGCATCAGGAAGGCGCCGATGCCGAGGGCGATCAGGACCGCGCCGACGGCGGCGATCTGGAACCAGATCTGCAGCGACGGATCGTCGAAGTGGCTCATGCGGCGCGTCACGCCCATCAGGCCCAGCACGTACAGCGGCATGAAGGCGACCCAGAAGCCGACCAGCCAGAACCAGAACGGACACCTTGCCCCAGAACTCGTCGAGCTTGTAGCCGAAGGCCTTGGGGAACCAGTAGTTGATGCCGGCGAACATGCCGAACACCACGCCGCCGATGATCACGTTGTGGAAGTGCGCGATCAGGAACAGGCTGTTGTGCAGCACGAAGTCGGCCGGCGGCACGGCCAGCAGCACGCCGGTCATGCCGCCGATCACGAAGGTGATCATGAAGCCGACGGTCCACAGCATCGGCAGCTCGAACTTGATGCGGCCGCGGTACATGGTGAACAGCCAGTTGAAGATCTTCGCGCCGGTCGGGATCGAGATGATCATCGTCGTGATGCCGAAGAACGAGTTGACGCTCGCGCCCGAACCCATGGTGAAGAAGTGGTGCAGCCACACCAGGTACGAAAGGATGGTGATCACCACCGTGGCGTACACCATCGAGGTGTAGCCGAACAGGCGCTTGCGGCTGAAGGTGGAGACCACTTCGGAGAAGACGCCGAAGACCGGCAGGATCAGGATGTAGACCTCGGGATGGCCCCAGATCCAGATCAGGTTCACGTACATCATCGGGTTGCCGCCGAGGTCGTTGGTGAAGAAGTTGGTGCCGACGTAGCGGTCCAGCGACAGCAGCGCCAGCGTGCCGGCCAGGATCGGGAAGGCTCGCGACGATCAGCACGTTGGTGCACAGCGACGGTCCAGGTGAAGACCGGCATGCTGCATCATCGTCATGCCGGGCGCGCGCATCTTGACGATGGTGGCGATCAGGTTGATGCCTGACAGCGTCGTTCCCACCCCCGCGACCTGCAGCGCCCATAAGTAGTAGTCAACCCCCACGCCCGGGCTCTGCAGGATGCCCGACAGCGGCGGATAGGCCAGCCAGCCGGTGCGTGGCGAACTCGCCGACGAACAGCGAGATCATCACCAGCACGGCGCCGCCCACCGTCATCCAGAAGCTGAAGTTGTTCAGGAACGGGAAGGCCACGTCGCGCGCGCCGATCTGCAGCGGCACCAGGTAGTTCATGAGGCCGGTGACCAGCGGCATCGCCACGAAGAAGATCATGATCACGCCGTGGGCCGTGAAGATCTGGTCGTAGTGGTGCGGCGGCAGGAAGCCGGCTTCGCCGCCGAAGGCCATGGCCTGCTGGATGCGCATCATGATGGCGTCGGCGAAGCCGCGCAGCAGCATCACAAGGCCCAGCACCATGTACATGATGCCGATCTTCTTGTGGTCGATGCTGGTGATCCAGTCGCGCCACAGCGGGCCCCACAGGCGGTAGTTGGTGAGCAGCGCGAGAACCGCGATGCCGCCCAGCACGACGCCGGCGAAGGTGGCGAGCAGGATCGGCTCGTGCAGGGGAAGGGCCTCCCAGCTCAGGCGGCCGAAGATCAGCTTCAGACAGTGTCGGATGCTCCAGCGGTATTCAGTTGCGGGCGGCGGTGGCCGGCGCGGGCTGCGGCAGGCCGAGGGGGTTGTCGGGGGTGCACAGGGCGGCGACGCACGGTGCGCTGCTGCACGCCGTTCGCCGGCGCGCTGGGTCACGGCCGGCGACGCCGCCCTTGCCCGTGCCGCCGGCGGCGTCGATGGCCATCATCTGCGTTCATGGCACATCTTGCCGGCCGTCGACGCAGCGGTTCAGGATGGCGTCGTACAGGCCTGGCGTCGACCTTGGCGTAGCGGCGCACGGGCTCGCGCTCGCTCGGCTGCTCCAGCTTCAGGTAGGCCGCGCGGGTCGAGCGTCCTGGCCGCTCGGTCGCGGTTGGTCTGCGACCCAGCTGGTCGAAATCGGCGTCGGACAGGCCATGGAACTTGAAGCGCATGCCGGAGAAGCCGGCGCCGCTGTAGTTGGCCGAGAAGCCGTCGTAGGTCGCCGGGCTGGTTGATCACGGCGTGCAGCTTGGTCTCCATGCCCGGCATGGCGTAGATCATGCCGGCCAGCGCGGGCACGTAGAACGCGTTCATCACCGATGGAGGAGGTGATGCTGGAACTCGGATCGGCCGGTCCACCGGCGCGGCCAGCTCGTTGACCGTGGCGATGCCCTGCTCGGGGTAGATGAACAGCCACTTCCAGTCGAGCGCCACCACTTCACCACCAGCGGCTTGACGTCCGCCGGGACCGGGCGCTGCGCGTCGATGCGATCCAGCGGCCGGTACGGGTCGAGCTTGTGGGTGCTGATCCAGGTGATGCGCGCCCAGCGCGATGATGATCAGCAGCGGCGCGCCCCAGATCACCAGCTCGAGCTGGGTGGAGTGGTCCCAGTCCGGCGCGTAGCTCGGCCTTCGTGTTGGACTGGCGGTAGCGCCAGGCGAAGAACATCGTCAGCGCGATCACCGGCACGATGATCAGCAGCATCAGCAGCGTCGACGATCACGATCAGCTGGCCCTGCTGGCGGGCGATGTCGCCGGACGGATTCAGCACGACCATGTTGCAGCCGGCCAGCGACACGGCGAGCAGGAGCCAGGGCGGCCGCGCAGGCGGCTTGAGGGAGCGACATGCCGGGAAGGTCATGGGCTATGTTGCGTGCGCACGCGGGAAAACACCAGTTGCGCTTGGGCGCACGAATGTACGTTCATTGACGCTATGGTCGGCCATTGGACATTTTGTCCTAGGTGCGACACTCGGCATCTGTCCGGCGTGTTCACCTAGCATGTACCCATGACTTCGATGCATGCCACGCGTCCAGCCTGACTCCCACCCATCTCGCCCTCGGCCGGCGCCCACGGCGCCACGCCCGGCAACATCACCCCGACCATGCGCATGTCGCCCCCGGCGAGATCGCCGTGGGCGTGGTCATCGGCCGCGCCTCCGAGTACTTCGACTTCTTCGTCTACGGCATCGCCTCGGTGCTGGTGTTCCCGGCGGTGTTCTTCCCGTTCGAGGACCGGCTGCGAGGGCACGCTGTACGCCTTCGTGATCTTCTGCGCTTCGCCTTCATCGCCCGGCCGATCGGCACCGTGGTCTCGATGGCGATCCAGCGCCGCTTCGGCCGCGAGCGTCAAGCTGACGATCGCGCTGTTCCTGCTGGGCACCTCCACCGTCGGCATCGCCTTCCTGCCGGGCTACGCGAGCGCGGGCTTCGCGGCCGATCGTGCTGCTGTCGATCCTGTCCGCATCGGCCAGGGCCTGGCGCTGGGCGGCTCCTGGGACGGCCTGCCTTCGCTGCTGGCGCTCAACGCGCCGCCCGACCGCCGCGGCTGGTACGCGATGCTGGGCCAGCTGGGCGCGCCGGTCGGCTTCCTCGTCGCCAGCGGCGCTGTTCGCCTACCTGTACGCCAGCCTGTCGCCGGCCGACTTCCTGGACTGGGGCTGGCGCTACACCTTCTTCGTCGCCTTCGCGATCAACGTGGTGGCGCTGTTCGCCCGCCTGCGGCTGGTGGTGACCCACGAGTACGAGCGCCTGCTGCGAAGAGCGCGAACTGGAGCCCGCCGACGTGCGTCGAGCTGGTCCGCACCCAGGGCTCCAACATGCGTGATCGGCGCCTTCGCCGCGCTGGCCAGCTATGCGCTGTTTCACCTGGTCACGGTGTTCCCGCTGTCGTGGATCGCGCTGTATTCGCAGCAGTCGATCACCGAGTTCCTGCGGCATGCAGATGATCGGCGCGGTGCTCGGCGCGCTGGCGGCATCGTGGCTTCGGGCGTGATCGCCGACCGCATCGGCCGCCGCCGCACGCTGGGCGCGCTGGCCATCGCTGATCGCGCGTGTTCAGCGGCTTCGCGCCCACGCTGCTGGACGGCGGCACGCTCGGCCAGGACATGTTCATCCTGCTCGGCTTCGTGCTGCTGGGCCTGTCGTACGGCCAGGCGGCCGGCGCGGTGACGTCCAACTTCGAGCCGCAAGTACCGCTACACCGGCGCCGCGCTGACCGCCGACCTCGCCTGGCTGATCGGCGCGGCCTTCGCGCCGCTGGTGGCGCTGGGCCTGTCGGCCCACTTCGGGCTGGCCTACGTCAGCCTCTACCTGCTGTCGGGCGCGGTCTGCACGCTGGCGGCGCTGCGCATCAACCGGAAGCTGCAACAGCGCGACTAAGCGCCCCAGCCGCCTCCCCGCGTGACGGGTCGCGACCGCGGCCCGATCCTCATTCCATTTTCAAGACTAG
>CAVRNE010000018.1:0-21752 GCA_963722025.1 uncultured beta proteobacterium
AACCTGGCCAGAAGCGCTGAGGAAGTTTTTCTGCCCGGCCCGGTGCCGGGCGGTTGGCGCATCTAGCTCGACCACGGACGAGCCGGAGTTTCTTTGCCGACGGCGATGGAGTGCAGCGCCTGCACGTCGGGCACTACTGTCGCGCAAACATCGGTTGCTCGAAATGTGCAACGCGCGTAGTTCGCCCGTCGATGCAGACCTCCCGAAACTGATAGATGAATGCCGCCGTCGGCGCGGCGATCCAGGTCCGGCCGACGGGCATGCGCAGAACAGGCTGCTCGCTATCCTCGATCGGATCAAGCCACGGTGCGTCCGCGCGCATGAATTCGTTCACCGGGATGCGATGGACGTCGGCGACTTCGCACGCGTTGGGCTCGAGCTCGCGCGCCTCACCTGCCCAGACGACCACGGGCGTGATTGCAAATCCAGAGCGGGTGACGAAATCGTCCAGGCGACCGAGGATGGCGCTTTCCTCCAAGCGCAGGCCGACTTCCTCATGCAGTTCGCGCAACGCAGCCTGCTCCGGCGACTCGCTGTCGTCGATGCTTCCGCCCGGAAGCGCCCATTGGCCAGGGTGGTTGCGCAGCCGGGCGGAGCGCCGCGTCAGTAGCACCGCCGCGCAGCGGCTCCAGGCGCTAGGGGCGTCGATGCCGGGCAGCATGGCGCCCGTGCCTTCCTCGATGAGAGCCAGCGCCACGGCGGCTCGACGCGAATCGGGCGCGCTGAGGCTACGCTGATCGAAGCGTCCGAGGCCTGCCGGCGATCAGCTCACGTAGGGTGTCGTCGAGGTACATGCTGGTGCATTGCACTGTGCGAGGTCAGCAGTTGAAGCGAGAGCAAGTGCCGGTTCTCAGGTGGACATCGCCCTGCTGCAGCGATGGCGATGAACTAGCGGCGCCGCCCCCGCCGCGTCCCCAGCCGCCCCGTCCGCCTCCACCGTAGGTGCCGTAGCCGCGGCCCGCCCAGGCGCCGTGCCCGCCGTAGTAGGGGCGGCTCCCGTAGTAGGGATAGCGCCCCCACCAGCCTCGGCCCCAGGGCCGTAGCCGTAGCCGCCGCCGATATAGACGGACGAGGACACGTAGGGGTAGCCGTAGGGTAGCCTAGCCGTAGCCGTAGGGATAGCCGTAGCCGTAGGGATAGCCGTAGCCGTAGGGATAACCAGTAGCCGGCAGCATAGTAGCCGTCGTACGGAACCGCCACGCAGCCGCCAAGCGCCAGAGGCTCCCAGGGCCAGGGCGGTGGCAGGAAGACGCAAGCCTTTCATGGCGGAACCTCATCTGCGTGCGACGGCTTCGAGCGAGCCGCCACGTGCATGGTGACAGCCAGCGCGCGACGCGCCGGCGTGAGGGTTTTAGCAAGGGGGCGTCGAGATGCGGCCGCTGCAGACTGATAGCAGTCATTCGCGTTAGGTCGGACTTCAAAACCATCGCTCCATTTGAGGATGCGGGCTTGTTCGAGGGCCACCCAGAATCGGCGCCCGCCCTCGACAAACTGGCGAGTGCGCTGCGCGAAATTGCCGCGCGGTAGTCTCGAGACGTCGCGCATCAATGATTGGAGGCGAGCATGCTGATCTTCACGAACCGCGTGATGAAGACGAACGCCACGAACGAGTCGGCATTCACCACGAGCTACACCCAGGGCACCGAGCGCCTCGGCATGGAGCCAGAAAAGGCTGAAGGCGCTAAATCGGGTAGTGTCCGGACCTGGACGAATACGTCTGCGCGACGATGCGAAGAAGGCGA
The DNA here is from genome assembly GCA_963722025.1 of uncultured beta proteobacterium. Classification (GTDB taxonomy): domain Bacteria; phylum Pseudomonadota; class Gammaproteobacteria; order Burkholderiales; family Burkholderiaceae_C; genus Ramlibacter. Next base: position 1,743 of record CAVRNE010000018.1, read on the forward strand.
TGGAGCCGCTTTTCGCCGGGTCGCGTCCGGTGCTGGTTTACATACACGGGAACAACAACACGCCGTTGAAGTGCTTCGAGCGGTGCGCGAAGCTGGCTTCGCTGTACAAGGTCGAGGTGATCGGCTTCTCGTGGCCTTCGGAAGGGTACCTTCCGGACGGACCTTGTCCACCGACGTCGATTCCCAGGAGGTCGATGGCGACGAGGAGGAACTGACGAAAGTAAAGAAGGAAAACCGGAATGAGTCGAAGATTTCTCCAAGACCGATCGCTATCACCAGGCGACGATCAACGGCAGGCATGCGCCCGACTCGCTCGCTCGCTTCCTGAGGTTGGTGGCCGCCGTACGGCTGGACGCGAATGCACAGCCCTTCACGGTCGCGGCTCACAGCCTGGGCGCGCAGTTCCTGCAGTACACGCTCCACATCCCCGGATTCGTCAACTCGCTCGGCGCGGCCCAGAACGTCGCACTCCTGGCGCCATGTGTTCGTGCGGAAGGCCACGCCGGCGTGGCTCCAGAAGATCAAGCCTCAAGGTCAACTCTTCGTGACCTTCAACAAGGGGGATTCGGTGTTGGCTGCCGCGAGCATCGCCGACAACGGACTCACGGGCGATACCCAGATGAAGCTGGGGACCGATCCGATGCAAACGCACTCTTTCGCGCTCCGTACATGCGGTACATCAACTGCTCAAACACCCAGGCTGGCTTCGGCGCGCACGGCTACTTCGTGCAGAACAAGATGCCCAAGAAGATGGGGAATGTGTTTGGCCGCATCTTCAACTCGCGGCTGATTCGAGCCGGGCGAGTACGAGCGGGACATCTACGGGATCAAGGGCGCCGAAGACGGGTCGATGTTCTACTTCAATGCGTAAGTGCCGGCCAGATTCCCTCACGAACCGCTGCAGAGGAATCAGATGAGCGCTTTGTGCGCCCTGTCTGTCGGGACGCTGCTGATCTATCCATCCCCGACTTTGATCGGGAGTGGGCCTTTCTCCGTTTTCAGAGGACCTTCGCCGTGGAAAAGATCTTCGAGCCCAGGGAGCGTCGCGAACTGTTGAAGGGATGGCTGATTCACGATCGCAAGGGATGGGAAAAAGACGCTGAGGCCGCGCGACGTCTCGAGCGACAGTATCGAAGGGTTGGAGGCCTTAGCGTCGCTCTCTCAGCAATTGTTGGTGTATCCCCTCTTCGCGTCACTCGAGGTCTCCTATGAGCCGTGGAGCCGGATTGCCGCAGGCATCGTCAGCGTCATTGCATCAGTGCTATCCGGCCTGTTGACGTTTAACCGGTACGAGGAAAGGACGGAGAAACACTCGCGTGGCATCGGTGAGCTACAAGGCCTCGCTGAAGGAGATTGAGGCACTGCTTTCCACGGCAGGCCCAAGCATCGACGATTTGACGGTCCATCGGATCGAGAAGGCATTTCGGGGATCTGGAGCGCTCAGCACCGGGGTGCCGGCAGACATTGACGACGCCATTGAGCGACGTCACGAAACGTTCGAGTTCATCCAGGAAGGCGGCGGATCTCGGGACGAACGGGGAGCCGCGCCAACGCTGATTCCGACGAACTTTCGGTCGAGGACCTCAGCAAGGAGAGGTGGCGGCTGGCAGCAGTCATTCGCTCGATCGTGTGCCATAGCTTCGACGACAGGATCACGATCCAGAGCCGGCCTCGGAAATGTGCCTGGCGTAGACCGCCAGCACGATGCGCTCGGATTGAACCAGGTACTCGTTGAGCGCCGCAGCGGCAGCGGCAAAGTTGCCGGCTTCGGCAAGTTCGAGGATCTTCACGTTCATGTCGACGTAGGGCGCGTGCAGGAATTCGGCGTCGCGCAGAAAGCCGAAGGCCAGGCGCAGTTCGGCCAGCACCGGCGCGAACAACAGGTTGAGCCGTTCGCTGTCGGCCAGCTCGACGATGGCCATGTGAAAAGCCATGTTGGCGGTGCCCACGCCGACCCAGTCGCCGCTGTCCCGGCAGCGCAGCTGGGTTTCCACCGCCTCGCGCATCTTCTTCTTGGCCGGGTGGCGCGGGTAGGCCTGCGACAGCGCCTGGCATTCGATCAGCCGGCGCACCCGGTAGATGTCGATGATCGACGCGATGCTCGGGACGGCCACGAACACGCCTCGGTTCGGCGCGTGCTTGACCAGGCCGTCCTTGGTCAGCATGCGGAACACCTCGCGCAGCGTGTTGCGCGAAATGCCCAGGCTCTCGCTCAGGGCCTGCTCCGACAGGCGCTGGCCGGGCAGGAACTCGCCCTGCGTGATCTTCTGGCGCACCTGCTCGGCCATGCGTTCGCTCAGCGTGCGGGCTGCGGGGGAGGGGGTATCGGGCGGGGTCATTGGGTGGGTTTGTAGCAGATCCTGCTGCGCATCGCCCCATGATTGTTCAACAAAACGCGGGTATTCACTTAGAAATTCGCCTGCGTTTCGGCCTTTCACATTTGCGTTGATTGTTCAACAATCTAGTCGTCGATGATTCAACCAAACATTCCAGATTGGTTGAGTCATCACTACCCTCAACCACACTGGAGCGCCCGATGACCGTTTCCCCCTTGAATGCTCTCGCCGCTGTCGCGCTGCTTGTCGCCGGTGCCCAGCCGGCCTGGTCCGCCGACTATCCGACCAAGCCGATCAAGATCGTCGTGCCGTACTCGGCCGGTGGCTCCACCGACACCCTGGCGCGAGTGGTCGCAGAGCGACTGGGCAAGCGCCTCGGGCAGGCGGTCGTGGTCGAGAACAAGCCGGGCGCCAGCGAGCAGATCGCCATCGCCAGCGTCACCAAGGCCGCGCCCGACGGCTACACGATCCTTCTGTCCACGCTCAGCGGGTTGGCGGTCAACCCGGGCCTGTACGGCGCGCGGCTGCCCTACAACCCGCAGAAGGACCTCACGCCCATCGTGTTGGCGGCCACCGTGCCCAGCGTGGTGGTCGTGCACCCGTCGGTGCCGGCAAAAAACATGACGGAGCTGGGCGCCTACCTGAAGAGCAAGCCCGGCGCAGTCAGCTATGCCTCGGCCGGCGCCGGGACCCCCAGCCATCTCGGCATGGAGTACTACAAGAAGGCGAACGGCTTCGACCCGGTGCATGTGCCCTACAAGGGAGGCGCCCCGGCGTTGCAGGAGGTGATGGGCGGGCAGGTGCAGTTGATGATGGCGCTCGTGCCCGAAGCGATGCCGATGGTCAAGAGCGGACGCATGCGCGCGCTGGCGGTGACGACCACCAAGCGCCTGGCCGCCTATCCCGAACTGCCGACCGTGTCAGAGTCGGGCGGCAAGGACTTCGACATGACCTTCTGGTACGCCTTCATGGCACCGGCCGCCACGCCCGCCGAGATCGTGACCAAGCTGAACCAGGCGATCGACGGCATCCTGGCCGAGAAGGAAGTCCGTTCCCGGCTCGACGGAGATGAGCCTCGACGTGGTCGGTGGCGCGCCGACGAAGGTGACCGAACTCATCAAGAACGATTCGGCCAAGTGGAAGAAGGTGATCGACGACGCCGGCATCAAGGTCGACTGAGTTCCTCGCACGGCAAGCACCAACATGGACCTGAACAGCGACCTCGGCGAGAGCCTGGGTGCCTGGCGCATGGGCGACGACGACGCCATGCTGGGCATCGTGAGCAGCGCCAACGTGGCCTGCGGCTTCCATGCCGGCGACGCCGCCGGCATCCTGCAGACCTTGCGCCGCGCGGCCGAGCGTGGCGTGGTGGTCGGCGCACACGTGTCCTACCCCGACCTGGCCGGCTTCGGCCGTCGCAACATGGACGTGGCCAGCGCCGACCTGGTGGCCGACGTGATCTACCAGATCGGTGCGCTCAAGGGCCTGGCCGCCGCGGCGGGCACCACGGTGCGCTACGTCAAGCCGCACGGCGCGCTCTACAACACCATCGCCCATGACGAGCGGCAAGCGCGCGACGTGATCGCTGCGATCCATGCAATCGATCCCAGCCTGTACCTCGTCGGGCTGGCCGGCTCGCCGCTTGCTGGGCTGGGCGCAGGCCAGCGGCTTGCGCACCGTGGCCGAGGCCTTTGCCGACCGCGCCTACACGCCGCAAGGCACGCTGGTCTCGCGGCGCGAGAAGGGCGCCGTGCTGCACGACGCGCACGAGGTGGCGGCGCGCATGCTGCGCCTGGCGACCGAGGGTGTGGTCACGGCCATCGACGGCAGCACGGTGCGCATCGAGGCCGAGTCGCTCTGCGTGCATGGGGACAGCCCCGGCGCGGTCCAGATGGCGCGGGAAGTGCGCGCGCTGCTCGAGCGCTCGGGCGTGACGCGTGCAGTCCTTTGTCGATGCGGTGCCCGCGGAGGCACTTCGATGATGCGCTTTCTGCCGGTCAACCTCGATGCCTTGCTGGTCGAACTCGACGACCTGCCGCAGACCCTGGCGCTGCTGGCTTCGCTGCAGGCCGAGCCCATCGACGGCATCGAGGAGCTGGTGCCGGCCGCGCGCACGCTGCTGGTTCGCTATCGCCCCGCGAAGGTGTCGCGCGCGGCGCTGGTCGAGCGCATCGGCGCGCGCAGCCTCACGGCGCAGGTCGAGCGCGCGGCCACGCTGATCGAGATCCCCGTCGACTACACCGGTGAAGACCTCGACGAGGTCGCGCAGATGCTGGGCATCTCGCGCGACGAGGTGATCCGTCGTCACACGGGCAGCGAGTACACCGTCGCCTTCACCGGCTTTGCACCGGGCTTTGCCTACCTGAGCGGCGGCGACCCGGGCCTGAACGTGCCGCGCCGCACCACGCCGCGCACGCGCATCCCGGCCGGTGCCGTGGGGCTGGCGGGGCCTTTCAGCGGCGTCTATCCGCAGGCCAGCCCGGGCGGCTGGCAGATCATTGGCGTGACGGCCACGCCGATGTGGGACCTGGGGCGCGAGGTGCCGGCGTTGCTGCAACCGGGATTCCGCGTTCGCTTCATCGACATGGCCGGTCGGCCTGCGTGGCCGTCGCCCGCGTCGGCGCCCCAGCCGGCCGCAGCATCCATCGCCGCCGAGCCCCATGGCGCCGCGCTGGAGATCCGCAGCACCGGCCTGCAGGCCCTGTTCCAGGACACGGGCCGCCATGGTCAGGCGGGGCAGGGCGTGTCGGCTTCGGGCGCGGTGGACCAGGGGGCATTGCGCGCGGCCAACAGGCTGGTCGGCAACGCCAGCGATGCGGCCTGCGTGGAGATCGCCTACGGCGGCTTCCAGTTCGTCTGCCGCGGCGAGGCCGTGGTGGCCTTCACCGGTGCCGATGCACCCATCGTCATCACCAGCGCCGGTGGTGCGTCCTGGTCCGCGCCTGGCTACCACGCGATCGCGCTGTCGGACGGCGACAGCCTCATGCTGGGCAAGCCGCGCGCGGGCATTCGCTCGTACCTCGCGGTGCGCGGCGGCTTCGCCATCGCGCCGGTGCTGGGCAGTTGCTCGACCGACACGCTGGCCCGCGTCGGGCCCGCAGCCGATCGCGGCCGGTGACGTGTTGCCCGTACGTTCGGTGGTGCGCGGCGCCATCGTGGGCCTGCACGAGCAGCCGCCCGCCGACCTGCCCACGATGGAGCAGACCATCACGCTCGACGTGGTGATGGGCCCGCGCACCGACTGGTTCACGCCCGAGGCGGTGGCGCTGCTGGCCAGCCAGGTGTGGAAGGTCACGCCGCAGTCCAACCGCGTCGGCCTGCGCCTGGCCGGCGAACAGCCATTGACCCGCGCCAACCCGGCCGAGTTGCCCAGCGAAGGGACAGCCCTCGGCGCCTTGCAGGTGCCGCCGAGCGGGCAGCCCGTGCTGTTCCTGGCCGACCACCCGCTCACGGGCGGCTACCCGGTGATCGGCGCCGTTGCCAGCTACCACCTCGACCTCGCGGGGCAGGTTCCCATCGGCGCCAGCCTGCGCTTCAACCCCATCCACCCATTCGGTACCCCATGAAAAAAGTCCTGATTGCCAATCGCGGCGAGATCGCCGTGCGCATCGTGCGCGCCTGCGCCGACTACGGCGTGAAGTCGGTCGCCGTGTATGCCGATGCCGACCTGGACGCCTTGCACGTGCGCATGGCCGACGAGGCCTATGGCCTGGACGGCCAGCGCCCCGCCGACACCTACCTGAACATCGACAAGCTGTTGGCCGTGGCCGCGCGCAGCGGCGCCGACGCCGTGCACCCGGGCTACGGCTTCCTGTCGGAGAACGCGGGCTTTGCGCGCGCCGTCATCGCGGCCGGCCTCGCCTGGATCGGCCCGCCGCCGGAGGCCATCGATGCGCTCGGCGACAAGGTGCAGGCGCGCAAGATCGCGCTGGAGGTCGGCGCGCCGCTGGTCGCGGGCACGCCCGGGCCGGTGAACGACGCGCGGGAAGTGCTCGCCTTCGCCGAACAGCACGGTCTGCCCATCGCCATCAAGGCCGCCTTCGGTGGCGGCGGGCGCGGCCTCAAGGTGGCCTGGCGCATGGACGAGGTGGCCGACCTCTACGAATCGGCGGTGCGCGAGGCCGTCACCGCCTTCGGCCGCGGCGAGTGCTTTGTCGAGCAGTTTCTCGACCGGCCGCGCCACATCGAGGCGCAGGTGATCGCCGACACCCACGGCCACGTGGTGGTGCTCGGCACGCGCGACTGCTCGCTGCAGCGGCGCAACCAGAAGCTGGTCGAAGAGGCGCCCGCGCCCTTCCTGACCGACGAGCAGCGCGCGCGCATCCACCAGTCGGCGCGCGACGTTTGCGCCAGGGCCGGCTACGTCGGCGCCGGCACCGTGGAGTTCCTGCTCAGCGGCACGGGCGCGATCTCGTTCCTCGAGGTCAACACCCGCCTGCAGGTCGAGCACCCCGTGACCGAGGAAACCTCGGGCATCGACCTGGTGGTGGAGCAGCTGCGCGTGGCCGATGGCCTGCCGCTGTCGATCACCGACACGCCGGTGCCGCGCGGCCACGCCTTCGAGTTTCGCATCAACGCCGAAGACGTGGGCCGCGGCTTTCTGCCGACGCCCGGCCCGGTGCGCCTGTTCGAGGCGCCTTCGGGCCCCGGCGTGCGCGTGGACACCGGCGTGCTGTCGGGTTCCGTGGTGCCCGGCACCTTCGACTCGCTGATGGCCAAGCTCATCGTCACCGGCGCCACGCGCGCGCAGGCCATCGCCCGCGCGCGGCGCGCGCTCAAGGAGTTCCGCATCGAGGGCGTGGCCTCGGTGCTGCCGTTCCATCGCGCGGTGATGGAGCAGCCGGACTTCACGTCGGCCGATACGTTCAAGGTGCACACGCGCTGGATCGAGACCGACTTCGCCAACACGCTGGCCGCCGCCGTGCGCAGCGAACCGCCCGTGCCCGATGCAGCCCTGGTGCGCACCGCGATCGAGATCGACGGGCGCCGCATGGCGCTGGGGCTGCCGGCCGAACTCCTGCGCGGCTTGCAGTCCGTGGCGGGCGGTGCTGAATCGCCAGCCGCGGCGCCAGCGCCGGTGGCCGCAGACCCCGCATCGGTTGCCGCACCGATCGCCGGTACGCTGCAATCGTGGAAGGTGGCCGACGGCGACACCGTCGCCCAGGGCGACACCATCGCGACGATGGAGGCCATGAAGATGGAGATGCAGGTGCCGGCCCATCGCGCAGGGCGCATTGCGCTGAAGGCTGAGCAAGGGGCGTATCTGCTGGCGGGGGCGGCGGTTGCCGAGATCCATTGACCGGCGGCGCCGGGAGCATGGAATCAAGGTCGCGTATGCAGGGGAATGGTCGTAGCCTCTTGCGTCGCGAAAGGCCGGGCTGGGCCAGGAGCGCACCGCATCATTTAGCGGATCGGTAGCCTTTTCCTTGCATGCACAGGTTGCGTAGTTCGTCCTGCTCCGCCTTCGGTGTCTTGTTCAGTCGGATCTGGTATTCGCATTCAGACATGGCGGTCCGCGAATCTTCCTCACTGAGTTCTTGTTTGACGTAGCGGGGCGCGGAGGAGCTGCAGGCGACAAGCATCAGTGGCACAGCTATAGCGAAACAGGTGGAGCGAATTGCGCGCATTGAATGAACCAGGATGTGAATTGACGCTTCCAAGTTATCCCGCAGGGGCGCGCAGAGGCGGGGGTGTTTGCCTCAAAGTTGAGTAGGAAAACAATGCAATGGTGTGAAGGATTGCGCGCCGTCGAGGAGCCACCACCCATCGCGATGAATCGCGATCGCCGCTCTGGCCGTCCTTCGTATGCCACGGGATGCGCCCGTAAATTCAGTAGCCCACCACGTCACGGTAGGCGGTGCGCGTGTCCGGCGACACCGAGTCCAGCACCAGGGCGTACGAGATCTTGTGTCGCGCCATCAGGCGCGCGGAGGCAACCGCCATCGACCTGCAGTACCAGTGGCAGGTGTGCTGCATCAGGAACAGTTCGGCCGACATGGTGAAGGCCTTGTCCCTGGCTGACAGCGCACGGCGGTTCGCCGCCGCGGCGGCGATTCCCAGGGCATGGACCCGGAAGACCTTGCGCACGTCGAAGCACGTCCTGGGGAAAAGCCTGTCCGCATAGGGAATGGCCAATGGGAGCTTGCTCACGCGCGCCTGGCCTTCGTCGACCGTGGAGAAGTCTGCCGCAAATCGCTCGAACTGGCCGGCCAGCGTCGCCTCGGTCGCGTCGAGCATGCGCCAGATCTGCTCACGGCGCGCCGCATCGGCCTCGTCGAGGCAGCGCAGATAGCCATCCGTGAGCTGCTCCATCAGCTTCTCGATTTGGTAGGGGCGGAACTGACTTCCCAACAAGGCAACGCGTCGGCGTTGGAGCTTGGTGTTGAGCACGTAGGCGCCGAGAGCCAACAGGGCTATCGGGATAAGGAATTCCATGGGAATGATGCGAAGGATCGGGAGGCGATGGTAACGGCCGGCGATGTCGCCGTATCAGCCGGCGCCTACACGCGCTGGCATCCGCTGGGAGACATGTCCTACGTCCATGTGCGAATGTCACTTGCGACGACCAGACACGGTGCGGCCCGATGCTTGGCCTCACTTGTTCACCAACCTCAGGAGCATTGACATGTCGAACTTGCAGACCCGCCGCCGCCAACTCATCACCTATGGAGCTGCCGCACTCGGCGGAGCCCTTTTTCTGCCCGGTTGTGGCGGTGGGAGTGACGATGAAACCGTTGGCACCCAGTTGGACGAGCGCAAGAACCTCATGAACCTGTCCGAATCCAAGCCGGAACTCAGTGTGTTCGTCGAGGCGGTCAATGCCTGCGGCCTGCGCGAAACGCTCGAGGCCTCGGGCACCAACACCGTGTTCGCGCCGACCAACGACGCCTTCAACGCGCTGTTTGGCGAGATGGGCAAGAGCAAGGACCAGGTCTTTGCCGACAAGGCGACGCTGACCGTGATCCTGAGGTTCCACATCCTGGGCAAGGTGCAGTTCACCGAGGCCGTCGTGGAAGGTCATGCCATCGAGCCCATCGGGGGCGGCTTCTTCAAGATCGACAAGGAAAACAACGTCTTCAAGGCTACCGACGGTCGCAATCGCCTCTGTACCCTCGTCGTCACCGACTCGGTGGCGTTGAACGGCGCCTTGCATGAGCTCGACCGCGTGATGCTGCCGGCCAACAAGGACATCGTGGTGACTTGCCAGGAAACGCCGGAGGTCGACATGTGCGTGCAGGCGATCGAGGCCGCGGGGCTCAGCGATACGCTCAAGCAGCCCACCCCTCAAACCTTCTTCTGCCCGACGAACGCAGCCTTTACCGCGGTGCTGGTTGAACTGAACATCACGTTCCAGGCCTTCCTGGCCAACACTGAGCTGTGCAGAAGGGTCATGCGCTGCCACATGGTGCCCGCGCGCAAGTTCAAGAAGGAATTCGAGACCGATGCACCGGTTGCCACCGTGGAGGTGGGCGTGACCATCAAGATCAACGTCAGCTTCCAGGTGATCGATGCGCGTGGCCGCGTCTGCAACCTGACGAAGGCGGACGTTCTCAACACCAATGGCGTCGTTCACGTTTGCGACAAGGTGATCCTGCCGCCGGCCTGAGGCTGCGGCCACGGCCTGGTTTGCCGGTCGCAGTGACGCGACATCCACGAAGTCTCCAGACTCGTGATGGGAAACCAGGCCGATATTCCCGTGCGATGGGATGCGCGCCAAGTTGATGGAGCAAGGCGAGCGCATCAGCCGCCAGCGCGTGGCTCGCCTGATGCGCCGCTCTGGCATCCGCGGCATCAGCAGACGGCGCGGCTTCGCCGGTCCAAGGCCATGTGCGCTGCGCCTAATTGGCCCGGCGCGCCAGGATGGATGAAAACACGTCGTAACCCGGCGCGAGTCGACTCGCCGGATCGAATTGCTGCTTCATGGAGCGCAGTCGCGCGTACCTGTCAGCAAAGTGGACTCGCCAATCCTCGTGCGACAACGCGAACGCGCTCACCGGGTACAGCACCCACCCGCAGCGCGAAGGCGCTCGTAAGCCGCCCGGTTGTCGGCCACCTGGCGGGAAATGACCTCGGCGTCGGCCGTACGCGGGATGCGGATGGGGTTGAGCGCGTAGCACAGCGGCTCGGCCGGCAGCCTCAGCAAGGGCGTTCGAACGGCCTGGCGCCGGAACGCAGGGAGCACGGCCTGTCCGAATGGCCCCAGATCCCTGCAGTGCGAGCCGCGGAAGTTCGCCGGACACGCGACCGCCTCCACACTGGAGTCGCCGACGAATGTCGTGAGCCACGGATGGGGGAGGGACCAATGGTCATTGCTTCGCAGTGCCTGCTCGAGGGTTGATCGGAGCAAGCCTAATCAACCGTGAAGCCCGAAGCCTTGATGATCGGCGCCCAGCGCGCGGCGTCGGTCGCCATGATCGAGGCAAGTTCTTCCGGCGTCGTGCCGGTCGGCTCGATGCCGAGGTTGTTCAGCTTCTCACTGACAGCGGATGAGCGTAACGCCTTGGCAACCGCCATCGCCAACTGGTCGATCACCGGCTTCGCTGTTCCCGCCGGTGCATACAAGCCAGTCCAGCCAACGCCTTCGACCTTTGGAAAGCCCTGTTCCTTGAACGTCGGTACCGCCGGCAACACCGGCGATCGCTCGGAACCTGCCGTTGCAATGATGCGGACCCTCCCGGCGCGGTGCAACTCGATCAGGTCGGATAGCGCGCTGATGGCGCAGGGCACCTGACCGCCCATCAGTTCGGTGGTGAGCGAGTTGGCGCCCCTGTAGGAGACATGAACCATCTCGAGGCCGGCCTCCTGGCCGAACAACGTCCCCAAGAAATGCGACACGCTACCCGTCCCGGGCGTCCCGTAGTTCGCCTGTCCCGAATTCGCCTGCGCCCACGCAACGAACTCCGCGACCGTCCGGGCCGGATGAGTCGGGCCGACGGCAAATGCGTAGTGGATCTTCGCGACTTGTGAAACCGGGGCAAAGTCCTTCACCGGATCGTAACCAAGCCGCTTGAACACCATCGGCGCCCAAACGGTCACTGCCATCGGCGCCAGCAGGAAAGTGGTGCCGTCCGGCGCCGCGCCTTTCAGCGCCTCGGCGGCAATGCGTCCAGTCGCGCCAGGCCTGTTCTCCACGAAGACCGGCAGTCCGATGGATTCCCTGAGGCTATCGGCAAGCAGGCGTGCCGTAACGTCGGATGTGCCCCCGGGGGGCAAAGGGACAAGGATCCTGATCGGTTCCTTGATCAGCCGTTCCGTTTGCGCGCGCGAGGGCTCACCGATTGTGAGCGCACTCAGCATCAGGCAGCAGATTGTTCGGATGAAGCGCACACTGAATTGAACCGCTCCGTGATGGGGCAAAGAATATCAGCTGTCCGGCTTGAGCACCCCGATGAGTGAACCCGAAGCGATCGCGAAGAAGTCGCGCTCGGCTCGTGCTGCCTGGGCCCCGCTAGGCCGGCCCACGCCGAATCAAGGCGCGATGCCCGACGAGGCCGCGTGCGGCTGCGATGTTGGCGGCCTGCGTACGCGAGTTGGCGCCGAGCTTGGTCATGATCGCCGTCATGTGCGACTTGACCGTCCCCGCCTTGATCGCGAGGTCTCGGGCGATCGCCTTGTTGGACTCACCGCCGGCAACGAGGCTCAGCACCTGGGTCTCGCGCGACGTGAGGCGAGGGGTGGGTCAGGCTGTCGGCCATGCGCTGCGCCACGCGAACGCGACACGTAGCGCAGGCCGTTGGCCACCGTGGTCGCGCCATCGATCAGTTCGTCCAGCGGGCCGCCCAGCAGGATGTAGCCGTGGATGCCCGCCTCGATCGCGCGCCGGATGTCCGCCTCGCGATCGTTGGTTGTGACGGACGAGGATCCTGGCCTTTGAGAGCGCGTCGCGGGCCGGGAGCGCGACGGGCAAGGTGCATGGCGTGGTCGTAGTCGGTGATGACGACGTCGATGCGGGGTCGCTCCGGGATCATGCCGTCGACACCGTCGTCGAAGATCTCGAAGGCGCCATGCCGACCCAGGGCTGCCACCAGTCCTGCGCGCAGGAGAGGGTCAGGGTGCATGACCAAGAGGGTCGAACGGCGAGGCGCAGCGTGGTTCATGAGTTCTCCGTCTGGTACGCGTGGTCGAACATCGTGGACCGAGCTTCGCGTTGCCATGGCCGATGTCTTTGGTGCCGGGCTGAAGATTTCCTGAAGTTCGGGGCTGGCGGCTTACCTTAGACTGGGCGCCGCACAGGTGCTTGGCATCGCTTCCATGACCGCTCCAGCGGCATCGGTCCGTTACCGGTTTGCGCGCTTCGAGCTGCAGCCCGACGAGCGCCGCTTGCTCGCGAGCGGTCAGGCCGTTCACCTGGGCCCTCATGCCCTCGACCTGCTGATCGCGCTGGTCGGTCGGGCCGGGAACCTGGTCACCAAGGACGAGTTGCTGGCGCAGGTCTGGGGCAGGGTGGTCGTCGAAGAGAACACGCTGCAAGCACACGTCTCGGCGCTGCGCAAGGTGCTCGGGCCGGGGGCGATCGTGACGGTTTCCGGCCGCGGCTACCGCTTCACCCTCGACGTCACGCGCGACGCGGCCCGCGCCGCCTACGGGCACAACCTGCCGCAGCCCCTGACGAGCTTCATCGGCCGCGAGGCGGAGATCGCTCAGGTCAGGCAATGGTTGACCACCACGCGGCTGCTGACGCTGTCCGGCGCCGGCGGCTGCGGCAAGACCCGGCTGGCGTTGCAGGTGGCAGGCACGATGCTCGAGCAGCATCCCGATGGTGCTTGGTTCGTCGAGTTGGCCCCCTTGGGCGACCCATCGCTCGTCGCCCAGGCCATCGCGAAAGCTCTCGGCGTCACCGAGCAGTCGGGCCAGGATCTGATGGAGACGGTGGCCGGCTGGCTGGCGTCGCGGCAGTTGCTGCTGGTGCTGGACAACGCGGAGCATCTGCTCGAGGCGTGTGCGCAGCTCGCCGACGTCCTGTTGCGGCGCTGCGCCGGGCTCTCCCTCCTCGTCACGAGCCGGGAGCGCCTGGGCATCGATGGCGAGCTCACGTACCGGGTGCCGTCCCTGTCCTTTCCGGAGGCAAGGGCGGGCGTCGACGAGCTGAGGAAGTCCTGTCCTGCGAGGCGGCGCGCCTGTTCATCGACCGGGCCAGGCTGCAGCGGCCGGAGTTCGAGGTGACGGACGAAGGATGCCGCGGCCCTGGCGTCGATCTGCCGCCGCCTGGACGGCATCGCACTGGCCATCGAGCTGGCGGCGCCGCGGATGCGCGTGATGTCGATGCAGGAGCTGAGCCGGCGGCTGGACGACCGCTTCGGCATGCTCACCGGCGGCTCGCGCACGGCACTGCCGCGCCACCGCACGCTTGCGCTCGCTGATCGACTGGAGCCACGAGCTGCTGGGCGAGGCCGAGAAGGCGGTGCTTCGGCGCGCCTCGGTGTTTGCCGGCGGCTGGACGCTGCAGGCTGCCGAGTCTGTTTGCAGCGGCGGGAGCGCCCGTCGCACCGAGGTGTTGGACCTCCTCGCTTCGCTCACCGACAAGAACCTCGTCCTGGCCGAGACGCAGGGAGAGGAGACGCGCTTTCGCCTGCTCGAGACCGTGCGCCACTATGCGCAGGACCGGCTGCGCGAGAGCGGCGAGGACGAGCCGGTGCGAGATCGCCACGTCGACTTCTTCCTTGACATGGCCGGCCGACTGCTCGACCCGATGCAGAGCGATTCCGAACTTCAGGCGAAGCTGCTGCGGCTCGACCGGGAGCACGACAACGTGCGTGCCGCTCTGGCGTGGTGCGAAGCTTCGCCTGCGCGTTCCGTCAAAGGCCTGGGGCTCGCAGGGGAGCTCCACTGGTTCTGGAGAATGCGCGGCCACTACAGCGAAGGGCGCGACTGGATCGCCCGACTCCTGGCCATCGCACCCGATGCCAAGCGGGAGGACGCCCACGCCAGCGCGTTCCATGCGGCCGGCGCGCTGGCCTACCTTCAGGGCGACTACGCGACGGCCGAGGGTCGCCATCGGGAGGCGCTCGCCATCTGGCGGCGCCTGGGCCATCCGCCGAGGCATCGTCGCGTTCGCTCAACAGCCTGGGGACGTGTGGCCAATTCCCGCGGCGAGCTTGGCGGCGGCGCGCGGGCTCTACGAAGACGCTCTGTCCATCGCACGCCAGATCGGCGACCGGCGCAACATCTCCATGGGCCTGCATTGCCTGGGAATGGTCGCCCATGATGCGGGCGACTACGCCGCGGCACAGGCGCTGCTGGAGGAATGCGTCGCCGTCAGCCGCGACATCGGGGCCTGGAGGGCGGCGGTGGCGCTCTCGGAGCTGGGCGAGGTCAGGCATGCACAGGGTGACCTCGAAGCAGCCCGCTCCCTGCTGCGCGAAGCCCTGGAGGGGCAGCGCGCGCTGGGGGACAGGCCCGGCATGGCGAAGACCCTGGTCGGTCTGGCGACCGTCGCTCACGATGCTGGCGACATCGCGGCTCGCGAAGTCGCATCTTGGGGAAGCGCTGGACATCGTGCCTACCGGTGACGCGCTTTCCCACGTGAGGTGGCTCGATGCTTTCGCCGGATTGTCACTGGCGTTCGCGAGCGCGACGCTGCGCCGCGCGCCTGTGGGGCTGCACGCAGCGTCTGCGAGAGGAGATCGGCTCGGCAATGTCCGCGCCGGAGCGTGCGCGGCACGAACGCCTGCTGGCTGACGTGCGAAGCGCCCTGCACGACGATGCCGCGTTCGACGCGCGCGTGGAACGAGGGGCGCTCGTGGACCCTGGACGATGCCGCTGAGGCTCCGCGCAGCAGGCCCTGCATCGGCCGTCCTGACCTGAAATGCGCGGCAGGCCGCGATCTTGCGGAAGGTGCGAGGTCGGACTGGACCTCCTGGTGATGCGCCGCGACACGGTGACGCGGCACGCTATGGCCGTCGACACCGCTTCTCTTGCACCCGGGTCGATGCTCGACGGAGATCCACCATGAACGACCGTGCCCCCGCGTCACACCTGCCGACCACCCGCCGCCGGCTGTTGGTTGGCGGCGCAGCGGCCGCAGCGACGTTCGGCTTCCCGTTGGCGGCAAGCGCCGCCGACCCTCCTGCCGCGCCCCGACCGGCCGCGCGACGCCACGCCACCTCCCACCCCGAAAGGCGAACCATGAGCACCTTCACCACCAAGGACGGCACGCAGATCTACTACAAGGACTGGGGCTCCGGCCCGGTCGTCAGCTTCAGCCACGGCTGGCCGCTGAGCTCGGACGCATGGGAGTCGCAGATGTTCCACCTGGCATCGAACGGCTTTCGCTGCATCGCCCACGACCGGCGCGGCCATGGCCGCTCCAGCCAGCCCTGGCAGGGCAACGACATGGACACCTATGCCGACGACCTGAACGAGCTGTTCACGGCGCTGGACGTGGAGAACGTGACGATGATCGGCCACTCCACCGGCGGCGGCGAGGTGGCGCGCTACATCGGCCGGCATGGCACCAGCCGCGTCGCGCGGGCGGTGCTGATGGGCGCCGTGCCGCCGATCATGGTGAAGACCGCGGCATATCCCGGCGGCCTGCCGATGGAGGTCTTCGACGGCTTTCGCAAGGCCTATCTGGCCGACCGCTCGCAGTTCTTCCTCGACGTCGCCAGTGGCCCCTTCTTCGGCTTCAATCGGCCGGGGGCCAAGGTCTCGCAGGGAATGATCCAGTCCTGGTGGTCGCAGGGAATGATGTGCGGCCACAAGAACGGCTACGACTGCATCAAGGCGTTCTCGGAGACCGACTTCACGCGAGGACCTGAAGAAGATCGACGTGCCGACCTTGATCATCCACGGCGACGACGACCAGATCGTGCCGATCGGCGCCTCGGCGCTGCTGTCGGCCAAGCTCGTCCAGCGGCTCGGTGCTCAAGATCTACCCCGGCGGCTCGCACGCCCTGGGCGACACCGACCGGGACAAGCTCAACGCCGACCTGCTGGCCTTCGCGAGTCCGCGAGTACCGCCCGGAGATGGTCATGAACCTGACAGCGGAAAAGATCCCGTCGGCGAACAGCACCGGCGCGCCGTACGTCGCCGGGAACTTTGCGCCCCTCAAGAGCGAGGTCACCGCCTTCGACCTGGAGGTGACAGGCCGTGTCCCGGAGGCAGTTGACTGGCCGCTTCCTGCGCATCGGGCCCAACCCGATCGACGAGCTGGACCGGGTGCGGCTCGTGCGCCATCACTGGTTCGCCGGCTCGGGCATGGCGCATGGCCTGCGCTTGCGCGGTGGCAAGGCGGAATGGTTCCGCAGCCGCTTCGTCCTTGATCGGGATGCCGCCAGGGTCTTGAGCCGCAAGCCGATCCCCGGGCCGGGCGAGGGCAGGCGCGACGGCAACGTCAACACCAACCTCATGAACGTCGGCGGCAAGCTGTGCGCGGTCGTCGAAGCAGGCAGCCTTCCGGTCGAGCTCGACTACGAGCTGGCGAGCGTGCGGCGCACCGATTTCGACGGCACGCTCGAGGCGGGCTTCACCGGCCACCCGAAGTTCGATCCGATCACGGGCGAGCACCACGCCCTGGCCTATGAACCGTTCCAGCCGATCCGCTACATCTCGGTCGACGGCGACGGGCGCGCCACGACCAAGGCGCGCATCGACCTGCCGCACATTCCGCTGATCCACGACATGGCGTTCACGCAGTCCTTCATCGTCGTCCCCGACTTCCCGGTGACCTTTCAGCCGGAACTCTCCCACACGGACTTCCCGTGGCTGTGGGACGACCGCCGGGCCTCCCGCATCGGGCTCTGCCGCGTGACGGCGACGTGTCGTCCATCCAATGGTTCGAAGTGCCGCGCTGCTTCGCCTTCCACTTCGCCAACGCCTATGACGACGGCGATCTCACCATCATCGACCTGCCGCGGCATCGAGCGGATGTTCCACACCGATCAGAATGGGCCCAATGAAGGCGCGCCCATCCTGGTGCGCTGGACACTCCATCGCCCGTCCGGGCGCGTGACCGAAACGGTGATCGACGACCGCGGCATCGAATTCCCGCGGATCAACGGGCGCTACGGCGGGCGGTCCTATCGCTATGCTCTACACCGCCTACTGGGGCGACGACGTGGCTTTCGGCCCCGCCATGAAGCACGACCTGAAGCGCGAGACGACCGAGGTGCATGACTATGGTCCGGGCCGGATGACGTCGGAGCCGGTCTTCGTTCGCAAGCCGGGCGCCGCTGCCGAAGACGAGGGCTGGATCCTGTCCTATGTCTACGATCCAGAACGCGACCTGAGCGACGTCGTGATCCTGGATGCCCAGGACTTCGCCGGCGAGCCCGATCGCGACGATCCGCCTGCCTGTTCGCGTGCCCTTCGGCTTCCACGGCGGCTGGGCGCCCGACATGGTGACCGTTGTCGAGTAGGTGGCATGGGATGGCGAAGGCCATCCCACGAAAACCGAGATCACCCCTCGTGCCGTCATTCGCGTGAAGCGCCCCGGCCGGTGCTTCACCCGGCGTCAAAGCGCTCTCTGCAGAGGGACTTGAGCGTGCGCACAAAGGACGCCATGGTGGGCGAGTCGGGCACGCCCTGGCAACGGTAGAGGGCCACGGGAGGCAGCGGCCAGTCCAGGTCGCAGGCGACGCTGGCGACCTGGGCGCGGGTCGACAGATCGTGAGCCACGTCGGCTGGCACCAGGGCGACCATGGACGGGTTGCGCTCGATCATGCGACCGACGATCTTGAGCGAGTGGGTCTCGATCGCCGGCACCGGCGGCATCTCGTCGACCCGCAGGAACATGTCCAGCACCGAGACCCCGAGCGAGGTGCCGGCCGGCGGCAGCAGCCAGTCCATGCCGGCGAGTTCGTGCCAGTCCAGCGAGCGCTTGCCAAGCTGGCGCGCAGTCTTGGGGTGGCACACCAGCGCGGGCCGCTGGTGGAACAGGATCTCGCAGTGCAAGTCGCGCACCTGTTCCGCGCCCCAGGCGCGCGTTACCACCGCTTCGAGGCGGTGTTCACGCAGTGCCGCCAACAGGCGGGCGCTGGTGTCCTCCTCGACCGAGAACACGAAAGGCCCGATCTGCTCGCGTGTGCGCGTCAGCGTGTCGCACAGCAGTTGGCCCGACAGGTAGTGGATCACGCCGATGTTGAGCCGCTTGTTGTAGCCCAACTGGGTCGCGGCCATGTCGTTGGCCCAGTCCTGGAGGTCGGCCAGCAAACGCGCTGCGCGCGACACCGCGATGCGGCCCACCGGCGTCGGCGTCACGCCGCCACGCGCCCGCGTGAACAGCGCCGTGCCCATCATGGCCTCGATCTCGGTGAGTGACTGCGTGAGGTAGGGCTGGGTCACGCCCCATTCCTTGGCCACGCGTGACAACGAACCGTACTGGTCCAGCGCCACCAGCAGGTTCAGGTGGCGCGCCTTGAGGCGCGAGCGCATGCGGTCCAGCGTGTCCAGGGCGATATGGGTCAGTCGATCTTGCATAAGGGTTTAATTATGCAAACATCAAACATTCCATCAATTCGCCTATGCCATCTGGCTACAGTGACTCCCGAACAGCAACCATCTTGATGACCAACTCAAACGATCTTTGCGATCTCGTTGCTCCAAGGCGACTTGGTGCGCGCGATGGCGTTCAGGATGATCAGCAGCTTGTGCATGCAGGCCACCAGGGCGACCTTCTTGGGCTTGCCTGCGGCGAGCAGCCTTGCATAGAAGGCTTTGAGCACGGGATTGAAGCGCGTGCCCACCAAGGCGGCCACGTAGAGCACGCGCCGCACGTCGGCGCGCCCGCCGAAGATATGGCGCTCACCACGCAAGGTGCCCGAGTCGCGATTGATGGGCGCCAAACCCACCAGCGAGGTGATCTGCTTGCGATTGAGTTGGCCCAATTCGGCAACTGAGCCAGCAAGGTGCTGGCCGTCGTGGGCCCCACGCCTTTGACGGAGGTCAACAGGTTGGCCAAGTCAGCGTGGTGGGCTTTTACGTGCTCGCGCAGTTGCCCGTCCACGTCGTGGAGTTGGGCGGCGATCGCGTCCATGATCGCCAGGATGCTGGCCTTGGCCTTCGGATGAGCCAGCGCAAGGCGCTGTCGCTCGGCCACCAGCATGGCGACCAATTGGCGCCGGCGCGTCACCAGGGCGGCGAGTTCGCGCTGCTGCTCATCGAGCAGTGCACGCGGCTCGTGGCCCTGTGCGTCGAGCAGGGCGGCAAAGTCGCGCAGGGCCTGCGCGTCGATGCGGTCGGTCTTGGCCAGCTTGCCCATGCAGCGTGCGAAGTCCCGTGCCTGGCGCGGATTGATCACCGACACGCGCAGGCCCGCCGCAGCCTGCGCAAGCGCCAGGTGCTGCTCATGGCCGCCGGTGGCCTCCATCAGGATCAGCCGTGGCGCCAGCGGTATCAGCACCTGGCACAGCTTGGCATGGCCGGCCTCGTCGTTGCCCAGGCTCAAGGTTTGCGTCTGCCACTGGCAGCCACCTCGAAGCTGGCCTTGGCGACATCGATGCCCACGTAGACAGGTTCACTCATAGCAGTTCTCCGGCTCCCAACCTTACGAATACGAAATGTGTTCGATCAACCATCCGGGATGCAGCAGAACAAAGAGACCACCACCGCGCGCCCTGTGCTGTGATTCGAGTTCGGGCGCTCAGGAGACCCAGGCTGCGCGGTGGCGAGTCAACCCGTTCACTGATCGTCGTGCTTTCCTGCACTTCGATCAATGAAGTTTGAATGATCTGAAAG
>CAVRNE010000019.1:0-36100 GCA_963722025.1 uncultured beta proteobacterium
CTCGAGCAGGAACCTGGTGGCCGCCAGCCCCATGGTGCCCGCCGCGCCGGTGACGATGGCGATCTTGTCTTTCAGGACTTCAGACATCGAGCACGCTCTTCTTTCCGAACAGGCCGCGGGAGCGGAAGGTCACCACGGCGATGAACAACAGGTACATGGACATCAGCGACCACTCGGAAGCATACGCGCCGGTGAGCCCGACCACCATACCCACCATCAGCCCGGCGATCACCGCGCCCCAGAGCGAGCCGACGCCGCCCAGCACGATGATGAGGAAGGCCGGCACCACCGCGTCCACGCCCACATGAGGCCGTATGCCCCAGATCGGCGCCATCACGACGCCGGCCAGTGCCGCCAGCGCCACGCCTATGCCGAACACGAGCAGCCGCAACCGCGACAGGTTGATGCCCAGGGCCCGCACCATCTCGCTGTCGTGCGCGCCGGCCTTGATGATCGCGCCGTAAGGGGTCTTCTCCAGGAACAGCCACAGGGCGATGATGGCGAGGATGGCGAAGCCGCTGGCGAAGAAACGGTACCTGGAGTAGATCAGGTCGCCCAGCAGGAACGCGCCCGAGATCGCCTCGGGCAGGGCCAGCTGCTTTTCGTTGGAACCCCAGACCAGCCGTATGCTTTCCTCGATCACCAGGGCCGCACCGAAAGTCAGCAGCAGGCCGTAGAGCGGATCGCGCCCATAGGTGCGCCGCATGCACAGCTCCAGCAGCATGCCGAACAGTCCGACGAAGACCGGCGCCAGGAACAGGGCCACCAGGTAGCGGGTTTCTATCGGCAGCGCCATGTACCAGGCCTGCAGGTGAGGGAACCAGCCCAGCTGCGGCGAAACGAAGAACAGTGCGAAATACATGCCCAGCGCAAACAGCGAGCCGTGCGCCAGGTTGATGGTTTCCATCACGCCGACGATGAGCATGAAGCCCAGCGCGATCAGGGCGAACAGCAGCCCCAGCGACACGCCGTTGACCAGGTGCGGCAGGAGCTGCGCCAGCGCTTCCACTTCAGGCTTCGTAGCTCGGGGTGGCCTCGTAGCTTTCCAGCTTGCAGGCGGCCGCGGCGTCCGTGTCGACCACCTCCTTGGGATCGATCTGCGAAAGGATCTTGAAGATGTCGTCCTTTTCCGCCGGCTGGTCGTTGTAGCTCGCCATGTAGATGGTTTGCTGGCAATGGTGGGTGACGGGGTCTATCCAGGCATCGTGGTGCTGCAGCCGATCCGCCGCCGTCATCTTGCGGCCCTCCAGCTTCTTGATGACGGCGATGTTGTTGGTCGTGCCCGCTTCCTCGACACAGCGCAGCAGCTCGCGCGTGGCCATGTAGCCGTTGTGATAAACGTTGCCGGGAACGCGTATCGCCACGCCGGGATACTGCTTCTGGTAAGCGGCGACGAATTCCTTGACCCCCGGCAGGTTCAGCCGGTAGTACCAGGTAGTGCCGAACACGCCGAAGATGGCATCCGGGCCCAGGCCGTATACGTCCGGCCAGTCCTGCTGGTTGTTGATCCATGCCGCGGCCTGGTGCATCTTGAGCTGCACGACTTGCTGGCGCAGTGCCTTGATGTCGTCGCCACCCACGGCCGCGGCGATCACGTTGGGTTTGATCTGCTGCAGCTTGAGCAGGTAGGCCGAAAAGTCGCGCGTGTTCTGCGGCACCATCAGCTCCTCGACGATCTTGCCGCCGTTGGCCTCGACCACGGCGCGCGTGGCCTTGGCGGTGTTGTGGCCCCACACATAGTCGTTGGTCAGCAGCACCCAGTTCGCGCCCGCTGGCCTTGATCGCGTTCTTGACGATGGCCTGCGAGAAGTTGGAGCCGTTGCCGTCCCAGACGAACTTGACGCGGTGGCAATCCTTGCCGGCCTCGGTGGGCGAGCTGGAGTTGGTGTTGAGAAACACCGTGCCGTATTTCTGCGCCACCTGCGAGATGGCGTTGGCGACGCCGGAGTGCACGGCCCCGATCAGGAACGCCGCCTCGTTGCGAGTGATCATCCGCTCGGCCACGCGCGAGCCGGTGGCCGGCGTGGTTTCCGTGTCCATGTGGATGGCCTCGATGCGCCGGCCCAGCACGCCGCCCTTGTCGTTGAATTCCTTGATGGCCATCATCGCGCCCAGGCGCTCCTCGCCGCCCGATGCCGCGTACTGGCCCGAGGCATCCATGGTCAGGCCGATCACCAGCGGCTTTTTCTGGGCGGCCTGGGCCCAGGCGTGGTTGTGCTTCCAGGGACCATAGAACGGCGCCGCCCCGTAGAGCCCTGCGCCGGCCAGCGCGAGAGCCGACTGCTTGAGCAGTTTGCGGCGGGAGATGCTTGCTTGCTCGGGGGTGTCGCTCATGATGTGTCTCCTTCGAAAGTTTTTCAGCGGGGAACGATCTTCACGTTGTTGAGCTTTTCCTGGGCCTCGAACAGCGAGGCGATCAGCTTGTCTCCAAATCCTGCGTTGGCGGCCTGCACCAGGCTCTGGTGCGCCGCCTCGCCCATGAAGGAGGCAACGGGCAGCATCTCGGCCAGGTGGGTGTAGTAGCGCAGGTCCTTCTGCGCATTGGCGATGCCGAACTTGAAGCCGGTGACATCGCCTTCCTTCAGCGTCTTGGTGGCCATCATCTGGAAGATGCCGCAGTTGACACCACCCACCGAGACCACGTCATAGAGCTTGTTCAGGTCCAGGCCCGCCTTGGCGCCGACGGCGAAGGCTTCCGCGATGGCAGCCGCGAAGCTCATGGCCATCATGTTGTTGACCAGTTTGAGCACATGGCCATGGCCGGGCGGGCCCACGTGGAAGATGTTTTCGCAGAAGGCCTTGAGCACGGGCTCGATCGCCTTGAAGTCCTCGGGCTCGGCGCCGACCATGGTGTTCAGGCGCCCTTCTTCCGCTTCCTTGGGCGTGCGCGCCAACGGCGCATCTATCAGCTTGACTCCCTGGCCCGCCAGGTCGGCGCGGATCCTGGCGGTCGAGGCCGGCTCGGCCGTGGACGTGTCCACGACCAGCAGGCCGGGGCGCGCGGCGGACAGCAGGCCGTCCTTGCCATACACGATCTCTTCCACCTGGGGCGAGCCGGTGACGCAAATGAACACGATGTCGCTGGCGCGCGCGCATTCGGCATTCGTCTTTGCTTCCTTCGCGCCGGCCGCGAGCAGGTCTTGCAGATTGCCGCGGTTGCGGTTGGCCTTGAACGTGAGCGCAAAGCCCTTGGCCAGCAGGTTCCTGGCCATGCCGTGGCCCATCATGCCGATGCCGATGAATCCAATGTTGCGTGCCATGTCGTGTGCTTCCTTCAAGTGATCGCGTTGATTGCTTCGGCCACGCCGGCGCGCGCCTCGTCCCAGCGCGCGATGAGCCGGGCGTAGCGGCCGGCGATGTCCGCAATGACTTGGTCGTCGCTCATGCCGCCGGCGAACCAGGCTGCCGCTGCATCGGCGAAGATCGAACGGCCCACTGCGAACCCGCGGCAGATCGGGTGCGGCGCGGCGATGCGAAAGCTCTTGTCCAGGTCTTCCTCGCTGGCCTGCAGCCCCAGCACCAGTACGCCGCGGCAATGCGGGTCGTTGCGCTGGATAACGCCCGCGATCCGCGCCCACTCGGCATCCGAGTCGCCGGGCGGCAGCTTCCACCAATCGGGCTTGACGCCGGCTTCGTAAATCTGTGCGAGTGCTTCGGCCAGCGTGGTTTCATCGCGCTCCATGTCGCGCGGGGGAATCACTTCGATCAGGAGTTCATGGCCCGTGCCCACGCTGGCGCACTGCAGTTCGACCAACTTCGCCAGCTGGGCCGCGCGCAGCGCAGACTCGTCCTGCGGGTGGTAGCTGACCAGGCACTTGGCCACATGCTCTGCCGGCCAGCTGCGCATTCCGAGTGCCAATTCGCATCCGGCTTCGAATTCCAGCGGCCGCGAACCGGGCAGCTCGACCGGGCGGGCGATCCACCAACCTTTGCCGGTCATGGCCGGCAGCACTTCTTCACCGAAGCGTCCGTCGAGGATGATGCCGGTGCCGGCGCGCCCTCCGGCGCCGCGGCGCGCGCCCTCGGCGATGAGCCGCTTGAAGCGTTTGATCCGATCCGTGCCCTGGCCGTGGCGTGCGGCGATCTCTTCCAACTGGGTGCGGTGATCAAAAGCCAGGATGACCAGCTCGTCCCAGGCCCTGGTGCGTGTGGTGGCGCGGTGCAAATGCTCGAGCAGCGCGTCTTCGCGCAGGCGCCGCGTGGCCGAGCCGTTTTCGATGAAATGCTGCAGCTCCTCCCAGCTGGCCATGGCCGGCGCGCAGCCGTGACGGGAAACGACGATGGCGCCGCAGGCGTTGGCCCAGGCGCAGCAGCGGTCGAGTGGCTCGTCCTTGAGCCAGCCGCGCAGGAACCCCGCCATGAATGCATCGCCCGCGCCCAGCACATTGAACACCTCGACCGGGAAGCCCGGGCCCTTGAGCCCCTGCTCCATGTCCTTGGGGATCGCGCCGTCGAACACCAGGCAGCCCATGGGGCCGCGCTTGACGACCAGCGTCGGCTTGGCTCAGCTCGCGTAATCGCTCCAGCGCCTTGAGCGTGTCGGTGCTGCCGCCCGCGATGTGGATTTCTTCTTCGGTTCCCACCACCAGGTCGCAGTCGGGGATCACGGTCTGCAAATGGGCGCTGACCTGGTCCGACGGCACGAAGCGCTGCTCGCCCATGCCCGGGCTGGTCAAGCCCCAGAGCACCGGGCGATAGTCGATGTCCAGCACCACGCGCGTGCCCAGCGCCCGGGCAGCGGCCATCGCGAGTCGGCAGGTCTTGTAGGTCTGGGGTTGGGACAGGTGTGTGCCCGATACCAACAGGCCAGTGGCCGAACCGATGAAAGCACTGTCGAAGTCTTCCGGGCTGACGGCCATGTCGGCGCAGTTGTCTCGGTAGAACACCAGGGGGAAGGTTTCACGGTCCTGGATGCCGAGGAATACCAGGGCCGTCAGGCGTTGGGGATCGGTCTTGACGTGGCTCACGTCGACGCCTTCGGCAGCCAGCGTTTCGCGCACGAAGCGGCCGTTGTGTTCGTCGCCCACGCGGGTGAGCATGGCCGGCTTGAGGCCCAGACGCGCCAGCCCGACGGCGGTGTTGGCGGGCGAGCCGCCCAGGTACTTGCTGAAGCGTCTGCATGTCCTCCAGCCGTCCGCCGATCTGCTCGCCATAGAGATCGACCGCGGCGCGGCCCAGGCAGATCAGGTCGAGCGGCCGATGGATGGATCGGTTGCTTCATGCCTTGGCCTTGCGCCCAGCCCTGGGCTCGGGTTTTTCGGCCAGGCGGTGGCCGGTGCTCATCACCAGCGCCTGCGCCAGGCACAGCGGCGCCACCAGGGAGCGAAACGGCTTGGACGAATCGTCGGCCAGCTCGAAACACACTTTGGCCGAGGGCACCAGCGGGGACAGCGGTCCATCGGTGATGGCGATGACGGGCACGCCGCGGTCGCTGCAGGAGTTGGCGGCTTCCACCACCTCCGGCGAGTAGCTGCGAAAGCTCGCGACCAGCAGCACGTCTTTATTGTCGATGGAGCGCAGGTTCTGCTTGAGCATGCCGCCGGCGCCGTCGAGCAGATGGGTCTTGAGTTCGAGCTGGCCGAGCGCGTAGGCCAGGTAGCTGGCGACCGGGAAGGCGCGTCGCTGGGCCAGGACATGGATGCGGTCGGCACCGGCGATCAGCTTCACCGCTGCCTTGACGTCGGCCTCGCGGATCGACTCCTCCAGGTGTCCCAGTTCGGCGACGCAGTCGCCCACCAGCTGGTGCAGCACGCCGGCGGGCGCGCGCTGGCCGTTGAGCTGCTTGCGGCGCAATTGGTCGATGCGTTCGCGGTAGCTGGTCGAGCGCTCGACCAGATGGCCGCGAAACACCTGCTGCATGTCCGAGAAACCCCGATAGCCCAGCGCATTGGCAAAGCGGATCATGGCCGAGGGCTGCACCTGCGTCGCTTCGGCTACGCCTGCCACGGTACCCAGCGCCAGGTCGGCGGGTTTTTCCAGCGCGAAGCGGGCGATGCGCTGAAGCTGGGGCGACATGTCGGGATAGGCGCGGGCGATCGCGTCCTTGAGTTCGTCGTAGTTGGTGGCGCTTTCCATGGGGCCGGGGGAATGCAGCAAAAAGGGGGCGAACAAAAATTCTTGATGAATAGAATATTAGAACGTATATTCTGTTTTGACAAGGCCGTTCTTTCAAGGAATTTTTCCGCCATGCAATCCGCCACGGGACGCGCCGTCCTGTTTCCCCTGCCGATGGTGATCACCGTCCTGGTGCTGCTGTCCACGCCCCTGTGGCTGTCGCGGGTCGGGCTATACCAGTACCTGGCACTGGAAATCATGATCTGGATGCTGTTCGCCCTGGGCTACAACCTGCTGCTGGGATACACCGGCCTGCCCTCCTTCGGCCATGGCGCCTACTTCGGGATCGGCGCCTACGCCTTCGGGCTGCTGCAGCAAAGGCTGTGGGCCAACCTGTGGTTCGACCTGGCCGGCGCCATCGTCATGGCCGCCATCTTCGGCGCGCTGGTGGCCCTCTTCATCTCGCACCGGCGCGGCATCTACTACGCGCTGCTCACCATCGCCTTCGGCCAGGTGTTCTGGTTCGTCGCCATCAAGTGGCACGGCTGACCGGCGGCGAGGATGGGCTGCTCAACATCAAGCGCTTGCCCGCGGATTTCGGCTTCGCGACCATCAATCTCCAGAGCAACGAAGCCCTTTTCTTTTTCTGCCTGGCCGTCTTCGCCATCGTCATTGCGGCGCTGTGGCGACTGATCCATTCGCCCCTGGGCCGGGTGCTCAGCGCGATCAAGCAAAACGAGACCCGCGCGGCCTTCGTCGGGCTACAACGTCTGGCTGTACAAGTGGCTGGCCTTCACCGTTTCCGCCGGTATAGCGGGCCTCGCGGGCGGCATGTTCGCCATGGCGCAGCAGTCGGCCTACCCCAATGTCATGAGCCTGCACAACTCGGGCTTCGTGGTGATGATGGTGCTGATCGGCGGCGGCATGGTGAGCTTCTGGGGCCCGGTGATCGGCGCGGCCTTCTTCATCCTGGCAAGAGATCTGTTGGGTGCGTACACCGAGACCTGGCTGCTCTGGTATGGCCTGGCGTTCATGGCCGTGGTGCTGTTCAAGCCCGAGGGCGTGGCCGGCATGTGGCAGGCCTGGCGCGCTGTACACAAACCCAAATCGGCTGCGCAGCCGGCGCCGGTCGTGCCGGTGCAGGAGAAGCGGGCATGAGTTTGTTCGAAGCTTGCGGCCTGGCCAAGCGCTTCGGCGACCAGGTGGTGCTGGAAGACATCAGCCTGTCGTTCGAGGAAGGCCAGCTGGCCGGCATCATGGGCCCCAACGGCGCCGGCAAGACCACGTGCTTCAACGTGCTCACGGGCCGCTTCAAGCCCGACCGCGGCCGCGTCACTTTCGCGGGCGAGGACATCACCGGGCTGGCGCCGCGCGAAATCGCGCGCAAGGGCATCTCGCGCTCGTTCCAGATCATGAACCTGTTCAACGACTACTCGGCGCTGGACAACGTGCTGTTGGCCACGCCCCATGTGCGCAAGCAGGGCTTCAATGCCTGGCGCGACCTGGGCGCCGACAGCACGGCGCAGGACCTGGCCGCTGCGGTGCTGGCCCGCGTGGGCCTGAAGGGCAAGGAGCAGGTGCCGGCCAAGAGCCTGTCGTATGGCGAGCGGCGGGCGCTGGAAATCGGCGTTGCCTTGGCGGCCGAACCGCGCATGCTGTTCCTCGACGAGCCGACCGCCGGCCTGGGCTCGGAAGGGACCGCTCGGCTGGCCGAGCTGGTGGGCGAGCTCAAGCGCCAGCTCACCATCGTCATCATCGAGCACGACATGCAATTCCTGTTCAAGCTGGCCGACAAGGTGTCGGTGATCCACTGGGGCCAGGTGATCGCGCAAGGCACTCCGGCGGAACTCAAGCAGAACGAATGGGTGCGCCGCTCCAACCTGGGAACCTTGGCATGAGCGCAGTCCTCAAGCCCCTGCCCGACGGCGCCATGTTGTCAGTGGAGCGGATCAATACCTACTACGGCGAGACGCAGGTGTTGTTCGACGTGTCGCTCAGCGTGGGGGCCGGCGAAGTGGTGGCGCTGCTTGGCGGCAACGGGGCCGGCAAGACGACCACGCTGCGCTCCATCCTGGGCCTGACCCCGGCGCGTTCCGGCAGCGTGCGCTTCGACGGCGGAGACATCACCCACGCCAGCACGCACGAGATCGCCCGGGGCGGCATCGGCTGGGTGCCGGACGACCGGCGCATCTTCCCGACACTTACCGTGGCGCGCAACCTGGCGATCGCGCGCAAGAAGACGCGTTTCCGCTCCTGGACCGAGAAGGAATGCTTCGAGATTTTCAGCGCGCTCGAATATCTGATGCACCGCGAGTGCGAGAACCTGTCCGGCGGCGAGATGCAGATGGTGGCCATCTCCCGCGCACTGATCGGCGCGCCCGGCCTGGTGCTGTTCGACGAGCCCAGCCAGGGCCTGGCGCCCAAGGTGGTACAGGACGTGATGAAGACCATCCTGCGGCTCAAGCGCGAAGGCATTTCCGTCCTGCTCGTCGAGCAGAACGTGCACAGCGCGCTGCAGGTTGCCGATCGTGCCTGCGTGATGAACCTCGGGCGCATCGTTCACGAAGGTCCGGCCGCGCAGCTGCGCGAGGACGAAGCGCTGCGCCGGCAGCTGCTGGGGGTGTGATGGCAATGCCACTTCTTCGTGTCGAGCGACTGGCCAAGCAGTACACCCGCGGCCTGATCAGCAAGCAGGTGACGTTTTCGCTGGCAGCGGACTTCACGATCGACAAGCCCTGCGTGGTGGGCGTGATGGGCCCCAATGGTTCCGGCAAGACGACCTTGTTCGAGCTGATCACCGGCAGCAACCTGCCGACGGCCGGCCGCGTGTTGGTGGACGGCCAGGACATTCATCAAGTGCGCACGCGAGAGCGCGACCGACTGGCGATCCACTATCACCAGTCCTACCAGGTACGCTCCTTCCAGCGCAGCAGGCCCGATTTTCATGCTGGAGCACGCCCGCAGCGAGTCACCGTTGGTTCACCTGTTCGATGAGCCGCAGTTCAACACGCAGGACGGCTACATCGGCTTCATGCTGGATTTTTTCCGGCAGCTGCGCTGTAGCGGAAAGCTGGTGTTCCTGTGCCTGCACCCCAACGAGCAGTACCACATCGATATCCTGCGCGAGAGCTGCGAGCAGTTCATCTTCGTGCAAAAAGGCGTCGTCACGCAGGCGCCCGACTTCGACACGCTGGTGCAGGACGAACGGGTGCGCGGCTACCTGGGTGCTTTGGCGAGGAAGCTGTAGCCGCTCACGCTGCGCCGCCCACCCCGCGCTTTCGTGCCAGGTCTACGTACCAGTCCAGGCAACCCGGGTTGGCCATCGCGTCCTTGTTGACCACCTTCTCGATCGGCTGGCCCAGCAGCAGCTTCTTGATCGGCAACTCCTGCTTCTTGCCCGACAAGGTGCGCGGGATCTCGGCCACCTGGAAGATCTCGTTGGGCACGAAGCGCGGCGACAAGGCCGTCTTGATGGCGCCGTTGATCCTGGCCTTCATCGCGTCGTCGAGCGCAACGCCCGGGCGCAGCACCACGAACAGCGGCATGTAGCTTTCGCGGCCCAGGTATTCCAGATCGACCACCATCGAGTCCAGTACCTCGGGCAGGGCTTCCACCGCGCTGTACAGCTCGCTGGTGCCCATGCGCAGGCCGTGGCGGTTGATCGTGGCGTCGCTGCGGCCGAAGATGATGCAGCCGCCGGACGGCGTGATCTTGAGCCAGTCGCCGTGGCGCCAGACGCCGGGGTAAGTGTCGAAATAGCTGGAGAGATAGCGCGCGTTGCCTTCGTCGCCCCAGAAGTAGAGCGGCATGGAGGGGATGGGTTGCGTGCAGACCAGCTCACCCACCTCGTCGATCACCGGCTGGCCCTGCTCATTCCAGGCTTCGACGGCGCAGCCGAGCAGGCGGCATTGCATCTCGCCGGGCACCTGCGGCAGCTCACGATTGCCGCCGATGAACGCTCCCGCGAAATCGGTGCCGCCGGAGATGTTGCACCACCAGATGCTCCGGACGTCGCCGAGGCTGCTCGAACTGCTGCGTTCCCCAGGCCTGCACTTCGGGGCTGAGCGGTGAGCCGGTGGTACCCAGCGCGCGCACGGTCCGCAGATCGCCCAGCGAGGCAAGATCGATTCCCGCCTTCATGCAATTGCTGAAGAACGCCGCGCCCGCGCCGAAGAAGGTCACGCCGAGGTCGGCAGCGAAGCGCCACAGCACCGTCCAGTCGGGCTTGTCCTTGGAGCCGCCCGGGTTGCCGTCGAAGATGCAGCAGGTCGTGCCGTTGAGCAGGCCGCTGACCTGCGCATTCCACATCACCCAGCCTGTGGAGCTGTACCAATGGTAGCGCTCGCCCCAGCTGTTGGGCTGGTAGCTGCAACCTATGTCGTTGTGCAGCACCTTGAGCGCGAGTCCCACGATCACGGTACCGCCATGGCCGTGGACGATGGGCTTGGGCAAACCAGTGGTGCCGCTGGAGTAGACGATCCACAGCGGATGGTCGAACGGCAGCCACAGCGGCTCGAACGCCTGAACGGCATCGTCGTCGCGGGCCGTGACCTGCGCCATGTCGGTCCAGGGGACCAGCGTCTGCAGCGCTGCATCGCCCGCACCGAGATTGCGATGCACGACCAGATGCGTGACTGTCGGCAGCGCGGCACGCAGCTCGGCCACGACGCCGATGCGATCGAAGTCGCGGCCGCCGTAAGTGACGCCGTCGCAGGCGATCAGGACCTTGGGCTCGATCTGCTTGAAGCGGTCCAGCACGGCGTTGGTGCCCATGTCGGGCGCACAGAGGCTCCAGACGCCGCCGATGCTCGCCACCGCCAGGAAGGCGACGATGGCTTCCGGGATGTTCGGCAGGTACGCCGCCACCCGGTCGCCGGGCTGCACGCCTTGTTGCTGCAGATGCAGGGCCAAGGCAGCGACCTGGCGCCGCAGTTCCGGCCAGCTCAGCTCGCGGTGCTCGCCCTTTTCGTTGCGGCTGATGACGGCCGCAAAGCCGGCGCCATGGGCCTGGTCCACGTGGCGAAAGACCTGGCGCACGTAGTTGAACTGCGCGCCTTCGAACCACTTCGCGCCCGGCATCTTTCGCTCGGCCAGCACGGCTTTGTGGGGCGACGGTGACTGGAGGTCGAAATAGTCCCAGACGCTCTGCCAGAACCCGGCCAGGTCGGTCACCGACCAGCGCCACAGCGCGTCGTAGCTGTCGAAGGAAAGGCCGCGGCTGTCTCGCAGCCAGTCTTGGTACAGGCGGATCTGGGGAACATGGGGTGCGGTCATCACGCAAGATTAGCAGCGCACGTTGCCGCGCAACTGGAGTGTTCCCAGCTCCGGAAGTTCGTGGTTCTTTCGATCTACCTCGAGAACAGCGTCGAGTCGAATACCGCCCGCCTTCGGGCCGAGGATACGAGTACTTCATCGAGCGAAAGCTGGACCTTCTGATGCAGCTCGTCTGGCCCGTCGTCCACGGCCTCCACAAGGAAGGCCTGCCACGTATGTCGATGGGCTGCTATGAGCGGTGGACCGGGCGAAGCGATCCACTCACGCACGAGCGTCTGCACTCCTGGCAGGCTGCGCTCTTTCCCACGGGCTTCTCTGCCATGCGGCCGGTAAAGACCGCAGCCGTACCGCAGCGACGCGATGCAGATCGTGAGCGGCCGCTTAGGCAACGAGACGGTGCACTACGTGGCCCCGCCTGCGACCGAGGTGCAAAGCCAGATGGAGCATCTGCTCGAATGGCTTAACGCCGACGACGGCATGGACAGCCTCGAGAAGGCCGCCCTGTCGCACGTCTGGTTCGAGACCATCCACCCTTACGAGGATGGCAACGGGCGGGTGGGGCGCAACATGGTGGACCTGTGCCTCGCGCGGGACGCCGGCGAGACCAGCCGGCATGGTGCGAATCTCCCAGCGCCTGCTCGAGCAGCGCGACGCCTATTACAACGAACTCGGCGCAGGCTCAGCACGGCGACGGCGATGTCACGGCCTGGATGGTCTGGTTCGTCGCGCAGGTGCGTGCAGCCTGGGAGAACGCTTCTGAGTTAGTTGAAAGCTCGCTGAGAAGGCCACTAGGCCGCCCGCGACATCGGCTACTGCCACCTTAGCGAAGCTGTCACAACCTGGAGGCGCTGCCGGCCCGACGGCTGGTACATCAGCTGCTACCGGCACAAGATCCGACGGCGCCTGCGGCCAGGCTGCGACCCGGGCGGTGGCGATCTTCGACGACGCCTCGATGCGTTCTTTTATCGTCACTTGCACTTTCGCACGGGCGTGCTAATATGCCCCCATGGACGCCAAGACCCAGAAGAGCGAACTGACCCGCGCCGCCATCGTCGGCGCCGGGCTCGACCTGGCGTCCGCGGAAGGCCTGGAGGCCATCACCCTGCAGGCGGTGGCCGATCGCATAGGCCTGTCCAAGAGCGGCGTGTTCTCGCGCGTCGGCTCGCGCGAGGCGCTGCAAAAGGCGGTGATCGAAGAGTTCGGCCGCCGTTATCTCGCCGACGTGTTCGTGCCGGCCATGCAATTGCCCAAGGGCCTGCCGCGGCTGGACGACATCATGCAGCGCTGGATCGTTCGCACCCGCGACATCGATGCCGAGCGGGGCTGTATCTACAGCGCGGGCGCCTTCGAGCTGGACGACCGCGAGGGTCCGTTGCGCGACCTGTTGCACAGCCAGATCACCGGCTGGCGCGCGGCGTTGCGCCGCACGGTGCTGCAAGCCATGGAAGCGGGCCACCTCAAGCCGGATACCGATCCTGAACAACTGGTGAGCGAAATGAACGCGCTCATCCTGGGCTTGATCCACGACACACGCTTCCTGCGCGACCCGCGCGCAGCCGAGCGGGCGCAAGCGACCTGGCGCCGCTTGCTCGCGACCTACCAACCATAAGAGTCCGACAGACATGTCTCCGTCTGCAAGACCGTCCACATTTCGCACGAATGTGCGAAGAAAGGAATCCACCATGTTCACCCTTCTGATCCTTGCCGCCGCTTATGGCGGTTGGCGCGTGGTCCGCGCCGCGCTCGAATCGCTGCGGAGCCTGCCGCGCAGCAACGACGACATGATCTTTTTCTGAAGGAGTCGCCATGACCCGCACCGCACTCGAGGCCACCTCGGCCTTCTACCAGGCCAGCCCCGGCATCCGGCTGTTCCGCGTTGCATTGGGAACCTTCCAGCGGCTGTGGCCTTCGCTGGCGGTTCGCGCCGCCTATCGCCTGTTCGGCACGCCCATGCCGCCACGTTGGCTCAACCGGCGGGCCCATTGGGACGCCAGCTGGCGCATCGAGGATTGGCGATTCGAGGACGGAACCATCACCGTCTACTCGCCGGCCGTCGCGCCGCATGCCCCCGTGGCCTTGCTGGTGCACGGCTGGGGCGGCCATGCGCGCCAGATGCTGCCGCTGGCCGAGACGCTGGCCCAGCAGGGCCTGCGGCCCGTGCTCATCGAGATGCCGGCGCATGGCCGCAGCGCCGGTTCGGTGAGCAACCTGCCGCAGTTCGCGCGCGCCATCGAATACGTAGTGGCCCGCCTGCAGCAAGAGGGACATACCTTGCGCGCGGTGGTCGCCCATTCGCTGGCGGCCAACGCCACTGCCTATGCTGCCAGCCGCGGCCTGCCGGTCGAGCGCATCGTGCTGCTGGCACCGCCGGCCTCGCCGCGCGAGTACACGCGCCTGTTCGCCCATGTGTTCGGCCTGTCGGAATCCACGCGGGCCGCGATGCAAAAGCGCATCGAGGCACGCGAAGCCGTCCTGATGCTGCAATTGGAGCCCGACGCGGTGGGACCGCGCATCCGGGTGCCCACGCTGGTGGTGCACGACCGCGGGGACAGCATCAACCGCTTCGCCGATGGAATGGCCTATGCCCACGCCATCCGCGGGGCGCAGCTGGTAGCCACCGAAGGCCTGGGCCACCGCAAGATCCTCAAGGACGCCGCAAGTGCTCGGCAAAGGTGGCGATCTTCGCGGCATGAACCGCTCTGCCGGCACTCGGGCAGCGCCGCTTGTGCGGCGTAGATATTGCTCATAGCATCGCTCCACATTCACAAGAAGGAGCGAGAGATGGGAATGTTCGACTGGACCGAGAAGCCGTCCGATGTACTGCGCCAGGGCGGCGTCATCGCACCCGATGAACGCCTGCCCTGGCCGCAAACCGCGGCGATGGGCGTGCAGCACGTGATCGCGATGTTCGGCGCCACGGTGCTGGCGCCCATCCTCATGGGGTTCGATCCCAACATCGCCATCCTCATGAGCGGCGTCGGCACGCTGGTGTTCTTCCTCATCACCGGCGGCAAGGTGCCGAGCTACCTGGGATCGAGCTTCGCCTTCATCGGCGTGGTCATCGCGGCCACCGCCTATGCGGGCAAGGGACCCAACGGCAACATCGGCGTGGCGCTGGGCGGCATCATCGCCTGCGGCGTCGCTCTACACCCTCATCGGCGCCATCGTGCAGGCCGTGGGCACCGGCTGGGTCGAGCGCCTCATGCCGCCGGTGGTCACCGGCGCCGTGGTGGCCGTGATCGGCCTGAACCTGGCCGGCATCCCGATCAAGAACATGGCGGCCAACAATTTCGATTCATGGATGCAGGCGGTGACCTTCACCTGCGTCGGCCTGGTGGCCGTGTTCACGCGCGGCATGGTGCAGCGCCTGCTGATCCTGGTGGGACTCGATCATCGCCAGCATCGTCTACGCCATCCTTGCCAACGGCCTGGGGCTGGGCAAGCCGCTGGATCTCTCGGGCATCGCCAACGCCGCCTGGTTCGGCGCACCGGCCTTCGCGGCGCCGGTGTTCGATGCGGGAGCCATGCTGTTGATCGCGCCCGTCGCCATCATCCTTGTCGCCGAAAACCTGGGCCATATCAAGGCCGTCACGGCCATGACCGGCCGGAACCTGGACCAGTACATAGGCCGCGCCTTCATCGGCGACGGCGTGGCAACTGTGATCAGCGGCGGTGCCGGCGGCACCGGTGTCACGACCTATGCCGAGAACATCGGCGTGATGGCCGCCACCAAGATCTATTCCACCGCGGTATTCGTGGTGGCGGCGGCCATCGCCATCGTGCTGGGCTTCTCGCCCAAGTTCGGCGCCGTGATCCAGGCCATCCCGCTGCCCGTGATGGGCGGCGTCTCCATCGTGGTGTTCGGCCTGATCGCCGTGGCCGGCGCCAAGATCTGGGTGGACAACCGGGTGGACTTCTCGCAGAACCGCAACCTGATCGTCGCGGCCATCACGCTGGTGCTGGGCACGGGCGATTTCACGCTCAAGTTCGGCGGCTTCGCGCTCGGCGGCATAGGCACCGCCACTTTCGGCGCCATCCTGCTCTATGCATTGCTCAACCGCGGCGGCGAACCCGCATCCCGGGCTGCTCGCGCAGCAAGGCCGCCTAAAATCCGCGCATGCGTATCTGGAAACAGCCGATCTCCGTCGAGGAACTCACCGCCATCCACAAGGACACCGCGGTCGCCCACCTGGGCATCGAATTCCTGGAGGTCGGCGACGACTTCATCCGCGCCCGCGTGCCGGTGAACACGCGCACCAGGCAACCCTACGGCCTGCTGCACGGCGGGGTATCGGTCGTGCTGGCGGAAACGCTGGGGTCCTGCGGTGCCGCCTATTCCTGCGCCGAGGGAGCCCGCGCCGTGGGCCTGGACATCAATGCCAACCACCTGCGCGGCGCCACGCAGGGTTGGGTCACCGGCGTGACGCGCCCGGTGCATATCGGCCGCACCACCCAGGTCTGGCAGATCGACCTGAGCAACGACGCGGGCGAGCTGACCTGCGTGTCGCGCATCACGATGGCCGTGCTGCAGCCGAAGTAGGCTTACTCGTCCGCGGCGCGCGCGAGCCGCTCGCTCTTCCAGTAGACGTCGTCGCCGCCGTTCATGCGGTTGAGCACGCGCGCCAGCACGAACATCAGGTCGCTCAAGCGGTTGAGATATTGCCTGGGTGTTTCACGCAGGGCCTCGGTGGCGCCCAGCGCCACCACGGCGCGCTCGGCGCGGCGCGCCACCGTGCGGCACACATGCGCCTGCGAAGCTGCGCGATTGCCCGCCGGCAGGATGAACTCCTCCAGCTTGGGCAGCTGGGCGTTGTAATGCGCCAGCGCCTCGTCCAGCGCCAGCACCGCCTCGCCCTTGAGCAGCTCGAAGCCAGGGATGGACAGCTCGCCGCCCAGGTTGAACAGCTGGTGCTGGATCTCCACCAGCAGATCGCCGACGCCGTCGGGCATCTGCTCGCACAGCAACAGCCCGATATGTGAATTGAGTTCGTCCACGTCGCCCATCGCGTGCACCCGCAGGCTGTCCTTGGAGACGCGCGTGTTGTCGCCCAGGCCGGTGGTGCCGTTGTCGCCGGTGCGCGTTGCGATCTGTGTGAGGCGCTTGCCCATGTTCGGACCTCCTTGTGTTTGCCTGCCATAGATTGTGCGTTACGCGACGGGCACAGGATGTATCGCGGGCAACGTAGAGCAAAAGTGCTGGCCGGGCGCGCCGTACTCGGCTGCAATGGCCTTTCCTCAACTTCAGGAACAACTGATGAGTGTGAAACGACGACGTACTCCCCAACTTCGAAACCTGCAGCGTGGCGCTGTTCGCCACCTTGGCGCTGGGCGGCCACATCCAGGCCCGCGCCCAGATCGCCACCCTTTCAACCCCAACCTCCCAAACCACCCCTGCGCCCAATGGCGGCGCCATCCCGCCCAACCGCTGGACGCGGGAAAACCTCACCCAGGCCTTCAAGCGCGTCGACACCGACAGCGACGGTCAACTCAGCCGCCAGGAAGCCTCGCTGTTGGCCGGCCTGTCCGGCCACTTCGATCGGATCGACGCCAACAAGGACGGCTCGATCTCCAGCGCCGAGTTCGACGAAGCGCTCAAGTAGCGCGACTGGTCCTACACGGATTGCCGCATTTGCCGCCTGTGCGCGGCAAGCCGGCGCCGCAAGATCGAGGAAAGGAGTCCCCATGAACATCCTTTCCGCCTCCCGCATCGCCACGGCCGTCTGCCTGGCGATAGGGTCCGCCGGCGCGCAGACGCTGCCGCCTTCCGCACCGCCTCCGCCAGTGCCCCAGGCCGTGCCCGCCAACCCGCCGCTTCCAGCCGCGCGCTGGACCGTGGCGCAGATCCGCGAAGCCTTCGACATGGCTGATACCGACAGCAACGGCGAACTCAGCCGCGCGGAAGCGCAGCGCCTGGCGGTCCTGCCGCGCAGCTTCGAAGAGATGGACCAGAACAAGGACGGCGTACTGGTGCGTGCTGAATATGAAGCGGCGTTCCCGCGCTAGGCACGCCGTCAGCGTGCTGCCAGCCCGGCTGCTGACGCAACCGCAGGCCAGGGCTTAAACTGAGGCGCTGCCCTGGAGACAAGCATGAACGCCCCTGCCGCCCTGTCCCATCTGGTTCCCGAAATCCACCAGCGGGAGGTACCCGCTGCGCTGATCGACGCACTGAAGGCGCGCTTCGGCGCCAACTGCTCGACGGCCATGGCCGTGCGCGAAACCCACGGTCGCGACGAGTCTTCGTTCCAGGCGCCGCCGCCGGCCGCCGTTGTCTTCGCCGAAAGCACGCAGGACGTGGCCGATGCGGTCAAGCTGGCCAGCCAGTACGACGTGCCGGTGATCCCGTTCGGCGTCGGCTCCTCGCTGGAGGGCCATCTGCTGGCGGTGCAAGGCGGCATCAGCGTGGACGTCAGCCGCATGAACAAGGTGCTGTCCGTCAATGCCGAGGATCTCACGGTCACGGTGCAGCCGGGCGTGACGCGCAAGCAGCTCAACGAAGAGGTCAAGAGCACCGGCCTGTTCTTCCCGATCGACCCGGGTGCCGACGCGTCCATCGGCGGCATGAGCGCCACGCGCGCCAGCGGAACCAACGCCGTGCGTTACGGCACCATGCGCGAGAACGTGCTCAGCCTGGAAGTGGTCACGGCCGGCGGCGAGGTGATACGCACCGGCAGCCGGGCCAAGAAGTCCGCCGCCGGCTATGACCTGACGCGCCTCTTCGTCGGCAGCGAAGGCACGCTGGGGGTGATCACCGAAGTGACGGTGCGCCTCTATCCCTTGCCCGAGGCGATCTCGGCGGCCATCTGCTCGTTCCCCAGCATCGAAGCCGCGGTGCGCACGACCATCCAGATCATCCAGCTGGGCGTGCCGATCGCCCGGGTCGAGTTGATCGACCACAACACCGTGCGCATGGTCAACGCCCACAGCAAGCTGGGCCTGCGCGAGGAGCCCATGCTGCTGATGGAATTTCACGGCTCGCCGAACGGCGTGAAGGAGCAGGCGGAGCTGGTGCAGGAGATCGCCACCGAGCACGGCGGCAACGCCTTCGAGTGGGCGACCACGCCCGAGGAACGCACGCGCCTGTGGACGGCGCGGCACAACGCCTACTTCGCCGCCATCCAGTCCAAGCCGGGCTGCCGCGCGATTTCCACCGACACCTGCGTGCCGATCTCGCGCCTGGCGGACTGCCTGCTCGATTCGGTGAAGGAAGCGGACGACAGCGGCCTGCCCTACTTCCTGGTGGGCCACGTCGGCGACGGCAATTTCCACTTCGGCTATCTGCTGGATCCGGACAAGCCGGAAGAACGCGAGATCGCCGAGAAGCTCAATCACCAGCTGGTGGCGCGGGCGCTCAGCCTGGAAGGCACCTGCACCGGCGAACATGGCGTGGGCCTGCACAAGATGGAGTTCCTGGTCACCGAGACCGGCGCCGGCGCGGTGGACATGATGCGGACCATCAAGCGGGCGCTGGACCCGAAGAACATCATGAATCCGGGGAAGATCTTCTCGATGTGAGTGTGTCGATGCCCGGGCTTGACCCGGCGATGCCACGTTCACGTGTGGGCAGACGTCGCGTGGATTGCGGATCAAGTCCGCAATGACACTCCTAAGCTGTTCCGCAATGACCGATCAGCCCCGCAGCTTGTCGATCAGGCCGTTCAGCTCTTCCAGCGACCCGAACTGGATCGCCACTTCGCCCATCTCTTCGCTGCGGCCATTGCGCTTGACGCGCTTCTTCACGCGCACCTCGACTTCGGCCGTGAGCAGGTCGGACAGTTCCTCTTCCACGCGGCGCAGGTCGCGCGACTTCTCCGGCTTGGGCTTGGCGCGAGACCAGGTTGAACTCGGCGCCCAGCTTCTTCACCAGGCTTTCGGCCTCGCGCACCGACAGCTTCTTCGCGGCGATCTGGTTGGCGGCCGTGATCTGCGAGGCCCGCTCCAGCGCCAGCAGCGCGCGCGCATGGCCCATGTCCAGGTCGCCTGCCATCAGCATGGTCTGCACCGGATCGGCCAGATTCAACAGGCGCAGCAGGTTGCTGGCCGCGCTGCGCGAACGCCCCACCGCCTGCGCTGCCGATTCATGCGTGAGCCCGAACTCCTTCACCAGGCGCTGCAGGCCATGCGCTTCTTCCAGCGGGTTCAGGTCCTCGCGCTGGATGTTCTCGATCAGCGACATCGCCGCCGCGGCTTCGTCGGGCACGTCGCGCACCAGCACCGGCACGCTGTCCAGGCCCGCCAGCCTGGCCGCGCGGAAGCGGCGCTCGCCGGCGATGATTTCGTACTTGCCCGCGTTGGCGCCCGTCCGCCGAGCCTGCGCACCAGGATCGGCTGCATGATGCCCTGGGCCTTGATGCTCTCGGCGAGTTCGTAGAGCGCGCCCTCGTCCATGCGCGTGCGCGGCTGGTAGACGCCGGGCACCATGTCGGCCGAGCAGGAGCGATGCAGGCAGTCCCGGGGCGGCCGATCGACGTATCGGCGGACGTGTCGGACCTGACGGTCGGGACCGAGCAGGGCTTCGAGCCCGCGGCCCAGGCCCTTGGGTTTCTTGGTGACCATCGAGGTCAGTTCCTTAATCTTTCATCAGGTCTTGCAGCAGCACGTGGCCTTCGGGCCAGCTCGGCCAGGCCGGAGTCGGCGTTGATGTGGCCGCAGTCGCCGTAGTCCATGAATTGCGCGCCCCAGGCATAGGCAAAAAGGCGCGCGCGTTCGAATTCGCAATAGGGGTCGTTGCGGCTGGCCACCAGCACGCTGGGGAAAGCCAGCGCGCTCAGGTCGATCGGCGACCAGGTGGGGATCTGTTCGCGCACTTCGGCCGCTCCACGTCGCCCGGCGCGACCAGCAGGGCGGCCTTGACCCGGTGCGTGTTCATCGAGCGTGCCGACCAGGCCGCGGCCAGGATGCAGCCCAGGCTGTGCGCCACCAGCACCACCGGGCTCGTCGCGCGAGAGCACCATCTCCTCGAGCCGCGCCAGCCAGTCGCCGCGCAAGGGCTTGCATCCAGTCGTGCTGCTCGACGCGCACGATAGCCATGGCGCTTTTCCCACAGGCTTTGCCAGTGCTGCGGCCCGCTGTTTTCCCAGCCGGGCAGGATCAGGACGTTGGATGGTTTCATTGCTACAAATATTAATAGCGTGCATCGTTAATGCCGGATGCGGCGGTAGCGCCGATATCGGCACTTACATCTTCTTGATGCGCTCCACCATTTCCTGGGCGAACTCCACATAGGCATGGCTGCCGCGCGCCGCCGGATCGAACACCACGCCGGGCAGGCCGTAGCTGGGCGCTTCGGCCAGGCGCACGTTGCGCGGGATCACGGTGTCGAACACCTTGTCGCCGAAGTGCGACTTGAGCTGGTCGCTCACCTGCTGCTGCAGCGTGATGCGCGGATCGAACATCACGCGCAGCAGGCCGATGATCTGCAGGTCCTTGTTCATGTTGGCGTGGACCTGCTTGATGGTGTTGACCAGGTCCGTCAGCCCCTCGAGCGCGAAATACTCGCACTGCATCGGCACGATCACGCCGTGCGCCGCGCACAGGCCATTGAGCGTGAGCATGGACAGTGACGGCGGGCAGTCGATCAGGATGAAGTCGTAGTCCGTGCGCCGACCGCCGCCAACGCCAGCTTGCAGGCGCTGCTCGCGCCGCTCGACGTCCACCAGTTCCACTTCGGCGCCGGCCAGTTCGCGGTTGGCGCCCAGCACGTCGTAGCCGCACTTCTCGCTCCTGACACGTGCTTCGGCCACCGAGGCCGACTCCAGCAGCACGTCGTACACGGTCAGCGCCAGCTTGCGCTTGTCCACGCCCGAACCCATGGTGGCGTTGCCCTGCGGGTCCAGGTCGACCATCAACACGCGCTGCCCGACCTTGGCCAGCCCAGCCGCCAGATTGACCGTGGTCGTCGTCTTGCCGACCCCGCCCTTCTGGTTGGCGACGCAAAAGATCTTGGCGGTCGAGCTCTTGACCCCCACGCTCGGCACTTGGTGCTCTGCGCTGCCCTCCGAGGGGCCCTTCGCGTCCAGGGACGTCTCGGCGCCGCTCATTTGGACATCGCCAGCTTGATGCCGAAGCCCAGCAGGAACACCCCTGCGACTTTCTCCAGAATCCGGCCGATCAAGGGATTGGCCCGCATGCGCTCGGCCAGGCGATGGGTGAGCAGGACGACGATGAGCCCATAGGTGAAGGTCAAGGCGGCGATGGTCGCGGCCATCACGCCGAAGGTGAGCAGGCCCTGGTGCTGGGCCGGGTCGACGAACAGCGGGAAGAAAGCCATGTAGAAAACGATGGCCTTGGGGTTGAGCAGCGTGATCAGGCTCGCCTGCTTGAAATAGTGGCGCGGCTCGATGTTCAGCACCGGCTTGGCGCCGGGCTTGGCCAGCAGCATCCTCAAGCCCAGCCATGCCAGGTAGGCGGCGCCCAGCCACTGCACGGCGTGGAAGGCCGCCGGGTAGGCAGCAGCAGCGCAGCCACGCCGGCCACCGCCGCCCACATCAGGACTTGGTCGCCGGCGATCACGCCCAGGGTCGCGGCCAAGCCGCCGGCGATGCCGCCCTTGCTGGTCGAGGTGATCAGCGCCAGGTTTCCGGGCCCGGGAATCGACAGAAAAACGATGATCGCGGCGACGAACGCGCCGTAGTCTGCGACGCCAAACATGGAATATCCCCCGGAGAAGCTGAAAGCCGAGTTTACGTTACCCAGCAGTGCGTTTCATCCAGACAATGCAGCGCTCGGCGTCCAGGCCCGGCACTTCAAGCTGTTCCACGTGAAACATTTCCACTTTTGGCGGCAAGGCGGCGATCTCTTCCGTGGGTTGCTTGCCCTTCATGGCCATCCAGACGCCCTGCTCTGCCAGGGCCGCCGATCGACCAGGCGACGAAATCCGCCAGCGAGGCAAAGGCCCGGGACGAGATCACGTCATAGGGCCCGCTCAGGTTTTCGACCCGGTCGTGCACGCCGCGCAGGTTCGGCAGCGCCAGCGTCGGCCGCCGCCTGCTGCACAAAGGCCGCCTTCTTCGCGACCGTGTCCACGCAGTCCACCCGGATCTCAGGGCAACAGATCGCGATGACGACCCCCGGCAGTCCGGCACCCGACCCGACATCCAGCAGGTTGATGGGCCGGCCGGCCGTCTGCCGCCGCAGCGGCCCGATCACCGCCAGGCTGTCGAGCAGATGATGGGTCAGCATCTCGGCGGGCTCGCGCACGGCCGTCAGGTTGTAGACCTTGTTCCACTTGCGGATCAGTTCCAGGTAATCCAGAAGCTGGGCGATCTGCGCATCAGCCAGCGTCAGGCCCAGCTTGTTCAGGCCAGCGCGAAGCCCGGCCTCCAGTTCCGCCCTCATCAGGCGGACACTTTGGGAGCCGGGTCAGCCGCAAAGCCCTGCGACCGGCTCTTCTTCAGGTGGACCAGCAGCAAGGAGATGGCCGCCGGCGTCACGCCCGAGATGCGCGATGCCAGGCCCAGGGTTTCCGGCCTGTGCTTGTTGAGCTTCTGCCTGACCTCGATCGACAGGGCCGGAACCTGCATGTAGTCGAAGTCGGGCGGCAGCTTGAGGTTCTCGTAATAGCGCCGCCCGCTCCACCTCGTCCTTTTGCCGCTCGATGTAGCCGGAGTACTTGGCGGCAATCTCGATCTGCTCGATCACCGGCTCCAGCAGCTCACCGAGTGTTTCACGTGAAACGTCCGGATTCGCGTACGCCCCGCCGTCCAGCGACATGAGGGCCGCATAGCTGACCTCGGGCCGCCGCAGCAGGTCGGCCAGGTTGTACTCGTGCTCGATGGCCTTGCCCAGCACCCGCTCCGACTCCGCCGCGGCAAGGTTGCGGGGGTTGACCCAGATCGAGGCCAACCGCTGTGTTTCACGTGAAACAGCATCGCGCTTGCGGTTGAAGTGCATCCCAGCGCGCATCGTCCACCAGGCCCATGCGCCGCCCTGCCTCGGTCAGCCGCATGTCGGCGTTGTCCTCGCGCAGCTGCAGCCGGAACTCGGCCCGGCTGGTGAACATCCGGTAGGGCTCGGTCACGCCCTTGGTGATCAGGTCGTCGACCAGCACGCCCAGGTAGGCTTCGTCCCGCCGGGGCAGCCAGGCTTCGCTGGCCCTGGCATTGCAGCGCGGCGTTGATGCCGGCGAACAGGCCCTGCGCCGCCGCCTCTTCGTAGCCCGTGGTCCCATTGATCTGGCCGGCGAAGAACAGGCCGCCGATCGAACGGGTCTCGAAACTGCTCTTGAGCGAACGCGGGTCGAAGTAGTCGTACTCGATGGCGTAGCCGGGCCGCAGGATGTGGGCGTTCTCCAGCCCCGCCATCGAGCGCACCAGCTCGTACTGGATGTCGAACGGCAGGCTGGTGGAAATGCCGTTGGGGTAGTACTCGTTGGTGGTCAGCCCTTCCGGCTCCAGGAAGATCTGGTGGCTTTCCTTGTCGGCGAAGCGGTTGATCTTGTCTTCCACGCTCGGGCAATAGCGCGGCCCCACGCCTTCGATCTTGCCCGTGAACATCGGGCTGCGATCGAAGCCGGAGCGGATGATGTCGTGCGTGCGCAGCGTTGGTGTGCGTGATCCAGCAAGGCACCTGCCGCGGATGCATCGCCGCATTGCCCATGAAGCTGAACACCGGCACGGGGTCCGAGGTCGCCCGGCTGCTCCTCGCACTTCGAGAAGTCGATGGTGCGGCCGTCGATCCGCGGCGGCGTTCCGGTCTTCAGGCGGCCCTGCGGCAGCTTGAGTTCCTTGAGCCGGGCCGAGAGCGAAATCGCCGGCGGATCGCCCGCGCGCCCGGCCTGGTAGTTGTTGAGGCCGACGTGGATGCGGCCGTCGAGAAAAGTGCCGGCGGTCAGCACCACGGCGCGGGCGCGAAAGCGAATGCCCACTTGCGTCACGGCGCCAACCACGCGATCGCCCTCGACCATCAGGTCATCCACTGCCTGCTGGAACAGGGTGAGGTTGGGCTGGTTTTCCAGCCGCCGGCGAATGGCCGCCTTGTACAGGATGCGGTCGGCCTGGGCCCGCGTGGCGCGAACCGCCGGGCCCTTGGAACTGTTGAGGATGCGAAACTGGATGCCGCCCTCGTCGGTGGCGATGGCCATGGCCCCGCCCAGCGCATCGACTTCCTTGACCAGATGCCCTTGCCGATGCCGCCGATCGACGGGTTGCAGCTCATCTGTCCGAGCGTCTCGATGTTGTGCGTCAGCAGCAGCGTCTTGCAGCCCATGCGCGCGGACGCCAGGGCGGCCTCGGTCCCGGCATGGCCGCCGCCGACGACGATGACATCGAATTCTTGGGGGTAGAGCATTTGGGATGGGCC
This sequence comes from uncultured beta proteobacterium, assembly GCA_963722025.1. Taxonomy (GTDB): domain Bacteria; phylum Pseudomonadota; class Gammaproteobacteria; order Burkholderiales; family Burkholderiaceae_C; genus Ramlibacter. The sequence goes on from CAVRNE010000019.1 coordinate 24,625, forward strand.
GGCGGCAATAGAACCGCGGGCCAACCCTCGATTTTACCGGCCGGGGCATTTGCGCGTCTGCTTGTGTTGGAATCACGGTCATGAAACTCCTCGTCTTCGCGGGCAGCACCCGCCAGAACTCCTGGAACCGCAAGCTGGCCAAGGTGGTCGCGGCCATGGCTCGCTCGGCCGGCGCCGAGGTCACGCACATTGAACTGGGCGACTTCGACGTGCCCATGTACAACGCCGACCTCGAGGCCAAGGGCACGCCGGCCGACGTCATGAAGCTCAAGCAGATCGGCTATGAGCACCCGGCCTGGATCATCTGCACGCCCGAGTACAACGCCAGCTACCCTGCCCTGCTGAAGAACACGCTGGACTGGATCTCCAGCCCCGTGAAGTCCGATCCGGTCTGGAACGACGACATCCGCTCGACCCGCGGCAAGGTGGTGGGCGTGCTCAGCGCTTCGCCCGGCGGGCTGGGCGGCCTGCGTTCGCAAAGCCACCTGGTGCCTTTGCTGCTCAACCTCGAGTGCTGGGTCGCGCCGAAGTGCGCCGCTGCGCTGAGCCGCGCCGCCGACGCGTTCGATGCCAACGGGCAACTGGTCAGCGAGTCGGCGCGAACCAGGGTCCAGGCGGTGATCGACCAGGTGCTCTGGGCCGCCGCCCGACTGGAGTGACGCCGCGTCCACCTGTGCGGGCGGGTTGGGGTCGCATGCCAGGCTTCATCCGGCTCCACTGGTCGCCGAAATGGATGCCGGGTCGTAGCCCGGCATGACAGCCCGTCCTAGAACGGGTAGTGCCGCGGCGAGGTCTGCACCGTGATCCAGCGCAGCTCGGTGAATTCGGCGATGCCGGCCTTGCCGCCGAAGCGCCCCATGCCGCTGCCCTTGACGCCGCCGAAAGGCATCTGCGCCTCGTCGTGCACCGTCGGCGCGTTCACGTGGCAGATGCCCGAGTCGATCTTGCGCGCCACGTTGAACGCCCGAGCGATGTCGCGCCCGAACACGGCGGCGGCGAGGCCATACTCGTTGTCGTTCGCGCAGGCAATCGCCTCCTCGGTGTTCTTCACCCGCACTACGCACACCATCGGGCCGAACGTCTCCTCGCGGTAGATGCGCATCTTGGGCGTGACATGATCCAGCACGGTCGCGGGCATCAGCGTGCTGTCGACCTTGCCGCCGCACACCAGCTTGGCGCCCAGAGCCAGCGGCATCATCGATGAGCGCGTTGCAATGGTGCACCGTGTTCATGCCGACAACGCTGCCCAACACCACCGGCTCGGGCTTGCGCGGGTCGCCCAGCGGCAGGCCGGAAGCCTTGGCGCCGAACTTCTTCACGAACTCGTCGGCCACCTTCTGGTCCACGATGATGCGCTCGGTGGACATGCAGATCTGCCCGCTGTTGGCAAAGGCGCCGAAGGCGGCGGCGTTCACCGCGTCTTCGATGTCGGCGTCGTCCAGGATCACCAGCGGCGCCTTGCCGCCCAGCTCCAGCACCGCGGGCTTCAGGTACTTCGCGCAAGTCTGCGCAATGATGCGCCCCACCTTGGTCGAGCCGGTGAAGTTGACGCGCCGCACCGCCGGGTGCGCCACCATCGCCTCGACCACGGCGCCGGCGTCGCCCGGCGCGTTGGTGATGTAGTTGACCACGCCGGGCGGAAAGCCCGCATCCTGGAAGGCTTCGATGATCAGCTGGTGGGTGCGCGGGCAATTCTCCGATCCCTTCAGGACCACGGTGTTGCCGCACGCCAGCGGCGTGGCAACGGCGCGCACCGCCAGGATGATGGGTGCGTTCCAGGGCGCGATGCCCAGCACCACGCCGGCCGGCTGGCGAATGCCCATGGCCAGCGAGCCCGGCACATCCGAGGGAATCACCTCGCCGCTGATCTGCGTGGTCAGCGCCGCCGCTTCGCGGATCATGCCTGCGGCCAGCATCACGTTGAAGCCGGCCCACATGGCGGTCGCCCCGGTCTCCGCCGCAACGGCTTGCGCGAACTGCGGCACCTTGGCCTCCAGTTTGTCCGCGGCTTTGAGCAGCAGCATGCGGCGCTCGCCTGGGCCGGTTTCGCTCCAGGTCTTGAAGGCCTCGGCCGCCGCCTCCACCGCCATCACGGCATCCGCCGGCGTCGCAGCAGGCGCGCGCGTGGCGACCGTGCCGTCCAGCGGATTGCGGCGCTCGAAGGTCGCATTCTTTTCCGCCGTGACCTTCAGGCCGTTGATGAGCATGGACAGATCGGACATTTCGTTCTCCTTCGAACTATGGATCACAGAACCGTTTGGGCCTGGCGTTGGGGCTCAGGACGAGCGGCATGTTGCGCGGCCGAAGCCGCCGTGCTTGTGTCTGAACTGGCGGCGCCCAGATAGGCCTCGCGCACGACGGTGGAACGCGCCAGCAGCCTGGCCGGCCCGCTGGCAACCAGCGTGCCGCGCTCCAGTACATAGCCGCGGTCGGCCACGGCCAGCGCCTTCTTGACGTTCTGCTCCACCATCAGCACCGTGGTGCCGCCGTCCGCGATGCGGCGCACCATGCCCAGCAACTCGTCCACCATGCGCGGCGCCAGGCCCAACGACGGCTCGTCCAGCATCAGCAGCCGCGGCGCACTCATCATGGCGCGAGCCACCGCCACCATCTGCTGCTCACCGCCGCTCATGGTTCCCGCAAGCTGCTGTGCGCGCTCGCGCAGTTTGGGGAAGTCGTCGAAGGCCTGCTCCAGGCGTCGCGCGCGTTCGGCCTTGGGTTGCAGCCAGCCGCCCAGCTCCAGGTTTTCCGCAACCGTCATCTGGGCAAAGAGCTGGCGCCCTTCGGGCACCAGGGCCACACCGGCCTGGACGATCTCATGCGTTTTCTCCGGCAGGTCCTCGCCGTCCAGGAGCACATCGCCACTGCGCGGGATCAGGCCATTGAGCGCGCGCAGCAGCGTGGTCTTGCCCGCGCCGTTGGGCCCGAGGATCACCGTGAGGCCCGGCTTGACCTCCAGCTTCACGCCGCGCAACACCAGCATGGGACCATAGCCCGCGTGAGGCCATCGACCTTGAGGTGGGCGCGGGCCGAGCCGCCCAGCTCGAACCCAGGCTGGTGCCACATCATGCGAGCACCTCCCCTTCGCCGATCATCTCGTCGCCCAGGTAGGCCTCGATCACCTCGGCATTGCGCGTCACTTCCGCGGGCGTGCCGTCCGCGATCTTGCGCCCCTGGTGCAGCACGATGACGCGCTCGACGTGGCGCAGCAGCGTGGTGACCGCGTGTTCGATCCACACCACGGTGAGGTCGAGCTCGTCTCGCAGGCGCCGGATCAGCCGCGCCATCTCCTCGATCTCGGCCTCGGTCAGCCCGGCCGCCACTTCGTCGAGCAGCAGCATGCGCGGCCGCGTCGCCAGCGCCATGCCGATCTCCAGCAGGCGCTGCTGGGATGGCGTGATGGCAGAGGCAGGCAGTTGCGCCTGCGCGGACAGCCCGATCACGGCCAGGATGCTGGACGCATCGCGCAACGCCCACGGCACGGACTGTTCCTCGCCCCACAGCCAGTACTTGCGCGGCCTGCGCCCGGCGAACTTCAAGCCGAACTCGATGTTCGATCAGCACCGGCATGTCGGCAAACACGCGCGGCGTCTGGAAGGTGCGCGCCAGTCCATGCGCCGGCATAGCGGTGCGGCGCCTTGCCGGTGAGGTCGTGGCCGCGGGCGATCAGGCGGCCCGAAGTCGGCGCCGTCACGCCCGTGATCGCATTGAAGAAGGTCGTCTTGCCGGCGCCGTTGGGCCCGATGATGCCCACCAGCTCTCCGGCGGCAAAACTTGCGCTCACGGCGTCGACGGCCACCAGGCCGTCGAAGCGCACGGTGATGTCGCGGGCCTCCAGCAAGAGCTCGAGAGCTGACACTGCTTCAGACAAGACGCCTCTCCCTGGCTCGCCGCTTGTCGCGCGCCTTGTCCCCGCTCCACTCGTAGCGGCGCTGGCTGAACCAGGCGCGCGTGCCCTGCCACCAGCCGCGGAAGGTTTCCCAACGCAGCGATGCCAGGCCGCCCGGCAGGTACAGCACCGACAGGATCAGCAGCAGGCCCAGCGCCATCATGTACACCTGCGGCGCTTTCAGCCGCAGCGTCTCGGCCAGCAGGCTGAACACCACGGCGGCGATCAGCGGCCCCCACAGCGTCACGGCCCCGCCGATGAGCGCTATCAGCACCGTCTGGAATCCGATGAAGGGGTTGAACACCGTATGCGGGTCGATGTAGGTCCATCGCACGGACATCGCCGCGCCCACCGCGCCGGCCACCGCGGCCGTCATCGCGAAGCCGGCGATCTTGACCAGCCGCGTGTTCACGCCCAGCGTCTGCGCCCGTTGCTCGTCCGCGCCTATGCCCAGCAGCGCCAGGCCGAAGCGGGTGCGCCGCACCACGATCGACAGCGCCACTGTCAGCACGGCCAGGGCCAGCACCGTGAGGTACACCGTGTCGCGCTCCGGCACCACCGTGAGGACCCGGCCCACGGTCCCCGTGACCTGCTTTTCGAAATAGGTCACGGCATGCCGGATCAGCTCGGTCATGCCGAAGGTCAGCACCGCGAAATAGGTGCCGCGCAGGTGCAGCACCGCCGCGCCCATGACGACGGCAACGGCCGTCGCAAGCCCGGCGCCGAGTGCGATCGACTCGATCCACGACAGCTTCTCCAGTGCCAGCGCCGAGGTGTACGCGCCGATGCCGAAGAAGGCCGAGGTGGCCAGCGACAGGTAGCGCGTGCTGCCGCAGAACAGCCCCCAGCTGGAAGACAGCGCCACGTACATCAGGCAGGTCAGCGCCATCGACACCATGAACTCGCTGGCGAAGTAAGGCAGTGTCAGCGCCCAGCCGGTCAGGCCGAACAGCACGAGCAGGTCGCGAATCAAGACCTGGCGATTCGTCATGGCGCTCATTTGGCGAACAGTCCTTTCGGCCGCAACAGCAAGACCGCGATGAACACGATGTACGACAGCAAGGCCTTGAGCGAGGGGTTGCTGAAGTGCATGCCCAGCGCCTCGATCACGCCCAGCAGCAAGCCGCCCGCGAGCGCGCCGCTCATGCTGCCGAAGCCGCCGAGCGTGATGACGATCAGCGCCGTGACGGTGTAGGGCTCGCCCATGGCGGGCGAGATGGTGTAGGCCATGGACAGCAGGCTGCCCGCGACGCCCGACAGCCCCAGGCCGATCCCGAACATCAGCGGGTGCAGCCTGTGGGTGTCGATGCCGACCAGCTGCGCACCGACCTGCGACTGCATCAGCGCACGCACGCCCTTGCCCAGCAACGTCATGCGCAGCAGCACGATCAGGGCGACGGACAACACCAGCGCCAGGCCGAACACCAGCAGCTTGTTGCCGGCGAATTGCGCCTGTCCCAGCTTCACCGGCTCGGCCAGATAGTCGTAGCCGCGCAGGTCGCCGCCCCACATCCAGGAAGCGAAGTTCTGCACCAGGAACATCAGCCCGAAGGCCACCATCAGGCCGCGCGCCTCGAAGATGTCCAGGTTGGGTGAAGTGGCGGTGAGGCGCCGGAAACACAGCCAGTGGATGACCAGCCCCAGCGCCATCAGCACCACGAACGACAGCGGCACCATCAGCAGCGGCGAAAGGCCCAGCGTGGTGTGCGCCATCCAGGTCAGGTAGGCGCCCACCATCAGGAACTCGCCATGCGCGATGTTCAGGATGCGCATCAGGCCGTATTGCAGGTTCAGGCCCAGGGCGACCAGCGCGTAGATCCCGCCCGTGATGAGGCCGGAGGCGAGGAGTTCGAGCCAGGCGGAGATGGACATGTCAGATAGCGCGTGCAACAGGCTGTCATTGCGGGCTTGACCCGGCAATCCATGCCCCGCTCGCCGAATGCGTTGGCCGCACGCATGGATTGCCGGGTCAAGCCCGGCAATGACAATGCTGGGTGGGCGTGCCTTGCTGCTACCACGCGGGCTTGGACGCATTCAACTTGGCGGTTGCCACCTTGGGCGGCCACACCACTTCGAACTCGCCGTTCTGCCACTGGCTCACCGTTCCCGGCGTCGCGATGTTCTCGCTGCCGTTGAACTTGATGTCGCCCATGATGGTCTTGTGGCTGGTGCTCGCGATGTAGTCGCGGATGCCCTTGCGGTCCAGCCCGGCCTTCGCCACCGCGGCGGTGAGTATTTCCATGCCGGCCCAGCAGGCGCCGCTGGCCCAGCGGTCCGGTTCCTTGCCGCCGAACTTCTTGGTGTGGGCATCGAAGTAGGCCTTGGCCGCGGGACTGGTCTTGCTGTTCCACGAACCCATGCCGAGCACGCCCTCGGCGCCGGCCGGCGTCATCACGTTCTTGTAGAGCTGGAAGGCCGTGCCCACCGAGGCGTAGAAGAACTTCGGGTTCAGGCCCACCTCCTTGGCCTGCTTGCTGGCCAGGATGGTGTCGGGCGGATAGGTGAAGCCCACGAACGCATCGGGATTCTTGTCCTTGATCGATCGCAACACCGGCGACAGGTCCTTGACGCCGCCGGGGTAGCTGGTCTCCTGGACCAGGGTGATGCCGCTGCCTTGCAGCGCGACCTTCAGCGCCGAGTAGTTTTCCAGCCCGAACAGGTCATCCACGTAGATCACCGCCAGGCTCTTCGCGCCGTTGGCCTTGAGCATGTCCACCAGCGCACCGGTCATGGGCGCGGGCTGCTGCAGCAGCAGGAAGAAGTACGGCAGCTTCATCTCGACCAGGCGGCGCGACAGCGCTGTCGGCGCCAGGAAGGGATAGCCGAAGCGGTTGGCCAGCGGCGCCACCGCGAAGTTGGCATTGCTGCCCCAGGGCGCCAGCACCAGGTCCACCTTGTCGCTGCCCATCAGCTTTTCGTAGGTGCGCACCACGGTTTCGGTGTCGCTGCGGTCATCCGAACTGATCAGCTCGATCTGCCGCTTCACGCCCTTCACGTTCAGCCCGCCGGCCGCGTTCTGCTGCTCGGCCCAGAGCAGGTAGTTGGGCTCCTGGCTGACCTGCGCGCCACCCGTCCAGGGCCCGGTTCGCGCGATCGCGTAGCCCACCCGCACCGGCGCCGCCTGCGCCAGCAGCTGTGGCGCCACCGCCATCGCACCGACGGCCGCGGCCGCACCCTTGATCAACTTGCGACGTGTTGCTTGCACCATGCTTGTCTCCTGAAAACGCCCGGGCGGGCTTGATCTTTCGATAGTAGGAACAGGGCGAGTCCGCTGCTTTGCTGCTGTTGAACTATGCGCTTGCCTGCGCGTGCAGTGCCGCTGGGGTTTACCCGAGCCCCAGCGAATTTCGCAGCCGCGCATCGCCCTACTGCGCAGAGCCCAGCCTCTCCAGCAGCGCCGGCAATTCGATATCGATGCGGCCGTAACCCAGGGTGATGGCGCCGTGCGCGGCCAGCAGCTTGAGTTCCTTGCTCAGCGTCTGCCGGGTGATGCCCAGCATCATGGCCAGCGCCTCCTGCGACACCGGCACCACCGCACGCGTATCCGCGGCTTGTGTCGCATCGCCACGCGCCAGCAGCAACAGCCGCCGCGCCACCCGAGCCCGCGTGGACCGCAGCGTCGCGTCCTCCACCATGCCGTAGAGCGAGCGCGTGCGCGCCGCCAGCATCCGGCAGATCGCCTGCGAAAAGCTGTGGCGCCTCATCAACTCGTCGAAGGCCGCTCGCGGCAGCGCCAGCACCTCGGCCTCCCCCACCGCGGTCGCGTCGTGCGTGCGCGGCTGCAGGTCGATCAGCGAAATCTCGCCGAACCAGTTGCCCGCCTCCAGCACCGCCAGGATGGCTTCCTTGCCGTCTTCGCGCAGGCTCGAAATCTTGAAGCTTCCCGCGACCAGGCCATAGAACGCCCCCTTGCCCGGCGGCACCCTGTCGCCCTGGCGGAACAACATCTCGCCCGGGCGCAGCCGCAGCAACTCAGCCGCGCCCAGCATGGCGCGGCGCTCGCGCAGGGGCAGCGCGCCGAACCAGGGGTTGGCCGACATGCGGGGAAGCAGCTCGAGTGTGGATTTCATAGGACGCGTGCGGGACAGATGCGCAGCCACATTGTCAAATTCTTGACAGTTCGTCGTCAAGCCCGGTTGAAGAATGCAGCATGAACACACGCGCCAACTTCACCCGCATGCAGGACAGCACCCAGGCCGATTGGCAGGTCATCGGTGGCGAGTTCATGCAGTTCAGCAAGGGCTTGCCTGACCGCGTCATGGCCGCACCTGAAGATCCTGGAAGGCGACTACGGCGGCTTTCCTGTCGATCGCTATACCCATTCGCTGCAGACCGCGACCCGCGCATGGCGCGACGGGCGCGACGAGGAGTACGTGGTGTGCGCGCTGCTGCACGACATCGGCGACACGCTGGGCTCGTTCAACCATCCCGACATCGCCGCCGCCATCCTCAAGCCCTTCGTCAGCGAGGCCAACCACTGGATGGTGCAGCAGCACGGCATCTTCCAGGGCCACTACTTCTTCCATTACATCGGCATGGACCGCGACATGCGCGAGCAATTCCGCAGCCACCCGCATTTCGCTCGCACCGAGGAGTTCTGCGCGCTCTACGACAGCCCGGCCTTCGACGCCCAGGCCGAAACCCTGCCGCTGTCGGAATTCGAGCCGATGCTGCGCCGCCTCATGGCACAGCCACGCAATACCATCTACAAGTCGGCACTCGACAACAAGGAGACCACGCATGAACATCGCTTCTCTGAAGGAAGTCGTCAGCGCCGAGGAATGGCAGCTGCGCGTGGACCTGGCCGCCTGCTACCGGCTGGTCGGCGCTCTACGGCTGGAGCGACCTGGTGTTCACCCACATCAGCGCGCGCATGCCCGGCCCCGAGCATCACTTCCTGATCAATCCCTACGGCCTGATGTTCGACGAGATCACCGCCTCGTCGCTGGTGAAGGTGGACCAGCAGTGCAACAAGCTGATCGACTCGCCCTTCCCCGTCAACCCGGCCGGCTTCGTGATCCACAGCGCGGTGCACGAAGCGCGCGAAGACGTCCAGTGCGTGCTGCACACCCACACCCGCGCCGGCGTTGCGGTGAGCGCGCAGAAGTGCGGCATCCTGCCGATCTCGCAGCAATCCACCTTCGTGCTGGCTTCGCTGGCCTATCACGACTACGAAGGCGTGGCCTTCCGCGACGAAGAGAAGCCGCGCCTGCAGGCCGATCTCGGCGATGCGAACTTCCTGGTGCTGCGCAACCACGGCCTGCTGTCACCGGGCAGACCATCGCCGACGCCTTTCTTTCGATGTACATCTTCGAGAGCACCTGCCAGCATCCAGCTGGATGCGCAGGCCGGCGGCGAGCTGATCAGCGTGAATCCGCAGATCGTCAAGGGCGTGGCGGAGGCGATGAAAGTGCAGAGCGGCGGCATGGGCGGCGCCTTCGCGTGGCCCGCGCTGATCCGGAAACTGGATCGTCTGGATCCGAGCTACAAGAACTGAGTGCCGCAGTGTCATCCCGGGCTTGACCCGGGATCCATGTTGGCGCGCCAAGGTGGATGCCGGATCAAGTCCGGCATGACGACGGCTCTCGCGCTACTGCCCGAACAGGCCGCGCAGTCCCTCGCCGAGGCGGTCACCTACGCTGGCGCCCGCGCCGGTGCCGATACCGGGTGCAAGCAGGGTTCCAATGGCCGCACCCGCGATTGCGCCGCGGCTCAACGTGACACTGGGGGAGTCCAGGGTACCGCCCACCACCAGGGGCACGTCGAGCGCCCCGCCCACAGCGCCCGATGTCAGGCTCACGATGACGCGCCCACTCAATTCGCGACTGGGCGCCATCGCCACGGCGCCGTTGGCGGACAGCGTGCCCGACGTCGCTACAAGATTATTGAGTTGCACCGCGCGGCCCTGCGTGGTCACATTGCCGGCCAGCGTGTCCAGGCGCGTTTCGCCGCTCCGGTTCATGCCCACCGTCTTCACGGCCTGCGCCAGATCGATGCCATGCACGACTGCATTGCGTACCGTGAAGCGGGTCTGGCTTTGCAGAGCATCGGCAATGGCGCCGGGCTCGCGGAACTCGCTGCGCAAGGTGGTGTGCGCCTCCAGCCGGCCGGTCAGCGTCTCGCTGGGCGCCGTGAGCGCCGCCACCTCGACATTGGCCGTGTCGAACTGGCCTTGCAGCACAGAAGAGCCCTTGGTACCTGGCCGCACCTGGAGTTTGCCGATGACGGTGCCGCCGCCGATGTCGGCCCGCAGCGCCCAGTGATCGGACTGGCGTTGCATCGTTGCCTTGGTTCCTTCCAACCGGCCCTTGAGCACCTGGATGCGCGCCGCGTCCGGCAGGCCGTCGTCATTCAGCGTTGCCTGCGCATCCACCGTCGTACGGGCGCCCTTGGCGTCCACCCAGGTGACTTGCTCCAATACCGTGCGCCGTGGCAATAGCACCATGCTCCCGCCCGATGGCTTGGCCGGGGCGCCGTCCTTGGCGCGCTTCTTCTGGACGGCCGAGGCGATCGCCGACACGGCCCGTTCCGGCACCACGGCATCGCGCACCAGCAGCGTCGCGATCTCCAGGCGGCCCAGCAACAGGGGCGCCCAGGAGGGCCGCGCCTCTATGCGGTCCAGCGTCAGCGGCGGTGCGCTCTTGACCAGGACCCGGTCCATGCCCACCGCGGGCAAGGGCCATACATCCACCGTGATGCGGCCCACCTCGACCGGCACGCCCAGCGCCGATGAAATCTGCTGGCTGACGCGGCCGCGAAAATCGTCACTGTCCACCCAACTCTGCAAGGCCAGGGCAATCGCGCCCAGCAGGAGCAGCGGCAAGAGGACGAGGGCCAAGAGCCATTTGATGAGTCGGTGCATTAGCGAATTGTCGCGAATTCACGAACCCGCTCATCCGAATTCACGGACCGCTCATCTGCAGGGAATTCCCTCACCCGCTAGCATGTTTGGATATCTGTCCCACTACCAGCGGAGGATCTGCAATGAAGCTCTACTACTCGCCCGGCGCCAGCTCCCTCTCTCCCCACATCGCCCTGCGCGAAGCCGACCTGGCTTTCGAGCCCGTGCTGGCCAGCATCAAGACCCACAAACTGCCCGATGGCTCGAATTACTACGCCCTCAATCCGCTCGGCTACGTCCCCTTGCTCGAACTCGACGACGGCACACGACTGCGCGAGGGGCCGGCCATCGTGCAGTACATCGCCGATCAGGCGCCGGTCAAGAACCTCGCACCGGCCAACGGCACACTACTGCGTTACCGCCTGCAGGAGTGGCTGTCCTTCATCGGCACCGAACTCCACCGGAGCTTTTCGCCGATGTTCAACCCGGCCATGCCCGAGGAAGCCAGGAAGATCTATCGCGACCGCCTGGCCGTGCGCTATCTCTGGCTCGACGGTGAACTGGCGGGCAAGCAGTACCTGATGGGTGAGCATTTCAGCGTCGCCGACGGCTACCTATATGCGGTCACCCGCTGGGCAAAGCCGCTCAATGTGGAGCTTGCTCCGTTCGCCAATGTCCTGGCAAACCACGAACGGGTGGCGGCCCGGCCGGCGGTGCAGGAGGCGCTCAAGGTCGAAGGTCTGCTC
>CAVRNE010000020.1:0-10336 GCA_963722025.1 uncultured beta proteobacterium
CGCCGAAAACCCGCGCTTTCCCGCGGTCAGGCCAGCGTCGCCTGCCGCACCGCGTGCTCCCATCGCGCCATCAGTTCGGCAGCCCGATCGGAGCCCAGCGTCGGCAGGAAGCGCCGCTCGGCCTTCCACAGCGCCGAGAGTTCGTCGGTGCTCTTGTAGACGCCGCTGGACAGGCCCGCCAGGTAGGCCGCGCCCAGCGCCGTGGTCTCGGTCACGGCCGGCCGCACCACCGGAATGCCCAGCAGGTCGGCCTGGAATTGCATCAGCAGGTCGTTGACGCAGGCGCCGCCATCGACCCGCAGCTCGCTCACCGGCGCCGCGCCGGCGGCCACCGCATCGCGGCTCATGGCCTGCAGCAAGGCGCTGCTCTGGTAGGCGATGCTCTCCAGCGCCGCGCGGGCGATGTGCGCCACCGTGGTGCCGCGCGTCAGGCCGGTGATCATGCCGCGCGCATCGGGCTTCCAGTAAGGCGCGCCCAGGCCCGTGAAAGCCGGCACCATCATCACGCCGCCGGAGTCGGGCACGCTCGCGGCCAGCGATTGCACTTCGCCACTGCCCTTGATGGCGCGCAGGCCGTCGCGCAGCCATTGCACCACCGCGCCGCCCACGAACACGCTGCCTTCGGTGGCGAACTCGGTGCGCGCGCTGACCTGCGCCGCGACTGGTGGTCAGCAGGCCGTTGGACGAGGTCTGGAATTTGGCGCCGGTGTGCATCAGCATGAAGCAGCCCGTGCCATAGGTGTTCTTGGCCATGCCTTCCTTGAAGCAGGCCTGGCCGAACAGCGCGCTCTGCTGGTCGCCGGCCACGCCGCCGATCGCGATCGCCGCACCCAGCAGCGAAGGCCGGGTTTCGCCGTAAGCGGCACTGGAAGGCAGCACCTTGGGCATCAGCTCGATCGGGATGTCCAGCAGCTTGAGCAGCTCGGCATCCCACTCGTTCTTGTGCACGTTGAACAGCATGGTGCGCGAGGCATTGGTCACGTCGGTCGCGTGCAACGCGCCTTCGGTGAGCTGCCACAGCAGCCAGCTATCCACCGTGCCGAAGGCCAGTTCGCCGCGCTGCGCCTGTTCGCGCGCCTGCGGCACGTGGTCCAGCAGCCATTTGAGCTTGGTGCCCGAGAAATAGGCGTCGATGAGCAGGCCCGTCTTCGACTGGATCATCGGCGCCAGGCCCTGCTCGCGCAGTTGCGCGCAGGTGGGCTCGGCGCGGCGGTCCTGCCACACGATCGCGTGATGGACCGGCTGCCCCGTCTTGCGGTTCCACAGCACCGTGGTCTCGCGCTGGTTGGTGATGCCCAACGCCCGGATGTCGCCTGCCTTCAGCTTTGCCTTGCTCAAGGCTTCCCTGGCCGTCGCCAGCTGGGTTCGCCAGATCTCCATCGGGTCATGCTCGACCCAGCCGGGCTGCGGATAGATCTGCGGCAGCTCCTGCTGGGCCAGCGCCACCACTTGGCCCTGCTGGTCGAAGACGATGCTGCGTGAGCTGGAGGTTCCCTGGTCGAGGGCAAGAAGGTAAGTCATACGGCTGTTTCGTTTCGGCTGGCTTTGCGGCCGCTGCTGCATCGAGTCAGTCCGGACTGGCGCTACGTCAGCGCACTGCACATCGGCGTCGGCCAGCAACTGGGGAAATGGCTCGGGCGGCGCAGCGTCCGTGAACAGGCGGTCGATCTGCGACAGGCGCGCGAGTTCCACCATGGCCGGGCGATTGAATTTGCTGTGGTCGGCCGCCAGCCAGACCTCGCGCGAATGCTCGATGATGGTCTGCGCCACCTTGACCTCGCGGTAGTCGAAGTCGCGCAGGGAGCCGTCGGCCTCTATGCCCGAGATGCCGATCAGGGCGATGTCCACCTTGAACTGGCGGATGAAGTCCACGGCCGCCTCGCCGATGATTCCGCGATCGCGCGTGCGCACCACGCCGCCGACCACGATCACTTCGCATTGCGGGTTGCTGCTGAGGATGGCGGCGACATTGAGGTCGTTGGTGAGCACTCGCAGCCCCGTGTGGCGAAGCAGTGCGCGGGCTATGGCCTCGGTGGTCGTGCCGATGTTGATGATCAGGGAGCAGTCGTTCGGGACCTGGCCGGCAACGGCACGGGCGATGGCCGCCTTGCCGGCCGCGTTCAGGCTCTCACGCTGCGGGTACGCGATGTTCTCGACCGTGGAGCTGGGGACGCGCACGCCGCCATGAAACCGGGTCAGGAGGCCTGACTCGGACAGGCGCTGCACGTCCCGGCGCACCGTCTGCAGGGTCACGCCCAGTTTGTCGGCGAGTTCCTCCACCGTTATCGAGCCGCGGACTCTGACGACATCGAGCAGCGTGAGCTGCCTGGGATTTGAATTCACTTGGTTTTTCGTTGGACGCAGCGGGTCATCCGAGATTAGTTCGAACGGAAAGGAACCTAATTTAGGGAAAACTCTTAGTGCAAACGCGCAAAAACGAACCAAACTAGAAAAGATACGAAACACACCTTGATACATTTCACCTAGGTTCCCCGTGTCTCACCCAACCAATGGTACGACCGCGCCGGCCACTTCCAATGATCCCGGCGCGCTTTTGAGCGAATTCGACTGCGACGTCCTCGTGGTCGGCGGCGGCATCAACGGCGCCGGCATCGCCCGCGACCTGGCGGGCCGCGGCTGGCGCGTCACGCTTTGCGAGCAGGACGACCTGGCATCGCACACTTCGTCGGCCTCCACCAAGCTGATTCACGGCGGCCTGCGCTACCTGGAGTACTACGAGTACTCCCTGGTGCGCAAGGCCTTGCAGGAGCGCGAAGTGCTGATGCGCAGCGCGCCCCACATCATCAGGCCGCTGCGCTTCGTCATGCCGCACGATCCTTCCATGCGCCCGGCCTGGATGATTCGCGCCGGCCTGTTCCTCTACGACCATCTCGCCAGGCGCGAGGTGCTTCCGGGCAGCACCAGCGTGGATTTGCGCGGGCACGAGTTGGGCCAATGCCTGCAGCCGCATCTGGGGCGGGCGTTCGTGTATTCCGACGGCTGGGTCGATGACGCCCGCCTGGTGGTGCTCGCCGCGCTCGACGCCCAGGCGCGCGGGGCCAGCATCCACACCCGCACCCGCTGCGTGTCGGCGCAGCGCAGCGCCCAGGGCTGGGATGTGACGCTGCAGCCGCAGGGCGGACAGGCGCGCCAGATTCGCGCCCGCGCCCTGGTCAACGCGGCCGGTCCCTGGGCCGAATCCTTCCTTCGGCAGCAGGCGCGCGCTTCGCACGGCGAGATGCTCGCCAGCCGCAGCCTGCGCCTGATCAAGGGCAGCCACATCGTGGTGGCACAGCGCTTCGAGCATGACCACGCCTACCTGTTCCAGAACCCCGACAAGCGGATCATTTTTGCGATCCCCTACGAGGGCAAGTTCACGCTGATCGGCACGACCGATGTGGAACTGCAGGGCGAACCCCGCAACGCGCGCATCGATGCGCAGGAAACCCAATACCTGTGCGAACAGGCCAGCCGCTACTTCAAGCGCCCCGTCCATCCGTCCGAAGTGGTCTGGAGCTACTCCGGCGTGCGCCCGCTGCTGGACGACGCGTCGGGCGACCCGTCCGCCGTCACCCGCGATTACCTGCTGGAATGCAACACCGAAGCAGCGCCGCTGCTGTCCATCTGGGGCGGCAAGATCACGACGTTTCGCAAACTGGCCGAAGAAGCGGCCGACCAGGTCGGGCGCATGCTGGGCGAAGCCCGCAGCGCGTGGACCGAGCGCGCAGTGCTGCCCGGCGGCGACTTCTCGGACTGGATCGGCCCGGCGCAACGGCCCGACACCGACTTCGATCGCTTCCTGGTGGAGGCGCACAAGCGCTACCCCTGGATGGCTGAGTCACCGCTGCGACGAATGGCGCGCGCTTACGGCAGCCGCATCGATCAAGTGCTCGCCCCATCGGCGCGCCGGCATGGGCGCCGAGGTGGCGCCGGGCCTGTACGAGGCCGAGCTCGATTACCTGCAGCGCAGCGAGTGGGCGTGCGGCGCCGACGACGTGCTGTGGCGGCGCAGCAAGCTGGGCTTGCACTACACGGCGCAGCAACGCGACGAAGTCGCGGGCTGGATGGAAAACAAGGAAACCCAAATGAAAAAGGTAGCGTGATGCAGCTGGCCCTGGATGGAATCAGCAAGAAGGTCGGCGCTGAGGACTGGCTGTATGAGATGAGCCTGGCGCCGCACCCGCGCGCCGTCACCGTGCTGCTCGGCGCCACGCAGGCCGGCAAGACCAGCCTGATGCGAATCATGGCGGGCCTGGACAAACCCAGCCTCGGCCGGGTGCAGGTGGACGGCCGCGACGTGACCGGCGTGCCGGTGCGCGAGCGCAACGTAGCCATGGTCTACCAGCAGTTCATCAACTACCCCTCGCTCAAGGTGGCGGACAACATCGCCTCGCCGATGAAGCTGCGCGGCGAGAAGAACATTGCGCAGCGTGTGCGTGACCTGGCGGCCCGCCTGCACATCGACATGTTCCTGGACCGCCTGCCCGCGGAGCTCTCGGGCGGGCAGCAGCAACGCGTGGCCCTGGCCCGCGCACTGGCCAAGCAGGCGCCGCTGATGCTGCTGGACGAGCCGCTGGTGAACCTGGACTACAAGCTGCGCGAGGAACTGCGCGACGAACTGACCCAGCTCTTTGCGGCCGGCGACTCCACCGTGATCTACGCCACCACCGAGCCGGGCGAAGCCCTGCTGCTGGGCGGCTACACCGCGGTGCTCGACGCCGGTGAGCTGCTGCAATACGGGCCCACGGCGGAAGTGTTCCATGCACCCAAGTCGCTGCGCGTGGCACGCGCTTTCAGCGACCCGCCGATGAACCTGGTCTCCGCCGAGGCCGCCAGCCTGGGCGTCAAGTTGCTTGTCGCCGGGCCGCCCCAAGACAAGCACGCCCCCTCGGGGGGCAGGGCGGAGCCCGTGGGGGCCATATCCTCGGGACCCGAGCTGTCCATCCCCTTGCCGGCCGCTGCGTCCAAGTCGCTCACCATCGGCGTGCGCGCCGGCTCCTTGCGGGTGCAACAGCGCGAAGGCGACGTGGCCCTGCAAGGCACGGTGGAACTGGCCGAGATTTCCGGCTCCGACACCTTCGTCCACGTGGAGACGCCGGTGGGTGAAGTGGTGGCGCAGCTGACCGGCGTGCACTACTTCGCCCTGGGCGCGGCGATCACGCTGTACCTCAATCCGACGCAGGTTTATGTATTCGATTCCGCCGGCGTGCTGCTGGTGGCGCCCGGAGAAAGAGAGAGGGAGCCAGTCGCTGATGGCCCGCATCGACCTCGACCTGGCCCACGCCTACAAGCCCAATCCGCGCGAAGACAGCGACTACGCGCTGCTGCCTTTGACGATGTCGTTCAAGGATGGCGGCGCCTATGCCCTGCTCGGTCCCTCGGGCTGCGGCAAGACCACCATGCTCAACATCATCTCGGGCCTGTTGGCGCCCTCGCAAGGCAGCGTGAAGTTCGACGGCCAGGACGTCACGCACGCCAGCCCGCAGGAGCGCAACATCGCCCAGGTGTTCCAGTTCCCGGTGATCTACGACACCATGACCGTGGCCGAGAACCTGGCCTTTCCCTTGCGCAACCGCAAGGTGCCGCAGCAGCAGATCGCCAAGCGCGTGGGCGAGATCGCCGAGATGCTGGAACTCTCCGGCCAGCTGAACCATCGCGCCGCCGGGCTCGCCGCCGACGCCAAGCAGAAGATCTCGCTGGGCCGCGGCCTGGTGCGGCCCGACGTATCGGCGGTACTGTTCGACGAGCCGCTGACGGTGATCGATCCGCACCTCAAGTGGCAGCTGCGCCGCAAGCTCAAGCAGATTCACCATGAGCTCAAGCTGACGCTGATCTACGTGACGCACGACCAGGTCGAGGCCCTCACCTTCGCCGAGCAGGTGGTGGTGATGACGCGCGGCCGGGCGGTGCAGATGGGCAGCGCGGATGCGCTGTTCGAGCGGCCGCAGCACACCTTCGTCGGGCATTTCATCGGCTCGCCCGGCATGAACTTCCTGCCGGCGCAGGCGTCGCCCGGCGAACTGCGCATCGCCGGCACCACGCTGTCGGTGGCTGCGACGCGGCCCCTGCCGGATGGCGACATCAAGCTGGGCCTGCGCCCCGAATACGTGAAGGCCGTGGAACCCGATACGCCGGGCGCCCTCCCGGCCCAGGTCACCCAGCTGCAGGACATCGGCACCTACCTGATGCTCACCGCCACCATCGCGGGCCAGCCGGTCAAGGCCCGGCTCGCACCCGAGACGCAAAGGCCACAGCCCGGCGACACCGTCTGGCTGCAGTTGCTCGGCGAGCACACCTGCTTTTACAAGAATGAGGAGCTCGTTGAATGAGCACGACCGGATCACTCTCACCTCCTCGGGGGAGAGCGGCAGTGGGGGCAGAGCGAGCCCGCCTTGGCCCCAAACGTGGGGAGCACCATGACCACGAAGCCTGTTAACCAGAAAGCCTGGCTGCTGATCCTGCCGGTGCTTCTTTGCGTGGCCTTCTCGGCCATCCTGCCCCTGATGACCGTCGTCAACTACTCGGTGCAGGACATCATCTCGCCCGAGACGGCGCGTGTTCGTCGGCACCGAATGGTTCGCCTCGGTGATGCGCGACGAAGACCTGCATGCCGCGCTGTGGCGCCAGCTCACGTTCTCGCTGGCCGTGCTCGCCGTGGAAATCCCGCTGGGCATCGCGCTGGCGCTGTCCATGCCGGCGCAAGGCTGGAAGGCCTCGCTGGTGCTGGTGCTCGTTGCGCTGTCGCTGCTGATCCCGTGGAACGTGGTCGGCACCATCTGGCAGATCTACGGCCGCGCCGACATCGGCCTGCTGGGCGCCGGGCTGCAATGGCTGGGCATCAACTACAGCTACACGGGCAACGCCCGCGACGCCTGGATCACCGTGCTGGCGATGGACGTATGGCACTGGACCCCGCTGGTCGCCCTGCTCTGCTTCGCCGGCCTGCGCTCGATTCCCGACGCCTACTACCAGGCCGCCCGCATCGACGGCGCCAGCAAGCTGGCCGTGTTCCGCTACATCCAGCTGCCCAAGATGCGCGGCGTGCTGATGATCGCGGTGCTGCTGCGCTTCATGGACAGCTTCATGATCTACACCGAGCCCTTCGTCCTCACCGGCGGCGGCCCGGGCAACTCCACCACCTTCCTCTCGCAATTCCTCACGCAGAAAGCAGTGGGCCAGTTCGACCTGGGCCCGGCCGCCGCCTTCTCGCTGATCTATTTCCTCATCATCCTGCTGCTGTGCTTCATCCTCTACAACTGGATGCAGCGCGTCGGCACGCAGGAGAAGAAGGAGCCGACGCCATGAACACGCATCATCGCACAGCGGGCTTCGCTCCCTCTCCCTCTGGGAGAGGGCCGGGGTGAGGGCACTCCGTCCGCCCCTCACGCCAAGCCTCTGCCCAGAGAGGAAGGCGAAGTTCCCGGTGAAAACGCTGTTCCTCATCGCCTACATCGTCTTCGCGCTCCTGCCCATCTACTGGATGGTCAACATGAGCTTCAAGACCAACAACGAGATCCTCTCCAGCTTCTCGTTCTTCCCGCAGGAATTCACCTGGCAGAACTACAGGACCATCTTCACCGATGTGTCCTGGTACTCCGGCTACATCAACAGCCTGATCTACGTGGCGATCAACACCGTCATCTCGATCACGGTGGCCCTGCCCGCGGCCTACGCGTTCTCGCGCTACAGCTTCCTGGGCGACAAGCATGTGTTCTTCTGGCTGCTCACCAACCGCATGACGCCGCCGGCGGTGTTCCTGCTGCCCTTCTTCCAGCTGTACACCACCGTGGGCCTGATGGACACGCACATCGCCGTGGCCCTGGCGCACCTGCTGTTCAACGTGCCGCTGGCGGTGTGGATCCTGGAAGGCTTCATGAGCGGCATCCCGCGCGAGATCGACGAGACGGCCTACATCGACGGCTACTCCTTCCCGCGCTTTTTCGTGACGATCTTCCTGCCGCTGATCAAGGCCGGCGTGGGCGTGGCCGCGTTCTTCTGCTTCATGTTCAGCTGGGTGGAGCTGCTGCTGGCGCGCACGCTGACCAGCGTCAATGCCAAGCCGATCGTGGCAACGATGACCCGCACCGTCTCGGCCTCCGGCATGGACTGGGCGACGCTGGCCGCCGCCGGCGTGCTCACCATCGTGCCCGGCGCCATCGTCATCTGGTTTGTTCGCAACTACATCGCGAAGGGTTTCGCGATGGGTCGTGTTTGATTGCGGGACAGATCTTTAGCTCTGTCCTCAACTTATTAAGAACTGGGTATTTATGTTCGACTGGATGGTCTGGACCACGCCGGTAGCGGTTTTTTTCACCTGCATAGGGCTGATGCTCGCAGGCATGACCGTGTGGGAGCTCAAGTCCCCCACCACGATGCGCAAAGGGTTCCTGCCGATCGCCACCACCCGCGGCGACCGGCTCTTCATCGGCCTGCTCACCGCGGGCTATATCAACCTGGCCTTCATCGGGTTGGCAGGCAAATTCACCACGTGGTTCGGACTGGAGCAGGAACCCAGCATCTGGATCAGTTTCGTGGTGTCCATGGCCGTTCTGGCGCTAATCATGCGCCGCGGGTAGTTTTCATTCAACCACCAAGTCAACCACCAAGGAGAAGACATGAAGCTCAAATACACCGCGCTGGCGATCGCCGCCGCACTGGCCGTTGCCGGCCAGGCCTGGGCCGACGAGGCCGCGGCCAAGAAGTGGGTCGACAGCGAATTCCAGCCGTCCACCTTGTCCAAGGACCAGCAGATGGCCGAGATGAAATGGTTCATCGACGCGGCCAAGAAGCTCAGGCCAAGGGGGTGAAGGAAATCTCGGTGGTATCGGAGACCATCACCACCCATGAATACGAATCCAAGACGATGGCCAGGGCCTTCGAGGAGATCACCGGCATCAAGGTCAAGCACGACCTGATCCAGGAAGGCGACGTGGTCGAGAAGCTGCAGACCTCCATGCAGTCGGGCAAGTCCATCTATGACGGCTGGATCTCCGACTCCGACCTGATCGGCACGCACTACCGTTACGGCAAGGTGATGAACCTGACCGACTACATGGCGGGCAAGGGCAAGGAATACACCAACCCCGGGCTGGACCTGAAGGACTTCATCGGCACCAAGTTCACCACCGCGCCCGACGGCAAGCTGTACCAGCTGCCCGACCAGCAGTTCGCCAACCTGTACTGGTTCCGCGCCGACCTGTTCGCGCGCCCGGACCTCCAGCAGAAATTCAAGGCCAAGTACGGCTACGACCTGGGCGTGCCGCT
This sequence comes from uncultured beta proteobacterium, assembly GCA_963722025.1. Classification (GTDB taxonomy): domain Bacteria; phylum Pseudomonadota; class Gammaproteobacteria; order Burkholderiales; family Burkholderiaceae_C; genus Ramlibacter. Next base: position 9,265 of record CAVRNE010000020.1, read on the forward strand.
GAACTGGTCGGCCTACGAAGACATCGCCGACTTCTTCACCAACGACGTGAAGACCATCGACGGCAAGCCGATCTACGGCCACATGGACTACGGCAAGAAGGACCCGTCGCTGGGCTGGCGCTTCACCGACGCCTGGCTGTCGATGGCCGGCACCGCCGATATCGGCACGCCCAACGGCCTGCCGATCGACGAATGGGGCATTCGCGTGGCAGCCGACAAGTGCACGCCGGTCGGCGCCTCCGTGGCACGCGGCGGCGCGACCAATTCGCCCGCGGCCGTTTACGCGCTGACCAAGTACGTGGACTGGATGAAGAAGTACGCGCCCAAGGAAGCCACCGGCATGACCTTCGGCGAAGCCGGCCCGGTTCCCGCGCAAGGCCAGATCGCCCAGCAGATCTTCTGGTACACGGCCTTCACCGCCGACATGACCAAGCCCGGCCTGCCGGTGGTCAACGCCGACGGCACGCCCAAGTGGCGCATGGCGCCCGGCCCGAACGGCCCGTACTGGAAGCAGGGCATGCAGAACGGCTACCAGGACGTCGGCAGCTGGACCTTCTTTGCCAACCACGACGAGAACAAGACGGCAGCGGCCTGGCTCTATGCGCAGTTCATCACCGCCAAGACGACTTCGCTGAAGAAGACGCTGGTGGGCCTGACCCCCATCCGCGAAAGCGACATCCAGAGCAAGGCCATGACCGACATGGCGCCCAAGCTCGGTGGCCTGGTGGAGTTCTACCGCAGCCCGGCGCGCGTGGCATGGAGCCCGACCGGCACCAACGTGCCTGACTACCCGAAGCTGGCACAGCTGTGGTGGAAGAACGTGGCCCAGGCCGTGACCGGTGAGAAGACACCGCAGGGCGCGATGGACACACTGGCCGATGAGATGGACCAGGTCCTGGGCCGCCTCGAGCGCGCCGGCATGGCCAAGTGCGCGCCCAAGCTCAATCCCAAGGGCGACCCGGCCAAGTACCTGAGCGACAAGAGCGCTCCTTGGGCCAAGCTGGCCAACGAGAAGCCGAAGGGCGAGACCATCGCCTACGACAAGCTGCTCGCAGCCTGGAAGAACGGCCAG
>CAVRNE010000021.1:0-12500 GCA_963722025.1 uncultured beta proteobacterium
GGTCGCTGCACACACCCAGGCCGAGCTGAGCAAGAGTGACCTGGCGCGCGCCGAGAAGCTGATTCGGATCCAGGGCGTCAGTCAGCAGGAGGTCGACCAGTTGCGCGCCGGTGCGCGCAACGCGCAGTCCGGCATCCAGGCCGCCGAGGCCGCGCTGACCCAGGCCCGGCTGAACCTTGAATTCACGCGCATCACGGCACCGGTGTCGGGCCGCACCTCGCGCGCCAACATCACGCCGGGCAACCTGGTCAGCGTGGGCGATCCCGTGCTCACGACGCTGGTGTCGAGCGACAAGGTCTATGCCTACTTCGACGCCAGCGAGGCGATATACCTCAAGTACGCGAAGGCGGCACGCGACGGAACCCGGCCCTCCGGGCGCGATGAGCCCAACCCGGTGATGATGGGGCTGGCCAACGAGGAAGGCTTTCCGCACAAGGGACACCTGGACTTCGTCGACAACCGGCTCAACCCGGCCACGGCCACGATCCGCGGCCGCGCGGTATTCGACAACCGGCAAGGCCACTTCACGCCGGGCCTGTTCGCGCGCGTCAAGCTGATCGGCAGCGGCAGCTATCAGGCCACGCTGGTGGCCGAGCGCGCCATCACGACGGACCAGACGCGCAAGATGGTGCTCGTCGTCGGCCCGGACAACATCGTGCAGCCACGCGAGGTCAAGCCCGGCGCGCTGATCGAAGGCATGCGCGTGGTCGAGGGCGTCAAGCCCGGCGAGCGGGTGGTCGTGGATGGCTTGCTGCGCGCCTTCCCCGGTGCGCCGGTGACGCCGCAGCTGCTCGCCGTGGACGACAAGGGCATGCCCTTGCCCCCGGCTGCCCCCGCCGCGCAAGGCGCTGCCTCCGCCGTGGCGCAGAACTGAGACGTACCCCATGGACATCTCACGCTTCTTCATCGAGCGCCCGCGCTTCGCCGCAGTGCTGTCGATCTTCATCTTCCTGGTCGGGCTGCTGGCGATCTTCCAGCTGCCGATCTCCGAATACCCCGACGTGGCGCCGCCGCAGGTGGTCGTGCGCGCGCAGTTCCCCGGCGCCAACCCACGCGTCGTCTCCGAGACCGTCGCCACGCCGCTGGAGGAGCAGATCAACGGCGTGGACGACATGCTCTACTACGAGAGCCAGGCCACCGCCGACGGCTCGCTGACGCTGACGGTCACCTTCCGCATCGGCACCGACCCCGAGCAGGCCGAGACCGCGGTGCAGAACCGCATCAATCGCGCCTTGCCCCGCCTGCCCGAGATCGTGCGCCAGATCGGCGTGACCACCGAGAAGCAGTCTCCCAACCTGACCATGGTGGTGCACATGGTCAGCCCGGACGAAAGCCACGACTCGCTCTACCTGCGCAACTACGCCCACCAGCAGGTGCGCGACGAGCTGCTGCGCATTCCGGGCATGGGTTCGGTGAGCTTCTTCGGCGGCGGCGACTACGCCATGCGCATCTGGCTGGACCCGCAAAAGCTCGCCGGCCGCGACATGACCGCCGGTGACGTGGTGGCGGCCGTGCGCGAGCAGAACGTCCAGGTGGCCGCCGGCGTGGTGGGTGCGCCGCCCTCGCCCAAGGGCACGGACTTCCAGCTCGCGGTCAACACCCAGGGCCGCCTGATGACCGAGGAGGAGTTCGCCGACATCATCGTGCGCACCGATCCGGCCACCGGCGCGCTGGTGCGCATCCGCGACGTGGGGCGCGTCGAGATCAACTCCAACTCCTATGCGATCGGCAGCCTGATCAACAACAAGGAAGCCGCGGCCATCGGGATCTTCCAGGCCCCGGGCTCCAACGCGCTCGAGATCTCCAAGCAGGTGCGCGCCACCATGGAGCGGCTGAAGGCCGACTTTCCGCAGGGGGTGGACTACGACATCGTCTACGACCCCACGCGCTTCGTCCAGACCTCCATCGACAAGGTCGTGCACACCCTCATCGAGGCGGTGCTGCTGGTGGTGCTGGTGGTGGTGGTGTTCCTGCAGACCTGGCGCGCCTCGATCATCCCGCTGCTGGCCGTTCCGGTGTCGATCGTCGGCACTTTCGCCGTGCTGCTGGCCCTCGGCTACTCGATCAACACGCTCACCCTGTTCGGCCTGGTGCTGGCCATCGGCATCGTGGTCGACGATGCGATCGTGGTGGTGGAGAACGTCGAGCGCAACCTGGAAGACGGGCTGACGCCGCACGACGCCGCGGTCAAGGCCATGCGGGAGGTCAGCGGCCCCATCGTCGCGATCGCGCTGGTGCTGTGCGCGGTGTTCATTCCGCTCACCTTGGTGCCGGGCCTGTCGGGACAGTTCTACAAGCAGTTCGCGGCGACGATCGCGATCTCCACCGTGATCTCGGCCATCAACTCGCTCACCCTGTCGCCGGCGCTCGCGGCCATCCTGCTGCGCCCGCACGACGCGCCCAAAGACGCCGTGATGCGCGTGATGGACAAGCTGTTCGGCCGCTTCTTCCGCTGGTTCAACGGCTTCTTCCACCGCGGAAGCGAAAGCTACAGCCGCGGAGTCACCGGCTTGCTCAAGCGAAAGTCGATGGCCCTCGCCGTCTACGCCCTGCTGCTGGCGGCGTACCGCAGTGCTGATCACGCGCCTGCCGAGCGGCTTCGTTCCGGCGCCCGACAAGCAATATCTGATCGGCATCGCGCAGCTGCCCGCCGGCGCCACGCTGGAGCGCACCGAAAAGGTCCTTCGCGAGATGACCGACATCGCGCTCAAGGTGCCGGGCATCGTGGGCGCGACGAGCTACCCCGGCCTGTCGATCGCCGGCTTTTCTGCCGCGCCCAACGAAGGCCTGGTGTTCTACCTGCTCGCCCCCTTCGAGGAGCGCAAGTCGCGCGAACTCTCGAAGGACGCCATCCTGGCCCGTGTCAACAAGGAGATCCAGTCCATCCAGGGCGCGCGTATGTTCGTCGTGCCGCCGCCTGCCGTGGACGGCCTGGGCAATGCCGGCGGCTTCAAGATCCAGGTGCAGGACCGCGGCGGCCAGGGCGAGCAGGCGCTGTTCGGGGCCGTCCGGAACACGCTCGGGCCCATCTACGCCGACCCCGCCTCCAGCATCGGCACGCCCTACTCCAACTACGACATCAACGTGCCGCAGCTCTACGCCAACGTCGACCGCACGAAGGCCAAGCAGATGGGCGTGGCGCTGCAGGACATCTACGACACGCTGCAGATCAATCTCGGCTCGCTCTACGTCAACGACTTCAACCGCTTCGGCAAGACCTACCAGGTGATCGTCCAGGCCGACACGCCCTACCGGACGCAGGCGCAGGACATCGTCGACCTGAAGACGCGCAACGGCCGCGGCGAGATGGTGCCGCTGGGCGCGCTGATGCAGGTCGAGCCGACCTTCGGCCCGACCCGCGTGACGCGCTACAACGGCTTCCCTTCGGCCGACATCAATGGTGCGCCCAAGCCGGGTTTCTCCAGCGGCGCAGGCCGAAGCCGAGATCGAGCGCCTGCTGAAGAACCTGCCGCGCGGCATGACCTACGAGTGGACGGAGCTGACCTACCAGGACCGGCTCACGCGCGACGTGGGCATTCCGGGCACGGACATCAAGGTGCCGACGCTGGCCATCGTGCTGATGCTGTCGGTGGTGCTGGTGATCCTGGTGCTGGCCGCGCAGTACGAGAGCTGGAGCCTGCCCTTGTCGATCGTCCTGATCGTGCCGATGTGCGTCCTGTCGGCCCTGTTCGGCGTATGGCTGTCGCACCTGCCACCCTTCGACCAGGTGGGCGACCTGAACTTGTTCACCCAGGTGGCCCTGGTGGTGCTGGTGGGCCTGGCCTGCAAGAACGCGATCCTCATCGTCGAGTTCGCCAAGGAGCTCGAAGAGCGCGGCAAGCCGATGGTCGAAGCCGTGATCGAGGCCTGCCGGCTGCGCCTGCGCCCGATCCTGATGACCTCGATCGCCTTCTGTGCCGGCGTGATCCCGCTGATCCTGGGCACCGGCGCGGGCAGCGAGATGCGCCGCGCCATGGGGATCGCGGTGTTCTCCGGGATGGTCGGGGTCACCTTGTTCGGCATCTTCCTCACGCCGCTGTTCTACGTGCTGTTGCGCAAGAGCACCGAGAAGAAGCGCGCCCATGCGGCAGACCTGCGCCACGAGATCGATGCAGCCGCCCACCCCTTCCACCCGGGCGTGGACGACGCCTTGCCGCAGCAGACGGATGGTGCGAAATGAAGACCCTGACCACCCTGGCCGCCGTTGCATTGCTGGCGGCCTGCTCCAACGCCCCCAAGTACAAGCTCTACGAGCCGCCGCTGACCACCGGCTTTGCCAACCAGCCCGACGAAGCAGCGCAGGCTGAGCCTGCGGCGGAGTTCTGGCGCGGCTTCCAGGACGAGCAACTCGACGCCCTGGTGGCGCGCGCGCTCGAGGCCAACACGGACCTTCGCATCGCCAGCGCGAACCTGCGCGAGGCGCGCGCGCTGGCGCGCTTCGCCGACGCGCAATTGCTGCCGAGCGTCGATGTGGTGGGGGGCGCGGGACGCACGCGGGCCCGCAACGCCGCGGGGAACCCTCAAACCGACAAGACCTACGCGGTGGGTTTCGACGTGACCTGGGAAGCCGACCTGTTCGGGCGCCTGGGCGACGAGAGCCGCGCCGCCGGGGCCGACGTGCTGGCCACCGAGGCGGGACTGCAGTTCGTCCACCTGAGCGTGAGCGCCGAAGTGGCGCGCACCTATTTCGAGCTGCGCGGGCTGCAGGAGCGGCTGCGCGTGGCCCACGCATCGCTGGAGACCCAGCGGGCGGTGCTGGAGCTGGTGGAGGCTCGGCAGGAAGCGGGACGCGGCACGGCCTTCGACGCCGAGCGCGCGCGCGTCCTGGTGCAATCCACCGCAGCCAGCGTGCCGGCGCTGGAGGCGGCGGTGCTGCGCGCACGCTATCGCCTGAGCGGGCTGTGCGGCGAGCCGCCCACGGCCTTCGACGCCGAGCTGAGCGCGCCGAAGCCCTTGCCGGGACTCAAGAGCGTGGCCCTCGGCGGCATCGGCTCGCCCGAGAGCCTGCTGCGCCGCCGCCCCGACATCAGAGCAGCGGAACAGCAAGCCGCCGCTGCGGCGGCGCGGGTCGGGCGTCGCGCGCGGTGAGCTTTTCCCGCGCATCACCCTCGGCGGCACGATCGGGCAGAACGCATCGAGCCTGGGCAACCTCGGCGATGGCGCGTCCTTCGCCTACAACCTGGGTGCGCAGCTGGTCTGGAACCTGCTCGACTTCGGCCGCAGACGCGCCCAGATCGCCGCCGCAGACGCCCGCGGCGACGCCGCCATGCTCGTCTATGAACGTACGGTGCTGACGGCGCTCGAAGAGACCGAAGGGTCGCTGGCAAGCTACACACGCAGCCAGCGGCAGGCCGAGCATCTCTTTGACGCCGCTCGCGCCGCGGAGAACGCCGCGCTGATCGCACGCGAGCGCTTCACTGTTGGTGTGAGCGACTTCCTGTCCGTGCTCGATGCCGAACGCGAGATGCTGTCCGCGCGCGACCAGCTGGCCCAAGCCCAGACGGCGGCAGCCACCTCGCTCGTGGGGGTCTACAAGGCACTGGGAGGCGGCTGGCCGGTGTAGCCGTCGATTCGAAGTCGCGGTAGACCGATTCACTCAAGGGCATGCAGGCGCTCCGGAAAAGCGTGCATCAACGTAGATCCATGCCCGCTTTCCCGAAGCGAGCATGGCAGCTACTCGCTTGTATGATGCAACCTCATATCGATCCGCATTGGCTAGCTCTTCGTCTGTGATCTCGAAGACTGTTCCATCAACGCGGCTGTCATCGCTACCGTTGAACTTGACGATAGGATGATGTGTTTTTCCGCTTGTGGCTATGACCTGCGGATCCTCTATCGTCACTAGAGATTTCTCGAAGCCGACAAGTTGGTCCTGCTGGCCGCACAGCACTCGGCCGAACGTAGACAGCTGCACATTCTCTTGTTGGAGAGTGCCGTATGAGAACAGAAGTGGCATGCGGACTGAGCTCCTCGCGGCGGATCATCGTAGCCTATGGCGACCCGGGTGGCCGCGATATTGGACCTTGGTATGCCCTCCGCCGTGCGGGTCGCACCCCTTGCCACTTCGCCATGAACGCGTCACCTACCGTCAGAACGCGGAGCTCATGACCGAGCTGTCGCGGCAGTTCCTCCCCGCGATTCGCCTCGCACGCGGCGGCCTAGGCCGCGAGCACAGGAAAGTCTGCGACCAATGGGGGATTCCCCGGGCAGTTTGAGGGGCGACAGTCGCCTTTTGCATTCCACCAAGGATCGAACATGACCGGACTCTTAAGGAATAAGGTTCTCGGGGCGACAGGCCTGCTCGCGCTGCTCGCGCTGCTGGCGGCGGTCGCCGTCCCCCGCGTTGCTCGCCAAGCGGTCGTCGCCGAAGATCACGCCAGTGGTAGACGCCAAGGGAAACATGAGCGTGCCCGACGACTACCGGACCCTGTACGAGTTCATCGGCACCTGGGCCGTCGCCGCCGACCCGGCGAAACAGCCCGCCGAGATGCACGCCGTCTACGCCTCCCCGGGAACCATCGGGGCATACCGGGAGACGGGCAAGTTCCCGCATGACGCGGTCCTCATCAAGGAGGTCTTCGAGGTCGTGACCGCCCCCATGACGACCGGGACGGTGAGCCGTGCCGAGACACTCAAGGGCTGGTTCGTGATGGTTAAGGACGACAAGGCCCGCTTCGCCGGCAACCCGCTCTGGGGCGACGGCTGGGGCTGGGCCTGGTTCGATAAAGGTTCGCCCGCCAAGACCACGACCAAGCACTACAAGAACGACTGCATTGGCTGCCACAGCCCGGCGAAAAAGACCGACTGGGTCTTCGTCGAAGGCTACCCACCCCTGCTGAAACGGTGAAGCGGCCGCAGCCTCCCTCCAGACGCCAACCACCGCCCTCCTATGACCCCTTACGCGCTCGCACCCGAACTGAAAGTCCGTTCCCCTGTGCTCATGTTCATCATGAAGGCCACGCGGTGAGCTTGCCGCTTGCCATGATCTTTGGCGAGACGCGAGAGGTTCTCACGGGCATTTGCATGCCGTTCTACGGCATGGTCATCGCCCCGGCAATCCCAGTGGCCGGACCAGGAAGGCTGTGAAGTGCTCTACCGGTCCAAAGACGCTAAGGATACTGCGCGCTGGACTGCCGCGAACAAGGGCGCGGACCCCTAGCCGTTGGCGACCAGGTCGCCCATCGCGAAGACCGACACCGGGATCCGGCTGGTCAGCTGCTCAGGAGTGGACTGCATCCAACGCAGTTTGGCAAGATCCTCGAGATGCGCCTTGAGTTCCTGCTCCTTTTCCTTGGGAGTGAGCAGCTCCTCGTCCTGAATTACGAAAACTTCGGTGAGCGCCGCGGGTGCGGCCATGTCTTTCTTTGCCATGCCGTGATTTTCGCTGATCAGGCCGCCTGATGTGCATGTGGCGCGCATTAACCTTCTAGGTAAACAGCAGCCCTTGACAGCTCGAAGATGACGGAAAAGACAGGCTGGGCAATGACACCGATTCCTCGAAGACGTTGTAGTCCTCCTCACGAGTGAAGTTGGCGCTTCCCCGCCCTCGTCGAAGTTCTCGACGGCCGCCCTTCTGCGCAAGTCGCGGTAAGAGCCTTTCAGACTGAAAGGGTCGCCACTCCTGAAGAGCTCAGCAGCCTTCACGCGATAGCGATCCGGCACGACCCTGTCCGAGTCGCCGTCCATGGTGATCGTGGGCACGGTGATCACCGGCAGCGTGGCGAGCCGCTTTTCATACGCCTCGTACTGCGGAAAGCCCGGCGCCAGGCTCCGGCGCCAGCGGTAGTTGTTGATCACGATGGTCACGTAATCCGAGTTGTCGAACGACGTGGCGGTCGCGGCGGCCTAGGCCGCAAGCGCAGGAAAATCTGCGACCAATGGGGGGTTTCCCGGGCACCTGCAGGGGCGACAGTCGTCTTCTGCATTCCACCAAGGATCGAACATGACCGGACTCTTGAAGAACAAGGTTCTCAGGGCGACAGGCCTGCTCGCCATCGCCGCCACGGGCAAGCGCAGCGGGCTGTAATCCCTCGATGACCACCCTCGTTCAACAACCGCGCCGTGTCGAAGCGTCGTCACCGGTGTCGCTACCCAGGACGTCGCCGGCGTCAAGCTCACCCGCCTGCTCACGCAGGACCTGCAGCAACGGCTCGACCAGCCGAAGGGCTTTCGATGAATCAAGAACGCGCCGTTTTAGCGGGTGGCTGCTTCTGGGGCATGCAGGACCTCTTCGGAAAGCAAGAAGGCGTGGTGTCCACGCGGGTGGGTTACACGGGTGGCACGATTGCGAACGCCACGTACTACAACCATGGTTTCCATGCCGAGGCCGTCGAGATCTTCTTCGACCCGACCGCATAAGCTACCGCCGGATTCTCGAGTTCTTCTTTCAGATCCACGACCCCAGCACGCGCAATCGCCAGGAAGATGACGTGGGCAGCAGCTACCGCTCCGCCATCTTCTACACGAGCGAAGAGCAGCAGCGCATCGCGCAGGACACGATCGCCGACGTCGACGCCTCGAAACTGTGGCCCGGGCCGGTCGTCACCGAGGTCGTCCCAGCTGGAGCATTCTGGGAAGCTGAACCCGAGCACCAGGACTACCTCCTGCAAAACCCCGGCGGGTACAGCTGCCACTACGTCCGGCTGCACTGGAAGCTGCCCAGGCGCATGGCTCCCCGCGCGACCCATGAAGACGATCCGCGACCTGATGGGCCGCCCCACATCGCGGGCCGCGTCGAGGCCGTTATCGTGCGCGGCGCGCCTCGCGATCCGGCGCGGCTCGTCGAGAGCACCGAGGCGCTGGCGGGCATCGGCCTCGCGGACGATCGCCTCGGCCAACGCGGCGAAGCCGAGCTGTCCACGCGGCAGGTCACGCTCATTCAGGCGGAGCACCTGCCCGTCATCGCGCAACTCGCGCGCGTGGCCTCGGTCGATCCCGTTCGCCTGCGCCGCAACCTGGTGGTGTCCGGCATCAATCTGGTCGCACTGCGGACCGCCCAGGTTCGCGTGGGCGATGCGGTGCTGGAAATCGTCGGTCCCTGCCAGCCGTGCTCGCGCATGGAGGCCGAGATCGGTCCCGGCGGTTACGCAGCCATGCGCGGGCATGGCGGCATGACGGCGCGGGTGGTCACCGGGGGCGCTATCCAGGTGGGCGACCCTGTCATGGCCGTGCCAGGGAACCCGTCGCCCGAACCAGGAGGGAATTCGCGATGACGGCAGTTTTCAACACCTTCACCGGCCGAGCCTATACGACCAGCAGGTCGTGCCCGTGCCCTTCGAGCCGCTGCGCAGGCCGAGCTTGCAGCAACAGAAAACGCACGGCGTTATGGCCGAATGCGGCCTTGCGACAGTCTGAGGCGAATCTCTTCCGGCGCCTAGTACACCTGGGGAGACCCATCACCCTGGTGCGCTGCCTGCACCCGGGCATGCGTTACGCCTGGGCAGTCGCTTTCGTGTCGATGGCAGCAACTTACGTGCTGACGAGAAGCGTCCGACCTCGGCCCCACCAGCCCCACTAGCCTTCATTTCACATCAACCATTCAAGAGATTTATGCGTAATTCATCATATTTTCCAGTCTCGATTAGCCGGACTTTCCTGGCACTGGCCCTGCCATTGTCCTGTGTGGGCCTGAACATGCCGCGCACGCTCAGAATCAACGTCAGCCCAACCTACCCCAACAAAGCCGTACGCATCATCGTGCCATTTGGGCCGGCTGGCGTGGCTGACGCCCTGCCGCGCATCGTGGGCCAAAAACTATCCGAAAAATGGGGCGTGCCGGTCGTTATCGACAACAAGCCAGGCGCGTCCGGCAACATCGGCATGACGGCAGGCATCCATGCGCCCGCTGATGGCTACACGCTAACCTGGCACCGGCGGGCAATCTCACCGTGAACCCAACACTCTTCTCCAATTTGAGCTTTGACGTGAAACGCGACATTGCACCGATCACCGTGCTGGGCGAATCCCCGAATTTGCTGGTTGTCAATGCCAAGGTTCCAGTCAAGGATTCGGTGAATTCATCAGCCGCGCCAGGCAAAGCGGTGTGAAGATGAGCTTCGGCTCGCCCGGCACGGGCACTGGCCCTCACCTGGCGGGAGAGCTGCTCAACCAAATGGCTGGGACACATCTGCTGCATGTGCCTTATAACGCGATGGCGCTGGCAATGAATGATGTGATGGGTGGCACGCTTTTTCGATGTTCGTCGCTTCCGCAATTTCGCTGCCCCACATCCAAAGCGGCAAGCTGCGCGTGTTGGCCGTGGCGGGCCCCAGCCGATTGAGTCAATTGCCCGATGTGCCGACCGTGGCCGAGAGCGGTTTTCCCGGCTTTGATGTACCTCTGGTATGGCATCGTCGCGCCCAAAGCCGTACCGAAGCCGATCATCAACAAACTACACCAGGACATTTCCGAAGTGCTGAAGATGACCGATGTGCGTCAGAAATTCGCCGCTCTAGGCGTTACGCCCGTGGCGCAGCAGCCCGCAAGAGTTCAGCGCCATGATTCTGACTGAATCAAAAAAATGGGGCGACATCATGCGCGCAGCGAACATCAAGCCGGCTCAGTAATTGATCAGTAATCACCTATTCATTGAAAGAAGCAATTTCATGCCCCAAGTGCCAAAAATCGAAATCAGCTACCTGAACGGCCCCGATGTTGCCGCGCTGGCGCTGACCAACGACGAAATCCTCGCCGCCGTCGAAATGGCCTTGCTTGCGCAGGGCAACAAAGAAGTCGTCATCGAGCCAAGGATGCACCTCGTGCCCGAATCGTCTGACAAAGGCCACTTCAACGTGCTGCGCGGCTACATCAAGCCGCTGCACCTTGCTGGCGTTAAAGTGGTGAGTGATTTTGTTGATAACTACAAGCAAAATCTGCCCTCCGAGATGGCGCTGTTCAACCTGTTTGATCCCGAAACCGGAAAGCCCCTGGCCATCGTCGACGCCACCGCGATTACCGACATGCGCACCGGCGCAGTCACTGCCCTGGGCGCCAAATATCTGGCACGCAAGAACAGCAAAGTGCTAGGCCACATTGGCGCACGCGGCACCTCGTACTGGAACGTGCGGCTGCTCGATCACCTGTTTAACTTTGATGAAATCCGTGTCCATTCGCGCCGACCCGAGAGCCAGAAGCCTTTGCTGCGCGCCTATCCAAAGACTTGGGCAAACCGGTCACCGTCACCGCCGATTGGGAATCTTGCGTGCGCGGCGCGGACATCGTTGTTGAAGCCTCGCGCCTGGGCAGCGCCTACCCCCCTGCTGAAAACCGAGTGGATCAAGCCCGGCGCGCTGGTCATGCCCTACGGAACTGGGAGCGCGGTCGAACTCTCGCTGACCGACATCATGAGCAAGATGCTGGTCGATGACTGGGGCCAATGCCGCAAAGGGCTGCCCTACGGTTCGCTGCGTCCCCACGTTGAGAGCGACCGCTTGGGCGAGCACAACCTGCACGCCGAGCTTGGCTGGAAGTCGTTGCCGGGCACAAACCAGGGCGTGAAAACGACACCGAGACGATTCTTTTCTGGCACCGCGGCCTATCCACCACCGACATTGCCTTGGTGACACGCCATGCTCGTCAAAGCCGCCACACTCGGATTAGGCCAACGCTTGATTTACGCCGGAGCAGCCAAAGAACTTGATCCCATCCACCCGCCTTCTGCAACGTCAGCCCCGCTGCACGTACGGCATGGGAAACTGCCTTATGAAGGTTGGGCTCCGGCGCCGAACGACGCTCCAGGCGACGAAGCTCCCCCAGCGCGTACGTTGCCTTGCTAGCTGCTTGCGAACGATGTAGTCGACAACGCGCTACAGTCCAGCTACTCAACCAGGGCATTCCAGAGACACGACTTCGAGATACAACCTCGAATACGTCGGTTTTTGGCCTCGAACCGGCGCCGCATTCATTGACGTGCTTCTTCAACTGCTGTTTACCCTTCCGCTGACCTACGCCGTGTATGGCCAAGTCAGTGCTCCGCCCGGAAGGTTCTGTGATGGGGTTTGCTGACGTTGTGATCAACTTCGTGCTCCCGGCGGGCGCCGTGATTGTCTTCTGGGTCTACAAATCTGCGACTCCAGGAAAGTTAGCAATGTCGGCGCGAGTAGTTGACGCCGATACTGGCTTGCCTCGAAGCACCTCCAGCGCGGTGATCAGATACCTCGGTTATTTTGTCTCTGCTATCCCACTTGGCGTCGGCTACTTCTGGGTTGCTTTGGACCGGAAAAACCAGGGGTGGCACGACAAAATGGCTAATACTGAGTTGTTGTGCGGCCGGCCGGCAAAGAAAGAGTGCGATTCGGCAAACAAACTGATTGGACGGGTGATCGAGTTGAGCCGCGAGACTGAGTTTCAAATTCCCTCGTCGAGCACTGCCCAGAGCGGCGCGCCATTTCTGGAGCAGCCTTTCCCGACACACAACCGCTGGCCGAACCACACCCCGAGAGTTGGCGGCCCTGGCCAGTGAAGGCTCACGTGGCGTGGAATTTCAACTCTGTCGTCTCAGG
>CAVRNE010000022.1:0-5545 GCA_963722025.1 uncultured beta proteobacterium
TCCAGGTCGATGGTGGTCGTACCCCGGTCGATGAGTTCGGCCATCACGTCGCCCACGCCGGGGCCCGTCTGGAAGCCATGACCGCAGAATCCGAAGGCGTAGTAGAGGCCTCTCACCCGCTGGCTCGGGCCAATGACTGGCAAGTCGTCGGCGAAGTAGCCTTCGACCCCGCTCCAAGTCCGCAGGACGTGGACATTCGACAGGGCCGGCGCGATGCGCCGCAGGTGCGGCAACTGCTGCAGCGTGAAGTCGGGCCTGGGCTGCGCACGGCGTTCGTCCAGATACGCCTTGCCGCGCATGCTGCCGCCGAACACGATGTTGCCGCGCTTGACCTGGCGGAAGTACATGATCTCGGCGGGATTGGAGCTCGTGACGCCGACCACCGGCACGATGCCATAGGGCACCGGTTCGGTCACGCCCATGATGGGACCGTGCGTCTCCATCGGCACCGGCTCGCCGAAGGCCGCGCTGAGCTTGCCGGCCCAGGCGCCTGCGCAGACCAGCGCGACGGGGGCCGTCACGGTCGTGCCGTCCTTCGCCGTCACGCGGAAGTCGAGCGTGTCCTTGTGGATGTCCACCACCTCGCAGTTCTCCAGTACCGTTGCGCCGGCTTTGCGGGCCGCACGGCCGAACGCCGGAGCGGCCAAGCGTGGGTTGGCATGGCCGTCGTTCGGCGAGAACGAACCGGCAATCACGTCGGGGCCCAGGAACGGAAAGCGCTTGCGAATTTCGGCCTGGCTCAGGATCTCCAGGTCGAGTCCCCAGGGCCGCGCGTCTGCCGCGTATTTCTCGATGGTGGCAACGCTCTTCTCGTCGTATACCACCCGGATGTGGCCGGTCACGATGAACTCCGCATCGTGCCCGATCAACTCCGGCAGCCGCCCCCAGATGTCGCGCGAGCGGTGTGCCAGCGGCAGCTGCGGCAGGAATCGGCCCTGCCGTCGCACGTTGGCGAAGCTCACGCCGCTCGCCTGCTGGCCCACCAGGCCGCGTTCCAGCAGCACGACCGAGAGGCCGCGCTTGCGCAGAAAGAAGGCGCTGGCCGCGCCCACGATGCCGCCTCCAACGATCACGACGTCGGCGGCCAGTTGCTTGTTGCTCATTGCGGCACCTCCGACGGCTGATCGCGGACATGGGGAAGGGCTTGACCGGGCCTTGGCTGCGGATGCGGCCGACTTGCTCCACCGGAATCTCGGCGGCATGCGCCATGATCTCGGCGGCCGCGTGTCCGCAGTAGCGGCCCTGGCAACGCCCCATGCCGACCCGGCACAAGGCCTTCGCGCGGTTGATCTCGCACGCGCCGAGCTCGCTCACGGTCGTGCGCAGCTCGCCCGCGGTGATGACTTCGCAGCGGCAGACAACGGTGCTGTCCGGCAGCTCGGCCGCTGCTTCGTGCGGCCACGGAAACGCCTGCAACAGGCCTTGGCGGAAGCGCTCCATGGTCCGCAGCTTGGCGCGCAGTTCGGCAACTTCCGGTTGGCTGGAAGGCATGCCCAGGTCCGCCAGGCACGCCAGTGCGGCCAGGCGCCCAGCGGCTTCCGCGCCGTCCGCGCCGGCCAGGCGCACGCCGTCGCCCGCCAGGTAGATCCCACGGACGCTGCTGCGACCATCCTCATCGATGCGCGGAAGCCATTGGCGCGATGCCGCGTCGAAGTGGAATTCGCACTTGGCGATGTCGGCGAGCTGAGCTTCGGAGCGAAGGTGGTAGCCCAGTGCCACGGCATCGCATTCGAAGGCGTGTTCGCGTCCGCGCCCGTCGCGCACGCGCACGCCGGTCACGCCGTCCCGGGGCGAGCCGGTGATCACGGCGGGTTTGACCCCGGTCATCAAGCGCACACCCGCCAACCGCAGGGACGCAACGAGCTTCAAGCCGTTCAGCAGGACTGCGGGCCGGGCGGCGAGCCGGGGCAGTGCGCGCACGCGCAGCGACAAGGCAGAAGTGTCGAGAACCGCCTCCACCTGCGCGCCGGCGGCCACGTACTGGGACGCGACGAGGTAGAGCAGGGGGCCGGTTCCCATGAACACGACGCGCTGGCCGATCGAGCACGCCTGCGACTTGAGGGAGATCTGCGCGGCGCCCAGGCTGTAGCAGCCGGCCAGGTCCCAGCCCGGCACCGGCATCAGCCGGTCGGTGGCTCCGCTGCAGACGATCAGCGCGTCGAAGGGCAGTACCTGGGCCTGGCCGGCCTGGACCACGTGCAGCCGATTGGGCTCGACGTGCCACGCCAGCGTCTCGGCGCGCCAGTCGATCCGGTCCCGCAGGAGCTCGAAGCTGCGGTGCAGGGCTTCGGCCTTGTCCGCTTCGCTGCCGTACAGCTTCGTGTAGGGACGCTTGAATCCCTCCGGCTGGCGGCGGTAGATCTGGCCCCCGTCGCGCCGGCTCTCGTCCACCACGACGGGGCGGATGCCCATCTCGACCAGCGCTTGCGCGGCACGAACGCCGGCAGGGCCTGCGCCGACGATGACTATGCGAGGTTGGCCCATTCGGCCTCCTGTGCGGAAGTGAGGATGCGCATGCCGTCGTGGGCGGGCGTGCTGCAGGCGCGCAGCCGCTGCCCTTGCTCGTCGCGCACCCAGCAGTCCTGGCACGCACCCATCAGGCAGAAGCCGGACCGCACGCCGTCCGAGAACTCGGAGTGGCGCAGGTGGCCCGTGTTCGACAGCAGAGCGACGAGCAGCGTGTCGCCCTCGAGTGCTTTGGTGGGTCGGCCGTCGATCCAGACTCGGATCTCGCGGCGCTCGATTTCGCCGAGCCGCACGAAACGGCGCACAGGCGCGTTCATGGTGTTGATTGCTTTCATAGGGGTACTGGGATACGCAGTATCGGAACGCGCCTTTATGCAGTCAAATACATGTTTCGCCGCTATTAATACAATGCTGATATGAACTACCGCCAGATCGAGTGCTTTCGCGCCGTGATGCACACAGGCTCGATGACGCTTGCCGCGACGCAGCTGCACACGTCGCAGCCAAACGTGAGCCGCGCCATCGCCCTGCTGCAGCGCGAGACGCAACTGCAGCTATTCGAACGTGTCGGGCAGCGCGTGGTCCCCACGCCTGAAGCGCATGCGCTGCTGAAGGAGGTGGATCGCGTCTACGTGGGCCTGCAGTCCATCGGCGACGCAGCGGACCGCATCCGCACGCTGGGAGTCGAAGGCTTGCGCATCGCCGTATCACCCGGCATCAGCATCAGCCCGGTGCCGCGCATCCTGCAAGTCTTTCGCGGACTGCGCCCGCGCGTGCCGGTCGTGGTCCACACGGCCGACTCCGCGACCATCTGCAAGTGGGTGTCGTCCGGGTATTACGAGCTCGGCCTGGCCGGCTACGTCGCGCTGCCGCAGGAGGTCGACACCGAGCTCGTGCATTCGGAGCGCGCCGTGTGCATCGTGCCGCGGGGGCACCGGCTGGCGCGCAAGCGCAAGGTCGGTCCTTCGGACCTGGCCGGCGAGTCGTTCATATCGTTCGCGCCTCCGGACGTGATGCGCGCGGCCATAGACCGCGCCTTCGAGCCCGAGGTGCGCAGGCTGGAGATAGAGACTTCGCTGGCCACGGCGGCCTGCGCGATGGTGGCGCGGGGCCTGGGCGTCAGCATCGTGAATCCGGCGATGCTCAGTGAGCTTGCGCTCGCGGGCGTGCATGCGCTGGCGTTCGAGCCGGCGATCCACTTCGAATGCCACGTGGTGCGTGCCCGCCAGCAGCCGGCGCAGGCGCTCGTCGCAGACTTCCTCGAGGCCGTGCGCATCGTGGCGGGCGGCCCCGAAAACACCGCGCGCAAGAAGGTCAGCCGATCGCCTGGGTGACCAGCGCCCAGCCGCCGTGAGCGGGCCCGCGCTCCGGCACGCGGCCGCGGACCATGATGTTCACACCGCCGGTGCGCGGCAGCCCCAGGCTCTCCAGCCATTGCGGCAAGCCACTCGTGGCGTCCACGTCGACGCGCAGAACCCCTCGGCGTGACGGCAGCAATCCGCAATCAGCAGGCGTGCCGCATCGACATCGGGCGCCGCCACCGGCCCGACGGCATGGCCGTGGCCGTAGCGGCGAAGCACGGCGAAGCCGGCGAGCTGGCCGCCACGCTCGAGGACGACGGTCTTCTCCTGGGCGAACAACCGGCGAAGCAGCTCGCCGCGGGGCATGCCCGCACCGCGGGCGTCTATCGCGATCAGGGATTCGACGTCCGCAGCTGCCAGCGGCCGCAGGCGGTCGCCCTCGCGCCCCGCCAGCGCCGGCAGGGACGCAAGCATGCCCTGGTGCTGCTCGATCTCGCCCGTGGTGACAAATCCCAGGCGCTCATACAGGCCGCGCCCTGCCACCGTCGCGTGCAGCAGCACATTTCGCGCAGCCAGGCGATCGAGCAAGGCCGACATCATGCGGTTGCCGATGCGCTGTCCCTGCAGCTCGGTCGCGACGATCACGAGCCCGATGGTCGCGTAGTTCGCGCCCCAATTCCAGGACAGTGCCGTGCCCAGTACTTTCCCGTCGCGTTCGGCGACCACGCCTTGACCGAGCGACAGCGCGAACTGCCAGTCTTCGATCCGATGCGGCCACTTCAAGGCGCTGGACATTGCGTGCGCCGCCGGCAAGTCGCCTGGCTCGAACGGGCGCAGGCGTACGGCATCGGCTGCGGTGGCCGCGGGATCGGCTGTGATTGCGGTCGAGGCGAGGTTCATGCGGTTTCCTTCTTGCGTCGCACGGCGACGGCGTCGATTTCGATGAGATAGCCGTAGTGCAGCGCCGGCACCGGAACCACGGCGCGCGCCGGCCGGGCCTGTCCCATGACTTCGGCGTAGACCTTGTTCAGGCCCCGGCCAGTTGCCTACGTCCACGATATAGGCAGTCACCTTCAGCACGTCCTGCGGACCCGAGCCAGCGGCTTCGAGCACGGCGAGCACGTTCTGCAGCGCCTGCCGCGCCTGCACTTCGAAATCGCAGTCCGCTGTGTGGGAACCGTCTTGCCGGATCCCAAGTTGGCCGGAGACGAAAAGCAGGTCGCCGTAGCTTGCGCCGTGGCTGTAGTGGCCTCCCGGTGGTGCCGCCCCGGGCACATCCACGATGTAAATATCCTGCGTCATGCCGGTCATCCTTTCCTACGGGCCCGAGCTGGCCCCGTCTGATACGATATCGGAAAACGGATCCATGCAGTCCAATAAAAGATCAAGGGTCGTCCATTCAGGATTGATATGAAGCCTCGGTAGACCGCAGGCCCACGTCAGGCGCCGCCCACCTCCTTCAGTCTGCTGTGGCAGCTCATATCAACATTGTATGAATGTCCCTAAAACTTGTATTTGACCGCATGGATCGACCTTCCCATACTTCGGCAAATCGAGTCATTCCGAAGCTTCGCCCCATGACCTCACTTGCGCAATTGCCCACACCCTCCGCCCTGGTGGATGGCGCGTTGATTGTCGAACGCCTCAGGAGCGCCGGCCGTCTGGACCGCGTGTTCATCGATGGTGAGTGGGTGGTGCCTCACGGGCAGGCCCGAAGCTCTGTCATCGACCCCTCGACCGAGGAGCCTGTCGCGGAGATCGCGCTGGGCGATGCAAAT
>CAVRNE010000023.1:0-45166 GCA_963722025.1 uncultured beta proteobacterium
TCGCCGAGAGCGGTATCGAACTGGCACCAGTACACCTGAAGAGCTGCAGCAAGACCATCGCGCGGGACATCAAGCTGCACGCGGAACTCGTGAAGGCGGCCGGCTTGGTCCCGCAATGAAGGCGCTGTCGACGTAGGGGCCGCTTTTTCGGGCCATGAGCGGAAGTCGGGTGACACCGCGTTGGTTCGACAGCGCGGCCTCCCGACCGATGAAAGCGCCTGCGCAGCTCAGATGCCGTGTTCCTCTCGAAGCTGGGCTCGCAGTCGCTCGAACGATCTGGGGCTGCGACCGACGAGGTCCACTGCTTCGGGTCTGCGCGACTCTGGATGGTACTTCTGGGCCCATGCGCTCATCGCTATCAGTACCGACAGCAGGTCGAGCCCTTGCTCGGTCAAGCTGTAGATGGCTTTCTGGGCGTGGCTCGGATCGTCCTCGCGCCGGACGAGCCCGTTCTCGACGAGCAAATTGAGTCGATCCGCCAGCACGTTGCTCGAGATGGCTTCCTCCGACTGCAGGAGTCGGCGGAAGTGGCGCTTGCCCGCGAACATCGGATCTCGCGGATCACCAGGAGCGTCCAGCGATCGCCCACGACCTCAAGCGCGGTGCTGATCGGACATGTCGATCGATTGTCTTGTCGCATGCTGTCGATTCTAGACCAGTTGCATTTTCGAGATCGAATCTGTCAGGATACCGATCTTGAATTGCAACCACTCGGAGAATGCGATGACTCATCGGTGGTATCACGGAAGCTGTCACTGCCAGGCGGTACGCTACGAGGCCGAGTTCGACCTTTCCGCCGGCACCAACCGGTGCAACTGCTCCATCTGCAGCAAAGCGCGTGCGTGGTTCCTCTTCGTGCGAGGGGACGCGTTCAAGCTGGTTGCGGGCGAGGACCAGCTTGGCAGCTATCAATGGGTGCCTCCCGGGCGGTCGCACCGGGCCTCAGCTACCGCTTCTGCTTGCATGCGGGACTCGGCTGTATGCCACGGGTGAGTGGCCGCAGCTGGGCGGCCGCTTCTACGCGTTGCACGTGCCTACCGTCGATGACATCGACCGCGAAGAGCTCGCCGGTGCGCCCCTGAATTTCATCGACAATGCCCACGATCGACCTGACAGGGCCCGAAGATCGCGCCTGATGTAAGGCAATAGGGGACTTTGCGAGGTCCGCCCAGGACTTCCTTCTGCACCCGTCGGGAAGCGGGCCTGGCCGTTCACGAAGCGTTCGTTTCCTTCCTTCAGGCGGGCGAGGGCCTGCTCGGCGGTGTAGTTCGGGTGTTGTTCGATCGACATGACCGGATTGTCGCTCGGCAGTCGACGGCTGGCTCGAAGGGTCCGCTCTGGGCTAAGCTCGCGGAATGCCAGAAGCTGCCTTCACGACGCCCGAGTACAAGCTCTTTCCATCGCCGCGCAATCAGCACCGAGAGGTCTTTCTGCACGAGGTGTTCGTGCCGCATCCTTTTGCCCTTATTGACCTGCCCAGCTTCTACCTGCAGGGGAAGTACAGCCTGTTCGCGGCGCATCGGCTCGCTGATGGCAAAAACGGGCAATTGGTCACTTTCGAGTTGGAGGCCGACGCGCGCAAGTTCAGCTCGAAGTTCAAACCGGACTGAAGCAAACAGCTGCCGGCACGGTCTTTTCGACCCCACGCCTATCCCGCACGGGATACTATTGCGCCATGCTGCCTAAGAGGGTTTCATCGTCTCCGCGTCGTCTTGCCCTGGAGCCGCATCGGTGACTAGCGCGCAGCCATGCTCATCGCGATTCGCAGCACCTGTATCGCACCCTTTCCATTGCCCTTGCGGTGCCTGCCGCGGCGCAGTCCATACGCAGCACTATCGCCAATGCCCGGTTGGGTCCCGGGTATGCCCAACTGCTGAACCTTGCGGCCACGCCGGACATCAGTGCAGCTCACTACGAGCTCACGGGCGGCGACACGCGGCCGTCGATCGATGTCCTGCGTGTTCCCTTCGAGTCTCGCTGGCGCGCGCTTTCGAATGACTCCGACCTCTATTGGAGGATCTCCGCAGGCCATCTGCAGGTGGACGACGATTTCCAGGTGGATGTTCCGCCCGGCGGTGCAGGAGGCATATCCAGCAAGTGGTCGGCCTACAGCATGACTGGCGGCTTGGCCGTCAGATCCGGCTCGCAAGCGGATTCACGCTCGAGCCCGCGCTCGATCTCAGTGTCGCCCAGCTCGACAATCGCGCAAGCTACTCGGGTGCGGCCACGAGCCTGCAACCGTTGCTGGACCGCCTTCTCTTCAATTGGCGGACCAAGGCATCGCTGGTGACGCCAAACCTCGGGCTCGATTGGAAGATGGCGACACCGGACCGCACCGTCAGGGTCCGCGGTCATCTTGCATGGTCTTGGATTTCGAGCTTCGACGAGTCGGACCCGGTACTGAAGTTCCACGAAAACGCAGGCGTCTACTCGGTCCGGGCGGAACACGTGGCGCCCACCGGCATGCAGTTCGGCGAACGCCCGCTTCACTGGGTAGTTTTCGGCGGGTACGCCGGCTTTTTCGGGGACAACCGGAGTGCCCTGGGTTTCAACTCGATCGCGCAGACAGGCGTTGGGATCGAGGCACCTCTATCCATCACCCACCTCGACTCCACGCGCGTACGGCTGGGGGCAAGCTATCTCTTCGGACCGAGCGTGAAGGGATGGACAGTCAGCCTCGGCTTTCAGTATTGATTTCATGACGCTCGAGCAGGCAGCAGCGCCGCACCCCTCGCGAAGCTCCTGTTTGAGGTAGGACGTTTGTCTCGGCCAATTCGGGACAAAAGACATGGCAGGGCGGGCGTCGAAGCTCCAAAGATTGGAGCTTCCTTTGAAAGCGAAACCTCCCATGAAAGCTGTACTTGTCGCGGCCGCTCTTTCTCTGCCCCTGTTTGGCGCCCAGGCCCAGAATGCGAAGCACCCGGAGCTGCCGGACATCACTCAGGGTTTCAAGGTGAGTGGCGCCAATGGGCGACCTCCGCGCAACAGGCAACCAGCTCGAAGTTCAGCAGTGGTCCTGTCCCTTCGCGGCTCATGTGGGTGGATGCGACCGGAAAGTCGTTTGCGGCCTATGACAACCAGGCTGCGATCCTTGTGATCAACGGCAAGATCACCTACACGACGTCGATGTATTACACGTGCGCGTCGATGTCCGGCCCGCCTTATTGTGATGGGCAGCCGGCGAGCGCAGCCGCGGCAACTTGGGCGCCCTTTACAGGCGTCTACTACGCTGGTGACGACTGCACGGGCCAGGCCTACATCTCCGGGTTCGCCCTCGGCTTTGCGCAGTACGCTACACCCCTCGTTGACGGCACGGACAACCAGACCTATCTGTACATTGGGGACGCGGCTCAGGTCTCGCCGATCGTCATCCGATCGGCCTACGCCAACAAACAGTGCTTTGCCCAACCGACTTTCTCAGTGAGCCTGGCCCCCGTGGTGGCCGTGATTCCAGCCGCTGCGATTGCCACGCCGCCGTTTTCTCTGAAATGAGCCGGGAGAGGGAGCAAGTCAAAAGGCAAGTCACCTAGCGCTTCCCGTCGCCGTCCACCGACGCGCTCCAGCGATCCCCCCAATCCCGCCGGACATCGTCGAGTTCGCGCCGGCCGCGCTTGGTGGGGCGGCCCTGCTCGATCGAGTGGGCCGGCTCGGGCGCCAGGCGGCGTTGCTCGGCCGCCTGTTCGCGCGCCTTCAGGCTTTCGGCCGTTTCCTCATAGAGCTGCTGGGCCACCGGGGCCGGGCCGCGCATGCCCGACAGCCCCTTGCACGACGCACGATGCGGCTCACCGGCCCCTGGCGCATCGAAACCGTATCGCCGACCTTCACTTCGCGCGCGGGCTTGATCTCCTGGCCGTTCACCTGCACGCGGCCCTTGCCGATTTCCTCGGTGGCGAGCGTTCGCGTCTTGTAGAACCTGGCGGCCCAAAGCCACTTGTCGATGCGGAGTTTTTCCATCAAGCCTCATTGTCCGCCAGCGGTAGCCGCACCGTCGCATCCAAACCTTCGGTGCGCCCATGGACTTCACGGTTGTCCAGGCTGATCGTCCCGCCCAGCGCGCGCACGATCTCGTGGCAGATGGCCAGGCCCAGGCCCGAGCCGCTGCGCGCATTGCCGGCTGAGAACGGCTGGAACAGCCGGGCTCGCAGCTCGGCGGGGATGCCGGGCCCGTCGTCGCGCCAGCGTCAGCGCCACCGAGTTGGCGTCGGCGATCACCCGCACCGACAAGCGCGCCGCCGGCCGGGCTGTGCTTGATGGCGTTGTGCAGCAGGTTGCGCGTGAGTTCGCGCAGCATCCACTCGTGCGCAGCGCACCGGCGCGGCCATCGGTGGCGATGCTCGAAGTCGAGATCCTTGTCGGCGATCAGCGGCGACAGCTCCAGCGCCACCGAGCGCACCACCTCGGCGAAGTCAGTGCACCGACGCATCGGGCTGCTGGCGCAATTGCTCGACCTTGGCCAGCGAGAGCATCTGGTTGGCCAGCATCGGTGGCGCGCTCCACCGTGTCGCTGATCTCCAGCAGCGCCTGGCGCGGCTCGCACGTCGCCGCGCAGCGCCGACTGCACCTGGGTCTTGAGCACCGCCAGCGGCGTGCGCAGCTGGTGCGAGGTGTCGCGCACGAAGCGCTTCTGGTTGTCCAGCAGGTGCTGCAGCCGGCTCATCACCTGGTTGGTGGCATCCAGCAGCGGCAGCAGCTCGCGCGGCGCATCCGCGGCCGTCGATGGGCGTCAGGTCGCCCTCGGCGCGGGCCTGCAGTTCGCTTGCTGAGCCGGCGCACCGGCCGCGTGGCGCGCTGCACCACGACCACGGCGACCAGCGGCGATCACCGCCACCAGCACGGCCTGGCGCCACAGCGTGTCGATCAGGATTTTGCGGGTGAGCGTCTGCGCGCAGCTCCAGCGTTTCGGCCACCTGGACCACGGCCATGCCGCGCCCGTTCGCGCTGGCCACGGGCTGCAGCAGCACCGCGACGCGCACCGGCTCGCCGCGGAAGCGCGTCGTCGTAGAAATCGACCAGCGCCGCATAGGCGCTGCGGTCGGGCAGCGTGCCGCGCCAGAACGGCAATTCACCAAAGCCGGACACCATCTCGCCGCCGCAGCGTCGGAGACGCGGTAGAACATGCGGCTCTGGTTGTCGGCCTCGAAGGCCTCCAGCGCCGCGTAGGGCACGGTGGCGCGCAGCTCGGCGGCGTCGTCGTAGCCCTCGCACGTCGAGCTGCTCGCCGATGGACTTGGCCGACGCCAGCAGGGTGCGGTCGTAGGCCGTGTTCACGGCGGCCAGCGTCTGGCGGTACAGGCTGACGGCATTGATCAGCGACGAACAGGCCCACGGGCACCAGGATGCCCAGCAGCAGGTAGCGGCGCAGCGATACGGCCCGGCGCACGGCTTCATGCGCCGGCCTTGAGCAGGTAGCCCAGGCCGCGCAGCGTCATCAGCGTCGCGCCGGTGTCCGCCAGCTTCTTGCGCAGGCGGTAGACGACGACCTCCACGGCCTCGTACTGCACATCGGCCTCGCCCGGAAACACCAGTTCGAACAGGCGTTCCTTGGCTGACGGCGTGGCCCGGCCTGGCCATCAGGGCCTGCAGCAGCGCCAGCTCGCGCGGCGTGAGCTCCAGCACCTGGGCGCGGTGGTAGATGGCGCCGCTGTCGCGGTCGTAGCGCAGCGCGCCGACGCTGTGCGAGTCGCGCCGTGCTCGGCCGCTGGACGGGCGGCGGCGGTGCAGCGCGCGAAGGCGCGCCTCGAGCTCGTCCAGGTCGAAGGGCTTGGGCAGGTAGTCGTCGGCGCCGGTGTTCAGCCCGATGACGCGATCGCCCACGGTGCCGCGCGCGGTCAGGATCAGCACCGGCGTCCGCAGGCCGGCCGCGCGCGCCTGCTCCAGCACCTGCAGCCCGTCCAGCCCCGGCAGGGTGAGGTCGAGCAGCACCACGTCGGGCGCGACGCTGCGCCAGCGCTCGAGCGCGTGGCGGCCGTCGCCGCAAGCGGTGACCTCCATGCCGCGGCGGCTCAGCGTGCGCTGCAGGGTGGCCTGCATCGATGGGTCGTCTTCGACGAGCAGCAGTTTCATGAAGCTGCCGAGGTTAGCGCCGGTCAGGCTGCCGCTCCCGGATTGTTCAGTAGTTTCCCCAATCAGGAGGACAGCCGAATGACAGGCAGACGGCGCATGATGGCGAGCGTTCAGAATTCACCTCAAGGAGACTATAGCATGCGCCGCGACACTTTCCTCAAATCCATGGCCGCGCTCGCCGCGGCGGGCGCTTTGCCGCTGTCGGCCCGCGCGGCCGCCACCGTCAAGATGATGATCCCCGCCAATCCGGGCGGCGGCTGGGACACCACGGGCCGCGCGCTGGGCAAGGCGCTGACGGAGGCCAAGGCCGCCGACAGCGTGAACTACGAGAACAAGGGCGGCGCCGCCGGCGCGCTGGGCCTGGCCCAGTTCGTCAACGGCAGCAAGGGCGACCCGAACGCACTGATGGTGATGGGCGCCGTCATGCTGGGCGGCATCATCACCGGCAAGCCGCCGGTCAGCCTCAGCCAGGCCACGCCGATCGCGCGCCTGACCAGCGAATACAACGTGTTCGTGCTGCCGGCCAACTCGCCGCACAAGACCATGGCCGACGTGGTCGCGCAACTGAAGAAGGACCCGGGCAGCGTCAAGTGGGGCGGCGGTTCGCGCGGCTCCACCGAGCACATCGCCGCGGCCATGATCGCGCGCGAAGTGGGCGTCGATCCGGCCAAGATCAACTACGTGGCCTTCCGCGGGGGCGGAGAAGCCACCGCGGCCATCCTGGGCGGCAACGTCACGGTGGGCGGCAGCGGCTACAGCGAGTTCGCCGAGTACATCAATACCGGCAAGATGAAGGCCATCGGCGTCACCTCCGGCACCCGCCTGAAGGGCATCAACGTGCCCACGCTCAAGGAGCAGGGCATCAACGTCGAGATCGGCAACTGGCGCGGCGTCTACGGCGCGCCGGGCATCACGGCCGAGCAGCGCAAGCGCTGACCGACATGGTGCTGGCGGCCTTGAAGACCAAGAGCTGGGCCGAAGCGATCGAAAAGAACAACTGGACGCCGGCCGTGCTGTCGGGCGCGGCCTTCGAGAAGTTCGTCGACGACGACTTTGCCAGCCTGCGCGCGACCATGGTCAAATCCGGCATGGTCTGACGCCAGCGCCGCGGCATGTTCAGCGGCGCCCGGTCCGACCGGGCGTTTTTTTTCGCGTCGAAGTCCGGTCAACCGGGTGACATCGTGGCGAGGTGAACCTATGACACAACAAACTCGGACGATGCAGACTGCGGTGGGCGCAGGCGTTCTCCTGATCGGGCTGGCGCTGGCAGCGGGCGCCCTGATCATTCCATCGGCGGCGGGCTACGGGGGCGTGGGCCCGAATTTCCTGCCCTGGGTGGTGGCCGTGGGGCTGGTGGGCTGCGGCCTGATGATCGTGCGCGAGGCGCTGACCGGCGGCTTCCGCGCCATGGATGCCTCCTGCGGGCGCCGAACACGCCTACTGGCCGGCCTTCGTCTGGGTGTCGGCGGGTCTGCTGGCCAATGCGGCGCTGATCACCACCATCGGCTTCATCCTCAGCTGCACGCTTTGCTACGTGCTGGCCGTGCAGGGCTTGCGGCGCGCGAGCGGGCAGGACGCCGGCCACCCGCGCGTTCTGGCCATCGACGCATTCACGGGCGCCGCCATTGCCGCGCCGGTCTATTGGGCCTTCACGAAATTCCTGGGCATCAACCTGCCGGGACTGACCAGCACAGGGTGGATCTGATATGGACATCCTGAACGCACTCCTGCAGGGCTTCGCCACCGCGATCACCCCGGCGAATTTGTTGTGGGCCTTCGTCGGCTGCGTGCTCGGCACCGCCGTCGGCGTGCTGCCCGGCATCGGGCCCGCGGTGGCCGTGGCCATGCTGCTGCCCATCACGGCCAAGGTCGAAGTCACGTCGTCGATGATCTTCTTCGCGGGCATCTATTACGGCGCGATGTACGGCGGCTCGACCACCTCCATCCTGCTGAACACGCCGGGCGAGACGGCCACCATGGTGACGGCCATGGAAGGCAACAAGATGGCCAAGAGCGGCCGTGCCGGCGCGGCGCTGGCGACGGCGGCGATCGGGTCTTTCGTGGCCGGGACCATCGCCACGGTCATCGTGACCTTGTTCGCCCCCGTGGTGGCCGAATTCGCGGTCAAGCTGGGCCCGCCCGAGTACTTCATGCTGATGGTGCTGGCCTTCACCACGGTGAGCGCCGTGCTGGGCAAGAGCACGCTTCGCGGCATCGACGGCGCTGCTGATCGGGCTGGCGGTGGGCTGCATCGGCCTGGACCAGATTTCCGGGCCAGCCGCGCTACACCATGGGCAAGCCGGAATTGCTGGACGGCATAGAGATCGTGCTGGTGGCTGTCGGCCTGTTCGCGGTCGCCGAGGTGCTCTATGCGGCCATGTACGAAGGCCGCACGGTCGAAGCGCAGAACCCCCTGAGCAAGGTCTACATGACAGGGCGCGATTGGCGCCGTTCCATTCCGGCCTGGCTGCGCGGAACCGCCATCGGGGCGCCTTTCGGCTGCATCCCCGCGGGCGGCACCGAGATCCCCACCTTCCTCAGCTATGCCACGGAGAAGAAGCTGGCCAAGGGCGAGAACCTGGCCGAGTTCGGGACCAAGGGCGCGATCGAAGGCGTGGCGGGCCCCGAGGCCGCCAACAACGCCACCGTGACCGCGGCGCTGATCCCGCTGCTGACGCTGGGCATTCCCACCTCCAACACCACGGCCATCATGCTGGGGGCCTTCCAGAACTACGGCATCCAGCCGGGCCCGCAGCTGTTCAGCAGTTCCGCCGCCCTGGTGTGGGCGCTGATCGCTTCGCTGTACATCGGCAACGTGATGCTGCTGATCCTGAACCTTCCCATGGTGAAGCTGTGGGTCCAGCTGCTGAAGATTCCCAAGCCGCAGCTCTATGCCGGCATCCTGATCTTCGCCACGGTGGGCGCCTATGGCATGCGGCAAAGCACTTTCGACCTGGTCCTGCTGTATGGCATCGGCGTGTTCGGCGTGCTGATGCGGCGCTACGACTTCCCCACGGCGCCGGTGGTGGTCGGCATGATCCTCGGCCCGCTGGCTGAAGCGCAGCTGCGCAATGCGGTGTCGATCGGGGAGGGGAGTTTCACCGTGTTCCTCACGCGCCCGATGTCGCTGGCGCTGCTGGTGGTGGTGATCGCCATCCTGGTATTGCCCCGGCTGGCCCGGGCCCGGTCTCGCCGCCGCGAGGCAGCGGGGGCCGCGTAGGACAGCTCGCAACCAGGCACCGCTCAGCGCTTACTTGGTCGACAGGCACTGCGTGCAGCCCTCGGCGCCGAGCTGCCGCACGCAGGCTTCCTGGACACGAGCGTCGTCCCCGCGGCCCATGCCCCCACGGAACGCTGGCATGTCGGTGCGTCCGCACCATACGCGCCGCTCGAGGAAGTGGAGGCTGCATCGAACCGCAGCCTGAGAGGATCGCAACTAACGCGAGTGAAAGGAGTGAGGTCTTCATGTTGAGCTCCCAGAAATGATCGGGGACTGCCAGTATTGCCCCCGCCTGATTCGCAGCAATTGCCCTTTGGTCCCACAAACCTGATCTATTGCGGCCCTCAACGAGTTCGCCAATCTGCCGCGCAAGCTCGACCTGTCAGTCCTTCTTATTCATCCTCGGGCAAACCCGGATTCATGAGCCGGATTCGTGAGCCGCCGGGCGGGTAGCATCGCTTGCGATGTCTGCTCGCCTTCCGTCCCCTCAAACGCTGCCACTCGATGC
The DNA here is from genome assembly GCA_963722025.1 of uncultured beta proteobacterium. Classification (GTDB taxonomy): domain Bacteria; phylum Pseudomonadota; class Gammaproteobacteria; order Burkholderiales; family Burkholderiaceae_C; genus Ramlibacter. The sequence goes on from CAVRNE010000023.1 coordinate 9,792, forward strand.
GCAAAGCATCCTGGAACTCGCCGCGCGCTCCATGTTCCAGGTGTTCTCCAGCATCAGCCAGGGCATGTTCCTGGTCGATCGCACCGGCCGCATCGTCTGGGTCAACGAGGGCTACAAGCGGTTCCTGCCGGCGCTTGGGTTTCTCGTCGGTCGATCAGTTCGTCGGGCACATGGTCGAGGACGTGGTGCCCAACACGCAGATGCGCCGCGTGCTGGAAACCGGGCAGGCCGATCCTGATCGACCTGCTGACCAACCGGGCCGGCACTTTCGTCGTGAGCCGCATGCCGCTGCGGGACGAACAGAGCGGCGAGCTGATCGGCGCGATCGGCATCGTGCTGTTCGACCATCCCGAAACCACGCTGCAGCCGCTGATCAGCAAGTTCGCGCACCTGCAGCGCGACCTGGACGACGCCCGGCGTGAACTGGCGAGCCAGCGCCGCACCAAATACACCCTTGCCAGCTTCGTCGGCGGCAGCCCGGCGGCGGTGGAGGTCAAGCGCCAGGCGAGGCGGGCGGCGCTGTCGTCCAGCCCGGTGCTGCTGCTGGGCGAAACCGGCACCGGCAAGGAACTGCTGGCTCACGCCATCCACGCGGCCTCGGCTCGCGCTTCCGGGCCGCTGGTCAGCGTCAACATCGCGGCCGTGCCCGACACCTTGCTGGAAGCGGAATTCTTCGGCGTGGCGCCGGGCGCCTACACCGGCGCCGATCGCAAGGGCCGCGACGGCAAGTTCAAGCTGGCCGACGGCGGCACACTGTTCCTCGACGAGATCGGCGACATGCCGCCGAGCCTGCAGCCCAAGCTGCTGCGCGCCTTGCAGGAAGGCGAGATCGAGCCGCTGGGCTCCAACAAGGTGATCGCTTTCGACGCGCGCGTCATCGCCGCTACCTCGCGCGACCTCGCGGCGCTGGTGCGCGAGGGCAAGTTCCGCGAAGACCTCTATTACCGGCTGAACGTGCTGCCGATCCGCGTGCCGCCGCTGCGCGAGCGGCGGCGCCGACATCCCGGCGCTGGTCGAGGTGCTCGGCGGAGGACATGGCGCTGCGCAGCGGCTCGGCGCCGCCGGAGCTCGGCGCCGACGCCATCGCGCTGCTGTCGGCCCAGAGCTGGCGCGGCAACATCCGCGAGCTGCGCAACGTGCTGGAGCAGGCGGCGATGCGCAGCGATTCACAGCACGTCGAGGTGCAGCATCTCGAGGAAGTGCTGCGCGAATCCGGCATCAAGGAGATTGCCCCGCCCATCCCTGCCGCTCCCACGCCGTTGGCCGGGTCGCCGGCCCGGGTGCTGCGCCCGCTGGCCGAGCAGGTGGCCGAACTGGAGCGGCAGGCCATAGACGCCGCACTGGCGTCGACCGGCGGCAACAAGCTGGCGGCCGCCAAACTGCTTGGGAATCTCGCGCGCCAAGCTCTACGAGCGGCTGGACACCACTGTCTGATTTTCAGGCAATTGTCTGGAAATCAGACAGATCTAGCATGTCTGAAAATCAGGCAGTGCAATGAGTCGCCAGAAATTTTCCCTTGTAAATCAACGAGCTACAACCTGGCACGACCCATGCTGTACTCAACCGCTATCTGTAGTTACTAAAAAGGAGACACTCCATGCAACGTCGCACCTGGGTCGCGCTCGCAGCGCTCGCAACCACCGCTTTCGCCTTCCCCCAAGCTTTCGCCCAAGCCAAGGACATCAAGATCGCCCACGTCTACAGCCGCACCGGCCCGCTCGAGGCCTATGGCAAGCAGACGCAGACCGGGCTGATGATGGGCCTGGAGTACGCGACCGGCGGCACCATGACGGTGAACGGCCGCAAGATCGTGCTGATCGAAAAGGACGACCAGGGCAAGCCCGACCTGGGCAAGTCGCTGCTGGCTACCGCGTACTCGGACGACAAGGTGGACCTGGCCATCGGCCCGACCTCTTCGGGCGTGGCGCTGGCCATGCTGCCGGTGGCCGAGGAATACAAGAAGGTGCTCCTGGTCGAGCCGGCCGTGGCCGATTCGATCACCGGCGACAAGTGGAACAAGTACATCTTCCGCACCGGCCGCAACAGCTCGCAGGACGCCATCTCCAATGCGGTGGCCCTGGACAAGCCGGGCGTCACCATCGCCACGCTGGCGCAGGACTATGCGTTCGGCCGCGACGGCGTGAAGGCGTTCAAGGAGTCGGTCAAGAACGCCAAGATCGTCCACGAGGAATACCTGCCGCCGAACACCACCGACTTCACCGCCGGCGCCAGCGCCTGATCGACAAGCTCAAGGACCAGCCCGGCCGCAAGGTGATCTGGATCGTCTGGGCCGGCGCCGGCAACCCGTTCAAGATCGCCGACCTCGACCTGAAAAGCGCTACGGCATCGAGATCGCCACCGGCGGCAACATCCTGCCGGCGATGGTGGCCTACAAGCAGTTCCCCGGCATGGAAGGCGCGAGCTACTACTACTTCGGCTTCTCCAAGAACCCGGCCAACCTGTGGCTGGTGACCAACCACTACCAGCAGCTTCAAGAGCCCGCCGGACTTCTTCACCGCCGGCGGCTTCTCCGCCGCCATGGCCATCGTCACGGCCCTGAAGAAGACCAACGGCGACACCAACACCGACAAGCTCATCACCGCCATGGAAGGCATGAGCTTCGACACGCCCAAGGGCACGATGACCTTCCGCAAGGAAGACCACCAGGCCATGCAGTCGATGTATCACTTCCGCGTGGCGCCCGGCGCAAGGCAGGGCGCAATGGCCGACCTTCACCTCGTGAAGGAAATCAAGCCGTCGGAGATGAACGTGCCGATCCGCAACAAGCGATAGCCAGCGTCATGCCGGACCACGAGTCCGGCTCCAGCGCCTGGTTGTCGGATCCGTCGTCATGAACCCCCGGACACACGGGGGCGGCGTGTTGTTTTGCCCAACCCCCGAATCACACGTGATCGGCACTGTTCCCAACGACAGACGGGAGACCATGAGCCTACTCGCCACCAAAGACCTCACCATCCGCTTCGGCGGCCACGTGGCGGTGAACGCCGTGACCTGCGCTTTCCAGCCGGGCACGCTCACCGCCATCGTCGGCCCCAACGGCGCGGGCAAGACCACCTACTTCAACCTGATCTCGGGCCAGCTCAAGGCGAGCGCCGGACACGGTGACGCTCGATGGGCGCGACCTGTCCGGCCTCTCGCCGTCGGAGCGCACCCGCGCCGGGCTGGGCCGCGCCTTCCAGCTCACCAACCTGTTCCCGCGCCTCACGGTGCTGGAGAACATGCGCCTGGCCGTGCAGGCCACGCGCGAAGGGCGCGCACCGGCGCGGGCTGAACCTGTGGAGCATCTGGAGCGACCACCGCGCGTTGACCGAGCGCGCCGACGAGATCCTGGCGGCGGTGGCCCTGGCCGACAAGGAGAACGAACTGGTGGCGAGCCTGCCGCATGGCGACCAGCGCAAGCTGGAAGTGGCGCTGCTGATGGCGCTGGAACCGCAGGTCTTCATGTTCGACGAACCGACCGCCGGCATGAACGCGGCCGAGGCGCCGGTCATCCTCGAACCTGATCCGCAAGCTCAAGAACGACAAGAGCAAGACCATCCTGCTGGTGGAGCACAAGATGGACGTGGTGCGCGAACTGGCCGACCGCATCATCGTGCTGCACAACGGCACGCTGGTGGCCGACGGCGAGCCGGCCGAGGTGATCGCATCGCCGATCGTGCAGGAGGCCTACCTGGGCGTGCGCGCCAGCCTCAAGGCGGAGGCCAGCCATGAACGAGAACCTGCTCACTCTGCAAGGCGTGCACACGCACATCGGCGCCTATCACATCCTGCACGGCGTCGACCTCGTCGGTGCCGCGCGGCAAGCTCACCATGCTGCTGGGCCGCAACGGCGCCGGCAAGACCACCACGCTGCGCACCATCATGGGCCTGTGGCATGCGTCGCAGGGCCGCATCGCATTCAACGGCCAGGACATCACGCAGCACGCCACGCCGCAGATCGCCGTCCATGGACATCGCCTACGTGCCCGAGAACATGGGCATCTTCTCCGACCTCACCGTCAAGGAGAACATGCTGCTGGCCGCGCGCGGGGCCAAGCACGCCGGCCAGATGGACGAGGAGCGCCTGAAGTGGATCTTCTCGCTGTTCCCGGCGGTGGAGAAGTTCTGGAACCACCCGGCCGGCAAGCTCTCGGGCGGGCAGAAGCAGATGCTGGCCGTGTCGCGCGCCATCGTCGAGCCGCGCGAGCTGCTGATCATCGACGAGCCCAGCAAGGGCCTGGCGCCCGCGATCATCAACAACATGATCGACGCCTTCGCGCAGCTCAAGGCGCAGCGGCGTCACGATCCTGCTGGTGGAGCAGAACATCAACTTCGCCAAGCGGCTGGGCGACACCGTGGCCGTGATGGACAACGGCGTCGTCGTGCACGCCGGGTCCATGAAGGAGCTGGCCGAGGACGAGGCCTTGCAGCATTCGCTGCTGGGGTTGGCCACTATGAAGACTTGAAGATTTCGACTGGAAGCCCATGGCGCTGGTGCCGGTGCTGGCGCTGCTGGTGCTGCCCTTCATCGGCTCGGGCTCGACCTGGCTCACGCTCACCGTGGCGGGCCTGGCCATGGGCATGATCATCTTCATCATCGCCTCGGGCCTGACGCTGGTGTTCGGCCTGATGGACGTGCTGAATTTCGGCCACGGCGTGTTCATCGCGCTGGGCGCCTTCGTGGCCACGCAGCGTGCTGGGCAGCATGGGCGACTACACGCTCGTCGGAGAGCCTCTGGCGCAACATGCTGGCGGTGCTGCCGGCGATGATCGTCGCGATGCTGGTGGCCGGGGCCGTGGGCCTGGCCTTCGAGCGCTTCATCGTGCGGCCGGTGTACGGCAACCACCTCAAGCAGATCCTGATCACCATGGGCGGCATGATCATCGGCGAGGAGCTGATCAAGGTGATCTGGGGCCCGCTGCAGATCCCGCTGCCGCTGCCCGAGGGCATGCGCGGCGCGATCCTGCTGGGCGACGCGGCCGTGGAGAAGTACCGCGTCATCGCGGTGGTCGTGGGACTGCTGGTGTTCGGCATCCTGCTGTGGGTGCTGACCCGCACCAAGATCGGCCTCCTGATCCGCGCCGGCGTGCAGGACCGCGAGATGGTCGAGTCGCTCGGCTACCGCATCAAGGTGCTGTTCATCGGCGTGTTCGTGGTCGGCAGCGCGCTGGCGGGTCTGGGCGGCGTGATGTGGGGCCTGTACCAGCAGAACGTGATCCCGCAGATGGGCGCGCAGGTCAACGTGCTGATCTTCATCGTGCTGATCATCGGCGGCCTGGGCTCGACCACCGGCGCCCTGGTCGGCGCCTTGCTGGTCGGGCTGATGGCCAACTACACCGGCTTTCTCGTTCCCAAGGCGGCGCTGTTCTCCAACATCGCGTTGATGATGGCCATCCTGCTGTGGCGCCCGCAAGGCGTCTACGCATTGAGCAAGTAAGGAAGTCGCCATGCTCAAACGAATCCTCTCCAACGACTTCCCCCGCAGCCGCGTCCTGGCCGTGGTGCTGGTCGTGCTGCTGCTGGCGCTGGCCTTCATGCCCTTCGTCTTCCCGGGCGTGAAGGCGCTCAACGTGGCCGCCAAGATCCTGGTGTTCATCGTGCTGGTGGCCAGCTTCGACCTGCTGCTGGGCTACACGGGCATCGTGAGCTTCGCCCACACCATGTTCTTCGGCATCGGCGCCTACGGCATCGCGATCGCGTCGACGCGCATGGGGCGCGGGCTGGTCGGCGATCCTCGTCGGCCTGCTGGTGGCGCTGGCCCTGTCGTTCGTGCTGGCGCTGCGATCGGCCTGTTCTCGCTGCGGGTGCGGGCGATCTTCTTCTCGATGATCACGCTGGCGGTGGCCGCGGCGTTCCAGACGCTGGCCTCGCAGCTGTCCGAAGTCACCGGCGGCGAAGACGGCCTCACCTTCAAGATGCCCGAGCTGCTGTCGCCCAGCTTCCAGCTGTCCGAAACGCCGTTTCTCGGCGTCACGCTGGACGGCCGGCTGATCTGCTACTACCTGCTGTTCGTCACGGCCGTGGTGCTGCTGCTGGCGATGCTGCGCATCGTCAACTCGCCGTTCGGCCGGGTGCTGCAGGCGATCCGCGAGAACGAGTTCCGCGCCGAGGCGATCGGCTACCGCGTGGTGGTCTATCGCACCACCTCGAGCATCCTGTCGGCGCTGTTCGCCACGATGGCGGGCGCGATGCTCGCGATCTGGCTGCGCTACAACGGCCCGGATACCTCGCTGTCCTTCGAGATCATGCTGGACGTGCTGCTGATCGTGGTCATCGGCGGCATGGGCACCATCTACGGCGCCGCCATCGGCTCCGGCGTCTTCGTGGTGGCGCAAAGCTACCTGCAGGACCTGCTCAAGCTCGCCAGCGATGCCACGTCGGGCGCTGCCCTGGCTGTCGGCGCTGCTGTCGCCCGACCGCTGGCTGCTGTGGCTGGGCCTGCTGTTCGTGCTGTCCGTCTACTACTTCCCGACCGGCATCGTCGGGCGCTTGCGCGCCGCGCGAAGCTGACCCTTTCCTTCCCCAACCCCTAGGAGACATCGGTGAAAATTGAAAACAAGTATTCCGCAAGCCGTCGCCACGGGCCGATCGTGGGCTCGGCGTGCCGCGCACGCCGCCTTGCTCGGCATCCCGCTGATGCTCGCCGCATGCGGCGGCGGCGGCGGCGGTCGGACCCGCTTGTGCGCAAGACGCACCTGGGCGAAGTTCGCGGGGCGGTCGCGGCAGGCGCCTTCTCCTGGAAGGGCATCCCTTACGCCAAGCCGCCGACGGGGGAACTGCGCTGGCAGGCGCCGCAGGAGCCGCAGGCATGGACGACCGCCCGCGCCGCCACGTCCTTTGGCAACGCGTGCTCGCAATACGGCCGCATCTACGGCCCGGGCGCCAACAACAAGTACGACGAAACCATCGGCACCACGCTCAACACGGCCGTGGGCAGCGAGGATTGCCTCTACCTGAACGTCTGGCGGCCGCAGAGCGATGAAACCAACCTGCCGGTGATCGTGTTCTTCCACGGCGGCAGCAACGTCTCCGGCTACACGGCCGACCCGATGTACGACGGTGCCGCGCTCGCCAAGGCCGCCAACGCGATCGTGGTCACGCCCAACTTCCGCGTGGGCGTGCTGGGCTTCCTCAATCTGCCGCAGCTCAAGACCGGCGACCCTGCCAACGACTCGGGCAACTTCACGCTGCTCGACAGCATCAAGGCGCTGCAGTTCGTGCGCACGAACGCCGCGGCTTTCGGGGGCAACCCGGAGAGCGTCACCATCGTTGGGCAGTCCGCCGGCGCGATCAACGTCTGGGCGCTGCAGACCTCGCCGATGATGGTGGCGGCCAACCCGAAGCTTTTCCATCGCGTCATGCCCATGTCGGGCGGCATCTCGTTGGCCAGCAACCTGCCGGCCGGCAGCATCCCGACGCTGAGCCCGGCCTCGACCTACCTGGCGCAAGGCAATGCGCTGCTGCAGAACCTGGTGATCGCGGACGGTCTCGCCACCGACGCCGCAACCGCGCAGGCCTATATCGCCACGCAATCGAACGCGCAGATTGCCGCCTACATGCGCGGCAAGACGCCGGCCCAGCTGTACACGACACTGCTCACCCGCCTCGCGCTGCTGGGCCTTGCCGGGTCCGGGCCGATCCCCGACGGCGCGGTGGTCGCCGCCGACCCGATCGCCGCGATCAACGCCGGCAACTACGTGAAGGTGCCGGTGCTCGCGGGCAATGCGCGGGACGAAGGCAAGCTGTTCCCGTCGTTCCTGCCGCTGGTGGGCGGGACGGGTAACGCGCGCATCGTGACCGACGCGGCGCTGTTCAGCCAACCACTTCTCGTACAAGCCGAACGCAGCCCCGCAAACCACGGTCGAACAGTGGATCACGGCGTCGTACCTGCCGGTGAACGCGCCGACCACGGGCTTCACCGCCCGCGCCGAGTCGCTCAACCGCGTCTTCTTCCTGAACAGCCGCGACAACGTGCTGAACGCGCTCAAGGCGAAGCAGGACAACGTGTGGTACTACCGCTTCGACTGGGATGAGCAGCCGGCACCGTGGAACGACATCTACGGCGCCGTCCACGTGATCGACCTGCCGTTCCTGTTCGGCAACTTCGGCCCGTCGCTGTTCGGCAATGTCTGGTTCAACGAGGCCAACCGGCCCGGCCGCACCGAACTCTCGGCCGCGATGATGCAGACGATGTCCAGCTTCGCCCGCAACGGCGACCCGAACAACAGCTCCCTCGGTGTGACCTGGACCGCCTGGCCGCGTACCCTGAAGTTCGACGCCAGCCCCACGGCCAAGTCCATCAGCGTGGACTGATCCACCCGTCCCGGATCGGGCTCAGACCCGATCCGGGCCCATCTTTTGACACAGCGAGGAGAAGAAGTCATGACATCGTTGGCAAAGAAAGTTCTCGGCGCGCTCGTGCTCGCCGCGGCAGGTTTCGCGCAGGCGCGCCGACATCACCATCGCGCAGGTGGCGCCGCTCTCGGGCGTGCTGGCCACCACCGGAAAGCAGATGGTGCTGGGCGGCAAGCTTTATTTCGACCACATCAACAGCAAGGGCGGCGTCAACGGCCAGAAGATCAAGGTGCTGGTGGCCGACGACGCGTACAAGGTCGACGAGACCGTGCGCCTGACCAGGGAGATGCTGGCCAAGCCCGAGGTGGTGGCGCTGTTCGGCTTTGCCGGCACCGCCAATATCGGCAAGCTCCTGACCGACAAGGTGCTGGAGGAGGGCGGCGCCGCGCTGGTGGCGCCCTACACGGGGGGCGAGCCACTGCGCTCGCCGTTCAACCCCTGGATTTTTCACGTGCGCGCCGGCTATGCCGACGAGGCGGAGCACATGGTGCAGCAGCTCACGACGCTGGGCATGAAGCGCATCGCGGTCATGTACCAGGACGACGGCTTCGGCAAGGCGGGCCTGGCGGGCGTCGAAGCGGCGGTGGCCAGGCGCGGCATGAAGCTCGCCATCGCGGCCGGCTACGAGCGAAACACCGACAAGGTGGAAGATGCGGTGAAGAAGATCAAGGCCGCGGACCCGCAGGCCGATCATCATGATCTCGATCAACAAGCCGACGGCGGCCTTCGTCAAGCAGTACCGCGAGTCGGGCGGCGGCGCGCAGTTGCTCAACATCTCCGTGGTCGATCCCGCCGAGCTGGTGAAGCTGGCCGGCCTGAAGAACGCCCACGGCCTGGGCATCAGCCAGGTGGTGCCCTATCCCTACATGGCCAACCTGCCGGTGATCCGCGAGTACCAGGAGCTGCTTGAAGAAGTACGCGCCCGAGCAGGACGTGAACTACACCAGCTTCGAGGAGTTCCTGGGCGCCAAGGTGCTGGTCGAGGGACTGCGCCGCGCCGGCCCGAACCCGACGCGCGCCAAGGTGATGAAGGCGCTGGAAAGTCCATGGGCAGCTACGACCTGGGGGGCATCACGGTGAACTACTCGCCGGGCAATCGGGTGGGGTCGCGCTTCGTGGAGGTCACCGTCATCGGAAGCACCGGCAAGCTGCTGAAGTAGGGCTTGCGGCACAAGAGAAGAAGCGGAAGAGGTATCAGCCATGAAGTACAGCTCACGTTACGCGACCTGCGCGGGCCGCGAGATCCACTACACCGAGTGGGGCTCCCAGCACAGCAGCACGGTGATCGCCTGGCATGGCCTGGCGCGCACCGGGCGCGACATGGACGAATTGGCCGAGCACCTGTCGCAGCCGCTTCCGCGTGATTTGCCCGGACACCCTGGGGCGCGGCTTCAGCCAATGGAGCCCCGATCCGGGCAATGAGTACACGCTGGCGTTCTACGCCGAGCTGGCCGCCGCGCTGTTCGACCAGTTGGGGATCGCGCAGGCGCATTGGGTCGGCACCTCGATGGGCGGCGCGATCGGCACGGTGTGCGCGGGAGGGCTTTTCCAGCCGCAGCTCAAGGGGCGCATCAAGAGCCTGGTGCTCAACGACAACGCACCGCGCCTGGCCGAGCCGGCGCTCGCGCGCATCCGCGCCTATGCGGGCAATCCGCCCGCATTCGACACGATGGCCCAGCTGGAGGCGTTCTTTCGCCAGGTCTACAAGCCCTTTGGCTGGCTCAGCGATGCGCAATGGCGGCGCCTGACCGAAACCTCGACGCGCCGCCTGCCCGATGGCCGCGTCACTCCGCACTACGACCCCGCGATGGTGCGGCAGTTCATCGATCACCCGAACGACTACGACCTGTGGGCGCACTACGACGCGATCCAGGTCCCCGTGCTTTGCCTGCGCGGCGCCGAGTCGGACCTGGTGCTGCCCGATGCCACCGAGGAAATGATGCGCAGGGGCCCGGGCCTGCAAGGGCTTGCGCGCATCGTCGAGATTCCCGGCTGCGGCCACGCGCCCGCGCTGAACGTGCCGGAGCAGCTGAACCTGGTGGCCTCGTTCATAGAGCAGCACGAGCTGAAATCAGCCGTGCCGCGTCCAAGCCCGCTACCGCGGCGCACCCATAGCGAGAGCCGCTTCGCGCGAACGGGCGAGCGCCTCGGGATCGGGCAGCTCGCCGGTGGGCCAGCCGGCGAGGTTCTGCTGCGCCACGTTGCCCAGCGCCGCGATCCAGGCCGCTTCGTCGTTCAGGCAGGGGATGTAGTGGAAGTCCTTGCCCCCTGCAGTCAGGAAGGCCTGGCGGCCCTCCTGGCCGATTTCTTCCAGGGTTTCCAGGCAGTCCGCGGTGAAACCGGGACAGACGACATCGACCCGCGCCACGCGCCGGGCCAGCGTCGCGCAGGGTCGGTTCGGTGTAGGGCTGCAGCCATTTCGCCTTGCCGAAGCGCGATTGGAAGGTGACCGTGTATTGGTCTTTTTCCAGCCGCAGCTGCGCCGCCAGCAGCCGCGCGGTCTTGTGGCATTGGCAGTGGTAGGGGTCGCCCAGATGCAGGCGTGCGCTCGGGCACGCCGTGGAAGCTCATGACCAGGTGATCGCCGCGCCCGTGCTCCCGCCAATAGCGCTCTATCCGCCGCACCAGCGCCTGCACGTAGCCGCGATCGTCGTGGTAGTGGTTGACGAAGCGCAGCTCCGGCAGGTAGCGCACGCCGGCGGACCAGGAGGCCACCGCGTCGACCAGGCTGGCGGTGGTCGTGCCGGAGTACTGCGGATAGGCCGGCAGGATGAGGATGCGGGTAGCGCCCGCGGCCTTGAGCGCGTCCAGCTGCGACGCGATCGAGGGGCTTCCGTAGCGCATGGCATAGCGCACCTTGACCCGGTGGCCGTGCTCGCCCAGCCAGCCTTGCAGCAGCTTGGCCTGCTTGTCGGTCCACAACTTCAGCGGCGAGCCGTCCGGCGTCCAGATGGTTGCGTACTTGGCGGCGGACTTGGCCGAGCGCAGCGGCAGGATCAGGCCGTACAGCAGGGGCAGCCATGCGATGCGGGGGATCTCGACGACGCGCGGATCGCTCAGGAACTCGGCCAGATAGCGCCGCACCGCGGCGGCGCGTCGGCTCGTCGGGCGTGCCGAGGTTGCAATACAGCACCGCGGTTTGCGGCGCCCGGCCGTGAGCGAAATCAGTGGAAGGCATGAGGTATTCTCACTGAATGTTGCCGCCACGTTCACAATCGTTTTTTCGTCGAAAGTCATGATGCTGGAGATTGCAAGAATCAAGGCCATCTCCCTGGACCTTGACGACACCCTGTGGCCCATCTGGCCGACCATCGAGCGGGCCGAGAAGGTGCTGCACGACTGGCTGGTGGAGCATGCGCCCATGGCCGCCGCGCTTTTTTCCAGCCCTTCGGCGCTGCGCGAAATCCGTGACTACATGGCGGCCAACCGGCCCGATCTGAAGAACGACTTGAGCGCCGTGCGCCGCGAATCCATCCGCCTGGCGCTCTATCGAGCCGGTGAGAACCCGTTGCTGGCCGAGCCGGCCTTCGAGGCCTTCTTTGCCGAACGCCAGCGGGTGACGCTGTTCGAGGACGCGCTGCCCGCGCTTGAATTTCTCTCGGCGCGCTTTCCGCTGGTGAGCCTGTCCAACGGCAACGCCGACCTGAACCGCGTCGGCCTGGCGCCGTACTTCCGTGCGGCGATTTCCGCTCGCGAGTTCGGCGTGGGCAAGCCGGATTCGCGGATCTTCCACGCCGCCGCCGGCGCCGTGGACCTGACGCCCGCCGACGTGCTGCATGTGGGCGACGACGCCACGCTGGACGCGCTGGGCGCGCTCAACGCCGGCATGCAGGCAGCCTGGGTGAATCGCTCCGACCACCTCTGGCCGCACGAGGCGCAACCCCATGTCACGCTCACGAACCTGACTGAACTCTGCGAGTTGTTCAGTCGGAGGTACGGAGAGATCCTCATGGCGCGTTCGATCTTCCTCGCGTCGCGGCAGGCGGTACCCGGCAGGGCTCATACTGTGGCGGTCTGCGCTTCGCTCCGACTCCGCTGCGATGCTCGGCCTGGGTCGGCGTCGCACAACTCACTACGCGCCCTGAGGCCGCTGCGTTCAAACAGGTGCGACGAGTCAGGTTACGAAGCGCGCAAGCGCGCCCGCCCCCAGGCCGAGCATCGCAGCCGCCACAGAAATCGCCCCCGCCGGGTACCGCCTGCCGCGAGGAGACGTGGTGGGCGTGCCTACGTCGAGCGCCAACCGTGCTCAGCAAAAGGCACCGTCTCGAGTCCGGTGCACGCGCCGAGTCGAGGCTTGATCACTTCCTCTGGTCGTGAGGAACGGTCACCGTTGCTTGAGAAGTCGCAACATTGCCCGCGGCGTCCGTCGCCGAATAAGTCACCGTGTAGACCCGCCCGTCCTTGCGTTTGCCGAGGCGATCAGCTTTCAACAGGAAGGCCCGGTCATCGGTACCTATGTCCGCCGATCGGATGTCGGTGGCAGGGTCGTCGCAGTCATTGCAGACTATGGATACGAGTTTGATTTTGGGGTTGGGATCGTTGTTGTCCGAAACCACGATGTTCGCGGAAACTTCCACCATTCTCCGGTTGGGCGGCCATAGGTTGTCGGGAGATAAGGTGACGGAAATGCGTGGGAGGCACAGAATCAGTTGAGGGTGACGGCCCTTGGACCAAGAGCAGCGGTGACGATGCACTAGACGGCGGACCGTTCACAATTACTGTCCAGTTTGAGGTTGTCAGTCGTATGTCTTCGCGCGCCATTACGATCTTGAACCCGCTGACGTGTCTGTCCGGGTTTAATGCTGGCACTGTGGTTTGTGATTTCCCAATGCACAGAGTACTTATCGCTTTCCTCCAGGGACACAACATAGCCCTCCCATTGGCTGGGCACAATGATTTGTTGGGGGTGAGTACCGGAAAGCTCCGGATTGCCGCGATAGTAATCAAAGCCTACCGTTACCCCGGTCAAGGGTACTCGCTGTGATTGGTGACCGAGTAGGTGTAGGTGACAGATGATGCAGACGCTTCTTTATAAACCTTCACGGTTGCGACTTCGTCATCACGCGGCCCGGCGTGGCTGAGCGAAGCTGGCCGCCAAGAGAGATGCAAAGAGCGAGAGAGTTGACGGATCGGTTCATAAAGCTTCTGAGTGCATTGTGAGTTTTCATGTTCTCGTGAGTGGAGATATAGGGTTTGACCCGGAGACACGTTTGCGCGCCAAAGTCGATGGATCGAGTCCGGCATGACAAGCCATCGGCACCTGAAGGCAGATCACTTCCTCTGGTCGTGAGGAACGGTCACCGTTGCTTGAGAAGTCGCAACATTGCCTGCGGCGTCCGTGGCCGAATAAGTCACCGTGTAGACCCGCCCGTCCTTGCGTTTGCCGAGGCGATCAGCTTTCAACAGGAAGGCCCGGTCATCGGTACCTATGTCCGCCGACCGGATATCGGCGGCAGGCTCGTCGCAGTCATTGCAGACGATGGACACGAGCTTGACCTTGGGGTTGGGATCGTTGTTGTCCGATACCACGATGTTCGCGGAAACCTCCACCATTCTCCGATTGGGCGGCCACAGGGTGTTGGGAGACAAGGTGACGGAAAGAGTGGGAGGCACTGAGTCGATTGAGGGTGATGGCCCTTCGACCAAGAGCAGCGGTGACGATGCACTAGCCGGCGGACCGTCCACAATGACTGTCCAGTTTGAGGATGTCAGTCGTGTGTCTTCGCGCGCCATCACGATCTTGAACCCGCTGAGTGTCTGACCTGGTTTTATGCTGGCACTGTGGTTTGTGATGTCCCAATGTACAGAGTACTTGTCGCTTTCCTCCAGAGACACGACAAAGCCCTCCCATTGGCTGGGCAATAATTTGTTGGGGGTGAGTACCGGAAAGCTACGGATTGCCGCGATAGTAATCAAAGCCTACCGTTACCCCGATCAAAGGAAACTCACCGCGATTGGTGACCGAGTAGGTGTAGGTCACGGATGATGCTGATGCCTCCTTATATACCTTCACTGTTGCGACTTCATCGTCGCGAGGCCCGGCTGACCGAGCGAACCCGCTGTCAAGAGGATGAAAAGAGCCAGAGAGTTGACGGACCGGTTCACAAAGCTTCTGAGTGCGTTGCGAGTTTTCATCTTTCCCTCCCTTTATCGAGGCTGGTAGTGGACCGGATCATAGACAGGCCAGGGACGATGCATCACACACGCGGCCGCCGACAGTGTCCACTGAATTCCCAGAGGGCAGGCTCGTGATTCGTAGCGTCGAAAGCGACTCCTCGAGCGTGCGGCGCCTTGGGATTTCCAGCTGCTGGCTGCTGCGTCAACAGCAAGCCATGCCTCTGGAATTCAGCTTGGGCTTCAGTGCGTAACTCGCAAGCATTCGGGCTCGATCTTGGTCCTGATTAGCTATCCAGGTGTCCCATACCTCCCGCAGGTGCTGCTGATACGCGATGGGCCGGTATGCCGATGTGAGAGTGAAGGATCCGCCTAGCTGGAAAACGGTCCTTCTCATGCAATCAAGCCCCGTTTGAGTTTGCAGCCACGAGGTTGGCGGTATCGATTGAATTGCCGTTCTCAAATGAAACTGCAGTGGGGTCCGTGAGCGGCGTTAGCGGTGCGACAGAGCAGGTCTTCACCGAGAACTCGATCACTTGTCCCTGAGTCTGGTCACCCCAGCCATCCTGCATCACCCTGAAAACGAACCGGACGCGCTGATTGCGCCACCGGTTGAGGGATTGGGAAATAGAGATCGAAGGGCTAATCCAATATGAACCGAAGTCGCTACCGGGCTTCCCAAGTCGTTGGACGATGGGAATCGTCCCTGTCGGAGTTTCCAAGAAGATGTCGTACCAATCCCATCGCCCAGCGTCATAAGTCTGCATCAGATAACGGAACGAAACGAGGCCACCATCGTTCACATCGATATCAATTGCAAACGAGCTATAGCCGGTTGGTTGAAGCCCGGGCGCGTATTCGCCAGTAGCTGGATAGGGATAGGGCGTGTCCCATCGGCCGATCTGAGCACTTATGTTGGTGGTTCCGCTTGATGTAACGAAGCCCACGCTTCCCGGAGCCGGACCAGCCGAGACGATACTCGCCGGCACAACGGGACGTTGGGCGAATACTGGCACGCTCATGCACAGCATGACGAAGGTTGCGGCTATTCGCGCTATGCGCAGGCTTGGCATGCAATGTTCCCTCCATTGGAAACGTTTATAGTTAGTATTAAGTGAAGCAGAATACTTAGGAATATCTCCTGTGCTTGCTAGGGGTTTTCCCCGCATAACATTCCTGAGAGGGAGCTGGCCGACGAGCAAACGCCCAAGAAATCGCGCGGATGCCGGATCGAGTCCAGGATCGAGTCAGGCATTGACAATTCATGGAAGCGACCGTGCTGCGAGCGAGAGTGGACGTGCGAGCAACGAGCGCCAACCATGTCTGCACGCAAAGGCGTGTCCGGGCAGGCCGCGGCGCATCGTTGCGAGGCGCCTGGGTTTGCTCGATTTCGTGGCCGCGCGCAGCGCTTCGTGCTACTGACTCGTCGCACCTGTTTGAACGGAGCGGCCTTAGGGCGCGCAGTGAGTTGTGCGACGGGCCACGAAATCGAGCAAACCCAGGGGAGTCGGTGCGAAGGCACCGACCGCCTTGTCGATGCGCCGCGGCCTGCCCGGACACGACTTTGCCGCGTGCCTTATCGCAGTCCAGCGGCTTCGAGCCGCAGACTCTACAGCCGCCCCAACGCCTGCACCTTCCACGCCAGCCAGAACTTGCGCAGCGGCGTCAGGCTGACGCGCTGATGCAGCACCTGGAAGCCGTCGCGCTCGATCTCGCGCAGCAAGGTGCGGTAGATGCTGGCCATCATCAGCCCGGGTTTCTGGCTGCGCCGGTCGGCGGCGGGCAGCAGCGCCAGCGCCTGGTCGTAGAGCCGCTGCGCGCGCTCGGCCTGGAACTTCATGAGCGCGGTGAAGCGGTCCGAATACTTGCGATTGAGGATCTCGTGGGCCTTCACGTCGAACTGCTGCAGCTCGCTCACGGGAATGTAGACACGCCCGCGCAGCGCGTCCTCGCCGACGTCGCGGATGATGTTGGTGAGCTGGAATGCCAGGCCCAGCTTGTGCGCGTACTCCGTCGTGCGGGGATCGGTCTGGCCGAAGATGCGGGCCGCGACTTCACCGACGATGCCGGCCACCAGGTGGCAGTAGCGCTCCAGGCCGGCGAAGTCGAGGTAGCGGGTCTGCTCCAGGTCCATCTGGCAGCCTTCGATCACCGCCTGGAGCTGCCGCTCCTCGATGCCGAAGTCGGCCGTGCAGGGCATCAGGGCCTTCATCACAGGATGGCTGGGCTCGCCGCGGAACGACTTCGCCACCTCGGCCTGCCACCAGGCGAGCTTGGTTCGCGCCACTCCCGGATCGCTGACTTCGTCGACCACGTCGTCCACCTCGCGGCAGAAGGCATAGAAAGCCGTGATGGCGGCGCGGCGCGGCTTGGGCAGGAAGAGAAAGGCGTAATAGAAGCTGCTTCCCGACGCGGCGGCCTTTTCCTGTACGTACTCTTGCGGTGTCATGGCTGAGGATTGTCCCATCGCAGGCGGGCAAAGGACGA
Organism: uncultured beta proteobacterium; assembly: GCA_963722025.1. Taxonomy (GTDB): domain Bacteria; phylum Pseudomonadota; class Gammaproteobacteria; order Burkholderiales; family Burkholderiaceae_C; genus Ramlibacter. The sequence continues at coordinate 26,749 of CAVRNE010000023.1, forward strand.
TTGCAGCGCCGCGCGATCGGCAAGCGTGAAGGCGAGGCGGGCCATCATGGTGCGGACCTCATGGCGCGGCACCTTCACCTTGTGCCGCAGGCGTTGCGGGCCGGCCGATTGCATCAACGCCAGCGTCCGCGCCGCGAGCAATGCCGGCATCGCGCTGGCGGCGCGCACCCGGCGGCTGTTGACGGCGTCGGCGTAGCGCATGCCAAGCTCGATGCCCGTCCTGGGCATGGGCGTGCCATCGCCGCCAGACAACTTCGAGGCGTGCAGGGTCGTTCAGGATGTCCTCGGGAGCGATCCCGGCGGCGGCGAGTTCGTCCGCGGGAAAGTAGCAACGCCCCGCGGCAAGGTCGGCCCCGGTATCGCGCAGGATGTTGACGAGTTGCAGCGCCATTCCAAAGCCGCGGCCCAGTTCGCGCATCTCCTGCTGCGGCAGCCTGGCAAAGGCGGGCAAGTGGCGAAAGCACAGGTCCGTCCAGAACTCGCCGACGCACCCGGCCACCAGGTAGGTGTATTCATGCAATTGCGCGGCCGAGCCCAGCGCGCGCGGCGGCTCGCCCTGGGCGAAGCGCTCTATGTCGAGTGCCTGACCCTGGGTGATATGGCGAAGCACCGCGCGCACGTCCTCGCGGTCCGCCGGCGCCAGTTCATCCAGCCAGGCGAGGCACTGGGGCAGGGCGACGATGAGATCGCGTTCCTGGCGATCTTGCTGCAACGGGGCGAAAGAGGCGGACAGGCCGGCGACGGCGAGCGCGGGAACGCGGCCATCGACGGCCGCGGCCCAGGTTTCCAGATGGGCCCGGCGCTCGCCCGCAGGCAGGTCGGCAGTGTCGGCCAGGGTATCGGCTGCGCGGGCCAGCAGGTAGGCCACCGCGATCGGCCTGCGCAACGGGGCCGGCAACAGGCGGATCGAGACATAGAAGGAGCGCGAAACTCCGCGCAAGAGCGCCAGCATGTCGAGGGTGGGGCGGGGGGCTGGGGGCATGGTCAAAGCCCTGGATTGTCGCTTGACACGATATTGCGGCCGGGCAATATCTCGGCCGGGAGATACACACCATGGCGCAATACCTCATTGCATACGACCTGAAAAGGCCGGAATACGAATACGTGGGTCTTTTTGACGCCATCAAGGCGATGGGCTCGACGCATTGGCACTACATGGACTCGACCTGGATCGTGGTGAGCACGCAGTCGGCCCTGCATATAACCAAGGCGCTATGGGCGCACATGAACAAGAGCGACAAGCTCCTCGTCATCGAGGTGACCGACAAGGCCGCGTGGGCTGGCTTCAATGAGAAGTCCTCGGAGTGGCTGAAGAACAACCTGTAGGTGCGCCGTAGAGCCACCGTGCCGGCAGCGGCCAATTGCGTCGCTTGACAAGCCTAGGCAATTACCCTAGATTACTAACCGGTCAGTCATTAGTGACTTTATTCGCATACTTTCAGCTCAGGTTCAGCCATGCCTAAACTGCCTCCAGCGCTCACATCGCGCTACACGCTCGCCCTCGCCCTTGCCGCCTCGCTGGCGCTCGCGGCCTGTTCCAAGACGCAGGCACCGCTGGAGCCGGTGCGCGCCGTCAAGGTGATGACCGTGGGCGTCGATACCTTCAAATCGGGCTACGAATTCGCGGGGGAGGTCCGGCCGCGGGTCGAGTCCCGGCTGGGTTTTCGCGTGGCAGGCAAGATCGTCAAACGCCAGGCTGAACTGGGCCAGCGGGTGAAGGCGGGCGAGGTCCTGGCGCAGCTGGATTCCCGCGACTTCCAGCTGGCAGCCGATGCGGCCCGGGCGCAAGTCGCCGCCGCCTCCACCAACCGCGACCTGGCGGCCGCCGACTTCAAGCGCTACTCGACCCTGCGGGACCAGAACTTCATCAGCGGCGCCGAACTCGAGCGCCGCGAAACCTCGCTCAAAGCCGCCCAGGCGCAGCTCGATCAGGCCCAGGCGCAGCTGGCGTCCCAGGGCAACCAGGCCGGCTACACCAACCTCGTCGCCGACGTTTCCGGCGTGATCACGGCCGTCGAGGCCGAACCGGGCCAGGTGGTGACCGCCGGCACGCCGATCGTGCGCATCGCCCAGGACGGGCCGCGCGACGTGGTGTTCTCGGTGCCCGAAGACAAGATCGTGGCCATCAAGCCCGGGTCCGAGGTTGCGGTGCGAGTCTGGGCCAACGGCGGCACGGCGCTCGCCGGCAAGGTGCGTGAAGTCGCGGCCAGCGCGGACCCGGTGACCCGCACCTATTCCGTCAAAGTGTCCCTGGACGCCGCCGCAACGCCCGCCCTGGGCTCCACGGCCTATGTTTCGCCGCAGGCCTTGAGCCATGCCGGCACGCCCGTGATCAAGCTGCCCACCAGCGCGCTGCGCAAGGAAGGGGCAGGGACGGCGGTCTGGGTGCTCGACAAGTCGACCATGACAGTGAAATCGCAGCCGGTGCAGATCGCTACGACCGACGGCAACGAAGCCGTGATCGCGGCCGGGCTTGCAGCCGGGCATGCTGGTGGTTTCAGCCGGCGTGCACGTGCTGTCGCCGGGGCAGAAGGTCACGATCTACCAGGACAAGGTCTCAACGGCGAATGCGGTCGCGCAGGCGCCGATGGCGTTGCCTGTGGCGAAGTGATGCCATGACGCAGATCCAACCGAAAGAGGGCTTCAACCTCTCCAAATGGGCGCTCGATCACCCGGCGCTCACGCGCTACCTGATGGTGGTGCTGATGCTGCTGGGCTTCGTTTCGTATTTCCAGCTGGGCCAGGACGAGGACCCGCCGTTCACCTTCCGCGCCATGGTGGTTCGCACCTACTGGCCGGGCGCCACGGCGCAACAGGTCGCCGAGCAGGTGACCGACAAGCTCGAGCGGGCGCTGCAGGAAGCGCCGTACGCCGACAAGATCCGCAGCTACTCCAAGCCCGGCGAGTCGCAGATCATTTTCCAGATCAAGGATTCGTCCAAGCCCGGCGACGTGGCCAACGTCTGGTACACGGTGCGCAAGAAGATCGGCGACATGCGCTTGCAGTTGCCCCCCGGCGTCCAGGGCCCGTTCTTCAACGACGATTTCGGCGACGTCTACGGCGTGATCTACGCGCTGGAGTCGGATGGCGGCTTCAGCTACGCCGAGCTCAAGACCTTCGCCGACGACGTGCGCCAGCAGCTGCTGCGCGTGCAGGACGTCGCCAAGGTCGAACTTTTCGGCGTGCAGGACGAGAAGCTCTACGTCGAGATTTCGCAGAAGCGCCTGGCGCAGCTCGGGCTGGACCTGAACCAGGTGCTTGCAGCAGCTGGGGCAGCAGAACGCCGTCGAATCGGCGGGCGCGGTGCAGACGCCGCTGGACGTGGTGCAGGTGCGGGTGGCCGGCCAGTTCGAGGCGGTGGAGCAACTGCGGGCCATGCCGATCCGCGGGACCTCGGGCAACCAGCTGCGCCTGGGCGATATCGCGGAGATCAAGCGCGGCTACGCCGACCCGCCGGTCGTCAAGGTGCGGCACCAGGGCAAGGAAGTCATCGCGCTGGGCGTGTCCATGGCCAAGGGCGGCGACATCATCCGGCTGGGCGAGTCGCTCAAGACGGTGTTCCAACCGGATCGAGGACGGGCTGCCGGCCGGTATCAAGCTGGTGCAGATCCAGGACCAGCCGCGTGCGGTTTCCAACTCGGTCAACGAATTCGTGCGCACGCTCATCGAGGCCGTGCTCATCGTGCTGGCGGTGAGCTTCATCGCCCTGGGCCTGCACAAGCGCCCCGATGCGGCCATGCTGCCCCTGTGGAAGCGCTACTACGTGGACATGCGGCCGGGCCTGGTGGTGGGCATCACGATTCCCCTGGTGCTGGCGGTGACCTTCCTGGCCATGGACTACTGGGGCATCGGCCTGCACAAGATCTCGCTGGGTTCGCTGATCATCGCGCTGGGCCTGCTGGTCGACGACGCCATCATTGCCGTGGAGATGATGGTGCGCAAGATGGAGGAGGGCTACGACAAGGTCCGCGCCGCCACCTTCGCGTACGAGATCACGGCCATGCCCATGTTGACGGGCACGCTGATCACGGCGACGGGTTTCCTGCCGATCGGCATGGCCAAATCGACCGTGGGCGAATACACCTTCGCCATCTTCGCGGTGACGGTGATCGCGCTGGTGCTCAGCTGGCTGGTGTCGGTGTACTTCGTTCCGTACCTGGGCACGCTTTTGCTCAAGCCCAAGCCGGTGGTGAGCGAACATCACGAGCACTTCGACACGCCGTTCTACCGCACCTTCCGCCGCATGGTGGACTGGTGCGTGGAGCACCGCTGGATCACCATCGGCGCCACGATCCTCACGTTTGCATTGGGCATCGTGGGCATGGGCAAGGTGCAGCAGCAGTTCTTCCCCGATTCCAGCCGTCCCGAGATCATGGTGGACATCTGGTTCCCCGAGGGAACCTCGTTCGCGGCCAACGAAGAGGTGACCAAGCGGGTGGAGCAGCGCCTGCGCAGCGAGGCCGGCGTCACCTCCGTGAGCACCTGGGTGGGTTCGGGCGTGCCGCGCTTTTACCTGCCCCTCGATCAGGTGTTCCCGCAAACGAACGTCTCGCAGTTCATCGTGATGCCGCAAGACCTGAAAGTGCGCGAGACGCTGCGGGTGAAGCTGCCGGCCTTGCTGGCACAGGAATTCCCCGAGGTGCGCGGCCGCATCAAGCTGCTGCCCAATGGCCCGCCCGTGCCCTATCCGGTGCAGTTCCGCGTCGTCGGACCCGACCCTGCCGCCTTGCGCGAGCGCGCCGACGAAGTGAAGGCCGTGATGCGCGCCAGCCCCAACACGCGCGGTGTGAACGACAACTGGAACGAGTCGGTGAAGGTGCTGCGCCTGGAAGTGGACCAGTCCAAGGCGCGCGCGCTGGGCGTGACCAGCCAGTCCATCGCCCAGGCGTCCAAGACCATCCTGTCGGGCACCAACGTGGGCCAGTACCGCGAGGGCGACAAGCTGATCGACATCGTGCTGCGCCAGCCGCTGGACGAGCGCAAGGCCCTCACCGACCTGGGCAATGCCTACCTGCCGACGGCCTCGGGCAAGTCGATCCCGCTGACCCAGATCGCCAGGCCGGTGTTCAGCTGGGAGCCGGGCGTGATGTGGCGCGAGAACCGCGACTATGCGATCACGGTGCAGGGCGACATCGTGGAAGGATTGCAGGGTGCCACCGTCACCAACGAGTTGCTGCCGCAGCTGAAGGCGCTGGAGAAGAAGTGGCCGCTGGGCTACCAGATCCAGGTGGCGGGCGCGGTGGAGGAGAGTTCCAAGGGAACCTCGTCGATCTCGGCCGGCGTGCCCATCATGCTGTTCATCACCTTCACGCTCCTGATGCTGCAGTTGCACAGCTTCAGCCGCGCCATGCTGGTGTTCATCACGGGACCGCTCGGCATCGCGGGCGTGGCCGGTGCATTGCTGCTGTTGGGGCGGCCGTTCGGCTTCGTCGCGTTGCTCGGCGTGATCGCCCTCATGGGCATGATCCATGCGCAATTCGGTGATTCTCATCGACCAGATCGAGCAGGATCGCGCCCGCGGCGTGCCGACCTGGGACGCGATCGTCGAATCCGCCGTGCGGCGGCTGCGGCCCATCGTGCTCACCGCCGCAGCCGCGGTGCTGGCCATGATCCCGCTGTCGCGCTCGGTGTTCTGGGGCCCCATGGCCGTGGCGATCATGGGCGGCCTGGTCGTCGCCACCGTGCTGACCCTGCTGGCCTTGCCGGCCATGTATGCGGCATGGTTCAGGGTCAAGCGGGGGGATGGTGGGGCTGTCATTGCGGGCTCGACCCGCAATCCAGGCGTATTGCCAGTGCGCGGCATGGATGCCGGGTCAAGCCCGGCATGACAATGCTCTAAGGCTAAAATAGCGGGTTGACCGGATTTGGGCGGGCGGTCGGGGTTACCTGACCGCCCGTGCCTGTTTCAGCTCAGCGCGGGTGGCGAAATTGGTAGACGCACCAGGTTTAGGTCCTGACGCCAGCAATGGTGTGGGGGTTCGAGTCCCCCCCCGCGCACCAGAACACTTTTAATGCAAGAGAGACCCATCATGGCCGTGACCGTTGAAACCCTTGAAAAACTGGAACGCAAGATGACGCTGACGCTGCCCGTCAACGTCATCCAGTCCGAAGTCGATTCCCGCCTGAAGCGCCTGGCGCGCACCGTGAAGATGGACGGCTTCCGTCCCGGCAAGGTGCCGATGACCGTCGTGGCCCAGCGCTACGGCTATTCGGTGCACTACGAGGTGATGAACGACAAGGTGGGCGAGGCTTTCGCCCAGGCGGCCAACGAGGCCAAGCTGCGCGTCGCCGGCCAGCCCAAGATCACCGAAAAGGAACAGGCGCCCGAGGGCGAGCTGGCTTTCGACGCGGTGTTCGAGGTCTATCCCGAAGTGAAGATCGGCGACTTGTCCACGGCCGAAGTCGAGAAGCTCAGCACCGAGGTGACCGACCCCGCCATCGACAAGACGCTGGACATCCTGCGCAAGCAGCGCCGCACCTTCGCCCAGCGCCCGCAGGACGCCGCGGCCCAGGAAGGCGACCGCGTGACGGTTGACTTCGAAGGCAAGATCGACGGCGAGACCTTCCAGGGCGGCAAGGCCGAAGACTTCCAGTTCCTGGTGGGCGAAGGCCAGATGCTCAAGGAATTCGAGGATGCGGTGCGCGGCATGAAGGCCGGCGAAAGCAAGACCTTCCCGCTGGCTTTCCCCGCCGACTACCATGGCAAGGACGTGGCCGGCAAACAGGCCGATTTCATGGTCACCGTCAAGAAGATCGAAGCAGCCAACCTGCCCGAGATCAACGAGGCGCTGGCCAAGTCGCTGGGCATCGCCGACGCGACCGTTGAAGGCCTGCGCGCCGACATCAAGAAGAACCTCGAGCGCGAAGTCAAGTTCCGCCTGCTGGCCAAGAACAAGCAGGCCGTCATGGACGCGCTGGTCGCCAAGGCCGAGCTGGATCTGCCCAAGTCGAGCGTGCAGGCCGAAGTCGATCGCATGATCGAAGGCGCCCGCGCCGACCTGAAGCAGCGCGGCATCAAGGACGCCGACAAGCTGCCGGTGCCCGATGAAATGTTCCGCCCGCAGGCCGAGCGCCGCGTGCGCCTGGGTCTGGTGGTGGCCGAGCTGGTTCGCGCGAACAACCTGCAGGCCAAGCCCGAGCAGGTCAAGGCCCACGTTGAAGAGCTGGCCGCGAGCTACGAAAAGCCGGCCGACGTCGTGCGCTGGTACTACAGCGACAACCGCCGCCTGGCCGAGGTCGAAGCCATCGTGATCGAGAACAATGTCACGGAGTTCGTGTTGAAGCAGGCCAAGGTGGCTGAAAAGGCAGTGGCGTTCGACGAGCTGATGGCGCAGCAGGGGTAAGACTCTGTCATTGCCGGACTTGATCCGGCAATCCACGCGCGCGCCAGCATGGATTGCCGGGTCGAGTCCGGCAATGACAGTCCGCAGGGGCTTGGAGTCCTGGACTCAAGCCCCATTTGCTTTTGGCGATACAGTACACCCCAGCAAACGGAGTCTTCCATGAGTTCACTTGATACCCAGGCCCTCGGCATGGTGCCGATCGTCATCGAGCAATCCGGCCGCGGCGAACGGTCCTACGACATCTATTCGCGCCTGCTGCGCGAGCGCGTGATTTTCCTGGTCGGCCCGGTGAACGACCAGACGGCCAACCTGGTGGTGGCGCAGCTGCTGTTCCTCGAGAGCGAAAACCCCGACAAGGACATCTCGTTCTACATCAACTCGCCCGGCGGCAGCGTGAGCGCCGGCATGGCGATCTACGACACGATGAACTTCATCAAGCCGGACGTCTCCACGCTGTGCACCGGCATGGCGGCGAGCATGGGCGCGTTCCTGCTGGCCGCGGGCGCCAAGGGCAAGCGCTTCTCGCTCCCCAATTCCAAGGTCATGATCCACCAGGTGCTTGGCGGCGCGCAAGGCCAGGCGACCGACATCGAGATCCATGCCAAGGAAATCCTGAAGACCAAGGAAACGATGAACCGCATCCTGGCCGAGAGGACGGGGCAGCCGATCGAGAAGATCCGCAACGACACCGAGCGCGACTATTTCCTCGATGCCGAGGAGGCCAAGGCCTACGGCCTGGTGGACCAGGTGATCTCCAAGCGTCCTTGAGGAACCCGCGTTTGCGCAATCGGTAAAAAAACCTCTGGTTGCATCGCAACAACGGCGTTTCCTGTAATACGGGAAGCGCCGTTCTTTATTTAGTTATCATTGAATCTCAAGCAACGAGGCAAGCTTCCATGGCCGAGAAAAAGGGCTCTTCCAGCGAAAAGACGCTTTACTGCTCCTTCTGCGGTAAGAGCCAGCACGAGGTGAAGAAACTGATCGCGGGACCTTCGGTCTTCATCTGCGACGAGTGCATCGACCTTTGCAACGAAATCATCCGTGACGAACTGCCCACGGGAGACGACCAGCGCGAGGCGCGCGGCGACCTGCCGACCCCCAGCGAGATCAAGGCCAACCTCGACAATTACGTCATCGGCCAGGAGCCGGCCAAGCGCGGCCTGTCGGTGGCCGTGTACAACCACTACAAGCGCCTGCGCCACAAGGAAAAGGCCAAGAAGGACGACGTCGAGCTCACCAAGAGCAACATCCTGCTGATCGGCCCCACGGGCTCGGGCAAGACGCTGCTGGCCCAGACGCTGGCGCGCATGCTCGATGTGCCTTTCGTCATGGCCGACGCGACGACGCTGACCGAAGCCGGCTACGTCGGCGAGGACGTCGAGAACATCATCCAGAAGCTGCTGCAAAGCTGCAACTACGAGGTCGAGCGCGCCCAGCGCGGCATCGTCTACATCGACGAGATCGACAAGATTTCCCGCAAGTCGGACAACCCCTCCATCACCCGCGACGTGTCCGGCGAGGGTGTGCAGCAGGCCCTGCTGAAGCTGATCGAAGGCACCATGGCCAGCGTGCCGCCGCAGGGCGGGCGCAAGCACCCCAACCAGGATTTCCTGCAGATCGACACGACCAACATCCTGTTCATCTGCGGCGGCGCCTTCTCCGGCCTGGAGAAGGTGATCGAGCAGCGCACCGAAGCCTCGGGCATCGGCTTTGGCGCCGCCGTGAAAAGCAAGGCGCAGCGCAGCCTGACCGACGTGTTCCGCGAGGTCGAGCCGGAAGACCTGATCAAGTTCGGCCTCATCCCCGAACTGGTGGGCCGCATGCCCGTGGTTGCCACATTGTCCGAGCTGAGCGAGGATGCCCTGGTGCAGATCCTCACCGAGCCCAAGAACGCGCTGGTCAAGCAGTACGGCAAGCTGCTGGCCATGGAAGGCGTCGACCTGGAAATCCGGCCGAATGCCCTGCGCGCCATCGCCAAGCGGGCGCTGGCCCGCAAGACCGGGGCCCGCGGCCTGCGCTCCATCCTGGAGCAGTCGCTGATCGACACCATGTTCGAGCTGCCCAACACCGCCAACGTCGACAAGGTCGTGGTGGACGAGTCCACGATCGAAGAGAACAAGCCGCCTCTGCTGGTGTACCGCGAAGCCGCGAAAAAGGCCTAGCCGTCGCCTCAATACGGCCGACGTCAAACGTTCGAGTGATCTTTCGCACGAATCCAACCCTGACAGCCGCATTGCGATGCGGACGGGTTGAAAATTCCCCATTCCGGTCCATATTCGACTAGAGATTCGACTTAGAAAAAAGGATCACCCATGTCCGGACACATTCCATTGCCCGCTACCGCGATCGACCTGCCGTTGCTGCCCCTGCGTGACGTCGTGGTCTTTCCGCATATGGTCATTCCGCTGTTCGTGGGACGGCCCAAGAGCATCAAGGCGCTCGAGGCCGCCATGGAGGCCGAACGGCGCATCATGCTGGTCGCGCAGAAAGCCGCCGCCAAGGACGAGCCGTCGGTCTCCGACATGTTCGAAGTCGGCTGCGTCTCCACCATCCTGCAGATGCTCAAGCTGCCTGACGGCACGGTGAAGGTGCTGGTCGAAGGTCAGCAGCGCGCGCGCGTCAACCACATCGAGGACGGCGAGCAGCATTTCACGGCCAACATCACGCCCGTGGAATCCGCGGAGAAAGACCCGAAATCCAGCGAGATCGAAGCGCTGCGCCGCGCCGTGATGCAGCAGTTCGACCAGTACGTCAAGCTCAACAAGAAAATCCCGCCGGAGATCCTCACCTCCATCTCCAGCATCGACGATCCCGGCCGCCTGGCCGACACCATCGCCGCGCACCTGCCGCTCAAGCTCGATAACAAGCAGATCGTCCTGGACCTGGCCGACGTCAAGCTGCGCCTGGAAAACCTCTTCGAGCAGATCGAGCGCGAGGTCGACATCCTGAACGTCGACAAGAAGATCCGCGGGCGCGTCAAGCGCCAGATGGAAAAGAACCAGCGCGACTTCTACCTGAACGAGCAGGTCAAGGCGATCCAGAAGGAGTTGGGCGAGGGCGAAGAGGGCGCGGACATCGAAGAGATCGAAAAGAAGATCAAAGCCGCCAAGATGCCCAAGGACGCCAAGAAGAAGGCCGACGGCGAACTGAAAAAACTCAAGCTGATGTCGCCGATGTCGGCCGAAGCCACGGTGGTGCGCAACTACATCGAGGTGCTGACGGGCCTGCCCTGGGCCAAGAAGACCAAGATCAAGCATGACCTGGGCCATGCCGAGGACGTGCTCAACGAAGACCACTACGGCCTGGACAAGGTCAAGGACCGCATTCTCGAATACCTCGCGGTGCAGCAGCGTGTGGACAAGGTCAAGGCGCCTATCCTGTGCCTGGTCGGCCCTCCGGGCGTCGGCAAGACCTCGCTGGGGCAGTCCATCGCCAAGGCGACGGGCCGCAAGTACGTGCGCATGGCCCTGGGCGGCATGCGCGACGAGGCCGAGATACGCGGCCATCGCCGCACCTACATCGGCGCTTTGCCCGGCAAGGTGCTCAGCAACCTGAACAAGGCCGGCACACGAAATCCGCTGTTCCTGCTGGACGAGATCGACAAGCTGGGCACCGACTTCCGCGGCGACCCTTCCAGCGCGCTGCTGGAGGTGCTGGACCCGGAGCAGAACCACAAGTTCGGCGACCACTACGTCGAGGTCGACTTCGACCTGTCCGATGTGATGTTCGTGGCCACCTCGAACTCGATGAACATCCCGCCGGCGCTGCTGGACCGGATGGAAGTGATCCGCCTGTCGGGTTATACCGAGGACGAGAAGACCAACATCGCGTTGAAGTACCTGCTGCCCAAGCAGATGAGCAACAACGGCGTGAAGGAGACCGAGCTGCTCGTCACCGAAGACGCCGTGCGCGACATCATCCGCTACTACACGCGTGAAGCCGGCGTTCGCTCGCTCGAGCGCGATCTGGGCAAGATCTGCCGCAAGGTCGTCAAGGGCCTGCTGCTCAAGAAGTACCAGCCGCTGGTGACCGTGAATGCGGAGAACCTCAACGACTTCCTGGGCGTGCGCAAGTACACCTATGGCCGTGCCGAGGCGCAGAACCAGGTGGGTCAGGTTGTGGGCCTGGCGTGGACCGAGGTGGGGGGCGATCTCCTGACCATCGAGGCCGCGCTGATGAACGGCAAGGGCAACATCCTTCGCACCGGCTCGCTCGGTGACGTGATGAAGGAATCGGTCGAGGCCGCGCGCACCGTGGTGCGCAGCCGCGCGCGCCAGCTGGGCATCACCGAGGACGTCTTCGAGAAGAAGGACATCCACATCCACGTGCCCGACGGCGCGACGCCCAAGGACGGGCCCAGCGCGGGCGCGGCGATGACGACCGCATTGGTGTCGGCGCTGACCGGCATCCCGGTGCGCGCCGATGTGGCCATGACCGGCGAGATCACGCTGCGTGGCGAAGTCACCGCGATCGGCGGCCTGAAGGAAAAGCTGCTGGCGGCCCTGCGCGGCGGCATCAAGACGGTGCTGATTCCCGAGGAGAACACCAAGGACCTGCAGGAGATTCCCGAGAACGTGAAGAGCGGCCTCGAGATCGTGCCGGTCAAGTGGATCGACAAGGTGCTGGAAGTCGCACTGGAACGTCATCCGACGCCGCTGCCGGAGGAAGAGCCCGCGGTCGCCGCAGCGCCCATCGCGCCTGCCGGCGATGGGGCCAAGCCTGCGCAGCCCCCTGCGTCGGTGAAACATTGAGACGCGACGCGAAGGCCCAAAAAATTACGCTATAATTCGAAGCTCGAAACGCGGGAATAGCTCAGTTGGTAGAGCGCAACCTTGCCAAGGTTGAGGTCGAGAGTTCGAGACTCTTTTCCCGCTCCAAATTTCGAAAAAGGGAAGCTTCAGGCTTCCCTTTTTCATGCGGTGTAGCTGGCGCGGTAGCAAAGCGGTTATGCAGTGGATTGCAAATCCATCCAGGGCGGTTCGACTCCGCCCCGCGCCTCCAGGCATTTACAGCCCCGCCAACATGGTTGCCGGGGCTGTTTCGTTTTTTGTTTCACAATGGGCCTGGGCCTCGATGGTGAAATTGGTAGACACAGCGGACTTAAAATCCGCCGCCTACCCGAAAGGGAGCGTGCCGGTTCGATTCCGGCTCGAGGCACCAGAGATACGCACCGGCAGAAAGTCGGGTACACGCATGTCACGATATAACGCTCCGTTCGAAATCCACGTCCATGGCGACGTACAGTTGCGCGCCGACGTGACCTATGCCCAGTTGCAGGATGCGCTCAAACCCATGTGGACCTACGCGGGCGCGAAATCGCTGGCCGACGCCGCGGGCAGCGCCTACGAGGAAGAGCCCGGAATCAAGTTCGACGCGACCGAGCACATTCTTCGCATGTGCTGGACGGTCCCCGGCGACGAGGATTTCCGCCAGTCGCTCGACGAGATGTGCATGAGCCTGAACGAACTGGCCCAGTCGGGCGCCGCGATCGAGGTGACCTTCTACGACGCCGAGTTCGACGAGGAAGAGGAGTCGCCCGAGGCGGAATCGCGCGACGACTTCGTCATGCTGTTCGTGGGCCCCAACCCGGCCGCCATCATGCAGGTGCAGCGCGACCTGCTGGTGGAAGACGTCGTCAATCTGATGGAGCGCCACTTCGACGGCGCCGAACTCGGTGGCGTGGTCGCCGAGATCGACAAGCTGTTCGGCCAGCGCTTCGATGCCCTGGTGAACTCGCTGGAGATCGGCAAGCCGCCGCGCGGCACGGGCGGCGGCGGCTCCGGCCACGGCGGCGGGCGCCGCCCGCGGCACTTGCACTAAGCGCACGGATGTAGCCGCCACATAGCTCGGCTATGCTCCGTGGTCCATCATCGAGGAGGACACCATGGCTCTTTTTGCCCAGGACGCCCTGAACCCCGGCGTGCGCAAGCGCGAGGTGTTCGGCTGGGCCATGTACGACTTCGCCAACTCGGGCTACACCACCGTGGTCCTCACCGCCGTGTTCGCGGCTTACTTCGTCGGCGGCATCGCCGGCAAGGCCGAATGGGCGACCTTCGCCTGGACGGCGGCGCTCAGTGTTTCCTATGCCATCGTGATGCTCACCATGCCGAGCATCGGCGCCTATGCCGACCTGCGCGCGGCCAAGAAACGCCTGCTGGCCGTGTTCACCGCCGGCTGCGTGATCTCCACCGCGGCGCTGGCGCTGGCCGGGCCCGGCAGCGTCGCACTGGCCGTGGTGCTGATCATCGTCTCCAACACCTTCTATTCCTATGGCGAGTCGCTCACCGCCGCCTTCCTGCCCGAGCTCGCCAGGCCCGCATCCCTGGGAAAGGTCAGCGGCTGGGGCTGGGGCTTCGGCTACTTCGGCGGGATGCTGGCGCTGGGGCTTTGCCTGGGCTATGTGATCTGGGCCCAGGGCCAGGGCATCAAGGCGGAGCGCTTCGTGCCGGTCACGATGGTGATCACGGCGCTGCTGTACGGGTCGGCCGCGCTGGTGACCTTCTGGCTGCTGCGTGAGCGCGCACAGCCCAATCCGGACGCCTTGCGCCAAAGTGGGGTCAAGGCCTCGCTGCAGCAGCTGCGGCGCACCTATATGCAGGCCCGCAGTTTCAAGGACTTCATGTGGCTGATGCTGTGCGCGGTCTTCTACCAGGGCGGAGTCGCCGTGGCAGTCACGCTGGCCGCGATCTACGCGGAAACCGTGATCGGGTTCAAGCAGCAGGAGACCATGGTGCTGATCTTCGTGCTGAACCTCGCGGCTGCCGGCGGCGCTTTTTCCTGGGGCTACTTCCAGGACCGCATCGGCCACAAGATCGCGCTGGCCAGCACCCTGGTCGGCTGGATCGCCACCTGCGTGATCGCCGCGATCACGACGACCAAGGGCGGCTTCTGGTGGGCGGCCGCGATCGCAGGACTGTGCATGGGCTCCAGCCAGTCGGCCGGCCGCGCCATGGCGGGCATGTTCGCGCCGCGAAAACAGCTGGCGGAGTTTTATGGCCTGTGGACCTTCGCGATCCGGCTGGCCAGCATCATCGGCCCCCTGAGTTATGGCGCGATCACCTGGGCCACCGGCGGCAACCAGCGGCTCGCCATCATGTCGACCACGGCTCTTTTCATCGCGGGGCTGGTGATGCTGATCCCGGTGAACGTGCAGCGGGGCCGCGATGCGGCGGTGCAGGCCGACGCGCGCCTAGGCTCCAGAGCCCAGCCAGCGGGACGCCGCAGCCTGGAGGGCCGTCGGCGATCCGCTGGTCAGCAGCTCCACCCGGCCTTGGCCCTCGGCCTTCAACAGGCCGGCTGCTTCCAGCAGGCGCTGGGTCTGGCGTGCCACGGGCTCGCCGGTTTCGATCAGCGCAACGCCCGGGCCCGCGTGAGCCTGCAGGTGCGCCTGGGCAAACGGGTAGTGCGTGCATCCCAACACCACGGTATCGACCTGCCGGGGAGCCGATCCGTACTCACCGATGGCACGGATGTACTTGGCGCAGAGCGCATCGACCTGCGCGCTGTCGCCGGTCTCGATCGCCGCAGCCAGCCCATCGCAGGGCTGCAATACGAACTCGGCCTGTTCCTTGAGCGAATCGTGGAGCGCGGCGAACTTTGCCGATCGCAGCGTGCCACGGGTGGCAAGAACGCCGATGCGCTTGGTGCGGCTGCGCGACACGGCGGGCTTGAGCGCGGGCTCCACTCCTACCAGCGGCAGCTCGGGGTAGTCGCGCCGCAGGAGATGGATGGCCGCGGCGGTGGCAGTGTTGCAAGCCACCACCATCGCCTTCACGGCGTGCTCTTCGATGAGTTCACGGAAGATGGCGCGCGAGCGCTCGGCAACGTAATCGTCTCCGCGCTCGCCGTAGGGAGCGTGCCTGGTGTCGGCGAAGTACACGAAATCCTCGCCGGGCAATGCCGCGCGCAGCGCCTTGAGGATGCTCAGGCCGCCGACACCGCTGTCGAAGACGCCTATCGGGCTTCAAGCCGCCGCGACGGGGATGGACTTGAACTCGCCGCTGGCGATCTTCTTTTGCCACTCGGCCGGGCCCGTGATGTGGGCGCTGGTGCCGCCGGCATCCACCGCAACGGTGACGGGCATGTCGACCACGTCGAACTCGTAGATGGCTTCCATGCCCAGATCGGCGAAGCCCAGCACCTTGGCCGTCTTGATGGCCTTGGACACCAGGTAGGCGGCGCCGCCCACGGCCATGAGGTAGGCGCTCTTGTGCTTCTTGATGGCCTCGATCGCGACCGGGCCACGCTCGGCCTTGCCGATCATGGCGATCAGGCCGGTCTGGGACAGCATCGTCTCGGTGAAACTGTCCATGCGGGTGGCCGTGGTCGGGCCCGCGGGCCCCACGGCCTCGCCCTTCACCGGATCGACCGGGCCGACGTAGTAGATGACGCGATTGGTGAAATCCACCGGCAGCTTCTCGCCCTTGGCCAGCATGTCCGCAATGCGCTTGTGCGCCGCGTCGCGGCCGGTGAGCATCTTGCCATTGAGCAGCAGCGTGTCGCCGGGCTTCCAGCTTGCCACTTCCTCCTTGGTCAAGGTGTCCAGGTTGACCTTCCTGCTCTTGTTGTAGTCGGGGGTCCAGTTGACGTTGGGCCACAGGTCCAGGCTGGGCGGGTCCAGGTACACCGGGCCCGACCCGTCCATCACGAAGTGGGCATGGCGGGTCGCCGCGCAGTTGGGGATCATGGCCACCGGCTTGCTTGCCGCATGCGTGGGGTACATCTTGATCTTGATGTCCAGCACCGTGGTGAGGCCGCCCAGGCCCTGCGCTCCAATGCCCAGGGCGTTGACTTTCTCGTGCAGTTCCAGGCGCAGTTCCTCCGTCTTGTTGCGGGGGCCGCGCTGGAGCAGCTCGTACATGTCGATGTCTTCCATCAGCGACTCCTTGGCCATCAGCATGGCCTTCTCGGCGGTGCCGCCGATGCCGATGCCCAGCATGCCCGGCGGGCACCAGCCGGCGCCCATGGTCGGCACGGTCTTGAGGACCCAGTCCACCACCGAGTCGGAAGGATTGAGCATGACGAACTTGCTCTTGTTCTCGCTGCCGCCGCCCTTGGCCGCGACGGTGATGTCCAGCTTGTCGCCGGGAACCAGCTCGGTGAAGATCACCGCCGGCGTGTTGTCCTTGGTGTTCTTGCGGTCGAACTCCGGATCGGCCACGACCGAGGCGCGCAGGGTGTTGTCGGGGTGGTTGTAGCCGCGGCGCACGCCTTCGTTGATGGCGTCGTCCAGGTTGCCGGAGAAGCCCTCGAAGCGCACGTCCATGCCGACCTTCAGGAACACGTTGACGATGCCGGTGTCCTGGCAGATGGGCCGCTGGCCGGTGGCGCTCATCTTGCTGTTGGTGAGGATCTGCGCGATCGCGTCCTTGGCCGCCGGGCTTTGCTCGCGCTCGTAGGCGCGGGAGAGGTGGGCGATGTAGTCGGCGGGGTGGTAGTAGCTGATGTACTGCAGCGCGGCGGCGATCGATTCGATGAGGTCGGCGGCTTTGATGGTCGTGGTCATGGTATCGGGGGGTAGGGCAGGGGTTTACCCGATTATCCCAGACGCTGACTGAGCACTTCCGCGCCGCTCGGGTTGAACTTGACCCACCTCAAACGCTTCGACGAGCTTACGTTTTTTTTGCCAGCCGAAATTCCTACTCCACGGATGAGCTGAAAACCGAAGGCCTCATGCGGCGCCCCGCATTGGGGGGCAGTCCACTTTCAGATGAGTGCACAATCGCGGGTTTTCCGTCCTTCCTTTCGCATCCTAGCCCATGAAATACAAGACCTGTGACGAGTTCCTGACGCACGTCGCCAAGCGCAATCCCGGCCAGCCCGAGTTCCTCCAAGCCGTTACCGAAGTGATGGCAAGCCTGTGGCCCTTCATCGCCGACCACTCGAAATACGCCGAGCACGGCCTGCTGGACCGGCTGGTGGAACCGGAGCGTGCCATCCAGTTCCGCGTGTCGTGGGTCGACGACCATGGGCGAGGTGCAGGTCAACCGCGGCTACCGCATCCAGCACAGCTCCGCGATCGGGCCGTACAAGGGCGGGCTGCGCTTCCATCCCTCGGTGAACCAATCCATTCTCAAGTTCCTCGCCTTCGAGCAGACCTTCAAGAACGCGCTCACCACGCTGCCGATGGGCGGCGGCAAGGGCGGCTCCGACTTCGATCCCAAGGGTCGCAGTCCCGGCGAGGTCATGCGCTTCTGCCAGGCCTTCATCAGCGAACTGTTCCGCCACATCGGTGCGGACACGGACGTGCCGGCCGGCGACATCGGCGTCGGCGGCCGTGAAGTCGGCTTCATGAGCGGGATGATGAAGAAACTGAGCAATCGCGCCGATTGCGTCTTCACCGGCAAGGGGCTCTCGTACGGCGGCTCGCTGATCCGTCCCGAAGCCACCGGCTACGGCACGGTCTATTTCGCCCAGGAGATGCTCAAGCCCTCGGGCCGCTCGCTCGACGGCCTGCGCGTGAGCGTGTCCGGCTCCGGCAACGTCGCGCAGTACGCCGTGGAAAAGGCGATGGCGCTGGGCGCCAGGGTAGTGACCGTCTCGGACTCCAGCGGCACCATCGTCGACAAGCAGGGATTCACGCCCGACAAGCTCGCCGAGCTGATGGAAGTGAAGAACCATCTCTACGGCCGGGTGAGCGACTACGCCAAACGCACCAGGACCGAGTTCTATGCCGGCATGCGGCCGTGGTCGGTTCCCGTGGACGTCGCCTTGCCCTGCGCCACCCAGAACGAGCTCACCGAGGACGACGCGCGCACGCTGGTGAAGAACGGCGTGCTGTGCGTGGCCGAAGGCGCCAACATGCCGTCCACCATCGATGCCGTGAAGGTGTTCGAAGAGGCCAATGTGCTCTTCGCCCCCGGAAAGGCGAGCAACGCCGGCGGCGTCGCGACCTCCGGGCTGGAGATGAGCCAGAACGCCATGCGCCTGAGCTGGCCGCGCGACGAAGTCGACGGTCGCCTGCTGAGCATCATGCAGGGCATCCACGCGGCCTGCGTGCAGCACGGGCGGCGCAAGGACGGCACCATCAGCTATGTGGATGGCGCCAACATCGCCGGCTTCGTGAAGGTGGCCGA
>CAVRNE010000024.1:0-7409 GCA_963722025.1 uncultured beta proteobacterium
ACGCCGACCCCAGGCCGAACCTCACAGCGGAGTCGGCGCGAAGCGTAGACCGCCGCAGTCTGAGCCCTCGCCGGGTACCGCCTGCCGCGACGCGAGGATGAACGAAGGCAGCGCTGTAGGGCTTGCCGCGCAACGAGGATCCTGGGTCAGGCTCGATGACAGCCGCTATAGATGAGCCCCGGGTCAAGCCCGGCATGACAACTTGCGCGCTCAGTAGTTGTCGAGCACCGCGCCCTTGCTGGCGCTGGCCGCGTTGAACGCGAACTTGGCCTGCACGCCGCGGGTATAGCGCGGGGCCGGCGCGGTCCAGCCGGCACGGCGCTTGGCAATCTCGGCCTCCGGCACGTTCAGTTCCAGCTTCAGCTGGTGCGCATCGATGGTGATCGAGTCGCCTTCCTTGACGAAGGCGATGGTCCCGCCCGCCGCGGCTTCCGGCGCGACGTGGCCTACCACCATGCCCCAGGTGCCGCCTGAGAAGCGGCCGTCGGTGATCAGCCCTACGCTCTCGCCCAGGCCGGCGCCGATCAGCGCGCCGGTGGGTGCCAGCATCTCCGGCATGCCCGGGCCGCCCTTGGGGCCCAGGTAGCGCAGCACCATCACGTCGCCCGCCTTGATCTTGCCGTCCAGGATGGCCTGCAGCGCCGACTGCTCGTCGTCGAACACTCGCGCCGGCCCGGTGATCACCGGATTCTTCAGGCCCGTGATCTTGGCCACCGCGCCTTCGGGCGACAGGTTGCCCTTGAGGATGGCCAGATGGCCTTGCTCGTACATCGGCTTGCCGATGGGGCGGATCACGTCCTGATCGGCACGCGGTTCATCAGGCACGTCCTTGAGCACCTGCGCAATCGTCTCTCCGGTGATCGTGATGCAGTCGCCGTGCAGCAGGCCCGCCTTCAGCAGGATCTTCATCACTTGCGGGATGCCGCCGGCGCGGTGCAGGTCCACCGCCAGGTATTTGCCGGAAGGCTTGAGGTCGCACAGCACCGGTGTCTTCTGGCGGATGCGCTCGAAGTCGTCGATGGTCCACTCCACCTCGGCCGCATGCGCGATGGCCAGGAAATGCAGCACGGCATTGGTCGAGCCGCCCGTCGCCATGATCACGGCCACGGCGTTCTCGATGGCCTTGCGGGTCACGATGTCGCGCGGCTTGATGTCCTTCCTGATGGCCTCGACCAGCACCTTGGCCGACTCCTTGGCGGAGTTCACCTTCTCGTCGTGCGGGTTGGCCATGGTGGACGAATAGGGCAGGGAGATGCCCAGCGCCTCGAAGGCCGACGACATGGTGTTGGCGGTGTACATGCCGCCGCACGAGCCGGTGCCGGGGATGGCGCGCATCTCGATCTCGCGCAGGTCCTCGTCGCTCATGTTGCCGGCGGCGTTCTGGCCGACGGCCTCGAACACGCTCACGATGTTCAGGTCCTGGCCCTTGTAGTGGCCCGGCAGGATGGTGCCGCCGTAGACGTAGATGGCCGGCACGTTGGCCCGCAGCATGCCCATCAGGCCGCCGGGCATGTTCTTGTCGCAGCCGCCCACCACCAGCACGCCGTCCATCCACTGGCCCTGCACGCAGGTTTCGACGCAGTCGGAGATGACTTCGCGGCTGACCAGCGAGTACTTCATGCCCTCGGTGCCCATGGCCATGCCGTCGGAGATCGTCGGGGTGCCGAAGATCTGGGCGTTGCCGCCGGCTTCCTCGATGCCGGCCACCGCCGCGTCGGCCAGTTTCTGCAGGCCGCTGTTGCAGGGCGTGATGGTGCTATGGCCATTGGCCACGCCGACCATGGGCTTCTTGAAGTCGCCCTCCTGGTAGCCCATGGCGTAGTACATGGATCGGTTGGGCGCGCGCGACTTGCCCTCGGTGATGTTCTTGCTGCGACGGTTGATCTGAATAGGTTTCGTGTCCATGGCCGAAGTATGCCGCAGCCGGCGCCGGGCTCTCCGCTTGCAGCACAATACGCCGCATGCTCATGCACCCGCAGTTCGATCCCGTCGCCCTCAAGCTCGGCCCGATAGCCATCCATTGGTACGGCCTCACCTACCTGGCGGCCTTCGGCCTTTTCGTGCTGCTGGCCATGTGGCGCCTGCGTCACGAGCCGTTCGCATCGGTTCAGGGCCGCGGTGCCTGGACCCGCAAGGACGTCGAAGACATGCTCTTCCTTGGCGTGCTGGGCGTCGTCGTGGGGGGCCGGCTCGGCTACTGCCTGTTCTACAAGCCCGCCTACTACGCGTCGCATCCGCTGGAGATCCTCTATGTCTGGCAGGGCGGCATGAGCTTCCATGGCGGCATGCTCGGAGTCATCGTTTCCCAGTGGTGGTTCGCGCGCTCGCGCGGCAAGCCGTTCTGGCAGGTGATGGATCTGGTCGCGCCCTGTGTCCCGTTGGGGCTGGCCGCGGGCCGGGTGGGCAACTTCATCAACGGCGAACTCTGGGGCCGCGCCGCCGACCCGGCTCTGCCGTGGGCCATGGTTTTTCCGCAAAGCGGGTCGCTGGTGCCGCGCCACCCGTCGCAGGTGTACCAGTTCCTGCTCGAAGGGGTGCTGCTCTTCGTCGTCCTGTGGCTGTACGCGCGCAAGGAGCGCAAGCCGGCGCAGGTGTCCGCCGTCTTCCTGATCGGCTACGGGCTGTTGCGCTTCGTTGCCGAGTTCTTCCGTGAACCCGACAGCCACCTGGGGCTGCTGTCGCTGGGCATGAGCATGGGCCAATGGCTGTGCATCCCCATGATCCTGGCCGGCGTGTTGCTGTGGTTCTGGGCAGCCGCCCGCCCGCAGCCGGTTCCCGCTAGGTAGTTTCCACACGCGAGGCGCCACACGGCGCCTGGTTTCCCGTCATAATTATGCGTAATTACAGGAAATTACGCGATGCGCCTGGTTCACAACTCCTTGCACGATGAAGTCGCCGCCCAGCTGCGCGACCGCATCTTCGCCGGTGAGCTGATGCCGGGCACTTTCCTGGACGAAGCCCGGCTGGCGGAGCAACTGCAGATCTCGCGCACGCCGTTGCGCGAGGCGCTGAAAGTGTTGACCGCGGAAGGGCTGGTGCGCCACGAGCCCAGGCGCGGCTGCTTCGTCAACGAGGTCACCGAACAGGACCTGGACGAGATATTCCCCGTGCTGGCGCTGCTGGAAGGGCGTTGCGCCCGCGAAGCGGCAATGAACGCCAGCGACATGGACCTGCAGGAGCTGGAGGCCCTGCACGACAAGCTCAATCGCCACGCCAGGGCCAAGCGGATCAACGAGTACTACGCGACAAACTTCGCCATCCACGAAGCTATCATCACATTGGCCAATAACCGCTGGCTGGCTCTGGTGATCGGCGATCTGCGCAAGATCGTCAAGCTGGCGCGGCTGCAGCAGCTGCACGCGCCCGGCCGGCTGGACCAGAGCCTGTCGGAGCACATGGCCCTCTTCGCGGCGCTGAAGGCGCGCGACCCCGACGGCGCCGAGGCTGCGATGCGCACGCACCTCACACGCCAGCGCGAGGCGCTGCGGGCATTGGCGCGCAACCAGAAATCGAGGTTGATTCAATGAATGCTATCTGGCAAACCCCGTCGCGAGCAGGCGAGCGCGCCCCCCGGTCCATCCGCGAACGCCTGAAAGCAACGCTGGGCCGCAATGCGGAGGCACTGTCGCCGCGGGTGCTGCGGCGCACGCTCACCGAGCTGCAGGCGATCATCGATCCGCAGCTCAGCGACGTGGAGGCCGGGCAGCGCGCGAAAGGCGTGGCCGGCTGGTACGCCAAAGCCACGCCCGAGCAGCGGCGCGACTGCTGGCTGCTGATGAGCGAGCAGTTCGCGCCGGATCCCGGGAAACTCAAGGCGGTGCGCGAGCAGTACGAGGCCGCCCACGGCACGCCGGAGGAAGGGCAGGCGGAAATCCACCTGCGCAAGGCCATCCGTGTCGCCACGCACGCGGCTTTTGCAACGTTTTGCCGTCTTCCCCGAAGGCATGCGCTTCCTGGTGGACCTGCGCGAGGAACTCCTGCCCCAGCTCAAGAGCGACAAGCGGCTGCTGGCGCTGGATGCGGAGCTGGAAAACCTGTTCTCCACCTGGTTCGACGTCGGCTTCCTGGAACTGCGTCGCATCAGCTGGGACTCACCGGCCTCGCTGATCGAAAAACTCATCAAGTACGAGGCGGTGCACGACATCCGCAGCTGGGACGACGTGAAGAATCGCCTGGACAGCGACAGGCGCTGCTACGGCTTCTTCCATCCGCGCCTGGACGGCGAGCCGCTGATCTTCGTCGAAGTCGCGCTGATGGATGAGATCGCCGATTGCATCACGCCGCTGCTCGACGAATCGGCGGCCCCCAGCGATCCGCACAAGGCGACCACGGCCATCTTCTATTCGATCAGCAATACCCAGCCCGGCTTGCGCGGCGTGAGCTTCGGCGATTCGCTGATCAAGCGGGTGGTGGAAACGCTCAAGGGTGAATTTCCCAAGCTCAAGACCTTCGCGACCCTCTCGCCCATCCCCGGCCTGCGTGCCTGGCTGGCGAAGAACGCGCCGGCGGAGCTGTTGACTGCGTTGTCCAAGCCGCTGGAGCTGCCCCTAAGTCCAAGCAGCGCGCCGAGTTGCTGGGCTGGGCCGCGCGTTATCTGGGCAAGGAGATGCTGGACGGCAAGCCGCTGGATCCGGTCGCGCGCTTTCATTTGGGTAACGGCGCGCGCATCGAGCGGCTCAACTGGGCGGGCGATCCGTCCGCCAAAGGGCTTGAAGCAGTCCTATGGGTTAATGGTCAACTATTTGTACGACTTGAAGCGCCTGGACAAGCACCGCGCGATGCTCGCGCAGGGACAAATCCCGATTTCTGGAGCGATAGAAGACCTGTATTTTTAGCCGGCATCAGCAGTTCATATAACCATAGGAGACAAGAACATGAACCACAGCTTTACCAGGCGCGAAGTCTTGCGCGCGGCCGCAGCCGGCGCCGCGGCATTGACGCCCCTTGCTCATGCCCAGTCCGCGTGGCCCGCCAGGCCCGTGATGATGATCGTGCCGTTCCCCGCGGGTGGTGGCACCGATGCCTTCGCGCGCCCGCTGTCGGCCCAGTTCGCCAAGCAGACGGGCAAGCAGCTGGTCATCGAGAACAAGGGTGGCGCCGGCGGCACGGTGGGGGCGAGCCTCGCGGCCCGCGCTTCCAACGACGGCTACTCCGTCTTCATGGGCGCCGTGCACCACACGATCGCGCCGTCGATGTACCCCAAGCTCGACTACGACCTGGAGAAGGACTTCGTGCCGCTGACCTTGGTGGCGAGTGTGCCCCAGGTGGTGGTGGTCAACCCCAGGAACATCACGTCGCCCGATTTCAAGTCCTTCCTGGAGCTGGTGCGCAAGAGCCCCGGACGCTACAACTACGGATCGGCCGGCACCGGCACGTCGCACCACCTGGCCGGCGAACTGTTCAAGCAGCAGACCAAGACCTTCCTCACCCACATCCCCTACACCGGCGCCGGCCCGGCCCTGCGTGATCTGGTGGGCGGCCAGGTGGACATGATGTTCGACGGCCTGGGATCCTCGGCCGCGCACATCAAGGGAGGGCGGATCAAGGCCCTGATGGTGTCGGGCAACAAGCGAAACGCGGCCTTCCCGGACGTGCCCAGCGCGGCCGAGGTGGGCCTGCCCGACTACACGGTAACTACCTGGTATGGCCTGTGGGCGCCCAAGGGCACGCCGGCCGATGCGCAAGCCCGCATCGTCGAGGAAGTCCGCAAGGCAGTCCAGTCGGAGGAGCTCAAGGCCATCTGGGCGGGCCAGGGCGCCGAGTTTCCCAACTACACGCCGCAGCAGTTCGGCGCGTTCGTGAGTTCGGAGATCAAGCGCTGGTCCGCCGTGGTGAAGGCCTCCGGCGCCAAGCTGGACTGAACAATAGCCCGCGTGCTGAAAACCAGATGACCAACCAGAATCTCTTTGCCGCGCTGCGCGCGGCCTTTCCGCAGGACCTCGAAAGCGCTGCCGTCGAAACGGACGACGGCCTGGTCTATTCCTGGCGCGACCTCGATCGCGCCACCGCCATGATCGCGAACCTGCTGCGGTCATTGAGCCTGCCCGAGGGCTCGCGCATCGCGGTGCAGGTCGAGAAGTCGGTCGAAGCGATGATGCTGTACCTGGCGACTTTGCGCGCGGGCTATGTGTTCCTGCCGCTCAATACCGCCTACCAGAGCGCCGAGATCGAATACTTCATCGGCGACGCCGAGCCCGCGGTGATGGTCTGCAGCGGCAAGAACTTCGGCTGGGTCAGCAAGATCGCCTTCAAGGCCGGCACGCGGCACGTCTTCACGCTCAACGACGACCGCACGGGATCGCTGCTGGAGCGCGCCGCGCACCACAGCGACGTCCACGAAATCGCGCACAGCGGCGAGGACGACCTGGCCGCGATCCTCTACACCAGTGGCACCACGGGGCGCAGCAAGGGTGCGATGCTCACGCATGGCAATCTGCTGTCCAACGCCCGGGTGCTGAAGGACTACTGGGGCTGGAGAGCGGGCGACGTGCTGGTCCACGCATTGCCGATCTTCCACGTCCACGGCCTGTTCGTGGCGCTCCACGGCGCGCTGCTCAATGGCAGCAAGATCATCTGGCTCGGGAAGTTCGACCCGAAGCTGGCCATCGAAAAGATGGCGAAGGCCACGGTGTTCATGGGCGTGCCCACGCTGTACGTGCGCATGCTGGCCGAACCGGGCCTGACCAGGCAGGCGACGAGCCACATGCGTTTGTTCATCTCCGGCTCGGCCCCTTTGCTGATCGAGACTTTCAAGGAATGGCAGGAGCGCACGGGCCACACCATCCTGGAGCGCTACGGCATGAGCGAGACGATCATGCTGACCTCCAATCCCTACCTGGCACAGGACGGCGAGCGGCGCGGCGGCACGGTGGGCTTCCCGCTGCCCGGCGTCGGCCTGCGGGTTCGCGGCGACGATGGGCGCGACCTCGCTCAAGGCGAGATCGGCGGGATCGAGGTGAAGGGGCCCAACGTCTTCAAGGGTTACTGGCGCATGCCGGACAAGACGAAGGAAGAATTCACGGCCGATGGCTGGTTCAAGACGGGCGACGTCGGCAAGGTCGACGAGCGCGGCTACGTGACGATCGTCGGGCGCAGCAAGGATTTGATCATCAGCGGCGGCTACAACGTGTACCCGGCGGAGATCGAGGGCTACATCAACGACATGCCGGGCGTGGCGGAGAGCGCATTGATCGGGGTGCCGCACCCCGACTTCGGCGAGGTGGGCGTGGCGGTGGTGATAGCGAAACCCGGCGCCAGCCTGGACGGTGAGCAGATCGTGGCGCAGTTGAAATCGCAGCTGGCCAACTTCAAGATCCCCAAGCGTTGCTTCGTGGTGGACGAGCTTCCTCGCAACACCATGGGCAAGGTGCAGAAGAACAGGCTGCGCGAGCAGCACATGAAACTGTTCA
>CAVRNE010000025.1:0-176172 GCA_963722025.1 uncultured beta proteobacterium
TCCAGCCATGCATAGCCGCGCTTCATGATCTGCACAGTCAGCTGACCCTTGTCGAGGTAGGCCTGGTTGACCGCCGTGATTTCCAGTTCGCCTCGCGCGCTGGGCTGACCGACTTGGCGATGTCCACTACGTGGTTGTCGTAGAAATAGAGGCCGGTCACCGCGTAGTTGCTCTTGGGCCGCGCCGGCTTTTCCTCGATGCTGCTGGCCTTGCCGTCGCGCGTCGAAAGCCACCACGCCATAGCGCTCCGGGTCCTGCACGTGGTAGGCGAATACCGTCGCGCCGGCCTCCTGCGCATCCGCTGGTCGAGCAGTGGCTGGAAGTCATGTCCGTAGAAAATGTTGTCGCCCAGCACCAGCGCGCTGGGCGAATTGCCCACGAATTTTTCGCCGATGATGAAGGCCTGGGCCAGACCATCGGGGCTCGGCTGCACGGCGTACTGCGAGTTCAGTCCCCACTGCGATCCATCGCCCAGCAGTTGCTCGAAACGGGGCATGTCCTGAGGCGTGCTGATGATCAGGATGTCGCGCATGCCGGCCAGCATCAGCGTGCTGCAGCGGGTAGTAGACCATCGGCTTGTCGTAAACGGGCAGCAGCTGCTTGCTCATGGCCAGCGTGGCGGGGTGCAGCCGGGTGCCGGAGCCGCCGGCCAGGATGATGCCTTTGCGTTGGGTCATGGGTTCTTCCTCAGAATTTCATCGAGCATGCGCGCCACGCCTTGCTGCCAATGCGGCAAGGTCAGGCCGAAGGTCTGGCGGAAGCTTGGAAGTGTCCAGCCGCGAATTGCGCGGCCGCTGCGCCGGTGTCGGAAAGCGGACGTGGGAACCGGCATCGACCTGCTCGACGCCGGCTTTCAGGGCAACGCCGGCACGTTGCGCATGTCCGATAACGAACCGCGCATAGAGTTCCAGGTGGCCTCGCCCGAGGCCGCAAGATGGTAGAGCCCTGCCTTGCCCGGGTCCGTCAGGAGCGCTGCGAAGCGCCATGGCGCCGTCGTGTCGGCCAGCAGCTCCGCCCCGGTGGGCGCGCCCACCTGGTCATCGATCACGGTGAGCTGGTCCCGCTCGCCGGCCAGCCGGAGCATGGTCTTGGCGAAATTGCCTCCGCGCGCACCGTAGACCCAACTGGTGCGGAAGATGAGGTGCCGGCTGCCGGCGGCGCGCACCAGCTGCTCGCCTTCCAGCTTGGTACGACCGTACACGCTCAGCGGGCCGGTAGGTCTGCTTCCTTCCACGGGCTTTCACCGCTTCCATCGAAAACGTAGTCGGTGGAGTAGTGGACAAACCATGCACCGGCCGAGCCTGGGCCGCCTGTGCCAGCACGCCCGGCGCCGTCGCGTTGAGCAGCTGCGCGAGCTCGGGTTCGGATTCGGCCTTGTCGACCGCCGTATGGGCGGCCGCATTGACGATGACGTCAGGACGCACGGCGCGCACGGTCTCCACCAGCCCGGCAACATTGCGAAAGTCGCCACACAGCTCGGTGGATGCGGAACCCAGCGCAACCAGTTCGCCCAGGGGTGCCAGGCTGCGCTGCAGTTCCCAGCCGACTTGGCCGTTCTTGCCGAACAACAGTATCTTCACTGGGCTTCCGCGCGCTCTGCGTAGTTGGTTTCCACCCACGCCCTATAGGCGCCGCTTTTCACGTTCTCGACCCATTCGGGGTTCTCGAGGTACCAGTTCACCGTCTTGCGGATGCCGCTCTCGAAGGTCTCGGCTGGCCGCCAGCCAAGCTCGCGCTCGATCTTGCGGGCGTCGATCGCATAGCGGCGGTCATGCCCCGGCCTGTCCTTGACGTAGCTGATCTGCTCGACGTAGCTGCGGCCATCGGCGCGCGGACGCAATTCGTCCAGCAGCCCGCAGATGGTCTTCACGATCTCGATGTTCGGCTTCTCGTTCCACCCGCCGACGTTGTACGTTTCGCCCAGCCGGCCGCCTTCCAACACTCGAGCAATGGCGCAGCAGTGGTCGCCGACATACAGCCAGTCGCGGATCTGCTGGCCGTCGCCATAGACCGGCAGCGGCTTGCCCGCGAGTGCATTCACGATCATCAGAGGGATGAGCTTCTCCGGGAAATGGAAAGGGCCGTAGTTGTTGGAGCAGTTGGTCGTCAGGACCGGCAGGCCATACGTATGGTGATAGGCCCGCACGAGATGGTCGCTTGCCGCCTTGCTGGCCGAATAGGGGCTGTTCGGCTCGAAAGCATGGCTTTCGGTAAAGGCCGGAGCACCCGGTGCAAGCGACCCATAGACCTCGTCCGTCGAAACATGCAAGAAACGGAACGCCGCTTTTTCCTCGCCGGACAGGCCGCCCCAGTGGGCGCGCACCGCCTCCAGCAGGCGGAAGGTGCCCACGATATTGGTCTGGACAAAGTCCTCGGGGCCATGAATGGAACGGTCCACATGCGACTCGGCCGCGAAGTTGACGATGGCCCGCGGCTTGTGCGCGGCCAGCAGGCTGCCGACCAGTTCCTGGTCGCCTATGTCGCCTTGCACGAAGATATGGCGCGCGTCCCCCTCCAGAGACCGCAGGTTTTCCCGGTTGCCGGCATAGGTCAGCTTATCGAGGTTGACGACGGGCTCGCGGCCTGCGGCCAGCCAGTCCAGCACGAAGTTGGAGCCGATAAATCCGGCGCCGCCTGTAACTAAGGATCATTGTGCTCTCGTCCCTTGAAAAAAGCTGGTCCTGCCCAGCCTGGGACGCATTATCTCATCGTGCGCAAGCCCTCGAAGGGCGCGGCCGGCCGCGTCCCTAGAAGTGAATCCCCCGCATCATCTGCTGCATCGCGATCGCTTCCGCCGACAACGTGGGCTTGGCGCCCTTGTCGCCCTTGGCGGCCGATGAGTCCGGGAACATGCGAAAGCTCGTGTTCATGGCGATCTGGGCCACCCGCGGCAACAGCGCATGCAGGACCTCCCCGGTGATGCCCAGGCGAGTCGCAATGCGCACCGGCTTGGCGATGCAGGCCTCGGCGATCATGTCGGCCGCCTCTTCCGGCGCCAGCGTCGGCACGTTCTTGTAGATCTGGGTCGGCGCGATCATGGGCGTGCGCACCAGCGGCATGTTGATCGTGGTGAAGCTGATGCCCTGGTCGGCGAACTCGCTGGAAGCGCAGCGGGTCCACGCGTCCAGCGCCGCCTTGGAGGCGACGTAGGCGGAAAAGCGCGGCGCGTTGGTCAGGACGCCGATCGAGCTGATGTTGACCACGTGCCCCTTGCGCTTGGCCACCATGCCCGGCAGCAGGCCCATCGTCACTCGCAGGCAGCCGAAATAGTTGAGCTGCATGGTGCGCTCGAAGTCGTGGAATCGGTCGTAGCTGGCCTCGATGGCGCGGCGGATCGACCGGCCGGCATTGTTGATCAGGAAGTCCACCCCGCCGTGGTTCTCGACCAGCAGCTGGATGAAACGGTCGCAATCGGCCATGTCGGCGATGTCGGCCGCGTAGGCGACGAACTGGTAGCCCTTGGCCTTGGCTTCCTTGCAGGCCTCGTCCAGCTTGTCCTGGTCCCGGCCGCAGATGATCGTGATGGCCCCCGCCTCGGCGAACTTGTGCGCCGCCGCCAGGCCGATGCCGGAGGAGCCCCCGGTGACCAACACCACCTTGCCGCCCACGGTGCCCTTGAGCGAGCGGTCGATGTGCAGGTCCGGGTCGAGGTGGCGCTCCCAATAGTCCCACAGCCGCCAGGCGTAGTCCTTCAGGTTGGGCACCTCGATGCCCGAGCCCTTGAGCGCGGCCTGCGTGTCGCGGCTGTCGAAGCGGGTGGGGTAGTTGACGAAGGTGAGGATGTCCTCGGGCAGGCCCAGGTCCTTCATGATGGCGCTGCGGATGCGGCGCACCGGCGCCAAGCCCATCAAGCCCTTCTTCACGCTCTTGGGAATGAAGCCGAGCAGGGCCGCATTGATGAACAGGTTCATCTTGGGCGCGTGGGCAGCCCGGCTGAAGATGTCCAGCACGTCGCCCACGCGATAGCCCACCGGGTCCACCAGGTGAAAGCAGCGCTTGTCGATGTCGGCCTTGTGGCTCAGATGGTCCAGCGCGTTGACGACGAAGTCCACCGGCACGATGTTGACGCGCCCGCCCTCCAGGCCCACGGCCGGAACCCACGGCGGCAGCAGCTGGCGCATGCGCTGGATCAGCTTGAAGAAGTAGTAGGGCCCGTCGATCTTGTCCATCTCGCCGGTCTGGCTGTCACCCACCACCATGGCGGGGCGATAGACCGACCAGGGCACCTTGCACTCCTTGCGCACGATCTTCTCGCTCTCGTGCTTGGTCAGGAAGTACGGGTGCTCGTAGTTCTCGGCCTCCTCGAACATGTCCTCGCGGAACACCCCTTCGTACAAGCCGGCGGCGGCGATCGAGGAGACGTGATGAAAGTGCCCGGCGTCGATGGCCTTGGCGAACTCCACCGTGTTGCGCGTGCCTTCGATGTTGACGGCGATCTGGCTTTCCTCGTCGGCCGACAAGTCGTAAACCGCGGCCAGGTGGTGGAAGTGGTCGATCTGGCCCTTGAGCCTTTTCACGTCATCGGCGGATACGCCCAGCTTCTTGCTGGTGAGGTCGCCGAACACCGGCACGGCACGGGCCGCTGGTACGCCCCAGTACTCGCGCAGTGCGGCCACCTTGCCCTCGCTCTCCTTGCGGATCAGGAAATGCACCACGGAGCCCTTGCGCTCGAGCAGCTTTTTGACAAGGCGCTTGCCAATGAAACCGGTCGCGCCGGTGACGAAGTAGTGCATTGGAAATCTCCTGAATATTGTTGGTTCTCTGGCGGCATTCTTGCAGCAAACCCAGGGCACGATCATTCCGCACAAACCCGCGCGCTAGCTAGAACGGTTTTTCGGGTTGTCATGCTGCAGTCGCCGCTTGCCGCCGTTCATTGATGGGCTGGCCATACGCAGGCGGGAATGGCGTCGCGGAGAGGCTTAGCGCCCTTGGCAGCTTGCAGCAGAACGAAAAAACATAACCGCAACCGCTTCTCGCGCGGTCCGTGGCTATCTGGTCGGCTTGTTACGGCTGGCGTCAGTGATAGGCACCACTACGCGGCCATAGTCATCGTCCAGGCGGACGATATCGTCCTCACCCAGGTAACTGCCTGACTGCACCTCGATCATTTCAAGGAGTGTCTTGCCCGGGTTGTGCAACCTGTGCACCTCCCCCAGGGGGATA
Organism: uncultured beta proteobacterium; assembly: GCA_963722025.1. GTDB lineage: Bacteria > Pseudomonadota > Gammaproteobacteria > Burkholderiales > Burkholderiaceae_C > Ramlibacter. Next base: position 5,164 of record CAVRNE010000025.1, read on the forward strand.
TAAGTGGACTCGTTCTCCGAGAGCAGGAAGGTTTCCTTGCCGCGGGTGACTTCCGCCGTTCCTTTGACGACGACCCAGTGTTCCGCGCGGTGGTAGTGCTTCTGCAAGCTGAGCGATGCGGACGGTTTGACCACGATGCGCTTGACCTGGAAGCGCTCAGCGACTGCGATGCTGTCGTACGAGCCCCAAGGGCGTTGCACTTTGCGGTGCAAAACTGCTTCAGGATTGCCGCGCGCTTCGAGTTCTGCCACGACCGACTTCACCTGCTCCGCATTTGACCGATGGGCAACCAGCAAGGCGTCGGGCGTGTCCACGATGATGAGGTCGTCGGTGCCCAGCGCCACGACGGGGCGATGCGGTGCATGGATGAAAGTGTTCTTGGCGTTGACGGTCACACCCTGCCCTTCAATGCGGTTGCCGTCGTCGTCGCGCGGGTACATGTCAGCCACGGCCTCCCAGCTGCCCACGTCGCTCCACAAGGCGTGGAAGGGGTATACGGCCACCTTCGCGTGCCGCTCCATCACAGCGTAGTCGATGCTCTCGGAGCGGCATGCCTCCAGGGGCGCGGCAGCTGGCCGAAGGAAATTTCCGTCCGGCTGCGGGGCTGCCATCGCCTCGCGACACCTGGCCACAATGTCAGGCGCGTGCTGCTCCATGGCGGCCAGAAGCGTCGCGGCCGTGCAAAGAAAGATGCCTGCGTTCCAGAAGACCTTGCCAGCCAGCAACAGTTCTTGCGCGAATTGCAGCTTGGGCTTTTCGATGAAGCGCTTGACGTCGTAGCCACCATCGGCACGCGCATCCTGGCGCTCGATGTAACCGTACCCGGTGCTGGGAAAGCTGGGCACCACCCCAAACGTGACGATGGCGCCCTGCTCCGCGCAGGGGCAGGCGTTGCGCACCATCGCCGCGAAAGCGGCCACGTCGGGGATGTGATGGTCCGCCGGGCAGAACAGCAGCAGTTGCTCGGCGCTGGGGGCGTTGAGCGCCGCGAGCGCCATGGCGGCTGCGGTGCCGCGGGCGCAAGGCTCCAGGATGATGGAACCACTGACCTTGGCCTCTCTCATCGTCTCGCCGATGAGGAAGCGGTGATCTTCGGCGCCTACGCAAATTACTCCGCCCGTCCCCTTCTCGCAGAAAGGCGCCAAGCGCTCCAAGGTGAGGGCCAGCAGGCTCTTGCCTTCGATGATGGGTACAAATTGCTTGGGGAATGCTTTGCGCGACAGCGGCCACAGCCGAGTGCCGGAACCACCGCACAGAACTACAGGCTGGATTTGAGAATTCATAGCCAAATGCTAGCTTATGTAAACCCATCATTGGGGCCGATCAGTTGGAAACGATCGCCTAGCGGTTTAGAAAGCGGCACCTAAACGACGCGAGGCCCAAGCCTTAAAGTGCCCCTCATCCCCAATCAATTTGTCTGGAATTCACCATGGTCAAGAAAACCCAAAAATCCGCAGCCACCGAAAAGAACACCGCCGCCCATCTGTCGGGCACCGTCAAGGAATCGGCCCAGCAGATCTGGCTGGCCGGCCTGGGCGCATTCGCCAAGGCGCAGGAAGAAGGCACCAAGGTATTCGACTCCCTGGTCAAGGAAGGCATGTCCATCCAGCGCAAGACCCAGGCCGCTGCCGAAGAAAAGATCTCGGAAGCCACCAACCGCATGGCCAACATGGCCACCGATATTTCCTCCAAGGCTTCCGGCCAATGGGACAAGCTGGAAAACATCTTCGAGGACCGCGTGTCCAAGGTCCTCAACAAGCTGGGCGTGCCCTCGGCAAAGGACATCGACGTGCTGGTCGCCCGCATCGATGAACTCAATCGCAACGTCTCCAAGCTGAACGCCAAGGCCGGCGCCGCTCCCCGCAGCGCCGCCCGATGGCGCCGCCAAGCCTGCTGCCAAGCGTGCTTCGGCCCGCAAGTCGGCTTGAGGCGTCGAGCTTTTTGCATGCAGGGCGCTTCGGCGCCCTTTTTTGTATTTGCATCCGCTCGCTTTGCTGCAACGCAGCAAGAAACGCAAACCAAGGCCCCTACACTGACCGCAGATGAGAATCAGAAATTCGCCCACACCCAAAGTCGCTCTTGCGCTCGCCGGGGGCGGCCCGTTGGGCGCGATCTACGAGATAGGCGCGCTGTGCGCGCTGGACGAAGCACTGGAAGGCCTGGATTTCACGCGGCTGCACCACTATGTCGGGCGTGTCCGCGGGCGGATTCATCGCGGCCGGCCTCGCCAATGGCATGTCGCCACGTCGAACTGTGCGCGTCCTTCATCGAGAACGATGACCGGGCCGGCGACGTCTTCGATCCCTCGTGGCTGATGGTTCCGGCCTATGGCGAGTTCGCCCGGCGCGCCCTCATGTTTCCCGGCCTTGCCGCATCCGCGCTGTGGCGCGGCGTGCTGGGCCGCAGGTCGCTCACCCACTCTCTGGAGCGCCTCGGCCCCAGCCTGCCCACCGGCATCTTCTCCAATGACCTGATCGACCGGCGGCTGGCGCTGCTGTTCTCGCGCGACGGCCGAACCAACGATTTTCGCGAACTCAAGGCCCGGCTCACCCTGGTCGCGACCAACCTGGACACCGGCGAAGCGGCGCCGTTCGGGCGGCCGGGCTGGGACCACGTGCCGATCTCCAAGGCGGTGCAGGCCAGTTCTGCGCTGCCCGGGCTGTTCCCGCCGGTGGAGATCGACGCCCACTATTTCGTCGACGGCGCCCTGAAAAAGACCATGCACGCTTCGGTCGCGCTGGATGACGGCATCGATCTCATGCTGTGCCTCAATCCCGCTGGTGCCCTTCAACTCGACGCAGTCGCCGGCGGCCAAGGTCATGCAGGGCGGATTGCCGCGCGAGAAGCGCAGCATTCCGCGCATTGCCGAAGGCGGCTTGCCCGCCGTGCTGAGCCAGACCTTCCGCTCGATGATTCATTCGCGCATGGAACTGGGCATGAAGCACTATGAGCGCGCCTATCCCAAGACCGACATCGTGCTGATCGAGCCCGACCATCGCGATCCTGAGCTGTACCTTGCCAACACCTTCAGCTACAGCCAGCGGCGCCGGCTGGCCGAGCATGCGTATCAGGCGACCCGCGCGATGTTGCGCTCGCGCCGTACCAGTCTCGGCTCCAAGCTGGCCCGCCACGGCATCAGCCTGCGCGGCGACGTGCTGGACGATCCGCGCAGGCATCTGGTGGCTCCGCCCAGCCCGCCCACGCGTATAGGTCGCGCCATAGCGTCACTGCAGGAAGTGATGGACGATCTCGGCCACGCGATGCAGCCTGCGCTGCAACGGGCCCGCTGAGCATGGCCAAGAAAGCCCCCCGCCGCACGGCCGAGCGCATCCTGGAGGTGACGCTCGACCTCTTCAACCGCTTCGGCGAGCCCAACGTATCGACGACGCTGATTTCGGCCGAACTCAACATCAGCCCCGGCAATCTTTACTATCACTACCCGGCCAAGGACGAGCTGATCAACTCGCTGTTCGACCGTTACGAGCGGTCACTGAGCGAACTGCTCAATGCCAGCGATGGCGTGCGCGATGTGGAGGACGCCTGGTTCTTCATGCACACGCTGTTCGAGCTGATCTGGCAGTACCGCTTCCTCTACCGCGACCTGAACGACCTGCTGTCCAAGAACCGGCGGCTCGAAACGCATTTCCAGTGGGTGCTGAAGAACAAGACCCGCGCGATCAGGGCCATGCTCGACGGCATGAGCCGGTCGGGCGCCGTGAGCATCGATTCGCGCGAGGCCCCGGCCACGGCCACCAGCATGGTCGTGGTGCTCACCTACTGGCTGAGCTATGAATACGTGCGCGATCCGCGCCGCGCGCTCGAACCCGAGAGTGCGCAGCTGGCTCTGCTGCGAGGGGCGCACCACGTGCTCAATCTGCTGGTACCCTATCTCGAACAAGGCCAGCGAATGCATTTGCTCGGGCTCGTCGCGGCCTACAGCAACCCGACGGTTGAGACATAAGGAACAGGAGACAGAATGGCCAAGTGGACTGCATTTCCCCACCTGGGCGACTACCAGTTCGACGCTGCCAGCCTGAAGAAGCAATGGCCGCGGCTGCACACAGGCGACGCGGAGCCCCTGCCGAAGGATCCCGAAGTGCTCGAAGCCTGGGTCCTGTTCCACAACGGCGAGTTCCACATGGCCGCCGAGGCGGGCCTGAAGGCCGGAGGTGACGGGATCACGGTAGCCAACAAGGCCACGGCCATCTACGCGAACTACCTCGAGAAAAAAGAGAAAACCAAGCTGGACTTGTTCATGGCGGTGGCGCAGCGCGCCGAGGCGCAAGCGGCACAAGACCCCAGGAACGCCAACGCCTGGTACTGGCAGGCCTATGCGCTGGGGCGCTATAGCCAGGGCATCAGCGTCGCCAAGGCACTGGCACAAGGCCTTGGCAGCAAGGTGAAGGAAGCGCTGGAAAAAACCATCAAGCTCCAGCCCAAGCATGCCGATGCGCACATCGCCCTGGGCGCCTTCCACGCCGAAGTCATCGACAAGGTCGGCTCGCTGATCGGCGGCATGACCTACGGCGCCAAGAAGGACGTCGGCTTGAAGTTGTTCCAGGAGGCGCTCAAGATCCACCCTGCTTCAGCCGTCGGCATGATCGAGTACGCCAACGGCCTGGTCATGCTCGAAGGCGACAAGAAGATGAAGGAAGCGACCAGGCTTTACGAGCAGGCCGCGGCCTGCCAGCCCCTGGATGCCAAGGAACGCCTGGACGTGGAGCTGGCCACGGCCGAACTTCAGCACTAGCAACCTGGGCGCGCAGAGCAGATCGCGCCTCGCGCCTACAAACGCGCCCGGCGTTCATGCGCACAATGGCGCGGATGAACATCTTCGAAGCCCTTCGAGTCAGTCATGAAACCCAGCGGGCCCTTTCGGCCCGTTTGCTTGCCAGCCAGGCCGACGGGCCCGAGCGGCAGGGCATATTCGAGGAACTCAAGGCCGAATTGCTCGCACATGAAACCGCGGAAGAGCGCTGCCTCTATGTGCCTCTGTTCGACCATGACGCCACGGTGGACGCTGCCAGGCACGCGATCGCGGAACACCATGAGATGGACGAGATGGTGGAAGACCTCGAAGAACTTGTCGGGGACTCGGCGCAATGGATGGAAGGTGCCCGCAAGCTGTGCGACAAGATCGAGCACCACCTGTCCGAGGAAGAGTCCAAGTTTTTCCAGCAAGCCGGCAAGGTGCTGACGGAAGCCCAGAAACTGTCGCTGGCGAAAGAGTACGAGGCCGAGTTCCTGACGCTGCGCGTGAAGGAAGCCGGGGCTGTCGCTACTCCCCCCAGGGAAGCATGAGGGTCACCAGCGAAAGCCTGGCGAATTCCGGTTCGAATTCGTCGATGATCTTTTGCGGATCGGGGCATAGCGTCGTGTCGGTGATCACGCCGAACTGCACGCCCCCGCCGTAGCTCAGGATCGAAACTCCCAGCCCGATGTCGCCGGACTGCGGCACCCAGAACATGCACTGCTCCAGCGTGGAACCCAGGAACTTCAGCTTCTCGCGCGGCCCGGGCACATTGGTCATCACGGCCGTGGTCTTCTTGCCAAAGAGGCTGAGCATGGCTTCCTGCGCCGGCTTGATCAGGAGCCCCGCCACCGCCAGCAGGCCAAAGGCCAGCAGCGGCTGCGTGCTGCCCTTGAGGGCATTCATGCGCCGGCGCACTTCGTACACCCGCTCGATCGGGTTTTCCATGCCTATCGGCAGCACCAGGGGCACCAGCCCGAAGCGGTTGCCCAGCTTGTAGGCCTGGTCCAGCGGGCGCAGGTTCACCGGGATCATGGCGCGTATTTCCTGGCCCGCCACGTCGTCACCGAGGCACCTCAGGTACTCGCCGATGGCGCCGGCGACACAGCTGAGCAGCACGTCATTGATCGAGCAATTGAGGGCCTTGCCGACAGCCTTGACTTCTTCGAGCGGTATCGGCTCGCACCAGGCCACACGCTTGGCCGTGCCGGGCTTGCCTTTCAGCCGGGTCTTGGAGTCGTCGGGCATCAGCGCCAGCGATGCCGCGTCGCTGAGCACCTGATAGGCCAGCTTGGCCAGGTCCAGGGATCCCGATATGCCTTTCTGCGGGTCGCGCAGCATGCCCAGCGAGCGCGCGGCGCCCTCACCCGCCGCGCCCAGCGCCTTCACGGTCATGTCGGTGAACGGCTTGATCAGCGTGTCGGCGATCCAGTCCTCGGCCCCGGCGGGAGTTTCCTTGCGCTTGCGCTCCGGCGGCGGTGCGCCGCCGTCCACCAGCGACATGGTCACCGAGATCAGGGCAATGCCGTCGGCGATGCAATGATGGATGCGCACCAGCAGTGCGCTGCCGCCCTGGTAGTCCTCGACCAGGTGGAACTGCCACAAAGGATGCTTGTGGTCCAACGGCTGCATCGCCAACTCGCCCACCCGGTCCTGCAGCGCGGACTGCTCCTCGCCCTTGGCGCGCTTGGGCAGTTTCTCGCGCACCACGTGGCGCGCGATGTCGAAGTCGGCATCCTCGATCCAGGTTGCGCCGGCCGCGTCTTCTTCAACGCGCTGGCGGAACCGGTTGTATTTGAGCAGCCGCTCCTGCACGCGCTGGCACAGGTCTTCCCAGCGGATGCCGGGCTTGAGCGTCCACACGCCCACGATCATCATCAGGTTGCTGGGCGAGTCCATGCGCAGCCAGGCGGTGTCGACTTTGGTCATGCGCTCGCCCGTGAGGCCCAGCACGCCGCTGGCCGCCTTGCGGGCTGTCGTACCCGCGCGCCGGGCAGCTTGTTGGGCGGTGATGCGCGTAACCATGGCGTCTCCCGTGGGCTGGCTTGTTATTCGAGGCCGGCCCCTATTCTGGGTCGCCGGCTGGCCGTAAGATACCGCGAAGTTACCCGCAGACACCAGCAAAAGGTAGACGCGGTCCCCCATCGCAAAAACAAGCAAGGAGCATCCATGGCCGACCTGAAAGCCGCGTTCGAATCCGCCGTCGCCAATTCGAAGAACCTGAGCGAGCGTCCCGACAACGCCACGCTGCTGAAGCTCTATGCGCTGTACAAGCAGTCGACGTCGGGCGACAACGACGAAAAGAAACCGGGCTTCGGCGACATGGTGGGCCGCGCCAAGTGGGACGCCTGGAACGGCCTGAAGGGCGTTTCGCGCGACGACGCCATGCAGCAGTACATCGACCTGATCGGCTCGCTCAGCTGAACAGCCCCCCGCCGGGCCGTTCCCAAGATATTTCAATCGGCCTTGATGTTGGCAGCCTGCACGATGCGGGCCCACATGTTGCGTTCGTCGGCGGCCATCTTGCCCAGTTCCGGGCCGTCCAGGAACAGCGCCTTGGCGCCCTGCTCCTCGGCACGCTTGCGAAACGGCTCCGACTCCACTACCTGCTTCACGGCGGCGGAAAGCCGATTCGCCGCGTCCGCGGACAGGCTGTTGGGCCCATAAACCCCGAACCACGATGAAGCCACCAGCGACAGCCCGTTTTCCAGCGCGGTCGGGACGTTGGGCAGGGTGGCCATGCGGGTGCGACCCGTCACCAGCAAGGCCTTGAGCTTGCCGGCACGGATGTGCGGCAGCAGGGGCGGCGGTGTGGTGATCGTCAGGTCCACCGTCCCCGCCAGCAAGTCGTTCAATGCCGCGCCCGTGCCGCGATAGGGGATGTGTGTCATGTACGCCTTGGTCAGGTCCTTGAGCAACTCGGTGGTCACGTGCTGCAGCGAGCCGTTGCCGCTGGAGGCGTAGTTGACCTTGCCCGGATTGGCCTTGACGTAGCGGACGAACTCGGCAAAGTTATTGGCCGGGAAATCCCCGCGCACAGCCAGCAGCTGCGGCGCGTCGATCAGATGGCCGATGGGCTTCAGGTCGCGGCCGGGATCGAAGCCCTGTACCGGCTGCACCAGCGGCGTGATGCTCTGATAGCCGGAGTACTGCACCAGCAAGGTCGCGCCGTCGCCCGCCGCGCGCGCGACCAACTGGCCGGCGATGTTGCCGTTGCCACCGGCCCGGTTGTCCACGACCACCGCCGTCTGCAAGATCTTGCCCAGCGGTTCGGCCAGCATGCGCGCGGCGATGTCGGTGGTGCCGCCGGCAGCGGCGGGCACCACCAGCGTGACAGGCCGGCCGGCCGGCTGGGCGCGAACAGGCAGTGCGCACGCGGCTGCGCCCAAGCTGGCGACGCTAACAAAGGTTCTGCGGGACATGGGGCTCATAGGGGGTCTCCTTTTTTAGGCAGGTTCTGAAATTTCGATGAGGTTGAAGTCGGGGTCGCGCACGTAGACGGAGCGGATCGTCCGCGTCGCTCCGGTGCGCAGCACAGGCCCTTCGACGATGGGCCAGCCGCATTGCGCGAGTTGATCCATGACCTGCTGCAAGGGCACCTTGGCCATGAAGCACAGGTCCAGCGAACCCGGCACCGGCAAATGCGCCTTGGGATCGAACTCGCGGCCTTGCACATGCAGGTTGATCTTCTGGCTGCCGAAACGAAAGGCACGGCGCTCGACCGGTGGCGATCCGCCTGTGAAGGTCTCGACCGCCATACCCAGCACGCGGGTGTAGAAGTCGATACAGGCCGTTTCGCGGGAAGTCGTAAGCACCAGATGGTCGAGGTGATCGATCAAGGCGCGCCCCTCTGCGCCGCGAGGGCAGCCGGCGCGGGATGCAAGTCGCAGATCCTGCCGGCCTTGGCCAACTGGCCGGGAACTTCATGGCCTACCAGTTGCGGCAACTCGCGCGCCACCGCAAGCAGCCTGTCCAGGTCGATCCCGGTGTCGTAGCCCATGGCGTCGAGCATGTGGATGGCGTCCTCGCTGCTGATGTTGCCGCTGGCGCCGGGCGCGTAGGGGCAGCCGCCCAGGCCCCCGAGCGAACCGTCGAAGCGGACGATACCGCCCTGCACCGCCGCCAGCACATTGGCCAGGCCCATGCCGCGCGTGTTGTGAAAGTGAAGCGTCAACTGGAGGCCGTCGAAGCGGTGGCGCAACGCTTCGACCATATGCGCGACCTGCGCGGGGTGGGCCATGCCGGTGGTATCGCAGATCGTCAGGCCCCGCACGCCCAGGCCGGCGAACCGCTCGCGCCCAGCGCAGGACCTCCTGCTGCGGATACTTCGCCCTCCATGGGGCAGCCAAAACAGGTGGAAAGCGATACGTTGACCGGCACCCGCCCGTCCACGTTCCGCGACGACCTCGGACAGTGCGGCAAAGCTCTGCTCGCGCGGCATGCGCAGGTTGGCCAGATTGTGCGATTCGCGAGGTGGACATGACGAGGTTCAATTCGTCGGCGCGCGACTCCAGGGCGCGCTCCGCCCCACGCAGGTTCGGCACGAGCACCGTGTATTCAACGCTGGCACGCGGCGGATGCGGCCCATGACTTCCTCGGCGTCGCGCAGCATGGGGATGGCCTTGGGCGAAGTGAACGAGGTCGCCTCGATCTTGGCGTAGCCGCACTCGCTCAAGCGCGTCGATCAGCGCCACCTTGGCGTCGGTGGGGATGAAGTCGGGCTCCATTCTGGAAGCCGTCGCGCGTCACCACCTCGTTGAAGTAGATACGGGATTTCATTTCGTGCCTCCGTGCGACGATGCCGCGTGCCTTGAGCGCATGCGATCTGCTGCCGGCGTGATCCCGAGTTCGTGGAGCACCGCATCGGTGTCCTGGCCCAGCGCCGGCGCATTGCGGCGGTGGCCACCGGGCGTGAGCGACAGCTTGGGCACGATCCCGGGAACGGCGAGTGCGCTGCCGTCGTCCATGGTGACCTGGTCGATCATGCCGCGCGCCTGGTAGTGCGGATCGGCGGCGATGTCGGCCACCGTGTAGATGCGGCCCGCGGGTACGGACGCCTTGTCCAGTTCGGCCAGCACGGTGTCACGGTGCGGCGTGGCGGCCCATTCGCCGATGGCGGCATCGAGTCTCGCGCCACGTGTTCCACCCGCCCGGCGTTGTCGGCGAGCCGGGGATCGTGCCCGAGGTCCGGCCGCCCGATGACCGCCATCAGCCGCTTGAAGATGCTGTCGCCGTTGCCGGCGATGAGCGCATAGCCGCCGTCCATGCACGGGTAGGCATTGCGTGGGCGCAATGCCGGGCAAGGCGCTGCCCGCCGGGCCGCGCACCGCGCCGAACGCGCTGTACTCGGGCAGCAGGCTTTCCATGCAGTTGAAAACCGCTTCGTACAGGGCCACATCGATCACCTGGCCCTTGCCGCCGCGGCATGGCGGTGGTGCAGGGCAAGCAGGATGCCGATGACGCCGTGCAGCGCCGCCAGGGTGTCGCCGATGCGAGACGCCGACGCGCACCGGCACGCGGCCGGGCTCGCCGGTCAGGTGGCGCAGCCCGCTCATGGCTTCGGCGACGACGCCAAAGCCGGGGCGGTCGCGGTAGGGCCCGGTCTGGCCATAGCCGCTGATGCGCAAGACGATGAGGCCGCGGATTGAGTTCCAGCAGCGCCTCGGGCCCCAGGCCCCAGCCTTCCATGCGCGCCGGGCCGGAAGTTCTCGATCAGCACGTCGGCCTCGCGTGCCAGCTGCCGCACGATGTCCTGCGCCGTCGGGCTCCTTCAGGTCCAGGGCGAGCGATCGCTTGTTGCGCGACTGCACCTGCCACCACACGGAGGTGCCGTCCTTGAGCAGGCGCCATTTGCGCAGCGGGTCACCCGCGCCCGGCGGCTCGATCTTGATCACCTCGGCGCCGAAATCGGCCAGCGACTTGGCGGCGAAGGGGCCGGCGATCAGCTGGCCGAGTTCCAGGACCTTGAGCCCGGCCAGGGGCCCGGCGCGGGGATTTGTCGACGAAGAAAGTGAGGTAGCCATGCCGCGCAGTCTGCGCGCGACAGGCGCCGAGCGTCTATTGCTTCCTGCGAGCGGCAGCCTTCGGCTTTTGCGAAGACTCGACCAGGAACTCCACCAGCGCGGCAATGCCGGGATCGCCCTGCCCGGCCTGCGTGGCCACCAGCAGGCGCCGCCGGGCCCAAGAGTCGGCCAGCGGCCTGGATCGAAGCCGCATGGCGCGGATCATCGGCTCCGCTGCCGCCTTGGGCAGGACGGCCAGGCCCAGGCCCGACGCCACGAGATGACAGACGGCGTCAAAGCTGCGCACCTGCATGCGCAGGCGAAACGGCTTGTTCGCCGCCAGCGCCGCCTGCTGCTGTTGTTGCAACATGGCCGCGCCGGTGTCCAGGCTGATCCAGTCCTCGTCGAGGGCGTCGGCAAACGCCAGCGGCGTGCGCGGACCCGCCAGCCGGTGCCCCGCGGGCAAGACCAGCACCAGCTCGTCATGGCGGAACAGCCGAGACTCAAGGCCGGTGAGGTCGGGACCTTCGACGAACACGGCGACATCGGCGCGCGACTCGCGCAAGGCGGCTGCAGCTGCTTCCGAAACTTGCTCATCCAGATCCACGCGGATCTGGGGATGCGATTTGGCGTAGCGCGCCAGCAGCGGCGGCAGGAACTGGTTGATCGCCGCAGTACTGGCGCACAGTCGCACATGGCGGGCAATGCCCTGGCGCAGATCGGCGAGCTCGCCGCCCAGCTGTTCCATGGTCTGGAGCAGCGCCAGGCCATGCTTGACGAAGAGCCGGCCGGCAGCGGTGGGAAGCAGGCCGCGCGCATGCCGCTCGAACAAGACCGACCCCAGCGCGTCCTCCAGTTCGCGGATCCGGCGGCTGGCTGCCGCCAGCGCCAGGTGGGACTCCCTGGCCGCGGCCGTCAGGCTGCCGGTCTGCGCACAGGAAACCGCCAGGCGGATCGACACCAGGTCGAAGCGCGCCAGGTTGTAGGGGGCGGCCACCGCAGCGCTATTTCTTGCGCGCGGCGGTCTTCTTCGCCGCCGGAGCCTTCTTGGCGGCGGGCTTGGCCACGGCTTTTTCGAAAGCCTTCCGGGGTCCTTCTGCGCCAGCAACAAGTCGAGGTTCTTCACGATCTCGCCTTCTATGCGGTCCTTGAAGGCGCCCAGCAGAAATCCCAGACGCGCGTCCAGCTCGAACCTGTCCTTGGTTACCTTGAGTTCGCCGTTCACGCCCGAGCGCGTGAAGCTCACCAGGTCGGCGCTGCTGCCCTCCTCGTAGGTGCACTCCATGTCGAACTTCTCCTCGACCGCCTCCGCCCACTTGAAGGCCAGCTTGCGCGCCTGCGGCAAGCCCAGTGAATGTTCGCGTGTGATGTGGATATCAGGCACCTGTGTCTCCTTTTAGCAGCTTGTGGCGCTCGCTCTTGGGCAATGCGGCCAAAGCCTTTGCCGCATCATAAAACCGCGTCCAGTCCCGGCCTTCGCGCTCGAACAAGGCTTCGATGCCGGGGACCAGTTCGTCGTAGGCGGCCTGCGCGCCGAACGAGGCATTGTTAGCCCCTTCCACCCAGCGGTCGTAGGCGCGGAAACGCGCGGGGTCTGCGCCCCAGCTGTCTCTCATCTGCGCGTAACGATGGCGAAAGTCCTCGATGGTCGCCTTCTTCATGGCCTCGCGCTCAGGGCCCTGCTTGTCCTCGTAGATCTGCTCCAGTCGCTTGCGAGTATCGCGTGTCAGCGCGCGGAACTGGTTGCGCCGGCCATCGAACTGCGCGTACTCCTGGCGCGCGGCATCCGAGGCTTGCGTTGCCAGCCAGCGGCTGCTGCCCAGGCGTTCCACGGCGGTCGCGAACGATTCGTTGAACATGGTGTCGTTCTTGGCGTAGAGCACCTGGTGGGCCAGTTCGTGAAATATCAGGCGCGCCAGTTCGCCTTCGGGGTAGTTGATGAAGGTGTTGAGCAGCGGATCGCCGCCGGCCCAGTTCATCCAGCCCAGCGTGGAATACGCCGGCACCGGGTAGACGCTGGTTTCCAGGCCCTCGGCCGCGACGCGTGCAGCCTCGGCCCGGGCCTCGGCCTCGTCGAAATAGCCGCGGTAACCCACGCAGCCCGTGACGGGGAAGCACCATTGCTTCAAGGTGAGGGAATACGGGGGAGCGGCCACCACGTTCCACACAACGGCGCTGCGCCGCAAGTCCGCGTAGCGGCGGTAGCTGGGGTTGTCCGGCAGCTTGAGTTCGGCCACCGCGAAATCGCGGATGCGCTGGCTGAGGGCCAGCCGCGCCTTGAGGCGCTCGGACGACTGCGCATCCGCCAGCCAATCGTCGATCGGCTTGGCCGCGCTCATCACCTTCAGGTGGCCGTAAGCCGACTGCCAGTAATAGCCCAGGTTTGCACAGCCCGAGAGACATAGCGTTGCCGCCGCCACCACCGCCACCACCCCAGTGAACGCCATGATCAGTCCGCGCCTCACGCCGACTGGACTTCGACCAGGCAGTCGTAGAACACGGGGCCGCGCCCCATGTCCGTGAGCTTCTGGCTGGTGAGCTGGTTGACGTTGGTGCCATCCAGGCCGAGCTTGCGCCACCAGATGCCAAGCCCATTGACCACGCCCGGGCGAGCGCGGTCAGACACCTTGGCCCTGCAGCGATATTCGCCGCGGTCGTTGAAGACTCGCACCACCGCACCCGAAGCGATTCCGCGCGCCGCGGCATCGCTCGCGTGGATCTCGAGCAGCGGCTCACCCTCGATGTCGCGCAGGCTGCGCACGTTGACGAAGCTCGAGTTGAGGAAGTTGCGCGCGGGCGGCGAGATCATCGCCAGCGGGAAGCGCGCCCAGCGCCTGCGCCACCTCGTAGTTGGGCAGATGATCGGGCAGGCCGTCCTGGCCTTGCCGGGCGAGGCGTTCGCTGAAGAATTCGCACTTGCCCGAGGCTGTGGGAAATCCACCGTTGGCAAACGGAGCATCGGGGACCGCGAGCGTGGCAAGCCCTGCGCCAGCAGCAGATCGAAATCGACCTTGTCGCCGTAGGCGCTGCGGCACAGGCTCTGGTCGTCTTCGGCAAAGCAGGCTTCGGTGTATCCCATGCGCTGCGCCAGCTCGCGGAAGATCTGGGTGTTGGGCAGCGCCTCGGCCAGCGGCGCGATCGCCGGGCGGTTCAAGACCACGTCGGTGTGGCCGTACGAAAGATGCACGTCCCAGTGTTCCAGCTGTGTGGTCGCGGGCAGGATGTAGTCGGCGTAGTCGGCCGTGTCGGTCTGGAAGTGCTCCAGCACCACGGTGAACAGGTCCTCGCGCGCAAAGCCCGCCACCACTTTCGACGACTCCGGCGCCACCGCGACCGGGTTGCTGTTGTAGACGATCAGCGCCTCGATCTTCGGCCCGAACTGCGCCGACCCCGGGCGCAGCAGGTCGTCGCCGATGGTGCTCATGTTGATGGTGCGCGGCGACCGGCCCGCCAGCAGGTCGGGGCGCTGCAGCGCTGCCTTGTCCACCGGGAACATGCCCGAGCTCGATAGCAGGACGCCGCCCGCGCGGTCGCGCCAGGCGCCCGTGAGGGCCGGAAGGCAGGCAATGGCGCGCACCGCGTTGCCCCCGCCGCGCACGCGCTGCATGCCGTAGTTCAAGCGGATGGCGGCCGGCTTGGTCGTGCCCCAGTCACGCGCCAGCGCGCGGATCTGCTCGGGCGCGATGCCGCACACCGCCGCTGCCCGCTCAGGGCTCCAGCGCAGCGCGCGCTCCCGCAAGGCCTCCCAGCCCAGCGTGTGCCGGGCGATGTAATCGTGATCCAGCCAGTCGTTGACGATCAGCTCGTGCATCAGCGCCAAGGCCAGCGCGGCGTCGGTGCCGGGGCGAAGTTGCACATGCTCGTGGCATTTTTCCGCGGTCTCGCTGCGGCGCGGATCGATGCACACCAGCTTGGCGCCGGCCCGCTTGGCCTCCTGGGCCAGGCGCCAGAAATGCAGGTTGCTGGCAATCGAGTTGCTTCCCCAGATGAGGATCAGCTTCGATTGCGCGAAGAACTCGACCTTCATGCCGACCTTGCCGCCCAGCGTCTGGGTCAGGCCCTCGCCGCCGGCACTGGAGCAGATGGTGCGGTCAAGAAAGGACGCGCCCAGCTTGTTGAAGAAGCGGGCAGCCATGCTCTCGCCCTGCACCAAACCCATGGTGCCTGCGTAGCTGTAGGGCACGATCGCCTGAGGGTCGCGCGCCGCGATCGCCTGCAGGCGCTGGGCAATGCCTTGCAGTGCCTCGTCCCAACTCACCCGCTCGAACCGGCCCGAGCCCTTGGGGCCGCTGCGGCGCAAGGGATGCAGCAAGCGCTCGGGATGGTAGGTGCGTTCGGTGTAGCGGGAAACCTTGGTGCACAGAACGCCGTCCGTGTGCCGGTGGTCCGGATTGCCCTGCACTTTGGTCGCGACCCCGTTTTCCACCGTGGTGATCAGCGAACAGGCGTCCGGACAATCGTGTGGGCAGGCGCCTCTGACTTGTCGCGAATCTTTCGCGGAACTGCGATAGGGGAGATGCTGATGGTGCTACTCATGAGGTAACGCTATGGTTTGCGCCGCAAGCTCAGCTTTTTTAGTTCGCGTTTCGCGAGGAGACAAAATGAAGTACGTCGAATTGTTGGCCCGAAGCGTGATAGTAGCCGCCCTCGCCCTTGCCGGTGTGGCCGCGAAGGCCCAGGATGGCTATGCCCAAACATGAACTAGTCATGCCGGACTCGAGGAGCCTGCCCCGGACCTCGATCCGGGGGCATCCACCTGGGCGCGCCGAACGTGGATCCCGGGTGCTGACAACCCCGGACTTGATCGACGAGGGCCCGGGATGACAGCCCTTTAGATCTCGCGCGTCGCGGCCAGTCCCCGCATGAACGCCTCGCAGCGGGCCAGCTGCTCCAGGCTCACGTACTCATCCGGCTGGTGTGCCTGCGCGATGCTGCCGGGACCGCACACCACCGTGGGAATGCCGGCGTTCTTGAAGATCCCCGCTTCCGTGCCGAAAGCCACCTGCGTGGTTCGCTGTTCGCCCGACAAGCGCTGTGCGAGCCGGGTCACGCTGCTTTCGGCCGAGCCGAGAAAACTGGGGATCTCGCAGATCGTTTCAAAGCGAAAGCCGGCGTCGGGGGCCACATGTTTCATCGCCGGCTCGAGCGCGCGGGCATGGGCCAGCACTTCCTCCTGCATCGCCCTGGCGTCGGCGGTCGGCAGGTCGCGGAACTCATAACGGAACTCGGCGTCCCGCGGCACCACGTTGTCGGCGATGCCGCCGTGGAACTGGCCGACGCTCGCGGTGGAGAACGGCACATCGAATCCCTCGTAGCGCGGCTCATTGCGCTCGAACCCCTCGGCCATGTCGCGCAGCTTGCCGATCACGCGCGCCGCCATCTCGATCGCGTTGACCGACTGCGGCGTGAGCGACGAATGCGCTTCCTTGCCGCGCACGCAGCACTTGTAGCGGTACACGCCCTTGTGCGCGATGGCGGGCACCATGCTGGTGGGTTCCCCGATGATGCAGGCCAGCGGCTTGACGCCGGCGTCGCGCATGTCGGCAATCAGTTCTCTCACGCCAAAACACCCGACCTCCTCGTCATAGCTGAACGCGAAGTGGATGGCGAAGGGCGCGTTGCTCTGCAGGAACGCCTCGGCATGGGCCAGCGCGATGGCGATGAAGCTCTTCATGTCGGCCGAACCTCGGCCGTACAGCTTGCCGTCGCGTACCTGGGCACTGAGGGGATCCGCGGACCAGTCCTGGCCATCCCAGGGCACGGTGTCGGTGTGACCGGAAAGTATGATGCCGGCCGGCTTGCCCTCGCCCAGCGTCGCGAACAGGTTGGCCTTGGTCTTCTCCGGATTGAAGGTCAGGCGGCTGGCGACGCCCAGCCGGGCGAGTTCGTCCTGCACCAGGTGGATAAGCAGAAGGTTCGAATTTGAGCTGACGGTGTTCATGCGAACCATCGCCTGCGCCAGCTCGAGTGCGCGCGGAGAAACCGCGCAATTCATGGGGTTCATGTCCGGATTCTGGCGGATATCCTGCCTCAGCGCGGAACCGCCCGCCGGGCTAGACTGGCGGACTCCGAAGCGAAAAAACATCTGCCATGAATATCCTCGACTCCGTGGTCACACAGGCCGCCGGCATCGCCGCCATCCGGCGCGACATCCATGCCCATCCGGAATTGTGTTTCGAAGAAGTGCGCACCGCCGACGTGGTGGCGAAGAAACTGACTGAGTGGGGCATCCCGGTTCACCGCGGGCTGGGCAAGACCGGCGTGGTCGGTATCGTCAAGGCCGGCAACAGCGACGCGCGCCATCGGCCTGCGCGCCGACATGGACGCGCTGCCCATGCAGGAGTTCAACACTTTCAGCCACGCCAGCCGGCACCAGGGGAAGATGCACGCCTGCGGGCACGACGGCCATGTCGCCATGCTGCTGGCGGCGGCCCAGCATTTCGCGAAGAACCGCAATTTCGACGGCACCGTGTACCTGATCTTCCAGCCGGCCGAAGAAGGCGGGGGCGGCGCGCGCGAAATGATCAAGGAAGGCCTGTTCGAGCAATTCCCGATGGAAGCCGTGTTCGGCATGCACAACTGGCCGGGCAGCCAGGTAGGCAAGTTCGCGGTGAGCGCGGGGCCGGTCATGGCCTCCAGCAACGAATTCAAGATCACCATCCGCGGCAAGGGCAGCCACGCCGCCCTGCCCCACAACGGCATCGACCCGGTGCCGATCGCGTGCCAGATGGTGCAGGCCTTCCAGACCATCGTCAGCCGCAACATGAAGCCGATCGACGCGGGCGTGATCTCGGTGACGATGATCCATGCCGGCGAGGCCACCAACGTCGTGCCCGACAGCTGCGAGTTGCAGGGCACCGTGCGTACCTTCACGCTGGAAGTGCTGGACCTGATCGAAAAGCGCATGCAGCAGGTGGCTGAGCACGTATGCGCGGCGCACGAGGCCACTTGCGAGTTCCAATTCGTGCGCAACTATCCGCCCACCATCAACTCCGCCCCCGAGGCTGAGTTCGCCCGCCGCGTCATGGCATCCATCGTCGGCGAAGACAACGTTCAGACCCAGGAGCCCACCATGGGCGCCGAGGACTTCGCCTACATGCTGCAGGCCAAGCCGGGGGCCTACTGCTTCATTGCCAATGGCGACGGCAGCCACAGGGAGATGGGCCACGGCGCCGGGCCCTGCATGTTGCACAACCCCAGCTACGACTTCAATGACGACCTGATCCCGCTGGGCGCGACCTACTGGGTGCGGCTGGCCGAGGCCTGGCTGGCAAAGGATCGAGCAGCATGAGACGCCGTGGCACCGCAGCGCGTAGCGCGGAGGTTACCCAGTGAGCGACTGACGTTTTCTCATCCTCTTACGAACAAGCCCGCAGCCGCTTCCTGGAGGCGGCCGCGCGTGCGGGCCTGCAGGCAGAGTCCAAACCTCATCCGATGAAGGGGCGCGACGGCGAGCCGCTTGCGATGGACGTCGTGCGCGAAGGCCACCCCAGCGCGGACAAGCTGCTGATCGTCAGCAGCGCCTGCCACGGCGTGGAAGGCTTCTGCGGCAGCGGCGTGCAAATAGCCGCGCTGCAGGACGCGCAGTGGCGCGAGCACGCCAGCCGGCTCGGCGTTGCCGTGCTCTACGTCCACGCGCTCAATCCCTACGGTTTTTCCCATATCCGTCGCACCACCCACGAGAACGTGGACTTGAACCGCAACTTCCAGGACTTCAGCAAGCCGCTGCCGGTCAACCAGGCCTACCGCGACCTGCAGCCGCTGCTGCTGCCCGAGGAATGGCCGCCCTCGCCGGCCAACATCGCCGCCATCGGCAACTATCTGGCCACGCATGGTGAAGCGGCCTTCCAGGCAGCCATCACCCGCGGGCAGCACGAGTTTCCCGAGGGCCTCTTCTTCGGCGGGACAAGCCCCACCTGGAGCAACCTGGCCTTGCGCGAGGTGCTGCGCACGCACGGCAGGCGCGCAGCGCGCATTGCCTGGATCGACATCCACACCGGGCTGGGCCCCAGCGGCGTGGGCGAGCGCATCTTCGCCGGCCGCGACGACCCGGCAGCAGTCGCCCGCGCCCGGGACTGGTGGGGCGGCCAGGGCGCGACGCCCGTGACCTCGATCTACGACGGCTCCTCGACCTCGGCATTTCTCACGGGCCTGATGTGGAGCGCACTCTATGAAGAGTGCCCGCAGGCGCAATACACAGGTATCGCCCTGGAATACGGCACGGTCCCCGTGCTGGATACGCTGCAGGCCTTGCGCGGCGAACACTGGCTGAACGTGCATCCGGAGGCGCCACCGGCACTGGCGGCGCGGATCAAGCAGCAGATGAAGGATGCCTTCTACACGGACACCGACGAGTGGAAAGGCAAGGTGCTCAGGCAAGGCCGCGAGGTCCTGTTCCAGGCGGCCGATGGCCTGGCCCGCTGAGGATCAGGAGGCGAAGCGCCGCTGCGCGATCTCCAGCAGGCCGTCGAAGATCAGGCTTTCCACCAGCTCGAAAGGCACCGACATGTGCGGCGCCATCTTCCAGCCCGCGCCGCCGGTCATGAAGCAGGCGGGCTCGGCGCCGCAGTGCTTGCGTACGTGCTGCACCATGCGCTCGATCGCACCGGCGATTGCATAGGTGCCCCCGCTGGTGAGCGCATCGCTGGTGTTGGTCGGAAACTCGCGGACATCGCCGGTCGGCACGTGCAGGCCGGCCGTTCCTGATTCCAGCGCCCGCAGCATGATGCCGTGGCCCGGCAGGATGAAGCCGCCCAGAAACTTGCCCGTGGCATCCACCGCTTCGACCGTAACGGCCGTGCCCACCATGACGACCACCACGGGCCTGGGCGCGCCTTGCGCGAGCACGCGGTGCCATGCGCCTATCATCGCGACCCAGCGATCCGAGCCGAGCCGCGCCGGGTGGTCGTAACCGTTGAGGAGTCCGGCCTCGGCTGCACTGGCCACCACCCAATGGGCAGGCACGTCCCAAAGCTCCTCCATCTGCTCCTCGACGCGTCGCTTGACCGCGTCCGCAGCCACTGCGCAGCCCAGCATCCGCTCAGGATGCGCCAGCGAGCTCCAGTCGCCGTCCGCCAGCTTTTCGATGTTCTCGAGAAACTCCGCGCCGTGCGCAAGCACGGCCGCGCCGGGCTCATGGGAGGCGTACAACGCCCATTTCAAGCGTGTGTTGCCGACGTCGACAGCTAGAAACGACACGGGATCAGCCTTCGAGTTGCGCGTGCGAGGGCATCCAGGCTCTCGGCCAGCACCTTTTCCTGCGCCTGCAGTTGGGTGCAGTCGGCGATGGCCTGCTTGATGCGCAGCTGGAGCTCGCGATGGCTTTCCATCGAGTCGTCCAGATTCAGTGAAGTTCCACCGGCATTGCCGGCCGCCGAGGCCAAAGCCGAAATATCCGCCCGCCAGGCCTTCACGTC
The DNA here is from genome assembly GCA_963722025.1 of uncultured beta proteobacterium. Taxonomy (GTDB): domain Bacteria; phylum Pseudomonadota; class Gammaproteobacteria; order Burkholderiales; family Burkholderiaceae_C; genus Ramlibacter. Next base: position 25,332 of record CAVRNE010000025.1, read on the forward strand.
GGCGGACAGCTGCTGCATCAGCTTGGCGAGCGACGCTCGGCGGGCCGCCGCGCCTTGCCCCTGCTGGTGGGCTTGCTGCGCGGCCGAGCTCACCGCCCGCAGCGCCTTGAGGCGGGCCACCAGGATCTCGCAGCGCGCGGCGTCATCCCTGATCTGCTGCTGGCCGGGCTTGTCGGTGGCTGCAGCCTCCCGCTCCTTGATCTGGTTGCGCATGTCGTGCAGCCAGCGCGTGCCCTGATCGATGATCTTGTCGATCGCCCGGAACTCGACTTCCAGTTCCAGCAGCGCGCGGTCCGCAGGTTTGTCCTGCTGGCTTTTCTGAACGGCCTGGGTCTGCGCAACCAGCCCTTGGGCCACTTGCGCGATCTGCTCGAATTGCCCGGCGAATTCCGCGCCCGCTGTGCGCCCCTTGCCTGTAGCGCGCGCCCACCAACCCCGGGGCTGGAGCAAGCCGAAATCCAGCCGCGGCAAGGCCTCGCCCAGGCGCTCCAGTTCCAGCGATCAAGGGCGAAATATCCCGCCGCTGCGCCTGGGCCTGCAGATCCTTGCGCAGTTCCGCCAGCCGCCGCACGTGCTGGTGCCCGGCATCGGCCGCCATCTGGTCAAGCCATGCCGCGGGAGAGACCGCTCCCCTGGGCTTGACCTGAGCCAGCTTGGAGGGGGTCATCAGGGAGGCTGTGCGGTCGTTATCGGCCATGGAGGGTGGTTCGGATGTTGCCGCAATATAACCTTTCGCGGGCCGCCCTCAAATCGCGCCCAGCCAGCATGCCCGCTGGATGGCCGCCAACTTGTTGTCTACCTTCAGCTTTGCCATGGCATTGGCCAGGTGGTAGTTCACCGTCCGTTCGGTGCATTGCAGCAGCACCGAGCTCTCGCGCGCCGTCAGGCCCTGGAAGGCCAGGACCAGGCATTCGCGCTCGCGAGGGCTGAGCATGGAGCGGGCCTGGGCGATCGACCGCTTGACCAGCGGCCAGATGTTCATGGCCGACCAGACCAGCGAGGCCGCTTCGGCGCGATCGGCGAGTTCGCGCGGACTGAACATGAAACACTCGAACGCCCGGCCGGCGGGCAGCGAAAACTCCACGCGCACCACGGTCTGGAAGCCATGGGCCAGCCACAACATGCGCCAGCGGCTGGAACTGAGATGATCCGACTTGGCGATGTACTGCCAGGCCACGAGGGGCGCATCGGAGTCGCGCCAGGGGGCGCCGAAATCGCGGCTTTCCGCCAGCGCCTGGGCGGCCTCTGCGACGACGGGCGGGTGCACGGCCACGACTTGGCGGTCCTCGCTGCTGCCGAACGGGTCCGGGCCCAGCACGGCGACTGCTTCCACGGAAAACTCACGCATCGCGCCGATCCAGTCGCTAAGGAGCCCATCCAGGCTCACGCTGTCAAAATTAACAGGTAGCCCCATGGGCTTGCCATTTCGTATCTGTTGGGGCTGTGACAATATCATCATTCGTCACCGCTCGCGGGAGCTGACCGGTCGGGTTGTTTGAAGGATTTACCTTGTCGTCGATGCGCGTGCTTTATGTCGGTGCCGCGGACGTGCTGCGCTCGTGGGCATCCAACGAGGTTGTGCGGCCGCTGCTGGAACCTATCCTGCATCCGTCGCTTTGGCGCATACGGGCTCTGGGTCTTTCGACGTCGCTGGGCCACCCGATTTTTTACTGGATCTGGACTTCGCCGCTGCCGCAGCCCTACGAGAACCTCTGGCTGCGCCTGGTCATGAGTGCCTTGGGCGTGTGCCTGCTGGTTTTTCGCAGCATCACTGCCACCCCGAGCAGGCTGGCAGCGGCCATCTTCACCATCATTTTCTGGATCACACTGCCCTGGTTTTTTTCCTGGATGTACTTCTGCAACAGCGGCAATACAGTCTGGTTGGCCAGCCTGGGGGCGATGTTCCTCATCTACTATCACCTCACGGACTGGCGCATTGCGACCGTGGGCAGCGTGAGCGGGCTCCTGGCGGCGTGGCTGCTGTTTCAGGTCGCAGGCCCCGGGACGCCCGGCCTGTCGTGGGAACAACAGGCCACCAACTCTGTCGTGCTCGCTTTCTGCTGGTTCATGGCGCTTGTCCTCGGCATCTCTTCCTCGAACCTGCGCCGCGAGCAACTCAACTACACCTTGGGCACGATGGGCATCATGGCCCACGAATTGCGCACGCCGCTGGCAACCATGTCGCTGATCGGCGATGCCGTGCGAAGCCATGCTTCGCACGGGTCCGAGACCAGCCAGACGCTGGAGCAACTGGCGGCCCGCCTGCATACGCTGGTGCGCAACATGAATCACCAGATCGACACGCAAATCGCCAACGCGCGCCTGATGCGTCTGCCGCCCGTGAACAAGGAGGCGGTCAACGCCGCGGACCTGGTGGGCGAGGCCGTCACCAACTATCCGTACCGCAGCACCCGTGAGCGTGAAAGCGTGGTGGTCCGGGTGCACGCGCAATTCCTGTTCAAGGGCTCGCACGCCTTGTTCCTGCAGGTGATCGATAACCTGTTGAAAAACGCGCTGCGATCGCTGGCGGCGGCCAGGTCCGCGAGCCAACCGGGCGACATCCTGATCGAAGTCAAGGCCGGCAGTTACGGCCAGATCATCGTCACCGACCGGGGCGTGGGCATGGACCCGAACCTGCAGGCCCGCATCTTCGAGCCGTTCTTTTCGACGGACCGCGGCACCGGCCACGGCCTGGGCCTGGCGTTCTGCCAGCGAGTGATCCAAGGCGCCGGCGGCTCGATTCGAGTTCGATCCGAGCTGCTACACGGGGCATCTTTCATTATCGAGTTGCCGCCTCTTTCCCGAGCACAATGAATAACGACTTCCAGCCCACTGCGGGCCTCCCGATCATGAGCTTTCCCCTCTTCCAACGTCCCGGTGCGGTGGTCTTCCTCGACGACGACCCCGACTACCTGGAAATGCTGGCCCTTGTGCTGCCGAGGAACTGGCATGTCAAGCTGTTCCTGCGGCCCGTCGAATGCATCAACTACCTGCAGCAGGAGCCGCCCTTCTGGGAGGCGGATGCCTGGAACCAGCAGCAACTGATCGACCACTGGCGCGAAGGCAAGCCTCTGATCCCGCAGATTCTGGGTTACTGGTCCAAGTACACGGAACGCTATGCGCTGACACGCGTGTGCGTGGTCGACTATTCAATGCCGGGGATGGACGGCCTGCAAGTGCTCGGCGAGCTGGCCGATTGGCCGGGCTCGCGGGTCCTGCTGACGGGGCAAGCCGATGAACAGGTCGCGGTGCGCGCCTTCAACCGCGGTCTCATCGACCAGTTCATCGCCAAGCAGACGCCCGACATCTCAAGGCATCTGATCGGCGCTGTGGAGCACCTGCTGGGCACGCCGAACGCCCGCCATGCCCAGACCTGGCGGGTCACGCTCAGTCCCGAGCAGAACGCACTGCTGCGCCATCCCTCCGTCAGCCGCGACCTTGCGCAGTTCGCCGCGAAGCGATGGGTAGAGCATGTCGTGATAGGCGAACCATTCGGCGTTTTGGGTACGGATGCATCCGGCCACGTCAGCTGGCTGCAGCTCGAAACCACGGAGGGCCTCAAGGCCCTGGCCGAGCTGGCGGAACTGGAGGGCGTGCCACCCTCCGACCTCGACGACATCAGGCAGGGCCGGAAACTGGCAGACCTCGAATTGCGCCAGGCGCTTGGCCGCATCGGGGAGCCCGAGTTGACCGCCGCCTTTCCCGTTGGCCAGGGCGCGTCGCTGTTGGCTGCGCTGTTTACGGTCGACTCGCCACTTTGCCCGGCCCTCGGCAATAGTTACAACACCTGGCTGGCCAGGCAGGAAAAGCGGCGCGTGCAAGACTAAGCTGCCTAGCCTTCGCGGCCGCGCTGGCGCCGGGCGACGGGCCAGTCCCAAGGCTTGACCTGCGGCGCAACGGCTGCCGCCACTGCCTCGACGTGGGCCATCTCGGCATCGGTGAGCGCCGCGTTCAGCGTCAAGCGGACCATGGCCCGATTCCGGCTCGTGGCGGGCGCGCAGAACACCGCGCCGAATCACGCCACGCGATTCCAGTGCATCACGCAAGACCAGGGTATCGGCTTCGGCGCCGGCTTCGAGCGAGATGATCTGCTCGGTTCCCTGATGAATCGGATAGCCCAGCCCGCTGAAGGCATCGCGGATACGCCGGGTGTTGGCATGAAGCTTTTGCCGCGCGGCGTCGCTCCCTTTGACGACCTCAAGCGTCGCCGCCAGTCCGGCGAGTTCATGCGGCAGCAGGCACGAGCTGAAAATGGTCGGGTAACTATGGCACATCAGATAGGGCCGCAGCTCCGCCGGCATGGTGAAGAACCCGGCCCGCCCGGCAAATGCCTTGGCCAGGCTTGCCGTAATGAAGTGCACCCTGTCGGTCAGCCCTAACTCGGCACACAGCCCCATCCCGCCCGGCCCATGGGTCCCCAGTGAATGCGACTCGTCGACGAGCACCATGCAGTCGTGCTGCTGCGCAACCTCCACCAACTCGGCCAGCCGCGCTACGGCGCCCGTGGTACTGTAGACCGAGTCGACCACGACGATGCCCGGGCCGTGGCGAGCCGCGATCTTGGAAAGATGCTCGGGATCGTTGTGACGGAATGCATGGGATGGGGCCGCGGCAGCTCGAGCGCCCTCCCACAAGGACATGTGCGCCAGACTGTCAAGATAGACAGGGGTCTGCGGATCGGCGATGACCTGGAGCAAGCCCAGGTTGGCTGTGTAGCCCGATTGGCACAGCAGGCCGTCTTCCTTCCCGAGCCAGGCTGCCAGGCGCTTTTCCAACTGTGATGCCGGGCCGCCTTCGAGTTGGAACACGCCGGATTGAATGACGAACTCCTGGCCGCGCCGCAGAGCGTCAAGCTGGGCCTGGACCACCCTGGGGTGTCCCGTAATCCCGAGATAGTCGTTGCCATCGAGGCGAACGGCGTTCGCGCCGGGCGTGCCACCATGTGTGACGAATTTCCCGCCCCATTCCTTTTCCCAACGCGCCTGAAATTCAGTGGCGATCCGGTGCCGCAGTTTGACTGAAAGGCTCGGCTCGCGCTGGGGTTGCGGCGCAGCGTCGTTCAACAACTTCCATGAAAACTCCTAGAACAGAGTCCCCATTGAACGGGCAGTTGGGCCACGAGCGGCTCCTACCCCCTGTCAAATCTGACAGGTTGCGTTACAAAATATTACGATTAAGCCGAAAATCCGGTTGTAGGATGCTTTACGCAAGCTTGCCGTGGCACTGCTTGTATTTCTTCCCGCTTCCGCAGGGGCAAGGGTCGTTACGTCCGACCCGCGGCATCGCGCCGGCGGCAGGCCGCTGCTGCCGCGCCGTGCTCTCGTCCAGGCGGGATTCCGCCTCTCCCGTTTCGGTGGGCGCGGTGTAGGTCACGTTGGCGATGCGCTCGGCTCGGTCTTCCAGGTCCTCGGCCGCCTGCTCGAGCTGCTCGCCCGATTGCACCGTGACCGTCATGAGCACCTTGGTGACCTCGTTCTTGACCGAATCCAACAGCTGGCCGAACAGCTCGAAGGCCTCGCGCTTGTATTCCTGCTTGGGCTGCTTTTGCGCGTAGCCGCGCAGGTGGATTCCCTGGCGCAGGTAGTCGAGCGCCGACAGGTGCTCGCGCCAATGCGTGTCTATGCTCTGGAGCAGCACGATGCGCTCGAACTGGGTGAAGTTCTGCGGGCCCACCTGCTGCACCTTGACGTCGAACGCCTGGTTGGCCGCCGCGACGACCTTCTCCAGCAAGTCCTCGTCGGTGATGCTGCTGGCCGATTGCACTTCCTTTTGCAAAGGCAGGGTGATGCCCCACTCGCCGGCGAGCACCTTTTCCAGCGCCGGTATGTCCCATTGCTCCTCGACGGTCTCGGGCGGCACGTATTCGTGCACCAGGTCGGTAAAGCAGCCCTGGCGCAGTGACGCGATCTGCGCGGAAAGGTCCGCCGCGTCGAGGATGTCGTTGCGCTGCTGGTAGATCACCTTGCGCTGGTCGTTGGCCACGTCGTCGTATTCCAGCAGCTGCTTGCGGATGTCGAAGTTGCGTGCCTCGACCTTGCGCTGCGCGCTCTCGATGCTGCGCGTGACAATGCCCGCCTCGATCGCCTCGCCATCGGGCATCTTCAGCCGATCCATGATGGCCTTGACGCGATCGCCGGCGAAGATGCGCATCAGCGGATCGTCCAGGCTCAGGTAGAAACGCGAGGAGCCCGGGTCGCCCTGGCGTCCTGACCGGCCGCGCAGCTGGTTGTCGATGCGGCGAGACTCGTGGCGCTCGGTCGCGATGATGCGCAAGCCACCCTGGGCCACCACGAGCGCGTGGTCCTTCGCCCACTGTTCGCGCAGCTGGGCGATGCGCGACTGCTTGGTGCCGGCATCCAGCGTCTCGTCGGCTTCCACCGCCTCGACGGCCTTTTCGACGTTGCCGCCCAGCACGATGTCGGTGCCTCGGCCCGCCATGTTGGTGGCGATCGTGATCATCTTGGGCCGTCCGGCCTGTGCCACGATCTCGGCTTCCCGCGCGTGCTGCTTGGCGTTGAGCACCTGGTGCGGCAGGTCTTCCTTGTTCAGGAGCTGGTCGATGATCTCGGAATTCTCGATCGAGGTCGTGCCCACCAGCACCGGCTGGCCGCGCTCGTAGCACTCGCGGATGTCCTTGATCGCCGCCTCGTACTTTTCGCGTGTCGTCTTGTACACGCGATCGAGCTGGTCGTCGCGGCGGCTCGGCCTGTTGGGCGGGATCACCATGGTTTCCAGGCCGTAGATCTCCTGGAACTCATAGGCCTCGGTGTCGGCCGTGCCGGTCATGCCCGCGAGCTTGCCGTACAGGCGGAAATAGTTCTGGAAGGTGATCGAAGCCAGCGTCTGGTTCTCGGCCTGGATCGCCACGCCCTCCTTCGCCTCCACAGCCTGGTGCAGCCCGTCGCTCCAGCGGCGGCCCGACATCAGCCGGCCGGTGAACTCGTCGACGATGATGACTTCGCCTTGCTGCACCACATAGTGCTGGTCACGGTGGTACAGGTGATTGGCCCGCAGCGCCGCGTACAGGTGGTGCATCAGGGTGATGTTGGCCGGGTCGTACAGCGTCGCGCCCTCCGGGATCAGGCCCAGGTTGAACAGGATGCGCTCGGCGTTTTCATGGCCCTGCTCCGTCAGGAATACCTGGTGCGACTTCTCGTCGAGCGTGAAGTCGCCCGGCTTGATGATGCCTTCGCCGGTGCGCGGGTCGGCTTCGCCTTCCTGCTTCGTCAGGAGCGGCACGATCTTGTTCATCGCGATGTACAGGTCGGTGTGGTCCTCGGCCTGGCCGCTGATGATCAGCGGCGTGCGGGCTTCGTCGATCAGGATCGAATCGACCTCGTCGACGATCGCGTAGTTCAGGCCGCGCTGCACGCGATCGGCCACCTCGTACACCATGTTGTCGCGCAGGTAGTCGAAGCCGAATTCGTTGTTGGTGCCGTAGGTGATGTCGGCCCGGTAGGCGGCCTGCTTCTCCTCGCGCGGCATGTTGGGCAGGTTGACCCCGACGGACAGGCCCAGGAAGTTGTAGAGCTTGCCCATCCACTGGGCATCGCGATTGGCGAGGTAGTCGTTCACCGTCACCACGTGCACGCCCCTGCCCGTGAGCGCATTGAGGTAGACCGGCAGCGTCGCCGTCAAGGTCTTGCCTTCACCGGTGCGCATCTCCGCGATCTTGGTGTTGTGCAAGGCCATGCCGCCCTGCAGCTGGACGTCGAAGTGGCGCATCTTCATGACGCGCTTGGAGCCTTCGCGCACGACCGCAAAGGCCTCGGCCAGGATGTCGTCGAGCGCCTCGCCTTTGGCGACGCGGTCTTTGAACTCCTGGGTTTTGCCGCGCAACTCGTCGTCGCTCAGCTTCTCGAACTGCGGCTCCATTGCGTTGATCTGCTCCACCGTCTTGCGGTATTGCTTGAGCAGCCGGTCGTTGCGGGAGCCGAATATTTGGGTGAGGAGGTTCTTGGCCATGAATGCAGTTCTGCCCTGCCAAGCCATTGGAGCCAGCAGGGCAGCGCGATCCCAGATGTTGTCAGGATGAAATGGGGCTGACGGCGGCCAAAGCAATAGCCGCCAACAGAAGGAAAGCTGGGGATTTTACCTGCGGGAAGCCGTCCTCACGCCAGCGAGGTCTCGTCCGGCCGCCAGGAACTTCTGCGGGTCCTGCGGGACGCCCTGCACCATCACCTCGAAGTGCAGGTGCGGTCCGGTCGAACGGCCTGTCGTGCCGACGTCGGCGATCTTCTGGCCGCGCTTGACCAGGTCGCCCTTTTTCACCCATACCTTGGAGGCGTGGGCATAGCGGGTGACGAGGTCGTTGCCGTGGTCGACCTCGACCATGTTGCCGTAGGCGGGATGGAACTCCTGGGCGACCACGACCCCGCCGGCGGCGGCAAGGATGGGCGTGCCCGTGTCGGCCTGGAAGTCCAGCCCGGTGTGCAGGGCGTTTCGGCCGGTGAAAGGATCGATGCGCCAGCCGAACGCTGAGGCCAGGTGCCCTGCGCGCACCGGTTGCTGGGTAGGCACCATCGTGTTGCGGATCTTCTGGTCGAACAGGCGCGACTCGACCACGGTCATGAGGTCGGTGTTGTGCCCGGTCAGTTTGTCCAGTTCGGCCAGGGTCGCCTGGAGTTCTTCTATTGACAACGGTCGTCCGGAAACCAGGGCGCCGCCTTGCGCCGAAGCCGCGCGGATGTCCCCGGGGTTGATGCCCGCCAGCCCGGAAACCCGGTCGCCCAGCGCTTCCAGCTGGATCAGCTTGGCCTGCATCTCGCCGAGCTTGCGAGCCATGGCGTCGAGGTTCTCGCGCACGAAGCGGTCGCGCTGCTCGAACTCGTCCTTGACGATCAGCCTCACCAGCGTGCCCACCACGGGCCAGCCCTCGCGGGCGCCCTTGAGGAACACCCAGTGGTACATGCCCGCGGCCAGCATCATCAGCACCAACGACAAACCCAGGAGCGCCACCATGAGCCTGGTGCCGCTCAGATGAACGGCACGGCTCTTGGCCAGCCACGCATCCGTGATAATGAAATGCACTTCTATCCCCTCATGACAACGCCTTCTTCGATCCGTCGGCATCCTGTGACGCTGCAACAGGCTGCGGAAGACTCGCCCACATTGGCGAGACTCGCGCAGCTCGCCCGCGAATCGGGCGAACGGCTCAAAGCGGTTGAACTATTGATCCCAACTTCATTGCGTTCCGCCGTCAGGCCCGGGCCGATCGACGGACCCGCCTGGTGCCTGCTGGTGGACAGCAACGCCGCGGCCGCAAAACTAAGGCAGGTGGTCCCTGCTCTGGTAGCTCATCTGTGCGACCGGGGATGGCAGGTTAACTCAATACGATTGAAGGTCCAAATAACCGAAAAGTAAACATTGCGCCGCTCAGACCCTGGATTGCGCCGATCGTCGGCTGACGAGCTATCACTTACAAGCGGTTACAAACGCAGCGCTGCCGGCTCAACAAGCTCGGCTTGGACGCCAGTGCGCAGTGCGCGGCGTTACTCTTTCACCGAACCGGTCATGCCCGACACGTAATACTCGACAAAGAACGAGTACACAAAGGCCACCGGCAGTGAGCCCAGCAGCGCGCCGGCCATGAGCGGTCCCCAGTGGTAGACATCGCCTTCCACAAGCTCGGTGACGACGCCAACCGGGACCGTCTTGTTCTCGCTGGAAGACACGAAGGTCAAGGCGTAGATGAACTCGTTCCAGCTGAGGGTGAACGCGAAAATGCCGGCTGAGATAAGACCAGGCACCGCCAGCGGCAGCACGATCTTCACCAGGATCTGCCAGCGCGTCGCTCCATCGATCAGGGCGCACTCTTCCAACTCGTACGGGATGGAGCGAAAGTAGCCCATCAGCAGCCAGGTGGAAAAAGGAATCAGGAAGGTCGGATAGGTGAGGATCAGCGCCATCCGGGAGTCGAACAGCCCCAGCTTGACCACGATCGCCGCCAGCGGGATGAACAGGATGGACGGCGGCACCAGGTACGCCAGAAAGATGGCGCCGCCCGCAGGCTTGCTGCCCTGAAAACGCAGGCGTTCAATGGCATAGGCCGCCAGTACTGACGCAGCCAGCGAGATCACGGTGGAGATGACCGAAACAATCACGGTGTTCCAAAGCCAGGCCGGGTACTCCGTCTTGAACAACAGTTTCTCGAAGTGCGCCAGCGTGGGCCCGACAATCCAGAAGGGGTTGCCGCTTCGCGACAGCAACTCGTTGTCGGGTTTGAACGAGGTGATCGCCATCCAGTAAAACGGGAACAGCAGCACGATGACGAACAGCACGATCGGGATGTAGATGGTCACCCAACGGCGCGGCATGGACTGCAGGAAGTCCATGCCCTGAGACGCGTCGCTGTTTTTGCCTGCACTCATTTGTCTCCTCCCTGCTGCCAGGCGCGGCGCTGCAACCCGAAGTAGCTGAACATGATCGCCGCCAGCAGGAAAGGCACCATGAGGGTGGCTATCGCCGCGCCTTCCGCGAGCGCCCCGCCGGAGATGGCGCGCTGGAATGCAAGCGTCGCCATCAGGTGGGTGGCGTTGAGCGGTCCGCCGCGGGTCAATACGTAGATCAACTGGAAATCGGTGAAGGTGAACAGCACGGAGAAAGTCATCACCACCGCGATGATGGGCGTGAGCAGCGGCAATGTGATGTGCCGGAATTGTTGCCACGGCGTGGCCCCGTCGATCGCCGACGCTTCGTAGTAAGACGGCGAGATGGTCTGCAGCCCGGCGAGCAACGAGATGGCGACGAAAGGGATTCCGCGCCATACGTTCGCGATGATCGTGGATATCCGCGCATTCCAGGGGTTGCCCAGGAAATCGATGTACTTGTCGATCAATCCCATCTTCATCAGCACCCAGCTGATGATTGAAAATTGCGCATCGAAGATCCACCAGAAGGCGATCGCCGAAAGCGCGGTGGGAACGATCCAGGGCAGGAGCACCACCGCGCGAAAGAAGCTCTGGAACGGCAGCCGTTTGTTCAGCAGCAGTGCCAGCCACAAGCCCAGGCCGAATTTGGCGATGCTGGCCACCACCGTGTAGAACAGCGTGTTGAACAGCGCCAGTTGCGTGACGCTGTCCGTGACCAGGAAGCTGAAATTTTCCAGCCCGATCCATTCGCCGTCGCGCCCTATCTTGGCGTCCGTGAAGCCGAGCCAGGTGCCCAGGCCAAGTGGATAGGTCAGGAACAGCACCAGCAGCACGGTCGCCGGCAGCATGAATGTCCAACCCAGGGCGTTCTTGTTGTTCTGGAACCTCTCCAGCATGGACAGTGGCCTCGGCACGCGCGCCTGCGGCGCACGAACGTGCGCGGTGTCTTGCGCCGCAGGTTGGGCCATGCTCAGACCTTGTAGTAGCGCTCGGCGCGCTTCTGGGCGCGTTCGGCGGCTTCCTTGGGCGTCTTGGAGCCGCTGATCGCTTCCGCCACCATGTTGGCGACGATGAAGTCGGCGCCGGCGCCGGCCGAAGCGTAGCCGAGCTTGCCCGCATAGCCGGAAGGCCGCATGTTCTTCACGCAGTCGCGGTAGGGGGTGTGCTTCGGGTCGGATGTCCAGATGGGGCACGACTCATAGGCGCCGAGCGGGTGTGCGATGTAACCGCCGGCTCCGATCAGCCACGGGTCGAATTGCTCGCGTTCCATCATGAACCGCAGGAACTCCTTGGCGGCCTGCGGGTACTTCGTGTACTTGAAGATCATCTGGTTGAAGAACAGGTGCGACTCGGTCGGCACGCCCGCCGGCCCGATCGGGAACGACGCGTGCTGGATGTCGCCCGCCAGTTCCTTGACCTTGGGGTCGGTCGAGTTCTTGGCGGCGTAGTAGATCGAGATGCCGTTGTTCGTGACGCTGATCTGGCCGTCGAGGAAGGCCTTGTTGTTGTTCGGGTCCAGCCAGGAGAGGGTGCCGGGGATGAAGTTGGCGTACAGCTCCTTGCCGTACTCCAATGCCTTGAGCGTCTCGGGGCTGTCGATCACGACCTTGTTGTTCTTGTCCACCAGCTGGCCGCCGTGCGACCACAGCAACCAGTTGGTCCAGAGGCTGTCACCCGTCGCATTGCCCAGCGCGTAGCCGCCGGGCGTGCCCTTTTCCTTGAGCGCCTTGTGCAGCGCCAGAAAACCGGCCGTGTCCTTGGGGAAGGTGCTGAAACCGGCTGCCTTCACCATGCTCTCGCGGTACACGATCATCGAGCCGGCGGCGCCCAGGCCCAGCCCCAGCCACTTCTTGCCGTCAGGGCGCAGGTACTGGTGCACTGCCGGGAACCAGCCGCCGTACTTCTTGCCGAGGTATTCGGCCAAGTCGGTCACGTCCAGCAGCTTCTCAGGGTACAGGTTGGCATCGTCGTTGGTCGACAGGATGATGTCCGGGCCGGCGCCGGTGTTGGCGGCCACCGCGGCCTTCGGGCGCACGTCTTCCCAACCTTCGTTGTCGACGCGCACTTCAACGCCCGTCTTTTCGGTGAATCTTTTGACATTGGCCATGTAGGCGTCGATGTCGCCCTGCACGAACCGGCTCCAGCGCAACACGCGCAGTTTGGCGCCTTTCTCGGGCTTGAAGCTGATGGTCTGCGCGTGCACCGCCGGCGAAAAGACGGTGGCACCGGTACCGAGGGTGGCGGCAGCCGCGACCGTGGCTGTACCTTCCAGAAATTTGCGGCGATTGAACTCACTCATGCTTGTCTCCTGTGGGGTTTGAACGGGGATCACGAATCAGTCAAGCCACCAGCCGTTCGCCGGTGCCTGCATCGAAAAGGTGGGCGCGCTGCAGGTCGGGCTGCAGGTTGATCATGCTGCCCGGCGCGAAGTCATGGCGCTCCCGGAACACCGCGGACAAATCCGCTCCCTCGTGACGGCAAGCCACGAAGGTATCCATGCCCGTCGGCTCCAGCACGACCACCTTGGAGGGGATGCCCCCTGCATTCGACAGCGACAGATGCTCCGGCCGTGTGCCGTAGACGACCGGCTGGCCATCCCGCCCGCCGGCCTGGAGCGGCGCATCCAGCAGGGTGCCGTCCTGCAATTCGACCCGGGCACCGCCGCCGTCACGGCGCAACGTGCCCGGCAGGAAATTCATGGCGGGAGAGCCGATGAACCCGGCGACGAACTGGTTGGCCGGCCTGTCATAGAGCTCCAGTGGACTGCCAGTCTGCTCGATCCGGCCGTCGCGCATCACCACGATCTTGTCACCCATCGTCATGGCCTCGATCTGGTCGTGCGTGACATAGATCGAAGTGGTCTTCAGGCGCAGGTGCAGTTCCTTGATCTCGCTGCGCATCGCCACCCGCAGCTTGGCGTCGAGGTTGGACAGCGGCTCGTCGAACAGGAAGACCTGGGGGTCGCGCACGATAGCGCGTCCCATGGCAACCCGCTGGCGTTGGCCGCCAGAGAGCTGGCGCGGGTAGCGTTCCAGCAGGGGAATAAGCCGAGGATCTCGGCCGCGCGCTTGACTTTGGCATCGATGTCGGCTTTATCGACCTTGGCCAGCGCCAGCGCAAAGGCCATGTTTTCGCGCACTGTCATGTGCGGATAGAGCGCGTAGTTCTGGAACACCATCGCGATGTCCCGCTCCTTGGGCGGCAGGTCGTTGACGCGCCGGTCGCCAATGCGGATTTCCCCGCCGTTGATTTGCTCGAGTCCCGCGATCATGCGCAGCAGCGTGGACTTGCCGCAACCCGATGGGCCCACCAGGACCGTAAAGGAGCCATCCTGGATGTCGATGTCAACGCCATGCAGGATCGGCGACCTCACCGAAGTTCTTCTTGACTGCCTGGATCGTGACACTGGCCATGCGCTGGAGTCCTCCGGGATACCGTTGAAGCAGACGACGCGGTATGAGATACGAATCGCGGCTGGGCGGAGTATCGACATTGAAGCCGAGGCGTCGCCATCAGGGAAACCCTGCTAGAAGAAAATTCAAGGAAATTTGTATGATGACCCGATAACTGTGCTCCATCTCCGATCTTTCCGTGCCAGCTCTTCCTGTGACCGGCCCGACGCCGCTGGTCTCCGAACGGCTGTCCGACCGCTTGGCCGGCCGCCTCATCGCGCAGATCGAGTCCGGCATGTTTGGGCCTGGTGACCGGCTACCTACTGAGCAGCAGCTGGCCGCCGCCCACGGCGTTTCGCGCACGGTGGTGCGCGAAGCCATCCACCAGCTCAAGTCGCGTGCACTGGTGTCGGTTCGCCAGGGCTCCGGCGTTTTCGTCGCCCCGAAGCCGATCAACCAGCACCTCGCATTCGATCCCTGCCGTTCTGGAGTCGGTGCAAGCGGTGGTGCACGTCATCGAGGTGCGCCGGGTGCTCGAGGGCGAGATTGCAGCATTGGCCGCCGAGCGCGCCACCCGCGCCCAGATTGCAGAGCTGCGCCGTTGCCTCAAGGCCATCGACACGGCGGTCGCGCCAGGGCCGCGACGGCGTCAACGAAGATCTGGCGTTTCACCGCGTCATCGGGGAATGCACCGGCAATCCGCAGTTTCGGCTGCTGCTTGGCTTTCTGGAGCAGTATCTGCGCGAAGGCATGCGGATCACCCGTGGGAACGAAGCGCGCCGCCACGACTTCATGCAGGCGGTGCAGCACGAGCACGGGGCGCTGGTCGACGCCATCGCGGCACGCGACCCCGCGGCAGCCCGTTACCATGCCACCGAGCATATCCTGCGCGGCGAGCAGCGGCTGGTCGATGGCGGTGTGATTTCCGGCCGGCGGCGCAAGGCCGCGGCGCGTGCTGCGGGACCATCGCCTCACGTAAAACATCGAAGGGAAAAATTGATGAGACTGCTGATCACCGGAGGCGCTGGCTTTGTGGGGGCCCGCCTGGCGCGCGCCCTGCTTGCGCGCGGTGCGCTGGCAGGCGAACGGATCGACCGCCTGGTGCTGGCCGACATCGCGCCACCACCGCCGGACCTGCTCTCGGATTCACGCGTGGAGGCCCGGACTGGAACACTGCTGTCGCAGACCGACGCCTTGCGCACCGAGGCGTTCGATGGCTTGTTCCATCTCGCATCCGCGGTATCCGGCGAGTGCGAGGCCGACTTCGAGCTGGGCCTTCGCTCCAATCTCGACAGCACGCGCGCCTTGCTCGATGCCCTGCGGGTCAGGGCCGGCGCAGGCGGCAAGCTCACGCGCCTCGTCTTTTCCAGCTCAGTGGCCGTATTCGGCCCCGATCCGGCCGTGCCGCTACCCAAGCTGGTGGCCGACGACACGCTGCCCGCTCCCCAGACCTCCTACGGCACGCAAAAGCTGATCTGCGAGCACCTGGTTGCCGACTACACCCGCAAGGGTTTCATCGACGGCCGCGCCGCACGGTTGATGACCGTCACAGTGCGTCCGGGCCGGCCTAACGGGGCGGCATCCTCGTTTTTCAGCGGCATCATCCGCGAACCGCTGGCCGGCGTCGAGTCGGTGTGCCCGGTGTCTGCCGGATGTGTCGCATCCGGTGTCATCGCCATCGCGGACGATCGATGGCCTGATCGCCGTCTACGAGGCCTCGCGCGAGCAATTCCTGGGACGATGCGCCATGAACCTGCCCGCGCTCAACGTGCGGGTGAGCGACATGCTCGACGCGCTGGAACAGGTGGCGGGCCCGGGGGTGCGTAAGCTGGTGCGTTTCGAGCGCGATGAACGCATCGCCGGCATCGTGGCCAACTGGCCAGGCGGTGCGAGCGCAGCGCGGGCTGCCAGGCTGGGCCTGAAGCCGCATGAAAATTTCGCCGAGATCGTCCAGCAGTACATCGACGATTGCAACGCGTTGCCGACGGCCGCGCAAACACTCAAGGCCATTCAATGAAGAAAAAGACCGCGACCGCCTCGAGCACACGGACAAGTGCGCCAAAAACCGCACCAGGCGCGGCACGCAAGAAGGGCGCGCAGCGCCTGCGCTCGCAAGCCTGGTTCGACAACCCTGACAACGCCGACATGACCGCGCTCTACCTGGAGCGCACCATGAATTTCGGCCTGGGTTTCGACGAGCTGCAGTCAGGTCGTCCCATCATCGGCATTGCCCAGACCGGCTCGGACATCGCGCCCTGCAATCGCCACCACCTGGTGCTCGCTGACCGCGTGCGCGAGGGCATCCGCGACGCCGGCGGCATCGCGTTCGAGTTCCCGATTCACCCGATCCAGGAAACGTGCAAGCGTCCCACGGCCGCATTGGACCGCAACCTGCAATATTTGTCCCTCATCGAGGTGCTCTACGGTTACCCGATCGACGGGGTCGTGCTGACCACCGGCTGCGACAAGACCACGCCCGCCCAGCTGATGGCCGCCGCCACCGTCGATATCCCAGCCATCGCGCTGAACTCCGGCCCGATGCTCAATGGCTGGTACCAGGGCGAACGCACCGGCTCGGGCACCATCGTCTGGCGCGCTCGCGAGATGATGGCGGCGGGCCAGATCGGCTACCAGGAGTTTCTGAAGCTGGTGGCCTCGTCGGCGCCGTCGACGGGCCATTGCAACACCATGGGCACCGCGTCCACGATGAACTCGCTGGCCGAGGCCCTTGGCATGACGCTGCCCGGCAGCGCGGCCATTCCCGCGCCCTACCGGGACCGGCAGGAGATGGCCTACATGACCGGCAAACGCATCGTGGACATGGTCCGCGAGGATTTGAAGCCCTCCGACATCCTGACGCGGGCTGCGTTCGAAAATGCCATCGTGGTGAATTCCGCCATTGGCGGCTCAACCAATGCGCCGGTGCACCTGAACGCCATTGCCAAGCACATCGGGGTGAAGTTGACCACGGCCGATTGGGAAAAACACGGCTACAAGATCCCGCTGCTCGTCAACTTGCAGCCGGCCGGCGAATACCTGGCCGAGGAGTATTACCGTGCCGGCGGCGTGCCGGCCGTGGTGGCCGAGCTGATTGCGCGCGGCAAGATCCAACCGGCACTCACCGCCAATGGCAAGACGCTGGTTGAAAACTGCGAAGGAAAGTTCACCAGCGATCGCAAGGTGATCTTCCCGTATGCCAAGCCGATGAAAAAAGATGCGGGTTTCCTGAACTTCAGCGGCAACCTGTTTGACTCGGCGATCATGAAAACCAGCGTGATCACGCCGGAGTTCCACAAGCAGTACCTGGAGAACCCCAAGGACCCAATGGCCTTTGAAGGCACTGCCGTGGTGTTCGACGGGCCGGAAGACTACCACCGGCGCATCGACGACCCCAAGCTGAAACTGACCCCGGCCAGCGTGCTGTTCATGCGCGGCGTGGGGCCGATCGGCTATCCAGGCGCGGCCGAAGTCGTCAACATGCGCGCGCCCGATTACTTGCTGAAAAAGGGCGTGACGGCCCTGGCCTGCATCGGAGATGGCCGCCAGTCCGGCACTTCGGGCTCGCCGTCGATTCTGAATGCTTCTCCCGAGGCGGCCAATGGTGGCGGATTGGCGCTGCTTCAGACGGGCGACCGGGTCCGGATAGACTTGAAAAAGCGCACCGCCAACATGCTCGTCACGGACGCGGAACTATCAAAACGCCGCGTCGCCTTGGAAGCCGCCGGCGGCTACAAGTACCCCGCCAGCCAGACGCCGTGGCAAGAAATCCAGCGCGGCATTGTCGACGAGCTTTCGCAAGGCATGGTGCTCAAGCCCGCAGTCAAGTACCAACGCATCAACACCACGTTCGGCCTGCCGCGCGACAACCACTAGCTATTCAGCTCCGCCCCGTCACGGGCGGATCACGTTCACCCTCGAGAGCGAACTTGTAGACCACCCCGGCTGCGGCTGCGCCGATCACAGGCATCACCCAGAAAAGCCAAAGCTGCTGCAGCGCCAAGCCACCGACGAAGAGCGCGGGGCCGGTGCTGCGCGCCGGATTCACTGACGTGTTGGTGACGGGAATGCTGATCGAGATGGATCAGCGTCAGCGCCAGTCCGATTGCAAGGCCGGCGAAACCCACCGGCGCGCGCTGGTGCGTCGCGCCGAGGATCACGATCAGGAACATGAACGTCATTACCAACTCGGTGACGATGGCTGCCGACATCGAGTACTTGCCGGGCGAGTGGGCGCCGTAGCCATTTGATGCAAATCCACCTGCAAGGCTGAAGTCGGCCTTTCCGCTGGCGATCAGATAGAGCACGCCCGCGCCCACGATCCCGCCGATGACCTGAGCCGCGACATAGGGAAGCAGTTGCGCGCAGGAAAACGTCCGCCTGCCCACAAACCAACAGAGACCGCCGGGTTAAAGTGGCCGCCTGAAATCGGCCCCAGTGCATAGGCCGCAGTGAGCACCGTCAACCCGAAGGCGAATGAAACGCCGAGCAACCCGATTCCGACCTCGGGAAACGAGGCGGCTAGGACCGCGCTGCCGCAGCCGCCAAGCACCAGCCAGAACGTACCCAGGAATTCGGCGGACAGTTTCGAAAGCACGGCATCCTCTGGAGGCGATTGTTACCGCCAATTTTGTAACCCCAGGATGAATCAGTGAGTTTCCGGAAGTAAGTCCATTTGTGATTTCATCCTGTGCCTCGGCTGCCGCTAAGCACTGCTCTTACGTTTCGTTCAGCCTCAAATCCCGTGTTCCTCTCGAAGCTGGGCTTGCAATCGCTCGAGCGATTTCGGGCTGCGACCGACGAGATCCACGGCTTCGGGCCTGCGGGAATCTGGATGGTACTTCTGGGCCCACGCGCTCATCGCTATCAGTACGGACAGCAGGTCGAGCCCTTTCTCGGTCAAGCTGTAGATGGCTTTCTGGGCGTGGCTCGGATCGTCCTCGCGCCGGACGAGCCCGTGCTCGACGAGCAAGTTGAGTCGATCCGCCAGCACATTGCTTGAGATGGCTTCCTCCGACTGCAGGAGTTGGCGGAAGTGGCGCTTGCCCGCGAACATCAGATCGCGGATCACCAGGAGCGTCCAGCGATCGCCCACGATCTCAAGCGCGGTGCTGATGGGGCACGTCGATCGATGATCTTGTCGCATGCTGTCCATTCTAAACCGGTTGCTTTTCGAGATCAGACGTGCCACGATACCGATCTTGAATTGCAACCAGTCGGAGAATGCGATGACTTATAGGCGGTATCACGGAAGCTGTCACTGCCAGGCGGTACGCTACGAGGCCGGGTTCGACCTCTCGGCCGGCACCAACCGGTGCAACTGCTCAATCTGCAGCAAAGCGCGTGCGTGGTTTGTCTTCGTGCGAGGGGACGCGTTCAAGCTGGTTGCAGGCGAGGACCAGCTTGGCAGCTATCAATGGGTGCCTCCCGGTCAGACGCACTCGGGCCTAACCTACCGATTCTGCTTGCGATGCGGAACCCGGCTGTATGCCACGGGTGAGTGGTCGCAGCTGGGCGGCCGCTTCTATGCATTGCACGTGCCCACCGTCGATGACATAGACCGCGAAGAGCTCGCGAGTGCGCCCCTGAATTTCATCGACAATGCCCACGACCGACCTGACAGGGCGCCCGAAGATACGCGGCTGATGTAAGGCAATTCGGTCGGGCCGCGACGAGCTCGCATCGTTTGCTTCGGGCGCCTAAACGGCCGGGCTTATTCTAAGGATAGCGGCGTTTCATCTCTGCTACTGAATGAGCAACCAGCTTCTCGAGTACCTTGAGATCCAGGTCGGACACGCGTTTGATGTACAGGCACGCCTTTGCTGTCTTGTGCTTGCCGAGCTTGGCAAGTAGGTTCTCTTGCCCATCGAAGCCCGCCACGATGTAGATAGAGAACTCGCTCTTTCGCACTGCAAACCCCGCAAGGGCCGAATCGCCTTCGTTACCGCTGGCGTACTTGTAGTGGTAGCTTCCAAAGCCGACGATGCTCGGGCCCCACATTTTTGGCTCTTGCTTCGTGACACGTCGCATGAGCGCGACCAGGGCGTGCGCGTCCTTTCGTTGCAGCTCATTCGCAATGGCTGCGATGTGCTTCTCAACGCTGAAGTTGGTGGGTTTGGTCTTGGGCTCAGCCATCTGCGTCTGCATAAGGTGCGAACTCCACCTCGCGCCGGCAAAGCTCCACGCTACCAGAACATCGACCACGAGGGCGGACACCTGCGAATATATTGAGTACTTTGGGTTGATAGAATTACCCCAATGGCTCAACACACAGATCCAGCGGCAGGCAATGAAATAAGGGAAATCCTGTCCAGTTACTCCGGAGAACTCCGATCGCTTGCGTTTTTCAGCATGGTGATCAACCTCCTGCTCCTCGCCCCGTCCGTCTACATGCTGCAGGTCTATGACCGGGTTTTACCCAGCAGAAATGAGTACACATTGCTAATGCTGAGTGGCATTGTTTTGTGTTTGTATGTGTTCTCCGGCTTGCTGGAATATGTAAGAAGTCTGGTCGTCATCCGGCTTGGAGAACGCATGGATGCCCGGCTCGGCAGCAGGCTGCACAAGGCAGCCTTCGAGCACAACCTGCACACGCGGGCGGCAACGCAGGGCAGTCCATCCAGGACCTGACAACATTGCGGCAGTTCGTCACGGGCAACGGCATATTTGCCTTTTTCGACGCGCCATGGTTTCCCATCTACCTGGCCCTGATCTTCTTCTTCAACACCACGCTGGGCGTGTTCGCGCTGGCCGGCACAGCGCTGCTGGTGCTGCTGGCGTGGGTGAATGAAGTCGCCACGCGCAGCCTGATGTCGCAGGCCAGCGGGGCCGCAGTGGCGTCGGGCAACCTGGCAACCAACAGCTTGCGCAACGCGGAGGTGATCCAGGCCATGGGTATGCTTCCGGGCCTGCAGCGCCGCTGGGAGAGGCTGCACCAGCAGTTTGTAAGGCTCCAGTCGGACGCAAGCCAGCGCGCCGCAATGATTGGGGCGTTCACGCGCCTTGTCCGCACGTCACAGCAGTCCCTGGTTCTCGGTCTTGGTGCGCTATTGGTTCTGGAGGGCCAGATGTCGCCGGGGATGATGATTGCCGCGTCCATCCTGGTCGGCCGGGCCTTGAGTCCCGTCGAACAGGTCATCGGTGCATGGCGCCAATGGAGCGGCGCCAAGACCGCTTATGCACGGCTTTCCGCGCTGCTGGCAAAGCATCCGGAACGGCCCGCCGGCATGGCATTGCCTGCGCCAACGGGCCGGGTCACGATGGACTCCGTCACCGTCGTGCCGCCTGGCGCGCAAGCGCCCGCGTTGCGCAACGTCAGCTTTGAATTGATGCCCGGCGATGTGTTGGGCGTCGTCGGTCCAAGCGGGGCCGGAAAGTCGACGTTGGCCCGCATGCTGGTCGGAGTATGGCCATCTTCCGTGGGCCAGGTGCGCCTGGACGGTGCCGACGTTTACCTGTGGAACAAGGAGGAGCTTGGACCCGCGCTAGGCTACCTGCCGCAGGATATAGAACTCTTCGCCGGAACCATCAGCGAGAACATTGCGCGTTTTGGCGATGTCGACGCCGAAAAGGTAGTAGCCGCGTCCCGGATGGCGGGAATGCACGACATGGTTCTGAAGCTGCCACAAGGCTATGACACGGTTCTTGGCGACGGCGGCTCCGGTCTTTCGGGAGGGCAGAAGCAGCGAATCGGACTGGCACGGGCGCTTTACGGCCGGCCCGCGCTGCTGGTGCTGGATGAGCCCAATTCCGGTTTGGATGAGGCGGGCGAAAAGGCCCTGGCCGAGGCGATTGTCCAGGTCAGTCAAATGGGCACCACGGTGGTGTTGATTGCCCACCGCGGTCATATTCTCAAGACGACCAACAAGCTATTGGTGTTGCGCGCAGGCATGGTCCATATGTTCGGTGCCCGCGATGCAGTGCTGCAGCATCTCGCCCAGGCGGCTCAAGACGCATCTTCGAAGGGTGACGCAAGCCATATCGTGAAGACCAGACCCGCGGCCATTGCGTCATGAACGTGCACTCCACACTCCAACCGCCCATCGAGCTGCGGCCGCAGCGCCCTGTGGCGCACTACACACGACTGGGCTGGCTGGTGGTCGTACTTGGCGTCGGAGGCTTTCTGCTGTGGGCGTCGCTGGCGCCGCTTGACAGGGGCGTACCCGTCACGGGCACGGTGATTTCCGAGGGCAATCGAAAGAGTGCGCAGCATCCGACCGGCGGCATCGTGGATCAGATACTGGTGAAAGACGGCGACATCTTGGCCGAGGGCCAAGTGGTGGCACGCCTGAACTCCACCCAGGCGATTGCCAACCTGAACGCGTCGCGAGAAATGGTGCAGGGATTGCAGATGCAGCTTGCGGCTTGCGCGCATCCCGCGAATCCAAGATCCTGCAGGTCAGCTTGCTTGCCCAGCAAATGAATGGGTTGGAGGAACTGGCGCGGGAAGGGTTCGTTCCTCGCCACCGCCTGTTGGAACTGCAACGGCAAGCCGCCCAGCTTCGGGGGGCGGCGGCCGAGGACGAAGGAAATATCGGTCGTGCGGAGCGGCAGATCACCGAGATCCAGCAACGCATGGTGGCTTACGAGTTCGAGATTGCAAACGCGGCCGTCAAGGCTCCAGCCGCGGGGGTGGTGCAGGGCCTGACCATTTTCAATTCCGGCGCCGTCATCGCGCCCGGGCACAAGCTGTTCGACATCGTGCCGCACGGGGCCGCGTTGGTGGTCGAAGGCCAGGTGCCGACACACCTGATAGACCGGGTGACGCCGGGGCTTGACGTGGAACTGATGTTCACGGCATTCAACCAGGCCAGCACGCCCCATATCCCGGCGCGCGTGACGCTGGTTTCGCCCGACCGGTTTGTCGATGAGCGCACCGGCATTCCCTATTTCAAGCTTCAGGCCCAGGTGACATCCCAGGGGATGACCATGCTCAAAGGCTTGCAGCTGCGCCCCGGCATGCCTGCGGAGCTGTTCGTCAAGACGGGCGAGCGCACTTTGATGAGCTATCTTTTCAAGCCGTTGTTGGACCGTTTTCACAGTGGCTTGCGTGAGGAGTGAAGGAGTGTGCGGCGATGGTGGTGCTGGCCCTGTTGGCGAGCGCCGCGGGCGGCGTTCTTGCGCAAGGCTTGAGTCTGTCCGCGGCGTTCGACGCGGCGCGCACGCACGACCCCAAGTACCAGGCGGCTTTGCGCGAGTTCGATGGCAGCCGTGAATATCGCATTCAGGGCAAGGCGGCGCTGGGGCCAGAGGTGGGCTTGAGTGCATCGCTGGCGAAAAACCGCCTTGACCAGTCCCTCGGTGGCATTTCGCGTGAGCTGAATTACCCGAGCAACGACGTTGCCATTCAGCTCAGGCAACCCCTCTACAACGCGGAGCTAAAGCGCGCAGCCGGGAAGGCGAGGCGCGTTCGCGTCAAGGCGAGACGGTGCTGACCGAGCAGACCAGCCGCCTCATGCAGCGACTTGTCGAGGCCTATGCCAATGTCCCGTTGGCGGAGGAACTGCTGGGGACGGCAATCGCAAGGGTCACGGCCTTGGAGGAACAGGTGCGCACCGCCGTCCGGCTGCGCGAGTTGGGCGAAGGCACAGTGACCGATGAGTTGGAGGCACGATCACTTCTGGCCCTTGGCCAAAGTGCGTGTGGTCGAAGCACGGGACGCGCGCCAAACTGCCATGGATCGGCTAACCAGTGATGCTCGGATCGGTGCAACTGTCTCCGCGCACGCTCAATCCGCTTTTACCGGTTTGCCCGTGAGCCGGCTGACTTGCCGAGTTGGGAGAGTCTCGCACTATCGCGCAGCCCGGAAATCGAAACGCGCCGCTACGCAGTGGAGGCCGCGCGCCAGGCGCTGGATCGAACGCAAGCCCAGCGACAGCCGCGGGTGGATATGCTGGCCAGCCTCTCCAAGGCAGATTCCGAGTGGATCAACACGGTCAACCAGTCCAGCTACCACCGCTTCCTCGGGGTGCAACTGAGCGTGCCGCTCTATGACAACGGCCGGATTGCGTCGCAAACACGACAGGCCATTGCCGCCGTGGGCGTGGCGGAGGCCGCCATGGATGACGTCCGGGAAACCGTGCTGACCGATCTGCGTCAGCAATACCGCGCTTTGGTCAGCGAAGGACAAAAGATAGCGGCGTACACCGAGGCACTGGAGTCCGCAACCTTGCAGGTGCAGGCTACGCGGCAAAGCGTTAAAGGCGGCATCAGAATCAATCTCGATGTACTGAACGCACAGACGCAGCAATTTTCCGTGCAGCAAGAGTTGACGCTGGCACGGTTCAACTATCTCAAGGCGTGGGTTCGACTGAGGGCCGCGGCGGGCGTGCTTGAAGCGCAGGACCTGGCCTTGATCGATAAGCATCTGCAATGAATTTCCTTTTCGTTCACCAGAACTTCCCCGGTCAGTTCAAGCATCTTGCTCCCGCGCTGGTGGCGAAGGGGCACAACGTCGTGGCGCTTGGAATCAACGCGGCCCCGCCAATACCCGGCGTGCGGCACCTGTTGTACAAGCCCCAGGCGGTCGCCGGCGCCGTGACCGACAGCACGCCCGCCGCGCTGAAAGAGTTCTACGGCAAAATGGTGCGCGGGGAGTCGGTCGCGCAGAGCCTGACCCTGCTTGCTGCACAGGGGTTCGTTCCGGATGTCGTCTTCGCCCATCCTGGCTGGGGCGAGGCTCTCTATATCAAAGACGTGTTCCCGAAGGCTCGGCTGATCGTATATGCCGAGTACTTCTACGGTGCGGATGGCGGCGACGCAGGGTTCGATCCGGAGTTTTACCGGCTGACCGCGCAGACGCTCAAGTCGATGCGCATGAAGAATACCCATCTGCTGCACGCACTGCATGCGGCAGATGCAGCGCTATCCCCACCGAATTTCAACGCAGCCAACATCCGATCTGGTGCCAGAAGAAAATATCGGTGATTCATGACGGCATTGACACGGATCGATTCCGCCCGGACTCTCAGGCTCGTGTGAGGCTTGGGCCAGTGGTTTGACATTGAGCCACGGAGACGAAGTCGTGACCTTCGTCGCAAGGCAGCTGGAGCCTTACCGGGGATATCACACTTCATGCGCTCACTGCCTGCCTTGCTCAAGCTGCGTCCGCGCGCGCGAGTGGTGATAGCAGGCGGTGATGGCGTTAGTTATGGTTCGGCTCCTCCCGAACGGCGGAAGCTGGAAAAACATCTTTCGGGACGATTTCCTGGCACCTCGACAACCGAGTCCATTTTGTTGGAACGCTCCCGCACGAGGTGCTGACGCAACTTTTGCAGGTCTCGGCGGTACACGTTTACCTGACCTATCCGTTCGTCTTGTTCTGGTCCATGCTGGAGGCAATGAGCATGGGCGCCCTGGTCGTCGGCTCACGAACGCACCAGTGCAGGAGGTTATCGATCATGGCCGAAACGGATTGTTGACAGATTTTTTTGACGCTGATGCGCTCGCCAATACGGTCGCGGATGCGCTGGAGCGAGGCTCAGTAGCTTGCGCCGCTGAGGCAAGCAGCACGGCAAACTGTGCTGAATAAATACGATCTTCGACGGCACTGTTTGCCTGCGAGTTGCGATTAATAAACGGAAAGGGGTTGACGCGCAACATCATGAGCTTGAACCGCTGCTTGTGGCGGGCTAAAGTGACCACAAGATCTACCGTATTTGTGAGTGAAAAAGGTAGCGCCGCCCCGAAAGGGTCCCACCTGGAGTGGGAAGTCGCGAATGCGATGAGAGAGCCTCACATGCAACGGCCGCGCTCAAAGCGGCCGTTGTCATTTCAGCCACCTAGTCAATAGGATGGGCGATGGTGTCGGGCTCGTCGGCTTCCGCGGAAAAGCGGAGCGCGCGAAGCCGGTGGCGACGAAATTTTTCTCGCCCAGACTCTTTTGCCCAGCCCCCGCACCATGCCAGCAGGAACCCACCGGTCAAGCCGGTGGGCGACATGCCGTCGATGAGTGAAAGAAACAGGGTCGCCGTGCCAACCAGGTACAGCCATACGCCCAACACGCAGAGGCGGCGAGGGTCGGCCAGGAACCAATGGGACAGGAAATTGGGCACCGCGCGATCCTAGCCTAGCTCAGCAGTTCAAGCCAGGGAGATCAGGATCCGCCGGTTGCGCCGGTGCCATCCGAAAGGGCAACCGTGCCAACGGTCGCGCCGTTCAGCGTGACCTGTCCACTCGGGGTGACTGAAACAGTGATTGAAGTGCCCGACGATGCGGCCGCACCCAGGACGAGCGCCACGCTGCGCGACTGGCCTACGCCATTGGCGACCTGACCCCTGGTGTTGATGTTGATGTTGCAGGGGTTGACCGTGATGGTCTTGCCTTCGGCCAAGGGCGACGATGCGGGGAAGTCCGACGAGGCGATCTTGAAGATGCACGAACCGAAGGTCGTCGCGCCGATTGCAGTGTTGCCGCCCGACATGACGGTGAAGGCCGGAATGGGGGATGTGTCGTTGAACGTGACCGTCGTGGCCGACGTGGTGCCGAACGAAGTAACGCCCAAGGGGAACGAGAACACCGTGCTCACCACGGCACCAGTGACGGTGGGCGACATCCCCACAGTGGTATCCGCCACCGCGACCGCAGGAGGTGCGTCATTGCCGCCACCCGCCGCCGCCGCAGGCGCTCAAAACCACAGCAGCCGCTGCTGCCAGCAAGACTTGTAAAACTTTACCCCTCATTTTTTTATCCCCGGTTGAGTTGAATAATTTCGAAGGATACTACAAATGTTTCAGTTGCTAGACGTAAATACCTCAACCATTTGAACGATGAGCAGGAAACGGCCTGCTCGAAAGGGCTCAGCCAGATCAAGATCCGCACAGTTCCGCCGGTGCCAGGCTGCAGGGTAACCGTGCCAACGCCCGCGCCGTTCAGCGTGACCTGTCCACTCGGGGTGACTGAAACAGTGATTGGAGTGCCCGACGATGCGGCCGCACCCAGCACGAGCACCACGCTGCGCAGCTGGCCTACACCATTGGCAACCTGACCCTTGGTGTTGATGTTGATGTTGCAGGGGTTGACCGTGATGGTGTTGCCTGCGGCCAAGGGCGACGGCGCGACGAAGGTCGACGAGGTGATCGTGAAGATGCACGAACCGAAGGTCGTCGTGCCGGTTGCAGTGTTACCGCCCGACGAAATGGTGAACGCCGGGGTGGCGGAGGTGTCGTTGAACGCGACCGTCGTGGCCGACGTGGTACCGAACGAAGTAACGCCCGAGGGGAACGAGAACGCCGTGTTCACCACGGCACCAGTGACGGTGGATGACACCCCCACAGTGGTATCCGCCGCCGCGACCGCAGGTGCGTCATTGCCGCCGCTGCCACCGCCACCGCCGCCGCAGGCGCTCAAAACCACAGCAGCCGCTACGGCCAGCAAGACTTGTAAAGCTTTACCCCTCATCGCGAATCTCCAGTTGAGTTGAATAATCTCGTAGAATACTACTAATGTTATCTGTTGTTAGGCGTAAATACCTCAACCATTTGAACGATGAGCAGGAAAGCGACCCTGCTCATCCAACCTTCCTTGCCCATGTTTTTTCTGCGCTGTTTTCTTTGTCGCCGTTGCGGCCTCTCCGCTGTCCACCGCCTTCGCTGTAGATACAACAATGACCTCTGCCGGCTATACCGGCCTGGGCATTACGCCCAACGCCCACTTGCTGGGATGGGGACGCGCCGAAGCGAGTTACGACAACCAACTCCCGGGCATCGTGCAAAACCCCAGCGGGCACAACTACGTGTTGGGCTTCGGCCTGTTGCCCAACCTGGAATTCAGCGGCCGCCTGGCTGCGAACGACCTGCACAGCAACTGCTTTACCCAAAATTGCGGTGTGCGCGACCTGTCCGCATCCGCAAAGGGCGGGATCGGCCTGGATGCGGCCGGTCGTTTTCGAATCGCCGCCGGCGCCACGGACATAGGCGGCGCCGTCACCTACTTTCGCACTTACTACGGCGTGCTGACGTACAACGAAGGCCCCGTCGAGGTCAGCGCCGGCCTTGCAAAGCGCAGCGGCGAGGGCATCAACAACTCGCGCTCGCCCTTGGATGGACCCTTTGCTGCCGCAGCGTGGACGCCGCTGCCGTGGATCCGTGGCCAGCTCGAGTACAGCGACGGCGAAGCTTGGGCGGGCGTGCGCCTGTTCGCACCCAAGGAGTGGGTACCCGAGGGATGGACCGCGTATGTGGGCGCCAACCAGCGCCTGACGGACACGCCCCTGACGCAGAAGTCGTGGTTCACGGCGGGAATCTCGATTCCCTTGTACAAGGTGCCGGACCTGCCAGGCAACCGTGCCAAGGCACCGCTGCCCCCGCTTTCCGGCACCCAACTGCCCGCGCCGGTCTACGAGGCCCGCACCCTCTGCGCCAGCGGCCACTCCCGAAACGGGCGCCACCGCCCCTACTGCTGCGCCCGCCCCCGTTCCAGTTGCAGCCACACCAGAGCAACTGGACGCGGTGGCGGCCGAACTGCAAGCCAAGGGGCTGGAAGACATCTGGGTCGGCGTCATGCCCGATGGCTCGGTCGCTTTGCGCGCCAACAATGCCAGCTACAACTGGAACTCCGCCGACGCGGTGGGCGCTGCGCTTGGGGCCATTGCTCGCACCCTGGGCAACAGCCCTGTCGCCTACCGCCTGATTCTGACGCAGCGCCAGGTGCCGTTGGTCGCCGTAACCGGCCAAGCCAACTGCCTGCGCGAATGGATTGCCAATGCGGCCGCCACCTGCACCGCCGGCGAGCTGTCCACCCCGGGCACGGGTGCGCTGGAACCCTTGCACCAGGGCGCCGCATGGCGGGTCAGCAAACTGCAACCCAGCTGGACAACCTTGCGGGTGCGCCTGAGCCCGATACGTGCGAACGAACATTGGTTCGGAAGTGGGCGCGCTGGACTACTCGGTCGGCATCAACGCGGGCCTCGAATTGCCACTGTGGAGCGGCGCTTTCGTCGAATGGCGGCGCAACATCCCCGTGGCCAACAGCAGCGACTACGAGCAAGCCGGCCTCTTCGGCTATCGCCGCATCAAATCAGAAACCGAGCGCCTGGCCTTCACCCAGATGCTGCGCGTTCCCCTGGAAGCATGGCTGGCACCAGGCGATGACGCCAAAAGCCGCCGCTGGGGCCTGGCCGGCGTCACCGCGCAGGCCACCGTGGGGCGGATAGGCAGCCACTACGACGGCGGGTTAGGCAGCGTGCGCTGGGAACCCGGCGACGGCCGGCACCGCGTGACCGCACAGGCAGGCTGGTTTCGTCATGCCGAATTCGGCGCCTTCGATTCGCCCGGTCCGCAGCGCGCGACGCCCTTGCTGGCCAGCTACCGATACAACGTGACCGCCACCCGCACCTTCCTGGAAGGTACTGCCGGCCAGTTCTTCGGCAACGACCGCGGCTTCCAGCTGGGCCTGCGCCAGTGGTTCAGTGATGTCGCCGTGGGTGTGTATTTCCGGCGCACAGCCTTCGAAAACTCCCCGACCCGGAACATGGCCCGCATTGAATTGTCAGTGCCCATCGGCCCGCGGCGCGAGATGGCCCCCGCTTGGCATGTGCAAGTCACGGGCACGCCGCGCTTCACTCACGGGGTGGAAACCACGCTGCGCGAGGGAGGAGGCAATCCAGTGCGAACCGGTCTTGGAACCATGCCGCCTGCGCCGTCCCTCGATGAAACCTTCAATTCCGACCGGTCGGGATTGGTCTATTTCGAGGACAACATCCATCGCATCCGCGACGCGGCGCGCTAGCCACAGGCGTGCAAATGCGCCAGCTGCCTAACCAAGGGTAACACGCTTGGGGTATGGGCTAGAGCCATTTGCTAAGCTAAAGTTATACACGTTTAAGCTTTAAATAGGAACGGGGACAATGCTCAGAGGTGAATTTGCGGCCGCCGCCCGCCGCGTGGTGCTGCCTGTGCTCGGCGCATTGCTGGTGCACGGCTGCGCCGTGGTGACCACGCCGGGCTTTGACTATGCGGACCCGAAAACGCGCACCAGCGTCACTCTGGGCCAGTACGTCCCTGCCGACGCGGACAACCCGCCCCAGGGCGTAGTCACGCCCATCACGCCCGCCCTGGTGCAAGCACAGTATCAAAACCGGCCTACCCAGACACCGCCCGAAGTGGCCAGGCTGTTCGCCGAACCCAAGGCCTACACCATCGGCCCCAGCGACGTCATCAGCATCGTGGTGTACGACCACCCTGAGTTGCTTCCGTTGGCCGGCGCCGTGATCAGCCAGCAGGCGGATCCCACGGGCATCAGCAGCGTACCGGGCTTCATCGTCAGTTCCACGGGTGAGGTGACTTTTCCGCATGTGGGCCGGGTGAAAGTCGAAGGCCTGACTGAAATCGAAGCATCCGAACTGCTGGTGCGCCGCCTGGCGCGCTTCATCAAAGACCCGCAGGTCACGGTGCGTATCCAGTCCTTCCGCAGCCGCCGCGCCTATGTAGAAGGCGAAGTCCGCACGCCGGGCATGCAAATCTTCACCGACGTGCCGATGACCCTGCCCGAGGCCATCAATCGCGCAGGCGGCATTACGCCGGCCGGCGATCGGTCCTTTGTGACACTGACGCGCAACAACGAAACCACAGTCGATCAATCTGATGCAGTTGCAGGACCTGGGCGTCAACCCCAACCGCATCCTGCTGCAAAACGGCGACCTGGTGACCGTGCGCCACCGTGAAGAGGGCAAGGTTTACGTGATGGGCGAAATCCTGCGCCCTTCCGCCCTGCTGATGCGCAACGGGAAACTGAGCCTGAACGAGGCACTGGGTGAAGCCGGCGGCCCGAACCTGCTGACGGCCAACATGGGCCAGGTCTATGTGATCCGCAACAACGCGCAGGGCGGGCCCGCCATATTTCACCTGAATGCGAGCGCGCCCAGTGCGCTGGCACTTGCCGACACTTTTGCCCTGCGCCCGCGCGACGTGGTCTACATCGACCCTGTGCCGTTGGTTAACTGGAACCGCATCATTTCGCTGGTGTGGCCGACGGCCCAGGCTCTCAACGTCACTCGCCGCATGGTGAGCCCATGAACTCGATCCTGGTCGTCTGCGAAGGCAATATCTGCCGCAGCCCCATGGCCCAGGGCCTGCTAGCCGCTGCCCTGCCCCAAATGCAAGTGCGTTCGGCTGGTCTGGGCGCACTGATAGGCATGCCCGCGGACGAGCTCGCTGTGCGCCTGATGCAGGAGCGTGGCATCGATATCACCGCGCACCGGGCTGTGCAGATCAATCGGCAGATGTGTGTGCAAGCCGACATCGTGCTGGTGATGGACTCCGAGCAGCGTAAACGGCTCGAGACGATGTACCCGCAAGCTTGCGGTCGCATCTACCGCCTGGGCGAGTACGCCAAGCAAGACATACCCGATCCCTACCGCCAGAGCGAACTGGCTTTTCGTGAAGCGCTTTCGCTGATCGAGGAAGGTACGCGCGAATGGCTGCTTCGCATCCAACGACTTTGACAGGCCCAGCCCCATGAATGCGCCACACCCACTGAGTAGCCAACTGACGCTGGGCCAAGCCTTCCCGCCGCCACAGTGCCCAATGACGACGATGAAATCAACCTGGTGGAATATTGGGACATCATCGTTGACAACCGGTGGCTGATCGCAGCCGTAACGGCCCTGGCTTTGGCCATTGGCGGCGCTTATGCGTTTTTGGCAAAGCCAGTCTATGAGTCGAACCTCCTGATCCAGGTAGAAGACTCCGCCAGTGCCGCAAAGAGTTTCCTGGGCGAAGCGGCAAGTCTGTTTGATGTGAAGACACCTGCCACCGCGGAAATCGAAATCATCCGTTCGCGCATGGTCATAGGGCAAGCAGTTGACGCAACACTGCTCTACATTGATGCACGCCCGCGTTACCTGCCGCTGGTAGGCGACTGGTTGGCTCGCCGAGCGAAGACACTCTCTGATCCTGGTTTCATTGGCATAGGCGGCTGGGTGACGGGCAATGAAAAGATAAGCGTCTCCACCTTCGGTGTTGCACGAGAATTTGAAGGCTCGGACTTTCGCGTAACGGCGCGCGGCAATGGTAGATATTCCTTGTCCCATCCAGACCTCGAGCAGACATTCTCGGGCGCAGTTGGCGTTCCCTTGGTTCAATCAACCGTGCATGGCACCATCACCCTTGTGATTGCGGCGCTCGAAGGGAAGCCGGGTGCGGAATACGAGCTGACACGGCACTCGCGCCTGGACATCATTGAGCAACTTCAAGAGAACCTGAAGCTAGCCGAAAAGGGCCGGCAGTCCGGTGTCATTGACGCCACCTTGCAAGACGGCGACCAGGACAAGCTCACCCTGATCCTCAACGAAATCGGCCAGCAATACGTGCGGCAAAACATCGAGCGGAAGGCGGCAGAGGCGCAGAAAACCCTCGCGTTCCTCGATATGCAGTTGCCCCAGTTCAAAAAGCAGCTAGACCAGTCTGAAGAAGCCTACAACCGCTACCGCAACCTGCAAGGGACCGTCGCACTGGACGAGGAAGCCAAGCTAATCCTGAGTCGCAGTGTCGAACTGCAAAGCAAACTACTGGAAGCACAGCAAAAACGGCGCGAGTTCGTTTCCAGGTTTACCTCCGAGCATCCAACCCTCAAGACGCTGGATGAGCAAATTGGTGCCTGGAACCGCGAAATCAGCAGCCTGAATGCCCGTGTGAAGGATTTGCCCACCCTGCAGCAGGACACGCTTCGCTTGGAGCGTGACGTCAAGGTCAACAACGAGCTCTACCAGCAGTTGCGGAACAACGCCTTGCAACTGCAGTTAGTCCGGGAAGGGAAGATCGGCAATGTGCGGCTGATCGATCCAGCCGCCAGGCCTGAGGAGGCGGTTAAACCCAAGCGAGGCCTCGCAATCGCCATGGCTCTGGTTCTTGGCCTTCTGGGTGGCGTGATGTTGGCCCTGGCGCGCAACGCGTTCTTCCGGGGAATCAGAAATTCGCAGGAGATCGAGGCGCATACCGGACTCAATGTGTATAGCACCATCCCGCTGAGCGACGCACAGCTAGCGATGGCCCGCAAGGTCGCCGAGAAACAACCCGGTGTGCACATTCTGGCGCAGACATCCACGCACGACGTGGCGGTGGAAAGCCTGCGCAGCTTGCGTACTGCACTGCAATTCGCGATGCTCGAGGCGACCAACAACCGCGTGCTCATAACAGGTGCCACACCCGGCGTCGGCAAGAGCTTCGTATCGGCCAATTTTGCGGCCGTACTCGCCAGTGCCGGAAAGCGCGTTCTTCTCATAGATGCAGACCTGCGTAAGGGCCACCTGAATCAGTATTTTGGAGTCAGCCGAGCCAAGGGTCTGTCAGAGCTGATTGCAGGTAGCTTGAGGCCTGCAGAGGCCATCCGCACACAAATGCTGCCCAACCTGGATGTGATCACGACAGGCGTGCTGCCACCCAACCCCGGCGAGTTGATGGTGAGCGGTGCGTTTGCGAATCTGCTCGATCAATTTTCCGCACGGTACGACCTGGTAATCATCGACAGCGCGCCTGTCCTGGCAGCGGCGGACACACTTTCCGTAGCCACGCACGTGGGAACCTTGCTCCTCGTCGCGCGCGCTGGGCAAACGCAGATCGGCGAGTTGCATGAAAGTGCGCGGCGGCTGGCCCATGCTGGCAAGAGCGCAACTGGCGTGCTTTTCAATGCCATTGACCTCACCCGCCGGCACTATGGCAACTACGGCTACAAGTATGGCGGCTACCGATACCAGCAATACAGCTATCAAGCACAGACCGGGAATCGCTGAAGTCCGCTTGTCCGAATTGAACGTTAACGTGTCGCTCTAGTCGCACCCGCGCGGCCAAGGTCTGTTGCGCCGACGCAAACTAGCCACCTTCAATCAGGGAACCATTCACTCGCACGATCCGGTGAAGCGCGGATGATTTCACACCCGTAACGCCGTGCGGCGCTTCAACGTCGACGGTGCAGGCAGTTGCAGCCGCCAGGGCGATTGGACCATCCGCATACTGACCTTTGATGACGTGACCCGTCCCAGCCACGGTCACGGCTGCGGCTGAGACCTTACCCTTGGTTTGTTTTATCTCCAGGGTGTTTGATCGATTCTTTCCGCCGGCATCCACAAAGAAACCGAAGCGCTCCATCGCGTCTCCGCCTTTGACGTGATCTATGCGAGCTACGTTATCCATCGTCACGCTTTGTGTTTCTCCGGGACCCAGCCTGGCGACATTGATGAAAACCACAGCGCTACCAGCCGCCCTACTGACCGACAACTCACGGATGTCGATTCGATTGCCTGCACATGCCCCCAATTGAATGAGGCCCTGTGAGCGGTAGTCGAATCCGTCCGCGTAGACGCTGTGGATGCTGAGCTTGTTCTGTAGCGCGTTCTCGTTGAGAGCAATCAAGACTTCGTCTGCGGTTCTATGTGTTTTAGAGTATCTGGCCATTGTGACGTCCAGGTGCGATCCCACGGAGCATCCTGCAAGATCAATGATCTTTCGGTCGCACAGGATCGCGTCCACACGAATTCGACTGAAACACCCGGCGTTTGTGAAGATTCCCGTAAGCCCGGTTATCCTTGAAAACTTGAAATCACATCCAAGAAAGCCACCCCGCTCAAGGGCGTTTCCACTGACCGACTCCAGTGAGATGCCGTCAATTCGGGCCTTGTAGCAACAGTACAGCGTCCGCTGTTTGAAAATGTCCAATATGCTAGTTTCCGCCCTCGCGATATATGGGTCAGGAACCGCGTCAACTACTGGGTATTCCAGTTCCACTGTTCCGGCCAGTGTGATTGACTTGACCATGTTCATGCTGCCATAGAGCGGGAGCACCACGTTGCCAAACCCTTTGTAAAAGCGGCTAGAGCGTATGAATACCAGATCGCCGGCAGCGAGTGCACTGAAATTTTTTGATGAACAAAGCTGCAGTTTGTGCTGTCCTTCGCCTATCGGGTCGCAGGGAGGTACGCAAAGTTCCGAATAGTGCGAGGGGCTGTAGTTGCCGGGCAATATGCACAGCTTCCGAACATTGGGGGTTCCGGAAAATACATTTCTGATTTTGCCGCGCCCTCTCCATATCGAGCCCGAAGGCACATAGATGGGAAAGTCGATGTCGTATGTGCTGTCAAGCTGGAGCGGCAGTCCATGAGCCGCAGCATGGTCCACTGCCATTTGCAAGCTCTGTGTGATGCTCCTTGATTTGGTGGCAAAGTCATCCGGATAAACGGGGGACTTGAGCGGTGCACCCGCACTACGCGTCGCAGCGCCGGCGGACAAGTTGCCCACGGCGGCTGCAAACAGAGTGGCGGTAAACAGTCGTCGATTGACGAGCTTCTTTCGCGTCGGTGGTTGCGTCACAGCTCAACTCAAGCCAACGGCTCAGTCAGCCAGCGAGAGCCGATAGAGCTCGGCCATTCTTTCACCGAAGCTGCTCCAGGAATACCGTCGAGCACGCGAGATCCCCGCCTCGATCAAGTTCTGCCGAGTTGCGGATTTCCGTGTTTCCTCGATTGCAATGGCTAAGAAATGAGGTTCGGGAGCCTCCACCAACAATGCAGCCTCGTGAGCAACCTCACGCATTGCCGAAGCGTTGACGGCTACAACGGGGCATCCCGCAGCCATGGCCTCTACCAGGGGTATGCCGAACCCCTCAAAAGAAGAGGGGTACAACAGACAGACCGCATGGTTGTAGTGACGGTTGAGCTCCGTGTTACTTTGCCAACCCAGCCACTTGTACCGACCTGCCAGGTGGGTCTCCAACAGTTGCCGCTCTTTTTCCACCAACGGGCCGCCGCCGACAATGTACAGTGACAAATCCTTCAATGCTCCGCAAGCCAGAACCGCTTGGGCAAAATTTTTATACCCCCCTCTACTGCCGACAAAAAGGACGAACTCCTCATCATTATGTTGCCGGTCAATTAATCGATAGTCATCTGCAACACCATTGGGGATGACTACGATGTTCTTGGCCTTCACTTCGGGCACGAAGTGCAGAAAGTACCTGTTTAGTTTGGTCTGAGACGCATACCAATACATCCGATGCTCTGATTGCTCCGTACTTCTGCCATGAATGTGCCCAACGCCTTGGGCCGCCAGCATACCGCTCATATATGAAATCATGGACGGTGGTGATCACACTGCGGTGTCTTCGTGAGGGCAGCCGGTAGTATGTGGAATGGAACAAAATCTCCAACAGCGGGGTGCGCAAACCGGCGGTACCTTTCCAGGCGCCGGGGAGGCAGTGCCAAAGTGGGAAAGTTCAACCCTTCGCGGCAAAAGCGATAGGCTTCAAAGTTGATGCCGTGAACGGGAAGCCTTTTTAGCAGTTCATTGAACTGAACAGCGATCCCTCCTGCAGGCGCTATCGAATAGACGATGGCGTCAACAGTAACCATCATGCCTCCCTAAGAAGTGCCGACGCACTGAGTCTGCAAGTAATGATCGCAAATGCGGACAAACACGCGAAGGCTGGCCCGCGCATTTCTGGCACCACCACCGAGACGATTAGAAACAAGCCAACGGCATACATGGCACCCAAGACTGCCGATCCTTGCAAGATTTCCAAAGATGACGACTTTTTGAAAGCGCGTATAGGTCCCCTGCTCCACGGATTGTGAAATACACCTGCGCTACGCCTGCCAAGATCAAGATCAAGAAAGCACGCCACTCCAGGTCTGCTCCATAGATCACGGCCATCACGGCGAAGGTAATTGGCATGGACATCCCAAGGAGGATTGCCAACTTGGCCAAATTCACTTCAGGTTTTTCAGGCGTCGCCGACCGAAGGCTCGAAGCAACAACATGGTTGTTGAGGACCCCATAGGCGGCAGCGTACAAGAACAGTGCGCGGTTATACGCGCCATAGATTGCTGCGTGTTCCTGCGGCACCACAAGCGAAGCGACAAGCGCTTCAATCGTCAGCAGCAAGACGCCGACCATAGACAGCATCCAGACAGATAGCTTTGTCCGATCTCTTTCGGTGCCCACCATGGGCGCCTGCGCACCAGCAAGCAAAGCCGGGAGAGAGAGCAAGAGGAGCGTAGCGGCTGCTATGGCGAACAGGAATTCTGTCCCGACTCTCGAACCAAACAATACGACAATGATGACACCGACAATCCCAAGGCCACCGCTACGAAGCAGTTCGTACGCCGGAAGATAAGCTGTGCGCCTCTTATAAAGCGCATTCATTGCTGTGGAGCCCGAGTAGAGAGCAACTGCTACTGCACACATGGCAAGACTCTTCTGATTGAACACAAGGTAGTGCACGGGGACGTACATCAGCACGGCCAGCATTATGGTTTGAAGACACTCAATCGTTGCCGAACGCCGGCCACTCCCCTCCGACAACACACGCAAATCCCAGTCTCGCAAAGCAATGGCGCTCAGCAAATTCAGCGCAGTCGAGAATGAAACAAAGAAAAGCAGCTCGCCTTGGCCCTTTTGCTGAACGATTACGACCGACGTTACCAGGGTCGAGGCAAGCGTAACGAAGCGAGCCAGAAGTCCGACGAAGTACATCAACGCAGCTGCAAACTGGAAAAGAAAGACTCCACCTTCGTCCTGTCTGATTTTGCGTGCAGCTCCTGTTTCGCTACTAGAGACG
Organism: uncultured beta proteobacterium; assembly: GCA_963722025.1. GTDB lineage: Bacteria > Pseudomonadota > Gammaproteobacteria > Burkholderiales > Burkholderiaceae_C > Ramlibacter. The sequence goes on from CAVRNE010000025.1 coordinate 62,635, forward strand.
ACCGATCATTGATTGCAATTTCGACATGATGTGCAGCAAAGTGCTGCCAATCTGAATTCACGTCTACAAAGGGGATCTCGTGCTCAGTGCAGAAAATATCGGTCTTCGTAGTGCGAGACAGGCCAACGACGGGAAGAAGTGGCAGCCCGATAATCATGGGGTGAAGTCTGCATGAAACCAGGCAGCCGGCTGCCGCAAGAAGTTGCTGTACCTGATATACGTTATCAGACTGGGAATCCGTACCGACTGTTTTATGCGCTCCACCAGGATGTCGTAAACGTCGGTTTCCTCGCCCGCTCGGGCATCCATGACCAGCAAGATGACTTCGCGGCCCGCGCTAGACATGGTTCTGCAGAACATCTCCGCGGAAGCCACGAGATTCGCATGGTTGAGGTTCTCTCTCGCCAGGCTTAGTACGACCTTGTTCCGATCAACCGGTCGTCGAATCGCTGGAAGGAGGGCAACCGGGTCCGCCGCAACCCGTATCGGACCCTTATAGCCTAGAGCCTTCCTGACAAGCAGCATTGATCCAACATCCCTGACTGCAAGCTCTCCAGAAGCTGCGTACTGATCCATCCAAAAAAGCGACCGAGTCGTGTATTCAACTTGTCGACTCCGATTGGCAATGTGGCCACTCGGACACCAGAGAGGCGCGCGAGCACAACCGCCTGGAGGAAGAAAGCGAGTACCCCCCTCAACAACGATATGCCCAATTTATCCTGGATCAGCGAACCGCCCCCAATCAGCACCAAGTCCGCGCGCTTCATCTCCTGGAAGATTCCTCGGAGAGAGTGCAACGACTTTCGGTCGAGCAACAGCTCTTTGATGCCGTATTGAACCAGGCGACCCCTCTGAACAGTCGTGACTGTCACATGATGCTGGCGCAAGGCATCAGCGGCACATAGAGCAATCGCGTCGTCGCCCAGATTGTGCCCGGCCAAGCCTATGATAATTATCCGTGCCATGTGACTCTCAGTTTGCGTCGCCCGACCAATGCGCTAAGCGCAAGCAATACAAATACCGATATCGCGGCTTTGTTGACGGTGTGGAAGAGGTCGCCGCGCAGAAATTGAAATATTGACCATACAAGTGGAATACCGAACAAGCTCAGTGCAGGAGTTTGCTGCAACCACTCGTAGAGCCAGCTAAGCGTCCGACTCCAAAGAAACAGGAAAGCGCACGCACCCATGACCCCCAGACCGATGATGACCTCGTTGATTCCACCAAGGGAGAGCTGCGAATTTTGGTCGAACCAGCGGTGCGGGAAGTTCTGAGCAGTGAATTTTGCGTTTGCCCCGTCTCCCTTCTCGATTTTGAGTGCTTCCAGCAACGTTCGCGGCACCCACGCAATCGCGGCTTGCGCAATAGAAAACTCATACCCCGCACTTGGATTTGTCAAGTGAATCACGGCGTTCTCCGACTGCGGGATCTGTTCGGTAAGAAATACCCTGCCAATGCCGCCGCGCTGATCTGTTTCCGCAGTGATGCGCGTTACATAGGCAACTTCGACAAGCGCAAAGATAGAGATGGCAGCTACAGCGATCGCCTTGAAGTTCAGCCGGATTGCGAAACCAGCCTGGCTTCGCACGTACAGGAAGACGAACAAGAACTCAATCAAAGCGACCCGTGCAGCCAGCAAGATCGAAAGAACGATCAAAGTGCCACCGCAGGTGAGCATTCCTAGCTTATGTCGGCGAGCGGAAACGGCTGCACAGGCAAGCGTAATGGAGGAGAAAGTAACTGCTGCCGAAGCCAGCGCATTCAGCATCGTCGTTTCGGAATAGAGCGTGCCGCGAATAGCCAAGTTCGCGAAGAACTGGGTGAAGCCTATCGAGCTGACCACTTGCGCGAAAAGAAGAATGCACAAGACGTTCAAGGAGAAGGCCACCCGAAGTTGCCTTGTGGAGCCGACGGACTGCGCATAAATCCGAAACTGGACTGGATCCGTGTTGGTTCTGACTCTTCGAAATCCCAAGCAGGCGCTCAAAAAAACCGCGGCGTATATCAATCCCGCGTGCGTGACAGTTTCTTCCTTGATGGGGAAGGTGTAGTCGGAAAGTACGATCGTGCCGTCGTACATCGTCGCCGTAAAACCATAGTCCAGCGCGTAGAAAAGGAGGAAGATCGCAGCGAACACAGAGAAAGGCGAAAGCAGAGAAGTTCGCATCTCCCTACGCCTGATCGACAAGACGCACGCACAAAGGACCAACAGCAGTATTGCACTTAGTACCTTCATGTTCAGTATGCTTTCGTGCGCTGACCGCTTAGGGATCCACCAATGCCACATATTTTTTTGCTTAACTCATCCATTAGGCTCAGACTCTCGCTTCGGCACCCGCCACCGGTGCATCTTTTTCTTCCAGGCATCTGGCAAGTTCCTGTTCGAATCGAGACAACACAGCGTCGTGACCCAGTTCGTGCACTGCGAACGCGCGGCCATTCGCTCCCATGAGCATGCGGCTTTGCGCATCGCCAGCCAATTTCAGAATGGCTTGAGCCATAGCCCCTGCATCTGCCGGCGGCACAACCAGACCGCACTTGGCTCGATCGCCAACAAGTTGGTGCAGTTCGGTTTGTGCTTCTGCTGTGGCGATCACGGGCCGGCCGCTCGCCAGCATGCCAGTGAGCTTCGAAGGCATGACTAGATCAGCAGCATCAGCGCGCTGCGGAAGCAGGTGAATGTCAGCCAGGCACAGTAGCTCGTTGAGCCGCGCTGCTGGTTGAAGGGGAAGAAAATGAACACCAGGCAGGTCCCGGCACCGTCGCACCAGATCTTCTTTTTCTGGACCGTCTCCACAGAAGACAAAAATCAACTTCCGCTCATGTCGAAGCGCAAGCGCTACTTCTGCAAGAATCTCCAGTCCTTGCTTGCCGCCCATGTTGCCCGAGTAAAGCATGACCGTCGCCTCAGGAGCGATACCTAGTTCCGCGCGATAAGTGCTGGTGGGCATCGGCCGAATGGCCGAAAGATCAACCCAGTTCGGGAACAGGATCAAACGTGACATGTCGACCCCCTTGTCAGCGGCCTTGGCGATCATCCGGCTGGAGATAGTGGATACACGTTCAAATCTGCGCATCAACCAGCGCTCGCATGCGAGCACCCAGCCCTTTATTCGCTTTCCTCTCAACAATTCAAGCTGAAATGCCGCATCAACCTCAAAATCCTGCACGTGAAGCCAGGCGCGGGCATTGGCGGCCCGAGCAAGCAACAAAGTGCCGGGGCAAAGAAATAGCGTGGGAGCTGCGAGCCAAACAATGTCCGGACGCCATCTGAATGCGGAACACAACAACGGGAAGCTGGAGAGAGCAAAGCTGACCAAATGAACAAGCCTCTTCAACCCGGTGACGCGCTTTGGTAGCCAAATAGGCGCTCGGTACACCGTCGGGAATTGGCTGTCACGCCCATAGCCGTTTTGGTAGCCGCCATGGACGCTCCATTCGGGGTAGTAGGGCGGTGCGGTTATGACGCGGACTTCGTGGCCCGCGTTGGCGAGCCACAGCGCCATCTCACCGGTGTACTTACCGATCCCGGTTTTTTCTGGCAGAAAATTGAGTCCGTAAATGAGTATCTTCATTTAATGTGAATGGCTGGCGGACGGAGGCCACCTCTCCGTTAGTTCAGATCGGTACCAAGGACTGGCCCTGATCACCGGGGCGCCGTCAGGCCGCCAACACTTTCAGGCTTGCTTCTTTCCCTCGCTGATCGGCACCACCACGCGGCCGTAGTTGTCGTCCAGGCGGACGATGTCGTCCTCGCCCAGATAGCTGCCCGACTGCACCTCGATCATTTCCAGCGGCGGTCTTGCCCGGGTTGTGCAGCCTGTGCACCTCCCCCAGCGGGATGTAGGTGGACTGGTTCTCGGTGAGCAGGAAGGTTTCCTTGCCGCGGGTGACTTCGGCCGTTCCCTTCACCACGATCCAGTGTTCGGCGCGGTGATAGTGCTTTTGCAGGCTGAGCGAAGCCGAGGGCTTGACCACGATGCGCTTGACCTGGAAGCGGTGGCCCTCCTGGATGCTGTCGTACGAGCCCCAGGGCCGCAGCACCTTGCGATGCGAGACTGCTTCTGAATTGCCGCGCGCCTCGAGTTCAGCCACCACCGTCTTCACTTGTTCCGCCTCGGAGCGCAACGGTCACCAGCAGCGCATCGGGCGTGTCCACGATGACCAGGTCGTCCGTGCCCAGGGCCACCACGCGGCGATAAGGCGCGTGGATGAAGGTGTTCCTGGCGTTGACGGTGACGCCCAGGCCTTCGATGCGGTTGCCATGCTCGTCGGGCGGGCAGGTGTCCGCTACGGCGTTCCAGCTGCCTACGTCGCTCCACAAGGCATGGAAGGGGAACACGGCCACGCTGGTGTGCCGCTCCATCACCGCGTAGTCGATGCTTTCCGAGCGGCAGGTCGCCAGTGGCGGTGCGGCCGGACGCACGAAGTCTCCGTCGATCTCGGGCGCGGCCATCGCTTCGCGGCATTGGGCCAGGATGTCGGGCGCGTGCTGTTCCATGGCGGCCAGCAGCGTGGCTGCCGTGCACAGGAAGATGCCCGCGTTCCAGAACACCTTTCCCTGCAGCAAAAGCTCTTGCGCAAACTGGGAGTTGGGTTTTTCGATGAAGCGTTTGACGCTGTGGCCGCCGTCGGCGCGGGCATCACCGCGCTCGATGTAGCCATAGCCCGTGCTGGGAAAAGTGGGCACCACGCCAAAGGTGACGATGGCATCTTGCTGCGCGCAAGGGACAGCGGTTCTAACCATCGCTGTGAAGGCCGCAACGTCGGGGATATGGTGGTCGGCCGGGCAGAACAACAGCAGTTGCTCCGGGGCGCGAGCGTGAAGTGCTGCAAGCGCCATGGCGGCGGCGGTGTTGCGGGCGCAGGGCTCCAGGATGATGGAGCCGCTGACCTTGGCTTCGGCCATGGTTTCGCTGACGAGGAAACGGTGATCCTCGGCGCCGACGCAGATGACGCCCCGGCGGCGGAGTCGCAGAAGGCAGACACGCGCTCGAGCGTCAACGCCAGCAGGCTCTTGCCATCGATAAGGGGTACGAATTGCTTGGGGAAAGCCTTGCGGGAAAGCGGCCAGAGCCGGGTGCCGGAGCCACCACAAAGGATGACGGGCTGAATGACGGGGGTAACTTTGTCCACGTGCTTCACCGTCTACTTCGAACCGTCGCTGGTCAACACCACCTTGACGGTCTTCAACAGGATCTTTGCGTCCAGCCAGAGCGACCACTCATTCGCGTAGCGCGCATCGAGCCGAACGCGCTGCGCATAGGTCAATTTGTTGCGGCCACTCACTTGCCACAGGCCGGTGAGGCCGGGCTTCAGCGCGCAGTAGGTCGCCCAATGCCTGCCATAGAAGCGCTCTTGACCCGGCATGCAGGGGCGAGGCCCCACCAGGCTCATTTCGCCTATGAGCACATTCCAGAACTGCGGCAGCTCATCCAGGCTGGTTTTGCGGATGAAGCGGCCAAAGCGGGTGATGCGCGGGTCGTTGCTCAGCTTCTGGAACTGATCCCATTCCGACTTGGCGCTCGAATCGCTGTCGAGAAAGCTGGCGAGCACTTCGTCCGAATCCACCACCATCGAGCGGAATTTGTAGAAGCGAAAGATTCGGCCGTGCCGGCCGACGCGGCTTTGCGAATACAGCGCGGGCCCATGGGAAGACCACCGCACGCCAATGGCCACCGCCACGTAGAGCGGCAGGAACACTGTAAAAAATACCAGGGCTGCAAGAATGTCAATGCCCCGCTTGACACCCAGCCCCAATTTGGTGCGGGGAGGTGTCCAGCGCTTTCCTCTGGTACATGCGCCTGCCGCCGCCCTGGCTGCATCCAAGGCGTCCGAATCCATCCGGTACATCACTAACCCTTTGTGCTATTGGTCGCTGGTCGCGCTGTACGCATCTTCGCGTCCAGCCAGAGCGACCACTCATTCGCGTAACGCGCATCGAGCCGAACGCGCTGCGCATAGGTCAATTTGTTGCGGCCACTCACTTGCCAGAGCCCGGTGAGGCCGGGCTTCATTGCGCAGTACGTCGCCCAATGCCTGCCATAAAAGCGCTCTTGGCCCGGCATGCAGGGGCGAGGCCCCACCAGGCTCATTTCGCCTTTGAGCACATTCCAGAACTGCGGCAGCTCATCCAGGCTGGTTTTGCGGATGAAGCGGCCAAAGCGGGTGATACGCGGGTCGTTGGTCAGTTTCTGGTACTGGTCCCATTCCGACTTGGCGCTCGAATCGCTGTCGAGAAAGCTAGTGAGCACTTCGTCCGAATCCACCACCATCGAGCGGAATTTGTAGAAGCGAAAAGTTCGACCGTGCTGGCCGACGCGGCTTTGCGAATACAGCGCTGGGCCCATGGGAAGACCACCGCACCCCGATAGCGACAGCCACGTAGAGCGGCAAGAACACTGTGAAAAATACCAGGGCCGCAAAAATGTCAATGCCCCGCTTGACACCCAGCCCCCATTGGCGCGGGGAGGTATCCAAACGCTTTCCTCTGGTACATGCCTTGCCGCCGCCTTGACTGCGTCCAAGGCGTCCGAATCCATCCGGTACATCACTAGCCCTCTGTGGTTTTGGTCGCTGTTCGCGCTGTCACGCAATACAACTTGATAGGTATCGCATAATGATCAAGTTTTAGTCAACCATTAAGGTAGTGGAATTTACTCATCAGCCGTCTTGATGACAAGTAATTAATTGAAAAGGCTCAATGCATGAGGCCTTTTTCAGGCATTAATTGCATTTAGTACCTGGGCCATAATGGCGTAAAGGATGAGTTCGTGACGAAACCCTGGCCCCTGTTTACTTGTTTAGGTCTTATCGCTGTTGGTTGGCACCCTCATGCCCGGCAGCTTGAAGGCGCAGATCGAATCCAACCTTTGGGGCGCGATACCCTGGTCCAGCCTTGCGCATTTCGCGCTGTTCGCGGCCATGGCGACGCTGTCCGGTCTATGGCAATGGCCGGGCCGGCGTTTGGCGGGCTGTCTTGGTCGCCATGTTGTTCGCCGGCGCCACCGAACTTCTGCAGTCACTGGTGCCCGGCAGGCACCCCCTCATGCATGACGCGCTGATCGACATGGCGGGCGCCATGACGGGTCTGGCATTGCGCAGTTTGTGGTTAGCCCGGCTGCGGGCGCCACAGATGGTTTAAGCCGAACCTGGGGACGGGCGGGCCGGGTGTCGGCTCGCCAGAGCGATAGGTAGTCGCAACTGCGACTCCTAGGACATTTGCCCTCCCTGCGAAGTACAAACCTCTCTTTTCGCGAGCGGTCGCACCACCCTACCTTGGATCGGCAATTCGGCCGGTTCAAAAAAAGGGAGGCGATGGTGGACCATTGCGAAGCTGGCTGCCCCTTCGCACGGGCGGTGGACTTTGGTCACGTCTGCAGTCTGGAGACACAGATGGCCTGAACGCCTCGTCTGGTTCTCCTTTCTTGCGTCATCCGGTGCTCTTGCGCAGGACGACGGTCCGGTGCATTGGGCGTTGCTGCCTGCAGCCGTCAGCTATCACCAGCAGCGCACGCACGCGAATCGCCCTTACAACGAGACCAACGTCGGCCTGGGCCTCGAAAGACGAAGTGCATTCGCGGGCCTGCGCACGTGGGAGCTCGCATTGAGCGCCAGCATCCTGCAGGACAGCTTTAACGCAAGTTCCCTCTTCACCGTAGCGAGCGTGACCCACAGGGTGCTGGCCAATGGAAGTTTCGCCGTGCGCCTTGGGGCGAGCGCAGGGCTTGCATACAAGTACACGCAATGGGACGGTCCGCACAAGCTGGTGCCCTATCTGGCGCCTACAGTCATCCTGCGTACGGCGGCGGGAATAGGTGTGCAGCTGAGCTATTCCTATCATCAGAATGCGACTACGGGGCGAACCAATGGCGTGTACGCACTCCAGACATCGGTCGCATTCTGATCGGGCAGCCCCAAAATTCTCGGCGGTGGCTCCGGCACTCGGCTATGCGAAGTCAACATTGAGATAGGGTGGTGCTCCCGTCGAGCACGACCATCTGCCCCTTGAAAGGCGGTCCGTTCAGGTGCATTCTTTGATGTTGGGCCTTCACCCTGCGCAAGGAGTCATCCGTGCTTGATGCCACCACATTCGCCAACATGTTGGTCCGGTGTGCGATGTGCGCGTGCCTGGCCATACTGACGCCGGCTGCCACCCAAGCGGCCTCGCCTGCGGTGCCCCAGGAGGTCATCGACGCCTTGATCCGCGCCAACGCCGCCGTCGTGGGTGTGGAGGTCACCGCTGTCGACGGGGCGCGTTCGGCCGAAACACTGGGGCAGCGGCGCACCGGCTCCGGCGTGGTGATCGGCTCGGACGGCCTGATCCTGACCATCGGCTACCTGATGCTCGAGGCGGAAAACATCCAGATCGTGACCCGCGACAACCGCAAGTTTCCGGCAAGAGCCGTGGCCTATGACCTGGCCACCGGCTTCGGCCTGGTCAAGCCGCTGCTGCCGCTGCAGTGGAACAAGCCCGGTGCCACTGGGCAGCCATAGCGATTTGCGAACCGGCGAACCGCTGATGGCCGCGATGGGCGGGGAGGACGCCGACGTGGCCATCACCCAGCTGGTGAGCAAGCGGCCATTTTCCGGGTATTGGGAATACCACATCGAAGCGGCGCTGTTTACCAGCCCGCCGATCGGCAATCACAGTGGTGCGCCGCTGTTCAACAAGCGCGGCGAGTTGCTGGGGATCGGCAGCCTGATCGTGGCCGACGCTTTAGGGGAAAGCCCGCGCGTGCCGGGCAACATGTTCGTGCCGGTCGATCTGCTCAAGCCTATCCTGGACGAGATGCAGGCCACGGGCAGCAGCAAGCAAAGCCGGCGGCCCTGGCTGGGACTCACCTCCGCCGAGCAATCGGGTCACGTGCAGGTCGTGCGGGTGAGCAAGGATAGCCCCGCACAAGACGGCGGCATCATGCCGGGCGACGTGATCCTGGCCGTGGATGGCACCCAGGTTGCGACGCTGGAGCAGTTCTACAAGCGGCTATGGGCCCATCCCAATCCAGACGATGAAATCAAGCTGACCGTGCAGCAGGGCACCGACACCAAGACGGTGACGGTGAAGGCCATAGACCGCATGAGCACGATGCTCAAGCCTGGCGGGATCTGACGGCCAGCCCCTGCTCCACCGTCGGGTAGCGCAGCTTCAGGCGCAGCTCACCCTTCAGGCGCGCGTTGTCGAGCCTGCGCGACTCCGACATGAAACTCAGCAACACAAGCGGCAACTCGTCCTGGGCGGTGGTGCGCGGCACCCGCGGCGGGCGTGGCAGGCCGTAAAGGTCCGCGGCCAGGTCGAAGTAATCGCCCATCTTCAGTTCGGTGTCGTCGCTGGCGTTGTAGACGCGCTGGGGCTTGCCGCGCCACAGAGCCGCGATGACTGCGCGTGCGAGATCGTCCGCATGGATGTGGTTGGTGTAGACGTCGTCACTGGCTGCCAGCACCGCGGTGCCCTTTAGCAGACGTTCGCGCGGCGTGCCGCCTTCGCGGTCGGGCGCGTAGATGCCCGGGATGCGCAGGATGCTGGCCCGCACGTGCGCCGCGCGGCCGTAGTGGCGGATCGCCCTCTCCGCATCGGCGCGGCGCTGGGCGCGGGGCGTGCGCGGGCGCGGTGGCCGGGTTTCCGCGACCCTTTCGCCGCCGCAGTCGCCGTACACGCCGCTGGTCGAGCCGTACACCAGGGAGGCCGGCGGGCTGCGCCGCCTCAAGGCCCGCAGCAAGGCGCCAGTGCGCAGATCGCGCCACCATTGCACGTTGCCTTCGCCGGGCGGCGGCGCCAGGTGAACGATGCGCGTGGCCAGGCCCGACAGCCGCGCCAGTGTGGCCGGTTGATCCAGGTTTCCCGGCAGTGGAGTGATTCCGGCCGCCCTTAAATGCCCCATCCGGTCGGGCGTCGAGGTCAGCGCCAGCAGCCGGACCCTGCCCTGCAGCCCCCGCGCCACGCGAATGCCGACATCGCCGCAACCGACGATCAGAACGCGCTCGCGGCGAAAGCGCGCGGGCAACGCGCCGAGGGGGCTTTGGTTTGAGGGCAAAATCGTGTGTTCGACTACAAAAGAGCCCGAGGATACCCAATACATGACCAGCGCCCAGGCCCCAGCGGGTTCTTTCCAGATTACGGTCCAGCCCAGCGGACGCTCCTTCGGCGTCAACCCGGACGAAGCGATTCTCGCCGGCCGCGATCCGGCAGGGCATCGGCATGCCCTATGGGTGCAAGGATGGCGCCTGCGGCTCGTGCAAGTGCAAGAAGCTCGAGGGCATCGTGGTGCATGGCCCGCACCAGAGCAAGGCACTGAGCGCGGAAGAAGAAGCGGCCGGCTACATCCTCACCTGCTGCGGCGTGCCGCAGACCGACGTGGTGATCGAGTCGCGCCAGGTCACCGACGAGAGCGCCTACCCCGTCAGGAAGATGCCTTCGCGCGTGTTGTCGCTGGAGAAGAAGTCGCCCGACGTCATGGTGGTCAAGCTGCAGCTTCCCGCCAACGACACCATGCGCTACCACGCCGGCCAATACGTGGAGTTCATCCTGCGCGATGGCGCGCGCCGCAGCTACTCCATGGCGAACGCGCCCCACACCATGGTGAAGGCAGACGCTACCGTGCCGGGCGCCCCCGCGATCGAACTGCACATCCGCCACATGCCCGGCGGCAAGTTCACCGACCATGTATTCACCGCGATGAAGGAAAAGGAAATCCTGCGGGTCGAGGGGCCCTACGGCGCCTTCTACCTGCGCGAGGATTCCGACAAGCCGATGGTCCTGCTGGCGTCGGGCACCGGTTTTGCGCCCATCAAGGCCGTGATCGAGCACATGCAATTCAAAGGCGTCACGCGTCCGGCCACCTTGTACTGGGGCGGCCGCCGGCCCGCCGATCTGTACATGGATGACTGGGTGAAGCAAAAACTGGCCGAGATGCCCAACCTGAAGTACGTGCCGGTCATCTCCAACGCCCTGCCCGAGGACAACTGGACCGGCCGCACGGGCTTCGTGCACAAGGCCGTGCTGGAAGACTTTCCCGACTTGTCGCTCTACCAGGTCTACGCCTGCGGCGCACCCATCGTGGTGGACTCGGCGCGCGAGGAATACAGCGCCATGGCCAAGCTCCCGCCCGATGAATTCCACGCCGACGCATTCACGACCGAAGCCGAAAAGCACAAAGACTGAGATACAAAATGAAACGCAGACCCTTCCTTCTCTCGGCACTGGCCGCCGCCGCATCCCTTTCGCCAGCCCTGGCCCTCGCACAGGGGCGGCCTATCCGCCTGATCGTTCCGTATGCCCCGGGCGGACCGATCGACGTCACGGCGCGATTGCTGGCCGAGCGGGTGAAAGATTCGCTGGGCACCGTCATCATCGAAAACAAGCCGGGTGGCGGCGGCAACATCGGCGCCGACGCGGTGGCCAAGGCCGCGCCGGATGGACTGACCATCGGAATTGCCGCCGTGGCGACGCACGCCATCAACCCCTGGCTCTTTGCCAAGATGCCCTACGACGCGAGCAAGGACTTCGCGCCCGTCACGCAGATGGTTCGCGTGCCCAACGTGCTGGTCATGAACGCGGAAACCGCGGGCCGGCTGAAGATCAACACGCTGGCCGACCTCATCGCCTATGGCAAGGCCAACCCGGGCCGGCTCAATTACGGCAGCGGCGGCAACGGCAGCGCCGGCCACCTTGCCGGCGAGATGTTCAAGCAGGGGGCGGGCATCTTCGCGGTGCACATCCCGTACAACGGCGGCAATCCGGCGCAGCTGGCGCTGCTATCGGGCCAGGTCGACTTCAACTTCGACAATCTCGCCACCGCCGCGCCCAACATCCGCGCCGGCAAGCTCAAGGCCCTTGCCGTCACCACGCTCAACCGTTCGCCCGCTCTGCCGGACGTGCCGCCGGTGGCTGACACGCTCAAAGGCTTCGCCATCGACACCTGGTGGGGCCTGGTCGCGCCTGCGGGCACGCCCAGGGACGTGATTGCCAAACTCAACAGCGCATTCGTCGCGGCTCTCCAGTCCCCCGAGGCCAAGACACGTTTCGCTGCATTGATGGCCGAACCCGTGACCAGCAGCCCGGAAGAGTTCGGCGGCTTCATGAAGGCCGAACTGAACAAGTACGAAAAACTAGTACGTCTTTCTGGCGCAAAAGTGGACTAAAGACTCACAATAGTTCAGAAAAAAAGTTTAGGGACATAAACAACGTCCTACACCGCGTGTGCGGTTTTTCCTACATACGCTACGGTTACGGGTAGGTACATTGGCTCTTCCAGAACGATAAGCAGGAGTGGAAGCGATGCAAGTGCTACGTCCCCTTCTCTGTCTCCTTTTCGCCGCCTCGGCGCTCCCTGCGCCTGCGGCTGCCCAGGTGGTTTCTGGGACCGGACAAGCGCTCCCGCTCTCGGCATCGCTCCCCGCGGGGCCTGGCTGCCCGGCAGCCGTAGCTACCTCGGGTTGAATCTGGGCCGCTCCCGCTACAACGTTTCCTGCAGCACTACGGCCTTGCTGTGCGACGACAGCGATCGCCCGGCCGAGCTCTACGCCGGCACCATGGTCGGCAACTTCTGGGGGGTCGAACTGGGCTACCTCAACATGGGACGCATCGCCCGCGAGAGTGGAGAAACCCGGGCGCAGGGCCTGAACCTCAGTCTGGTGGGCAAGGCCCAGGTGGCGCGGTCGCTGCGCGTATTCGGCAAGGTCGGGTCGACCTATGGCCGTTCGGAAACCGCGGCGCTCGCTGCCAGCAGCATCGCCACCGGGTCCGAGCAGGGCTTTGGTTTGTCCTACGGCGCCGGCGTGAGCTACGACTTCACGCCCCGGCTTTCGGCCACGCTCGAATTGGACAGCAACGATTTCCGCTTCGCAGGTGGCGGGCGCGACCCGGTGCGCTCGACCAGCCTGGGATTGCAGTACCGGTATTGAGGCGCCCGGCGCTAGCGCGGCTTTTTACTCGCCGAGATACGCGGCGCGGACCTTGGGGTCGTTCAGCAGTCCCTTGGCATCGCCGCTCATGGTGATGATGCCCGACTCCATCACATAGCCGCGGTCGGCGATCTGCAGCGCCCGGCTGGCGTTCTGCTCCACCAGCAGCACCGTAACGCCCTGCGCATACACCTCGCGCACCACCTCGAAGACCTTGTCGACCATGATGGGCGACAGGCCCATCGACGGCTCGTCCAGCAGCAGCACCTTGGGCCGGCTCATCAACGCGCGGCCCATGGCAAGCATCTGCTGCTCGCCGCCGGACATCGTGCCGGCCAGCTGGTCCCTGCGCTCCTTGAGGCGCGGGAAGATGGTGAAGACCTTGTCCAGGTCGGCGGCGATCTCCGGCTTGTCGTTGCGGATGTGCGCGCCCATCTGCAGGTTCTCGGTGATGGTCATGCGCGTGAACACGCCGCGGCCCTCGGGCACCATGGCCAGGCCCTGCTTGACCAGGTCCCAGGCGCCCTTGCCCTTGATGCTCTTGCCCAGGTATTCGATATCGCCGGCGTTCATCGGCAGGGTGCCGGTGATCGCCTTCATGGTGGTGGTCTTGCCCGCGCCGTTGGAGCCGATCAGGGTGACCAGCTCGCCCTCGCGCACTTCGAAATCCACGCCCTTGACGGCCTGGATGCCGCCATAGGCCACTTTGAGGCCGGTAACTTTGAGTAGTGTCTGTGCCATGGATCAGTGTCCTTAGCCGTAGAAGCAGCCCAGCTGCGCTGTGGCCGTGCCGAGGTAAGCCTCGATCACCTTCTCGTTCTTCTGCACCTCGGCCGGCGAGCCTTCGGCGATCTGCTTGCCGTAGTCGAGCACCGTCACCCGGTCGCACAGGCCCATGACCAGCTTCACGTCGTGCTCGATCAAGAGGATGGTGCGGTTGTCCTTGCGGATCTGGTCGATCAGCTGGCGCAGCATGACTTTCTCGGTGGCGTTCATGCCGGCCGCCGGTTCGTCGAGCGCGATGAGCTGGGGATCGGTGGCCAGGGCCCGCGCGATCTCCAGGCGCCGCTGGTCGCCGTACGACAGCGTGCGTGCCTTGTAGTCGGCGAATTTGGCGATGCCCACGTATTCGAGCAGCTCCTGCGACCGCTTGGCGATGGCCTTCTCTTCGGCCTTGAAGCCGGGGGTGCGCAAGATCGCGCCGATCAGGCCGGACTTGGTGCGGATGTGGCGGCCCACCATCACGTTTTCCAGCGCGGTCATTTCGGCGAACAGGCGAATGTTCTGGAAGGTGCGCGCAATGCCCGCCTTGGCCACTTCGTGCACCGCCGACGGCACGTAGGGCTTGCCGGCCAGCTCGAAGCTGCCGCTGTCGGGCGTGTACAGGCCGGTGATCACGTTGAAGAAAGTGGTCTTGCCGGCGCCGTTGGGACCGATCAGGCCATAGACCTGCCCGCGTTCGATGGTGATGCTCACATCGCTGAGGGCCTGCAAGCCGCCGAAACGCTTGGAAATGCCGGCGATGCGAAGTACTGTTTCTGCCATGTCGCTCTCTTATTTCGGAGTGTTCTGCAGCGACTTGCCGTGTTCCGGCGAGGGCCACAGGCCGCGCGGTCGCATCAGCATGACGATGATCATGGCCAGCGCGATCAGCAGCTGGCGCAGGATGGCGGCATCGAGCCGGCCCCCGGTCATGGCCTGCAACGGGCCGGCGAATTGGCGCAGCACTTCCGGCAAGGCCGACAGCAGCACCGCGCCCAGGATCACCCCCGGCAGGTAGCCGATGCCCCCCAGCACGATCATCGCGACGATCATCACCGACTCCATCAGGCTGAACGACTCGGGCGAGATGAACTGCTGGAAGGCGGCGAACATGGAACCGGAGACGCCGCCGAAAGTGGCGCCCATGCCGAAGGCCAGCAGCTTCATGTTGCGGGTATTGATGCCCATGGCCTTGGCCGCGATCTCATCCTCGCGGATCGCCATCCAGGCCCGGCCGATGCGAGACAGTTCCAGGCGGTGGCAGATGACCACGCTGGCCACCACCAGCGCCAGGAACAGGTAGTAGTAGAGCGTGACCGACGCGATCTCGAAGCCGAAAATCTCTTTCGGCTTGCCCAGGTTGACGGCCCAGAAGTGGATGGGGTCGATCTGGTTCAGCCCCTTGGGGCCGTTGGTGATGTTGACCGGGTGATCCAGGTTGTTCATGAACACGCGGATGATTTCACCGAAGCCCAGCGTCACGATGGCCAGGTAGTCGCCGCGCAGCTTCAAGGTGGGCGCGCCCAGCAGGATGCCCAGGATGCCGGCCAGCGCCGCGCCCGCCGGGATCACGATCCACAAGGGCATGTGCAGGCCTTCGCGGGAACATGGCCGCGATCCAGGGAAAGGTTTCGGTGAGGTGGGGCGATGCCAGCAGCCCGAACATGTAGGCGCCGATGGCGTAGAAGGCGACAAAGCCCAGGTCGAGCAGGCCGGCATAGCCGACCACGATGTTCAGGCCCAGCGCCAGCAGCACGTACAGCAGCGCGGTATCGGCAATGCGCACCCAGGCATTGCCCTGCGTTTGCAGCAGCAGCGGCAGGATCAGCAGCGCCGCGCCCGCAACGAAGAACACCAGGTATTTGTTCTGCTTGTTGATGAAGTCCATCATGGTGGTGCTCCTTTAGGCCCGATCCGCCACGCGTTCGCCCAGGAGGCCCGAGGGCCGCAGCGTCAGCATGATGATCAGCACGATGAAAGCGAAGATGTCGGAGTAGTGACTGCCCAGCACGCCGCCCGTGAGCGCGCCGATGTAGCCCGAGCCGATCGATTCGATCAGCCCCAGCAGGATGCCGCCCACCACCGCGCCGGCCAGGTTGCCGATGCCGCCGAACACCGCCGCCGTAAAAGCCTTGAGGCCGGGCAGGAAGCCCATGGTGTGCTGCACCGTGCCGTAGTTGGAGGCATACATCACGCCGGCGATGGTCGCCAGGATGGCGCCGATGATGAAGGTGGCCGAGATCACCATGTCGGGCTTGACGCCCATGAGCGCGGCGACCCGCGGGTTCTCGGCGGTGGCGCGCATCGCACGGCCGAGCCTCGTGTAGTTGACCAGGTACATCAGCACGGCCAGCGACACGGCCGTCAGGCCCAGGATCATGATCTGCGTGGCGGTGATCACGGCACCGCCCACCTCGAACGGAACGGACGGCAGCAGCGTGGGATAGGGCTTGTAGTTCGGCTTGAAGATGATCATGGCCAGCGTCTGCAGCAGGATCGACATGCCGATGGCGGTGATCAGCGGCGCCAGCTTGGGGCTGTTGCGCAGCGGCCGGTAAGCCACTTTCTCGATGGTGAAGTTCAGGGCGGCGGCGACCACGCACGAGATGACCAGTGCGATGATCAGGATCACCCAGCCCGGCATCCAGGGCACCGACTCCTGCATGGTGACGATGATCGACCAGCTGGTGAGCGCGCCCACCATCAGGACCTCGCCGTGGGCGAAATTGATCAGGTTGATGATGCCGTACACCATGGTGTAGCCCAAGGCTACCAAGGCATACATGCTGCCTAGAACCAGACCGTTGATGATCTGCTGCAGCAGGATTTCCATAAGAGCTTACTCCGGTTCAGTATTTTCTGGGCGGCTGCCGGCCTCGTGAGCCCGCTTCCGTCTAGCAAAAAACCCGCCAAGATACGCACTGGCGGGTTTTGGTGAGCGATTGTAGCCAAGCACCCTGACGACCAGAAGAGCAGCCGACCGGGGTTTACCCTGGAAACCAACGCCCGGTTAGGGACGCTATCTTCCGATTACTTTTTCTGATTGTTGAGCTTTTTGAGCTCGCGCAGCTTATCCGCCATGCCGAATCTCCAGGCCCCGCTCGACCGGCCGGTAGAACTCCGGCGCCCGCATGCCCTCGGGAAAATAGTTCTCGCCGGCAGCAAAGCCCCCTTCCTCATCGTGCGCGTAGCGGTAGTCACGGCCGTAATCGAGGTCCTTCATCAGCTTGGTGGGCGCGTTGCGCAGGTGCAGCGGCACCGGGCGCGTGCCGTCCTTCTTGATCAATGCCTTGGCTTCGTTGAAGGCGTTGTAGACCGCATTGGACTTGGGCGCCATGGCCAGGTAGATCACGCACTCGGCCAACGCCAGCTCGCCCTCGGGCGTGCCCAGCCGCTCATAGACCTCCGCGGCGTCCAGCGCCAGGCGCAGGGCGCGCGGGTCGGCCAGGCCGATGTCTTCCGCCGCCATCCGGATCAGGCGCCGGGCCATGTAGCGCGGGTCGGCGCCACCGTCGAGCATGCGCATGAACCAGTACAGGGAGGCGTCGGGGTCGGAGCCGCGCACTGACTTGTGCAAGGCGCTGATGGTGTCGTAGAACTGCTCGCCGCCCTTGTCGTAGCGGCGCATGCGCTCGCCCAGGACCTTGAGCAGCCAGGCGTCGGTGATCTCCTTGATCTTCTCCTTGTCAGCGGCGATCGCCAGGGTCTCGAGCGTGTTGAGCAGCCGCCGCGCGTCACCATCGGCGTATGCGATCAGGCGATCCAGCGCCGCTTGCTCGATGGCGCGGCACGGCGTCTATGCCTTGGGCCTTGGCCACGATCTGGTGCAGGTCGGCCTCGGCCAGCGGCTGCAGCACGTACACCGCCGCACGCGAAAGCAATGCGGAGTTCACTTCGAATGAAGGGTTTTCGGTGGTGGCGCCTATGAAGGTGAACAGCCCCGACTCCACGTGCGGCAGGAAGGCGTCTTGCTGGCTCTTGTTGAAGCGGTGCACTTCATCGACGAAGACGATGGTGCGCCGGCCGCCGCCCGCGCCGGAGGCGTTTTCCAGTTCCGTGCCCTGCGCGATCTGCGCGGCCTCCACGGCTTCGCGGATGTCCTTGACGCCGCCGAGCACGGCGCTGATGGTGATGAACTGCGCATCGAACGCATCGGCCATCAGCCGCGCGATGGTGGTCTTGCCGGTGCCCGGCGGGCCCCACAGGATGCAGCTGTGCGGCTGCCCGGATTCGAACGCGATGCGCAAGGGCATGCCTTCGCCCAGCAGGTGTTGCTGTCCGATCACCTCGCCCAGGGTCTTGGGGCGCAGGCGCTCGGCCAGGGGCTGATGGGCGGGGGCGACGGTCTTGGGCATGAGGGAATTATGATCCCGGCCTGCGCCGGGACGACCGCCGCCGGCGGTCGGTTTATAGTCCGGCCACCATGGACGCCTCACTCTGGTCGACCTTTTCCGCATTGTTCGGTGCGCTCGTTGGCGGCGGCATCAGCTACCTGCTCAATCGCCAGCAGTTCGCCAACCAGCTGCGCCTGTCGCAGGAGCAGCACCGTACCGAATTCATGGCCGAGGAAACCGCGCGGGCCTTCCTCAGCCACAAGGGCTTCACCGACCGCTCGTTCGACACCTTGCGCAACCACCTGGGCGGGTTCGAGGACGACGAGCTGCGCAAGATCCTGGTGCGCGCCGGGGCAATGCGCGTCTACCGCGAGGACGGGACCGAGTGGTGGCGCCTGCTCTCGCGCATGGATGAATTCATCGAGCGCAAGAACCTGGACAAGATCACCAGGGAGCTTTGAGGGCCTGTCATTGCGGGCTCGACCCGCAATCCAGCACCGTGGAGCCGGATCGAGTCCGTCATGACAGCTGCGACGGACCGCGGCCGCGTACAGATAAAGGGAGCTAGAACGTCAATGGACCAGCCACACCAGTCTCCACCCGGATCCGCAAGTCGAAGCCCTGATCGCGGGCTGCCGCGACCTGTTGCGAAAAGGCCCGGATCCGCAAGCGGTGCGCGCCGCGCTGCAGGCCCGCGCCGGCGAGCTTGAACCCGCCAAGCCCACGCCCGAGCAGTTGGAAGGCGTCTTCGAAACCGTCTGCCGCCTTTGCGACGAAGGAAACTTCAGTTTCGCCGCGCCGGTGGCCCTGCATCTGGTGGCGACCTGGCCCACCGACCCGCGCTTTTCCTTCACCGCCGGGACGTGCCTCCAGCGCCTGGGCCTGTACCCCAACGCCGCGCAGCTGTTCGCGTTCACGCTCGTTGTCGGCAACACCAGTCCTGCGACTCTGTATCGACTGGGAGAATGCCTGCTGGCGATCGGCGACACGGCCAATGCCAGCACGGCGCTCGAAGCCGCTTTCGACCTGTCGCGCGGACAGGGGTCGGAAGGCGCGCGGGAAGTGCAGGCCATGTCCGAGGCACTGATCGAAACCATCAAAGGCCGTGCCACGGCCGGGAGAAAGTCATGAACATGAACGTTGGCCAGACATTCGTTGCGCTGTCGCTGGGTGACAAGTCCGTAGGCCCAGGCGCGCCTCTCGAGCCGGCCACGCGTCCGGGAACTGGGACACAGGCTCTCGAAGGTCTTTGCCCCGAAATCGAATCACGCGGCGCTTGACCTTGCCTAGGACCTTGCAGGCAGACTCGCGATATGATCCGGAGGCTGCAAGCCGTCCCAGGACATGGATGCCGGATCAAGTCCGGCATGACAGCCTGAGCGCACTTGTCATTGCGGCTTGACCCGCAATCCATGGCGGCGATGACGCAGCGCTACTGCTTCAGCACGTCCACACCCTGCGGCGGCTTGAAGTTGAAGGCATCGGGCGACACGCCCGCATTCAATTCCATCTTGTTGAAGGTCAGCACGGAGCGCTGGCCGAAGCTGTCGAGGATTTCCAGCGCCGCCAGATCATTGCCGCGGAATCCGATCCTCACCATGTGCAGCTGCCCCTCTTTGGCCCTGGGCGTGGCCTGGACCCATTCCAGGCCGTCCTTGGCGCCGGCGGCCTCCAGGTCGAAGTCCTTGCGCAACGCACCCAGGTCGGGCGCCGAGGCGATCAGCGCGGCCGGCGTGGCGCCCAGCGCCTCGGATTGCTTGCGCGTCGTCACCTGCCTCAGATCGGCGTCGTACAGCCAGAGGGTCTGGCCGTCGGCGACGATGGTCTGCTCGAAGGGCTTCTTGTAGTTGAAGCGGAACCGGTTGGGCCGCGCGAACTCGAAGGTCCCCGACGATGTCTTGCTGCGCGCCGTCTGGCCATCGCGGGGGGGCGAAGTGACGACCTGCGTGAATTCGGCGCGGCCGCTCTTGGCCGACTTGACGAACTGCTCCAGGCTGTCGAGGCCCGAGGCCTGGGCCGACAGGGCGAAGGCTGCGACGAGCAATGATCCGACTAGTTTTTTCATGAAGTCCTGTTGTTCCTGTCATGCCGGACTTGATCCGGCATCCATGTTGGCGCGCTGCGATGGATTGCGGGTCAAGCCCGCAATGACAAGCCGATCGTTATTCGGCGCGATTGGGCACCAGGATCTCGCGCTGGCCGCTGCCGCTCATGGCACTGACCAGGCCCGCCTTCTCCATATCTTCCACCAGCCGCGCGGCCCGGTTGTAACCAATCTTCAGGTGTCTTTGCACGAGCGAAATACTGGCCTTGCGGTTCTTCAGCACCACTTCGACGGCCTGGTCGTACATCGGGTCCTTCTCGCCGGAGGCGCCGCCCTCGCCCAGGATATCGCCATCCTCATCGACCGTGCCGCCTTCGAGCACGCCCTCGATGTAGTTGGGCTCGCCGCCCTGCTCCTTCAGGTAGGCCACGACGCGATGCACTTCCTCGTCGCTGACGAAGGCGCCATGCACGCGTACCGGAAAGCCGGTACCGCTGGGCATGTACAGCATGTCGCCCATGCCAAGCAGCGCCTCGGCGCCCATCTGGTCGAGGATGGTGCGGCTGTCGATCTTGCTCGATACCTGGAAGGCGATGCGGGTGGGGATGTTGGCCTTGATCAGGCCCGTGATCACGTCCACGCTGGGGCGCTGGGTGGCCAGGATCAGGTGGATGCCGGCGGCGCGCGCCTTCTGCGCCAGGCGGGCGATCAACTCCTCGATCTTCTTGCCCACCACCATCATCAGGTCGGCCAGCTCGTCGATCACCACCACGATGTGCGGCAGGCGCTCCAGCGGCTCCGGGCTGTCGGGCGTGAGGCTGAACGGGTTGTAGATGAACTGCTCTTTGGCCTTGGCTTCGTCGATCTTGTGGTTGTAGCCCGCCAGGTTGCGCACGCCCAGCTTGCTCATGAGCTTGTAGCGCCGCTCCATCTCGCCCACGCACCAGTTCAGGCCATGGGCCGCCTGGCGCATGTCGGTCACCACCGGCGCCAGCAGGTGCGGGATGCCCTCGTACACCGACATCTCCAGCATCTTGGGGTCGATCATCAAAAGGCGCACGTCGCGCGCCTCGGCCTTGTACAAGAGCGACAGGATCATCGCGTTGATGCCCACCGACTTGCCCGAGCCGGTGGTGCCGGCCACCAGCACGTGCGGCATCTTGGCCAGGTCCGCGACGATGGGGTTGCCGATGATGTCCTTGCCCAGGCCCATGGTCAGCATGGACTTGGCCTCGTTGTAGACCTGCGAGCCCAGGATTTCCGAAAGGCGGATGGACTGGCGCTTGGCATTGGGCAGTTCCAGCGCCATGTAGTTCTTGCCGGGGATGGTTTCGACCACCCGGATGGAAATCAGGCTGAGCGAGCGCGCCAGATCCTTGGCCAGGTTGACGATCTGCGAACCCTTGACGCCGGTGGCGGGCTCGATCTCATAGCGCGTGATCACGGGGCCCGGCTGTGCCAGCACGACCCGCACCTCGACGCCGAAGTCCTTGAGCTTCTTCTCGATCATCCGGCTGGTCATTTCCAGCGTTTCCGGCGCCACCGTCTCCTGCCGCGTCTGTGCGCCATCGAGCAGATCCACCTGCGGCAGCTTGGAGTCGGGCAGTTCCGTGAACAGCGGCTTTTGCCGTTCCTTGACGACTCGCTCGCTCTTGGGCACCTCGACCAGGCTCGGCTCGATCAGGACCGGCGTGGGATGCTGTTCCACGATCTCTATGCGTTCCTCGAGGAGGACTTCCTCGCGCTGGCGCGCGGCCTGCTGGCCGAACGCCAGGTCCTGCGCGATCTCGCGCTTTTCGCGGCGCGACTCGATGAAGCCGTCGATGCGCGCGCCCAGCCGCTCGGCAACGTGGCTCCAGGAGAAGCGGAAGACGACGGCCGCGCCGAGCACGACCAGCGCCACGAACACCAGGCCGGACCCGGTGAAACCCAGCCACTTCACTCCCAGCGACCCCATCAGGTAGCCCAGCGCGCCGCCCGCGTGATCGGGCAGCCGCGTTTCGAAGCGGTACAGCCGCGACCACTCCAGCGCCGTGCTCGCGCACAGCAGCACCGCCAGGGCGATCCAGAAAGCCAGGCGCGTGCGCGAGAACCGGCCGGCGTCCGGCTGGGGAAATGCCTCGCCGCGCATCCAGCGCGCAAGCGTCGCCAGCCAGGCGCGAATGGCCGCGGCAAAACACCACCACACCGAAAAGCCAAGGAGGAAGTAGCTGGCATCCGCCAGCCAGGCGCCCAGTCGCCCGCCCCAGTTGCGAATGGCAGTGCCCGTGCCCGAGGTGGAAAAAGCCGGGTCCTGCGCCGAGTAGCTGACCAGGGCCAGCAGCCAGAAGACCAGGGCCACGAGCCCCAGCACCAGCGCGAATTCGTGGGCGAAACGGCCGACGCCGGCGCGCGGCGAGGCCGCGGAGCCGCCGGGGTTGTTCAGGGTATTGAGCGAGTAAGTCATGGGCGAGCGCAAGCTTACCTGACACTGGACTGTCATCGCGGACTGATCCGCGCAATCGATGCCGCGGGCAGCGCTGCAGCGTCAACCCAGCGTCGTCAACCGATCCTTGATCAGCATCGAGCCGTCCTCGCGCGTTTCGATGAAGCCGCGGTCTTCCAGGTCTTTCATCACCCGGCTGACCATCTCGCGCGAAGCACCGACCATCTTGGCGATGTCCTGCCTGGAGATGCGCTCGCGGATGGTCATGAGGCCTTCGCGGTCGGGGGCGGCGAATTCCAGCAGGGCGCGGGCCACGCGGCCGTACACGTCCATCAGCGCCAGCGACTCGATCTTGCGGTCAGCCTGGCGCAGGCGCTGGACCAGGCCCTTCATGATGGCGTAGGCCATCGAGCTGTTCTCGGGCAGGCAGCGCGCGAACTCGGCGCGGCCCAGCGCGAGCATGTCGGTCTGCACCTCGGCGCGCACGGTGGCCGAATGCGCCTCGTTGTCGATGAGGCTCATCTCGCCGATGTAATCGCCGGGTTGCAGCGTGGCCAGGATCACCTCGCGGCCGCGCTTGTCGGACGTGACCACCCGCACCCGGCCGGTCAGGATGATGAACAGGGTGTTGGATTTATCACCCTGCTCGACGATGACTTCACCGCGCTTGAAGCGGCGCTTGACGACGGCCTCCGCAACCCCCTCCGCCTGGACTGCTGTCAATAGCGCGAACAGCGGTACCCTGCGAATCAGTTCCAGATTGGACAACATCGACATTCTTAAAGTCCCTTTCGGCGCGACCGGCGCGATGGGTTCTTACAATCGAGCCGATTGAAGCGGCAGGCATTGATACTTGCCGCAAGGCCCCAAAATGTACACCCAGCTGTGGCGTTTTCCACACAGGTTTTTACCATGCCAAATACCAAACACGCCAAAGTCCTGATCCTCGGTTCCGGCCCAGCGGGCTACACCGCCGCCATCTACGCTGCACGCGCCAATCTCAACCCCGTGCTCGTCACCGGCATCGCACAGGGCGGCCAGCTGATGACGACCACCGACGTGGACAACTGGCCCGCGGACGTGGACGGCGTGCAGGGTCCGGACCTGATGCAGCGCTTTCTCCAACACGCCGAACGGTTCAAGACCGAGATCGTGTTCGACCACATCAACGCCGTCGATTTCAGCAAGCGGCCCTTCACCCTCAAAGGCGACAGCGGCGAATACACCTGCGACTCGTTGATCATCGCCACGGGCGCGTCGGCGAAATACCTGGGCCTGCCTTCGGAACAGGCATTCATGGGCCGCGGCGTGTCGGGCTGCGCAACCTGCGATGGTTTCTTCTACAGAGGCCAGGTCACCTGCGTGATCGGCGGCGGCAACACGGCGGTCGAGGAAGCCTTGTACCTGTCCAACATCGCGAGCAAGGTGTACCTGGTGCACCGCCGCGACAAGTTCAAGGCCGAACCCATCCTGGTGGACAAGCTGATGGAAAAGGCGAAGTCCGGCAAGATCGAACTCAAGCTGTTCAATACGCTGGACGAGGTGCTGGGTGACGCCAGCGGCGTGACCGGCGTGCGGCTGAAGGACGTCAAGACCGGTGAGACCGAAGACCTGATGCTGCAGGGCTGCTTCATCGCGATCGGCCACCAGCCGAACACGGAGATTTTCAAGGGCCAGCTGGAGATGAAGGACGGCTACATCCTGACGAAGGCGGGCTTGCAGGGCTTTGCGACCATGACCAGCGTGCCCGGCGTTTTCGCGGCCGGCGACGTGCAGGACCATGTGTACCGCCAGGCCATCACCAGCGCCGGCACCGGCTGCATGGCCGCGCTGGATGCCCAGCGCTTCCTGGAACAGGCCGAAAGCTGACCCGCCCCGGAAAGCGGTTGCGGCGGCCGCTCGACTAAGAGGCTATAATCACGGGCTTTGCTGCTGCTGCCTGGGAAGGCGGGACTAGCGGCAGATGGGTTACCGCCACCCTTCTGGCGAGGTCAGGTGCTCGCGTCAGCGACCACCGTTATCAGATTACTGGAGTGCTCATGGCACGCGTCTGCGACGTAACGGGCAAAGGCCCGATGGTCGGGAACAATGTTTCCCACGCCAACAACAAAACCAAGCGCCGGTTCATGCCGAACCTGCAATACCGCCGTTTCTGGGTCGAGACCGAAAACCGCTGGGTTCGCCTGCGTGTTTCCGGCGCCGCGCTGCGCCTGATCGACAAGAATGGCATCGACGCCGTGCTCGCAGACCTGCGCGCGCGTGGTCAAGCTTACGAGGAGCTGAATCATGGCAAGCAAAGGCGGACGCGAAAAAATCAAGCTGGAATCCACCGCGGGTACCGGCCACTTCTACACCACGAGCAAGAACAAGAAAACGATGCCCGAGAAAATGTCGATCATGAAGTTCGACCCCAAGGCTCGCAAGCACGTGGAATACAAAGAGACCAAGCTGAAATAAGGTCGTTGCGGGCTTGACCCGCAACCCATGGCAGCCATGGATCCCGGATCAAGTCCGGGATGACACAAAAAAGCCCCGCATTGCGGGGCTTTTTCTTTTGTGACGGGTGTTACTACGCTGGTGACCCAAGATTTTTGAATCTGTCGGCTGTTGTTAGGCGACAGACCGGTCTTTTTCGCGAAATCAGCTCGCTTCAGCGGGTCTGCACGCCCAACAACGCGGGCTGTCAGAACGCTTCTATGCAGCTCGGTGCTGCGCTGCGCTTGTTGCAGGACATCATCGAAAAACACCTTCTCCTCTTAAAGGCGTGGCCCCAAAATGGGGGTCCTACCGGCGGCTGCGGCCTGGAGATGGCCCACACGACGTTCAGCCGTACCATTTGAAGTCACCTCAATGAGGTGAGAAAGCATGCCCCATCCTGTCGCTCTGTTGATAGGCGTCACGGCACTCTATGTCGCCGCGGCCAAAGTGGGATTGTCCTATGCCGTCGTGGGAACCACCGTCTCACTGGTCTGGGCACCCAGCGGAATCGCGCTCGCGGCACTCTTGGTCCTCGGCTGGCGGATGGCGTTCGCCGTGGCGTTTGGAGCCTTTCTTGCGAACGTTGGCACCGGCATACCCCTGCTGGGCGCTTGCAGCATCGCGGCCGGCAACACCTTGGAAGCTATGGTCGGCGCAGGGCTGTTGCTGAGATTCCCCGGCTTTGACATCGGACTCAGGACGAGGCGTGATGTCTTCGCCCTCATTCTCTTTGCCGCCATTCTCAGCACGACGTTGGGTGCCGCGGTGGGCGTGGCAACGCTGGCGGGGTCGGGAGCCGTTGCCACGCAAGACTACGCAACCGTGTGGTTGAAGTGGTGGCTGGGGGACATGATGGGCGTGCTGGTAGTGGCGCCGCCTTTGCTGTTGGCCGCCAGGGCGACGCTGCGCGCACCTTCACCTGGGAAGTCGCAGAGGCTCTTTGCCTGGTCACCCTGCTCGTGATCGTCAGCGTGAAGATCTTCGGTGCCCCGGAACTCGAGGCCGGCCGCTACTACGTGGCGCCGCTGGCTGTGTTTCCTTTTCTGATATGGGGGTCCCTGCGTTTCGGCCAACTGGGTGCCAGCCTGGTCACCCTGGTGTTCTCGCTCGTCGCCGTCTGGGGTGCGTCTCACGGTACCGGGCCATTCATGGCCGGAAAGTCGCTTCCTGACCTGCTCCAGTGGTGCGCGTTCACGATCGTCGTTGCGGTCACCGGGCTCCTGCTTGCTGCGTCGGTTGCCGGGCAACAGCGCGCGCAGGCGGAACTCAGGAGTTACCTCGAAAAACTGGAACACCACATCGCGGCGCGAACCCGCGATCTGGTGGCCATCAACGCCGACCTGCACAAGGAGATGGCCGAACGCCGCAGGCTGGAAATCGCGCTGATCCGCGTGAGTGAAGAGCAGCGACGTGCGATCGGGTCCGAACTACACGATGGTCTTGGCCAGCACCTGACCAGCCTGTCGCTGCTATGTGCAGGCTTGCGGCAAAAGCTCATCGGGGGGGCACAGCCCGAAGCCGGGGCGATGGTAAGGATCGAGGAACTGATTGGTGAGGCTGCGGCCATGAACCGATCCGCTGCCCGCGGCCTGTACCCAGTCGCGTTGGAGCATGGCGGCCTGATCGCCGCGCTGGAACAGCTGGCTGACGACGTCAACTCGCTCAAGGCCATGAAATGCCAGGTGCGTGTTGGCCCTGATGTGCAGGTGAGCGATCCCCTGGTGGCCATCAACCTGTATCGCATTGCCCAGGAGGCTGTCAACAACGCGGTCAAGTACAGCCAGGCGCGCCTGATGCTGATCGAGCTTGTTCGCGTCGATGGAGAACACCGTATTATCCTTCGCGACGATGGGATCGGCCTCGGTGCGGGACCGGCCAGAGTTGACTCGGGCATGGGGATATACAGCATGCGATATCGCGCGAGCCTGCTGGGGGGTATCCTGCAAGTTACGGGCAACGTCCCGCGCGGCACGATCATTGCCGTGACGTATCCCGACCTGGAGAGCCGGCATGAGCAGCCCCACAGTGCATGAAGGGGAGAAGACCCGGATACTGATGGTGGACGACCATCCCATCGTGCGGGAAGGCATGGCGCTGTTCCTCAACGCACAGCCGGATTTGGATCTGTGTTGTGAGGCGGCCAATGCCGAAGAAGCGATGGCTGAGTTGGCCACATGCAAACCCGCGCTGGCCATTGTGGACATCTCCCTGCATAAGGAAACCGGCCTGGACCTCATCAAGCTGATGCGTCGCCGGACCCCGGGCCTGGCCATACTGGCCATGAGCCTGCACGACGAAAAGATCTTTGCCGAACGTGCCCTGCGAGCCGGCGCGAACGGCTATTTGATGAAGCATGAAGCCACCGCCAAGATCCTGGCGGCGGTGCGAACGGTGCTGTCGGGCGGCATCTACCTCAGTGAGGCGATGCACCTGCGGCTGGCGCAGAAAGTGGCCACACCCAGTGGTTCCACTGCGACCCCCATCGCGGGACTCAGTCAACGCGAGTTCGAGATCCTGCACCTGATCGGGCTCGGCTTCGGCACGCGGCAGATCAGCGAAAAACTCAATCGCAGCATCAAGACCATCGAAACCCACCGCGCGAGCCTGAAAGAAAAGCTGCAGTTGAAATCGGGTGCAGAACTGGTTCACTTTGCGTCGCAGTGGACCGACGAGCGGTAACTTCGCCCGCTCGCAGTACCTGCCCCCCGAAATAGGGGAATCCCCGAGGCGTGATCGGGGCCTCTCCCTGATGCCTCGCCGGGCTCGACGCGCATAGATTGGTCATCCTTTTCCATGCAAGGCGACGACATGACCGTCGCACATCATCCGCATTCATTCGTCCGCGCTGGGCACCCTTCGTTGCCTTGGCATTCGTGGCCATCGTGGCCGCGTCCCTGCTGGTGAGTGGGTTCACCAGGCGGGGCAGACGGGCATTGAGCGGCCCGCGCATGTCCCGGATCGCACCACCCCACGCTCAAAGGAGATCGGCATGAACCTCAACCTCGCATCCACTCTCACGATCACCGCGACGGCGGCTGCGGCCTTCGCCTTGGCCGCCATGGCTTCCAGCAAGCCTACGCGGATGACATCACTGTCGACAACACGCCTTTCGTCAGCAGCAAGACCCGCGGTGAAGTGCAGTCGGAAGTCATTGGGCACGACATGACCATCGCCTCCAGCGAATGGGCTGGGCAGATGAACGAGCCGCGCCGGACGATGAGCGATCTCACCCGTGCGCAATCGACGGCTGAATACCTCGCTGCCCGGCGCGAAGTGAGCGCTCTGAATGCGGAAGACAGCGGCTCGTTCTACTTCGCAAGAGCGCCGCAGCGTGGACGGCAGCGTCATCGTGGCCAGTGAGTCACGCTGAAGACTCCGTGTCGCTTCGATCCCTGGTCTGCAGCCGCGCTGTTGCAGCGTTAGCGACGACGTGCCGCGCAAACCGGGCCGCGAACAATTACCTCCGCCGGCGCCGCCCCTGTGTAGCAGTTGGGATCTTGCCCATGAAGCCGAATCCGAATCTTTTGATGTTGAGTGCACTTCTGTGCCTGGGAGCCGGGTCGCCCGCGAGCGCGCAACAGGTCTACAAATGTTGGTCCAAGGGCTCGGTGGTGTACTCCGAGCGGCCCTGTTCCACCCGGGTCGTCAGCACCGATCAAGCCCCCGTGCCGGTCAAGCCGAACCCGAAGGCCAGGATCGATTCACGTATGCCAGTGGAGCCAGCATGAACAATCCCGACAAGGCCGAAGTCCTGAAAGCCGAAGCGGCGCTGTCTGCCGGCAAGAAGCGGTTCGACGAGTTGGACTGCTGATCCGCTTCCATGGTCACCCGCGTAGTAAAACCCGCACACAAAAAAGCCCCGCATTGCGGGGCTTTTTCATTGGTGGCGAGGCGTCAGGCGTGCGCGGCGCGCAGCTTCCTCGAGAACTGCTGCAATGCGACGATCCCGCTTTCCTCGGCCCGGCGGCACCAGGCCTGCAGGTCGATGGCGAGCTGCTCACGGGACTGCGAAGTGTTCAGCCACATCTGGCGCAGCTCTTCGCGCATGGTGACCATCTTGTCGAGAACCGGGTGCGCAGCGCGCGCCTGAGCCAGGTGCGGCCGCGCGGCGGCGGGAACCCTGCTCGTCGTCGCGGTGCAGCCAGCGCTTGGCCGCCTTGAGCGAGGACAATTCGGCCTGCTTTTCCTTGAGCACGGCGATCTCCGACTTGCAGACGCGCCGCATTTCGCGCGCGTAGCCGGCCATGACCTCGTAGCGGTTGGCGATCACGGCTTCCAGCGTCTTCTCGTCCGCCACCGGCTTGATGGCGCCCAGCTGCAGCTTGGGCGGGACCTTCTTGACCGTGGCCCAGCCGATCTTGCTCATCAGCGTGATGTAGACCCAACCGATGTCGAACTCGTACTTC
The DNA here is from genome assembly GCA_963722025.1 of uncultured beta proteobacterium. GTDB lineage: Bacteria > Pseudomonadota > Gammaproteobacteria > Burkholderiales > Burkholderiaceae_C > Ramlibacter. The sequence continues at coordinate 91,987 of CAVRNE010000025.1, forward strand.
TTGACCGAGAACTTGGCCGATGTGGGGTAGGTGTGGTGGTTGTTGTGCAGCTCTTCGCCACCGATGATCAGGCCCCAGGGCGAGATGTTGGTGCTGGCGTCCGGCGCCTCGAAGTTGCGGTAGCCCCAGTAGTGGCCGATGCCATTGATCACGCCGGCGGCGGTGATCGGGATCCACGGCCATCTGCACAGCCCAGACGGACAGGCCGATGACACCGAACATGGCCACGTTCAGGATGAGCATCAGGCCGACGCCTTGCCAGCTGTACCGGGTGTACAGGTTGCGCTCGATCCAGTCGTTGGGCGTGCCGTGGCCGAACTTCGCGACGGTTTCCTGATTCTTGGCTTCCGCGCGGTAGAGCTCGGCGCCGCGCCACAGCACGGTTTCGATGCCGCGAGTCGCGGGCTGTGCGGATCGTCCACGGTTTCACACTTGGCGTGGTGCTTGCGGTGGATGGCAACCCATTCCTTGGTGACCATGCCGGTGCCCAGCCAGAGCCAGAAGCGGAAGAAATGCGAAGGGATGGCGTGCAGATCCATCGCCCGGTGCGCCTGGGCGCGATGCAGGAAGATCGTGACGGAGGCGATGGTGATGTGCGTGGTCACCAGTGTGTACAGGACGATCTGCCACCAGGACAGGTTCCAGAGGCCGTGGGCAAGCCAGTCAACGGCCGCGTTCAGCACGGCCCAGTCGGGAAGCAACATAGATGGGGAGTCTCTCTCTTAAAAAGGCGTCGGCCAGGGGGGCCTGCTTATAGACCCAATTTTACGATGTGAGGTTCAAAAAACTAACTGTGTTTAGGTACAGTTGCAGGCCAAATAGCGCCTGCATGAGTTAATTTTTCACCCATAGCGCCGCGAAAAATCCGTCCGTCGAGTGCCGGTGGGGCCAAAGCCGCAGGAAATCCCCGCCGCCTTCGCCGCCGCTGCACAAGCCGGCTGCGCCATCGATCTTCAGATTGGACAGCACTTCCACGGCCGGAAGTGGGCTGAACTCCCTATTGGCCTCGGTGAATGCCAATGCGATCTGTTCGTTTTCCTGTGGCAGCAGGCTGCAGGTGGCGTAAACCAGCCGTCCGCCCGGCTTGAGCAGCCGCGACGCACTTTGCAGGATGGCTGCCTGCTTGGCCGTCATCTCCAGCACGGATTGGGGCGACTGGCGCCACTTCAGGTCGGGATTGCGCCGCAGCGTGCCCAGGCCGGAGCAAGGCGCGTCCACGATGACGCGGTCGATCTTCCCGGCCAGGCGCTTGATGCGCTCGTCGCGCTCGTGCGCGATCGCCGCCGGGTGCACGTTCGACAGCTTGCTGCGGGCCAGGCGGGGCTTGAGTGCATCCAGGCGGTGGGCCGAAGTGTCGAAGGCGTAGAGGCGCCCCGTGCTGCGCATGGCCGCGCCGATCGCCAGGGTCTTGCCACCGGCGCCGGCACAGAAATCGACCACCATCTCGCCGCGTTTGGCGTCCAGCAACAGCGCCAGCAACTGCGAGCCCTCGTCCTGCACTTCGAACGCGCCGCGGGCGAATGCATCGAACTTGGTCAGGGCCGGCTTGGTGTCCAGGCGCAGGCCCCAAGGGGAATAGGGTGTCGGCACGGAAGGCAGGCCCGCCAGCTTGAGCTCCTTCTGCACGTCGGGACGCTTGTCGGTGAGCATGTTGACCCGCAGGTCCAGCGGCGCGGGCTGGTTCAGGCTCTCTGCGAGCGCCATGAAATCCTGGCCCAGCTGGTCCTTGAGCGGCTGCACCAGCCATTCGGGCAGGTTGTGCCGGTGGCGCTCCATCAAATCGGACGGGTTGATGGAATCGCACTGGTCGAGCCAGTTCTTCTCCTGGTCGGTGAGGGCGCTCTTGAGGAAGTCGCGCGGGCCGTGGAAGCCCAGGATCGCCATCCGCCGCTCCTTGGGGCCGCTGCCCGAGGGCGAGAGATGGTCGAACAGCAGCTTCTGGCGCAGCACGTTGAACACGGTTTCCGCCAGCGTCGCGCGCTCGCGCGGCCCTAAGGAACGGTTGTCGCGGAAGTAGCGGGACACCACGGCGTCGGCCGGGTGATCGAATTTCAGGGTGAGCTTGACGAGTTCGGCACAGGCGTCGAGCAGGGCTTTAGGATGCATGGGCCGATTGTCCCATCGCGCGGCGAGCCTTATCAGGCGGCTCGAAGGTAGATCGGCTCGAAAGCGTGTCGGGCGATGTCTTCGACCGTGGGCGAATGCCCGGCCCACAGCGCCAGCGCCCGGCCGGGCAAGTCAAGGGAACTCTCGAGTTCGCGGCACAAGTCGTAGCGCTCCCCGTCCTCCATGCCCGGAAGATCGACGAACACCAGGTAGCTGCGACGGTCGGGGAATTCGCGCAGGTTCTTGCGAACCAGCCAGGCGCGCGCAACCGGCTTGAAGCGGGCCAGCCCGGCCCTCACCTCGCCGATTTCGAACTCGCTCAGGTCGTGGCGGCTGATGGATTGGAAAAACGGGGTGTTGGCATGCTCGTCCCAGCCGCGCCCTTCTGCGTCGGCGGCCGCATCCAGGCGTTCGCGCCACAGTTTGAGCGCCTTGTCATCGTGGTTGCCGTTGACCGCCTCTTCGAGCGCGTCGATCGCCATTCGGCAGGCCCACCAGCGATCGTCCATGCTGCTCTCGAACAAGGCCGCCAGGTGCTGCATGCGCAGGGCGTGTTCGGCCGCAGAAAGACGAGAAACGATGCCGCGCAAGGCACCCGCATGGGAAGGAGTAAGTCGCAGAGCGCGCTCGTAGAGCTCACGCGCCTGCCCGTCCTCACGCAAGCGGCGGTGCAGCCCGGCAAGCTCCACCAGTGCGCCGGCACTGTCGCCCGAGGCGTGTACTGACAGTCGGCGCACCCCGGCCTGCACCCGGCCCAGGTACGCGTGGTGCTGCTTCCAGGCGCTGGCGTTGTCCTTGCACCATTGCTTGTCGAAATGCGCGATCCACTTTTCGCCACCAGCCCCCAGCAAGCCTAGCGCGGACTTGGCCGACCAGGCGGGCAGGCTCTTGCTACCCTCGAGGGCCTCGAGCCGGTCGCGCAGCACGGGATGGGTGTCTTCCACGTCGCTGATCCGGCGCAGCGCCTGCCGCAAGGCATCACGGGCGAAGTCGCCCGGCGGCGGCAATGCCAGCAGCTTGGCCATGGCGGCGTAAGGTCCGATAGGCGTTGGGCTCGAGGCGGCGCCGTTCCAGTGCGCCGGCCAGAACTCGCGCCCGAGCCATGCGCCCTTGACGGCGATCTCGGTCAAGGCGGCGCAAGCCGCTTCCTTGCCCAGCAGCTTGCCGGAGATGCGGTCCGCCTCATACTCGTCCTGGCGGGCCAGCGCAAAGGTCTTGGCCAGAGAAACGCGGGAAATACCAGCGCAGGAAGGCCTGCGTGGCCGCGGCTACCGGCCCGTCATCGCCGCGCAAACCATCGTCGAGCTTGGCCCAGCTGAGCCGGGTGCGGTAAATCCAGGCGGCGAAGCGCCCGTGGTCGCCGCGCAGATGGCCGTACTCGTGCGCCAGCACGGCCAGGAAACGCGGGCGATCCATCGCCATCAGCAGCGGCAGTCCGATGGTCAGGTGATTCACCGCTCCGCCGAAGAGCCCGAAACGCGGATGCTGGTGGATGCTGGCGTTGAACTCGCTATCGAGCCGGACCTCATGGATGGCCGGCCCCTTGATTTTTTTGCGTATGCGCTCGAGCGCCTCGAAAAGCGCCGGCGCGTCGATGGCAGTGATGCGCAGCGCCCTCCGGTTCCTGCCAGCGGGCACCACAGGGCGCGCAAGCTGGTCCAGAGCAGACCTGCGGCGGCGATGAGGCCCCAGACGAAGACACCCTTGAACTGGCCACGCAGCATGGCACTGATGCCGAAGAACAAAATCACGACCGCCAGCACCACGCAGCCGACGACCCAGGCATAACCCAGGGCCGCGAATGCCGCTACGCCACGTCGATAGGCCTTGCTATCCTGCGCGCTTTCCTGCTCGCTCAGCCGCACAAGATGAATAAAATCCGCCCGCTCCATAGCCCCTCCTCGTTCTGCGCACAATATTATTACCCATGAGCCAAGACTCTGCCGCCCCTGATCAAAACCCCACCCGGCCGCTATCGCCACTACAAGGGCCTGCTCTACGAGGTGCTGGACACCGTGCGGCACAGCGAGACGCTGGAGCCCATGACCCTGTACCGGGCGCTCTACGGCGAACAGGGGCTTTGGGTGCGCCCGGCGGCGATGTTCAACGAAGAAGTCGTGATCGACGGGGTGCGGCAGCCGCGTTTTGCAAAGCTATAGACGCGGCAGGAGCGCGGCGATCGCACGCGGATAGATCAGGTGCTCTTGCGTCAGCACGCGGGCAGCCAGGGTTTCGGCGGTGTCATCGGGCAGCACCGGCACCACCGCCTGGTCCAGGATGGGCCCATGGTCCAGCTCGGAGGTCACCTGGTGCACGGTCGCGCCGGAGAATTTGCAGCCGGCGTCGATGGCCCGCTGGTGGGTGTGCAGGCCCGGGAACGCGGGCAGCAGGGACGGATGGATATTGAGCAGCCGGCCCTCGTAGCGCTGCACGAACCCGGGCGTGAGGATGCGCATGAAACCAGCCAGCACCAGCAGCGAGGGCTGATGGCGGTCGATCACGGCTGTCAGCTCGGCTTCGAACTCCTCGCGTGTCGCGAAGCGCTTGTGGTCGACCACGTCCGTGGCAATCTGGTGTTCGCGCGCCAGGGCCAGGCCGCCGGCGTCCGCGCGGTTGCTGATGACAGCCGCCACCCGGGCCCCATGGGTCTTGTGCCAGCCTTCGCGCTGGGCACAGCGGACGATGGCTGCCATGTTCGAACCGCCGCCGGAGATCAAAATCACGATGTTCTTCATTTGCGAAGCCAATTATCCCAGTCATGCCCATGCGTCACCTGAACCCCATTGAAGCCCGCGTGCTGGCCACGCTGATGGAAAAAGCCCGCACCGTGCCGGACAGCTATCCGCTGACACTGAACTCGCTGGTGGCGGGGTGCAACCAGAAGTCCAGCCGCGAGCCGCTGATGAACGTCAGCGATGCCCAGGCCCAGGAGGCGCTCGATGCCCTCAAGCTGCTCAGCCTGGTGTTCGAGTCCAGCGGCAGCCGCGTGGCCCGCTGGGAGCACAACTTCCAGCGCGGCATCGGCGTGCCGGAGCAGTCGGCCGTGCTGCTGGGCCTGCTGATGCTGCGCGGGCCGCAAACCGCGGGCGAGCTGCGGATCAACAGCGAACGCTGGTATCGCTTTGCCGACATCTCCTCGGTGGAGGCTTTTCTCGACGAGTTGCAGGACCGGTCGCAGGAAAAGGGCGGGCCGCTGGTGGTGAAACTGGCAAGAGCGCCCGGCATGCGCGAACAGCGCTGGGCGCACCTGCTCTGCGGTCCGGTGGAGCCTGGCGACACGCAATCTCAGGCGCCGTCGACGGGTCCGCAGTTGCATCTGGAAGGCCGCGTGGAGGCGCTCGAAAACGAAGTTGCCTTGCTGCGTTCCGCTGTGCAAAACATTTACCAGCAACTCGGCATGTCACAACCCGGACACAACGAATAGCACGACCGTGCCGATAATGTCGCAGCACTGGAGACATCTGTCATGGATTTAGCTTTTACCCCTGAGGAACAGAAGTTCCGCGAAGAGGTGCGCGCCTGGGTGCGCGCCAATTTGCCGGCCGAGATTTCGCACAAGGTCCACAACGCCTTGCGCCTCACGCGCGACGATTTGCAGAACTGGGCGCGCATCCTGGGCAAGAAGGGCTGGCTGGGCTACGGCTGGCCCAAGCAGTTCGGCGGCCCGGGCTGGAGCGCCATCCAGAAGCACCTGTTCGAGGAAGAATGCGCCCTGGCCGGAGCGCCGCGCATCGTGCCCTTCGGGCCGGTGATGGTCGCGCCGGTGATCATGGCCTTCGGCAGCCCCGAGCAGCAGCAGCGCTTCCTGCCCGGCATCGCCAGCGGCGAAGTGTGGTGGAGCCAGGGCTACAGCGAGCCGGGTTCGGGCTCGGACCTGGCCTCGGTCAAGACCCGTGCCGAACGCAAGGGCGACAAGTACATCGTGAACGGCCAGAAGACCTGGACCACGCTGGCCCAGTACGGCGACTGGATCTTCTGCCTGGTGCGCACCAGCACGGAAGGCAAGCCGCAGACCGGCATTTCCTTCCTGCTGATCGACATGAAGTCACCGGGCGTCACCGTGCGCCCCATCATCATGCTCGACGGCGAGCACGAAGTGAACGAAGTGTTCTTCGACAACGTCGAAGTGCCGGCCGAGAACCTGATCGGCGAAGAGAACAAGGGCTGGACCTACGCCAAGCACCTGCTCTCGCACGAACGCACCAACATCGCCGACGTGAACCGCGCCAAGCGCGAACTCGAGCGCCTGAAGCGCATCGCCAAGGCCGAGGGCGTGTATGACGATCAACGCTTCCGCGACGAGATCGCCAAGCTCGATGTGGATGTCGTCGCCCTGGAAATGCTGGTGCTGCGCGTGCTGTCCGCCGAGAAGTCGGGCAAGAACTCGCTGGACATCGCCGGCCTGCTCAAGATCAAGGGCAGCGAAATCCAGCAGCGCTACAGCGAACTGATGATGCTGGCCGCCGGGCCTTACGCCCTGCCCTTCATCCAGGAAGCCATGGAAGCCGGCTGGCAGGGCGAGTACGTGGGCGCCGCCCATTGCGCGCCGCTGGCCTCGACCTACTTCAACATGCGCAAGACCACGATCTACGGCGGCAGCAACGAAGTTCAACGCAACATCGTCGCTCAGACGGTACTCGGCTGACATGATTGACTTTGTCATTGCGGGCTTGACCCGCGATCCATGGATCCCGGGTCAAGCCCGGGATGACAGCCAGACAGGAGAACACAATGGATTTTGATTTTTCAGTGACGACCAGGAACAGCTGCGCGACGCGGTCCGCAAGTGGGTGGACAAGGGTTACGACTTCGAGCGCCGCCGCGCCATCGTGAAGGCCGGCGGTTTCGACCGCGGCGCCTATGGCGAACTCGCGGACCTCGGCCTCGCGGGCCTGTACATCTCCGAAGAGCACGGCGGCATGGGCATGGGCCCGGTCGAAGGCATGGTGGTGATGGAAGAACTGGGGCGCGGCATCGTGCTCGAGCCGCTGGGCCAGACGCTGATCGCCGCCGGCATCCTGGGCGGATACGCGCCGCAAGCCCTGAAAGCCGCATGGCTGCCCAAGATCGCGGGCGGCGAGGCCCTGGTGGTGCTGGCGCAGCAGGAACGCAAGGCCCGCTATCGGCTGGACATCTGCGAGACGCAGGCCAGCGGATCGGGGCGAAGCCTGGACCGTCAGCGGCGCCAAGGGCGTCGTGCCGGCGGGCGACCAGGCCGACGCCTTCCTGGTGCCGGCCACGGTGAACGGCAAGATCGCCCTGTTCCTTGTGGAGCGCAAGGCCAGCGGCGTCACGACGCGCGGCTACGGCACCCAGGAGGGCGGCCGCGCGGCCGAAGTCACGTTCAAGGCAGCACCGGCTGCGCTCGTCACGCTGGATGGCCTCACCGCGCTCGAACATGCGGTGGATATCGGCATCGCCGCCGGCTGCGCGGAAGCCGTGGGCGTGCTGGACAAGACCATGGACGTGACGGTGGAGTACATGAACACGCGCAAGCAGTTCGGCGTGACTCTGTCCACTTTCCAGGCACTGCGCCACCGCGTGGCCGACATGAAGATGCAGCTGGAGCTGGCGCGCTCCATGAGCTATTACGCCGCGCTCAAGCTGAACGCCCCGGCCGAGGAGCGGCGCCGCGCCTTGGCCCGCGCCAAGTACCAGGCCGGCGTGTCCATGCGTTTCATCGGCCAGAACTCGGTGCAGCTGCACGGCGGCATCGGCGTGACGGACGAATACATCGGAAGCCACTACTTCAAGAAACTCACCCAGCTGGAACTGAGCTTCGGGGATACCCTGCACCATCTGGGCGAAGTCTCGCAAAGAATGCAGGACACCGCGGGCGTGTTCGCGTGAAGAGGCTGTCATCCCGGGCTTGACCCGGGATCCATCTCGCCTTGATACGGTCTTGCCGGCGTGGCATGGATTGCGGGTCAAGCCCGCCATGACAAACCTTGGAGACTCAGGATGACTTCACGCCGTCTTTTCCTTGGCCTGGCCGCTGCCGCGCTGGCTGCCGGCTGCGCCACGGGCCCTTCGCTCGAGCAAGCGCCGCCCATCGTCTTCGTCCACGGCAACGGCGACAGCGCTGCCGGGTGGCAGACGACGATCTGGCGGTTCGAGTCCAACGGCTGGCCGCGCGAGCGGCTCCATGCCATCGACGTTCCCTATCCGCTGGCGCGCGACGACGACACCAAGCCCCAGCCGGGCCGCACCTCGGCAGCAGAGCACATGGCCCACCTCAAGACCGAGGTCGACAAGGTGCTCAAGGCCACCGGCGGGCGGCAAGTGGTGTTGGTGGGCAACTCGCGCGGCGGCAACGCCATCCGCAACTACATCCAGAACGGCGGCGGCGACAAGACCGTCAGCCACGCCATCCTGGGCGGCACCCCCAATCACGGCGTCTGGGCGGTGAAGGGATTCCGGGAGGGCAATGAGTTTTCCGGCACGGGCCCATTCCTCACCTCACTGAACGCGCCCAAGAACGCGGCCGGCGACGAGGTCGCGGGGCCGGTCAAATGGCTGACGATCCGCTCGGACAACAACGACAAGTTCGCGCAGCCCGACGGGCTGTGGATAGGCGCGAAGGGTACGCCCACCAATATCACCTACACCGGACCGGAACTCAAGGGCGCGACCAACGTCGTGATCCCGCGCATCGACCATCGCGAGACTTCGTTCTCGCCGGCGGCCTTCGAGGCCACCTATCGCTTCGTGGTCGGTCGCTTGCCGGCCACGGTGGAGATTCAGCCCGAAGACAGCCTCGTGCTCGGCGGCAAGGTCAGCGGCATGGGCGTTTCATCCGTCGATCCGGCTTCCGGCAACTTCGCCAACAACCTGCCCCTGCCGGGCGCGCGGCTGGAGATATTCTCGATCGATCCGGTCACGGCCGAGCGTCGGGGCGCCCCGGCGTACAGCAAGACCGTGGGCACGGACGGGATATGGGGTCCGTTCACCGCCCAGCCGGGGACCCGCTATGAGTTCGTCGTTGCCGCGCCCGGCTACGCCACCACACACATCTATCGCAGCACGTTCCCGCGCTCCAGCAATATCGTGCACCTGCGCGCCGAGCGCATCGCAGATGCCGACAAAGACGCGCCGGCCATCGTGACGATGGTGCGGCCGCGTGGCTACTTCGACCCGGCGCGCGACAAGATGGCGCTGGATGGGCAATCACCGCCGCCGGGCGCGGTGCCGGGCGCCGGCGTGGCCACCTCGAAAATCAAGCCGGCCGTCGCGGCACGCCCCGTTGTGGCGGAATTCAATGGCGAACGAGTGGTTGGCCGCGCCTGGCCGGCAGCCGAGAACCATGTGACGGTGCTGGAACTGACCTACTGAAGCAGGTGAAGGCGTGAGGTCTTGGGCAGGTGCGCCATCAGGAACTCCATCTGGTCCGCCAGGATGCGGCGGTTGCGCAGGATGAAGTCTTCCCACAGGCTGGGAATGTAAGGCGCGTACAGCAGAGGCATGCGCGCCTGCTCGGGCGTGCGGCTGCTCTTGCGGTGGTTGCAGGCCCGGCAGGCGGTGACCACGTTCATCCAGTGGTCCTTGCCGTTCTGGGCGAACGGGATGATGTGCTCGCGCGTGAGGTCTTCCTCATGGTGGAGGTGGCCACAGTAGGCGCAGACGTTGCGGTCGCGCGCGAAGAGCTTGATGTTGGTAAGGCCGGGCTTGAGGTCGAAGGGATTGATGTTGGGCACGCCCTTGGTGCCGATGATGCTGTTCACCGCGATCTGCGACTGCTGACCGGTCACCGCGTTGTGGCCGCCGCGGAACAGCGCCACCCGCGCGCCTACTTCCCAGCGCACCTCATCGGCAGCGTAGTGCAGCACGGCCTGCTCCAGCGAGATCCACGACTGGGGCAGCCCTTGAGCGGACAGCTTCAAAACCTTCAAAACACGCCTCCTTCGAACGAGAGGAAACAACGCAGAGGTCAAGTCCAGCGCTTTGCGGCGCTGTACAGCACAATATACCCTGTTTTCGTGACCGCCCTCGTTAGGGAAATGCCTTGCGGTGCTTGGCGGGCGGGCACGAGCTGCTATCAAAAAGATACCGCAAAGATCCACACGCGCCGCGATGCAGATATTCAGAGGCTTTCACCACCCGGGGATCGCGCCAGCCTGCGCGCTGACCATCGGGAATTTCGACGGCGTCCACCGCGGCCACCAGGCCATGCTCGCGCTGCTGAGCAACGAGGCCCGGCATCGCGGCATACCCAGCTGCGTGCTGAGCTTCGAACCCCATCCGCGCGATTATTTCGCCCGGCTGGCCCGCAAGCCCGAACTGGCCCCGGCCCGCATCGCGACCCTGCGCGACAAGCTGACCGAGCTGGCGCACTGCGGAGTGGATCAATGCGTCGTCCTTCCGTTTGATGCTCGTCTGTCCTCACAAGTTCCCGAGGCCTTCATCGACAACGTGCTGGTCCGCGGCCTGGGCGCCCAATACATACTGGTCGGCGACGACTTCCGGTTCGGCGCGAAACGGGCGGGCGACTACGCCATGCTCGATGCCGCGGGCGCCGCCAAGGGTTTCGACGTAGCGCGCATGAACAGCTACGAGGTCCATGGGCTGCGCGTCTCCAGTTCCGCGGTGCGCGAAGCGCTGGGGCGCGGCGACATGGACGCGGTCGCCGGCCTGCTGGGCCGGCCCTACAGCATCAGCGGCCATGTGGTGCATGGGCGCAAGCTCGGGCGGGACTTGGGTTTCAAAACCTTGAATCTGCGCTTTTCGCACTGGAAACCCGCCGCCAGCGGCATCTTCGCGGTGCTGGTGAATGGCCTCGCCGAGCAGCCCCTGCCCGGCGTCGCCAACCTGGGCATCCGGCCTTCCCTGGACCCGGATGATGTCAACGGCGGGCGCGTGCTTCTGGAGACCCACTGCCTGGAATGGCCGGCCGGCCTCGGCGACGAAGGGGGCTACGGTAAAATCATCCACGTGGAACTGCTGCACAAACTGCACGACGAGCTCAAGTACGACGGTCTGGACGCCTTGACGCAAGGCATCCGCAAGGACTGCGAAGATGCTCGTGCGTACTTTGCGTCCACCCGTCGCCAGACCACGCGCGACCGAATTTGACGGGCTGTCATTGCGGACCTGATCCGCAATCCATCTCATCGCCCACCCAACCTCCTGGATTCCGGGTCAAGCCCGGAATGACACCCATGACAGACAAAACCGATTACCGCGCCACGCTCAACCTGCCCGACACACCCTTCCCCATGCGCGGGGACCTGCCCAAGCGCGAGCCCGGCTGGGTGAAGGAATGGGAAGACCAGGGCCTGTACAAGAAGCTTCGCGCCGCCCGCTGCGGCCACGAGAAGTTCGTGCTGCACGACGGCCCGCCGTATGCCAACGGCCAGATCCACATGGGCCACGCGGTCAACAAGATCCTGAAGGACATGATCGTCAAGGCCCGCCAGCTCAAGGGCCTGGACGCGGCCTACATCCCGGGCTGGGACTGCCACGGCCTGCCGATCGAGAACGCCATCGAGAAGAAGCACGGCCGCAACCTGCCGCGCGACGAAATGCAGGCCAAGAGCCGGGCCTTCGCCACCGAGCAGATCGGCATCCAGATGGCCGACTTCAAGCGCCTGGGCGTGCTGGGCGACTGGGACCATCCCTATCGCACCATGGACTTCGTCAACGAGGCCGAGGAAATCCGCGCCTTCAAGCGCGTGGTGGAACGCGGCTTCGTCTATCGCGGCCTCAAGCCCGTGTACTGGTGCTTCGACTGCGGCTCCTCGCTGGCCGAATTCGAGATCGAGTACGCCGACAAGAAATCGCAGACGCTGGATGTGGGCTTCAAGAGCGACGAGCCTTCGAGGCTCGCGGCCGCGTTCGGCCTGGCGGCTTTGGCCAAGCCCGCCTACATCGTCATCTGGACCACCACCGCGTGGACCATCCCCGCCAACCAGGCGCTCAACCTCAATCCCGAGCTGGAATATTCGCTGGTCGATACCGAGCGCGGGCTGCTGGTGCTGGCGGCCTCGCTGGTGGGCAAGTGCATGGAGCGCTACAAGCTCACGGGCACCGTGCTGGCCACGGTGCAAGGGCGAGAAACTCGCCGGGCTGAACTTCCAGCATCCGCTGTATGACGTGGACCCGGGCTATCGCCGGCTCTCGCCGGTGTACCTGGCCGACTACGCCACCGCCGAGGACGGCACCGGCATCGTCCATTCCTCGCCGGCCTATGGCGTGGACGACTTCAACTCCTGCGTCTCGCACGGCCTGGCCTACGACGACATCCTCAACCCGGTGCAGGGCAACGGCGCCTACGCACCCGACTTCCCGCTGTTCGGCGGCCTGAACATCTGGAAGGCCGTGCCGCGCATCATCGAAGTGCTGGCCGAGTCGGACCGCCTGTTCGCCACCGAAACCATCACCCACAGCTACCCGCACTGCTGGCGCCACAAGAGCCCGGTGATCTACCGCGCCGCGGCCCAGTGGTTCGTCCGCATGGACGAAGGCGAGGGCGTGTTCACCAAGGACAAGGCGCCCAAGACCCTGCGCCAGATGGCGCTGGAAGCCATCGAGGAAACCAGCTTCTTCCCGGAGAACGGCAAGGCGCGGCTGCGCGACATGATCGCCGGCCGGCCCGACTGGTGCATCAGCCGCCAGCGCAGCTGGGGCGTGCCCCTGCCCTTCTTCCTGCACAAGGATTCGGGCGAGCTGCATCCGCGCACCATGGAAATCCTGGACCTCGCGGCCGACATGGTCGAAAAAGGCGGCATCGAGGCCTGGAGCAAGGCCACGCCGGAATCGGTGCTGGGCGCCGAGGACGCGAAGCACTACACCAAGAGCTCCGACATCCTGGAAGTCTGGTTCGACTCCGGCACCACCCACACCACCGTGCTGCGGCATTCGCACGCCGGCGCGGCCCACGAGAGCGGGCCCGAGGCCGACCTGTACCTGGAAGGCCATGACCAGCACCGCGGCTGGTTCCATTCTTCGCTGCTCACGGCTTGCGCGATGTATGGCCGGGCGCCCTACCGCGGCTTGCTCACCCACGGCTTCACGGTGGACAGCCAGGGCCGCAAGATGAGCAAGTCGATGGGCAACGGCGTGGACCCGCAGGAGACCACGCAAGAAGCTGGGCGCCGAAATCATCCGCTTGTGGGTGGCGGCTTCCGACTACTCGGGCGACATCGCGGGCGACGACAAGATCCTGGCACGTGTGGTGGACGCCTACCGGCGCATCCGCAACACGCTGCGCTTCCTGCTGGCCAACGTGAGCGACTTCGACCCCGCCAAGGACGCCGTGCCGCTGGACCAGATGCTGGAGATCGACCGCTACGCCCTGTCGCGCGCCGCGCAGTTCCAGGCCGAGGTGCTGGCGCACTACGAGGTGTACGAGTTCCACCCCGTGGTTGCCAAGCTGCAGGTCTACTGCTCGGAAGACCTGGGCGCGTTCTACCTCGACATCCTGAAGGACCGCCTCTACACCACCGCGCCGAAATCGCTGGCCCGGCGCAGCGCCCAGACGGCGCTGTGGAACATCACGCACGCCATGCTGCGCTGGATGGCGCCATTCCTGAGCTTCACCGCGGAAGAAGCGTGGAAGCTGTTCGGCACTTCCGAATCGATCTTCTTCGAGACCTACGCCGAGATCGGCGGTCCCGACGCCGCGCTGCTGGAAAAGTGGACCCGCATCCGCGCCGCCCGCGAACTGGTCAACAAGGAAATCGAGTCGCTGCGCGAAGCCGGCAAGGTCGGCTCTTCGCTGCAGGCGAACGTGGAGCTGACAGCTCCCCATGGCCACCCACGGCGATCTGTGGTCGTCGCTCGCCAGCCTGGAGGACGACCTCAAGTTCGTGTTCATCACGTCCGCCGTGAACCTGGTCGCGGGCGACACGATGGCCGTGAAGGTGACGCCGTCAAAAGCAGTGAAGTGCGAACGCTGCTGGCACTGGCGCGACGACGTGGGCCATGACCCCTCTCATCCCACCATTTGCGGCCGCTGCACCAGCAACCTGTTCGGCGCGGGCGAAGACAGGAAGTTCGCCTGATGGCGGCCCGCAACCCTTCGGGCAGCTGGCTGCCCTGGCTGGGCCTGGCCCTGGCCGTCTTCATCGCCGACCAGTTCACCAAGGTGCTGATCCTGGGTTACTACAGCCTGGGCGATTCGACCTACGTCACCAGCTTCTTCAACGTAGTGCGCGCCCACAATACGGGCGCGGCCTTCTCGTTCCTGGCGGGCGCCTCGGGGTGGCAGCGGTGGTTCTTCACGGCCATCGGCGTCGCCGCGGCCGTCTTCATCATCTGGATGCTGCGCTCGCATGCGGGGCAGCGGCTGTTTTCCTTCGCGCTGGCCTGCATCCTGGGCGGCGCCATCGGCAACGTGGTGGACCGCCTGCTGCATGGCTACGTGGTGGACTTCGTGCAGCTGCATTGGCGCGGCTGGTACTTCCCGGCCTTCAACGTCGCCGACAGTGCCATCACCGTCGGTGCCGCCTGCCTGATCCTGGATGAATTGTTGCGGGTGCGCAAAGCAAAGGCATAACGCCCGCTACGCTCGTTTCTTCATGCTGCGCCGCACCAAGGCGTATAGTGGAAAACACAAGCATGAAGCATCTGTTGAATTTCCTGGCGGCCATCGCGCTGCTGGTCTGGGGAACCCATCTAGTTCGAACCGGCATCCTGAGGGTGTTCGGCGCGAACCTTCGCAACGTGCTTGCGCACAGCGTCGCCAATCGCTGGACCGCGGCCATATCAGGGCTGGGCGTCACCGCCCTGGTGCAATCGAGCACCGCCACCGCCCTCATCGTTTCTTCATTCGTCGGCCAGGGCCTGATCGCCCTGCCCCTGGCCCTGGCGGTGATGCTGGGCGCCGACGTGGGCACCAGCCTGATGGCCGTGGTGTTCTCGTTCGACCTGTCCTGGCTTTCGCCGCTGTTCATCTTCGTCGGGGTGGTGCTGTTCCTCTCGCGCCAGTCGCACCCCGTGGGCCGCATCGGCCGCATCCTGATCGGCCTGGGCCTGATGCTGCTGGCGCTGCGGCTGATCGCCGCGTCCACCGAAATCATGACCCAGTCGCAGACGGTGAAGGCCCTGCTGGGGTCGATCTCCACCGATCTGCTGCTGGAGGTCACCGTGGGGGCGTTCCTTGCCGTGGTCGCCTACTCGAGCCTCGCCATCGTCCTGCTGACGGCCACGATGGCGGCCTCCGGCCTGATGCCCCTCGAGCCCGCGCTGGGGCTGGTGCTGGGCGCCAATCTCGGAAGCGGCTTGCTGGCGGTGCTGACAACCGCCAGGTCGTCGGTCGAAGTGCGGCAGGTCCCGCTGGGAAATCTGGTGTTCAAGGCCGTAGGCGTCGTCATCGCGATCCCCCTGATTGGCTTGTGGCTGCGCTATGCGCGGCCCTACGTGCAGGACCGCGCGACAGTCGTGGTGCTGTTCCACCTCAGTTTCAACCTGATGGTTGCCATGCTGTTCATGGCATTCACCCCGGTCGTGGCGCGCCTGGTCAGTCGATGGCTGCCCAAGCCGAACAAGAGCCTGGTGGCCGGCCGCCCGCACCACCTGGATCCTTCCGCGCTGGCCACTCCCTCGCTGGCGATTTCCTGCGCCGCGCGCGAAGCCCTGCATCAGGCCGACGTGGTCGAGAACATGATGGTGGGCATGCTGACGGTGATCAAGAACAACGACCTGGCCCTGGCGCGAGGAACTGCGCCGGCTCGATGACGACGTGGACGAGCTCTATTCCGCGATCAAGTATTACCTGACCAAGATCTCGCGCGAGGCCCTCGGCGAGGAAGAAAGCCGGCGCTGGACCGACATCATCAGCTTCACCATCAACATGGAGCAGGTCGGCGACATCATCGAGCGCATCCTGATCGACATCGAGGACAAGAAGATCAAGAAGGGCCGCAGCTTCTCGGCCGCCGGCATGGCCGAAATCTGCGAGTTGCATGCCCGGCTGATCGACAACCTGCGACTGGGCATGAGCGTGTTCCTCAACGGCTCGGTGCGCGACGCGCAAAAGCTGCTGGAAGAGAAGGCGCGCTTTCGCGACCTGGAGCGCGCCTATGCCTCAACGCACCTGACCCGGCTGTCGGACAACACCATGCAGAGCATGGAGACCAGCTCGCTGCACATCGACCTGATCAGCGACCTCAAGCGCATCAACTCGCACATCTGCTCGATCGCCTACCCGATCCTGGACTCCGCGGGCGCACTCGCACCCAACCGGCTGCGGCAGCAATCGTTGTCGGAGGGGCCGAACCTGACCTGACGCCTGGCTAGTATTCAGGCTCGACCTTGACGCGCTCTCTCACGCAGTACTCCACCAGCGCGTCGATCTCGGTGGACTTGTCGAACACTGCATCCGCGCCCAGCTGGGCGCAGCGCCATCGCACATCAGTTGGTCGCGTGATTGCTCAGAACCACCATCTTCTGCGTCGGGCGCCGAAGGCGGCAGGCTTCAAGGATGTTCAGCCCGCTGCCCTCCTTGAGGAAGAGGTCAATGATGGCCAGGTCCCAGTACGCGTCGTTCTGGGCCAGCCACTTCTTTCCTTCATGCTCGGTCTCAGCCGTTCCTACGGGTTCGATCAGCGCCAATTCCTGCAGAGTTTCGATGAGGTTCTCGCGGATCGTCGGGCTGTCCTCGACGATATAGGCTCGAAACGTCATGCTTTCACTCCAATCGACTAACCCGCGCGGCTTTCGCTGTGTAAGGCTTATCACTGGAGACAATATACCGCCGCATCCTCGCGCAGGCTGCAAGCCCCAAGGCCTAGCAACTGTAGGAGAGTTCGACTCGCCCTCGACTCAGGCATTGAGGATCAAGGCCGCTTCCAGCGTGAATTCGCCATCCAGCATCAGGCGCGCGACCTCCTCGGGCTGCATGAGCCTGAATTGCGCGACCTCGCCATCCTGGTTGATCGGCACGACGCCTTCGGGAATCACGCAGCTATACCAATCCAGGTATTCCACGACATAGCCCGCACTGCTTTCATCGCTGGGCCTGCGAGTCAGCATGCGGCCGCGGTGCCGCAGCTGCTCGATCTGTGAAAGACGCAGGCCGGCCTCTTCCCAGGTTTCCCGTTCCAGCGCCTGCGCCATCGAATCCGACGCGGGGATCATCCCGCCCACCAGCGTGTCCCATAGCCCTGGGTCGTTCGGCTTGGTCAGCGAGCGCTGCTGCACCCAATGCCGGCCATCGGGCGAAACGCCTGTCAGGTGCACGGCGAAGGTGGTGATGCCGAGGGGCCGCACCACGGCGCGTTCGACGATGCCGAGCATGCGTGCCGTCCGAGTCGGTGACCGCCAGCTGCTCGTCGCGCCAGGCATGTGCCACCCCGGCCTCGCGCATGGCAAGGGCAACCTGAAGCAGGCTCGCCGTGAGTTCGCCATTGATTTGCCAGCCTTGCTCGCCGCCGCGCATCGCTTGTTCGACCAGATCGGGCCGCATCGGCACGCCGCGAAGAAAGTCGGGCTCCACGGAACCGATGCGGGCATCGCCCGCCCACAGCGGCAACGCGTGGCCTGCGCGGCGGCTGGTCGGCGCGGGCGCGCAGTGCCGCAAGCCAGGCAGCGGGAACCAGCAAGGCTCACAAGGTGAGGATGGTGGAGCCGGTCGTCTTGCGCGCTTCCAGGTCCCGGTGTGCTTGTTGCACCTGCTGCCAGCGGATAACGCTGGTCGATGCGGATCTTGACCTTGCCGCTGCCCACGGCTTCGAACAGGTCGTCGGCCATGGCCTGCGTGATCTCGCGCGTGACGATGTGGGAGAACAGCGTCTGGCGCGTCACGTAGATCGATCCCTTGGCGGCCAGCAGTCCCACCGCGAAACGGCGCAGGCGGGCCGGAAGCGGCGCCGAAGCTGGCCATCAGGCCGAACGGTTGCAGGCAGTCGAGCGACTTGTCCCAGGTGTCCTTGCCGACCGAGTCGTACACGACCTTCACGCCGCGCCCGCCGGTGATGTCCTTGACGCGGGCCAGGAAGTCTTCCTTGGCGTAGTTGATGACGTGGGCCGCACCGTGCTCCTTGGCCAGCGCGCATTTGGCGTCCGAGCCCGCCGTGCCTATGAGTTGCAGGCCCATGGCGCGCGCCCACTGGCAGGCGATCAGGCCGACGCCGCCGGCGGCAGCGTGGAACAGCACGAAGTCACCCTCCTTCAGGCCGCCTTGGGGCTGGGTCCTCTTGAGCAGGTATTGCGCCGTGAGGCCCTTGAGCATCATGGCCGCGCCGGTGTCGAAGTCGATTCCATCGGGCAGCTTGCACACGCACTTGGCCGGCATCACGCGCAGTTCGCAATAGCTGCCGGGCGGCTGGCTGGCGTAGGCGGCGCGGTCACCGGGCTTGAGGTGGGTGACACCCTCACCCACCGCCTCGACCACTCCCGCGGCCTCCATGCCCAGCGCCGCCGGCATCGGCAGCTGGTACAGGCCGGTGCGGTGATAGACGTCGATGAAGTTCAGTCCCACGGCGTGGTGCCGGATGCGTATTTCGCCGGGGCCCGGTTCGCCCACGCTCACGTCGACGATCTTCAGTTGTTCCGGGCCGCCATGCTGCTCGATTCGTACTGCTTTGCTCATGATGTCCTCGCCAAGGTCAGGCGTGCATCCTGCCATGAAACTGCAAGCCTTGCGCAAGGCCGGGGCCGGGCAACCCTATAAAGTCCCGGTACCCATGGACCATCGCCTCAACCTCAGAACCGCCATCCTGTTGACCATTCCGCCTCTGCTGTGGGCTGGCAATGCCGTGGTGGGCCGGCTCGTCAATGAGATGGTGCCGCCCATTACGCTGAACTTCCTGCGCTGGGCACTGGCCTTGCTGCTGCTGCTGCCGCTTGCGGGCTGGGTGCTGCGGCCCGGGAATGGCTTGTGGCCGAACTGGCGGCGCTTCGCGTTGCTGGGCCTGCTGGGCGTGGGCTGCTACAACGCGCTGCAATACCTGGCGCTCAAGACCTCGACCCCGCTGAACGTGACCCTGGTGGCCGCCAGCTCGCCGGTATGGATGCTGGGGATAGGCGCCCTGTTTTTCGGGCAGCGCGTGACGTCGCGCCAGATAGCGGGCGCCCTGCTGTCCATAGGCGGCGTGCTGGTGGTGCTCAGCCGCGGCGACTGGCAGCTGCTGTTGCAGATACGGCTGGTGCCGGGTGACCTCTACGTGCTGCTGGCCACCGCCGCGTGGGCGTTCTACAGCTGGCTGCTGATCCGGCCGGGCGACCCGCCGCGCATCCGCGGCGACTGGGCGGCCTTTCTCATGGCCCAAATGGTGTTTGGGCTGGGCTGGTCCTGGCTGTTCGCCGCCGGTGAATGGGCGATGGGCGACACCCACATAGAGTGGGGCTGGCCGCTTGCCGCCGCTCTCGCCTACGTCGCCGTGGGTCCGGCCATCCTGGCCTATCGCTGCTGGGGCATGGGCGTGCAGCGTGTGGGGCCCAACATCGCCGGCTTCTTTGCCAACCTCACACCACTGTTCGCGGCGGTGCTCTCGGCGGCGTTTCTCGGCGAGTTGCCCCGCCTGTACCATGCCGTTGCCTTCGTGCTGATCGTGGGCGGGATCGTGGTGTCTTCGCGGCGCGCGGCTTCGACGTAGGCGTGCGGTAGACATGTCATGCCGGGCACTCCGAATTCGCGCAGCGCTTCGTAACTGACTCGTCGCGCCTGTTTGAACGAAGCGGCCTTAGGCGCGTAGTGAGTTGCGCGACGGCCACGAAATCGAGCAAACCCAGGGGAGTCGGTGCGAAGCACCGACCGCCTTGCCGATGCGCCGCGGCCTGCCCGGACACGACTTTGCCGCGTGCCTTTTGCTTGAACCTACGCGGCACGATGGATGCCGGGTCAAGCCCGGCATGACAACGCTCTTAGAACGAGCCGGGGTACGCCCCGCCATCGGTCAGGATGTTCTGGCCCGTGATGTAGCCGGCGTGCTGGCTGCACAGGAAGGCACAAGCCGCGCCGAACTCCTCGGGCGTGCCGAAGCGGCGCGCCGGAATGGTCGCCCGCCGCGTCTCCATCACCGCCTCCAGCGGCTGGCCGCTCTTCTGCGCCGCGCCGACCATGGTGCCCTTGAGGCGGTCCGTATCGAAGGCGCCGGGCAGCAGGTTGTTGATGGTCACGTTGGCCGAAGCCAGCTTGGATGTGCGCGCCACGCCGGCGACGAAGCCGGTCAAGCCGCTGCGCGCGCCATTCGACAGGCCCAGGATGTCGATCGGCGCCTTCACCGCGCTCGAAGTGATGTTGACGACGCGCCCGAAGCCACGTGCGGCCATGCCGTCCACCGTCGCCTTGATCAATTCGATAGGCGTGAGCATGTTGGCGTCCACCGCCTTGATCCACGCGTCGCGGTCCCAGTCGCGGAAATCGCCCGGAGGCGGGCCGCCCGCATTGGTCACCACGATGTCGAACTCGCGGTGTTTTTCGAAGGCCTTGGCCCGCCCTTCGGCCGTGGTGATGTCCGCAGCCACGTGCTGCACCGCCGTGTCGGCGGGCCGGCCGGGATCGGCGATGAGTTTTGCCGCGGCCGCCTCCAGCGCCTCGGCGCCACGCGCCACCAGGACCACGTGCACGCCTTCGCGCACCAGAGCCTGGGCGCAACCGAAGCCCAGGCCCTTGCTGGCGCCGCACACCAGCGCCCATTTGCCCGCGATACCCAAATCCATACAATCCCCTTCATGCTCGGAAAGAACAAGATCATGATAAGTGCAGGTCCGATACCGGCGAAGAGGATGGGATATTGGGCCTGCGGGCTGCTCGTGCTTTTGGCCGGGGCCGCGCAGGCGCAGGGCGAAGCGGCCGTCATGAAACGCGCCGCGGAACTGCGCGAAGCGCCGGCGGAAACAGCCCGCCCTGTGGCAACGCTGCCGGCGCAGTCCGCGGTCACCCGGCTGGGCGAGCGCCGCGGCCCTGGATCGAGGTGCGTAGCGGCGCGGGCGCAACCGGCTGGGTCCACATGTTCGACGTCGGCCCTGAGGGTTCGGCCTCGAGCGGCAATCCAGCCACGGGAGCCCTGCGCGGGCTCACCAACTTTTTCAGCAAGGGCGGCACCCAGCGCGTGACGACGCCCACTGCAACCATCGGCATCCGCGGCCTCGGGGCCGAAGACCTCGCCCAGGCCACGCCCAACATGCAGGCCGTGGGCCAGATGGAAGCGCTGCGCCAGAGCGAGCGGCAGGCCCGCGAATTCGCGCGGGAAGCCGCGCTGGCCCCCATCGACGTGCCCGCGCTGCCCGCCGCGCCGCGGCCCGCATCCACCGGTGGCGCCACGCCCGGCAACCCGGAACAAGCCCAATGAAGACTCCGATCAGCCGCCGCCTTGTGCGCGCGTGCCCTGCGCGCCTGCGCAGCCGCCATATTGCTCATGCCAGCCACCGGCGCCTTCGCGCAGAGCAAGGCACTCAACATGCTGAACTCGCTGGTGGGCAGCCAGTGCCGCGCCCACCGCCCCGGCGCCAGCCGGCGGCATCGCGGCCGGCGGCGACCTGATCCAGTTGTTGTCGCAAAGCCAGGGCCAGATCGACGAGGCCAGGGAGATCGAGATCGGCCGGCAACTCGCCGCCGTGCTCCTCGGAAGCAAGCCGCTGCACCCCGACATGGCGCTGCAGCGCTATGTCAACCGGCTGGGCCGCTGGATCAGCCTGCAGTCGTCGCGCCCGCAGCTGCCATGGAACTTCGCCGTGCTGGACGATCCCGGCTTCAATGCCTTCGCCGCGCCCGGCGGCTACATCTTCGTCACCAAGGGCCTGGTGGATCGCGTGGAAGAAGCCGAACTGGCCGGCATCCTGGCGCACGAGATCACGCACGTGGTCGATCGGCACCACCTCAACGCCTTGCGCGTCAAGGCGCGCGCCGGCCTCCTGACCCAATTGCTGGCCTCCCAGTTGAAGAACAACATGGGCGGCGCGGTGTCCGCGCAGATGCTGGCATTGGGGCGCAACCTGTATTCCAGCGGCCTGGACCAAGGCGACGAGTTCGACGCCGACCGCAACGGTGTGGCCCTGGCCACGCGCGCCGGTTTCGATCCCTACGGCCTGGCGTCGGTGCTGCAGCAGTTGCGCACCGCCGTGCCCGAAGATCCGCTGTTCAGCCCTGTCCCTCAGCACGCACCCTCCGGCACAGCAACGCCTGGACCAGCTGGCCGGCGCCATGGGGACCGGCTGGACGCGTATTCCGGCAAACCGGCCGTGAGCGTGGCGCAACGGCTGGCGGGCAAGCGCTGACCGGCCGCGGGTTTTCGTTCAGCGAGCGCTGCGGCTGAACACGAAGATCCCCGCGATCACCAGCACCGTCCCCGCCGCGATCCAGGCCGTGAACGGCTCGCCCAGGATCAGCACGCCCATCAGGATGGTGGACATGGGCCCCACCATCCCCGTCTGCGCCGACAAGGCAGGGCCGATGCGCTCTATCGCC
Organism: uncultured beta proteobacterium; assembly: GCA_963722025.1. GTDB lineage: Bacteria > Pseudomonadota > Gammaproteobacteria > Burkholderiales > Burkholderiaceae_C > Ramlibacter. Next base: position 114,440 of record CAVRNE010000025.1, read on the forward strand.
ATCATCACCAGCAACACCGGCACGGCCGTGCACAGCGTGGCGTTGAGCACCGACAGCCAGATCACCTGCGGCGCGACCTCGAGCGCCGATCCGAGCGGGCGCAACACCGCGAACTGCAGCAGGCAGCACAGGCAGGCCACTGAAGTCGCCAGCCCCACCAGCCGCAGCGAGCCCAGGCGCTGCACCAACTCGCCGCTGTACACCAGGTAGATGGCGTAGGTCACGGCGCTGGCGAACACCAGCAGCGTGCCCAGCGCGGCCTGCCCGCCTTGCAGCTGCACCTCGTGGCCGAATACCAATAGCACGCCGCAATAGCTGATGGCCATGCCGGCGAGCTGAATGGGCCGGACAGGTCTTGCGATACAGCAGCCAGCCCAGCAGCAGCACGAGCGTGGGATTGAGGTACAGGATCAGGCGCTCGAGCGAGGCGGTGATGTATTGCAGGCCCAGGAAGTCCAGAAAGCTGGAGAGGTAGTAGCCGGTGATGCCCAGGCCGATGACGCCCAGCCAATCCCGCCCCGTCAACGGCGGCTTGCCGCGGCTGGCCCACCAGGCCATCACCAGCGAAGATGGGCAGCGCGAACAGCATGCGGTACATGATCAGCGTGACCGCGTCCACGCCGTAGCGGTAGGCCAGCTTGACGATGATGGCCTTGCCGCTGAATGCGATGGCGCCGAACACGGCCAGTGCCAGGCCGGGCAGGAGGCTGCGGTCAGGCGCGCGGCTCAATCCGTGAACACCTTGGAATGCAGCCTGCGCAGCGACCACCAGACGGCGAGCGCCACCACGGGAATCGCGGCGGCGGCCGAGCTCTCCGCGCTCCACGGCCAGCCCAGGCCATGCGCGCCCTTGGCCAGGTAGCTCACCAGTCCCACGATGTAATAGGTGATGGCCACCACGGACAGGCCCTCCACCGTGGCCTGCAGCTTGAGTTGCAGGCCCTGGCGCGTGTTCATCGCGGCCAGCAGCTCCTGGCTGCTTTGCTGCTGCTCGATCTCGACGCGCGTGCGCAGCAGGTTGCTGATGCGCGAAACGCGCTGCGAAAGCGCATCCTGCCGCCGCGTGGCCCATTCGCAGGTCGCGCGCGCCGGCGACAGCCGCCGGTCCATGAATTCGCCGATGGTCTGCAGGCCCGCCAGGCGCGACTCGCCGATATCGGCGATGCGCCGGTCCACCAGTTCGAAATAGGCCGAGCTTGCCGAAAAGCGCGAATGTGTTCGCGCGTACTGGCTCTCCACCTGCCCGGCCAGCTTGGTCAGCCGATCCAGCAGCTGCGGCTCCTCGTCGCGGCCGGCCACACGGATGGCCGCCGCCAGTTCAGCCAGTTCGCGCTCGGCATAGGCCAGCACGGTGGCGGCCTCGCGCGCGGCGGGCAGGCCCAGCAGGGCGGCCATGCGATAGGTGTCGATCTCCAGCAGCCGCTGGACCAGGCGCCCCAGCCTTCGCGGCGTGACACTGCCCGCCAGCAGCACCATGCGCGAGAAGCCATCGGCGTGCAGCGCGAAGTCGGTGTAGACCTCGCCATGGCCATCGGCCACCGTGGAGGCGACCAGCGTGTCCTCGTTCAGTACATGCTTGACCAGCGATCCGCTGCCGAAGGCCTGGGTGGGCAGCACCCACAAGTGCATGCTGGCCAGGCACTGGCCCGGCAGCTGCGCCAGCCACTCGTGCGGCACGGCGTCCAGGGCCGTGGCGGGCTCGCGTTCGCCGAAGCCAGCGGCTTCGATGGGCCGCGAGAAGCTCCAGGTGACGAATTCCGTGTGCAGTTCCCAGCGCACGCGAAACGCTCCCAGGTCCATGCGGATGTGGTTGGATTGCGCATCGGGCTGCGGCAGGTGGTGATCGCGCAGCAGCGCGGCCACGTGGGCGCGGCTGGCCTCGCGTTCCTGGGCGTCGCCCACCATGACCATATGGGAGATCGCCAGCGGCGCGCTCATGGCCTCGGGCGGCCGGGCGTGCATTTCGTTGTGTAGTGCCACGCGCTGCGGATGCGCTGTCGGCCGGCTTCTCTTCATTTGAATGCTCTCCCTCGAAGGGCGACATTGTCACCCAGCAGCGCATCGGCATACAAAAAAGGCACCCGAAGGTGCCTTTCGCATGGCGCCGCATCCGCCGCGCAGGCGCCCTGGGCAGCGCGTCTTCAGTCGGCTTCGACGAAGGCTTCCTCGCGCTTGTGCTTCACCGCGGGCAGCGCCACGATGACCACCAGCAGCGCGGCCGCGGCCAGCAGGCCGGCGGAGAGCGGGCGCGTGACGAACACGCTCCAATCGCCGCGCGACAGCAGCATCGCCCGCCGCAGGTTCTCTTCCATCATGGGACCCAGGATGAAGCCCAGAAGCAGCGGCGCCGGCTCGGCCCCCAGCTTGATGAACAGGTAGCCGATCACACCGAAGATCGCCACCATCCAGATGTCCCAGGTGTTGTTGTTGGTGGAGTACACGCCGATGGCGCAGAACAGCACGATGGCGGGGAACAGCCAGCGATAAGGCACGGTCAGCAGCTTGATCCACATGCCGATCAGCGGCAGGTTCAGGATCACCAGCATCGCATTGCCGAGCCACATCGAGGCGATCAGGCCCCAGAACAGCTGCGGGTTGCTGGTCATCACCTGCGGGCCCGGCTGGATGTTGTGGATGGTCATCGCGCCCACCATCAGCGCCATCACGGCATTGGGCGGGATACCCAGCGTCAGCAGCGGGATGAAGGAGGTCTGCGAACCGGCATTGTTGGCCGACTCGGGCGCCGCGACGCCGCGGATGTTGCCCTTGCCGAACGGCACTTCGCCGGGGCGCAGCTTGGTCTTCTTCTCGATGGTGTAGGCCGCGAACGCGGACAGCAGCGCGCCGCCGCCGGGCAGGATGCCCAGCGCCGAGCCCAGCGCCGTGCCGCGCAGCACCGCCGGGAATCATGTTCTTGAAATCTTCCTTGGTCGGGAACAGGCCGGTGACCTTGGCGGTGAACACCTCGCGCTCGTCGGCGTGCTTGCCCAGGTTGCTGATGATTTCGCCGTAGCCGAACACGCCCATGGCGATGACGATGAAGCCGATGCCGTCGGTGAGTTCAGGCACATCGAACGAGAAGCGGGCCACGCCCGAATTCACGTCGGTGCCGATCAGGCCCAGCAGCAGGCCCAGCACGATCATGCCGATCGCCTTGATCAGCGAGCCGGAAGCCAGCACCACGGCGCCGATCAGGCCCAGCACCATCAGCGAGAAGTATTCGGCCGGGCCGAACTTGAAAGCGACTTCGGTCAGCGGCCCGGCAAACGCGGCCAGGATCAAGGTGCCGACACAGCCGGCGAAGAACGAGCCCAGGCCCGCGGCCGCAAGCGCCGGGCCCGCGCGGCCCTGCCTTGCCATCTGGTAGCCGTCGATCACCGTCACGACCGAGGACGATTCCCCCGGCAGGTTCACCAGGATGGCGGTGGTGGAGCCGCCGTACTGCGCGCCGTAGTAGATGCCGGCCAGCATGATCAGCGCCGACACGGGCGGCAAGCGCATAGGTCGCCGGCAGCAGCATGGCGATGGTGGCGACGGGCCCGATGCCGGGCAGCACGCCGACCAGCGTGCCCAGCAGGCAGCCGATGAAGCAGTACAGCAGGTTGATCGGCGTGAAGGCGACGCCGAAGCCGATGGAGAGGTTGGTGATCAGGTCCATTTTTTATCCTTCAGCCGGTGATGAAGCTGGGCCACACCGGGAACTGGAGCTTCAGCAGCAATGATGAACGCCAGGTAGCTACCCACCGCCAGGATCGTCGCCAGCACCAGCACTTCCTTCGACTTGTGCTCTTCGCCCGCCATGCTGGCGATGAAGACCAGGGCATAGATGCCGACGATCAGGCCGAACGACGGAATGCCCAGGCGCGGCACGCCCCCGAGCAGGATGCCGAACACCACGTTGGAGCCGATGATGAAGGCCAGCGGCTTCCAGGCAAATTTGCCGATAGGCTCGCCGTCCTCGGTCTCCACGACCAGCGATTCAAAGATGGTGAATGCGCCGATGGCGGCCAGCAGGATGCCCAGCACCAGCGGAAAGTAGCCCGGCCCCATGCGGGAGCCTTCGCCGACGTTGTAGGTGCTGGCGCCCCAGGCAAAGGCGACCCCGACGCTCATGAACATGAGGCCGGAATAAAAGTCTTTTTGACTCTTGATCTTCACGTGTTGTCTCCTCGAAAGCATTCCGATGGAGCGATTGTGGTCGCAATGCCCCCGGCGGCCGTTGTGGGTTTCACCTACAGGCCCGGGCGGCGACCCAGATTTTCAGTCGAGCGGTGGCGTGGCAGTGAGCACTTCCTCAAGCGTCGTCAGGCCCTCAGCCACCCTCAGCGCCCCGGCCAGCCGCAGCGGCCGCATCCCATCGGCGATGGCCTGCCGGCGCAGGACATCGATGGATGGCGCCTGGGTCAGCTTTTCCTTGAAGGCTTCGCTCACCGTGAGCAGCTCGTACAGGCCCATGCGGCCCATGAAGCCCGTCATGCGGCAATCGACGCAACCCACCGGCTTGTAGGGCTTGTAGCCGCCGCTGATCTTCCAGGGCTTGACGATGGCGTCCAGTGCCTCGCGCGAGGCGCCCTCGTCCTCCTGGCGGCACTGCCTGCACAGGGTGCGCACCAGGCGCTGCGCCAGCACGCCCAGCATGGTCGCATTGATGAGGTAGCGCGGGCACGCCCAGCTCCATCAGGCGTGTGATGGCCGAGGGCGCATCGTTGGTGTGGAGAGTCGAGAACACGAGGTGGCCGGTCAACGCGGCCTGAACCGCCATCTCGGCAGTCTGCAAGTCCCGGATCTCGCCGACCATGATGATGTCCGGGTCCTGCCGCATCAGGGCACGCAGCCCTTCGGCGAAGCCGAAATCGAGTTGCGCCTGCACCTGCGTCTGGTTGAAGGAGGGCTCGATCATTTCGATCGGGTCCTCCACCGTGCTGACATTCACCTCTTCAGTGGCGATGCGCTTGAGCGTGGAGTAGAGCGTGCTGGTCTTGCCCGAGCCCGTGGGCCCGGTCACCAGGATGATGCCGTAGGGGCGCTTGGCCAGCGCTTCCCAGCGCTGCGAGTCATGCGGGGAAAAGCCCAGCGCATCCAGGTCCTTCACGGCGGTGTCGGGATCGAAGATGCGCATCACCATCTTTTCGCCGAAGGCGGTGGGCAGCGTCGACAGCCGCATCTCGATCTCGTCGCCGCGCGGGTTGCGTGTCTTGATGCGGCCATCCTGCGGCCGGCGTTTTTCCACCACGTCCATGCGGCCCAGCAGCTTGATGCGCGCCGTCATGGCGTTGAGCACGCCCATGGGCATCTGGTAGACCGGATGCAGCACCCCGTCGATGCGAAAACGGATCACGCCCTGCTCGCGCCGCGGCTCCAGGTGGATGTCGCTGGCGCGCTGGTCGAAGGCATAGGTCCAGAGCCAATCCACCACCTGCACCACGCCCTGGTCGTTGGCGTCCAGCTGCTTGTTGGTCTTGCCCAGCTCGACCAGCTGCTCGAAGCTGGCCGCGCCGGCATTGCCGCCGGCCTTCTGGGCCGCACGCACCGATTTGGCCAGCGCAAAGAATTCCGCCGTGTAGCGGTGGATGTCCAGGGGGCTCGCCACCACCCGGCGCACCGTGCGGCGCGACTGCCGCTCGACCTCGTCCACCCAGTCGGTGAGAAAGGGCTCGGCCGTGGCGACGACCACCTCGCTGCCCGTCACCTGCACCGGCAGCACGCGGTGCCGCTCGGCATAGCCGGCGCTCATGGTGTCGGCGACCTTGCCGACGTCGACCTTGAGGGGATCGATGCGCAAATAGTCCAGCCCGGCACGCGCGGCCAGCCACTGCGTCAACGACTCGATGTCGAGCGGCTTGCCGTCGCCGGCTCGCGCCATCGCGACCGCGGCGAGCCGCACCAGGGGATGCTGGGCGCTTTCGGCCTGCGAGCAGCGCGCGACCGTGCGCCGGGCCTCGTCCGCGGAAATCAGGCCGTCATGGCTCAGCCATTCGACCAGGAGGCGCCAATCCAGCGGCCCGCGGTGGATGCTCTTGGCGGGCGGCTGGGGTTTGGCGACAGCGCTCATGAAGGCAGGATTGGTCAGGCTACAGGTTTAAACACCCGCAACCATTTGCGGGCCGGCAGGCCCCAGCGAGTTTCAATGGTTTCAGCGCGTTCGGCAAGCGTGGCCCGGTTGGGCTGCTGGGGCGCGCGCAGCGCCAGCACGATGGTGTTGCCCTCACGCGTCGGCTTGAATGCCCAGACCGAACCGGCGCCGAAGGCCGCCTCGATCTTCTCCAGGCTCTGGGCGTAGCTGGACGAACGGCCGAACAGGTTCACGGTCATGCAGCCGTCCTCGGTCAGCAGCTTGCGGCAATCCGAATAGAAGGCCTCGCTGTCCAGCACGGGCGCGGCGGCTTCATGGTCGTAGAGGTCCACCTGCAGCGCATCCACGGCGCCGCGCCAGTGCTCATGGGCGGCCACCTCGGCCGCGTCGCCCAGGATGACCGAGAGCCGCGTGTCGTCGGCCGGCAACTTGAACCAGAGGCGGCAGGCCGCGACCACCTGCGGATTGAGCTCGATCGCCGTGGTCTTCATGCGCAGCTTCTTGTGGCAGAACTTGGTCAGCGAGCCGGCACCCAGGCCCAGTTGCATGGCGTGGCGCTTGGCCACGGCGGCCGGATCCACGAACAGCAGCCAGGCCATCATGCGCTGGACGTACTCCAGCTCGATCTCGAACGGCTTGTCCAGCAGCATCGAGCCCTGGATCCATTCGGTGCCCAGGTGCAGGTAGCGGACGTCGCCCTGGTCGGAGAAATTGACTTCGGGGAGCTGGGAGGTTTCACTGCGGGATTAGGGATCAGCGGATTAGGGATTAGGGTGAAGGCAGAATCCGGCTGTCGCCTGATCCCTGCCCCATCCCGGCCCCGATACAGCAGCGCCCCCAGCTTCGGCAGCGCTGCGACGGCGTTGCGCGTGGCGGCCACCGCCAGCTCATCAAGGCTGATTCCCCGCAGCTGTGCCATCACCTGCGCGATGCGCGGCAACTCGCGCAGGCTCGTTGCGCCCCTGCGCCATGCCCGACGCGCGCTGCTCGGCCGTACGGTACAGCCAGTGCGGTGGAATGTCGGGTGAATCCGTTTCCATCACGATGGCCGACAGCGGCAACTCTCGCGCCAGCCGCCGCAGCTGCAGCGCGCGATCGAAGGTCAGCGGCGCCGCCGAACCCCAGCTTGAAGCCGAGCTTGACGAATTCATCGGCCTGTTGCGCGCTGCCGTTGAAGGCATGCGCGATCCCGCTCACCCCGGCCTGGCGCAAGTGCTTGAGGAGCCGGTCGGCGGACCGCCGCACGTGCAGGATCACCGGCAGGCCGTGGCGCCGCGCCAGCGAGAGCTGCTCGCGATAGAAGAGTTCCTGGCGCGCGGGGTCCAGGCCGGGGACGAAATAATCCAGGCCGATCTCGCCCACGGCCACCAGCCGGGGATCGTCTCGCGCATCGGCCAGCGCGCGGTCCAGAAGCTCCAGGTCATCCTCGCGGGCGCGGCCTGTGCACAGGGGATGGATGCCCAGTGCATAGCTGTCGCCATGGCGATGGGCCAGGTCCCGCACCGCCGCGAAGTTGCCGGCCTCCACCGCCGGCACCACGCAGTGCATCACGCCCGCATCCGCGGCGCGGGTGCGAACGTCGGCAATATCGCCGGCGAACTCCGGCGCATCGAGGTGGCAGTGCGTATCAATCCACATCAGGCCGATGATGCCCGATGAAACTTCAAGCCCGTGCATGGCAGCGCAAACCGTGATACCGTGTGTTTTCGGTTTTCTTTCTTCGTTTTCCCCGTTGTCTTGATAGGTGAACGAATGCGCAGGCAAGCCCTTTACAGCTCAAGCCGCTCGGGCCGGCCGGGGCAGAACCCTTCCCCGGACGCCACTCCCGAGGCCACCCAGCCTGCGCCTGCCGCGCCGGCCGCACGGTCCAGATTCTCCGCCGCCAGCCCCAAGCTCCTCTGGGCGGCCATCCTCGTGCTTGCCGCGCTGCTGGTGTTCAGCATCAGCTTGGGCCTGCGTCCCGGGCCAGCGCAAGCTGACGCAGGAAGACATCAACGCCGCGGTGCTGAAGACCCTGGAGACCCAGAGCATTCCGTCGGAATACGCCAAGGCCTACGACAAGATCCGGCCTTCGGTGGTTCGGGTCGTGAGCTACGTCAAGAAGAGCCGGCTGAAGGAAGAATCGCCCAGCCTGCCCAAAGGCGGCGCCAAGCCCAAGCCGCTCGGTCCCGCCGCCGGCCGAAGCCGACAAGGCCGGGCCCGACGAAGAAGTCGAGAATGGCGTGGGCACGGGCGTGGTGATCGTCGACAAGGGCATCATCCTCACCAACCTGCATGTGGTGTCCGGCGCCGACCGCATCATGGTCATCTTCTCCGATGGGCTCGAGGCGCAGGCCTCCATCACGGGCGTGCAGGCCGAGAACGACCTGGCCGTGCTGCAGGCCAGCAAGATTCCCGACGACATGATTGCCGCCACCATGCGCTCCACCGGCGACCTGGGCTCCGGCGACAAGGTGCTGGCCGTGGGCTTTCCCTTCGGCATCGGCCCTTCGGCTTCGGGCGGCGTCATTTCCGGACTGAAGCGCGCGTTCCGCTCGCCGGAAGGCAAGCAGGAAATGAGCAACCTGATCCAGTTCGACGCGGCGGCCAACCCCGGCAACTCCGGCGGCCCGCTGGTCACCATGGATGGCGAGGTGGTCGGCATCGTCACGGCCATCCTCAACCCCACGCCGGCGCGCACCTTCCTGGGCATCGGCTTTGCCGTGCCTATCGAGAACGCGGCATCCGCGGCCGGCCTGCCGCCCTTCTGATGAACTTCCTCTTTTGAACGAGGACCCACCACTCATGGAATCAACGACACGCCAGGACGCAGGCACCGCCCAGTTGATGGAACAGATCCTCTACGAGGTCAAGCGGGTGGTGGTCGGCCAGGACCGTTTCCTCGAGCGGGTGATGGTCGCCATCCTGGCCCAGGGCCACCTGCTGGTGGAAGGCGTGCCGGGCCTGGCCAAGACGCTCACCGTCAGGACGCTGGCCGACACCATTCGCGGCCAGTTCAAGCGCATCCAGTTCACGCCGGACCTGGTGCCGGCCGACCTGGTGGGCACCCGCATCTACAACCAGAAGACCGGCGAGTTCAGCACCGCGCTGGGCCCGGTGTTCACGAACCTGCTGCTGGCCGACGAAATCAACCGGGCCCCGGCCAAGGTGCAAAGCGCGCTGCTCGAAGTGATGCAGGAGCGCCAGGTCACCATCGCCGGCGAAACGCACAAGGTGCCCAGCCCGTTCCTGGTGATGGCCACCCAGAACCCGATCGAGACCGAAGGCACCTATCCCCTGCCCGAGGCGCAGGTCGACCGCTTCATGATGAAGGTGCTGGTCGACTACCCCACCGACGAGGAAGAATTCGTCATCGTCGAGCGCGTCACCGGCCCGGCCGTCACCGTCTCGGCGGTGGCCACGACCGAGCAATTGGCCGCGCTGCAGCGCGAATGCCGGCGCGTCTACGTCGATCCCTCGCTGGTGCAGTACGCGGTGAGGCTGGTGTCGGCCACGCGCACGCCCGAAAAGCATGGGCTCAAGGACCTGGGCAAGTACATCACCTTCGGCGCCAGCCCGCGCGCCACGATCAACCTGACCGAAGGCGCGCGCGCCCTGGCCATGCTGCGCGGCCGCACCTACGCCCTGCCCGAGGACATGACCGACCTGGTGCCCGACGTGCTGCGGCACCGGTTGGTGCTCTCGTACGAGGCGCTGTCCGAAGGGCTGTCGGCCGACGCGCTGGTGGGCAAGATCATGACCAAGATCCCGTCGCCGCCCAGGCCGCTGGAACATGAAAAGCTCGCAGCCTAGACAGCCGAGACGCGGCCCGAGGCCGCGACCGGGCAGCGCCCGCGGCGGTCAGTGCGGAGCAGGTGCTGCGGCGGCTGGAATGGACGGCGATCCGGCGGCTCGACGGGCTGCTGCAGGGCAACTATCGCACCTTGATGCGCGGGGCCGGCCTGGACCTGGCGGACCTGCGCGAATACCAGCACCACGACGACGTGCGCCACATCGACTGGAACGTCACGGCGCGGCTGCGATACCGCATGTGCGGGTGTTCACCGAAGACCGCGAGATGGCGGCCTGGTTCCTGCTGGACCTGAGCCCTTCCGTCGATTTCGGGTCGGGCGAGCAGCGCAAGCGCAACGTGTCCGCCGACTTCGTGGCCGTGCTCGCGCGCCTGCTGACGCGGCACGGCAACCGGGTCGGCGCCATGCTCTACGGCTCGGGCGTGGACACGGTCATCCCCACGCGCGGCGGGCGTCGTCATGTGCTGCATCTGCTGCACAGCATGCAGCCAGCGCCCGGCCCAGACCGAGTCCGGCACGACCAAGCTGCGCGACCTGCTGGAAGCCGCGGCCGGCCTCATCAAGCGCCGCTCCACCCTGTTCGTCGTTTCCGACTTCATCAGCGAGCCCGGCTGGGACCGGCCCCTTGCCCTGCTGGCCCAGCGCCATGAAGTGGTCGCCGTGCGCCTGCTCGACCCGCTGGAGCTGGACCTGCCCGACCTGGGCCTGCTTGACCATCCGCGATTCGCGAAACCGGCGAGCAGCTGCTGGTGGACACGCACGACGCGGGGTTTCGCAAGCGCTTCGCGCGCATTGCCGCGCAACGCGAGGCCGAGCTGCGCGAGGGCTTCGTGCGCGCCGGCGTCGATGCGCTCGAACTGTCCACCGACGGCGACCTGGTCGATGCCGTGGTGCGCTTCACGGAAATGCGCAAGCGCCGCACCCGGCTGGCGGCCGGCGGCGGCATGCCCGCGCACCTGAGGCGGGCAGCGTAGAGGAGAGAGACGATCATGCACTTCCTTTGGCCCGAATTCCTTTGGCTGATGGCGGCTCTGCCGCTGCTGGTGCTCCTGTACGTCTGGCTGATGCGCCGCAAGAAGAAGATGGCGCTGCGCTACGCCTCGCTGTCCATCGTGAAGGAAGCCATGGGCGCCGGCCAGACGATACGCCGGCATATCCCGCCGTTCCTGTTCCTGCTGGCCCTGGCCGCCATGCTGCTGGCAGCGGCGCGTCCGGTGGCGGTGGTCACCCTGCCCTCGAACCAGCAGACCATCATCCTGGCCATGGACGTGTCGGGCAGCATGCGCGCCACCGACGTGCAGCCCAACCGCCTGGTGGCCGCGCAGAACGCGGCCAAGTCATTCCTGGCCGAACTGCCGCGCCACGTGAAGGTGGGCATCGTGGCATTCGCCGGGTCGGCGCAGGTGGCGCAACTGCCGACCGTGAACCGTGAAGACCTGGTCACCGCGATCGACCGGTTCCAGCTGCAGCGCGCCACGGCCACCGGCAACGCCATCGTGATTTCGCTGGCGACCTTGTTCCCCGATGCCGGCATCGACCTGCAGTCCCTGCAGAGCGGACGCGAGCGCCAGCGCGGCTTCGCCATCGACGGCGACAAGAAGGAGAAGAAGGACTTCACGCCGGTTGCGCCCGGGCTCTTACGCGTCGGCGGCCATCATCATGTTGACGGACGGCCAGCGCACCACGGGCGTCGACCCGCTGGAAGCCGCCAAGATGGCGGCCGATCGCGGCGTGCGCGTGTACACCGTGGGCATAGGCACCGTGGACGGCGAGACCATAGGCTTCGAGGGCTGGTCCATGCGCGTGCGCCTGGACGAGGAAACCCTCAAGGCCATCGCCAACAAGACGAGCGCCGAATACTATTACGCCGGCACGGCCGCCGACCTGAAGAAGGTCTACGAGACGCTGAGCTCGCGGCTGACGGTCGAGAAAAAGGAAACCGAGGTCTCGGCGTTGGCGGCGCTGGCAGCCGCAGCGCTGGCCCTGCTGTCGGCCGGCCTCTCGCTGCTCTGGTTCAACCGGATTCTTTGATCCATGTCATTGCGGGCTTGACCCGCAATCCATGTTGGCGCGCAAGATGGATGCCGGATCGGGCATGCCGGGTCCATGACAGCCGGATGTCACGTCAGCCGGCCTGACGTCAGCCGCAGCTGGCGGCCACAGCGCGCAGCCAGCGATTCGTCGTGCGTCACCAGGATGAAAGCCGTTCCGCGCTCGTGCGCGAGCTTCAGCATGAGATCGAACACCACATCGGCGGTGCTGCGGTCCAGGTTGCCGGTGGGCTCGTCCGCCATCACGCAAGCCGGCCGGGTGACCAGCGCGCGTGCAATGGCAACGCGCTGGCGCTCGCCACCCGACAGTTCGGCCGGCCGGTGGCGCAGGCGCTCGGCCAGCCCCACGGCCGCCAGCGTGCTGGTGGCCTGGGCCGTGCACTCCTCCAGCGATTCACGCCGTATGCGCAGGGGCATGCCCACGTTGTCCAGCGCGCTGAACTCGGGCAGGAGGTGGTGGAACTGATAGACGAAACCCAGGTGCTGGTTGCGCACCCTGCCTTGGGCGGCCGCGTCGAGCTTCGTGAATTCCTGGCCCATGAGCTGGACGGTGCCGCCGGTCGGTGCGTCCAGCCCGCCCAGCAGGTGCAGCAAGGTGCTCTTGCCCGAGCCCGAGGCGCCGACAATGGCCACGGTTTCGCCCGCGTGGACCTGCAGGTCCACGCCGCGCAACACCTCCACGTCGAGGCCGCCTTCGCTGAAGCGCTTGGTCAGGCCCTCGGCCTTGAGAACCACGCCATCACTTCACTCATAACGCAGCGCCTCGGCGGGGTTGACGCGGCTGGCGCGCCAGCTCGGGTAGATCGTGGCGACGAACGACAGCGCCAGCGAAATCAGGGCGATCGGCATGATGTCTTCCCTTTGCGGATCGCTCGGCATCTTGCTGATCAGGTAGATGTCCTTGGGCAGGAAGCTGGCGTTGAGGGCCTGCTCCATCGCCGGCACGATCACGTCGATGTTGAGGGCGATGCCCAGGCCCAGGAGCAGCCCGGCCAGCGTACCGATCACGCCGACGGCAGCGCCCTGCACCACGAAGATGCCCATGATGCTGCCGGGGCTGGCCCCCAGGGTGCGCAGGATGGCGATGTCGGCGCGCTTGTCGGTGACGGTCATCACCAGCGTGCTGACCAGGTTGAACGCGGCAACGGCGACGATCAGCGTCAGGATGATGAACATCATGCGTTTTTCCAGCTGCACGGCGGCGAACCAGGTGCGGTTCTGGCGCGTCCAGTCGCGGATCAGGACCTGATCGCTCAGTGTGTTGCGCAGCTCCGCTGCAACGTCGCGCGCCTGGTGCAGGTCCTTGAGCTTGAGCCTGATACCGGTCGGGCCTTCCAGGCGGAAGATGCGCGCCGCGTCGTCCTGGTGCAGCATCACGAGGCCGCTGTCGTACTCGAAATGGCCCGAGTCGAAAGTGCCGACCACCGTCATCTGCTTCAGGCGTGGCACCACGCCGGCCGGCGTCACCTGCCCGCTCGGGGCGATCAGGGTCAGCGGGTCGCCCTCGCGCACGCCCAGCTGGCGCGCCAGCTCGGCGCCCGACCACCACGCCGAACTCGCCGGGAACGAGCCGCGCGAGCACCGGCTGCATGCTGGCGGCCAGGTCGGTGACCTCGCCTTCGCGCGCCGGGTCGATGCCGCGCACGATGGTGCCGCGCATGTCCTCGCCGCGCGCCAGCAGCGCCTGCGCCGCCACGAAGGGCGCCGCGCCAATCACCTGGGGATTGCGCCGCGCCTCGGTCATGGTGCGGTTCGCGTCGGGCAGCACGCCGCCGCCGGGCCCGAAGATCTCGATGTGCGAAACCACGCCGAGCATGCGGTCGCGCACTTCCTTCTGGAAGCCGTTCATCACCGAAAGCACGATGATCAAGGCGGCGACGCCCAGGGAAATTCCCAGCATGGACACGCCGGAGATGAAGGAAATGAAGCCGTTGCGCCGCGTGGCGCGGCCGGCGCGGGTGTAGCGCCAGCCCAGGACCAGTTCGTAGGGAAGTCTCATTGAGGGGTATTGTTGTGGTGCGCATTGTGGCATCACCGAGAATACGGGGATGTCAGACGGTGTGCACTTGTTGATTCCTTTCGCTTACAGCAGCAATGAGGGCTGTGCGCGGGCGCTGCAGGACCTGGCCCTGCCGCAACTGGAAAAGCTGGTCGCTCGCCTGAAACCCGCGAACACGGACCGCGGCGAGGAATCGTCTCTTTCCATGCCGCACGAGCGCGTGCTGGCCCGCGAATTCGCGATGCCCACGACCGACGGCTGCATTCCCTGGGCCGCCTGGCAGGTGCACCAGGCCGGCCGGGATGCCCAGGACGCGGCCTGGGCCCGCATCACGCCCTGCCATTGGCGCGTGGCAACCGACCACATCGCCATGGCGCATCCGCAGGACCTGCAGCTGGATTCGCAGCGATTCGCAGGCCCTGCTCGCGGCGATGCAGCCCTTCTTCGAGCAGGACGGCATCGCCCTGGAATACGACGCGCCCACGCTGTGGCTGGCCCGGGGCGAGGTGTTCCGCGATCTCGCCACCGCCTCGCTCGACCGCGTGGTCGGCCGCACCATCGACGACTGGATGCCGCGCGCCGAGGCCGCCAAGACCTTGCGCCGGCTGCAGCAGGAGATGCAGATGCTGCTGTACACCCACGAAGTCAACGAGGCGCGCATCCGTGGCGGGCTGCTGCCGGTCAATTCCTTCTGGGTCAGCGGCACCGGCGCCCTGCCCGGCTCGCCCCTGCCGCCGGCGGCGCCGGGACTGCAGATCACCCACTACCTGCGCGAAGCCGCGCTGGTGGAAGATTGGCGCGGCTGGGCCGCCGCCTGGCAGCAACTCGATTCGAAAGAATGCGCGCGGCTGTCCAAAGCGCTCGACGAGGGCCAGGCCGTATCCCTGACACTGTGCGGCGAGCGCAATGCACAAACCTGGTCAAGCGGCGACACCGGCATCTTCACCCGCATGGGCAACCTGTTCGGCCGCAAGAGCGCGTCGGCCCTGCTTCAGAATCTATGAAAATCTTTACCCGCGAAATTCCCCCTCGCGCCGCCTGGGCGCTGGAGCAAGCCGGCGTTCACCCCCTGCTGGCGCGCCTGTATGCGGCGCGCGGCGTGCTTGGCAAGGACGAACTGGACGACGGCCTGGCGCGCCTGCTGCCGCCCGGCGGGATGAAAGGCCTGCAGGAAGCGGCCGTCCTGCTTGCCGACAGCATCGCGGCGGGCAAGAAGCTTTGCGTCGTCGCCGACTACGACTGCGATGGCGCCACGGCCTGCGCGGTCGCCATCCGGGGCCTGCGGCTTCTGGGCGCGCAGCACGTGGACTACCTGGTGCCTGACCGCGTGGTGGACGGCTACGGCCTGACGCCGCCCATCGCCCAGCGCGTGAAGGAGCGCGGCGCCGACCTGCTGATCACCGTGGACAACGGCATCGCCAGCGTCGAGGGCGTGGCGGCGGCGAATGCGCTGGGCCTGCAGGTGCTCGTGACCGACCATCACCTGCCCGGGCCGCAGCTGCCCGACGCCGCCGTGATCGTCAATCCCAACCAGCCCGGCTGCGGCTTCGAGAGCAAGTCCATCGCCGGCGTGGGCGTGATGTTCTACGTGCTGCTGGCGCTGCGTTCGGAATTGCGGCAACGCGGCGTATTTGATCAGCAAAGCCAACCCAAACTGGATGCGCTGCTGCCGCTGGTGGCGCTGGGCACCGTTGCCGACGTGGTGAAGCTCGATCCCAACAACCGGCGCCTGGTGGCCCAGGGCCTGAAGCGGATTCGCGCCGGCGCCCTGCCCTGCGGCGTGGCCAGCCTGTTCACCGCGGCGGCGCGCGACTCGAAAGTCGCCACCACCTTCGACTTCGGCTTCGCGCTGGGGCCGCGCATCAATGCCGCGGGCCGGCTGGCCGATATGACGCTGGGCATCGAATGCCTGCTCACCGACGATGCCTCGCGCGCCGACGAACTGGCCCGCTCGCTCGACGCCATCAATCGCGAGCGCCGCGACATCGAGGGCGGCATGCGCGAGCAGGCGATGCTGATCGTCGACTCGCTGTTCGACGAGAGCGAGGAGCCGCCCCCCGCCATCTGCGTGTTCGACCCCGACTTCCACGAAGGCGTGGTGGGCATCGTGGCTTCGCGGGTCAAGGACAGGCTGCATCGCCCGACCTTCGTCTTCGCGGCCAGCCAGGCGCCGGGCAAGGAACACGAACTCAAGGGCTCCGGCCGCTCCATTCCGGGCTTTCACCTGCGCGATGCGCTCGACCTGGTGGCCAAGCGGCACCCGGGTGTGCTGCTGCGATTCGGCGGCCATGCCATGGCGGCCGGCTGCACCGTCGCCGAGGAGCACCTCGATGTCTTCGAGCAGGCCCTCGCCCAGGTGGCGCACGAATGGCTGGACGCGCCCACGCTGATGCGCAGGCTGGACACCGACGGGCCGCTCGCGGCCGAATACCGCCGGCCCGACCTGGTGGACACCTTGCACCATGAGGTCTGGGGCCAGGGCTTCGCGCCGCCGATCTTCAGCGAAGAGGTGGAGATCATTTCCCAGAGGCTGGTGGGCGAGAAGCACCTGCAGATCAAGCTGCGCCACCAGGGGCAGCCCGTGGACGGCATCTGGTTCGGCCATACGGATCCGCTGCCGACGCGGGTGAAGCTGGCGTTCCGGCTCGATGCCGACGAATGGCAGGGGGTCAGGCGGGTGCGGTTCCTGGTGGAAGGCGCGGAGTTCTAGTCCGGAATTTCAGGCATGCAGCCCGACAGGAACGGGCGCGCGTTCATCGTCGAAATAGGCGAACAGCTTGGCCGCCGCCACACGCAATTGCGGGTCTCCCAGCGTGTGGGCCCGGGCCAGTTGCCACATCGCATACTCGCGGTCGCCGAGCATCATGGAGGTGTTGATGCACCGGCCATGTCCGGCCATCAGCAAGGCGAACACCGCCAGCAGCCGCGTGGGGCAATAGCGTGTGGTATCGGGCAACTCGAAGTCGTCGGAGGAATCCAGTGAGGTCTGCGCTGGATCGCTCCACGGCAGCCTGGCAGAAGCAACGTCGTTGTTCATCGCGCACTCCCATTTTCAGCTCTTATGAATTCAGCTTAGGCCAGGGAGCGTGGCGCGCCAGTCGGCGCGGATACCGTGGAGCTGTCGGACGCCGTGCTTGAAGCGGCCGCAGCCGTTTGCCCGACAGTTGTGCGAATTTTCAGTGCAAGGCGAGGTCGACCGGCTTGGCGGGGCTTGCGGCCGTGCGCGATGCGCGACGCGCAACTATGGAGCGTGGCCTTGGGGATGTAGCGCAGGCAGTCGGCTCATCGCCATGCGCTCGACCTGCCAGGCGGCATCGCGCGCCTCGGCCTTGCGCACCTGCTCGGTGCATAGCATCCAGAAGGCGACGATCTGCGCCAGCATGACGGCGACGACGATCAACCAGAACAACTTGCCCGGAGACGTTTCGGCTCTTTTGGCGAGTGTGTGGGGCTGCATCGTCGTCTCCTTGAGTTTGGATCAATGCTAGAAATCGGCGGGCCGGGCCGGTTGGCTTTTTGCCGTGTGATGCTGTAGGACAAAATCGCGCCATGAATCCGCTCCTTTCTCCACACGAAACCGCCGCCCGCCTGCCCTACGACGCACTGGTGGCGCAGCTGCGCGAGTTGCTTGCCGACGCCTCGGTTCAGGTGCCCGAGCGGCTGGTACAGGCGCTGCCCGGTGGCGGCAGCCTTTTCGTGATGCCCGCGCTGGATAGCCGCATCGCCATCACCAAGCTGATTACGTTCACGCCGGGCAATGCCGGCACCGATCGCGCCGCGATCCAGGGCGATGTGGTGGTTTTCGACGTTGCGACGGGCGAGCGCAAGCTCATCCTTGACGGGCCCACCGTCACTGCGCGCCGAACGGCCGCAGTGTCGCTGCTCGCCGCGCAAACGCTGGCGCCCAACAAGGACGGGCCTTTGCTCATCCTGGGCGCGGGGGCGCAGGGCCGCGCGCACCTGGAGGCCTTTGCGCAGGGCCTGCCGCTGTCGCAGGTCTTCATCGCATCGCGCGGCGCGGCAAGCGCCAATGCCCTGGCCGGCTACGCGCGCACCTTGGGGCTGCAGGCGAGCGTTGCCTCAGATCCGGATGCGGCGCTCGCCGATTGCCCGCTGGTGGTGACCTGCACCCCGGCGAATGCGGTGGTGCTGCAGGCGCTTCCACGGGACGATGCGTTCATCGCCGCGGTTGGAGCGTTCACCCCGCGCATGGTGGAACTGGGCCCCGATCTATGCCGGCACTTCGCGACCCGGGGAAGGATCGTGGTCGATACGCCGCAGGCCGTTCACGAAGCCGGCGACCTGCTGCAGGCGGGGCTGGATGTGGGGGCGTTCGCCACGCTGCGCGACGTGCTCGGCAGTGGGAAAGCCGCGGCCGGCGCGGGGCCCGTGCTTTTCAAGAGTTGCGGCTGGGCGGGATGGGACCTGGCCGCCGCGCGGACGGCGTTGCTCCAGCCGTCATTGCGGGCTTGACCCGCAATTCCATGACCGCGCCTGGGATGGCCGCTTCATGGATGCCGGATCAGGCTCCGGCATGACAACTAAGCCTTCGGCAGCGTCACGCCCTTTTGCCCCTGGTACTTGCCGCCGCGGTCCTTGTAGCTGGTCTCGCAGACCTCGTCGCTCTCGAAGAACAGCACTTGCGCGCAGCCTTCGCCCGCGTAGATCTTGGCGGGCAGCGGCGTCGTGTTGGAGAACTCCAGCGTCACATACCCTTCCCACTCCGGCTCGAAGGGCGTGACGTTGACGATGATGCCGCAGCGCGCATAGGTGCTCTTGCCCAGGCAGATGGTCAGCACGTTGCGCGGGATGCGGAAATACTCCAGCGTTCGCGCCAGGGCGAAGCTGTTGGGCGGGATGATGCAGGAGTCGCCGTGGAAATCGACGAAGCTCTTCTCGTCGAAGTTCTTGGGATCGACCACGGTGCTGTGGATGTTGGTGAAGACCTTGAACTCGGGCGCGCAGCGGATGTCGTAGCCATAGCTGCTGGTGCCGTAGCTGATGATCCTGTGGCCTTCCTTCTCGCGGATCTGGCCGGGCTCGAAAGGCTCGATCATGCCGTGCTGCTCGGACATGCGGCGGATCCATTTATCGCTCTTGATCGTCATTTCTGTTTAGCTCCTGCGCCGCTATTCTAGGCAATTCAACTTACTCCCTGCCGGCGATGACCGTGCGGGCGATCGCCCGGTCGTCGGCCAGCACGATCAGCGAGAACAGCAGTTCGTCCAGGCTCGCCGCCTGCGCGGTCTTGCGCGCCAGCAGCGGCGTCGCCTTGGGATCGAGGACCACGAAATCGGCTTCGCAGCCGGGCTGCAGGTTGCCGATCACGCCGCCCAGCCCCAGCGCCTGCGCCGCGCCCGCCGTGTGCTGCCACCACAGGTTCTGCGGTGACAAGCGACACACCCGGCTTGGTCTGCCCTTCACGGCCCACGTAGTAGGCGGCCAGCATGGTGTGGAAGGGGCTGAAGCTGGTGCCGCCACCCACGTCGCTGGCCAGGCCGTACTTGAAGCCGATGCGGTCCGCGCCTTCGTAATCGAAGAACCCGCTGCCCAGGAACAGGTTGCTGGTGGGGCTCACCGCCGCCGCCGCGCCGGTGCTGCGCATCAAGGCCCGGTCTTCGTCGTCGAAATGGATGCAGTGGGCGTAGATG
Organism: uncultured beta proteobacterium; assembly: GCA_963722025.1. Classification (GTDB taxonomy): domain Bacteria; phylum Pseudomonadota; class Gammaproteobacteria; order Burkholderiales; family Burkholderiaceae_C; genus Ramlibacter. The sequence continues at coordinate 134,005 of CAVRNE010000025.1, forward strand.
GCTCGCTCGCGCATCAGGCCGAAGTCGGCGTAGATGGACAGGTAGCTGCGCGATGCCGGGAACAGCTCGCGCGCCCATTTGATTTCGTCCAGGTTCTCGGCCACATGGGACTGGATCCAGACATCGGGATACTTCGCCGCCAGCTCGCCCGCGCCGCGCAGCTGCGCCTCGCTGCAACTGGGCGCGAAACGCGGCGTGATGGCGTAGCCCAGGCGGTCCTGGCCGTGCCATTTGCGGATCAGGGACTCGGTGTCGATCAGCGACTGCTCGGTCTCGTCGCGCACGCCATCGGGCGAGTGCCGGTCCTGCAGCACCTTGCCGGCGATCAGGCGCATGCCGCGCTGCCGGGCCTCGCCCATCAGCGCGTTGACGGACGAAGGGTGGGACGTGGCGAAGGCCAAAGCCGTGGTCACGCCGTGGCGCAGCAGCTCGTCGAGGAAGAAGGTCGCCAGTTCGCTGCAATGCGCCTCGTCCGACGAAGCGCGACTCGTGCGGGAAGGTGTAGTTCTCCAGCCAGGGCAAGAGGCCCGCGGCAGGCGAGCCGATCACGTCGATCTGCGGAAAATGGATGTGCAGGTCCACGAACCCCGGGGCGATGATGGCGCCGGGCAGGTGTTCGACCGCGAGGCCGGGGTAGTTGGGCGCCAAGGTCGAATAAGGGCCGACGTCCCGCACCTTGCCGTCGGGTCCCACGACCAGCAGGCCGTCCTCCTCGTAGACGGCGGAACGGTCGTCGGCGAATCTCAGGATGGCGGCGCGATAGGCTTGCATGGTGCTGGATTCCGGGTCAAGCCCGGAATGACGGGGCTGTCCCGTCATTTTGCTATCTTCCCCTGCACGCCGGATACGAGAAAGTTCATACCCAGTATCTGCTCATCCGTCATTGCCTGGCCCTGGGGCAAAACGAGCTTGCCCTCGTTGTCGCTGATCGGGCCGGTGAACGGGTGCAGCTTGCCTGCCGCGATGTCCTTCTGGCGGGCCTGCACTTCGGCCTGGACGGCCTTGGGCACCTTGGGGCCGAAGTCGCCGACGCGGATCATGCCCTCCTTCACCCCGCCCCATACCTTGCCGCTCTTCCAGCTGCCGTCCAGCACCGCCTGGGTGCGCGCCTTGTAGTAGTCGCCCCAGTGGTGGGTGACGGCGGCGATCTGCGCATCGGGCGCGGCCTTGCGCATGTCGGAGTGATAGGCCACGGCCATCTTGCCGCGTTCCTGGGCGGCCACCATCACGGCGTCGGAGCCGGTGTGGAAGGCGATCACATCCACGTCCTGGTTGAACAGCGCCATGGCGGCTTCGCGCTCGCGCGGCGGATCGAACCAGGCGTTGAGCCACACGACCTTGACCTGCGCCTTGGGGTTCACCGAGCGCATGCCGAGCGTGAAGGCATTGATGCCCTGCAGCACTTCGGGAATCGGAAAGCCCGCGACATAGCCCGCCACATGGGTCTTGGTCATCCGGCCCGCCGCGATGCCTGCCAGGTAACGGCCCTCGTAGTAGCGGGCGTTGGCGGCGGCGACATTGGGCGCCGTCTTGTAGCCGGTGATGGATTCGAATTTCACGTCCGGGAAGTCCTTCGCCACCTTGAGCGTGGGCTCCATGTAGCCGAAGCTGGGCGTGAAGATCAGCTTGTGCCCCTGCTGCGCCAGGTCGCGGATCACGCGTTCGGCATCGGGGCCTTCGGGGACGTTCTCGACAAAGGTGGTCCTTGCCTTGCCGGCAAGGGCGGCGTCCACCGCCTTGCGGCCGTCGTCATGCTGGTGCACCCAGCCGGCGTCGGTGACGGGCGCGACATAGACGAAGCCGACCTTGAGCGGGTCTTGGGCCTGCGAAAAAACAGGGGATAAAAAACAGGCGGCCACGACCGTGGCGGCGAGGTTTTTGTACATGGTGGTCCTCTACATGGCCCCGGATGGAAAGAAAAAGCCGCTGGGGGCACAGCGGCCAAACGCGATTCTACCTTCGGCTGTCATCCCGGGCTTGACCCGGGATCCATGCGCGCTGGGATCGCGTTACGTGGATGCCGGGTCAAGCCCGGCATGACAGACTATTCGAACGCCGCGAAGGTCGCCTCGAGCAGGTCGGTGTAGCGCCGCTTCATGGAGGCATCGATGAAACTGGCATCGAAGCTGTTCCTGGCCAGCTGGTATGCCTGTGGCGCCGTGAGGCCCGTCGCCGCGAAAGTCTGGACGAAGTTGTCGTTCATGTAGCCGCCGAAGTAGGCCGGGTCGTCGGAGTTGACGGTGGCGACCAGGCCCGCATCCAGCAGCTGGCCCAGGTTGTGGTCCGCCAGCTTGGGGAACACGCAGAGCTTGAGGTTGGACAGCGGGCAGACGGTGAGCGGGATGCGGTCCTTCGCCAGCCTTTGCATCAGGGCCGCGTCCTTGGTGGACTGAACCCCATGATCGATCCGCTCGACTTTCAGCAGATCGAGCGCGGTCCACACATAGGCCGGCGGGCCTTCTTCCCCGGCGTGCGCCACCAGGTGCAGCCCCAGCTCGCGGCAGCGTGCGAAGACGCGCGCGAACTTCTCGGGCGGATGGCCCACCTCGCTGGAATCGAGCCCCACGCCGATGAACTTGTCGCGATAGGGCAGTGCCTGCTCCAGCGTTTCGAACGCTTCCTCCTCGCTCAGGTGGCGCAGGAAGCACAGGATCAGCGACGCGCTCACGCCCAGGTCGTGCTGGGCCTGCTCGCAAGCGCGGTGCAGCCCATTGATCACGGTCTCCATGCTCACGCCGCGGGCCGTGTGCGTCTGCGGGTCGAAGAATATCTCCGCGTGCACCACGTTGTCGGCTGCCGCACGGCGCAGGTACGCCCAGGCCATGTCGTAGAAATCCTGCTCCTTCAAGAGCACGCTGGCGCCGGCGTAGTAGATGTCCAGGAAGCTTTGCAGGTTGGTGAAGGCATAGGCGCGGCGCAGCTCCTCCACGCTCGCGTAGGGAATCTGCACGCCGTTGCGCTGGGCCAAGGCGAAGATGAGCTCGGGCTCGAGCGATCCCTCGATGTGGATGTGCAGCTCGGCCTTGGGCATGCGGCGCAGCAGCTCGGGCAGGCGCTGGGCGGAAATGCTGTTTGCAAGGTTCGACATGGGACTCCCGTCAATTGGCGGGAGCTTACTTCCTTTTCTGCCCTGCTGACGCTCAGGCGAACAGCGACAAGGCGTTGGCGTCGAAGTTGCCGATGTTCGGGAACACCAAGGGCAGATCCGTCGCCGGCACGCCGAACCAGCTCGCCAGCGCCGCGCCGAATTGGTCGACCGAGGTGGTCGGCAGCAATCGCCCCTGGCCCACGTCGTCCGGACCGTTGACGGCGGTCGCGGGCAAGATACCGTGAAAGCGCCCACCGTTCACGGCACCGCCCACCACGAAATGGTGGCTGCCCCAGCCGTGGTCCGAGCCGTCGCCGTTGGATGACAAGGTGCGCCCGAAGTCCGAAGCGGTGAAGCTGGTCACGGAGTTCGCGACGCCAAGCTCGACGGTGGCGTCATAAAAGCTCTTGATGGCACTCGAGACCCTCGCCAGCAAGCCGGGATGCTGCTGCAGCAGGAAGTCGTGGAGGTCGAAACCGCCGAGCGAGACGAAGAACACCTGGCGCACTCGCACCCAGCGCCGAGCGAGCGCTGATCATGCGCGCCACCATCTTCAGCTGCATGGCCAGCGGGTTGCTGGCATCGAATGCGGTGGCCAAGGGCGCGGCGCCGGCGAGGGCGGCCGACAGTTGCGACTCGGCCTCGACGGCACGGGTCATGATCGTCGCCAGCTCGCTCTCGAACAGATGCGTGCCCGTCGCCATGGTCACCATCCTGAGCGCTTCCGAGCAGGCGGGCGAACCGTACACGGGCGACTTTGTGGCCGACAGGGCCACGGCGCCGCCGGAACCCACCTGGTACTGCACCGCGGACTGGCCGGACATGAACACGGCGTTGCCGGAGACGTTGACGCAGGTGAACGTTGCCCGCGCATTGCTGGACAGGAACAGATCGCCCATGCGCCCGCCCCAGCCCGAGGTTGCGCCTTCCGGCAGCGATGACTGCCACACCGATTGCTGGTCGTTGTGCGAGAACAGCTTGGGCGGCAGCGGCACACTCCGGGCGTTGAATTGGGCTTTCGTGGTCGGCTGCATCAGGGTGCCCACGTTGAGCAGCACGCCCAGGCGCCCGGCATCGAACAGTTCCTTGAGGCCACTGCATCCGGGCGCAAAAGCCATCTGCCGCCCACTGGGCAGCGCCACGCTGGGCACCAGGGGCAGCAGTGTCTCGCGCGGCAGCACGATGCCGGTGCGGATGGCCTGGTAGGCCGCATAGTTCGCGTCGTCGTAGGGGACCAGGGTGTTGCCGTGGTCATTGCCTCCGATGCAGGAAGACACAAACCAGCGCCTTGTAGTCGCTGACGGATGTGGCCGCTGCCGCCTCGCCGATCGCGGCGAGGTTGAGTGCCCAGGGAGTTGCAACGCCGGCCAGCGAGAGCGCCGCGCCTTTGCGCAGGAATTCCCGGCGCTGGTGGAAAGCGATACCGCGTGAATTCGAAGCCATGTTGTGCCTCCCTTGCCAGGTGGGTTGTCTACTTCGCGATCAGGTACTCCGGGGCGGTCATCACCAACAGCGTGGTGGCCTGCACCCGCCTCAGCCGGCCCAAGGCAGTGGAGGCATCGATCGTCGACACCGCATTCACGACGATGGTGCGCGTGATGGCGCTCAACTGCCCCGCTGCAAGAACCAGGTTGATGCGATCGAACAAGGCCCGGCATCGGAAGCGTAGCCAGTGAATCCGCTGTAGTCGGCCTTGACGTCGCCACGGCCGTTCAGGATGACGGCCTGCATCCAGTTCGCGTAGCCCACCAGCGTGGACTCGTTGGCGATCTGGAACTCCGGCGCGACCAGTTCCTGCTTGCCAATACGCGTATTGGGCGGCACATAGCCCGGGCGGAAGAAGTTGAAGACGGACGGCGAGCGCAAGGGGCTCTGTCCCAATCGGAGCGCGGGCTCGGAGGTATCGCCGATGTCCCACAGCCCCTTGGGTGACGAGGCGCCGAAGCTTCGGGCCCATTGGATCATCCTGCAGATGGGCTCGCGCAGCCGGGCGACGGCTGTGGCGTTGCGTGCCTCGTCGTCGAGCAGCACCGCCTTCAGCACGGCCTTCAGGTCACCGCGCACGCCGCGGCCATTGTCGGCATACGCGGCGGCAACGCGGCTCACATAGGCCGGGCTGGGATTGCTGGTCACCAGGCGCTGGATCAGCTGCCGGCCGATGAAAGGGCCGCCATTGGGATGATTGAAAAGAGTGTCCAGCGCAGTCTTCAGCTCTCCCTCACCGTCCGTGCTGCCGGCAGGCAGGTCGACGCCCAGGAAGCTTTTCGCGCTGGTGGAGTGCCGCGCCGCATTGAATGCCATCGGCCGGCGCATGTGGTCCGGCTGGTCCGCAACCGGGGTGTCGAAGTCCCAGCCGGTGAACACCTTGGCCAGGCCTGTCACGGCGGCCTGGTCATAGGTTTCGACGGGCGCCCCGTTCTCCATCCTGAGCGTGCCGTCGGCATTCAGCTCGTACAAGCCGATCGTGAACAGCTGCATGACCTCGCGCGCATAGTTTTCGTCCGGCTGGCGGCCGGTGGCGGCGTTTTCCTTCTGGTTGCCGCGCATATTGAGGTACACGCCCATCCCGCAGGACAAGGTCACGCTTTCGAGCAAGGAGCGAACGTTGCCGAACGCATGGGCCTCCAGCATGTCCATGTAAGCCGCCACCGCCATGCCGGGCCATTGCACGGGAAGGCCGGCCATTGAAATGACGAAGATCTCGCTCAGGGCCAGTGCGACGCGCTGGCGCAGCGGATCGGGCGAGCTCATCAACTTGCGCCAGAGCGTGGCGTCGACGCCCGCTTGGCTGTTCTTGAATTCGAGCCTTCCGTAGCCGTTGGCGATCATCCAGTCCCAGTGCGATTGCGCTGTGGGCGCTACGAACTGTTCCTCGATCCAGGCTTCGTAGCCCACCGATTGCACGTGCGCGAGATCAGCCTCGGTTGCGCCAAAGGCAGCCTGCGAAAGAAAGCGCGATGCTTGCGTCGCGCCCGGGGAGATACCTGGGGTCGAACTGACCGGGCCGTCGCGATCGGCACCGCCATCGGCACCGCCACCACCGCACGCCGCGAGAACCGCGGTGGTGCAGGCCACCGCGGACGCAACTGGCAGTGAGCGCTCTTCGATCTCGTGTCTCATATTTCCGCTCCCTATCTCTCTAGCGGAAATGTGCATCCCCCATAGTCCTTGACTCCAGGAGCTTTGTCCTCCTTGTGCTAGTACGGATGTCCGAAAATTCGCCGATGCCTGGTCGGCAGTGACCAGCGTGCTCAACCGGCGACAGGCGCAAGTTCGGTGGTGATTTCAGTCTTGACGGCGGTCATCAGCTTGTGGACCGGGCACTTCTCGGCGACTGTGAGCAGCTCGTGACGCTGCGCGTCGGTCAACGCACCCGTGAGTGCCAGTGTCACGCGCAGCCGATACACCCCCCGACGTTCTTCGCTGTCGTCGCGCGCGACGGACACGCGAATGTCCTCCAGCGGAATGTGCTTCCTGTTTGCGTACCACAGCACCGTCATCGCCTTGCATACACCCAGCGCGCTGTCGAAGGTGTCGTGGGCCGTGAGCCCCAGGTCTTCTCCACCGTTGACGACGGGCTCGTCGACGGCAAACGAATGCTCACCCACATGGACGGTGTGCTTCATCTTGTGTGCTCGGTCGCGAATAACCAGGACGGACATGTCTTGCTCCAGGAAGGGTGAGGTTCTCATTGTGATCAATAAAAAGGCCGCCCAATGGGCGGCCTTTCATGCGCTGAAAAAGCTTACTTCTTGTCGCCGCCCGGCACCTTGCCTTCCACGCCCTTGACGTAGAAGGCGATGCCGCCCAGGAACTTGTCGTCGGCGACCGCGTCCTTCGCCAGCACTTCCTTGCCGGCGTTGTCCACGATCGGGCCCTTCCAGATCTTGAAGCTGCCGTCCTTCAGGCCGGCCTTGATCTCGTCGATGCGCTTCTTGGTGTCGTCCGGCACGTCGGCCGCGACGGAGACCATGTCGATGGAGCCTTCCTTCACGCCCCACCAGATCTTCTCGGGCGAAGTCTGCCATTTGCCCGCGAGCGCATCGCCCACGGCCTTCACGTAGTACGGCGACCAGTTGATGATCGCCGAGCCCAGGTGGGCTTTCGGGCCATAGGCCGTCATGTCGCTGTCCCAGCCGAACGCGCGCTTGCCCATTTTCTCGGCCGTCTGCAGCACCGCCGACGAGTCGGTGTTCTGCATCAGCACGTCGGCGCCGCCGTTGATCAGCGAGGTGGCGGCTTCCGTTTCCTTTGGCGGATTGAACCAGTCGCCGACCCACACGACCTTGGTCTTGATCTTGGGATTGACCGACTGGGCGCCCAGCGTGAAGCTGTTGATGTTGCGCACCACTTCAGGGATGGGGATGGAACCGACCACGCCCAGCGTGTTGGTCTTGGTCATCTTGCCGGCGATCACGCCGGCCATGTAGGCGCCTTCGTAGGTGCGGCTGTCATAGGCGCGCATGTTCTCGGCCGACTTGTAGCCGGTGGCGTGCTCGAACTTGACGTCCTTGTGGTCGGCCGCCACCTTCAGCATGGGCTCCATGTAGCCGAACGTGGTGCCGAAGATCAGCTTGTTGCCCTGGCCCGCCATGTCGCGGAACACGCGCTCGGCAGCCGCCGACTCGGGCACGCTCTCGACGAAGCTGGTGACCACCTTGTCGCCGAACTCCTTCTCCACCGCCTTGCGGCCGTTGTCGTGGGCGAAGGTCCAGCCGCCGTCGCCGACCGGGCCGACGTAGGCGAAGGCGATCTTCAGCGGCTCGGGCTTGGGCGCCGGCGCCGGGGCTGCTACGGGTGCCGCGGCAGGCGCGGGCGCGGGTGCGGGCGGCTCGCTCTTGCCGCAGCCCACCAGGGCCGTGGCGGCCAACGCGGACAGCGTCGCCAGCTTCAGCATGGAGCGTTTCTTCAGGTCAGTCATTTCAGTCCTTCTCCGGGAGTGGTTGTCAGGAAACGGTGATTATGAGCCGGGATAAAAAGGCTTGCCAAGCGAAGCCGGCATGTTGATGCGGATCCAGGCCGGGTTGCGCGAGATCATGGCAAGCACCACGATGGTGGCGACATACGGCAGCATGGTGAGGAACTGGCTGGGCACATCCACGCCAATGCCCTGGAAATGGAACTGCAGCATCGTGACGCCGCCAAACAGGTAGGCGCCCAGCAGCACCCGGGCCGGCCGCCAGGTGGCGAAGGTGGTCAGCGCCAGTGCGATCCAGCCCTTGCCGGCCACCATGCCCTCTACCCACAGCGGCGTATAGACCACGGCCAGGTAGGCGCCGGCCAACCCGCAAAGGGCGCCGCCCGCGACCACCGCCGCCAGCCGGATGCGACGCACGGGCAAGCCCAGGGCATGCGCCGAATCGGGCGATTCGCCGACCGAGCGCAACACCAGCCCCGAGCGCGAGCGATAGAGGAACCAGACCAGCCACGCCACCAGGGCCATCGCCAGGTAGACCATGGGGTGCTGGCGGAACAGCGCCGGGCCGATGAGGGGAATGTCGCCGAGCACGGGAAAGGAAAAGCTCATGCGCTCGGGCAGTTTCTCCTGCACGTACTTGATGCCCAGGAAGGCCGAGAAGCCGGTGCCGAACAAGCTCAGTGCCAGCCCGGTGGCGTACTGGTTGGTGTTGAGCCAGATCACCAGCACGCCGAAGACGGCCGCCAGCAGCGCGCCGGCGCCCATGCCGGCCGCGAAGCCCAGCCAGTCGTTGCCGCTGTGGACCACCGTGGCGAAGCCGGCGATGGCGGCGCACAGCATGATGCCCTCGGCGCCGAGGTTGACGATGCCGGCCTTTTCGTTGATCAACAGGCCCAGGGCGGCGATGGCCAGCACGGTGCCCGCATTCAGCGTGGCCGCGAAAAGCAGTGCGTAGGATTCCATGTCAGTTTGATCCCTTCAGAGCCAGTGGAGCGACGAAGCGGATGCGATAGGCCATCAAGGTGTCGCACGCGAGCAGGGAGAAAAGCAGCAGGCCCTGGAACACGCCGGTCAGCGAGTTGGGCAGGCCCAGGCGGGACTGCGCCAGTTCGCCGCCGATATAGAACATGCTCATCAGGATGGCGGAGAAGAACATGCCCACCGGGTGCAGCCGGCCGACAAAGGCGACGATGATGGCGGCAAAGCCGTAGCCGGCGGGCACGTAAGGCGTGAGCTGGCCGATGGGGCCTGCGACTTCCAGGGCGCCGGCCAGGCCGGCCGCGCCGCCCGACGTCAGCAAGGCCAGCCACAGGGCCTTGCGCGAGGAGAATCCGGCATAGCGGGCCGCCGCCGGGGCCAGACCTCCCACCTGCTGGGCAAAACCGGCGCGGGTGCGGAACAGGAAGATCCACAGCGCCGCCACGCCCGCCAGCGCGATCAGGATGCCTATGCTCATGCGCGAACCCTGCATCAGGCGGGGGATCTGCGTCACGGCCTCGAAGTTCTTGCTCTGCGGGAAGTTGTAGCCCGCCGGGTCCTTCCACGGCCCGAACACCATGTAGCTCAGTACCTGGATGGCGACATAGACCAGCATCAGGCTGACCAGGATCTCGTTGGCGTTGAACTTGTCCCGCAGGAGCGCGGTAATGCCGGCCCAGGCCATGCCGCCCAGCACGCCGGCCAGCATGATGGCAACGACGATCCAGCGGCCGGTGTCCTTGTCCGCGAGCAAGGCGACGCCGCCCGCGACCACGGCGCCGATCACGAACTGGCCCTCGGCGCCGATGTTCCACACGTTGGAGCGAAAGCACACCGCCAGGCCGAGCGCGATGATCAAAAGCGGCGTCGCCTTGACCATCAACTCACCCAGCGCGTAGGGCGACTTGATCGGTTCCCAGAAGAACACCTGCAAGCCCCTGACAGGGTCCTTGCCCAGCGCCGCGAACAGGATGACGCCGATGATGACGGTCACGGCAAGCGCCAGCACAGGCGAGGCGAGGCTCCAGAACCGCGAGGCCTGGGGACGGGGTTCGAGCTTAAGCATGTTGGTCCTCTTCTCCCTCTCCCCCTGGGAGAGGGCGGGGGTGAGGGCGTGGGGGCTCCCCGCAGCGGCTGCACAACCCACAACCCGCTCATCCATTCGCCGATCAGCGACACCGTCGCCCGGGCGCGCTCTATGGACGGCGACAGGCGCCCTTTGGCAATCACGTGCATGCGATCGCTGATCTCGAACAGCTCTTCCAGCTCTTCGCTCACGACCAGCACGGCGCAGCCCGCGTCGCGCAGGGCCAGGATCTCGCCGCGAATCTGGGTGGCAGCGCCCACGTCCACGCCCCAGGTGGGCTGGGACACGATCAGCAGCTTGGGGTTGGCGTCGATCTCGCGCCCGACGATGTATTTCTGCAGGTTGCCGCCCGACAGCGACTTGGCCGCCGCATCGGGGCCGCCCGCCTTGACATTGAAGCGCCGGATGATTTCCAGTGCCTGCTTCTCCAGGGCCCGGACCTTGATCCAGCCGCTCTTGCCGATGGCATCGGTGCGGGTGAGCATGAGGTTGTGCGCCAGCCCGAGCGTGGGCACGGCGCCGCGGCCCAGCCGCTCCTCGGGCACGAAATGCACGCCCATGGCCCGCCGCGGCGCGGGCCCGAGGCGCGCGGCGTCCTTGCCGAACACCTGGATGGAGGATGCGGGCGCGCGCGTGTCTTCACCCGACAGCGCATACAGCAGTTCCTTCTGGCCGTTGCCCGAGACGCCGGCAATGCCCACCACTTCGCCGGCCCGCACTTCGAGGTTGATGCCATCGAGGTCGACACCGAACAGGTCTTCACGCGGCAGGTGCAGGTCCTGCACCTTCAGCACCACATCGCCCGCCACGCGCGCATGGTGCTCCAGCGCCGGCGGCTCGGCGCCGATCATCATGCGGCTGAGCGAGGCGTTGGTTTCGCGCTGCGGATTGCAAACGCCCGTGACCTTGCCGCCGCGCAACACGGTGCATGCGCTGCACAGCTCGCGGATCTCGTGCAGCTTGTGGCTGATGTAGAGGATGCTGCAGCCTTCCGACGACAGCTTCTTGAGCACCACGAACAGCCTCTCCACGGACTGCGGCGTCAGCACCGAGGTCGGTTCGTCCAGGATCAGCAACTTGGGATTGGTCAGCAAGGCGCGAATGATCTCGACTCGCTGCATTTCGCCGACCGACAGCGTGTGCACCGGGCGCGCCGGATCGATGTCCACCCCATACTCCGCCGCCTTGGCGGTGATGCTGTGCGTCACCTGGTTCAGGGTCAGGCTCTTGTCCAGTCCCAGCCACACGTTCTCGGCCACGGTCAGCGTGTCGAACAGGCTGAAGTGCTGGAACACCATGCTGATGCCCAGCGCCCGCGCTTCCTGCGGGTTGCGTATGTGCACGGGCTGGCCGTTCCACATCACGCTGCCCTCGTCGGGCTTCACGGAGCCGTAGATGATTTTCATCAGCGTCGATTTGCCGGCGCCGTTCTCGCCCAGCACGGCGTGGGTTTCGCCGGGCTGCACGGTGAGCGACACGTCACTGTTGGCGACTACCGCGGGGTAGCGCTTGGTGATGTGCGCGAGTTGAAGTCTTGGGATGCTCACTGCGTTTGTCTCTCTCTTCTGGATCGTCGTGTCCCGTCAGTCCTTTTCCTCAGCGCCGCCGCCACCGACTTGATCTGCTCGCGCAGCCATTTGGCGGAAGCGGAAGCGTGCGTGCGTTCGTGCCAGAGCTGGTAATACATGAGCTGGGGGAAATCGATCGGGCATTCGAGAATCTTCACCGGCAGGCGGTCCACGAATCTCTCGCAGTACTGCCGGCCGGTGGTCATCACCAGCAAGCTCGATGCCACCATGCCCGGGATCAGCCCGAAGTGCGGGCAGCGCGCCGTGATGTTGCGCGCCAGGCCCAGGCTCTCCAGGTGATCGTCGATCACGCCGCGGGCGCCGGGGTACGGCGGCGTGGGCGCGATGTGCTCGGCCTCCAGCCAGCTTTCCTGGGTCCAGCCGCGGCGCGCGGCGGGATGGTCCTTGGACACCATGCAGACGACCTCGTCCGCGAACAGCTTGCCCAGGTGCAGGTCTTCCGGGGGCTTGAGCCAGTTGCCCACCACCACGTCGACATCGCCTTGCGCAAGATGGGCGTGATAGTCGGAGTCGGCCGACAGCGGATGGATCTCGATATGGCACATCGGCGTCTGCGACTTGATCCTCGAAACCAGCTGGGGCAGGAAATGCGGATCGAGGTAGTCGCTGGCGGCGACGCGGAAAGTATTGGTGGCGGTCTGGGGATCGAAGCCGCGGGCGCCGGTGAAGAGGACCTCGGCGGCGCGCAGAATGCTTGCGCTGGGCTCGATCATGCGCAGGCCCGCATCCGTGGGCACCATGCCGGAGCCCGAGCGCACCAAAAGCGGGTCGCCCGACAGTTCACGCAGGCGCTTGAGCGCCGCTGACACCGCAGGCTGGTGCATTCCAAGCCGGAGGGCGGCGCGAGAGACATTGCGTTCGGTCAACACGGTGTGCAATACCCTGATCAAGTGGAGGTCTATCTTGTCGAAAAGCACTTGATCTCTCATACCTGGGCCTGCATGCTTGTCATACGGAGAGCCTTATGTTGAAGCGCGGCAGGCTCTCTACCCTTGGCACTTACCCTCACACGACACGCAAATCAACCATACTGGGTTTCATGGAATCGAAGACGATCAGATTCATCCGCCGCGGCGAGCTTGTCTCGCTGAACAATGTACCACCCGAGCGCACGCTGCTGGAAGTGCTGAGGGAGGACCTGGGATGCACCGGCACCAAGGAAGGATGCGGCGAAGGCGACTGCGGCGCCTGCACGGTAGTGCTCGGCGAAGCGCAAGGCCAGGGCATCCGCTGGCGGGCCATCAACAGCTGCATCCGCCTCGCCCATTCGGTGGACGGCATGGCCGTGTGGACCGTGGAAGACCTGGCGGCCGAGGACGGGACCTTGCACCCGGCCCAGGAGGCGATGGTGCAGTGCCACGGCTCGCAATGCGGCTTCTGCACGCCCGGCTTCGTGATGAGCCTGTTCGGGATGTACCAGAACCACGTGTGCCGCGGCGAGCCCATCTCGCGCGAACTGGCGCAGGAAGAACTGTCGGGCAACCTGTGCCGCTGCACCGGTTACAGGCCCATCCTGGATGCGGCCCGGCAAATGGCTGAGTTGCCGCCTGTGTGTATCGACGAAGCCGCCTTGCTGGAACAGTTGCGCTCGCGATCGGCCCTGAAACGGCCCCGGCGCCTGGCGCCTACCTCGCGCCCAAGACGCTGCAGGGCTTGCTTGCGGCCCGCGCCGCCCACCCCGATGCGCAGATCGTCGCCGGCTGCACCGATGTGGGCCTGTGGGTGACCAAGATGCACATGCAGTTCGACAAGGTCCTCGACGTCACGGGCGTGGAGGAACTGCGCCGCGTCGAGCACTACGACAACCACATCGCCATCGGCGCGGCGGTCACGCTGACCGACGCGTTCGACGCGCTGATCGCGCAGTGGCCGCAACTCAAGACCTTCGCCAACCGCTTCGCCGGCCTGCCGACACGCAACTCGGGCACGTTGGGCGGCAACGTCGCCAACGGATCGCCCATCGGCGACTCCATGCCCTTGCTCATCGCGCTCAATGCCCATGTCGTGCTGATGAGCGCGCGTGGCCACCGCGACATGCCGCTGGAGAATTTCTACACCGGCTATCGCAAGAACGTGCTGGCCCCCGACGAGGTCCTGGCATGGATCAAGGTGCCGCGGCCCGTGCGCCGGGGAACAGCTTCGCGCCTACAAGATCTCCAAGCGCTACGACGACGACATCTCCGCCGTTTGCCTGGTCGTGAACCTCAGGCTGGAGAACAACACCGTGGCGAAGATTTCCATCGGCGCGGGTGGCGTGGCGGCGACGCCCATGCGGGCCGTCAAGACCGAGGCTGTTCTTCGCGGCAAACCGTGGACCCTGGCGGCAGTGCAGCAGGCCACCGCAGCCCTGCGGGCCGAGTTCCAGCCGATCTCGGACATGCGCGCCTCGGCCGCTTATCGCAGCGAGGTGCTGGGCAACCTGATGCAACGCTTCTGGCTGGAGAGCCAGGGGCAGGAGCAGATCAACCTCGAGAGCTTCACCCTGCGGGAGGCGGCATGAACATGCGGGACAAGGAGTTCACCTCCCGCACCGGCGGCGGGCCCGGCGGCGCGGCCGATGCGGGCGAACGCAACTTCGCGCCCGGTACGATGTCGCCGCACGCCAAGCCCTCGCCCGGCCCGGCGGCGGGCGCTTCGCGCCCCCATGAAAGCGCCCGCGCCCACGTTGCCGGAACCGCGACCTATGTCGATGACATCCCCGAGGTGAAGGGGACGCTGCACGCGGCGCCCATTCTTTCGACCGTCGCCCATGGCCGCCTGCTCGGCGTGGATACCCGCGCGGCGCTGGCCATGCCCGGCGTGCGGGGCGTGGTGCTGGCGCAGGACATTCCAGGCGACGCGAAGCTCGCCACCTTTGTCCACGACGAGCCCATCTTCGCCGTGGACAAGGTGGAGCATCATCGGCCAGGTGGTGGGCGTGGTCGTCGCCGACACGGTCATGCAGGCCCGCCGCGCCGCGCGCAAGGTGCAGCTCGATATCGAGCCGCTGCCTGCCGTGCTGTCGCCGCGCGAAGCGCATGCCCTCCAAAGCTATGTGCTGCCGCCGGTGACCGTGCGCCGCGGCGAGCCCGAAGCGGCGCTGGCGCGCTCTGCGCACCGCCTGGACGGGCAGCTCGAAGTCGGCGGCCAGGAGCATTTCTACCTGGAGGGCCAGGTCGCCTATGCCCTGCCGCTGGAGCAGGACCAGTGGTGGATCTATTCCAGCACCCAGCATCCGGGCGAGATCCAGCACTGGGTGGCGCATGCGCTGGGACTGGAGAACAACGCCGTCACGGTGGAGTGCCGGCGCATGGGCGGCGGCTTCGGCGGCAAGGAAACCCAGGCCGGCCACCTGGCCGTATGGGCGGCCCTGGCCGCGCGCAAGTGCAAGCACCCGGTCAAGCTGCGGCTGGACCGCGACGACGACTTCATGATCACCGGCAAGCGCCACCCGTTCGCCTATGACTACAGCGTGGGCTTCGACGATACCGGCCTGGTCACCGCGCTCAAGCTCACCATGCTGGCCAACTGCGGTTTCTCGGCCGACCTGTCCGGGCCGGTGGCCGACCGGGCGATCTTCCACACCGACAACGCGTATTTCCTGAGCGACGTCGAGATCGCGTCCTACCGTTGCAAGACCAACACGCAGAGCCACACCGCCTTCCGGGGCTTCGGCGGGCCGCAGGGCGTGATCGTGATCGAGGCCATCCTGGGCGACATCGCGCGCCGGCTCGGCCTGGATCCGCTGGACGTGCGCCTGCGCAACCTCTACGGCGTGGAAGACCGCAACGTCACCCACTACCAGATGAAGGTCGAGGACAACATCCTGCAGCCGCTGATCACGCAGCTGGAGCGCAACTGCCAGTATCGGCAGCGGCGCGAAGCCATCGCGGCGTGGAACGCCACGAGCCCCGTGATCAAGCGCGGCATCGCCATCACGCCGGTGAAGTTCGGCATCAGCTTCACCGCCACCTTCTTCAACCAGGCGGGCGCCCTGGTCCACGTGTACACCGACGGCAGCGTGCAGGTGAACCACGGCGGCACCGAGATGGGACAGGGCCTGAACACCAAGGTGGCGCAGATCGTCGCCAACGAGTTGGGCGTGCCGTTCGAACGGGTGCGCTCCACGGCGGCGGACACCAGCAAGGTGCCCGAATGCGTCCGCCACCGCGGCCTCCAGCGGCACCGACCTGAATGGCCGGGCTGCGCAGTACGCGGCTCGCAACGTGCGCGACAACCTGGCCGCCTTCGTCAGCGGCCTGGACAGCTGCGGCGCCGGCGCGGTGAGTTTCGCCCGCGGCCAGGTGATCTCGCCCAAGACCACCCGCTCCTTCGACGAAGTGGTGAAAGCCGCCTACGCCAACCGCATCCAGTTGTGGAGCGACGGCTTCTACCGCACGCCCAAGATCCACTACGACAAGGTGACCCTGACCGGCCGGCCCTTCTACTACTTCAGCTACGGCGCCGCCTGCAGCGAAGTGGCGATCGACACGCTCACCGGCGAGAGCCGGGTGCTGAAGGTGGACATCCTGCACGACGTGGGCACGCCCATCAACCCGGCCATCGACATCGGCCAGATCGAGGGCGGCTTCATCCAGGGGGTGGGCTGGCTGACGACCGAGCAGCTGGTGTGGAACGACAAGGGCTACCTGTCCACGCACGCACCCAGCACCTACAAGATTCCCGCCACGGGCGACGTGCCCGAGCATTTCAAGATCGAGCTCTGGCCCGAGCCGAATCGCGAAGACAACGTGTTCGGCAGCAAGGCCGTGGGCGAGCCGCCGTTCATGCTGGCGATCAGTGTCTGGGAGGCTTTGCGGGATGCGGTGGCGGCCGTCACGCAAGGGGGCCGTGCGGATGGATGCGCCGGCGACGGCGGAGAACGTGCTCAAGGCGCTGAGGTAGTTGGCACGCCACCGCCTTTTCCGCTCGACCTTGGTGGGCAAGGCCGGCGGCCGGGGTGGGTCGTTCTCCGGTCACGCTCGCGGGCGACTGCCTGGGCGCGCATGCGTCATTGCGTAACACCGCTGTACCACGCCTGCTCTGGGGCAACCGCGAATGGCCCTGCGCCCGACCCACCCCGACCACCGACCTTTAACGAAGAGGTGGGCGCTCGGCGGGGTTGGAGCCCGCGTTCCGGCTGTTTTCTTCGCGCGCGACCACGTCACTTGAAGGCCTGGGGTTGGGGTGGCCGGGCGCAGGGCCATTCGCGGTTACTCCAGAGGCTGCGTACCCACCAAGGTGTTGACGCAGTGATGCTGGCGTACCCTGGTAGCCGCCCGCGAGCGTGACCGGAGACGGCCACCCCGACCCCAGGCCGTACCCACACGCAGGCATGTGTCTGCCGTGCATGCGGTGAATAAGAGGGATACTGCGGGCATGAGCAGGACATTGAACGGACACATCCTGGGCCCCCAAGGCTTCGTCAACGGGACGATCAGCTTCGATTCGAGTGGCCGCGTCGGCGCCATTTCCGGCTCGCCGGTCAACGCAAACGCGGTGCGCGATTCACTCCTTCCCGTGGTGCTGCCCGGCTTCATCGACCTGCATGTGCACGGCGGCGGCGGGCGCGACATCATGGAAGGCGGAGATGCCGCGGTGCGGGTGGCGCAGTGCCACGCCGCCCACGGCACCACGGCCTTGCTGGCCACCACGATGACAGCGCCGGCGGCCGACCTCGAAGCCGCGTTCGCGGGCCTGCGTCCGGCGTGCGCGGAGCGCGCCCCGGGTGCCGCACGGGTGCTGGGCGTTCACCTGGAAGGGCCGTACATCAACGCCGGCAAGCTGGGCGCCCAACCCGACTTCACGCGGCCGGTTTCACTCGAGGAACTCCGCCGCCTCGATGCGGTGGCGCCGATCCGGCTCATCACCCTGGCGCCGGAGGTTGCACAGAACCTCGAAGACATCAAGGCCCTGGTCGAAGCCGGCTTTCAGGTCCAGCTCGGCCACACGCTGGGCAGCTATGAAGACGGCGTGCAGGCCCTGGCCCAGGGCGCGCGCGGCTTCACGCACCTGTTCAACGCCATGACGGGCTTGCACCACCGCGCGCCCGGCATGGCGGGCGCGGCGCTGGCGCATGCGCAATACGCGGAAATCATCCCGGACCTGCTGCACGTGCATCCCGGCGCCATGCGGGTGGCGCTGCGCGCCATCCCCTGCCTTTATTGCGTGACCGACTCGACCTCCGCGACCGGCATGCCCGACGGCGAGTACCGGCTGGGCCGCCAGGCCGTCACCAAATGCCTGGGTGGCGTGCGCTTGGCGGACGGGACGCTGGCCGGCTCCACCTTGACGATGGATCAGGCGCTGCGCAACCTCGTCAACGACCTGGGCCTGGATCTCGCCGAGGCATCGATGCGCCTGTCCACGCATGCCGCCAACTACCTGGGCGTCACCGACCGGGGCCGGCTGGCGCCGGGCGCCTGGGCCGATGCGGTGGTGCTCGATCGCGACCTGCAGCTGAAGGACGTGTTCGTCGAAGGAGCGTCGATTGACCTCGCGCATGCTGCATGAGACGCGCGAGACACCCGAGGCCGTAGCGCACCAGCTCGACCAGGACCACGCCGCCTATCGCGACTTTGGCGAACTGCTGCGCAAGCACCCGCCCAGCTCGGTGTTGACGGTGGCACGCGGCAGCTCGGACCACGCGGCCCACTATGCGGCCTATCTCATCATGGCGCGCCTGGGCCGGCTCGTGACGTCCCTGCCGATGTCGCTGGTCACGCTCTACCAGTCCAGGATTGCGTGCCAGGGCCTGGCCACGTTCGCGTTCTCGCAGTCCGGGCAGAGCCCCGACCTGGTGGAGCCGACCCGCTACTTCCGCGGCGGCGGCGCGATGACCGCCGCCTTCGTCAACGATGCGGACTCGCCCTTGGCGCGGGCGGCGCAATGGGTGTTTCCTCTGCACGCCGGCAGCGAGTCCAGCGTCGCGGCGACCAAGAGCTTCATCGCGCAGATGGTGGCGGGTGCACGCCTGGTGGCCGCGTGGCAGGACGACGCAGACCTGCAAGCGGCGCTAGCGGCACTGCCGGAAGCCTTGGCGCGCGCAGCGCAAACCGATTGGTCGGCGGCGGTGGACGATCTGCGCAACGCCGACCGGCTGCTGGTCATCGCGCGCGGCCTGGGGCTGCCGGTGGCGCTGGAGGCCGCGCTCAAGTTCAAGGAAACCTGCGGCATCCAGGCCGAGGCGTTCTCCGGCGCCGAGGTCCAGCATGGCCCCATGGCGCTGATCGAAGAAGGGTATCCGCTGCTGGTGTTCGCGCCACGCGGCCCGGCCCAGGCCGGACTGCTGGCGCTGGCGCAGGCCCTGCGCGAGCTGGGTGGCCGCGTGCTCGTGGCGGCGCCGGCAGGCACACCCGGCAGCAGCCTCGCCATCGCCGAGACCGGGTCGGAGGATCTCGATGCGATTTCCATGATCCAGAGCTTCTACCCCCTGGTCGAAGCCCTGTCTCGCGCCCGCGGCCTGGACCCCGACCGGCCGCGCCACCTGAACAAGGTGACCCGCACCCAGTGATTGCTCAACCGTGCCAATGCCGCTTGGCCGCTGAGCTATCCATGCCGTCCGACAACACGTGTCGGTTAAAGCCGCGAATGGATGAGGCAGGCGCCTACAAGGCCGGCCCCGGCGGCATCAGCACCATACGTCGCATGAAGATCCTCAACCTCATCCACGTCATGGTCGCGCAGGCGTTCTACCGCTGGGCGATGCGCGAGATCAACCCCCTGCATCCCGATCTGCCCCGGATCATGCTGAGACAAAAAGAGCTGGCCGACAAGGCCCGGCGCATGTTCGCCTGAGAAGCGCTCCGGGGAATCCCGGTGCGCTCCCGCCGGTAGCTCCTCCTTATACTGTCCCCGCGCACGGGCATGCCACGCATGCACTGCCCGGCATATTCTGCTGCCGCCATTGCGGCGAGAGGGGTTCACCATGGTGATGTGGGGAGCAATTTGCGGAGGCGTGCTCGGCCTCTTGTGGCGCGGGCACGATTGGGAGATTCATCTGCTGGTGGGCGTGGTCCTTGGCGCCCTGGCCGGCCGCGGTTTGCGTGGGGCCGTGCGGGCGGAGATCAAGGCGGCCCTGGCGGCGAAGCCGGCGGCTGCGCCTGTGGTGGCTGCGGCCCGAGTCGACGAGCCGGCGCCGCAGGACTTCCAGGCCACCCTGCCGCAACCGCTGCCGGCCCCACCGCCAACGGCGCCAGCCGCCGAACCGCGGCCACGCCCTGTCCAGCCGCCGAAGCCGCAGCAACCCGATCTCATCACCGCCGCATTCGGCCGGGCACGGGCCTGGCTTTTCGGCGGCAATACCGTCGTGCGCATGGGCGTTCTGGTGCTGTTCGTCGGACTGGCGTTCCTGGCGAAGTACGCCATCGACAATGCACTGCTGCCGCCCGAGCTTCGGCTTGCCGCCATCGGCGCAGCGGGCATCGCGCTGTTCGCGGGCGGGTTCCGGTTGCGGGGCAAGGCACCCGACAAGCTGGCCTACGCGTTGACGTTGCAGGGCGCCGGGGTCGCGGTGCTGTACCTCACGATGTTCGCGGCGTTCCGGCTCTACCAGTTCCTTCCGGCGGGCGCGGCATTCGCGGCGCTGGGCCTGATCTGCGCCCTCGCGGCCGTGATCGCGGTGGCGCAGAACGCGATGCCCATGGCCTTCATCGGATTTGCCGGCGGCTTCGCCGCGCCTATCCTGGTTTCGACGGGCCAGGGCAATCACGTCGGCTTGTTCTCCTACTACCTGCTGCTCGGCGTGGCCATCGCCGGGCTGGCCTGGGCCAAGGCCTGGCGGCCGCTCAACCTGCTGGGTTTCTTCGCCACCTTCGGCGTGGCAACCCTGTGGGGCGTGCTGAAGTACCGCCCCGAGCACTTCGATACGACCGAGCCGTTCCTGATCGCCTTCTTCCTGGTGTACCTGGCGGCCAGCCTGCTCTACGCGCTGCGCCATTCGCTGGAACCCAAGCAGGCGGTGGATGCGACCCTGATCTTCGGCACGCCCATCGTCGCCTTCGGCCTGCAGGCCGCCCTGGTGCGCGACTACGAATACGCCACCGCCTTCTCGTCGCTGGCGATGGGCGCCTTGTACCTGGGGCTGGGTTGGTGGATGGCGCGACGCACCGGCGGCCGGGGTGAGGTGCATCGCTGGCTGGCCGAATGTTTTGCCGCCCTCGGCCTGGGCTTTGTCACGCTGGCCGTGCCGCTGGCACTGGATGCGCGCTGGACATCGGCGGTCTGGGCCATCGAAGGCGCGGCGGTGTTCTGGATGGGCCGGCGCCAGGACCGCTGGCTGGCCCGCGCCGCCGGGCTGGCCTTGCAAGGCCTGGCCGCCGTCGCTTTCCTGGAATCGCATGCCACCAGCGTGGCCGCGCAATGGCCTTTCGCCCATCCCGCCTTCATAGGCGGCGTGATGCTGGCCCTGGCCGCATTCGGCATCGCCCACTGGTCGCGCGATCCGGCGCCGCATGCGCGCGAAGGAATGGCGGGCGCATTCGCGAGACTGGAGCATGGTTTGTCGCCCTTGCTCTTCTGGCTCGGTTTCCTGTGGTGGCAATACGCCTTCCACAGCGAGATCGAACGCATGCCGCTGGATGCCCAAGGCATCGCGGTGCCGGTATTCGACGCCGCGGCGCGCCTGCACCTGTACCTGCTGGCCTGGGTGGGCAGCGCTTTCGCCTTGCACCATCTCGCTTTGCCGGCGCGCGCAGCGGCCCTGGACTATCGCCGCCACGCCCGCGTACACGGTGCTGCCGGTGATGGTGATCAACGCACTCATCGGCGTGGCAACCCTGAACCATGTGTTCCAGTCATGGGGCTGGATCTCCTGGCCGCTGGCGCTGGCCATGCATGCCGTGATGCTGCGCCGGCTGGACGCGGGGCGGCCTCAAGGCTGGTGGCCGTGGGTGCACGCCGGCGGAGTCTGGTTGCTGGTCCTGCTGGGTGGCAACCTCCTGGTGTTCGCAGTCGGCGAGGCCCGGCTGTGGCAAACCGCCTGGGCCACGGTGATCCTGCTGGTGTCTGCCATCGTGGTCTTGCTGCTGTTGTCGCGGCGCGCCTGGTTCGCGGCAGCGCACGAGGGCGGCCCCTGGCCCTTGAACCGCTATGGCCGGGCCTACCTGTGGCTGGCGGCCGCTCCCCTGACGATTGCCATCGCGCTGGCCTGCCTGCTGGTCGCCGTGCACTCGGACGGCAATGCCAAGCCGCTGCCCTACGTTCCGCTGCTCAACCCCACGGACCTGGCGATCGCGCTCGGCCTGGGCGCCTGCGCCATCTGGCTCACACGCATCCGCCAGAGCGAACTGGCGGTGCCGGCCGCGGCACGCGATACGCGCTGGCTGCTGGCGCTGGCTGCCATCGGTTTCATCGCCATCAATACGGTCTGGCTGAGGGTGGTCCATCACTACGCCGGCATCCCGTGGGACGGCAGCCGTCTGTTCGACTCGTTCCTGGTGCAGGCCGGCTACTCGATCCTGTGGACGCTGCTGGCCCTGGGCCTGATGGTGGGCTCGCACCGGCGCGGCCTGCGCGCGGCATGGATGCTGGGCGCGGGCCTGCTCGGCCTCACGCTGCTCAAACTGTTCGTCATCGACCTGTCCAATCGCGGCGGCTCCGAGCGGATCTTCGTGTTCATCGCGGTGGGCGTGCTCATGCTGGTGGTCGGCTACTTCGCGCCCCTGCCGCCGGTGGCGCGCCGAAGCGACGAAGCGCTGCAGGGAGCGCGGCCATGAGCCGGCTGGGAGCGGTCGCGGCCGCCCTGGCGCTGTGGGCCGGCCTCTGCCATGCCGAAGCGCCGTCGGACTTCACCTGGCGCGCGCCGCTGGAGCTTCCTGCCGCAACCAGCATGGCGCGGGTGAGCCTGCCGGCGCAGGCGCTGGTGCAATTGCAAAGCAGCGATGCCCGCGACATCCGGGTGTTCAACGGCACGGGCGAGGCCGTCGCCTTCGCCATCATGGCTCCCCCCAAAACCCCGCCGGCTCCCGTGGCCACCACACGAAGCTATCCGGCGCTGCCGCTGTACAGCACGGCGCGCGGCACCCGGCAGCCCACGGGCTCGACGCAAGTCCGCATCCAGGAGGACGGGCAGCGTTCGGTCTGGGTGCACATGAGCGGCTCGCCAGTCCCGGGGGCCCCGCGGTTGAATTCGGCCCTGTTCGCGACCAAGGAGGAGGAGCAGACGCTCAGCGGGCTCGTGGTGCAGGGCACCGTGCCGCCGAACACGCCGGTGGCCATATCGGTGTCCACCAGCCCCGATCTGTCGCAGTGGAACACGCGAGCGGTGCGCGGCCGCCTGTATCGCTTCGAGGGCGAGGGCGCACCGGTCAACATGACCCTGGAGTTCGAGCGTCCGGTCAAGCTCGAGGGGCAGTTTCTGCGGCTGGACTGGGGCAACCAGGAGGGCGTGTCGCTGACTGCCGTCTCAGGCGTTATCGCGGCCGCCGCGCCGGCGCGGGCGCGCGTGCGCGCCGAACTCGCCGCACCGCAAGCCACGGGAGCAGGCGCGGTGGAACTGACCACGGGCTTTCTCACGCCGCTGGCGGGTCTGGCCTTGACCACGCCGCGCGCCAATTCCCTGCTGCCGGTGCGCATCCTCGGGCGCAATGAAGCATCGCAGCCATGGCGCTTGCTGGCGCAGACCGTCGTCTATCGCCTCGCCGATGCGGGCGGCGAAGCCGTCAATCCATCGGTGGCCCTGCACGGCGCCAGCGCGCGCTGGCTGCGCGTGGAAGCGAGCAACGGCGCGGACCTTGCCACCGCGCAGCTGCAAGCCACTGCCGAGTTCGAGCCGCTGCAACTGGTTTTCGTGGCCACCGGCGATGGCCCCTTCCAGCTGGCCGCCGGACATGCGCGCAGCAAGCCGGCTGCGCTGCCGCTCGCCACGATCACCTCCGCCTTGGGATCATCGCGAAAGCCCGAGGACTTGCCGGCCGCTTCGATCGGCACCTCCATCGTGAGCACGCCGGATGCCGGACCGCTCGCCAGGTTCTTGCCGCGCGCAGTGCCCGGCAAGACCGCCGTGCTGTGGGGCGTGCTGCTTGCGGGCGTGTTGCTGCTCGCCGGGGTTGCGTGGTCCCTGCTGCGGCAGCTCAGGACTTGAAGATTTCCACGATGGCCTGCCGCAGCCAGCGGTTGCCGGGATCGGATTCAAATCGCTTGCTCCAGTGCAGCGACACCGCGAAGTCGCGCAGGGGCAACGGCGGCTCGACGATGGCGTAGCCGCCTGCGTCGGCAAAACCCTGGGCGATGTTGCGCGGCATCACCACGGCGAGGTCGGTCGCCCGGACAATGGCAGGAAGCACCATGAAGTGTTCCGTGGTCAGGCGCAGCCGGTCCTCCAGGTTCAGCAGCTGCAGGATGCGCAAGGTGTCGGCGTGGGTGCGCACCGCCACGAACTCCAGCAGCCCCAGGTCTTCCAGCAGGGCTTTGCCGCTGCGGCGCTTGCGCGTGAACGGATGGCCCTTGCGCACCAGGACAATGTAGCGATCCTTGAGCAGCTGGGCACGCTGGGTGTCCTTGACCATCGGCAGGAAACCGAAAGCCAGGTCTATCCTGCCGCTGTCGAGGGCATCGGTGATATCGGTGCGCGGCAGTGGCATGGTTTCCAGCCGCACGTTGGGCGCCCGCTGCCGCAGCATCGTCATCAGCTCCGGCAGGAAGCGCCCTTCCCCGATGTCGCTCATGTGGATGCGAAAGCTGCGGCGCGACTGCAGCGGCTCGAAACCGGCCGATTCGCTCAGGGCCTGCTCGATGGTGACCAGCGCCAGGCGTATCGGGTCGGCCAGGCGGTCGGCTTTCGGCGTGGGTTGGACGCCGCCGCCGGCGCGCATGAACAAGGGGTCATGGATCAGCGCTCGCAGCCTCGTCAGGCCCTGGCTGGCCGCGGGCTGCGTCAGGGCTAGCAGTTCCGCCGCGCGGCTGACGTTGCGCGTGCGGTACACGGCGTCGAACAGCCGCAGCAGGTTGAGGTCGATCTCGTTGATATGCATTGCAGTGATACCACTTAGTCATTTCATTGTATTGATTAATAAGGCCTGCGCACCCGAAACTTTGCCCGGCATCACCCACCGGAGACCCTCTTGGAAATTTCATTCGGCAAGGAGATCGAATCCTTGCGCCTGGGCGCGGGCCAGACCTTCCATGGCGAGGGCATCCTGGCGATCACCAAGGCCTTGCTGCAATCGGGCGTGGCCTATGTCGGCGGTTACCAGGGCGCGCCGGTGTCGCACCTGCTGGATGTGATGGTCCAGGCCAAGTCTTACATGGACGAGCTGGGCGTGCACGTCGAAGCCTGCGCCAACGAAGCCTCGGCGGCCGCCATGCTGGGCGCCTCGATCCACTACCCGCTGCGCGGCGCGGTGACCTGGAAGTCCATAGTCGGCACCAACGTAGCCTCGGACGCGCTATCGAACCTTTCGTCCCCCGGCGTCAAGGGCGGCGCCCTGATCGTGGTGGGCGAGGACTACGGCGAAGGCGCATCGGTGATCCAGGAGCGCACCCACGCTTATGCGCTGAAGTCCACCATGTGCCTGCTCGATCCCCGGCCCGACCTGGGTGTCATGGTGCGCATGGTCGAGGAAGGTTTCCGCCTTTCGGAGGCGTCCAACATGCCTTGCATCCTGGAACTGCGCATCCGGGCCTGCCATGTGCGCGGCAGCTTCGAGGCCAAGGACAACCTGCCGCCCGCGGTCTCGACCCGGGCGCTGATGGAAAACCCGGCGGGCTTCGACTACATGCGGCTCGCGCATCCACCGGTGACTTTCCGCCATGAAAAGCTCAAGGGCGAGGAGCGAATTCCGGCCGCGCGCAAGTACATCGTGGAGCAGGGGCTCAACGAACTCATGCCCGGCAAGCACCAGGACCTGGGGCTCATCGTCCAGGGCGGCCTGTACAACGCGCTGATGCGCAGCCTGCAGCAGTTGGGCCTGGCCGATGCCTTCGGCGCCAGTGACATTCCGCTGCTGGTGCTCAACGTGACCTATCCGATCGTGCCCGAGCAGGTGGCGGATTTCTGCGTGGGCAAGCGCGGCGTCATCGTGGTCGAGGAAGGCCAGCCCGAATACATAGAGCAGGAGATCGCGACCCTGCTGCGCCGGCGCGATATCCAGACCCGGCTGCACGGCAAGGACCTGCTGCCGGCAGCGGGCGAGTACAGCGTCGAGGTCTTGTCGCAGGGGGTGCTCGCGTTCGCTGATCTGTATTTGCTCCCCGGGCCAGCGACGGAGTCAGCCAAGGCAATGGCTGGCCGCCAATCGCGCACGCCGCGAAGCCGTCGCGGCCCAGCTCGACAAGCCGCTGCCCAACCGCCCTCCCAGCTTTTGCATCGGCTGCCCCGAGCGGCCGGTGTTCTCGGCCCTCAAGCTGGCGCAGCAGGAGGTTGGCCCGGTCCACATCGCGGCGGACATCGGCTGCCACGCCTTCGGCACCTTCGAGCCCTTCTCCATGGGGCATTCCATCCTGGGCTACGGCATGAGCCTGGCCAGCCGCGCCGGCGTCTCGCCGGTGATGCAGCGCCGCACGCTGTCGATCATGGGTGACGGCGGCTTCTGGCACAACGGCCTGCTCACCGGGGTGCAGAGCGCCTTGTTCAACAACGACGATGCGGTGCTGCTGATCTTCAAGAACGGCTATTCGTCGGCCACCGGCACGCAGAACCTGATCTCCACGCCGGGTCACGCGATGTCCGGCGGCGATGGAGAGCCTCACGCATACCAACACCACCATCGAATCCACACTGCAGGGCCTGGGGGTGCAATGGCTTCGCACGGTGCACACCTACCGCGTCGAAAAGATGCGCGAGACGCTGAAGGAAGCCTTCACCAGCGACTTCAACGGGCTGAAAGTCATCGTGGCCGAGGGCGAGTGCCAACTCGAGAGGCAACGCCGGGTCAAGCCCTGGATCGCGAATCTGCTCAAGAAAGGCAAACGCGTGGTGCGCGTGAAGTACGGCGTGGACGAGGACGTCTGCAATGGCGACCACGCGTGCATCCGCCTGTCCGGATGCCCCACCCTCACCATCAAGGACAACCCCGATCCGCTGAAGGTGGATCCGGTGGCCGTCGTGATAGACGGCTGCGTGGGCTGCGGCCTGTGCGGCGAGAACGCCCATGCAGCCACCCTGTGCCCTTCCTTCTACCGCGCCGAGGTGGTCCAGAACCCCAAGTGGCACGAGCGGCTGCTTGCCGCCCTGCGCGGTGCGGTGGTCAATGCCATGCGGCCGGCCTGACATGAACCAAGCTCCCATTTCCCTCCTGATCTGCGCCCTGGGCGGCGAAGGCGGCGGCGTTCTCACGCGAATGGCTGGTCGAGATCGCACACCATGCCGGCTACGCCGTGCAGAGCACCTCGATTCCCGGCGTGGCCCAGCGCACCGGCGCTACGACTTACTACGTCGAGGTGTTCCCGCTTCCGCTGTCGCAACTCGGCGGCAAGCGCCCGGTATTCAGCCTCAACCCGGTGCCGGGCGTGCTCGACGCCATGGTGTCTTCGGAGCTGCTGGAAACCACACGCCAGATCGGCAACGGCATGAGCTCGCCGGATCGCACGCTGGTCATCTCCTCCTCGAGCCGGACGTTCACGACCGCGGAGCGCATGCAGCTTGCCGACGGCCGGGCCGACAGCGCCGAGCTGACGAAAGTGGTGCAGCAGTTCAGCCGCCGGCATCACGTGTTCGACATGGGCGCCGTGGCGGCGGAAGCGGGAACGGTGGTGAGCGCCGTGATGCTGGGTGCGGTTGCCGGCAGCGGGCTGTTTCCGTTTGCGCGTGAGGACTATGAAGCCGTTGTGCGCGCGCGGCGGCAAGGGCGCGGAGGCCAGCCTGCGGGGATTTGCGAAGGGGTTCGAGCGTGGCTGCGCAAATGGCTGTCATGCCGGACTCGATCCGGCATCCACGTTGGCGCGCGAAGATGGATTGCGGGTCAAGCCCGCAATGACAGCGCCGTACAGCATTTCCCGGCACAGACCCACGACATGCTGGCCCTCGGCCATGCCCGCATGCTGGAGTACCAGGGCCCGGCTTACGCGAATCTCTACCTGGAGCGCCTGCAACAAGTGCTGCAGGCCGAACGCGCCGCCGACCCGGCGGGCGTCGCGGAATTTCGCCACCACGCGTGAAATGGCACGCTGGCTGGCGCTGTGGATGGCCTTCGACGACATCGTGCGGGTCGCGGACCTCAAGAGCCGGACCACTCGCTGGGAGCGGGTCAAGGGCGAAGTCAAGGCCGGCGAGGACGACCTGCTCAAGGTCTACGACCACTTCAAGCCCGGCATTCCGGAATTCGCCGCGCTGCTGCCCCGGCCATGGCCTCCAGGCTGGTGCGCTGGGACCGCGCGCGGGTGCGCAAGGGCAAGCAGCCGTGGGCCCTGCCGCTGAAGGTGGGCACGCACAGCATCTGCGGAATGCTCGCGCTGCGCGTGCTGGCCGGCCTCAAGTGGCTGCGGGTGCGCGGCAGCCGTTATGCCATTGAACAATCGATGATCGACAAATGGCTGGCGGGCGTCGTCCAAGGCACGCGCCGGCATTGGCAGCTGGGCCACGAGATCGCCTTGTGCGGGCGCCTCATCAAGGGCTATGGCGCGACCAATGAACGCGGCAAGGAGAACCTGCTGCATGTGCTGGATCATCTGGCGCAGGGGCCGTCAGCCGAAGCGAGCGCCGAAAGCCGTCGCTGCGGCGCGCGATGCGGCGCTGGCCGATGATGCGGGCAAGAACCTGGACGCGGCACTGGTGGCCCACGGCGCGCCGGCGCGGCCGGTCAAGGAGCAGCCGATCCGCTTCGTGCGCAAGCCCAAATCCCTGAATTCGCAGACCGCAGCGTAAGTCAAACAACCAAAGGAGACCCGCATGAAACCCTTGCATCCCCTCACCCGCCGCTTGGCTCTGGCGGCTTGCCTGCTCTTCATGGGCCTGGCCGCGCCCGCGGCCTTCGCCCAGGCCTGGCCCAGCAAGCCGGTGAAGGTCATCGTGAACTTCCCGCCGGGCGGCGCGGCCGACCAGCTGGCGCGTGCCATCGGCCTGCCGCTGCAGGAAGCGCTGGGCCAGCCGGTGGTGGTGGAAAACCGCGCCGGGGCCAACGGCAACATCGGCGGCGAAGTGGTGGCGAAGTCGCCGGCCGACGGCTACACCTTGCTCATGAGCTCGGGCGGCATGGTCTCGGTCAATCCGCACATCTACCCGCGCATGGCGTTCGACCCGGCCAAGGACCTGGTGCCGGTGGCCGCGGCCGCGCGGGTGCTGGTGTATCTGGTCGTCAAGCCCTCCATCCCCGCCGACAACATCAAGGACTTCATCGCTTACGTGAAGGCCAATCCCGGCAAGCTTTCCTATGGCTCGCCGGGCAGCGGCAGCTCGCCGCATCTGGCCGGCGAAATGTTCAAGAGCCAGGCGGGACTCTTCGCGGTGCACGTGCCGTATCGCGGCGCGGCACCCGCGTTGCAGGACCTGCTGGCGGGCCAGCTCGACTACTACTTCGACCCGGGCATCGGCCTGCAACAGGTCAAGGCGGGCAAGCTCAAGCTGCTGGCGGTGGGCAGCCCCAAGCGTTCCCCCATGTTCCCCAGCGTGCCCACGCTCGACGAGGCGGGCCTCAAGGGCTTCGACGCGGACACGGTGTTCGGCTTCTACGCACCGGCCGGCACGCCGGCCGACGTGGTCATCCGCCTTAACCGCGACATCAACCGCATCCTGGGCACCCAGGCGGTGAAGGACCGGATCCTCGCCCTGGGCGGCGAGGCGCTGCCGCTCTCCCCGGCCGAGTTCGGCGCCAAGGCGGCGGAAGACTCCAGGCGTTTCAGTGCGATCATCAAGGAACGCAAGATTCGGGCGGACTAAAAATCACACCCATGGCAAAAGAAATCGTCTACACCCAGCGCGTCGAGTTCGGCGACTGCGATCCGGCGCGCATCGTCTGGTTTCCCAATTTCTTCCGCTGGATCGATGCCGCCTCCCGGCATTTCTTCGTGGAATGCGGGGTGCCGCCCTGGCACGAGACCGAGAAAACGATGGGCATCATCGGCACGCCTCTGGTCGACACGCACGCGAAATTCATCAAGACGGCAAGCTACGGCGACGTGCTGCAGATCCACACCTCGGTCGCCGAGTGGCGCGGCAAGAGTTTCGTGCAGCGCTACCGGGTCACGAGGAATGACGATGCGATCATGGAATGCGACGAGGTTCGCATTTTCGCCGGGCGGCGCGAGGGAGATCCCACGGGCATTCGCGCGCTGCCGATTCCCGGCAGCATCCGCGCGCTCTGCGAATGAGCTCCAGACTCGAGCGCGGTTCATATCGACATCCAGGCCCGCCTGGCGCATCTCGCGCGCCAGCAACAGGCGCCACAACCCGGCGTCATCGATCGCATGGCGAGCCACTCCTTCCCAGTGTGGCGCCGGCACCGGGTTACCGGCAACGACGAAACACATCCGGGCGCGGCCGATTGCGCCGAGCAGGAACCCGATCTCCAGCAGCGCGCCTTCGCCTTCGGATAGCAGGACGATGGCGTAATCCACGCCGCGCAAGGCATCGAGCCTGTCGATATAGGCGCCGCCGGCGGTATCTGACGGATCGCGCAGGGGAATTGCTTCCAGGCCGAGTTGTGTCACGAATCCGGATACCGCCTCACTGGCGGCGCCGGCGCGCTGGCCGAGGATGGCGATCCGGCGACCGCGCGCCCGTGCGACAGGCGACGCGGCGCGCGCCGGGGTTGGAACAGGCGTTGGTGCAGATGACGGCATGGGTGTGGGTTTCGGGGCTGGTGTCGGTGCGGGTGTCGGCGCGGGCGTCGGTGCGGGCGTCGGTGCGGGCGTCGGTGCGGGCGTCGGTGCGGGCGTCGGTGCGGGCGTCGGTGCAGGCGTCGGTGCGGGCGTCGGTGCGGGCGTCGGTGCGGGCGTCGGTGCAGGCGTCGGTGCGGGCGTCGGTGCGGGCGTCGGTGCGGGCGTCGGTGCGGGAGTCGGTGCAGGCGTCGGTGCGGGTGTCGGCGCGGGTGTCGGCGCAGGCGTCGGTGGCGGCGCGGCAACGACCTTGCCCTCGAAGCGGTCGGTCAGCAGCTTCTTGACTGCGTCCAGATTGGCAATGGCCTCGTCAATGGCGGTCTTGATGCCTCGCTGCACTTCTTCCAGCGACAAGCGGTCGCCGAAATTGGGATCGATGCCCGAATCGAGGGGAGCGATCAGGTGCTGCTTGTACTCCGGCGTGCCGGCGCCCAGGATATCGGCGAGCGTCGAGTTCACGCTCTTTTGCAGGGCTTCGAGGGCCGGATCCCAGCGCCCGTCGATCGCCGAAACTTCGAAGGTCCGCAACTCCTTGATGCGCCTGCCGAGCTTGTCGATCGACGCGCTCGAGCGCGGCTTTGGTTTTGCTGGTGGCGGACGACGGCGTCGGTTTCAATAGAGGCTCCTCATGCGAACGGTCCCGACTTTAACAAGGAACTGCTCAGCTAGCGAATTGCCAGAGCGTCGCCCAGCCAACGATCAGCGACACCAGCGGTATCACCGCGAGCCAGGCGCGGCGAGCCTGGCCGGTGGCCGGCAACAGGCCCAGGGTCGCAAGCGCGGTGGGCTCCGGCATCATGCCGAACACCTCGGCCTGGCCCCATGGCCGTCCGGCCAGGAGCCCGACCCATGGATAGAGAAGGATTCCGGCTGCGGCCAGCGCCAAGCCAACGCGTCGAAACTGGGGACGAGTGCTCGCCGCCGCGCCGGGCGGATGGACGACACCCAAAGCCACCAGCAGTACGGCCTGGATCGCGAACGCGATGGCGGCGTATTCGGCCGCCCAATTGATCTGGGCATAGGCCTGGTGGTGAAAAGACCAGCCGACCCAAAGCCAGATCGCCGCGAGAGCGCCCGCTACCGGGCGGGCCGCCGCGGCCGGCCTCGTGGCTGCCAGCCACAGCAGCAGCAACCCCGCGGCCAGCATCAACAGGTGCAGGGGCCAGGCCTCCCGGTTGTAGCGCTCGACCAGGCGCCAGTACACCGGCGGCGAGAACATGAGGAAGTCCGAGAGCCGGTAGGTCCACCACTCGGACATCGCTCAAAGCTTCTCGATGTGCTGGGCGATGCGCTGGCGCATGGCCTCGTCGGGCATGCGCCCGACGGCCGCAGCCATGTTCTCGCGCACATGGGCCACGCTGCTGGTAGCGGGGATGGCGCAGGTCACCGCCGGATGCGACACGATGAATTTCAGGACGAGCTGCGCCCAGCTCACGCAATCGATCTCGCGCGCCCAGGCCGGCAGGGGTTGGCGCTGCAATTCGCGCAGCAGCGCGCCTTCCCGAAATGGCCTGTTCGCCAGCACCGCAATCCCGCGCTCGCGCGCAAGCGGCAGCAGCCGCTGTTCGGCCTCGCGGTCGAGGGGGTTGTAGGTGAGCTGGACGAAATCGATGCGATGGCCGCGCATGACCTGCTCGATCTCGCGGTGCCGCCTGCCCTCCGAGGTGGTGATGCCCACATATCGCAGTTGTCCGGCCGCCTTCATGGAAAGCAGCAGGGGCAGTTGCTCCTGCCAGGCCAGCAGGTTGTGCACCTGCAGCAGGTCGAATCGCGGCACCTGCCAGAGCCGGCGTGATGCTTCGATCTGCGCCGCGCCGCCGGAGGAGGTCCACACCTTCTCCGCCGAAAACAGCCCGCGCGGCATGCCCAGCTTGCGCAAGCCCTCGCCGATCACGCCCTGGGAGGAACCGTACATCGGCGATGAATCGATCAGCCGCCCGCCCATCTCGAAGAAGTTGCGCATGACCTCGGCGCAGTTGGCTCGCGCTGTCGGGTCGTTGCCCACGTTGAAAGTGATCCAGCTGCCCAGGCCCACCACCGGAAGCTCTTCGCCGGACGATGGAATTGCCTTGAAGACCGGCCTTGCCGCTGCCGCGGTTTGCGCCATCGCCACCGCCGCGACCAACGGCGATGCGAGCTGGAAGAGAAACGTGCGACGTTTCATGGCGCAAGCCCTGCGCTGGGTCAGAGCACCAGGATCGCCCGGAAATCGTTGACGTTGGTGTGGGTGGGTCCGGTGATCACCAGGTCGTCCAGCATCCGGAAGTAGCCATAGGCGTCGTTGCGGTCCAGGTACTGGTCGATCTTCATGCCCAGCGACATGGCGCGCGACAGGGTCTCGGGCGCGACGAGGGCGCCGGCGTTGTCTTCCATGCCATCGATGCCGTCGGTGTCCGCCGCCAGCGCCCACACACCGGCCTGGCCTTGCAGCGCCTGGGCCAGGCCCAGACAGAACTCGCCGGCCCGGCCGCCCCGCCCTCTGGGCGTGCCCTCGGGCTGTTTCTTCACCGTGACGGTGGTTTCCCCACCGGAGAGGATCACGCAGGGCCTGCGAAACGGCTGGCTGCGCTGCGCGACCGCACGCGCCAGCGCCCCATGCACCTTGCCCACTTCGCGCGACTCTCCTTCCATTTCGTCGCTGAGGATGTAGGCCTCCAGGCCCGCCGCACGAGCTTCCTCGGCCGCGGCTTCCAGCGACTGCTGGGGCGTGGCGATCATGTGCACCTCGTGGCCCGCGAACACTTCGTCGCCCGGCTTCGGCGTTTCCAGCGCGCCCTGCTCCAGCAGGCTCATGGTCGCACCCGGCACTTCGATGCCGTAGCGCTGCAGGATGGCGATGGCGTCGGCGCAGGAGGTGGCGTCGGGAACCGTGGGGCCGCTGGCGATGACAGCCGGGTCGTCGCCCGGCACGTCGCTGATGGTCAGCGTCACCACCTTGGCCGGCGCGCAGGCCGCGGCCAGGCGGCCGCCCTTGATGCGCGACAGGTGCTTGCGCACGCAGTTCATCTCGGTAATGTTCGCGCCCGAGTTCAGCAACTCGCGGTTGATGCGCTGCTTGTCCTCCAGCGTCAGCCCCTCGGCCGGCAACGTCAGCAGCGCCGAACCCCCGCCGGAAATCAGGCAGAGAACCAGGTCATCCTTGGTAAGGCCTTGCGCCATGCCGAGGATGCGCTGCGCCGCCGCGAGCCCCGCCGCGTCCGGCACGGGGTGTGAGGCTTCG
The DNA here is from genome assembly GCA_963722025.1 of uncultured beta proteobacterium. Taxonomy (GTDB): domain Bacteria; phylum Pseudomonadota; class Gammaproteobacteria; order Burkholderiales; family Burkholderiaceae_C; genus Ramlibacter. Next base: position 167,614 of record CAVRNE010000025.1, read on the forward strand.
ACGATCTCTATGCGTTTTTTCAGTCCCTCGGGGCGCGGCGGAATGTGGTGGTAGCGCGTAACCACCAGGCCTTCCAGCGGCGCATCGGCGGGCCACAGGGCTTCCACCGCCTGAGCCATGGAACCGCCGGCCTTGCCGGCGCCGAGCACGATGGTGCGGCCCTTGGGCGGGGGTGGCAGGAACGCCGCCGTGTTGTGCAGCGGCAAGGCGCGCCGCACCGCGGCCTGGTACAGGTGTTCGAGGAAGCGGTGGGGTTCGGTGGTCGGGTTGGGTGCGGTCATGGCATCGGTCTCCACGCACATTGTGACGCCGTAACCCGCTGGTAACCAGCCGCCGCGAGCGTCTTGCCGGGCGGCCGCTCCCACGCCGGCATTCACTCGATAGCGACTTTCGCATCCTTGACGAGCTTTGCGAACCGATCCGTATCTTCCTTGATCTGCCTGGCCATCTGCTCGGGGCTGTTTCCAATCGGCTCCGCACCGATTTCTTCCATCTTCTTCTTGAAGTCCGGGAGATTGACGATCCGCACGATCTCCTTGTTGACCCGCTCGACGATGGGCTGGGGCGTGGCCGCCGGCGCGAGCACGCCAAACCAGGTTCCCAGGTTGAACCCCTTGAGCCCGGACTCGTCCAGCGTAGGGACGTCCGGCAGGGCGACAGAGCGCTTGTTGGTCGTGATGGCCAGCGCCCGCAGCTTGCCCGCCTTGATATGCGGCAGCACGGGGGTGATGGTGTCGAAGGACATGGCGATCTGGCCGCCGAGCAGGTCGGTCGTCAGGGGGCCGCTTCCCTTGTAGGGCACGTGCAGCATTTGCACCCCTGCCATGGCTTCGAACTGTGCGCCGATCAGGTGCTGGCCCGTGCCGTTGCCGTTGGAACCATATGCAAGCTTGCCCGGCTGCGCCTTCGCCAGTGCGAGCAGCTCCGCCACGTTTTTGGCGGGCACGCCCGGATTGACCACGAGCACATTGGGGACCAAGGCCACGATGCTGACGGGCGCCAGGTCCTTCTGGAAGTCGTAAGGCAGCTTCTTGTAGACGCTCGTCGCGATGGTGTGGTGTACCGCGCCCATCAGGAACGTGTAGCCGTCGGCCTTGGATTTGGCTACGAAATCGGCGCCCAGCGTGGCGCCGGCTCCAGGCTTGCTTTCCACGATGACCGGCTGGCCCAGGCTTTTGGACAACTCCTGCCCGATCGCCCGCGCCAGCACATCGGTCGTTCCGCCTGCGGCGAATGGCACGATCAGGCTGATCGGCTTGGCCGGCCATGCCTGGGCAAAGGCGCCCTGGACGCAAAGCGCCGCGGCCGCGACGCCGGCCTTGAGCATCACGCGACGCAATTGCCTGGTGGGAAGGTGCTTCATGGGTGTCTCCTTAGGGGGTAGGAACGAAATCAGTCGATCTGCGCGATGCGCAGGAGATTGGTGGTGCCCGACGTGCCAAAGGGCATGCCGGCGGAAATGACGATGGTCTCTCCGACCTTGCCGAATCCTTCTCGCAAGGTGGTGCGGCAAGCCAGTTCGCTCATTTCCGGCACGTCCGCCACGTCGTGGCACAGCACGGCGTGGACTCCCCACACCAGCGCCAGGCGGCGAGCGGTTGCCAGGCGCGGCGTCATGCCGATGATGGGCGCGCGAGGCCGCTCGCGGGACGTGCGAATGGCCGAGTAGCCGGAACTGGTATAGGCGACCGTCGCAGCGGCTTGCAAAAGCCGCGTCGCCTCGCGCAATGCGTGCCCGATCGCATCGGCTGCGACGGCAAGCGGCTCGGTTCGTGACGCGTCGATTCCGTCGCGATAGCTCGGGTCGCTCTCGGTGTGCGCGATGATGCTGTTCATCATCCGCACCGCCTCGAGCGGAAACCGCCCGCTGGCCGACTCGGCCGAGAGCATGACCGCATCCACGCCTTCATAGATGGCGGTGGCCACATCGGACGCCTCGGCCCGCGTCGGAACGGGGGAGCCGATCATGGATTCGAGCATCTGGGTTGCCACGATGACGGGCTTGCCGGCACGGCGGCAAGCGCGGACGATCTGGCGCTGGATGGAGGGAACCTGTTCGGCCGGCATTTCCACACCCAGGTCGCCGCGCGCGACCATGACGGCGTCCGTTTCGGCGACGATCGCTTCCAGGTGAGTGATGGCCGCGGGCTTCTCCAGTTTGGCAACGATGCCGGCGCGACCCGCGACGATGGCCTTGACTTCGACGATGTCTTCGGGCCGCTGCACGAACGACACTGCCACCCAGTCGATCCCCAGCTTCAACCCGTAGTCGAGATCGGCGCGGTCCTTGTCGGTCATCGCCGAAAGGGGGAGCACCACATCCGGCACGTTCACGCCCTTGCGGTTGGACAACGCGCCGCCCGCCACGACAACGGTCTCGGCAAAGTCGGGGCCGAAGTCCGTGACGCGCAAGCGGATCTTGCCGTCGTCCAGCAACAGGTTGGTTCCGGCTTTCAGGGCGGCGAAGATTTCCGGGTGCGGCAGGCTGACGCGTGCGCCGTTGCCTGGAGTTCCGGCGTCGAGATCGAGGCGGAACGAAGCGCCCTCCTTCAGCATCACCGGGCCGTCGGCAAAGGTCCCGATGCGCAGCTTCGGCCCCTGCAGGTCGAGCAGGACACCGATAGGCCGGCCGCTGTCCTGTTCGACCTGGCGAATCAGTTCCAGCCGGCGCCGGTGATCCTCGTGAACGCCATGGCTGAAATTCAGCCGGAACACGTCCGCCCCGGCCTCGAACAAGGCCTGGATGGTCGCACGGTCATCGCTGGCGGGACCGAGCGTGGCGATGATCTTCGCGTTCTTGTTTCGGCGCATCGTTAACTCCTTGGGCGCGAATGGGCGCGAGGCCGGCAGCGGCCGGCCGCGGGTTTGCTTGCTGGGAAATCAGGGGGCGCGCTGCGCGCCCCGTCGGGTCAGGCCGCCAGTCGCTTGCTCGCGCTGCCGGTGAGTTCTTCGCATACGGCGCGCGTCACCTCGGCCGTCGTCGCCTTGCCACCCAGGTCCCCGGTGTGCAGCTTCGGATTGGCGGTGACACGCTCGATGGCCTGCATGACGCGGCCCGCGGCCTCGTTCTCACCCAGGTGCTCGAGCAGCATCACCACTGACCAGAACGTGCCCACGGGATTGGCCAATCCCTTGCCCATGATGTCGAAGGCGGAGCCGTGGATCGGCTCGAACATCGACGGGTAGCGGTGCTCCGGGTCGATGTTGCCGGTCGGGGCGATGCCCAGGCTGCCTGCCAGTGCGGCGGCCAGGTCGCTCAGGATGTCGGCGTGAAGGTTGGTCGCGACGATGGTGTCGAGCGAGGCGGGCCGGTTGATCATCCGCGCCGTCGATGCGTCCACCAGTTCCTTGTCCCACTTGACGTCGGGAAACTCCTTCGAGATCTGAAGGGCGATCTCGTCCCACATCACCATCGCATGGCGCTGCGCGTTGCTCTTGGTGATCACGGTGAGCAGCTTGCGGGGACGCGACTGGGCCAGCTTGAACGCAAAGCGCATGATGCGCTCGACACCGGCGCGGGTCATCATCGATACGTCGGTGGCCGCCTCGATCGGATGGCCCTGGTGCACCCGGCCGCCCACACCCGAGTATTCGCCTTCCGAGTTCTCGCGCACGATCACCCAGTTCAGGTCTTCGGGCTTGCAACGCTTGAGCGGACCGTCGATGCCCGGCAGGATGCGGGTGGGACGCACATTGGCGTACTGGTCGAAGCCCTGGCAGATCTTCAGGCGCAAGCCCCACAGGGTGACATGGTCCGGGATGTGCGGATCGCCGGCGGAGCCGAACAGGATGGCGTCCTTGTCGCGCAACGCCTTCAAGCCGTCCTCCGGCATCATGACGCCGTGGGCCCGGAAATAATCGCCGCCCCAGTCGAAGTTTTCGAACTCGAAACGGAACGCGTTGCTGCCGGCGGCGAGCGCCTGCATCACTTCCTGGCCGGCGGGTACGACTTCCTTGCCGATGCCGTCGCCCGGAATGGTGGCTATTGCGTAGGTCTTCATGAATGATCTCCGTGTGCGGGTTGCTGGTATGGCATGACTGTAGGTTCTGGACAGCGTCCCGTCGCACCGCTAAAGTGAATCCATTGTTAACTTGAATTCAACAATCGAAGACCGATGAGCGCTGCCATCCAACCCGCCGATCTGGGGTTCTTTTCGGTTCTGGTCGCGGCCGGCAGCCTCAGTGCCGCGGCCCGCGAACAGGGCATCACGACGCCCGCAGTCAGCAAACGCCTCGCGCAGATGGAGGCGCGCCTGGGCGTATCGTTGCTCAATCGCACGACGCGGCGGATGAGCCTCACAGCCGAAGGCGAGTTGTATCTCGAGCGGGCGCGCACGATCCTGGGCGAGATAGACGACATGGAACAGATGCTGGGCCTGTCGAAGTCGACGCCCAGCGGCCAGCTGCGGGTCAACGCGACACTGGGGTTCGGGCGCAGTCACATCGCGCCGGTCATTTCCCGATTCGTGCGCAAGTACCCGCGAGTGGACGTCAGGCTGCAGCTGTCGGTGGACCCGCCGCCGCTGTCGGAGGACGCCTTCGATGTCTGCATCCGATTCGGTCCGCCTCCGGATGCGCGCATCATTGCACGCCACATCGCGCCCAACCGCCGCCTGTTGTGCGCGTCCCCGGCCTACCTCACCCGCAATGGCGAGCCCAAGGTTCCTGCCGACCTGGCGCATCACAATTTCATCAGCATCCGGCAGGGGGAAGAGGCTTACGGGCTGCTGCGGCTGGCGCGCGGGCGCGGGGCGCATGTGGAAAGCGTGAAAGTTCGCGGCAATCTCACCACCAACGACGGCGAGATCGCGGTGAGCTGGGCCCTGGACGGGCACGGCATCCTGATGCGCGCCGAATGGGACATCGAGCGCTACCTGCGCAGCGGCCGGCTGGTGGCGCTATTGCCCCAGTACCACACGCCCAACGCGGACATCTACGCGGTGTACCCGCAACGCCATCAGGCCAGCGCACGCGTGCGCGCGTTCGTGGATTTCGTCGCGCTGTCGCTGCCCCGCGCAGCCAGCACGGCGGCCGGTTGACCGCCGGCGGTCTTGGCGGGCTTCAGATCCCGAGAATCTTCCGGGCGTCGCCGAGAGTCTTCTCCGACTCGGAGTGCTTGCCGGCTTTGTGCAAGGCCTCGCCATCGGCCCGCATCTTCTTCACCTTGGCGGCGTCGTCGGCGCTCAGCGTGGGTTTGGTCGCCAGCTTTTCATCGATGGCCTTCATGTCCATGGGGCAGTGGCTGGCCAGCGCCACACCGGAGGCGCCCAGCAGGGCGAGGGAAACAAGGAGGTGGGAACAACGCATGTCAGTCTCCTGAGGTTGTCTTGGGAAAGTCTACAGAAACGCGCTGTCCAAGGCTAGCGTGGAAAGCGCTGTCCAAGCCAGCGCGGCCATAAGCCCGGCAGCCTACTTCTTGCCCAGCCCCAGCATCTTCGCACCCTCGGTGTAGAGCTTGGCCTTGTCGCGCATGAACTCATCCATCTGCTCCACGCCCACGTTGATCAGCTCGAAGCCACTCTTGGCCGCCAGCTCCTTCATCTCGGGATCGTTGTTGAGCGATGCCCACAGGTCGGACAGCTTCTTGCGCTCCGCCGTCGGGGTCGACTTGGGCACGCCGATGCCGCGGTAGGCGCCATCCACCCAATCCACGCCCAGTTCCCGGAACGTGGGCACATCAGGCATCAGCGGGTGGCGCTTTTCCATCGCCACGGCCAGGGCCCGGACCTTGCCCTTGTTGTTGACGGCGAAGGCCGTGTAAGTCACGGCGCCGTCGACCTGGTTGCCCACCACCGCCAGCGACATGTCGCCCGTGCCTTTGTAGGGCACATACGTGCTCTTGATGCCGAACGCGGCGTTCAGGCGCTCATGCGATGCATGATTGGCCGAGTTGCGGCCCGAGCCGCCCAGGTTCATCTTGCCCGGCTCCTTCTTGGCGGCCGCGATGAAATCGGCGAAGGTCTTGTAGGGGCTGGCCTCCGGCACCACCAGCGCGTCGGGCGTGAAGTGGAACCAGAACACCGGCGTGACGTCGGCGGTCTTGTACTGCACCTCGCCTTCGATCGGCTGGAACACGATATGCGGCAGGTTCACGCCGACGACGTTCAGGCCGTCACCCGGCAGCGAGTTCATCTGCGACCACATCAGCCCGCCGCCGGCGCCGGCCTTGTACTGGACGATGGTCTCGATCGCGGGGCATTTCTTCTTCAGCACCACCTGCTGGTGCCGCGCGGACAAGTCCGATTCGCCGCCGGGCGGAAACGCCTGCCAGTACATGATGTTCTTGTCGGGGCAGGCTTGCGCCATCGCTGCCGGTGCCGCCGCCAGGCACAGGATGCCGATCCACTTGCTGATTCCGACTTTCATGCTGTCTCCTTGGTGTTGGATGCTTTGCTGGCATTCTGGGCAACGAGGGCGCACACGGCATTGGTGACTTCCTCAGTGCGGGCGTTGCCGCCGAGGTCTTTGGTGTGCAATTTCGGATTGGCGGTGACGCTTTCTATTGCCGGCTGCTCTCGGACTTGAGCTGAAACTAACTGAACGCGATGGGTTCGCCATTGACGGCCCAGCTCACCCCAAAGCGATCGGTGAGCATGCCAAAGGTCTTGGCCCAGAAGGCGGGCGCCAGCGGCATCGTCACCTTGCCGCCCTGCGACAGCGCGTCGAAGACGCCATGGGCCTGGTCGGTGGTGTCGTACTGGAGGGCGAGCATCACTCCCTTCATGCCCTCGTACGGCATGCCTGGCGGGGTGTCGCCGGCAAACAGCATCGCGCCACCGGGCAGCACCAGGCAGGCATGCATGATGCCCTCGCCGCTGGGCGGCGGGCCGTCGCCGCAACCGCCGTCGCCTGCGGCCGATCTGGGCATATCGGCGTAGCTCATCATCGTCTCGATCTTGGCGCCTAGCGCCTTCTCGTAGAAGGCAAAGGCTTCGCGGGTGTTGCCGCCAAAGCTCAAGTAGGGGGTCAAAGTAGTGGGCATGGTGTGCTCTCCTGGGGTGAAGGTGGATGGAATCGATATACCGAAATGGCCTGGTCGAACGGATCGGCGGCAAGACTGCGCTGCCCTCGTGACGAGTGGCTGTTTCAGAGCCGCGCGCAGCGATGCACCCGACGGGTGATCAATTGCCGAGCATGATCCCGCATTTCGGCCACGATGATCAGGGCGACCGCCGCGAGGCTGATCACGCTCACGCCGATCCATGCAAGCAACCAGGCGGTCAATGGATCCATGGCTCCTACTCTTTGGAAAGGCCAATCGCTGATAGTCCTGCTCCCCCGCGTTGGCAACTGGCGTACGGCGGTGTTCAGGCTTGCCAGAAGCGCTTGCCGCTCTCGAACTGGGCTTGCGACCGCGACACTCCGAAGTCGCGAAGTTGGTAGTCGTCGAGACCGGCCAGCTCGCGGCGCGAGCGCGTACGTTGGCGCCATTGCCTGAGCGTCGCCAGGACGCGGTCGATCGGCCCCGCTGCCGCTTCGCGGCGCGGTTTCGTGCCGTCGCGCGGCGCTACGAAGTAGAGCAGGACGCCGCTGCGGGCACGCAAGAGATCGTCCATCACGAAATCCCCCAGGAATTGGAACATGCCTCATTGCACGGGGGCGCCATTGCGTGACGGTTTCGCGGCGCTGCCCCTCCAATTTCGATTGCAATGCGTCAACATGTCCGGGCAGCGTTCGGGTGCCGAAGCGTTCAACGCACTCATCATTCGATAGGGTCGCGGATCAAATTACAGATGTAATGAAGATGCCGGGTGTCGAAACGCGAGCGCAAACCAGACGCGTGGAGAATGCCGAATGCAAGGGCCGCAACGCGCAAACCCGATGGGGCAGCGCGCAGCGTGGCCGGTCGTGGCAGCGCATTCCCTGGTTCGGCGGCCTGTTCATTGCCGCGATCGCGGCAATGGCGGTGTGGGACGTCGTGCGCGGCTACCACGTCGCGGCCGACGACACCAATCGCGAGCTGGAGACGCAGGCGCGCGTGATCGCCGAGCAGACCGCGCGCAGCGTGCAGGCCGTCGACGTGGTGCTGCGCCACGTCGCCGCCGAGTACAAGCGCGGCCGCCTCGACCGGCTGAGCCCGGACGATCTGCACCTTTATCTGCGCGAGCTATCGGTCGGCTTGAAGCAGATCGACGGCTTCGGCCTGTACGACGCGAACGGCAGCGCGGTCGCGCTGTCGTGGGAGCCGTCGGACACGACGATGCGCAGCATCGCCGATCTGACGGGCTTTCATGCGATGCGCGCCGACCCGAAAGCCGAGCTGGGGATCGCCAACGTCATGCGCGCCGACGACGGCGTGTGGGCGCTGCCGCTCGGCCGCCGCCTGGAGAAACCGTCGGGCGAATTCGCCGGCTTGATCGGTGCACGCGGGCTGGTTTCCTACTTCCAGGACTTCTACCGCGACATTCGGGTCAACCCCGGAACGAAAGTGACCTTGCTGCACCGCAACGGTCCCATGCTCGCACGCTACCCGCCGGTGGAAAGCTCGCTCGGCAAGCGGTACCCGGCGATCGATTCGACGCTCGCGGCGCGCGGCGCCGGGGATGCCGGACCCTTGCG
>CAVRNE010000026.1:0-5669 GCA_963722025.1 uncultured beta proteobacterium
GGCCCAGGCCCAGGGGCCTAGCGCCTCTCCCAAGCCCAGTGTCGCCGCGAGTGCCACAAGCAGCGGTGCCGTGCCACGCATCAGCGGATAGGCCAGGCCCAGGTCGCCGTGGCGCAAGGCGCCCGCCAGGGTCACGAAGTAGCCGAGGTGGATGGCCACCGAGGCCAGGATGTACGGCCAGGCCTCGGCGGCCGGCCAGCCCACCGCCAGCGCCGCAGGCAGCGCGACCAGCGCGCCCGTGCCGTGCATGACCGCCGTGTCCAGCTCCTTGTCGAAGCTGGCCTTGATCACCGCGTTCCAGCTCGCGTGCAGCAAAGCGCCCAGCAGCACGGCCGCCAGGACGGTCCAGGTCAGTGTCATCGCAATGGGCAGGGTAAAAGCCCAATGTAGCCCAACTCAACCGTTACGCGGCGCACGCCCCACAGCCGGGCGGTTTTGCCGTAGGCTGTGCAGAGACAACAACCTTTCGAAAAGAAACGCCATGGCAACCAAGGTCCACCCCGCCCTGGCCGCGATCCGCAAATCCGGCGCCGCCAAGGTCAAGGTCGCCTGCAGCGACATCGACGGCGTGTTGCGCGGCAAGTACCTGCACAAGGACAAGTTCGAGGGTGCGGCCGAGCAGGGGCCGGGAGGCGGCTTCGGTTTTTGCGACGTGGTCTTCGGCTGGGACTGCACCGACGTCACCTACGACAACGCCCAGGTCACGGGTTGGCAGCACGGCTTTCCCGACGCGCTGGCGCGGCTGGACCTGGACACCCATCGGCAGGTGCCGTGGGACGGCGGCATCGATTTCTTCCTGGGCGAGTTCATCAATACCGATGGCACACCCTACGCCATCTGCCCGCGCCAGACCTTGAAGCGGGTGTTGAAGCGCGCCGAAAAACTCGGCTTCCAGGTGATGACCGGCATGGAATACGAGTGGTTCAACTTCCTGGAGACACCGCAGAGCTGGGCGGCCAAGAAGGGCGTGGGACCGGAAACGCTGACGCCGGGAATGTTCGGCTACTCGCTGCTGCGCTTGAACCAGAACCGCGAATTCTTCAACGCCATCATGGATGAGATGCTGGCCTTTCGCGTGCCGATCGAGGGCCTGCACACCGAAACCGGGCCGGGCGTTTACGAGGCCGCCATCGCTTTCAGCGAAGCGCTGGAGCAGGCCGACCGCGCCATCCTGTTCAAGACCGGCGCCAAGGAAATCGGCGCGCGCTTCGGCATCATGCCCAGCTTCATGGCCAAGTGGAGCGCGCAATACCCGGGCTGCAGCGGCCACATCCACCAGAGCCTGTCGGATGGCAAGGCCAACCAGTTCTACGACGCCAAGAGCCCGCGCAAGATGAGCAAGCTCTTCGAGAGCTATCTCGCCGGCCAGGTCCAATGCCTGATGGAGTTCGCGCCCATGTTCTGGCCGACCATCAACAGCTACAAGCGCCTGGTGGACGGCTTCTGGGCGCCGGTCAAGCCGACCTGGGGCATGGACAACCGCACGGCCAGCTTTCGCGTGATCGCGGGCAGTGCCAAGTCCACCCGGCTGGAAACGCGCTGCCCCGGCGCCGACATCAATCCTTACCTCGCCATGGCGGCCGTGATCGCGGCGGGCCTGTACGGCGTCGAGAAGGGGTTGAAGCTCACCGCGCCGCCGATCACCGGCACCAACCAGGGCGCGGAGAACATCCCGCGCGCGCCGCGCACCCTGATCGAAACCACCCGCAATTTCAGCAACTCCAAGATCGCACGGGATTTCCTGGGCGATACCTTCGTCGAACACTTTGCAGCCACCCGCGACTGGGAATGGCGCCAGTGGCTGGACGGTGTGACAGACTGGGAGTTGAAACGGTATTTCGAGATCATCTGATGGACATCCGCCGCTTGGGGCCCAATGACGCAACCGGCTACCGGACTCTGCGGCTGCGCGCGCTGCGGGAATTTCCCCAGGCGTTCACGTCCAGCTACGAAGAAGACGAGAAGCTCCCGCCCGAGGCTGCAGCGGAAAAGGCTGGGCAGCGATCACAACAAGTTCTGGGGTGCTTTCGAAGGCGGCGAGTTGTGCGGCATGGTCGGCCTCGAACGCGAAACCCGGGCCAAGAACCGCCACAAGGCCAAGGTGGTGGGCATGTATGTGGCCCACGAACGGACGGGGCGCGGCATAGGCGAGCTTGATGAAGGCATTGATCGACGATGCCAGGGCCTCGCGGCCTGGAATTGCTGGTGCTGACGGTGACCGAGGGTAACGGCGCCGCCCTGCGCCTGTACGAGCGCTGCGGCTTCCGCTCCTTCGGCATCGAGCCGCGCGCGATCAAGGTCGACGGCCGCGCCTACGCCAAGAATCACATGTACCTGGAACTCTCTCCACCATGAGCATCACCGGCTTTTCCTTTCCCACCGCCATCCGCTTCGGCCCCGGCGCGCGCAAGGAAGTGGCGCAGCATCTGCTGGCGCAGGGGCTGAAGCGCCCGCTGATCGTCACCGACAAGGCGCTGGGCGCGTTGCCCGTGCTGGCCGAGTTCAAGAGCCATCTCGCCGGCCTGGAAGTGGGGGTATTCGCCGGCGTGTTCGGCAATCCCACCGCCAGCCAGGTCATGGAGGGCGCGGCCGCCTTCAAGGCCCATCGCGCCGATTGCGTGATCGGCTTCGGCGGCGGTGCGGCGCTGGACGTGGCCAAGGTGGTCGGCATCGCCGCCACGCACGAGGGCCACATCATCGAGTACGCCTGGGACCATCCCCAGGTGCGGGCCATCGAGCGGGACCTGCCGTATTTCGTCGCGATGCCGACGACGGCGGGCACGGGCTCCGAAGTCGGCCGCTCCGCCGTGATCAGCGAGGACGACACGCACTTGAAGCGCATCGTCTTCAGCCCCAAGGTGCTGGCCCGGATCGTCTTCGCCGATCCGGAACTCACGCTCGGGCTGCCTGCGCATGTCACGGCCGCAACCGGCATGGACGCGCTGACCCACAACATCGAGAGCTACCTGTCGCCGGCCTACCATCCGCTGTGCGACGGCATCGCGTTGGAAGGAACGCGCATCGCCGCCCGCGCGCTGCTCACGGCGGTGAACGAGCCGTCCAACCTGCAGGCGCGCGGCGACATGATGATGGCGTCGATGATGGGCGCGATCGCCTTCCAGAAGGACCTGGGCGCGGTGCACTCCTGCGCGCATGCGCTGGGGGCGGTGTGCGACCTGCACCATGGCCTTGCCAACGCCCTCATGATCGACACCGTGCTGGCCTGGAACTGGGAGGCCGCGCCGGAGAAATTCGATGAGCTGGCCCATGTCTGCAAGGTGCCGGGCGGCGGCGAGGAGTTCGTGCCCTGGTTGCGGGCGCTCAAGTACCGCGCCGGCATCACGGGCAAGCTGGCTGAGCACGGCGTCAAGCGCGAGCAGATCCCGCGGCTGGTGGAAATCGCGGTGGCCGACATCTGCCACCAGACCAATCCCAGGCCCTGCACCGCGGCGGATTTCCGGCGCTTGTTCGAAGAAGCGATGTAGGACGCATGACGATGAACAGCGACTGCCCGCCTGAAGATCGGCATCTCGGCCTGCTTCATGCACGCCGATCCGGCACGGCCGTTGTTCACGGGCAAGACCCTGCAGTACGTGGAGCAGTCGATCGCGCACTGGGTCATGTCCACCGGCGCGCTGGCGGTGATGATTCCCAGCCCGACGGGTGCCACGCAGCGCGGCGACGTCACGCTGGACCATTACGCGCAGTGGCTCGACGGCCTGGTGCTGCATGGCGGCGCCGACGTTTCGCCGCTGAGTTATGGCGAGCAGCCGCTGCAGGAAAGATGGGTCGGCGACAAGATCCGCGACGAATACGAGATGGACCTGGTGGCCGCCTTCGAGCGGCACGGCAAACCGGTGTTCGGCGTCTGCCGCGGACTGCAGCTGCTCAATGTGGCCTATGGCGGCACGCTGTACCAGGACATCCAGACCCAGTTGCCGCAGGCGCTGCAGCATCGCGACGCCTCGGTGTACGACCGGAATTTCCACACCGTGGAAATCAGGCCGGGTTCGCGGCTGGCGGAGCTGTACCCCGATGCCGGCAGGGTCAAGGTCAACAGCATCCATCACCAGGCCATCAAGGACCTGGCGCCCGGCTTCGAGGTCGAAGCGATCAGCAACGAGGACGGATTGATCGAGGCGATCCGCCGCAGCGACGCGGGCAAACCGTACCTGGCGGCCGTGCAGTGGCATCCCGAGTTTCACCAGCCAAGGCTCCGACACCATCGACGACGCCGCGCTGCTGGACGATTTCCTGTCCGCCGCGCGTCCGTCGAAGAAAGCAAAGCGAAACCCATGAGCCAACTCGCCATCCACAACCCCGCCAACGGCGAGAAGATCGCCGAGGTTGCCGGCCGACGACGCGGCTTCGGTCGCGGCCAAGGCGGCCAGCGCGCGCGCCGCGCAGCCGGCCTGGGCCGCGCGCTCGCTGGCCGAGCGCAAGGCCTGCATCGACGCATTTCCGCGAAGGCGTGGTGCGCGACCTGGAGTCGCTGGCCGTGACCATGACGCGCGAGACCGGCAAGCCGATCAAGATGTCGCGCAACGAGCTCAACGGCCTGCTGGGCGCGCATCGACTTCTTCCTCGGCGAAGGTCGACACGGCCATCGCCACCGAGACCGTGTACGACGAAGGCGGCATGAAGGAGCGGATCGAGCACGTGCCGCTGGGCGTGGTCGGCAACATCTCGGCCTGGAACTATCCCTGGTTCGTCGGCTGCAACGTGATCGTGCCCGCGCTGCTGACCGGCAACGCCGTGCTCTACAAGCCGTCCGAGTACGCCACGCTCACCGGGCTGGAGATCGCCCGCCTGCTGCACCAGGCCGGCGTGCCGCAGGACGTGTTCGTGCCGCTGGTCGGAGCGGGCGCGGTCGGCGCCGCGCTGCTGGAGCAGAACATCGACGGCCTGTTCTTCACCGGCTCCTACGCGACCGGCGCGCGCATCGCGCAAGGCGGTGGGCTCGCGCTTCATGAAGCTGCAGCTGGAGCTGGGAGGCAAGGACCCGACCTATGTCTGCGACGACGCGGATCCCGGGCCGGCCGCCGCATCGCTGGCCGACGGCGCGATGTACAACACCGGCCAGAGCTGCTGTTCGGTCGAGCGCATCTATGTGCACGAGAAGATCCACGATGCCTTCGTCGCCGCGTTCGTGGAGGACGGTCAAGGGCTTGAAGGCGGGCGACCCGATGAGCGACGACACCTACATCGGCGCCATCACGCGCGCGCCGCAACTGGACGTGCTGGACGCGCAGGTCGCCGATGCCAAGGCCAAGGGCGCGATGCTGCACACCGGCGGGCAACGGCTGCCCGGTCCCGGCAACTGGTATGCGCCCACGGTCTTCAGCAACGTCGATCACCGCATGGAGCTGATGAAGGAAGAAAGCTTCGGCCCGATCATCGGCATCCAGAAGGTATCGGGCGACGAGGAAGCCGTGCGCCTGATGAACGACACGCGCTATGGCCTCACGGCCGGCGTCTACACGCCCGACGGCGAGCGCGCGCATGCCGTGCTGGCGCGCGTCAACGCCGGCAGCCTGTACTGGAACTGCTGCGACCGGGTCAGCCCGCGCCTGCCCTGGAGCGGCTTCGGCGATTCGGGCGTGGGCCTGACGCTGTCCACCTACGGCATCCAGGCCTTCACGCGGCCGCGGGCCTGGCACCTGCGGCAG
>CAVRNE010000027.1:0-447745 GCA_963722025.1 uncultured beta proteobacterium
TCGTTGCCGATGATGGACAGGTCGGCGAAGCCCAGGTCCCGTGTGGTCCTCGGGTGAATAGCTCACTTCCAGCCCGCCCAGATGGAACTTGCGCATGCCTTCCGGGGCCACCTGGATTTTTTGGCGCGCCTGCTGGCGCAGCGCCATCGCCCCGATCGAGGGGCCGATCAGCGTCGCATTCGGCGCCCGCCCAGTGCCGTCATAGCAACATAAAACCCCTTGGGATATAGTTGGCTGCTAGTTAGTGCTGACTATGCAAGCGTGCAAACCGGGTAAAAAGGATGGTTTCCCCCAGGTTTCGTCCCAGTGACTCGACCGTCGGCGGTGTTTACTACGAAGTGGGCGTGCTCATCCCGAACGACGTTTCCCCGGTCACGCTAGAAGATTGCGCATCGGAAGCCCTGCTCGAGGTCGATGATGGGCCCGTGGTCCAGGCGAACGCCGCAGCGCGGCAGCTGTTTATGGGGCAGCCCAGGCGACCGGTCGCTGGTGGGACTGGAACTGGATCCATTTTCGAGCCGGTGCCCTCGCCTTCCGACAAGCCACAGTGCTTGCGCGGACGTCGCCTGGACGGTGCGGGCATCGCTCTTCGGGCGTCGGTCGTCGCCGGGGAACGGCCGTACCGGATGTTCCTGCGGCTGTGTCGGACCCATCGCATGACGAGGCAGGCGAATGGGCCGCCGGCGGGTTCGAGGCCGCGCAGGCGCGCATGGAACTGCTGGCGAGCGCGATGAACGGAAGCTCGGATTACATCGTGCTGATCGATCGCGAGCGGATGGCCTACATCGACGCGAACGAAGCCGCGATGGCCTTCCATGGGATCGACCGCGAATCGCTCCTGCGCACCCCGCCGTGGCAGATCGTCGGCCTGGACGGGCCTGAGCAGCTCGCCGCCGCCTACGACCACACCATCGCTTCGGCGCCCGCGCCGGACGAAGCGCTCGTGCCAGTCAAGCGCCTGAACGGAGGCGAGCCCGCGATGTTCGAGCTCCGGCGCAAGGCGCTGCGCATCGACGGGCGCTGGATCATCGTCGTCACCGGCCGCGACGTGACCGAGCGCCTGCGCCAGCAGGCCCGCATGGAGCGGTTCGCGACCGCGCTGGACCTGAGCGAGGACGCCGTCTTCCTCGTGGACCGCGAGACGATGACGTTCCTCGACGTGAACGAGACCGCCTGCCGGCTGGTCGGCGTGCCGCGCGAGGACCTGCTGAAGAGGCGTCCGTACGACGACCCGCTGGGCCCCGACCGCGCCGAACTGGAGGCGCAATACGACCAGCTCATCGCCCAGTCACCGGCCGCCGAGACCATGGAACGCATGGTCCTCAGGGCGGACGGCACCGCCGTACCCTGCGAACTGCGCAGGCAGGCGCTGCGCGCCTCGGACGGCCGCTGGGTGATCGTCGCCAACCTGCGGGACATCACCGAACGCAAGAAGGCCACCGAGCGGATGGAGCTGCTCGCCACCGCGATGGACTTCAGCGACGATGCGATCGCGCTGATCGACCGGGAGACGATGTCGTACCTCGCCGTGAATCGCGGCGCTTGCAATTTGCTCGGTTACTCGCGCGAGGAGCTGCTCGCCCGCGCCCCCGTCGCGAGCTGCCAGGAGCCTGGAGGAGCTCGCCGCGATCTACGACAACGTCATCGAAAACGCGCCGGCCACCCTCTCCGAGGAGACGGTGCTGCTGCGCCGCGACGGCAGCCCCGTGCTGTGCGAAATCCACCGCCAGGCCATCCGCATCGGCGGCCGCTGGGTCATCGTGGTCGAACGCGCGGGACATCACCGCGCGCAAGGCCGCCCAGGCGCGCACGGAACTGCTGGCCTACGCGATGAACAGCAGTTCCGACTACATCCTCCTGGTCGACCGCGAGCGGATGGCCTACATCGATGCGAACGAAGCCGCCCTCGCCTTCCATGGTATCGATCGCGAAACCCTGCTGAATGTGCAGCCCTGGAAGTTGGGTTCGGATACCATGACGCGCGAAGAGGTCGCCTCGATATACGACAGTGCGATCGCCGTGGCGCCCGCCTCGCTCGAGACGGTCGAGCCGATGCGCCGGCTCAACGGTGGAGGCACGGCAACGTTCGAGATGCGGCGCAAGGCCCTGTGGGTCGACGAGCGCTGGGTCATCCTGGTGACCGCCCGCGACGTGACCGAGCGGCTTCGGGAGCAGGCGCAGTATCGAGCGGCTGGCCAGGGCCATCGAGATGAGCGAGGATGCGATCGCAATCACCGACAGGGAGTCCATGACCTATCTGTACGTCAACCCCGCCATGAGCCGGCTGGTGGGCGTCCCTCGGGAGCAGCTTATCGGCGTGCGCAGGCCCCCACTGGAGGCGATGGCGCCGGTTTTCGACGAGGTGATCCGCCAGGCCCCGGCCATGCAGAAGACCGAGTGGGACCTGCGCCACGAGAGCGGCACTACGGTGCCCTGCGAGGTTCGCAGGCAGGCCCTCGTTTCCGAAGACAGGTGGATCATCGTCTCGAACCATCGCGACATCAGCGAGCGGCGGCGGGCCGAGGAAGATATCCGGCAGAAGGTCGCCGAACTGACGCGTTCCAACCAGGAGCTCGAGCAGTTCGCTTACGTCACGTCGCACGACCTTTCGGAGCCGCTGCGCATGGTCGCCAGTTATACGCAACTGCTCGAGCGCAGGTATTCCGAACAGTTCGACCAGGATGCGCGCGAATTCATGGGCTACATCGTCGGGGGAGCGCAGCGGATGAAGCAGCTGATCGACGACCTGCTGCTCTATTCGCGTGCCGGCCGCCCGAACGTCCAGCTGAAGCCGTTGGCTCTCGACCGCGCCCTGGACGACGCGCTGGCCAACCTGGCCCACGCGATCAGCACCAGCGGCGCCGTGATCGAGCGCTCGCCGCTGCCCCGGATCGTCGCGGACAAGTCCGGGATGGTGCAGGTATTCCAGAACCTCATCGGCAACGCCATCAAGTTCCGGGCGGAAAACACCGTGCCGGTGGTGCGCGTCCAGGCGGAAGACGCCGGCACGGAATGGATCGTGTCGGTCAGCGACAACGGCATCGGCATCGCGCCCGAATACTTCCAGCGCATTTTCGTCATCTTCCAGCGCCTGCATGGCCGCAGCCGCTACGAGGGAACGGGCATCGGCCTGTCGATCTGCAAAAAGGTGGTCGAAAGGCATGGCGGGCGCATCGACGTGGCCTCCGAACCCGGCCAAGGCACCACGTTCCGCATCCATTTGCCCAAGGAGCCTCCGGAAGCAGCCGCAGGCGAAGGAACGGACGCCTGATCTGGAACGTCATGGAAGGGTGACTAGCTCTTGACGGATAGTCCGTTGTTCATGATGTTGAGTGCAACCGCTTCGGCGACCCGGATTCCATCCACCCCCGCCGAGAGGATTCCGCCCGCGTAGCTGGCGCCCTCGCCGGCGGGGTAGAGGCCGCGCACGTTCAGGCTCTGGTAGTCCTCGCCGCGGGTAATCTTCAGCGGCGAGGAGGTTCGCGTCTCGACGCCGGTGAGCACCGCATCAGGCATGTCGAAGCCCTTGATCTTGCGCCCGAACGCCGGCAGGGCTTCGCGCAAGGCTTCGATGGCATAGCCGGGCAGGGCGGCGTGCAGGTCGCCCAGCTTCACGCCCGGCTTGTAGGAGGGCTCGACACTCCCCAGCTGCGTGGACGGCCGCCCGGCGAGGAAATCGCCCACCAGCTGGCCGGGCGCCTCGTAGGTGCCGCCGCCGAGGACGTAGGCATTCGATTCCAGCTGCCGCTGCAAGGCGACGCCCGCCAGCGGCCCGCCCGGGTAGTCGCGCGGATCGATCCCGACCACCATGCCGGCATTGGCATTGCGCTCGTTGCGCGAGTACTGGCTCATGCCGTTGGTGACCACCCGTTGCGGCTCGGAAGTCGCGGCCACCACGGTGCCGCCCGGACACATGCAGAAGCTGTAGACCGACCGGCCGTTGCCGGCGTGGTGCACCAGCCTGTAGTCGGCGGCTCCCAGCAGCGGGTGGCCGGCATGACGGCCCCAGCGCGCCCGGTCGATCACACCCTGCGGATGCTCGATGCGAAAACCGATGGAGAAGGGCTTGGCCTCCAGGAACACGCCGCGCTCGTGCAGCATCTCGAAGGTGTCGCGCGAGCTGTGGCCCAGCGCCAGCACCAGGTGGTCGGCGCGCATCTCGCTGCTCTGGCCGCTGGCCTGGTTCAGCACGGTGAGGCCGCGCAGGTGGCCGTCTTCGATCAGGAGGTCGGTGACGCGCTGCTCGAAACGGATCTCGCCACCCATGGCGATGATCTGCTCGCGCATGTTCTCCACGACCTTCACCAGCTTGAAAGTGCCGATGTGGGGGTGGGCGACGTAGAGGATTTCCGCGGGCGCGCCGGCCTTGACGAACTCGTTCATCACCTTGCGGCCCAGGTGCCGCGGATCCTTGATCTGGCTGTAGAGCTTGCCGTCGGAGAAGGTGCCGGCGCCGCCTTCGCCGAACTGCACGTTGCTCTCGGGGTTGAGGACGTTCTTGCGCCACAGTCCCCAGGTGTCCTTGGTGCGCTCGCGCACCGGCTTGCCGCGCTCCAGCACGATGGGCCGCAGGCCCATTTGGGCCAGCGCCAGGGCGGCGAAGATTCCACACGGCCCGAAGCCCACGACCACCGGCCGCATCGGCGAGGGCGACGGGGCTTGCACCGGAGGGCGCCACTCCATGTCGGGCGTGGGCGCAATGTGCGGGTGGTCCGGGAACCTGGCGAGCACTTCGGCTTCGCGACCCGGGTCCGCCAGCGTGACGTCGACGATGTACACCGCGGTGAGGATCGGCTTGCGGGCATCGAAGCTGCGCTTGAAGACTTCGACCCGGGCGATCTCGGCCGCGTCCAGGCCCAACAGCCGCCGGGCCGCCGCGTGCAGCGTGGCTTCGGGTTGCTCCGCCTCGGCGAGCGTGAGCTTGATTTCGGAGAGTCTGATCATGTCGTCCTATGGCCCGTGTTGATCAGGCAAATGAAGGAGGTGACGGATAATACCCTTGTGAAGCCCGCCAGACCGCCGCTGGTGCAATCTGGGAAACCAGGCACTGGAGGAACGTCCGGACTGCACAGGGCAGCGTAGCAGGTAACACCTGTCCACCGTGAGGTGAGGATCAGAGCAACAGAGACGAGTCCCTTTGAGTTCGCTTCAAAGGGGGTGAAACGGGCAATCTCTACGCGCAGCAATACCAAGTAGGTGAACGTCGAGGCGGCCCGCCGAGTTCACGGGTAGGTAGCACCGAGCTGTTTGGCGACAAGCGGCCCAGAGGAATGGCGGTCACGTCGGGCCTTCGCAAGAAGGTCCAACGC
Organism: uncultured beta proteobacterium; assembly: GCA_963722025.1. Lineage (GTDB taxonomy): Bacteria > Pseudomonadota > Gammaproteobacteria > Burkholderiales > Burkholderiaceae_C > Ramlibacter. The sequence continues at coordinate 5,310 of CAVRNE010000027.1, forward strand.
CACAGAATCCGGCTTATCGGCGGACTTCACACTTTTTATCGAGCCGTCATCCGGGCTTGACCCGGATCACGGACATGATCGGGTCAAGCCCGCAATGACAGCCAAGCGGCGGCTCAACAGCCTTCGAGCCGGCCTTGCTTGAGCTGCCGCGCGCGCAGCGCGGTAGCCGGATGGCTGCTGAGAAGGCTGCCCAGCATGCCGCCATCCTCCGGCGCCGCCTTGTGCTCCTTCTCCATGCCCAGCAGCAGGTCGGCCATGGGTTCCGTGGGCAGTTGGGCTTTGCGCATCAGGGCCGCGGCAAAGCAATCGGCTTCGGTTTCGTGGTTGCGCCGATAGGCCAGGCCGGTGAGCAGCGAGCCGCCGATCGACACGAGGCTCGACACGTCGCCCAACGCCAGGCCCAGCCCGACGTTCAGCACCGCCTGCTCCACCAGCATGCGCGTGGTGTGCCGGTGCACCACATGGCCGATCTCGTGCGCCAGGACGCCGACCAGCGCGTCGTCGCCCAGGCCTTGCTGCGCCGCGGCTTCCACCAGGCCATCGGTCATGACGATCGTTCCCCCGGGCAGGGCGAAAGCGTTGGCGCCCAGGCCGGAGCGGAACGACAGCGAAAGGCGCGGCGCGTAGCCGCTGTAGCGCTGCAGGCGCGGCTCGAGCTGGCGCGCCAGCGCGTCGAAGCGTTCGCGCAACTGCGCCTGGCGGGCTGCGGGCAGCTTGCTGGGCTTGAGCCAGGATTGATCCATGTCCCGCAGTGCGCGCTGTGACAACGCGGTCTCCCATTCGAGCGGGACCTGGCGCGTGACCTGGGTTGCCGCCCATGGCGTGCCCCAGCGGTAGAACGCACCCAGCGCGGCGACCGCGATGAGCACCACCGCCAGGAATACCGGCAAGCGGGTTTGCATGCGCTGCGCGAGCGCGGGCCTGTCGCCCGCCGCGGCCAGCGCCGCCTGCCAGCCGGCCACGTCATCGATTTCCAGGCTGCCGTGCTCGCGCAAATCGACCGCCACCGTGCGCGGCGCGCGGCTGGAACTCCATGACTCGGGCCAGCCTATCTGGGTGTTGCCCAATTCGAGCGTTCGCCCGCCGGATGCGAGTTCGTGCAGGCGCAAGCAAGGCCCTTGACTGCCGGCCTGCAGGCTGACCAGCACGCTGCGCGCCTGGCTGCTGCGCCCGTCGAACCAGCGGCCGCGGATCGGCTCGGTCATCCCACCAGGTCCAGCCCCACCGCATCGGCCACGGCGTCGCCCAGGCCGCCTTGCTGCCGCGCCAGTTGGCCCACCAGCTGGTCCAGGCCGCCCTTGACGTGCAAGGTGACCGACTCGGTCTTCATGCGGTACTCGCTGACCATGGCGAACGGACGGAAAAAACCCAGCGTGAGCAGCGTAAGGAACATGTTCCTCACGCGCAGCATGACGTAGCGCTTGGCGCGCAGCTTGCACTTGAAGCGCGCCACGGTGCTGACGCCCACGTTGTTCCACACCAGCTTGAACATCCGCGCTTCGCGGTAGGCCCTTGCCGGCGCCGAGATCAGGAACAGCCCGAAGATGAAGGCAATGCCGCCCACCAGAAAGGCAATGATGGTGCCGGCTTGCAAGGGCTTGCCGCTGGTCGCGGCCGCCAGGCTGCCGCCCACGGCAAGACCTGCGAGCACCGCGAACAGCAGCGCTCCGCCCAGGAACATGCCCAGGGTCGCGGCCCAGATGCGCACGAAATCGCCGTACGCCGGCTTCCAGCGTCCTGCCTGCGCGCCGACATACGCCCTGGTCACGAGCAGGCTCTTGTAGTTGAACTCCAGCCGGATGATGCAAAGCACACTGGCGATCAGTCCGCCCACCGCCAGCAACCATGCCAGCGCGGGCACCTTCGGAAGCAGCCGCGCCGCTGCCGCGCCACCCGCTGGTGCATCGCCGGTCCAGGCCGCGAAGGCTGCGACCACCGCGATCCAGACCAGCGCCATGGCGAATACGGGCCAGCTGGCCTTGTACACCTCGGCCCAGCTGGCGGAGAACTGCAGCCGCACACCGCGCCAGCGTGTGGCACTCAGGCGAAAGCGCATGGCGCTGGCCCAGAAGTAGGGCGCCAGCGCGGCGCCGGCCAGCAGGAACAGCGCGACCGCGGCGTCCTGGCCGGTTTCCGCGGCAAGGTTGAACGCCCCGTAGATCACCACCAGCAGCAGGAAGCCGAACACCATCTTGCGCTGCTGCGCCGTGAACTCCAGCGGGCTGTTCCCGACCAGGGTGTGGCTGTAGAAATATTGGGCCGTGCGCCGCCGTGCAAACGGCGTGTAGAAGCCCAGCGTGACGATGGTCAGCAGGAGATTGACGATCCAGACCCGGAAGAATTCGCCTCCGGACCCGGAAAACTCCAGCGGAAAGGCCTCTATGCCCGGGCCGCCGCCGCGGGTGTCGACGCGGGTGATGGATCCGAGTGGCGAACTATCGGTGTTCATCTTCTACGTTCTCCTGTCGAGCAGGAAATCAGTGTAGCAGCGCGCTAGAAGCGCTCGCCGGGATGGAGGTAGCGCCATTGCCCCTGCGCCAGGCGCGCCATCGGCAGCCGCCCCAGCCGGATGCGCTTGAGCGAGGTGAGGCGCAAGCCCACTTGCTCGCACATCCAGGGCACCACGCCCGGCGGTATGCCCTTCACGGCAAAGCGCAGGCGCTGCTCGTTCTGCCAGCTCGCCTTCACCGGTGGCAGGGGCCGGCCCTCGAACACCAGGCCGTGGCACAGCAAGGCCAGGCCGCCCGGTGTGATCTGGCCTGAAACCTCGGCCACCAGTTCCTGTTCGATGTGCAGCGCGTCCTCGGTGAGCTTGCGCACGATGCGCCGATCCTGGCTGTACACCGCCAGCCCGGAGGCTTGCGAAGGCAACGGCACGAGGCTGGCGAGCTGCGCGAAATGGCGCTTCACGGTGCGGATGCCGGAGGCGTCTTCGCTGGCCCGGTTCGCGGGCACCAGCAGGCGTTGGGCTTCTTCGTATGCAATTCCGATGGGCTTGTGCAGCAGCAAGGTCACCGGCTCCAGCGCCGCCGTGCTGGCGCCCGGGTCCAACTCGACCTTCTGGTCGGTCACGCGAAAGTGCGGCTCCTCGATCACCACTCCATCGACCCGCACCCAGCCGCCCTCGATGTATTGCTCGGCCTCGCGGCGCGAGCAAGGCACCATGGCCGCCACGTGCTTGGCCAGCCGGACAGGTTCGCGTCGCTGCGGTGCATGAGCCTTGCCGGCGGCTCATTGCGCCAGGCCCAGGGCCTCGATGCGCTGCACGTGGGCCAGCAGCGAGCGCTGGGCCACCGGCCACATGCGCGTGGGCACGTCGTCGTAGGCCAGCGCCACCCAGTCCTCCAGCGTGCCCTGCGGCCGGGCCTGCATGGCGGCGATCACCTTGGCCTCCCGCTGCAGCCGGTGTGCTTTCAGGTGCGCGATGGCTTGCGCAGCGAACCCCAGCACGTAGCCATGCGCCGGCATGATGAATTCGATGCCGTGCGTTTCGCAGGCGGCCGAGAGCTTGTCCAGCGAATCCAGGTAGGCCGTCATGTCGCCATCCGGCGGATCGACCACGGTGGTGCTGCCGTTGAGGATGTGGTCGCCCGAGAACAGCAAGCCATCTTCCAGCAGCACCAGGCACATGTGGTTGGCGGCGTGCCCCGGGGTGTGGATGACTTTCAGGGTGTGGCGCAGCCCGCCGCCTTCGAGTGCGAGTTCTTCCCCATCGGCCAGCGCGCGGCCGGGCGTGAACTCACTCGCGGCACGTGCGGTAGGCGCCGAGGGCAGGCCCAGGATGGGCGGCTTGCCGGAGCACAGGGCCTGCAGCGGGCGGGCCCCGGGTGAATGGTCGGGATGCGAGTGCGTGCAGACGATCATGCGGATGTCGCCGCCGGCCGCGCGCCACAGCCGCTCCAGGTGTTCAGGCTCGTTGGGCCCCGGGTCGATGGCGGCGTAGCCGGTGGCTGGGTCGCCGACGAGATAGCTGTTGGTGCCCGGCCCGGTCATAGCGCCCGGGTTGGGCGCCGTCAGCCGCATCACGTTCTTGAGCAACGGCACCGGCTGCTCGCTTCGCCAATCGAGGTGGTGCACGATCTGTCCATCGGGGCTGACGAGCGCGAGTTCGCCATAGGCCATCTCATGCTCCATGTAGCGCGCCTCGGCGCCCTTGAGGAAGCCCGCCCGCGGGCAACTGGTCCACAGCGGCTGGCCGCCGGCGCAGGCCTGGAGCACCGCTTGCACCGAGTCGAATTTGGCCAGCCGCTCCAGCGTGCGGATGGTCGGGAAGATCATGAAGAAGCTGCCTGCCGCGTGGCGCGCCAGCGCGTCAGCGGGCCGCACCCAGACCGGCTCGAACTGCTCGGTTTCGTCGGCCACCGGGCTTTGGCCCTCGGGCATGCGCGCTACCAGGAACGGCACGTCGAAGCGCCGCGGCAGGTCGCGATCGGTGATCCAGTGGGCGAGCACGAACACCTGGTCGGCGGCCAGTACCAGGCCCCGGGCGCGGCACTGCTCGATCAGCGGCTGATCGCGGTCCAATGCCGCGACGTCCTGCGCATCGGCAGCCCGGCCATCCGCATGGCGGGCCAGGAGGACGCCCAGTTCTTCGAAGCTTTCGCGGATGGCGGCAATGGCTTGGGTCAGGCGCTGGCCTTCCTGGCCGGGCCGGTGGGCGGCGATGTCGTGGACCTGTGCATCGGCAGCGTCGATGGCGCCGCCGGGAAAGACGTAGGCGCCCGGCGCGAAACTGGCGGTGGGCGAACGGCGCGTCATCAGCACTTCGACGCCGTCCTTGGCGTCGCGCAGCAAGAGGACTGTGGCGGCCGGCCGCGTCGGCACGGGTTCGCGTTGGGTGTGGAGGAGTTGGGAGGATCGGACCATGAAACCATTATGAGCGGGCTGCGGTCCAGCGGATAATCGCGATATCATGCGCATCCGTTTCACCAAAATGCAGGGGGCGGGCAACGACTTCGTCGTGCTCGATGAAACCCGCGGCCCGCTGAGCTCTCACGCCGGGGCAATACCGCTTCCTGGCGGACAGGCACTATGGCGTGGGCGCCGACCAGGTGCTGTCGGTGCGGCCGTCGCCGGCCCAGGGAATCGATTTCGAATACGTCATCCACAACGCCGACGGCGGCGAGGTCGAGCAGTGCGGCAACGGCGCGCGCTGCTTCGTGCGCTATGTCCGCGACAAGGGCCTGACCTCGCGCGACAGCGTCAAGGTGCAAACCGTGTCCGGCGTCATCGAGCCGCGCCTTAACCCCGACGGGCGGGTGACGGTGGATATGGGGCCGCCGGTGTTCGAGCCGGCGGCGATCCCGTTCGATGCCGCGGGGCTGTCGCCGCAAGCCGACGGCGACTGGGAAAAGTGGCACCTGGCGCTTGGCACCAGCGCGGATTCCGCTATCATTTCTGTAGCTATCCTGTCGATGGGCAATCCCCATGCGGTGCTGGAGGTGCCCGATGTGGATGCGGCGCCGGTGCGCACGCAGGGCCCCTTGATCGAGAACCATCCGCGCTTTCCCAATCGGGTCAATGCGGGGTTCATGCAACGGGTCAGCCGCTCCAGCATCCGCCTGCGGGTCTGGGAGCGCGGCGCCGGCGAGACGCTGGCCTGCGGCACCGGGGCCTGCGCGGCGGTGGTGGCCGGCATCCGCCTGGGCCGGCTGGACCGCAAGGTGGACGTCGAAACTCGCGGCGGGATGCTGACGATAGAGTGGGCCGGCGCCGCCGCAAGGCTCGCGCCGGTGATGATGACCGGCCCGGCCGTCACCGTGTTCGAAGGCGAGATTGAGATACCCGATTCACTATGAAAGCCGATGGCATGAACCCGATCACCGAAGACGACATCGCCAACTACCTGGCGAACTCGCCCGATTTCTTCGAGCGCCACGCGCAGCTGCTGGCCTCCGTCCAGCTCACCAGCCCGCACGGCAACCGGGCCGTGAGCCTGCAGGAGCGCCAGGCGCAGATGCTGCGCGAAAAGATCAAGGCGCTCGAGCACCGCGTGATGGACATGGTGCGCCATGGCAACGAGAACATGATCATCGCCGACCGCCTGCATCGCTGGGCGCGCAACCTGTTCCAGGTGCAGTCGGCGCGGGCTTTGCCGGCCACCATGGCCGACGAGATCCGCAGCCAGTTCATGGTGCCCCAGGTCGCGATCAAGGTCTGGGACGTGGCCGGCCGCTACGGCGAGGAAGCGTTCGCGCAGGGCGTGAGCGAAGACGCCAGGAGCTTCGCCTCCTCCCTCACCCAGCCGTATTGCGGCGTGAACTCCGGCTTCGAAGCCGTCAACTGGCTGGATGACACGGCCATGGCCATGTCGGTGGCGCTGATCCCCTTGCGCGACGGCGCCGCCAACAGCACCGGGCCGGCTTTCGGCATGCTGGTGCTGGCCTCGCCGGACCATCAGCGCTTCCAGAGCGGCATGGGAACGGACTTCCTGGAGCGCATCGCCGAGCTGGCGAGCGCCGCGCTGTCGAGGCTGCGCGCAGCGCAAAGCTGAGCGCCGCAGGCCGCAAGCGAGGCCCCTGCAGCGCAGCGTTCAGCCTGGTCGAGCGCTACCTGGAGCATGTGCGGGTCGAAAAACGGCTCGCGGCTCGCACGGTGGAACTCTATGCGCTCGACCTTCAGAAACTCACCGAAAACGCCGCCAAGGCGGGCGTGGAACTCACGCGGGTGCAGAACACGCACGTGCGCCGCTGGGTGGCGCAGATGCACGGCGCCGGCCGCAGCGGCCGCGGCATCGCGCTCATCCTGTCGGGCTGGCGCGGCTTCTACGTGTGGCTGGGCCGGCAGGGCCTGGTGGACAGCAATCCGGTGCAGGACGTGCGCGCCCCCAAGGCGCCCAAACCGCTGCCCAAGGCCCTGAGCGTCGACGATTCGGTGCAACTGGCGGCTTATGCGAGCGACGAGGCCGACCCCTGGCTGGAGGCGCGGGATGCGGCCATGGTGGAACTGCTGTACGGCTGCGGCCTGCGCGTGGGCGAACTGGTGGGGCTGGACGCCAAGGCGAGCGGTGCTGCCCGCGGCTGGATCGATCTGCAGGCCGCCGAGGCCCATGTGCTGGGCAAGGGCGGCAAGCGCCGCACGGTGCCTGTCGGGCGCAAGGCGCTGGAGGCGCTGGAGCGTTGGCTGGCCTTGCGCGAGCAGGGCGGAAATCGCGAGCAGGCCGCGCTTTTCACCGGCCGCCACGGCACTCGGCTCACGGCCCAGGCCATCTGGCAGCGCCTGAAACGCCGCAGCCTGTTGGCGGGGCTCGCGACGCCGGTGCACCCGCACATGCTGCGCCATTCGTTTGCCAGCCACCTGCTGCAATCGAGCGGCGACTTGCGGGCGGTCCAGGAGTTGCTGGGCCACGCCAACATCACCACGACCCAGGTCTACACCCGCCTGGACTTCCAGCACCTGGCCAAGGCGTACGACGCCGCGCATCCGCGGGCTCACCGGCCCAAGCGCTAGGCGTCCTAGGCCGAAGCGCGAACACCGCCCGCTTGCTGTCGGCCGGCACGGCCGCAAGCAGCGCTTCGAGGCGTTCGACCAGGCGCACGGGGTCGGCTCGTTCGGCAGGCACCAGGGAATGGGCCACCCGGACCTGCGCCACCCACTCGATGGGCTTGTTCTTGAAAGGCATGAGGCAGCGGGCCACGACGCGCGGCCCCGCGGATGCGGCTTCCTCGGCTGTCAACGGCCCCTCCACCAACATGCCGAAGCGCGATTCCGACAGCCTGGCCACACTGTCGATCTCGCGCGCCGCCGACAGCAGCCGGCCGGCCACGTGCAGCGGCAGTTCCTCGGCCGAGCGCGCGCCGAAGTCGCGGCGGATCTGCTCGATGTTGACGATGTCGATCAGCAGCACGGCGCTTTGGTACTTCAGCCGCTGCGATCGGGCCATCATGCGCGTCAGGCGCTCGCCGAACACGTGGCCGTTGATCAGGCCCGTCGCCGGGTCGATCCGATCCAGGCCCTGGATGCGGCGGTTGTGCTCGCGCCGCTGCTGGCTGCGCAACATCAGGATCACCAGCAGCACGGGCAACTCGATGGCAATGCCCAGCTGCATGCCGTGCATGGTCCAGAAGCTGATGGGGATCAGGCCCAGCAGGCGCGCGGTCGGGAACGCGGCGCCGATCATGACGGGCACCGATCCGGCCAGCAGCCAGAGCGCATAGCGGTCGCCGCGGCGCGCCGCCCAGAGAATCGCAACCGTCGCAACGCCGGCAGCGACCACGATGTAGGGCACCAACAGCCGGAACCGGTACGAAGGCGGGGCCAGCACGATTCCCACCGCGGTCACGATGGCCAGCAGGGCCAGGCCTGCCAGCAGCTGGTGCAACCGGCGGGAACGCTCCGGCAGCGAAACCACGGCCGAGAAGAACCAGACAAGGGAGCCCACGGCGAGCACCGGCAGCACCATGGAAGAAAGATCATTCCACCACGGCAGATTGGGCCACAGGTGCAAGCCGCCGATGCCGGTCATCGCCGCCTGGCTCAGGCCCATCAGGGCCACGCTGAGCGCGTAGAACGCATAGGCGCTGTCGCGCAGGGAAACGGCGCTGAGCACGCCCAGCATGACGGCCAGGCCGGCCAGCCCGAAAAAGATGCCCAGGATCAGCGAGGTGCGCTGCTCGTGGCGGCTCAGGTAGCTTTCGCTCACGAAGGACAGCGGCGCGCTGTAGCTGTGCGGATTTTCAACCCGCAGCAGGTATTTGCGCGGCTCCTCCGCGGAGACGACGATGGGCAGCAAGGGGTGGCGGTGGGGCACGGGCCAGTCGGCCACGGGCAAAGTGTCTCCGGCGGATTGCGCAACCCACTGCCCGGTGCTGTCCGGGGTGTAGAGCGTGACGCGATTGACGGACGGGTAGGGTATTTCCAGGTACCAGCGCTCGGCGTCGGGCGCCGGCGGCACGGTGAAGCGGATCCACAGGGCCTTGCCGGTGGACAGAGGATAGATCTCGCCCTGGCGGGTCGGCGCCCACGCGATGGTGCGGTCGGTGGCGACTTTGTCCACGATGGCCTCGCCGGTCGTGTCCATCCAGGCATCGCCCCAATCCTGCAGCGCCACCGGTTGGTGGTCCGGGTCCAGATCGAGCACGGTGCGGCCCAGGGCGGGCCCGACCAGGCCGGCTGCCAGAAACAGCGCCGCGAGCCACCGCCAACCGCGATTCTTGAAACCCATTTTTTGAGCACTCCTCAGCCGGGATTGTGGGGCCATATCCGCCCGCTCCCCATCCCCCGGAAGTCAGGCCGGACAATAGCGTGATGAAGACCCTACGACTGAAGGAAGGCAAGGAGCGGTCGCTGTTGCGGCGCCACCCCTGGATATTCGATTCCGCGATCGCCAAAGGCGGGGCCGATGCCGGCGAAACCGTGCGGGTCGAGTCGCATGCCGGCGAGTTCCTGGCATGGGCTGCCTTCAGCCCGGCGTCGAAAATCCGGGCCCGGGCCTGGAGCTTCGACGAAGGCCAGCGCATAGACGCCGCTTTCCTGGCGTCGGCGTGCCAGCGGGCAGTGCGGGCGCGGGCCTGGTTCGATATCCAGAGCGACGGCCTGCGCCTGGTGCATGGCGAATCCGACGGCTTGCCGGGTTTGATCGTGGATCGCTATGGGGACACCCTGGTGGCGCAGTTCCTTTCGGCCGGTGCGCACCGCTGGAAGGCCGTACTGGTGGAGGCGCTGCTGAGGGAAACAGGGCTCGCCAGGCTGTACGAGCGCTCGGACACCAGTTCCAGGTCGCTGGAGGGCCTTCCCGCCGAGGCCGGATGGCTGCGCGGGGAAGGGCCCACCGAGCTGACGATCCGGGAGCACGATTGGAAGCTCACCCTGGACATCGCGACCGGCCACAAGACCGGCTTCTACCTGGACCAGCGCGACAGCCGCCGGAAATTCGCGGATCATGCCCGCCGCCTGCAATTCCAGCGCGTGCTCAATTGCTATTGCTATACGGGCGGCTTCACCGTGGCGGCGCTGGCCGGAGGGGCGGGCCATGTGACGTCCATCGATTCGTCCGCGCCGGCGCTGGAGCGGGCCCGCTCGCACGTGGCGCTCAACGGCTTCGAGCCCGCGCGCGCCGATTTCATCGATGCGGACGTGAACGGGTCGCTGCGCCGCTTCATCGAGGAGAAGCGCACTTTCGACGCCATCGTGCTGGACCCGCCCAAGCTGGCGCCCACCGCAGCCCATGCCGACCGGGCGGCCCGGGCCTACAAGGACATCAACCGGCTGGCCCTCAAGCTGCTTGCGCCGGGCGGCGTGCTGTTCACCTACTCCTGTTCGGGCGGGATCAGCGCTGACCTTTTCCACAAGATAGTCGCCTCCGCCGGCGCCGACGCCGGGGTGGACGGCTACATCACCGAAAGGCTGGGCGGTGCGCCCGACCACCCGATGACCCTGGAGTTTCCGGAGGGCGAATACCTCAAGGGATTGGTGGTCGTGCGCAAGTAACCGGAGGGCACGCATCCTTGCGAATTGACAGCTAAACTCCCCCACCTTCGAAGTTTTTGGGTGCCAATATGAGTCTCATCCCCGCAACCATCCTCACCGGCTTCCTGGGCTCGGGCAAGACCACCCTGCTCAAGCGTGTGCTGGACGAGGCGCACGGCCAGAAGATCGCCGTGATCGAGAACGAGTTCGGCGAGGAAAACATCGACGCCGACATCCTGGTGACCGAAAGCAAGGAGCAGATCATCCAGATGAGCAACGGCTGCATCTGCTGCACCATCCGCGAGGACCTGCGCGCCACGCTCCAGCTGCTGGCGGCCAAGAAGCGCAAGGGCCTGCTCGATTTCGACCGCGTGGTGATCGAAACGACCGGCCTGGCCGACCCGGGACCGGTGGCGCAGACCTTCTTCATGGACGACGAGATCGCGGAAACCTACCTGCTCGACTCCATCCTCACGCTGGTGGACGCCAAGCATGCGGACCAGCAGCTCGACCGACCGGCAGGAGGCGCGCCGCCAGGTGGGCTTTGCCGACCAGATATTCATCAGCAAGACCGACCTGGTCGCTACAGCCGAAACGGACGCCCTGATCCATCGCCTGAGGCACATGAACCCGCGTGCTCCGCACAAGGCCGTGCACTTCGGCGAAGTGGCGCTTTCAGAGGTGTTCGACCTGCGGGGTTTCAACCTCAACGCCAAGCTCGACATCGACCCGGACTTCCTGAACGAGGCGCAGGACGACCACGAGCACCACGACCACGAGCACGGGGAGCACTGCGACCACCCCTCCCACTCGCACGAGGAGCATGGATCGGGGCACCACCATCACCACGACGACGACGTCAAGAGCTTCGTCTTCAGGTCGGACCGCCCCTTCGATCCGGCCAGGCTGGAGGACTTCCTGGGCGCCGTGGTGAATATCTACGGGCCCAGGATGCTGCGCTACAAGGGCGTGCTCCACATGAAGGGCACCGAGCGCAAGGTGATCTTCCAGGGCGTGCACCAGTTGATGGGCAGCGACCTGGGCCCCGCGTGGGGCGAGGGCGAGCAGCGCAACAGCAAGATGGTCTTCATCGGAATCGACCTGCCCAAGGATATCTTTCTCCAGGGGCTCGAGCAGTGCCTCATTTGAGTTAGGCTTGCCACCTTTTGCGAACTGCCCGGGGTCCCGATGATTGTCTCGATTCTGCAACTTATGGCCTTCCCCTTTGGCAAGATCTGTGGCCGGCCGCGGGAGTGAAAACCCCAACAGTGAGCGCCGCGAGCCCGACAATCAGGGTATAACTCGCATTCATGAAGGCGATGCATCACCAGAACAAGGAAGGTCGGCGGTCGCTTGGGCTATTCATGCCGGCGCCGCTGCAGCGAGGAGACAGGAAGTGAAGTCCCAACCCAAGGCCGTTAAACCCGCGGTCAAGGCAAAGCCGGCCGCCAAGCCGGTCAAAGCCGTGGCCAAGGCTGCGAAGCCGGCGGCCAAAAAGATCGCGGCCAAGGCCAAGGCCCGCTAAAAAGACGATGGCCAAGACCGCGGTCAAGACGCCGGCGAAGAAGGCGCCGGCCAAGACCGCGCCCGTCAAGGCAGCCAAGCCGGTCGCCAAGAAGGCTGCGGCCGCGCCAAAGGCCAAGCCGGCTGCAAAGCCGGCCGCCAAGGCCGCAGCCAAACCCAAGGCAGTACCCGCCAAGACCGTCAAGGCCAACGGCCCGACCGGTGTGGCCCTGCCTCGAGCCATGCCTCCCCGTCCCGATGCCGCCACTTTGGGCGCCGAACCGGCACGGGCTACCAAACCCTCGGCGCGACTGGCGCAGATCACGGTGCCTTCAATGGCGCAATCCGTGGCGTCCACCGCAGCCAAAGCAAGCTATACCCAAACAATGGCGTCCATCCGTCCTCACCCCCCCACCCCTGGTGGCCATCAAGAAAGACCCCAAGCTCGCCAACAACTGGAAGAGCAAGGGAGTCGAAGAGCTCACCGATGCCGAAGTCCTGGCCATGCCCGACTCGGAGTACATGAACGAGAAGCAGATGGCCTTCTTCCGGTTCAAGCTGGCCCAGCTGAAGCAGGACATCCTCAATAGCGCGGGCGAGACCACCGAGCACCTTCGCGAAGACACCGTGATCGTGCCGGACCCGGCCGATCGCGCCACCATCGAGGAAGAACACGCCCTGGAACTGCGCACCCGCGATCGCGAACGCAAGCTGCTCAAGAAGATCGAGCAGTCGATCGCCCGCATCGACGCCGGCGACTACGGCTACTGCGACGAGACCGGCGAGCCGATCGGCGTGGGCCGCCTGCTGGCGCGCCCGACGGCGACGTTGTCGCTCGAGGCGCAGCAACGCAGAGAGCTCAAGCAGAAGATGTTCGGGGACTAGGGCCGCGACAGGCCCTAAGTCCCACCGCCACTCTATCCTCCATGCCGCCGAAGGAAGAAAACACCGGCTTGCTCTCCAAGGTGGTGAAGTTCGTCAAGAACCCGACGACGAACTGGGCCGACCTCGATCAGCAGGACTCCGATCGCGAGAGCAGCTACTCCAAGCAGATGCTCAAGGAGATGATCGAGCGCAAGCGGCGCAACGACTTCGTGCGCAAGCGCGAGTTCGACATGCTGCGCAAGATGCGCCGCAGCGAAGTGATGGCGGGCCAGGATCCGGCGGCCCGGCCTTCGTTCTTCCAGAGCTCGATGCCGTCCAAGCCCGACGACCGGGCCACCACGCTCAAGAAGATCGACGAGATCGAGGCGCAGATGTCCATGCAGTGGTGGAAGACCAAGCATGGCGAAACATCGAGCCGCAGCCCGATCAGCGCCAATGCTCCGATGTCGTCGCACGTTCCGCTCGAAAGCCCCGGCCGGCCGGTGGCGGTCCACGGCGTACGCCAAGACCGAACCGCAGCCGCTGGAACCAGACCTGGAAAAGACCGTCCCGGCGGAACTGGAGCCCATGCCCGATTCGGTGGCGCCGCTCGAGTTTTCGTTCACCCCCGAACCTCTTGCGCCGCCCGAGCCGCAAGCCGCCGCGCCGCAAGACAGGGCGCCGGCTCCCGCCGCTGTTTCCCCTGTTCCCGCCGTTCCTCCCCTGGCACAGACGGCGGGCCGCGCGGCCTCACCCATTGAGAAGCCGGCCGCGGCGATCCGCATTCTCGGCAGTGACCCGTGCCGGCCCGATCACGGAGCCCGGAAGCACCAGCGCGGGTTTTTCCGCGTCCAAGCTGTTCGCCATCGACGTGGAGGAGTTCGCGCACGACCCGGAACTGGAAGAGGCGTCCATCCGCTTCGCCAATGGCGACGACGCAGGGGCCGAGGCCGGCTTGATGGAGGTGCTCGGGCCGCAGGGCGCGCGCAGCGACCACGACGAGACCTGGCTGAGCCTGTTCGATCTGTATCGCGCCACCGGCCGGCAGGACCGCTTCGAAACGGCCGCCATCGATTTCGCCGGGCGCTTCGGCCGCTCGGCCCCGCAGTGGTTCTCGATTCCCGAAGCCGTGGGTCGCATGCATGCGCCGGCGGCCACCGCGTCCGCAGGCGGGTCGCAGCCGCTGGCCAACTGGACATGCCCGGCAACATTCGGCACGCAAACGCTGGCGGCGATGAACGTCGCCCTGGCCAAGGCCACACCGCCCTGGCGCCTGAGCTGGGTCAAGCTCAATACCATCGACGAAAGCGCGCTGGAGGGCCTGACCAAGCTGTTCACGCAGTGGGCCAACCAGCCGGTGCAGTTGCGCTTCATCGGCGCGGACAAGCTCGAGAACGTGCTCAAGAACGCCACGCCTTCGGGCGACAACGGGGTGAATCCCGCCTGGTGGAAGCTGCGCATGGAAGTGCTGCGGGTGATGCACCGCCCCGACGAATTCGAGCTGGTGGCGCTGGACTATTGCGTCACCTACGAGGTCTCGCCGCCCTCCTGGGACAGCGCGCGCTGCGAGTTCAAGCCGCTGCAGCCCGACGGCAGCTATGCCACCGGCCACACCATCATCGGCGAGGCCTTCCGCGATTCGCTGTCCTCGGGCATGAGCATGGGCTACGGCGACTCCCAATCCGCCGGGCCGATCTCGCAGATGTCGAACATCGCCACGGTCGAGCTGGCCGGGCAGATCCTGGGCGACGCGACCGAGGCGTTGGCAATGCTGGACAACAAGGTGGCGGGCGCGGACGTGATGGTGATTTCCTGCACCCGCCTGATCCGCATCGATTTCTCCGCGGCGGGCACCCTGCTCAACTGGGTGACGGCCCGCCAGGCCGAGGGGCGTCAGGTCCAGTTCGTGGAAGTGCATCGCCTGGTGGCAGCCTTCTTCAACGTCATCGGCATCAGCGAGCATGCCCGCGTGATGGCGCGCACCGACTGAAACGCCTTCGCGCGCGCGGCGTGCGCTTGCAAAATCGGCGCCGCCGCAACCCAAAGCTGTCACTCCCATGGAACAATTTCACGGCACGACCATCGTCAGCGTGCGGCGCCAGGACGCCCAGGGCCGCTGGCAGGTGGCGATAGGGGGCGACGGCCAGGTGACGCTGGGCAACGTGGTGGTCAAGGGCACGGCGCGCAAGGTGCGCAAGCTCTACCACGACAAGGTCATCGCCGGATTTGCCGGCGCCACGGCCGACGCGTTCACGCTGTTTGAGCGGTTCGAGGCGAAGCTGGAGAAGCACCAGGGCCACCTGGTCCGCTCGGCCATCGAGTTGACCAAGGATTGGCGCACCGACCGCGTGCTGCGCCGCCTCGAGGCCATGCTGGCTGTCGCCGACCTGCAGGCCTCGCTCATCATCACCGGCAACGGCGATGTGCTGGAACCCGAGCACGGCATCATCGCCATTGGTTCGGGCGGCGCCTATGCCCAGGCCGCGGCCAGGGCCCTGCTCGACAACACCGAGCTGGGCGCCAGGGACATCGTCAAGAAGTCGCTGGAAATCGCGGGCGAGCTGTGCATCTATACCAACATGCACCATACGATAGAGGTGCTTGGGACAGGGGTAGGGCGAGGGTAGGGAACGCCAAGCCCCACCTGCGTGCCCTGCCTCCCTAACCCTTGCCCTAACCTGCTCCCTGTCCATGACCCCCCAGGAAATCGTTTCCGAACTCGATCACCACATCGTCGGCCAAGGCGATGCCAAGCGCGCCGTGGCCATTGCGTTGCGCAACCGCTGGCGCCGCCAGCAGGTCGACGAGAAGCTGCGCGGCGAGATCACGCCCAAGAACATCCTCATGATCGGCCCCACCGGCGTGGGCAAGACCGAGATCGCGCGCCGGCTGGCACGGCTGGCGGATGCGCCTTTCATCAAGGTGGAGGCGACCAAGTTCACCGAGGTGGGCTATGTCGGCAAGGACGTCGATTCCATCATCCGCGACCTGGCCGAGCTGGCGGTGAAGCAGACCCGCGTGGCCGAGATGCGCAAGGTGCGCAGCCGTGCCGAGGACGCCGCCGAGGAACGCATCCTCGAGGTGCTGATTCCGTCGGCGCGCACCGCCGATTCATCCACGCGCGTGGGCGAGGGTGGCGAAGGCGCGGCGCGCCAGACTTTCCGCAAGAAGCTGCGCGAGGGCCAGCTGGCCGACAAGGACGTGGAGATCGACCTGGCCGAACCCCGGCCGCAGCTGGAAATCATGGGCCCGGCCGGCATGGACGAAATGACCGAGCAACTGCGCGGCATGTTCAGCCAATTCGGTGGCGCCAAGCGCAAGACTCGCAAGCTCAAGATCGCCGAGGCCATGAAGCTGCTCATCGAAGAGGAGGCCGCCAAGCTGGTCAACGAGGACGAAATCCGCGCGGCGGCTGTCCACAATGCCGAGCAGAACGGCATCGTCTTCATCGACGAAATCGACAAGGTGGCTTCGCGCTCGTTCGGCGGCGAGGGCGGCGGCGGGGCCGACGTGTCGCGCCAGGGCGTGCAGCGCGACCTGCTGCCGCTGGTGGAAGGCACGACCGTATCCACCAAGTACGGCCCGATCAAGACCGACCACATCCTGTTCATCGCCAGCGGGGCCTTCCATCTTTCCAAGCCGAGCGACCTGATTCCGGAATTGCAGGGGCGGCTGCCCATTCGCGTGGAGTTGAAGTCGCTGTCCGTTCAGGACTTCGAGGCCATCCTGACGCAGACCCACGCATCGCTGGTCAAGCAGTACCAGGCTTTGCTGGCCACGGAAGGTGTTACGCTCGAGTTCGCGCCCGAGGCCATCACGCGGCTGGCGCACATCGCCTACGAGGTGAACGAGCGTACGGAGAACATTGGCGCCAGGCGCCTGGCCACCGTCATGGAGCGTCTTCTGGACGAGGTCAGCTTCGACGCGACGCGGCTTGACGGCAAGACGGTGACCATCGACGCTGAGTATGTGGACCGCCGGCTTGGCGGAACTGAGCCGCGACGAGGACTTGTCGCGCTACATTCTCTAACATCTGCCCGTCTTCTGAGGAATCACTTGCAGAGCCTGAGCTAAGTGGTTCATTTAGAACGGTTTTTGCTGCTTTCCGTGCATGCGGAAGCCGCTCTAAGTCATTGATTTCATTGCTAAAAACTCAGCGCAAGTGACCTTGCGCCGCTGTGTTTTCCTGCTACAGTGCAAAAAAGTGGAATTAAGTGGTGAATCGTGCCTTCGCACTCCACTGTTGCACTCTAACCGTAGCAAGGGCTTACACAGGTGTTCCAAGGCGCTTCGTCCCTCAGTCTGGATGCCAAGGGTCGGCTTTCTGTGCCGACCCGGCATCGCGACGTCCTGGGCGCGACCGCGAACAACCAGCTCACGATCACCAGGCATCCCCATGGATGCCTGATGATTTTTCCAAGGCCGGAATGGGAAAAATTCCGCGATCGTATCGCCGCGTTACCCATGTCCGCCCAGTGGTGGAAGAGAATATTCCTTGGCAACGCAATGGACGGCGAGCTCGACGGCACGGGCCGTGTATTGATCTCCCCCGAACTGCGTGCCGCGGCGGGCATCGAGAAGGAAACCATGCTGCTCGGCATGGGCAACCACTTCGAGCTCTGGGACAAGGCGACATACGAGGCCAAGGAAGCGGAGGCGATGCGGGGTGACATGCCCGACGTCTTCAAGGAATTCTCCTTTTGAGAGCAGGCGGTGGAAAGCAGATGGCAACACACCACCGTCTTGTTGAACGAAGCAGTAGCAGCTCTTTTCACCAAGCCGGATTCAACCTACGTGGACGCAACGTTCGGCCGCGGCGGCCACTCGCGCCTGCTCCTGTCGAGGCTGGGGGCGCAGGGCCGCCTGGTCGCGTACGACAAGGACCTCGATGCGATCGCCGAGGCCGGCCGTATCGACGACCCGCGTTTCTCGATCCGGCACGAGGGCTTTGCCCACTTGGGCGAGCTGCCGGCCGCGAGCGTGGCCGGCGTGCTGTTGGACCTGGGCGTGAGCTCGCCGCAGATCGACAACCCGGCACGCGGCTTTTCTTTTCGGGGCGACGGACCCCTGGACATGCGCATGGACACCACGCGGGGCGAAAGCGTGGCGCAGTGGCTCGCCACGGCGGAGGCCGGACAGATTGCGGAGGTGATACGTGAATACGGGGAAGAACGGTTTGCTGTTCAGATTGCAAAGGCGATTGTGGCTCGCCGACAGGAACGGGGCCCTCTTGCAACCACCGCCGAGCTGGCCCAGCTCGTGGCTGGCACGGTCAAAACCCGCGAGCCGGGCCAGGACCCTGCAACGCGCACATTTCAGGCTCTTCGGATTTTCATCAACGCCGAGCTTGAAGAGCTGCAACAGGCGCTAGAGGCCAGCTTGGACATCCTTCAACCGCATGGACGTCTCGTGGTGATCAGCTTTCATTCGCTGGAAGACCGCATCGTCAAGCAGTTCATCGCGCAGCATTCGCGCGAGGTATTCGATCGCCGGGCGCCCTTTGCCGCGCCCAAGGCCATGAAGCTCAAGGCACTGGACCGCGTCAAGCCATCGGCCGAAGAGGTCAAGGCCAATCCGCGCTCGCGCAGCGCGATCATGCGCGTGGCCGAGAGGACGCAAGCGCAATGATGCGCCTCAACCTCGTCCTGCTGATCGCCGTGCTGGTGAGCGCGTTGTACCTGGTGCGCACGCAGTACGAGTCGCGCCGGCTGTTCACCGAGGTCGACAAGGCCATGGGCGAGGCACGCAAGTTGCAGATCGAGAATGAGCGCCTGCAGGTCGAAAAGCGGGGCCAGGCCACGCCGTCGCGCGTGGAGAGACTGGCGAAGGAGCAGCTGCAGATGCGCACTGCAACGCCGGCCATTACTCAGTACGTCACGCTCGGCGGCGAGCTCGAGCAGCCGCACGGGCCGCCCCAAGGCTGCCGAAGGCCCCCTCGGGGGGCAGCGCAGCAGCTTCAGCTGCAAGCGTGGGGGCTCAATGAGCAAGAGCGTTGCCTACACCTCGAGCCCGCTGCTGGCGAGCAAGACGCCGGTATGGCGCAGCAAGTTCATCGTGGCTGCGATCGCGTTCGGCTTCCTCGGCCTGGCCGGACGCGCCGCCTGGGTCCAGGTGTTCGCCAATGATTTCTTCCAGAAGCAGGGCCAGGTGCGTTTTGCCCGCACGCTGGAACTGCCCGCCAATCGCGGCCGCATCCTCGATCGCAACGGCCTCATGCTCGCCACCAGCGTGCCCGTGCCCAGCATCTGGGCGATTCCCGAGGACCTGGAGCGCGACAAGGCCAAGCTCGCGCAGCTGGCCAGGCTGCTGGAGATGCCGCTGGCCGAGCTGGAAAAGAAACTCGAGGACGAAGACAAGAACTTCGTCTGGCTCAAGCGCCAGGTGGACGAGGGCGTGGCGCAGCAGATCGCCGACCTGAACATCAAGGGCATCTACCAGCGCAAGGAATACAAGCGCCAGTATCCGGAGGGCGAAGCCGCGGCGCACGTTGTCGGCTTCACCAACGTCGAGGACCACGGCCAGGAAGGCATGGAACTCGCGTTCAACAAGGAGCTCGCCGGCCGGCCCGGCTCGCGCCGCGTGATCAAGGACCGTCTCGGGCCGCATCGTCGAAGACGTGGGCGAACAGGTGCCGCCGGTGGATGGGCGCGACCTGCAGTTGTCGGTGGACAGCAAGATCCAGTTCTTCGCCTACCAGAAGCTGCGCGACGCGGTGCTGGAGAACAAGGCCAAGGCCGGCAGCGTGGTCGTGCTCGACGTGGCCAGCGGCGAAGTGCTGGCGCTGGCCAACTACCCGAGCTACGTGCCCAGCAAACGCCAGAATCTCTCGGGGGCGCAATTGCGCAACCGGGCACTGACCGATACCTTCGAGCCCGGCTCGACGATGAAGCCGTTCATCGCCGCGCTGGCGCTGGAAAAGGGCCTGGTGCGCCCCGACACCGTGATCCAGACGGCGCCCGGACGCCTGACCATCGGCGGCTCGACCATAGGCGACGCGCATCCCCACGGCCTGCTGACCGTCAACGAGATCATCCAGAAGTCCAGCAACGTCGGCACGGTGAAGATGGCCATGCAGCTGCAGCCGCGCGAGATGTGGGAGCTGTTCTCGCAGGTGGGCATCGGCCAGAAGCCGCAACTGCCGTTTCCCGGCGCCGTCAGCGGCAAGCTGCGGCCGTACAAGGCCTGGCGCCCCATCGAGCAGGCCACCATGAGCTATGGCTACGGCCTGTCCGGCAGCCTGTTCCAGCTGGCGCGCGCCTACACGGTGTTCGCCCGTGACGGCGACCTCGTACCGGTGACTCTGCTCAAGTCCGAGGGCAGCGCGGCGGGCATCCGCGTGCTGGAGCCCAAGACCGCGCAGGCGGTGCGCCACATGCTGCACCTCGTCACACTGTCGGGTGGCACCGCGCCCAAGGCGCAGACCATGGGCTATTCGGTGGGCGGCAAGACCGGCACCGCCCACAAGCAGGAAGGCAAGGGCTACGCCGACAAGAAGTACCGTGGCTTTTTCGTTGGCATCGCGCCGGTGGAAAAACCGCGCATCGTGGTGGCGGTGATGATCGACGAGCCCAGCGGCGGCAAGTATTTCGGCGGCGACGTGGCCGCTCCGGTGTTCAGCGCGACGGTGCAGCAGACCCTGCGCATGCTGGGCGTGCAGCCCGACATGAACGTCAAGCCGCAGATCGTGGTGCAAGCGGTGGAGGAGTCGTTCTGATGCTCGAACTCCACAGCCCCCAGGAAGCCGCCCAGTGGCTGCGCGGCCGGGTCACCGGCACGCTGCATTGCGACAGCCGCAAGATCAGGGCAGGCGACGGCTTCATCGCATGGCCGGGTGCGGCCACCGACGGGCGCAAGCATGTGCATGCCGCGCTGGCGCAGGGCGCGACGGCTTGCCTGGTGGAGCGCGAAGGCGTGGAGGCGTACGACTTCGCCACAACGGACATCTCGGCCTATCCGCAGCTCAAGGCGGCAACAGGCCCGATCGCCGCCGCCTATTTCGATGCGCCGACCGAACAGCTCGACGTGCTCGCCATCACCGGCACCAACGGAAAGACCTCGACGGCCTGGTGGCTGGCCCAGGCCTTGTCCAACCTGGAGCCGCAGGCCATTCCCTGCGGGCTGATCGGCACGCTGGGCACCGGCCGGCCGCCACATGTCGAGTTCGTCGGACTCACGACGCCCGACCCGGTGCTGCTGCAGCGCCAGTTCCGCCGCTTCCTGGACGAAGGCGTCAAGGCATGTGCGATCGAAGCCTCGTCGGTGGGCATCGTCGAACGGCGACTGGACGGCACGCGGATTCGCGTGGCGGTCTTCACCAATTTCACCCAGGACCACCTGGACTATCACGAAACGATGGAGGCCTACTGGCAAGCCAAGGCCGAACTGTTCCGCTGGCCGGGCCTGCGGGCAGCCGTCATCAACCTGGACGACGAGAAGGGGCGGGCAGCTTTCGCAGTCGCTGCAAGGCGGCGAGATCGACCTGTGGACGGTCTCCTGCGTGGAACCGGCGCGGCTGATGGCCCGCGATATCGGCTACGACGACCAGGGCTTGCGCTTCGTGGTGCAGGAGGATGGAGAGCGGCACCCGCTGGCCACCCGCCTGATCGGTCAATACAACGTGTCCAATCTCCTCGGCGTCATTGCGGCGATGCGCGCGATGGGCGTGCCGTTGGCGCAAGCGGTGCGTGCCTGTGCCGGCCTGCTGCCGGTGCCCGGGCGGATGGAGCGTCTGAGCGAGCCCGGCAAGCCGCTGGTGGCGGTGGACTATGCCCACACGCCCGATGCGCTGGACAAGGCATTGCAGGCACTGGCTCCCTTGGCCCAGCAGCGCGGCGGCAAGCTGTGGTGCGTGTTCGGCTGCGGCGGCGACCGCGACCCGACCAAGCGCCCGCTGATGGCCGCCGTGGTGGAAAAGAATGCCGACCGCGTGGTCGTTACCAGTGACAACCCGCGCAGCGAGAAGCCCGAGAACATCATCAGCCAGATCCTGCTGGGCCTGTCGCGCAGGGAATGCGTGGAGGTGCAGGCCGATCGCGCGTTGGCCATCGCCGAAACCATCGGCCTTGGCGGCGCCGCAGGATGTGGTGCTGCTTGCCGGCAAAGGGCATGAGGACTTTCAGGAGATTGCGGGCGTGAAGCTGCCGTTCTCGGATCAGGCGCACGCCCAGGCTGCGCTGGATGCCAGGAGTGCGCAATGAGCGGAATGTTCACTTTGGCCCAGGCGTTGCATTGGATCCCAGGCGGCAAGCTGGTGGGTGACGGCTCGCAGGCCGTGGCGCGCGTCCACAGCGACACCCGCACGCTGCAGCCGGGCGACCTGTTCGTGGCGCTCAAGGGCGAGCGTTTCGATGCCAATGATTTCCTGGCCGAAGCCCAGGCCAAGGGCGCCGTTGCGGCGATCGCCCATCGCGGCAAACTGCCCGCGGGCTTCTCGGGCATCGAGGTCGACGACAGCAAACTGGCGCTGGCATCGCTCGCATCCGCATGGCGCGCGCAGTTCAATCTGCCGCTCATTGCCGTCACCGGCAGCAATGGCAAGACCACCGTCACGCAGATGATCGCGGCTATCCTGCGCGCCTGGCAGCCGCAGGCCATGCTGGCCACCCAAGGCAATTTCAACAACGACATCGGCCTGCCGCTGACGCTGCTGGGCCTGCGCGCGCAGCATCGGATCGCGGTGCTGGAACTGGGCATGAACCATCCAGGCGAGATTTCCTTCCTGGCGGGCATCGCGGCGCCCACCGTCGCAATGGTCAACAACGCCCAGCGGGAACACCAGGAATTCATGGCCACCGTGGAAGCGGTGGCGCGCGAAAACGGCTCGGTGCTTGCCGCACTGGGCCCCGGCGGCGTTGCCGTATTCCCCGCAGACGAGGAATTCACGCCGCTGTGGAAGGAACTGGCGGGCTCGCGGGCCTGCATGACTTTCGGCACCCAGCATGCCGACATCGTTTTGGCCGGGGCTGAATGGCTAGGCGGGCATTGGCGGGTGAGCGTGAAAACGCCCGCCGGCCTTCTGACCTACCGACTCCATATCGCCGGCCGCCACAACGTGCGCAATTCGCAGGCTGCGGTTTCCTGCGCCCTGGCGGCAGGCGTTCCGCTGGCCGCGATCGCGCAAGGCCTGGAAGCCTTCGAGCCGGTCAAGGGCCGTTCGCGCGCGCTGGGCGTGAAGCTGGGCGGCCGCACCATTACCTTGGTCGACGACACCTACAACGCCAACCCTGATTCGGCGCGCGCCGCTGTCGACGTGCTGGCCGAGTTGCCCGGGCCGCGTTTGCTGGTGCTGGGCGACATGGGCGAGGTCGGCGACCAGGGCCCGCAGTTCCATGCCGAAGTGGGCGACTACGCCAGGGCCCAGGGTATCGAGCAACTGCTCACGCTCGGCGACCAGTCCATGGGCATGAAGGGCCGGCACTTTGCCGACATCGACTCGCTCAATGCCGCCGTGCTGGCGGAATTGCCGCGTGTGGCGAGTGTCCTGGTCAAGGGCTCGCGATTCATGAAGATGGAGCGGGTGGTGCAAGCCATCATCGCCCACGCACAACAACAAGAACAACAAGGAGCATCCGATGCTGCTTAGCCTGGCCAGTTGGCTGCAAACCCTGAGCCCGGAGTTCGGCTTCCTGCGGGTGTTCCAGTACATCACTTTTCGTGCCGTGATGGCGGCGATGACCTCGCTCCTGATCGGCCTGGTCGCCGGGCCTTGGGTGATCCGGCATCTGGCTTCCCTCAAGATCGGCCAGCCCGTGCGCGGCTACGGCATGCAATCGCACCTGGCCAAGAGCGGTACCCCGACCATGGGCGGCGTGCTGGTGCTGCTGTCCATCGCGATTTCCACGCTGCTGTGGTTCGACATCACCAACCGCTTCGTCTGGATCGTGCTGGCCGTGACGCTGGGATTCGGCGCCATCGGATGGGTGGACGACTGGCGCAAGGTGGTGAACAAGGACCCGGAGGGCATGCGTTCGCGCGAGAAGTATTTCTGGCAGTCGCTGATCGGCTTGCTGGCGGCCCTGTATCTGGTGTTCAGCATTTCGGAGAGCTCCAACTGGCGCGTGCTGCAGCTGTTCTATACCTGGGTGAAGTCCGGCTTCGACGTGAACCTGCCGCCCAAGGCGGGCCTGCTGCTGCCCTTCTTCAAGGAAGTGAGCTATCCGCTCGGCGTGTTCGGTTTCGTGATCCTCACCTACCTGGTGATCGTGGGCTCCAGCAACGCGGTGAACCTCACCGACGGCCTGGACGGGCTGGCGATCATGCCGGTGGTGATGGTGGGCTCGGCGCTGGGCGTCTTCGCCTATGTGACCGGCAGCGCCGTGTATTCCAAGTACCTGTTCTTCCCGCACATCCCGGGCTCGGCCGAGCTGCTGATCTTCTGCTCGGCAATGGCCGGTGCGGGACTGGCATTCCTGTGGTTCAACACGCATCCGGCCCAGGTATTCATGGGCGACGTCGGTGCGCTGGCCCTGGGCGGCGCGCTGGGAACCATTGCCGTGATCGTGCGGCAGGAAGTCGTGCTGGCCATCATGGGTGGCATCTTCGTCGTCGAGGCGATGTCCGTGATGGCGCAGGTGACGTATTTCAAGTACACGAAGAAGAAGTATGGCGAGGGCCGGCGCATCCTCAAGATGGCGCCGCTGCACCACCACTTCGAAAAGAGCGGCTGGACCGAAACGCAGGTCGTCGTGCGCTTCTGGATCATCACCATGCTGCTGTGCCTGCTCGGCCTGTCCACGCTGAAGCTGAGGTAACCCGTGGAAGACCTCAAAGACCAGCACGTTCTCATCCTCGGCCTGGGCCTCTCGGGCCTGGCGATGGCACGCTGGTGCGCGCGCTGCGGTGCGCAAGTGACCGTTGCCGATACGCGCGAGGCGCCGCCGCAGCTGCAGGCCT
Source organism: uncultured beta proteobacterium (assembly GCA_963722025.1). Lineage (GTDB taxonomy): Bacteria > Pseudomonadota > Gammaproteobacteria > Burkholderiales > Burkholderiaceae_C > Ramlibacter. Next base: position 29,976 of record CAVRNE010000027.1, read on the forward strand.
TGCGCGAGCAGGTGCCGCAGGCGCGGTTCGTCGCCGGCGCGTTCGATGCCGCGCTGCTCGAGGACGCAGTAAAGGCCGTGTTCCGCAGCCCGGGGCTGTCGCCCGCGCAGGTCGCGCCTGTCGTTTCGGCGGCAAGCGAGGCCGGGCTGACGATCGGCGGCGAGTTGAGTCTTTTCGCTGGCGCGCTGGCGGACCTGAAGCGCCAGCAGTCCTATGCGCCCGCCGTGCTCGCCGTCACCGGGACCAACGGCAAGACCACGGTGACGGCCTTGACGGGGCAACTGGTCGAGCGCAGCGGCAGGACCGTGGCGGTGGCCGGCAACATCGGCCCCAGCTTGCTGGACACGCTGGCGCAGAAGATGGATGCATCGGCCTTGCCGCAGGTCTGGGTCATCGAGCTGTCGAGTTTCCAGCTCGATGCAGCCGGCGATTTCGAGCCCACGGCCGCGGCGGTGCTGAACGTGACGCAGGACCACCTGGACTGGCACGGCAGCATGCAGGCCTATGCCGATGCCAAGGCGCGCGTGTTCGGCAAGAGCGGTTTGATGATCCTGAACCGCGAAGACCCGCTGGTCATGAAGATGCTGCCCGAGGCCGTGCGGCTCAAGGGCGGCAAGATGGAGCAGCGGCCCTACCTGACTTTCGGCGCCGACATGCCGCAGCGGCCCAGCGACTTCGGCATCGAGGTCGTCAATGGCATGGCCTGGCTGGTCCGCGCGCTGGAGGCCGATGAGACGCTGAAAAAGCGCAAGGACAACGACGAAGAATTGCACTTCCAGCGCCTGATGCCGGCCGACGCGCTGCGCATCCGCGGCCGCCACAACGCCGTCAATGCGCTGTCGGCTCTGGCGTTGGCCGGTGCCGCCGGCTGCGCGCTCGGGCCCATGCTCTACGGCCTGCGCGAATACCGCGGCGAGCCGCACCGGGTCGAGCCGATTGGCATCATCAACGAGATCGAATACTTCGACGACAGCAAGGGCACCAATGTAGGCGCCACCGTCGCGGCGCTGCAGGGCCTGGGCGCCGAGCGCAAGGTCGTGGTGATCCTGGGCGGCGATGGCAAGGGCCAGGACTTCTCTCCACTGGCGCCCGTGGTGTCGCGATACGCCCGGGCAGCCGTCCTGATCGGCCGGGATGCGACGCAGATCCGCGCCGTGCTCGAGCCGGCCGGCGTCGCGCTCCTGGACGCCGAGTCGATGGAGCAAGCCGTTTCGCTTGCCACGCAGCGCGCGCAAGCCGGCGACGCCGTGCTGATGTCCCCGGCCTGCGCGAGCTTCGACATGTTCAGGGACTATGCTCATCGTGCCGAGGTGTTCCGCGCCGCCGTGCGCGCGATCGCCGATCAGGCCGGCGTGGAACTGGAGGGCGGGCAATGATCGGCGATCGCGCAACGCCTCGGCTGGAGCCGCGCGGCGCAGCAGCCCGCGCGTGTGCAGGTCTTCGACCAGGCGCTGCTGTGGGTGACGGTGGCGCTGCTGGTGTTCGGCCTGGTCATGGTCTATTCGGCGTCGGTCGCGCTCCCGGACAATCCCAAGTTCGCGCGCTATACCCATACCCATTTCCTGGCGCGGCACGCCGCGTTCATGGTGCTGTCGTTCATCGTCGCGCTGCTGGCGTTCCAGGTGCCGATGGCGACCTGGGAGAAGGTCGCGCCCTGGCTGTTCGTTTTCTCCCTGCTGCTGCTGATGGTCGTGCTCATCCCGCATGTGGGCAAGGGCGTGAACGGCGCCCGGCGCTGGATCTCGCTGGGCTTCATGAGCTTCCAGCCATCCGAACTGGCGAAGTTCGCGGTGCTGCTCTACGCGGCCGACTACATGGTCCGCAAAATGGACGTCAAGGAGCGCTTCTTCCGCGCCGTTCTGCCGATGGCCGCGGCCGTGGCGATCGTGGGCCTGCTTCTGCTGGCCGAGCCGGACATGGGGGCGTTCATGGTGATCGCGGTGATCGCCATGGGCATCCTGTTCCTGGGCGGCGTCAACGCCCGGATGTTCTTCCTCATCGCGTTGGTGATCACCATCGCCTTCGTGCTGATGATCGCGCTGTCGGATTGGCGCCGCGAGCGCATCTTCGCCTACCTGGACCCCTGGAGCGAGAAGCATGCGCTGGGCAAGGGCTACCAGCTCTCGCATTCGCTGATCGCCATCGGGCGCGGCGAGATCTTCGGCGTCGGGCTGGGCGGCAGCGTGGAGAAGCTGCACTGGCTGCCCGAAGCCCATACCGATTTCCTGCTGGCGGTGATCGGTGAGGAGTTCGGCCTGATCGGTGTCGTCGCCGTGATCGTCGCCTTCCTGTGGATGACCCGCCGCATCATGCACATCGGCCGCCAGGCCATCGCATTGGATCGTGTTTTCGCCGGATTGGTGGCGCAGGGTGTCGGCATCTGGATCGGCTTCCAGGCCTTCATCAACATGGGCGTGAACCTGGGCGCGCTGCCGACCAAGGGATTGACCTTGCCGCTGATGAGCTATGGCGGCTCCGCCATCCTCATGAACCTGGTCGCGATCGCCGTGGTGCTGCGCATCGATTACGAGAACAAGGTGCTGATGCGGGGAGGGCGCAGATGACGAAAGTGCGCTCTGGTCATGGCAGGCGGAACCGGCGGGCATATCTTCCCGGGCCTCGCGGTGGCCGAGGCGCTGCGTGACCGCTCGTGGCGCGTCCACTGGATCGGCGGGCCGGGCAGCATGGAAAGCCAGCTGGTGCCGCCGCGCGGTTTCGCTTTCGAAACCATCGCCTTCTCGGGCGTGCGCGGCAAGGGCGTGATGACGCTGGTGCTGTTGCCGCTGCGCCTGCTCAAGGCGTTCTGGCAAAGCATTCAAGTCGTGCGACGGGTCAAGCCCGACGTGGTGATCGGCCTCGGGGGCTACATCACTTTTCCGGCCGGCATGATGAGTGTCCTGCTGGGCAAGCCGCTGGTGCTGCACGAGCAGAACTCGATCGCCGGCATGGCGAACAGGGTTTTGGCCGGCGTCGCCGATCGCGTGTTCACCGCTTTCCCCAACGTGCTGAAGAAAGCCAGCTGGGTGGGCAATCCGCTGCGCCCGGCCTTCGTGCAACAGCCGGGACCCGCCGAGCGCCTGGGGTCGCGCACGGGCCCGCTGCGCCTGCTGGTGGTCGGCGGCAGCTTGGGCGCCAGGGGGTTGAACGAAATCGTACCGAAAGCCCTGGCGCTGATCCCGGCGGAAAAGCGGCCCACGGTGCTTCACCAAAGCGGCGCCAAGCAGATCGACGAGCTGCGTGCCAACTACGCGGCCGCGGGTGTGCAAGCCGAACTCACGCCTTTCATCGAGGATACGGCGCAGGCTTTTGCGCAGGCTGACCTCATCGTTTGCCGCGCCGGCGCCAGCACGGTCACCGAGATCGCGGCCGTGGGCGCGGCGGCGGTGTTCGTGCCATTCCCCTCCGCCGTGGATGACCACCAGACGACCAATGCCAGGTTCCTGGTCGATCCCGGCGGCGGATGGCTGGTGCAGCAGCGCGATCTCAGCCCGCAGGGGTTGGCAGACCTGATCCAGAAGACCGAGCGACCGGAATTGATCCGCCGCGCGCTGGTCGCCAAGGGCATGCAAAAAATCAGCGCCACGGCCGAAGTGGTCGCGGCTTGCGAAGAGTTGGCCAGGAAATGACATGAAACACGCCGTCAAACACATTCATTTCGTCGGCGTCGGCGGCGCCGGCATGTCCGGCATCGCCGAGGTGCTGCGCAACCAGGGCTACCAGATCTCCGGCTCGGACCTGCACGACAGCCCGACGCTGCGCCGCTTGCAGGCGCTGGGCATCAAGACCTACGTGGGCCACGCGGACAGCCACATCGTCGGCGCCGACGCGGTGGTCACGTCCACGGCAGTGCAGGCCGACAACCCCGAGGTGCTCGCCGCCCGCAAGCGCGTGATTCCCGTCGTGCCGCGCGCGATGATGCTGGCCGAGCTGATGCGCCTGAAGCAGGGCATCGCGATCGCCGGCACGCACGGCAAGACGACGACCACCAGCCTGGTGGCCAGCGTGCTGGCCGAGGGCGGGCTGGACCCCACTTTCGTCATCGGCGGGCGCCTGAACAGCGCGGGCGCGAACGCCAAGCTCGGCAGCGGCGACTACATCGTGGTCGAGGCCGACGAGTCCGATGCATCGTTCCTGAACCTGATGCCGGTGATGGCGGTGGTGACCAACATCGACGCCGACCACATGGAAACCTATGGGCACGACTTCGGCAAGCTCAAGGGCGCCTTCCTGGAATTCCTGCATCGCATGCCCTTCTATGGCACGGCGATCCTCTGCATCGACGACCCGGCGGTACGCGAAATCGTGCCCGACGTGCAGTGCCCGGTGACCAGCTATGGCGTCAGCGAGGAGGCCCAGGTGCGGGCCGTCGACATCCGCGCCGTGGGCGAGCAGATGCACTTCACGGTGCAGCGGCGCAACGGCGTGACCTTGCCCGACCTTCAGGTCAAGCTCAACCTCGCAGGCCATCACAACGTGCTCAATGCGCTGTCGGCCATCGCCGTCGCCGTGGAACTCAACGTCCCCGACGAGGCGGTGTGCAAGGCCCTGGCCGAGTTCAAGGGCGTGGGCCGGCGCTTCCAGAGCTATGGCGATATTCCGGTGCGGGCCGCGAACGGTGGCGGCAAGTTCACGGTGATCGAGGACTACGGCCATCACCCTGTCGAGATTGCCGCCACGCTGGCGGCCGCGCGCGGCGCCTTCCCCGGCCGCCGCCTGGTGCTGTCGTTCCAGCCGCACCGCTACACGCGCACGCGCGACTGCTTCGAGGATTTCGTCAAGGTGATCGGCCACGCCGACGCGGTGCTGCTGGCCGAGGTCTATGCGGCCGGCGAGGCGCCCATCGTGGCCGCCGATGGCCGTTCGCTGGCGCGCGCCGTTCGGGTGGCCGGCAAGGTGGAGCCGGTGTTCGTGGACGACATCGCCGACGATGCCCGACGCCATCCAGGAGATGGCCCGCGACGGCGACGTGGTGATTTGCATGGGCGCCGGATCGATTGGCGGCGTGCCGGCCAAGCTGGTGGAAACAGGAGGCGGTGTATGACCGCAGTTACAGAGTCACAAGGTTTTGGAAAAGTCGCCGTTCTGATGGGCGGGCACTCCGCTGAACGCGAGGTCTCGCTGATGTCGGGCAGCGGGGTGCTCAAGGCGCTGCAATCCAAAGGCGTGGACGCCCACGCCTTCGATCCCGCGGAGCGCGACCTGTCGGAGCTCAAGCGCAAGGGCTTCAAGCGCTGCTTCATCGCGCTGCACGGCCGCTTCGGCGAGGACGGCACGGTGCAGGGCGCGCTCGAGCTGCTGGGTATCCCCTACACCGGTTCGGGCGTGATGGCCTCGAGCATTTCCATCGACAAGGTCATGACCAAGCGTGTCTGGCTGGCCGAGGGACTGCCTACGCCGCGGTACACGCTGCTTCGCCGCGGCGGCTACGACCGGCAGACGGTGATCGGCATCCCCGACGACCTGGGCCTGCCGCTGATCGTCAAGCCGGCCCGCGAAGGTTCGTCCATCGGCGTGGCCAAGGTGCATGGGTTACTCCGAGATGGCCGGTGCGGTGGACCAGGCCGCCGCGCTCGACGCCGACGTGCTGTGCGAGCAGTTCATCAGCGGCGACGAAGTCACCTGCCCGGTCCTGGGCTCGGGCGACACTGCGCGCGCCCTGCCCGTGATCCGCATCGTGGCGCCCGAGGGCAACTACGACTACCAGAACAAGTATTTCACCGACGACACCAAGTACCTCGTTCCCTGCGGGCTGCCCGAAGGCGAGGAGCAGGCGATCCAGGAGATCGTGGTGAAGGCCTACCGGGTGCTGGGCTGCCGCGGCTGGGGGCGTGTGGACGTGATGATCGATGCCGCCACGCGCAAGCCCTACCTGCTGGAGATCAACACCTCGCCCGGCATGACCGGTCATTCGCTGGTGCCCATGTCCGCGCGCGCCGACGGCATCAGCTACGAGGACTTGTGCCTGCAACTGCTGGCCTCGGCCTCGCTGGATCAGGAGAAGGAGGCAGCAACGAAATGAGCCGCCGCAGTTCCCGCACCGTTCGACGTCAAGCTGATGAACATCACCGCCACGGCGCTGTTGTCGGCTTGCCTCGTCCTGCTGCTGGCGGCGGTCTTGTGGTGGGCCCTGCGCCACCCGCTCTTTGCCATCGGCGGCATCACGGTGCAAGGCGACGTCACCCACAACAGCGCCGCGACCCTGCGCGCCAATGTCGCGCCGCGGCTGGCCGGCAACTTTTTCACCGTGAACCTCGCCGTCGCGCGCCAGGCCTTCGAGGGCGTGCCCTGGGTGCGCCAGGCCAACGTCCGCCGCGAGTTCCCCAATCGCCTGCGGGTGCAGTTGCAGGAGCACCGGGCCGTCGCCCTGTGGGGAAGCGAAACCGAATCGCGGCTGGTCAACAACTTCGGCGAGATCTTCGAGGCCAACGTCGGCGATGTCGAGCAGGACGGCTTGCCGCGGCTGGTGGGCCCGGACGGCCAGTCGGCGCAAGTGCTCGCCATGTACCAGGCGGTCAAGCCGCTGTTCGAGCCGCTGGAGCTGGCCGTGGATCGCCTGACCCTCACGGCGCGGGGCAGCTGGCAACTGGAACTGGACACCGGCGCCGTGATCGAGCTGGGTCGCGGCGCCCCCGAGGAAGTCACGGCGCGCACGCAGCGGTTCGTGCAGACGCTCACCCAGGTGACCTCGCGCAATGGACGGCGGCCCGAGGCCCTGGTGTCGGCCGACCTGCGCCACGGCGACGGCTATGCGGTGCGATTGAGGGGCGTCGGCACGACCAGCGCCGACGCGGCAAAGAAATAGAACTACAGGCAATGACAAGAACATGGCAAAAGAATACAAGGACCTGGTCGTAGGACTGGACATCGGAACCGCCAAGGTGATGGCGGTGGTGGCCGAGGTCCTGCCCGGCGGCGAGCTCAAGCTGGCGGGCCTGGGCGTGGCCGCATCCAACGGCCTCAAGCGCGGCGTGGTGGTGAACATCGACGCCACCGTGCAGAGCATCCAGCAGGCCCTGAAAGAGGCCGAGCTGATGGCCGATTGCAAGATCACCCGCGTCTACACCGGCATCACCGGCAGCCATATCCGCGGCATCAACTCCAGCGGCATGGTGGCCGTGAAGGACAAGGAAGTCACGCCCGCCGACGTGGCGCGCGTGGTCGAGACGGCGCGGGCCATCAACATCTCCACCGACCAGCGCCTGCTGCTGGTCGAGCCCCAGGAATTCGTGATCGACGGCCAGGACGTGAAGGAGCCGATCGGCATGAGCGGCATCCGCCTGGAAGCCAAGGTGCACATCGTCACCGGCGCCCAGAGCGCGGCCGAGAACATCATCAAATGCGTGCGCCGCTGCGGCCTGGAAGTGGAGTCAGCTGATGCTCAATCCGCTGGCTTCCAGCCTGGCGGTGCTGACCGAGGACGAGCGCGAGCTGGGGGTGGCCGTGGTCGACATCGGCGCCGGCACCACCGACGTCGCCATCTTCACCAATGGCGCGATCCGGCACACGGCCGTGATCCCGATCGCCGGCGACCTGATCACCAGCGACATCGCGATGGCCCTGCGCACGCCGACCAAGGACGCCGAGGACATCAAGGTCGAAAGCGGCTATGCCAAGCAGCTGTTGGCCGATCCTGACCAGCAGGTCGAGGTCCCCGGCCTGGGCGATCGCGGCCCGCGCATGCTGTCGAAGCAGGCGCTGGCCGGTGTGATCGAGCCGCGCATCGAGGAAATCTTCTCTCTCGTGCAGCAGGTCGTGCGCGAGTCGGGCTACGAGGAGGTGCTGTCCTCGGGCATCGTCATCACCGGCGGCAGCGCGGTGATGCCCGGCATGGTCGAGCTGGGCGAGGACATCTTCCTCAAGCCCGTCCGCCGGGGCGTTCCCAAGTACCGCGGCGCCCTCTCGGACATGGTGTCGCAGGCGCGTGCCGCCACCGTCATGGGCCTGCTCGAAGAGGCGCGCGTGGCGCGGCTGCGCGGCTTCAAGGTGGCGCAGAAGAACGGCTCGATGAAGACGGCCTTCGGCCGCTTCAAGGATTTCATCGTGGGGAACTTCTGATGGCATGTCGACCACCACGCTTGCATCTAGGCCTGCGAGCCCCAAGGGGAGCCTTCGCGCCACAGAAGAAAGGAGCGATGGCGGTGCACCGATCCACCGGCCTAGGCGTTCAATGGCACACAACAACGATCTTTCAAATTGGCAACTGCAACGGATTCAGGAGATTAAAAATGAGCATCGAAATGATTGAAGTCGAAGAGTTCCACCTCGGCACCCAGATCAAGGTGATCGGCGTCGGCGGTGGTGGCGGCAACGCGGTTGAGCACATGATCGCCCGCTGCGTCCAGGGCGTGGAATTCATCTGCGCCAACACGGACGCGCAGGCTCTGGCTCGCACGCCCGCGCACAAGACCATCCAGCTGGGGCAAAGCGGCCTGGGCGCCGGCAGCAAGCCGGAGAAGGGCCGCGAGGCGGCGGAACTGGCGGTGGACGACATTCGCTCGGCGATCAACGGCGCTCACATGTTGTTCATCACTGCCGGCATGGGCGGCGGCACCGGCACCGGCGCGGCGCCGGTCATCGCGCGCATCGCCAAGGAAATGGGCATCCTCACCGTGGGCGTGGTGACCAAGCCCTTCGACTGGGAAGGCGGGCGCCGCATGACCAATGCCGACAACGGCCTGGCCGAACTCGAAGCCAACGTGGATTCGCTGATCGTGGTGCTCAACGAGAAGCTGCTCGAGGTGCTGGGTGACGACATCACCCAGGACGAGGCCTTCGCCCACGCCAATGACGTTCTCAAGAACGCCGTGGGCGGCATCGCCGAAATCATCAACGTGCCCGGCCATGTCAACGTGGACTTCGAGGACGTGCGCACCGTGATGGGCGAACCGGGCAAGGCCATGATGGGAACGGCCGTGGCCAACGGCCCGGATCGCGCCCGCATCGCCGCCGAGCAGGCGGTCGCCTGCCCGCTGCTGGAAGGCATCGACCTGTCGGGCGCCAAGGGCGTGCTGGTGCTGATCACCGCGGCCAAGGGCAGCCTGAAGCTGTCCGAGTCCAAGCTGGCGATGAACACGATTCGCGCCTACGCTTCGCCCGATGCGCACGTGATCTACGGCACCGCCTACGACGACAACCTGGGCGATGAGGTTCGCGTCACCGTCGTTGCCACCGGCCTGTCGCGCCAGGGCCAGCGCCGCACGGCTCCGCCGCTGCAGGTGCTGCGCACCGGCACCGACAACGTGCCGTTCAACGTGCCGACCATCAACACCGCCGTCGGCGGCCCGGGAGCGGCATCGCTCGGCCACGCCTCGCAGCCCGACTATGGCGGGATGACCGTGCCCAGCGTGTGGCGCACCAACCGCACCCAGGCAGCGGCCAAGGTGGACGCGCTATCCAGCGGCGGCATGGACGATTTCGAGATTCCGGCGTTCCTGCGCAAGCAGGCGGACTGATAGTGGCGAAGCATTCGAAATAGAAGAGTGGTTCTCCAAGGGCAGTCTTCGGGGTGGGCTTTGCAAGGAGCCCACCCTTTTTTCTTACGATAGGGAAGTAAAATGGTCACATGCTCCAGCAACGAACCCTCAAGTCCCTGACCAAGGCCGTCGGCGTCGGCCTGCATAGCGGCCAGCGGGTCGAGCTGACGCTGCGTCCGGCCCAGCCGGATACCGGCATCGTGTTCCGCCGCGTCGACTTGCCCATCCCCGTCGACATCCCGGTGTCCGCCGAGGCCGTGACGGACACGCGGCTCGCCTCCACCATCTCCAGCGGCAGTGCCAAGGTGCACACGGTCGAACACCTGATGTCGGCCTGCGCCGGCCTGGGCCTGGACAACCTGTACGTCGACATCACCGCGGAGGAAGTTCCCATCCTCGACGGCTCGTCGGCCTCGTTCGTATTCCTGCTGCAAAGTGCCGGGATCGAATTGCAGAAGGCGCCGCGCCGGTTCATCCGGGTGCTGCAGCCGGTCGAAGTGCGCGAAGGGCAGGGCGACAACCTCAAGTGGGCGCGGCTGGACCCGTATCACGGCTTCAAGCTGAGCTTCGAGATCGATTTCGCGCATCGTGTCGTCGATTCCACGGCGCAGCGGGTCGAGTTCGACCTGAGCAAGGGCTCCTATGCCCGCGACATAGCGCGGGCCCGCACTTTCGGTTTCACCAAGGACGTGGAGATGATGCGCGCCAACGGCCTCGCCCTGGGCGGCGGCCTGGACAACGCCGTGGTGATGGACGACTACCGCGTGCTCAACACCGACGGCCTGCGCTACGACGACGAGTTCGTCAAGCACAAGATCCTGGACGCCATGGGCGACCTCTACATCATCGGAAAGCCATTGCTGGCCTCGTACAGCGCTTTCCGGTCGGGCCATGCGCTGAACAACAAGCTGCTGCGCGAACTGCTGTCGCAGAAGTCGGCTTACGAGGTTGTCACCTTCGACAACGAAAAAGAGGCGCCCGCCGGGTTCGCGCAACCAGTGCGCGCCTGGTAGGCAGGCCCTGAATGCTGCTGTTTCGCTGGGCCATCCTGATGTTCCTGCTGGCGGCCGGCGTGTCCTTCGCTTTTTATGCCGGCACGGGCGAGGCGCGCTTCAAGCGCTTTGGCCTGGTGATCCTCAAGTGGACGCTGATCGCGGCCTTCGGCTTTTTCCTGGTGCTGTTCCTGGAGCAGCTGGGGTAAGGGCCGTTTGTCATCCCGGACTCGATCCGGCATCCACGTTGGCGCGCCGACGTGGATGCCGGATCAAGTCCGGGATGACAGACCGCTGAGCCTCAGTAGGTCCGGCCGCCCTTGTACATCCCGCTGGTCTTGCGCGCCGTACCGGCGGCCTGCGCCAGCCGGTCCATCGCCGCTCCGGCGTGGGCATGCGTGATGGCCAGGCCCAGGGCATCGGCCGCATCCTGGCCGGGCAGGCCGGGCAGCCGAAGCAGGCGCTTGACCATTTCCTGCACCTGCGCCTTGGCCGCCTTGCCGTGGCCGGCCACCGCCTGCTTCATCTGAAGGGCGGTGTATTCGGCAACGGCGAGGTCGCAGGACACCAGCGCCGTGACGCAGGCGCCGCGCGCCTGGCCCAGCAAGAGCGTGGCCTGCGGGTTCACGTTCACGAACACGATCTCCACCGCCGCAACATCGGGCTGATAACGCTGCTTGACCTGCGCGATTCCGTCGAACAGCACCTTCAGCCGCGCCGGCAGATTGCCGCGGTCCAGGTGGGTGGTCGTGATGGTTCCGCTGGCGACGTAGGTGAGCGTGTGGCCGGTGGCGTCGACCACGCCGAAGCCGGTGGTCTGCAGGCCGGGATCGATGCCGAGGATTCTCACGGATTTCATTGTGCGCTATGCACCGAAGTACCAGCGCGCCGAATGAAAAAATATGGGCGCCGCAAAACACAGGGCGTCCACCCGATCCAACAAACCATTGGCACCCGTCACCGACATGCCGCGCTGCCCCCATGCCGTGACGCCGCGATCGCGCTTCAGGGCCTTCATCACCAGATGGCCCATCGAGCCGGCCACACAGGCGACGAAAGCCATCGCCAGGGCCTGGCCCGGTTTGAACGGCGTGATGAAGGAGAGCAGGCCGCCGACGAAGCTGCCTACGAGCATGCCCAGCATCCAGCTGTACCAGTTGAAGCTCTTGCTCACCTGCGGGGCGCTGGGCGGGCGCTTCAGGCGGCGCGTCAACAGGTGCTGCACCAGCATGCAGGTCTGCACCACCATGACCAGGAAGAACACCAGGAAGGCGCCCTTGCCCTGGTAGTCCTTGAAGTCCAGCAGCAACAGGGCGGGCACGTGGCTCATGCCATAGATGCAGACCATGATGCCCCACTGCAGCTTGGCGTTGCGCTCCAGGAATCGCTGCGTGTCTCCGGCCAGGGCGCTCACCACGGGAATCGCCAGGAAGACGTAGACCGGGATGAATACCGTGAACAGGTCGAAGCGTCGCGTGGCCACCAGCCAGAACTGGATGGGCAGCACCACGAAGAAGGCCAGGATCAGGCTGCGGTGATCACCCCGGCGCGTGGGCGACAAGGTGATGAACTCGCGCAACGCAAAGAACGCGATCAGCGCGAACAGCACCGTGGCCACGGTATCGCCCGCGACCCAGGCCATCCAGAAGACGACCACCATGAACCACGAGGTGCCCAGGAGATTGGGGACGTTCTTCAGCTCCGCGTGCCAGCCCTCGTCGTGGTCGTTGGCACGCTCGCGGAGCGTCAACAGGACCGCCGCCACGCTCACCAGGATCAGGAGGCCGAAAACGATGATGAACAGCGCGCCCACCTGCTGGGTGGATGTGAGGCTGCGCAGGTACTGGTTCATCTTTCAGATTTCGCGCAGCGCGATGACCGCCTGGCGCGCCCGGTCCAGGAATGCGCGGCGCTCTTCCTCGGGCTCCAGCCCGATCGGCGCGCCGAAGGTCACCGAACAGAGGATCGGAACCGGGACGACTTCGCCCTTGGGCATGACCCGCTGGATGTTGTCGATCCAGGCCGGCACCAGCACCACCTGCGGAAACCTCTGCGCCAGGTTGTACAGGCCTGCCTTGAACGGCTGCGGCTCCTCGGCATGGCCGCGGGTTCCCTCGGGAAAGATGATGAGCGAGTCGCCGGCTTCCAGTGCGTCCACCAGGGGCTGCAGCGGGTCTTCGTCGCCCTTGCGCTCGCGCTCCACGTAGACGGCATTGAAGACCGCGGTGGTGATCCACTGCTTGAACGGGCGATCTGGTCCAGTAGTCCTTGGCGGCGATGGGCCGGGTGATGCTGCGCAATTCTTCCGGCAGGGCCGCCCAGATCATCACCAGGTCGGCGTGGCTTTGGTGGTTGGCGAAATAGATCCGCTGTTCGGCCTTGGGCGGGCAGCCATACCAGCGCGCCTGCGCGCCCGTGAGCACGCGCACGATGCCCAGGAGTAACAAGCTCATCAATTTGGCCAGCATGGCGCGATGATGGGGGCCGGGTCGGCCAGGGCTAGACTTCCGCATGGCACCGAAAGATTCCTTCGCCAGCTACTGCGCGGAACTGCTTTCCGGCCTGGGCCCGTGCGCGTCAAGCGCATGTTCGGCGGCCACGGCATCTACGTGGAGACCTGTTTTGCCATCGTGACAGGCGAGACCCTGTACCTGAAGGCCGACGAGCAAACGGTGCCACGCTTCGAGCCGCGGGCTGCGCGCCCTTCGTTTACTCCGCCAAGGGCCGCGGGTCTCGCTGCACTATTGGTCGGCACCGACCGAAGCCATGGACTCGCCGGCGCTGATGCAGCCTTGGGGACGGCTGGCCCTGGAGGCTGCGATGCGGGCTCGCGGAAGTAGCGCCTCTAAGGCAGATCGGCGTCGCGCATGCGGGCCGCGATGGTCGAGGCCCGGTGGGAGAGGTAGCCCGAATGGGGGAGTTTCTCGAAGTACTTGGGCCGCGGCAGCATCACGGCCAGACGCGCCGCTTCATACGCCGACAGCTGCGACGCACTCTTGCGATAGTAGTGGCGGGCGGCAGCCTCCGCCCCGAACACACCCTCGCCCCATTCCACGCTGTTCAGGTAGATCTCCAGGATGCGCTCCTTGGAGAGCATCTTCTCCAGCGCGAACGCCAGCACGAACTCCTGGCCCTTGCGCAGCAGCGTGCGCTCGCCCGACAGCAGCAGGTTCTTGGCGAGCTGCTGCGTGATGGTGGATCCGCCGACGATCTTGGGGCGCCTGGCTGTGGGCGCCAGCTGGGTGCGCGCCGCGTCTCGCGGCTTTTGCCGCGCGGCGCGTTCCTCGGCCTGGGTGTTGCGCTGCCATGCCTTTTCGATCGCCTCCCAGTCCACGCCGTCGTGGTTGGTGAAGGTGCCGTCCTCGGACGCGATGACCGCGCGCTTGAGGTTGTCGGAGATGTCTTCGTAGGGCACCCATTGCTGGCGCCAGCGCAACTGCCCTTTTTGCGTGGCGATGCGCCAGGCCTCGGAACGCTGGAAGCTGGTGGACTGCGGATCCACCGTGGCCGCCAGCGCGATGCGGACCAGGAAAAAAATCTGCAGGGCGGCCCCCGCCACCAGCAGCAGGGCGACCAAGCGCAGCAGGGCCTTCATCGCGGGCTCAGGCCAGCGTGGCGCGCAGCTCGGCCAGCACCTGCGCCGAGGGCGGGCGCACCCCGCGCCAGATCAGGAAGGCCTCGGCCGCCTGTTCCACCAGCATCCCCAGCCCGTCGCGCGGCACGGCGCCATGCCGGCTCGCCCAGTCCAGGAAGCCCTGGGCAGCGGGGCCGTACATCATGTCGCAGGCGAGCGCGCCGGGCTTGAGCACGCTCGGCCGGCACCGGAACCGCTGCGCCGCTCATGCTGGTGGTGGTGGCGTTGATCACCACGTCGAATGCACCGCTAACCTGCCGCAGCTCGGGCGCTTCGAGCTGCACGCCGTGCTGCGCGGCAAGTGCCCAATGCCGATCGAGCATGACGCCGGCCTTGGCCTGGGTGCGGTTGGCCACCACGATCCGCCGTGGCCGGGCCTCGATCAAGGGCCCCAGTACCCCCGAGGCCGCGCCGCCCGCACCGATGAGCAGCACGTCGCGGCCGGCAAGATCGACACCGGCATTGCGCGCGATGTCGTTGGCCAGGCCCACGCCGTCGGTGTTGTCGGCAAAGACTTCGTTGCCGTCGAAGCGCAGCGTGTTGCACGCCCCCGCCAGCTGCGCGCGCGGCGTCAGCTGCGTGGCCAGCGGCGCTGCCTCGAATTTGAACGGAACGGTGATGTTGCAGCCCTTGCCGCCCTCGGCACGGAACGCCTGCACGGATTGCGCGAATCCGTCGAACGGAATCAGCCGCTTGACGTATTTCAGGTCCTGGCCGGTGAGCTGCGCGAAACGCGCGTGGATCCACGGCGACTTGCTGTGTTCCACCGGGTTGCCCATGACGCAATAGAGGTCGGTCGTCATCGGTCTACAAGCCTGGCTTCCAGCGTTCCGTCTCGCGCGAAGGTAAACGTCTGGATGAAAGCGAGGCGGTTGTAGCCGGTCTTCAGGAGCTTGGCCTGGACTTTGTCAGGCACCGTGCCGAAGGGGCCGGCGGATTTTGCGATGGCTTGAGCCCGGCGGTCCAGGTTCGGATTGCCGGATGACCGCTCCACGAGGGTGTCGGTGATCTGCCCGCTGAAAGCCACGGTCACCTGCATGACGAGTTGTCCGTAGAGCCGCTTTCCCCCGGCTTCCGGGAAATTGGTCGTGCCCTTGTCCTCGATTTTTCTGCGCAAACCGTCGTAGTAGATCGCGAAGACCTCTTCGCGCGTGGAGGGTGTGATGTAGCGCCTGCGTGGCCGCGCGTTTTCCTCCGACACGCGCCGCTCGATTTCGGCGATCAGCTTCAGCTGCTGGCGCCGCTTTTCCTCGAACGCCGCGACTTCGGCTCTCGTTGCCTGCCGCAGTTCCGGGGGCTTCATGCGCCAGCACTTCTTGCTTCTTTTGCTGCAAAAGTACCGTCTGCTGTTGCAGAAGTTCCACTTCGGCCTGCCGCCGCGCATCCTCGATCGAGTCCCCGATCTCGGTCAGGGCCGACGGAGGCAGAGGCGATGTTGCGCGGCCTTTGGCGGCGTCGCCCCCGCCCGCCAGCGAGGTTTGTGCGATGGCAAGTGCCTTGTCCGCCTTCTCTTTCGTATTCGTGTTGACCAGGATCACTTCCAGCGGCGCGTCGTCGAAAACCCGGTTGAAGCTTTCGGGGTCGACGAAGCGCACCGTCAGGAGGACGGCATGCACGGCAAAGGAGACGCCGAGCGCTATCTGCAGGGTGCTGAACGAACGAAAATTCACGAAGACGGATTATCCCCGGAGACAGCGGGAGCCTCGCCAGTGTCCTCGACATCGACGGCGATGGCAATCGGCCCCGCCACGGGTTCGTCCTCGGCCTCTTCCTCGGCTTCCATCGGGCTCTGGCGTTACATCCAGGCGTTCGATCACCGTGCCCTTGACGTCCAGGGTGATCGGGTCGATGTCGCCCAGTTTCACCCGCAGCTTGGCGCCGCGCGGCAAGTCGGAGCCGCCCAGCACCGGCAGCACCAGCGGCAGGTCGTCGGCCCGCACCAGGCCTTCCCTGAACAGCGTGCCCACCAGTTCGTCCACGCCTTGCTGCTCGAGGTATTTGAGGGTCCAGAAGCGTTCCATCCCCGCCTGGTGCGCGTTGTACGCGGAATAGGCGGCGTCGAAGCCCGAGATGATGGAAAAAAGCTCCGCATCCTTGGGCTTGAACGGAGCGGCGAGGGCCGCGGTGCGGCCATGGCGCGCCGCCGCGATGATCTGCCACTGGTTCACGAGATCGGTGTATCGGCGCAACGGTGACGTGCTCCAGGCGTAGCTCTTGACGCCGATGCCCGCGTGCGGCAAGGCCTTGGTGCCCATGCGCACCTTGACCCCGGGGGCCAGGCTGGCCTGGCTGCGATAGATCGCCGGCACGCCGATTTCGCCCAGCCAGCTGCCCCAGGTGCTGTTGGCCAGGATCATCGCCTCCGCCACGATCAGGTCCAGCGGCGCGCCGCGCTGCCGGATGCTGATCTGCACCTGCTCGTCGCCGGCGGGTTCGGCGCCGTCGTTGCCCACCAGGCGGAAGTTGTAGTCGGGCCGGTTGAAGTTTTCGGGCTTGCCGCGCACCACCTCGCGCAGCGACTTGAGGTGCAGGGCGAGCCGGTACAGGAAGGCCAGCTGCGGGTGAAGCCCCGACAGCTGCGGCGCAGCCTCGGTTCCGGCGGCGGGCTCCTGCAGCCATGCCTCGGTGACGACGGCATCGAGCTGGTCGTGGCGAAGGTTCGTCCTGATCGGCACGCGCTCGAGCCGGGTCTGCGTGTCCTTGAGCGCCAGCGTGGCTTCGTCGAAGGTCGCGTACAGCGAGACCGCGGGACAGTCGCGGCCCTCCAGCAAGGTGTAGGCCTGCACCACGTCGTCGGGCAGCATGGTGATCTTGTAGCCCGGCATGTACACCGTGGACAGGCGCTGCCTGGCCACCTGGTCGATGACGCTCGACTGGCTGCAGCGCCAGGCCCGGCGCCGCGATGTGGATGCCCACCGTCACCGTGCCCGACCCCAGGCCCTGTACCGACAGCGCGTCGTCGATCTCGGTCGTGCTGGAATCGTCGATGGAGAAGGCCTGCACGTCGGCCAGGGGCAGTTGGTCCTTGATGGCGGGCGCTTGCAGCGGGGGAAAGGCGGTCCCCTTGGGGAAGTTCTCGAACAGGAAGCGCTGCCAGTGGAACTGGTAAGGGGAGGCGATCGCGCCGGCGTGTTTGAGCAGGTCCAGCGGGGCGGTGTGCGTGGCGCGCGAAGCTTCGACGACCGCCTTGTATTCAGGGGCGTTCTTGTCCGGCTTGAACAGGATCTTGAACAGTTGCTCGCGGATGGGCGCGGGGCAGGTGCCGGCGGCCAGTTCCGCGGCCCAGGCTGCGATCTGGGCCTGGACCTGCTTCTTCTTCTCGATCGCGGCCAGCGCCTGCTGCAGGATTTCGGCGGGCGCCTTCTTGAAGCGGCCCTTGCCGGCGCGACGGAAGTAGTGCGGCGCCTCGAACAGGCGAAACAGCGCCGCCGCCTGCTGCGCCAGCGTGGCCTTCTCGCTGAAATAGTCGCGCGCCAGGTCGGCAAAGCCGAATTCTTCCTGCGGGGCGAATTCCCAGGCCAGTTCCAGTTCGATGGTCTGCGCCAGGGCCTGGGCCTCGCGCATCAGTTCCGCGGGGGAAGGCTTCTCGAACTTCAGCAGGATATTGGCGGCCTTGACCTTGACCCGCTTGCCGCTGTCGAGCTCGACCTGCGCCGACGACTCGGCTTCGGACAATACCCGCCCCGCCTGGAATTTCCCGGCTTCTTCAAACAATGCAAACATGGGGTCGATTGTCCCATGCAGATGTTTCAGGCCAGATCGAGGAAATCGAACACTTCCCCGATGTGGCTGTCGAAGTCCGACAGCGCATGGTCGCTGCCTTCCAGCAGCTTGATCCGGGCCCCCGGATAGCGGCCGGTCATTTCCCGCCAATCCAGCACCTCGTCCCCCTTGGCGATCACCCCGAAGTAGTTCTCCGGGTGCGTGAGCTGCGTGCTTTCGAGCGCCCGCAATTCGTCCACGAAATGCGGCTCGAAGAAGAAGTGTTCGCCGGGATCGTGCCAGGCCGTCTGTTCGCCGATGTACTTGGTCAGGTCGCGCGCCGGGTGGATGGCGGGATTGAGAAGAACAGCCTTGCAACCCGTCGCTTCGGCCACGCAGGTGGCGTAGAAACCGCCCAGGGACGAGCCCATCACGGCCATATGCGGCCTCGGCCATGCCGCGATGCCTTGCATGACCATATCGATGGCCGCCTTGGGCGAGGGCGGCAGCTGCGGGCACCACCATGTCACCCGCGGGTGGCGCTGCGCGACCCGCGCCGCCACCTGGCGCGCCTTGTTGGACTGTGGCGAGGAGCGGAAACCGTGGAGATAGAGCAGGTGGGTGACAGCCATGCCGCATGTTCCCATATTCGTGTTCAGCCTATGCCTTTTGGCAGAGGCGTTTTGCCGCTGCGGGGCGTGAACTCGGGCTCAATCGAGGTTAGAGTCGTACTCATTTTGATCACGCCAAAACTTCCATGAGAGTCCTGGTTGTCGACGATCACGCCCTGTTTCGCGAGGGCCTGCGCATGCTGCTCGGCGCGCTTGACGCCAGCATGAATGTCACCCTCACGGCGACCGCGGAACAGGGGGTGCAGCTGGCCGCGGGCAATCAATTCGATCTGATCCTGATGGATTGGCATATGGACGGCCTGTCGGGGGCGCAGGCGCTGGCTTCGCTGCGCGAAGCCAGTCCTCATGCCCGTTTGGTGGTCCTCTCCGGCGAGAAAAACCCATCGCTGATTCGCAGCGTCGTCGACCAGGGGGCAGCAGGTTTCATACCGAAAGACATCGCGCCCGACGTGCTGCTGCAGGCCCTGCGGACCATTGCCGCGGGCGGGATCTATCTTCCGGCCGCCGTGCTGGCGGGCGTCAACGCGCCGGCTGAGCCGCCCGAGGCGGCCAGTCCCTTGCGTGAAATCGCCCAGGCATTCCCGGGGCTGACGCTGCGCCAGGGCGAAGTGCTGTGTTCGGCGCTGCGCGGTTTGCCGAACAAGCTGATCGCCAGGGAGCTCGGGATCAGCGACGGAACCGTCAAGACGCACCTGAGCGTCATCTTTCGCGAGCTGGGGGTGCAAACCCGGACCGAGGCCGTTTATGTCGCGGCCCGGCACGGGGTTCGAATCAGCTGAGGAGGTTGTCATGCCGGGCCACGACGGCATCCATCAGCGAGCAGTGTCATGCCGGGCCGCGACCCGGCATCCACTTCGGCCCGCCCAGACTACTCTAGCGAAGGGACCTCAGGCGAGCATGCTCAGGCTCATCATGAGGTCTTCGCCGCCCGGCTCCGGCGAGGACGCTTGCGATACCTGGCGCAGCAGGTTGCGGCGCCAATAGAGCAGGTAGCGGGCGAACTCGCGCAACGGTTGCAGCAGGCCGTCGGGGCCCAGCGTGGACACGTCCACCGTGCGGCCGAGCACGACCTCACCGCTGACGTGATCGATGCCCAGCGAGTTGGCGCCGGTGCCCTGGCCGTTGAAGTTGGCCTGCAGCAGCAAGCGCAAGGCTTGCGGCGAATCCGCCTCGGGCAGGACGCCCACCACGGCATTGATAGCGCAGCGTCGTGCCTTGCGGGTCGCATTCGAGCGTGATCAACGCGTCGCCGTTCATCACCACATCGCAAACGCCGTAGGCGTTGAAAGACAGCGGGATGTTCAGCGTGGCGGCCAGGGCCTGGAGGGCTTGGGTGTTGTCTTGGAGCATGGGTGGAGCTCGGCGATCAGTTCCGTGCTAACGCGGCATTAGTGAACGACTCGACATTGAAATCCTTAGCCAATCGCTCACTACGTTCTTGCACCCTGGGGTCAATCCAAGATTTGCCAGGGGATTCAATGGGTCATCCACCAACTTCTGAATCAATTGCCCGGCAAATTTCATGAAGGCTATTTCTCTTTGCAGCAAGCCTTGCGAGTCATAGTTGACCGCTTCAGCGTTGACTGTGAGGAACGTTGGCGCGATGAGCCTCAGGAAGAACAAGATGGCGGCAGAGGCATTAATTTCCTTTGCATTCACCTTGTCTTGAATGAGTTGCATCAGCTTGCAAGTGTCGGGCGACAGTGCGCGTGCTGTCTCTGCGGAAAATAACTTGGTGAACAGTGGCGTCAACTCTTCGAGCATGATTTTCATCTGTCCTTCGGTCAGAAGATCAGCTTGGACCTTGGGTCCGTTTAGCGGCAATCCCTCGAGTTTCTTAGCAGCCTGGGCGGCTGCAACTACGAGCAGGTCAACGAGGTCATCGCGCAGGGCCACTACGGACTCCCGCGTATCCCAAAAGTGCCATATCGTTCGGGTGGTTTTGTTGTCCTCGCGCAAGAAAGGTTGATTGGCATCCCCCCGCCAATCTTTAATGTAGGCATCCAGATATTGGTCGATTTGGCCAGGGGTGCTCTTGTATTCCTTGCCAAATCTGTTGCCGTGCTTTTCTTTCGCATTCAGAGCAATCTGGGACAAAAGCTCAGCGCGTCTCATCGGATCCGGTGTCCGGAGATGAGTCTGGAGCGCGAACAGCAACTTCTCCAGGTCAGATTTTTGCTGAGGGTCAATCGATGTGGTTTTTACCAAGTCCATGTGCAGCTTGCACACCTTGACGAGATCCTGGGGCTCGCCAAATGAATCGAACGCCTCTACGGCCTTCTTCACCCACTCCTGCGCGCCAAACTCGATGCAGGCGTGTTTAACTACATCAAGAAGCAGCGCCGCCTGCTTCTCAGGATGGTAAGACAAGAACACGTTGTCCAGGAAGGTCTGCGCAGCTTTCTTTATGGGCAGTTCCCTAAGATGAGTATGGAGGGCAGAATGCAGCAACTTCTTCGGGTCATCAGCGTCAGGTGTTGAATCACATTTCAGGGCCAAACACTTGTACGCACTGACAAGTTGCTCTTGCGTTCCAGATGAAAGTGTCTCCACCAGCTTCCTCACCCAGTCGTGCAAACCAAGCTCTTTAGGAGCGAGTTCAATTAGCTCATGGAGCCACTTGTCTGCATCTGCGGTGGACGGCGAGGACAAACTGCTCAGAAACGCCTCTGCGGCGAGAGTAAGTGGTTGGGATTTGGGAGATTTAGGGCTAGGTACGGCATTACGAATTGATATTGGGGATCGTTTTGGGGATTTGGGAGAATCTTGACCGCCAGGTTCGAGCGTGACTCGCCTCCACCCGGATGGTGGAGGGGTCTTAGGTGAATCGCTGTTGCTGCTGCCGCTCCCGCTGCCACCACTGGGAGGCCTCACATACGTTGCAATCTTTCCAAGGGATCTCAGCCTGAAACGCTGCAGCTTGTTCTTCTTTTTTTTCTGCTTTTTCTCAATCGAGTCCGATCCCAGGGAGCCGCCGAGCGAGCCAAGAGGGCTGGCAATGGTTCCTACTTTGTTATTCGGAGAAGACGTTTGAGATGCGGAAGTCTGACGCGGTTGGATCAATTCAGTGGTTGATCGATTGTCGCGTCCAAGCGGCTTCGCTTTTTTGTTGTGGCCCAAAACAATGGGCCTCCGAAGTGAAGTCTCCTCCACATTGCTAGGCGATTCATTTGGGGGGATCGTGGGTGCAACGCCTGTCACTATCTCGATAGGAATCTGCGGTGTCTGCGGTACAGGAGGCAGCGGCGGTAAACTCAACGTCACCGGCGAGTTGTTTGCGCCGCTTTTAATTTCGGTATTGAGTCCCTCGAAGTTGGGAGAAGTGTGTCGCGGGGCATTCGTGTTGTCCTGCCTGGGCGTAAGCTTGACGGATTCGACGGCTAAGAACTCATTTGTCAAGTCCGCCGTGGCGACCAGCAAGTCTGCCAATGACTGATCGACTATTTCCAAAGGGAGATCTGCCGAGGGGCTTTCAGTTGTTTTCGTCGATTTTTTTTTTCTGAGGCAAGCGGCTGGGAAGTCTTGTTGGTGTCTGTAATCATGGATAGTGAGAAGTAGTGGAAAGCGGCGCGAACTTGGTAACGCCGTTGCTGGAATGGTTCCAAGCGTTCGGTTCTGCGACGCGACTTCTTGCGCCAACCCATTGCATTTCCGCTCGCAGCGGACTCAGCCAATGCGTTCACAGTGGCGAGGCGCATGGCCGGCTCAGGCGAGCATGCTCAGGGGGCCATGAAGGAATCAGGCGCGGATCGCCTTCACTGCTGCGACCGCGCCCCTGTCTTCTCGCTCAACGCCGCCCGCATTTCCGCGCGCAGCGCATTCAGTCCCACCGGTTTGTGAAGCAGCCGGATGCCGGCCCGCTGGGCATCCTGCAGGCGGTCGGGCGCCGTGTCGCCGCTGATAAGCAATGCCGGAACATCGCCGCACAGCGCGCGCAGGGCTCGTATCGCAGCAATTCCGTTTTCGTTTCCGCGCAGGCGCAGGTCCGCGAGGACCAGGTCGGGGCGCCGCTGCTGCGCGAGTTCCAGCGCTTCCTGCGTGGATACCGGCGTCCATGCACGTGCAGCCCATCTCTTCGAGCAGCAGCCTGATGCTGTAGCGAACGGAGCGCTCGTCGTCCAGCACCAGCACGTTCAGCCCGAGATAGTGCTCGTCCGACGGGTGATCGTTGATCGCCGCGGGCTCGGGCCGCCGCGCCAGGGGCAGCCGCAACTCGAATACCGTGCCCGCCCCTGGCGTCGAGTCCATCGCTATTTCAATACCCAGCAGGTCGGCCAGGCGCCGCACGATCGACAGTCCCAGCCCCAGTCCCTTGGAGCGGTCCCGCTCCGGGTTGTGGACTTGATAGAACTCCTCGAATACCTGCGCCTGCAATTCGCGCGGAATGCCCATGCCGCTGTCGCGCACCACCACAACGGCTCGGCCGGCGTCCGTGGTGAGCTCCAGCCCCACGAAGCCCGATTCGGTGAACTTCAAGGCATTGTCGGTGAGGTTGCGCAGCACGCGCAGGAAGAGATTGGGGTCCGTTTCGACGAAGACGTTGGCGGTGCTTTTCAAATGCGCCTGCAAACCCTGGGCATGAGCCGCGGCATCGAGTTCGGCGTGGTGCTGGCGCAAAAGCTCGTCAAGATTGAAGACCTTGTTTTCGGCAAAGACCACCCCGGCGTCGAGCTTTGAAATGTCCAGCAGTCCATCGAGTTGCGCGGACAGGGCCACCGTGACCTGTCCCAGGAGGTCGATGATTTCCTTGTCGCGTTGATTGGCGGGCCGCAGGGAGAGCGCGGCGACCAGGAGGCCGATCGTGTGCAGCGGCTGCCTGAGATCGTGGCTGGCCGCGGCAAGGAAGCGGGTCTTGGCCAGGTTTGCCTCGTTCGCGTGCAGCAAGGCTGCTTGCAACTTGAGATTGAGCGAGCGTTCCTGGTAACGGATGCGTACGGACTCGAGAAACCTTTTCCAGGCCTCCCGGGCCAGGCCCAGAAGGATCAGAAATACAGCCCGATCAGCAGCGCGACGGAGCGTTCCACCCAACTCGGATCGTCGAGCCGCGGACTCCATGCCCACAACCCGGTCAACGGGATCAGCACCGGCAGGGTATAGGCGATGAAGAGAGGGCGGTGGCCGGCTGTGGTGCCCACCGCGCCGGTGCACAGCCCCAGCAGCAATACCGTGAAGAACGCGCGCTCGGCTTCGGTCAGCACGGGAAAGGCGGCCAGGCTGGCACCATGGGCCAAGCCGTTCAGGAGACTCAAGGCCACCGCCAGGCGCAGCCTGGTCTGGAGCGAAAGCTCGTCGCGGCGGGGCAACAAGCCCAGCCACCGCCACCGCAGCGCCAACACGCCCATGGCGAACAGCAGCCATAGGGCCGGTATCCATACCGGCATGCGTTGTGACGCGATCAAGGCCAGAACAATGAGCAGGCCGAGGACCGGGAAGGGAACGCGCCGGCTCTGATCCGCCAGGAGTTGCAGCAGGTAGCGATAGACAGTTGGTTTGAGTTGATGCGGGCCGCCCTCGGCTCGGCCCCCTCGATTTGGTGCACGCATGCGTCTTGTTTTTGATGAGCTGGCGTGACTTCATCATCACAACCCGGATATGTCAATCAGCCAGGGGGGAGAGGGGCGGCGAACCCCCGATAATCTGCCCCCATGTCCGCAGTTTTCGACAAACCTTCCTTCTTTCAGCGAGCCGCGCCCATGCTGCGCGGATTCGACGGCCCGCTGGCTTTCGCGGTGTTCCTGCTGGCCTGTGCCGGCCTG
Source organism: uncultured beta proteobacterium (assembly GCA_963722025.1). Taxonomy (GTDB): domain Bacteria; phylum Pseudomonadota; class Gammaproteobacteria; order Burkholderiales; family Burkholderiaceae_C; genus Ramlibacter. The sequence continues at coordinate 54,165 of CAVRNE010000027.1, forward strand.
CTGACGATGTATTCGTCGGGCTTCGACCACGGTTCGCGCTTCATGGACCACGGGCGCAACATGCTGATCGCCGGCATGCTCATGTTCGTCGTGGCCCAGGTGCCGCCGCAGCGGCTCATGAGTTTCGCCGTGCCGGTGTATGTGCTGGGCGTGGCGCTGCTGGTGGCGGTGGCGGTGTTCGGCATCACCAAGAAGGGGGCCAGGCGATGGGTCAACGTGGGCGTCGTGATCCAGCCCAGCGAAATCCTGAAGATCGCCATGCCGCTGATGCTGGCCTGGTGGTTCCAGAAGCGCGAAGGGCAACTGCGCGCCCCGGACTTCGTGTTTGCCGCGCTGCTGCTGGTCGTGCCCGTGGGCCTGATCGTGAAGCAGCCCGACCTCGGTACGGCCATCCTGGTGCTGGTGGCCGGTGTGTCGGTGATGTTCTTCGCGGGGCTGTCGTGGAAGCTGATCGTGCCGCCGGTGCTGCTGGGACTGACGGGAGCCGTCCTGCTGATCGCTTTCGAGCCGCAGTTGTGCGCCCAAGGCGTGCGCTGGCCGGTGCTGCACGATTATCAGCAGCAGCGCATCTGCACCTTGCTCGACCCAGGCAAGGACCCGCTGGGTAAAGGTTTCCACATCATCCAGGGCATGATCGCCATCGGCTCGGGCGGCTTTTCCGGCAAGGGCTTCATGCAGGGCACGCAGACCCACCTGGAATTCATTCCCGAGCGCACCACCGACTTCATCTTCGCGGCCTATTCGGAGGAGTTCGGCCTCATCGGCAACCTGTGCCTGATTGCCGGCTTCGCGTTCCTGATCCTGCGCGGCCTGGCCATTGCGCTGGAGGCCTCCTCGGTCTTTTCGCGCCTGCTGGCGGGCGCCATCACCATGATTTTCTTCACCTATGCCTTCGTCAACATGGGCATGGTGAGCGGGATCCTGCCTGTGGTGGGCGTGCCCTTGCCGTTCATCAGCTACGGCGGCACCGCCATGGTGACACTGGGCATGGGCCTGGGCATCCTGATGTCCATCGCGCGGACCAAGCGGCTGGTGCAGAGCTAGGGCTGCCGGCTCCACCGCGACTCCATCGCGGATAAGCCGGTCGAGACCGGCAGACGAGTGCACGCACCGAAAACCCCCCGAATGGGGGAGGCGCATCAAGAGCTTTCCGCGGATGAGCAGCGTATGCTTGGCCGATGTCTATCTGGCAAACGACGGGCGGCTCGAGTGTGGCAAGTACTGATAGTTGAGGATGATCCGCCGACCCTGGCATTTTTCGCCGCGGCCGTCTCCCGCAGCGACCGGCTGGTCCTGGCCGCCGGCGTTGGGACCCTGGCGCAGGCGAAGGCGTGGCTCGACGATCCATCGCACAAGGCGGACGTGCTGCTGACCGACCTGGGGCTGCCGGACGGCAGCGGGCTGGAGGCCATACGTCACGCGATGGCCCGCAACCCCGCCTGCGAGGTCTTGGTCATTTCCATGTTCGGCGACGAGGAAAACGTGCTGGCCAGCATCGAGGCCGGCGCCCTGGGGTACATCCACAAGGACTCGACCCCGGACGACATCGCGCAGACCATCCTCGAAATGAAGGACGGCGGCTCTCCCATCTCGCCGATGATCGCCCGCCGCGTGCTTGCGAAGTACCGCGGCGTTCGCGAGGAGCCGCCAGCCGCGGCCCAGCCGGTCCCCGCTGTGCCAGGCGGACGCGCGCTGTCGCCGCGCGAGCAGGAGGTGCTGGAACTGATCGCGCGCGGCTTTTCCTATGCGGATATCGCGCGGCTGAAGTCCGTCAGTGTGCATACGGTCAAAAGCCACATCAAGAGCCTGTACGGCAAGCTGGCCGTGAGCTCGAAGAGCGAAGCGGTGTACGAGGCCACCCAGATGGGTCTGCTGAGGCCGCCCGGCCGGGCGTGAGGCCGCGCGGGCCCGCTACCATCGGGCCATGAACTGGCGCGTGTTGAGGAATATCGGGGTGGGAGTTTTAGCCGTCCTGGGGCTGGCGGCCGGCGCGGCAACGATTGAACTGACGCAGGCCCGCGCCACGATTTCGGTCGAGGGCATCGACGACGCTCGACCCAGGTGGTACTGCCCTACCATCTGGATCGCGAACAGGGCACCCGCCCGGCTCAGGCCACTTTCGAGATCCCGTTCAACATTTCCGGGCAGATGGACGAGCCTTACGGCCTGTATCTGGCGCGCGTAGGCAACAGCGCCGAGATCTGGCTCAACGAGAGCCTGCTGGTCGAGCTGGGCGATATCCGTGAAAGCAACTCCGCCGACTATTCCAAGGCGCCCCAGTACGTGACGATCCCGGCGCGGCTGCTGCAGCGGGAGAATCTGATCCGTATCCACGTGCGGGCCGACGGTGGGCGGCGCGGCGGGTTGTCATCGCTGGTGATCGGACCGGACGACGAAGTCAGGCCGCTGTTCGCGCAAGCGTACCGCTGGCGCATGTCCGCCTCGCTGGTGGTGGCGATCTTCAGCCTGCTGGTGGGGACGATCGCGCTGGTCCTGTGGGCGACGCAGACCGATCCTGGAAGCGATACGCAAGTGCGCGACAGCATTTACCTGAGCGCCGGTGTCGCGGAATTCTGCTGGGCACTGCGCGTGGGCGACATCGCCATCGACCACCCGCCGTTGCCGTGGCCGGTGTGGGGGGTGGTGGTGACGGCCGCATTCGCCGGCTGGATTTGCTGCATCGCGATGTTTTGCCACCATGCTGCCGGCTGGCACCGTCATCCCAGCATGCCGCTGGATGCGGCTCACGCTCTGGTCGCTGTTCGGCAGTTCGATCCTGGCCTCGTCCCTGGCCTATACGCTGCATCGACCCTTGTTCCTCACGGCGTGGCTGGGCTGCGCCAACCTTTTCTTCATCGGCTATGCCACGGTCTACCTGGCCACGGCACTGCGCGCACCGACAACGGCTCGCGTGCTCGTGGGATTGGCGGGAGCGGTGAACGTGATAGTGGGCGTGCGCGACTGGTTCGCGATCCGTATCAGTGGCGACTACTCCCAATCGACCTGGATCCGCTACTCGTCGGTGCTGTTCGGGCTGGCGCTGGGTTATATCGTCATCATGCGCTTCCGGTCGGCCACCGCGCAGGCCCGCGACCTGATGGTCAATCTGTCGGCCCGCGTTTCCGAGAAGGAGCGGGAACTTTCCCTGAGCTACGAACGGCTCGAGCAGATGGCGCGCGAACAGGAGCGCGCATCGGAGCGCTCCCGCATCCTGCGTGACATGCACGACGGCGTCGGCTCGCACATCAGCTCGGCGATCCGCCAGCTCGAGTCCGGCAAGGCCGACGGCAACCAGGTGCTGCAGACGCTGCGCGACTCGCTGGACCAGCTGAAGCTGTCGATCGACGCCATGAGCCTGGTGCCCGGCGACGTCACGGCCTTGCTGGCCGGGATGCGCTACCGGCTGGAGCCGCGTTTCGCCGCTTCGGACGTGGAACTGCAGTGGCATGTGGACGAGATCGCCGCCGTGCGCGGCCTCGACGGGGCCGCGATGCGGCACCTGCAGTTCATGGTGCTGGAAGCCCTGTCCAACGTATTGCAGCATGCCCAGGCCCGGGTGCTGCGCATCGAGGCGCACGCCCGCGGCGAGGGGGCGCACCTGAAGATCATCGACAACGGCCGCGGTTTCGACCTGGCGCGGCCGCTGCGCCAGGGGCTGCTATCCATGCACGAGCGCGCCGCCGCCATCGGGGCCACGTTGTCGCTGGAGAGCCAGCCAGGGCGCACGGTGGTGGATATCCTGCTGTCGGGCAAGGCCGCTTGAGCGCGCCATGGATTGCGGGTCGAGCCCGCAATGAGACAAGAAGGCTGTCATGCCGGGCTTGACCCGGCATCCATGGTTGCGTGTCAACAATGACCGGATCGAGTTGCCTCCAACGATGATCGTCGCCGCGATGGATGCCGGATCAAATCCGGCATGACAGGCTTCTCGCCGCGCAGGCTTTCAGGGCAAAAAAATGCCCCGCTTGCGCGGGGCATTTCTTCACCGATCAAATCGTCGGTCGGATCGTTTTTCGACGCTCAGGCCCGTCACCGGGGCGGGCCTGAGCGTGTGTCGGAACCTACTGACGGACCGACAGTGCGAAGAAGGCCGTCGGTGCCGTCGCCGTGGCGGGCATGTAGAGCGCCGTCAGGCCGACGCCCAGCAGCGGCAGGGCCTGGAAGGGACGCACGCGAGCGCCGCCGGTACGGGTCAGGTAGCCGGTACGCGCGTCGTTGTAGACCAGGGTCTCCGGGTGCGTGGCCGCATCGCCAGGCGCTGCGCTGTTGCGCACCACGGTGCTTCCGTCGACGCTCGCAATGGTGTGCGACGACGATGACATGGCGGGGCCTGCCACCAGATTCGGATCGACCAGCACCGTAAGGGTGGTGCTGGCATCACCCACCGCCGGCAGCGGCAGCGCGCGCTGTCGGGTACCGAACGACGAATTCGCCGAAGTTGTTGATCACCAGCAGCATCAACTCGCCGTTGCCTGCCTTGAAGGTGAAGATGCGATCGACCCAGGGATCGGACGAGATCGCCAGACGTGAGGGTGAAGCCACCATCGGCGTGAGCCGCCAGCGTGGGTGCGGGCTCGGTGTCGGTGGTGCAGCTCGCGTCCGGGGTGTCGAGGGTGTTTTCGAAGCAGCGATTGCCGGTGATCGCGCCGCTGGCATTGATCGTCAGGGTGCCGCCGCTCGGGGTGGCCGTGGTGTCGCGGTCCATGCCCAGGAAGTTCCAGGTGCCGGCCAGGTCGCCGACCGTGAGCGCCGCTTGCTTCGGCAGGCCGACGATCAAGTGGTAGCGGCCGCGGTCATTCGCGCCCACGGTGTCATCGTCCGCGCCGACCATGTGGCGAATGACCATCACGCCGGCGGGAGACACCACGGCGTCGCCCTCGGGCAGCGTGTAGCGGCAGTTGCCATTGGCCACCATGGTCATCGTCGAGTCGTCGCCGAAGGTGGCGGTGAGCGTCGTGGCGTCCATGCTCATCGTTTCCATGGCGGTGAACGGCGAGGTGTCGGTGGCATTGGCCGAGCTGGCGATCTTGATGAGGCGGTAGTCGGTGCTGCGCAGTGCGTCGCAGTTGCTCGCCTTGGGGAGCAGCAGCAGGTTGGCGGGCAGCGGGTTGCTGTTTTCGGCCACGGGGGCGCTGCCGCCTTGCTCGCCAGCGGAGGTGTTGGCCACCGTCGGCGGTGAGCTCGGTGAGCGTGGTGCCGGCGGTGGTGAGCTTGGTGGCCAGGGTGTCGAGCACGCCGGTCGTAGCCCGTGCCGGAGCCGGCCACGAGCGTGCCGCTGACCAGGCTGGTGCTGGTGAGGGCCGAGGTGTCGATACCGGCGGCCTCGAGCGTGACCAGCACGGCGGTTTGCGCCGAGCTCACCGTGGCGGGCGTGACAGTCGTCGGCGAGGGTGCCGGCGGTCACGCTGAGCCATGTAGGCGGCGGGATCCTGGCCGGTCAGCTGGGCCACCAGCAGTTCGGTGAGGGGCGTGATGTTGGCGCGTGGTGGCGCCGGTGGTGGCGACCGAGTGCAACATCATACTGTCGTCGGGCTGGCGACAGCTTCCAGCACGCAGGGCAGCGCGCCGTTGGGGATGCGTGATGGAGTAGCTGCCGGTGGTGGTGGTCGTCACGGGCGTGACCGCGCTGCCGGTGGCGCACTTGGCGGTGACGCTCGCACCGGCCAGGGCGGCGCCCTTGGCGACCACGCCGGTCAGGGTGATCGAGGGGGTGGTGTCTTCCACCCGCACTGGGGGTGTCGCTGGACGACCGCCGCCACAGGCGACGAGCAGGCCGGCAATTGACATGGCGATGACGAGACTAAGGTGTCGCATGCTTAAGGGGGTGGTCTTCATGAGGTTTCCTGTGAGCCAATAGGTAAATGGCGGCTTGGGGCGCCGAAACAGGCCGCCTCGCAATCCCCAATGCCGGCGCCGATCCTATGCAACAGGATGTATCTTTTGTATCCCCCGTTTGGGGGATTGCTGAGCTGCTAGCCGCGGGGGCTGGCGACGCAATAATCGCCACATGAAATCCGTGGTGGGCATCGTTGGCGTCGGCAACATGGGTGGGGCAATGGCCGCGCATCTGCTGGAGCAGGGATGGCCGGTGCAGGTGTGCGACTTGGATGCCGCGAAGGTCCGGGGCCTGCAAGCACTGGGCGCCCAAGGCCGCAGCGATCCTGCTGGCGTGGCCGCGGACTGCAAGGCGCTGATCGTTTGCGTGGTCGACGCCATCCAGACCGAGGAGGTGCTGTTCGGCCCTCACGGGGCCGCTGCGGCCATGGGGCCGGGCCAGACCGTGCTGCTGTGCCCGACCATCGCACCAAGGATGTGGAAGATTTCACGCGGCGACTCGCCGACCGTGGTATTGGCGCCATCGACGCGCCCATGTCCGGCGGCCCCGCACGTGCCCGGGACGGCACGATGAGCCTCATGGTGGCCTGCGCTGACGCCGAGTTCGAGCGCCATCGCGAATTGATCGATGCGCTGAGCTCCAAGGTCTTTCGCATCAGCGAGCGACCGGGCGACGCAGCCAGGACCAAGCTGGTGAACAACCTGCTGGCGGGCATCAACCTGGCAGGCGCCGCGGAGGCGATGGCGATGGCCCAGCAGATGGGCTTGCGCCTGGACAAGACGCTGGACGTCATCGAGCAATCCAGCGGACAGAGCTGGATCGGCTCGGATCGCCTGCGCCGCGCGATCGCCGGCGACTATGAGCCGCGCGCACACGTCACCCTGCTGCAAAAGGACACGCGCCTGGCCGTGGAGGCGGCGTTGGCCGCCGGCTTCGAGGGGCCGCTTGGCCCCGTCGCGCGTGATGTCTTCGCCCGCGCGGCCGAGGCGGGCCTGGCGGAACTGGACGACGCCGCACTGTTCAGATTGTTGTCAAAATGACCTCCTTCCGGGTGCCACGACAAGTTCGGCCTGGAAGCGCCCCAGGGTGCCATCGTCGAGACCCGGATCCACGGCGACGGTGCTGTTTTGCGACATCCGCAATCTCACGTCGCTGGCCGAAAAACTCAGCTCCGGCGAAGTGGCCGAACTCCTGACCGAATATTTCGAGCGCAGCAGCGAGTGCGTGCTGAAGAACGGCGGCCGGCACCTGAAATTCATCGGCGACGGCCTGATGAGCGTGTTCGCCGATACCTGGAGCAGCGGCTCCCCGTTGCCGGCGGCGCGCCGCGCTGTTTCGGCGGCGCTGGGCATGGCGCTGGCCGCGCATGAATTTCGTGGCTGGATGGACAAGCGATTCGCGCAACGCGGGCTGCCGCCATTTGCGATCGGCGTGGGCCTGCATGCCGGCGAAGTGGCGATCTGCAGCTTGGGCACGGCGAACGACAAGGAAACCACGCCGACCGGAGATACGGTCAATGTCGCGGCCCGGCTGGAAGCGGCGAGCAAGGAGCTGGGCTGGACGGTCGTGGCCAGCAGTGCCGTCCTTGCCGATGCGGGCGAGGGCATTCAGACCGGCGGCATGACATCCCTGGGCGTGCGCGGCAAGAACGGATTCGTGGACGTCGCCGAGATCACCGGGCTGGTGGCCAACATCGAGGACAAGCGCCACGGCATGGCGACGCTCACCGAGCGTGCCGCCGAGGTGCGCGACGCGGTGCGCATCAATTCCGAGATCACCGCGCGGGCCGTGAAGGGGGCGCTGCAATCCGGGCTGCCGGCCGTTCAAGGGCTACCGCCTGACGCGCAAGATCGGTTCCGGCGGCATGACCGAGTTGTTCCTGGCGGTGCGCGAAGCCGACGGGCTGCCGGTGGTGCTCAAGGTGCTCAATGCCGGCCGCAAGGCGACGGCCGAGCATCTGACGCGCTTCATCCAGGAATATATGCTGCTCTCCAGCATCGAGCATCCGCATGTGATCCGCATCTACGACCAGGGCTTCACCGACGACCACGCGTACATCGCCATGGAGTATTTCGAGCGCGGCGACCTGCGCACCGAGATCGCCGCCGGCCTCGATCAGCAGCGCGTGGTCGACATCATTTCCCAGACCGCGCAGGCGCTGGCTGCCATCCACGCAAGCGGGATCATCCATCGCGACGTGAAGCCCGGGAACATCATGCTGCGGCCCGACGGCAGCGTAGCGCTGGCCGATTTCGGCATCGCCAAGTCGATGCTGGAGGCCGAACACGTGGCGTTGACGCAGGCACCGCCGTGGCGACGTGGTCGGAACCCCTTATTACCTGAGCCCCGAGCAGGTGTCGGGCAAGCCGATCACGCCGCAGTCCGATCTGTACAGCCTGGGCGTGATGATGTTCGAGATGCTGGCCGGCGAGCGCCCGTTTCGCGCGGAGTCGCTCGAGCTGCTGCTGGCGCGGCATTTGTCGACGCCCACGCCGTCCCTGCCAGCGGCCCATGCGGCATTGCAGCCCGTGGTCGAGAAGCTGATGGCCAAGCGGCCCCAGGACCGGTATGCCTCGGCCCAGGCCCTGCTGCAGGACCTGAGCGCGCCCGCTGGCTTGCTCAGCTGCAGCGAGCAGTGCCCTAGAATGAGCCGATGATCTCCCGTGAACCCACTATCGAGCGGCTGGCCATTGCGCAGCGCCTCCTGCTCGAGCCGTTCGGCCTGAACGAAACACATCTGCTGCGCGCCCTGGGCGAGATCACCGCCCGCAAGGTCGACGATGCCGACCTTTATTTCCAGTACACCCGCAGCGAGGGCTGGAGCCTGGAAGAGGGGATCGTCAAGACCGGCAGTTTCAGCATCGACCAGGGCGTGGGCGTGCGAGCCGTGAGCGGCGAGAAGACGGCGTTCGCGTATTCCGACGACATCTCCGAAGCGTCGCTGCTGGACGCGGCGCGCACCGTGCGCACGATATCGGCGGGCACGGGCACGGGCCGGGCCAAGGTCGGCGCCAAGAAGATCGCGGGTGGGCGGTCCCTCTACCAGGGGCTGGACCCCATTGCCACGCTCGACAGCACGGCCAAGGTCCAACTGCTGGAGCGGGCGGAAAAGCTGGCGCGCTCCAAGGACCCGCGCGTGGCGCAGGTCATGGCCGGACTGGCCAGCGAATACGACGTGGTGATGGTCGCGCGCGCCGATGGCACGTTCGCGGCGGACGTGCGGCCACTGGTGCGCATGTCGATCACCGTGATCGCCGAGCAGAACGGCCGGCGCGAGATGGGATCCGGTGGCGGCGGCGGCCGCTTCGGCCTGGGCTATTTCGACGACGAGCGCATCGAGAGCTATGTCAATGACGCGGTGAACGCGGCGTTGACCAACCTCGACTCGCGTCCCGCACCCGCCGGCGAAATGACCGTGGTGCTGGGCCCGGGCTGGCCCGGCATCCTGCTGCACGAAGCCATCGGTCACGGCCTGGAGGGCGACTTCAACCGCAAGGGATCGAGCGCATTCTCCGGCCGGGTCGGCAAGCGCGTCGCCGCCAAGGGCGTGACGGTGCTGGACGACGGCACCATCTCCGACCGCCGCGGTTCGCTGAACGTGGACGACGAAGGCAACGCCAGCCAGCGCAACGTGCTGATCGAAGATGGCATCCTGCGCGGCTACATCCAGGACTCGCTCAATGCCCGCCTGATGGGCGTGGCGCCCACCGGCAACGGTCGCCGCGAAAGCTATGCGCATATCCCCATGCCGCGCATGACCAACACCTACATGCTCGGCGGCGACAAGGCGCCGCAGGAAATTGTCGCCAGCATCAAGAAGGGGTTGTACGCGACCAACTTCGGGGGCGGCCAGGTCGACATCACTTCGGGCAAGTTCGTCTTCTCCGCCAGCGAAGCCTTCTGGGTCGAAAACGGCAAGATCCTCTACCCCGTCAAGGGGGCGACCATCGTCGGCAACGGGCCGGATGCGCTGACGCGGGTGACCATGATCGGCAACGACATGAAGCTCGACAGCGGCGTGGGTACCTGCGGCAAGGAGGGCCAGAGCGTTCCGGTGGGCGTGGGCCAGCCGACCTTGCGCATAGACGGCCTGACCGTCGGCGGAACCGCCTGAGGACGGTCCAGGCGTCATCGGCGCGCACGCAGCATGGCCACCAATTCCCGTCTTCGCATCTGAATCCGTCGACGAACCTGCCGAACATCCACTCGTTCGGCGAACTCAGCAACTTCCTGCGCAGCTCGGTCGCGGACGAGGACAGCCGGCTCATGTCCGAAAGCATGAGCCAGGTCTCGGTCCACGTCGAAGCCATCATTGCCGCTTTGCGCCTGAACCGCAAGCGCGCAGTCGTCGCGCCGATGCTGGTGGACATGCTCACCGTGCTGCGCGGCCACCGCAACCTGGTGGTCAACCTGGGCCTGCACTGGCGCGGGCTCTACGAGTACGCGGCCTACCTGCAGGCGCTCAACAACTTTCGCGTGCTGATCGGCCAGTGGCTGCTCGATGGCGGGCCGGGCAGCACCGAGCTCCTGTTGTGCGCCGAGGATTTCGAACTGGTGGCCTGGCGCACGCTCGGCGAAGGCATGCTGCTGATCGACATGTACGAGCAGTGGATCGCGAGCGAGCATGAGCACTCGGCGCTGGACTCGCTCGAGCAGCCGCAGGTGGAGCGGGCCGTCCAGTGGTGGAAGAAATTGCGGCTGTAGTAGCCCGGCTGCGGCCGTCTGTGCTACATTCGGCCGCATGCGCATGGCTTTCGCCTATTTCTTTTTTGGCTACTTTTGGTCTTTCCCGTTCCCCGGCGGTAGAGAGAACTGAGCGTACCCAGACCAGACGCAAACGAACTCACCAAAACCGCCGGGAAACCCCCGGCGGTTTTTTTTTGACCTGTTCTTGAACCAGAGGAGCCCACGAATGAACGCGAAAACCACCGCCGCCAGTGATGCCTGGTATGCGCACCCCGTCGACAAAACCAGCCAGACCGACGACGAACGCATCAAGGACATCACCGTGCTGCCTCCTCCCGAACACCTGATCCGGTTCTTCCCGATCCGGGGCACCGCCGTGGAATCGCTGATCACCGATACCCGCCGCAACATTCACAACATCATGGCGGCCAAGGACGACCGGCTGCTGGTGGTGATCGGGCCGTGCTCGATCCACGACCCCGGCGCCGCGCTGGACTACGCCCGCCGGCTGAAGGAGGCGCGCGTCCGCTACAGCGGCACGCTGGAAATCGTGATGCGCGTCTACTTCGAGAAGCCGCGTACCACGGTGGGCTGGAAGGGCCTGATCAACGACCCCTACCTGGACGAGAGCTTCCGCATCGACGAAGGCCTGCGCATAGCCCGGCAACTGCTGATCGAGATCAACCGCCTGGGGCTGCCCGCGGGCAGCGAATTCCTGGACGTGATCTCGCCCCAGTACATAGGCGACCTGATCTCCTGGGGCGCGATCGGGGCGCGCACCACGGAGAGCCAGGTGCACCGTGAACTGGCCTCGGGCCTGTCGGCGCCCATCGGCTTCAAGAACGGCACGGACGGCAACATCCGCATCGCCACCGACGCGATCCAGGCGGCCGCGCGCGGCCACCATTTCCTGTCGGTGCACAAGAACGGGCAGGTCGCCATCGTGCAGACCAACGGCAACAAGGACTGCCACGTGATCCTGCGAGGCGGCAAGACGCCGAATTACGACGCCGCCAGCGTGACGGCTGCCTGCAAGGAACTGGAAGCCGCCAAGCTGCCGGCGACGCTGATGGTCGATTGCAGCCATGCCAACAGCAGCAAGCAGCACGACAAACAGATCGACGTGGCGCGGGAAATCGCAAGCCAGGTGTCCAAGGGCTCGCACGGCGTGTTCGGAGTCATGGTGGAAAGCCACCTGAACTCCGGCGCCCAGAAATTCAGCGCCGGCAAGGACGATCCCGCGGCCCTGGAGTACGGGAAAAGCATTACTGACGCGTGCCTCGGCTGGGGCGACTCCCTGCAGGTGCTGGAAATGCTGTCGGAAGCCGTCAAGGTCCGGCGCAGCCGGTAGGCTATGCCCAGCTGCTACCATCCCCCAAATTGGGGATGGCGAAAAACTCGGCAGGGAGCAATATACGAGCCTACGAATCGTGCCGCGCTGCGAGCACGGGTTTGAAAGGAAGTAGTTGTGACAGCTAGCACGCATGCTGGCAAGCCCACGACGGAGCAGCCCATCCTGTGGCTGGGAATGTCGGGCTTTGCCCCCGAGCAGCGGCCGGTACTGGAAGCGTCTTTGACGCGGTCTCCGGGCTCGCCGAGCTGGCGTATCGTGCGCGTTCGGCGATGCCGACGCCTGGTTTGTGAACGGCGCGCAACGTGCGCGTGATGCCCGACGGCAACTTGAAAGTCGCTCCGGGCCTGCCGACCGAGAGGGCGCTGAATCTCAACTTGAGCGAAGTCGATCGGCCCGTGGCCTTTGGCTTGCCGCTGGCTTCCCACGATTTCGAGCCGCGCTGCACCTTCCATCCTGGCTCGGAGGCGTCCATCCATGGGGTGCTCGCCCAATTCGAGGGCTGGCTGCGACTGCTGCGCGCCGAGTTCGTCCTGGGGGCGCAGCTCATCGAGCGCGGGGCGACGCTGCTGCGTGGCGTCTACCACGTCAGCCACAACGGCAGCCTGCTGGCCGTGCTCGACCTCCATGAGGGCAAGTGTGCGATTTCCCCCGGCGCCCATCCGGTCGACTTGTGGGAGGCCGAGTGGGCCAAGCGGCCGGTGGGCGCGCGCGACATGCCCCCGGGGTTCGTGCCTGTTACGCCGGCCCGCGCTGGCCTGGGCCTACGTGCGCCGCACCGATCGCGACCTGTTGCCGCCGCGCTATCGCACTGATCCGATCTACTACCGCCACGTGCCCCGGGTGCCCGTGCGGTGGTTGCATGATTCGCAGCTGCTGCTGCTGCGCGAGCTGTCCGTGGAACCGGGAACCTTCGATGCCCTGCGCCAGCGCACCGGCTTTTCGGTGAAGCATCTCGCGCACGACCTGAGCTGCCTGTACTACGCTACCGCGATCACTACCACGCAGTCCAGGGCAGCGCAGCTGTCGCCGGCGGGGCAGGACAGCTACTCGCCTCGACCGGGCCGGGCCTGGATTCGCTGCTGAGCAGCGGGATCGACCCCGCGACCTGACCGCCCCGGCCGTGCTCGAGCGCAGGCCCCACGCGCCGAAATCGACACCCGCACCTAGCTAGCGCAGCGCCTGCAGCAGCTTGGCATGAACGTCGCCAAAGCCGCCATTGCTCATGCACAGGATGTGGTCGCCTGCACCGGCGGCCGTGGACACTTGGCGCACCAACTCTTCGATGTTGGCAGCCGTCCGGGCTTTTTCGCCCATAGGCGCCAGCACCTCGGCCGCATTCCAGTCCAGGCCGCCGGTATGGCAGAACGACAGATCGGCCTGCTCCAGGCTCCAGGGCAGCTGGGCTTTCATCGCGCCCAGCTTCATGGTGTTGCTGCGCGGCTCGAACACGGCCAGGATTCTTTGCTGCGCCGACCTTGCGCCGCAAGCCATCCACGGTGGTTCGGATGGCGGTGGGGTGATGGGCGAAATCATCGTAGACCGTGACCCCATTCACCGTGCCGCGCACTTCCATGCGGCGCTTGACGTTGCGGAATTCACGCAGGGCGCGCGCCGCTGCCTCCGGGGCAACGCCCACGTGCTGGGCTGCCGCGATGGCGGCCAGGGCATTGAGCTGGTTGTGCACTCCCGAAAGGTCCCAGTCGAGCCGCGCCACGGACCGGCCGCGCTCCAGCACTTCGAAGCTGTGGGGCTCGCCCTGCGCGCAGAAGTCGCTGACCGCCGCACCGAAACTGCGCAGCTCGCTCCAGCAACCCATGTGCAGCACGCGCGCCAGGCTCTCCTCCAGCCCGTTCACGACCACGCGGCCGGTGGCCGGGACGGTGCGCACCAGGTGATGGAATTGCCGCTCGATCGCCGCCAGGTCGTCGAAGATGTCGGCGTGGTCGTACTCCAGGTTGTTGAGTACGGCGGTGCGGGGGCGGTAGTGAACGAACTTGCTGCGCTTGTCGAAGAAAGCGGTGTCGTACTCGTCCGCCTCGATCACGAAGCAGCTGCCCTGGCCCAGCCGGGCTGATATGTCGAAGTTGCTCGGCACGCCGCCTACGAGGAAGCCGGGCTGCAGGCCCGCATGTTCCAGCACCCAGGCCAGCATCGACGTGGTGGTGGTCTTGCCATGGGTGCCGGCGACGGCCAGCACGTGCCGGCCCTGCAGCACGTGCCGCGACAGCCACTCGGGGCCGCTGGTATAGGGCAGGCCGGCGTCCAGGATGGCTTCCATCAGCGGGTAGCGCGGCGTGCCATCGGCCAGCCGCGCCCTTGAAACCACGTTGCCTACCACCCAGATGTCGGGCTTGAGGGCAAGCTGGTCGGCGCCGAAGCCCTCGATGAGGTCTATGCCCAGGGCCCGCAATTGATCGCTCATGGGCGGGTACACGCCCGCGTCGCAGCCAGTGACTTTGTGCCCGGCTTCGCGGGCGAGTGCGGCGACGCCTCCCATGAAAGTGCCGCAGATGCCGAGAATATGGATGTGCATCGCCCGATTATCGGCGGGCGATGCCGGGTAGATGCAGAATCTCCGGCCATGGACAGCGTGAAGTTGGAGATCGCCCACGCCGCCGCCCGCATGGTGGTGGAAGAGGGCCTGGAATATGGGCCGGCCAAGCGCCGCGCCGTCAAGCAGCTCGGGCTGAACGCCCGCAGCGGCCTGCCGGACAACGACACCCTGGAAGATGCGGTGCGCGAATACATCGCGCTTTTTTGCGCCGACACCCAGCCGGCGGAACTGGCGGCGCTGCGCAAGCTGGCGCTGACCTGGATGGAACGCCTCGCGCAGTTCCGGCCCTATCTGGGCGGAGCGGTGTGGCACGGCACGGCCACCCGGCTTTCCGACATCTACATCCAGTTGTTTTGCGACGATTCCAAGTCGGCCGAACTCGCACTGATAGAGAACCAGGTGGCCTACGAGGCCCGCACGGTCACGGGTTTCAACGGCGAGCCGGTGCCGGCCTTGAGCCTGTCCAGCGTCAGCCGCGAGCTGGGCGAGGCCATCGGCGTGCACTTGATGGTCTACGACCATGACGACGTACGCGGGGCCCTGCGGCCCGACACCAAGGGGCGATCGCCGCGCGGCGACACGGCCGCGGTCCGCGCGTTGCTGGAGAATGGGGCCGCATGAATCCTGCAACCGAAGAATCCGTCGGGCCCGTCCCCTCGCCGTCGTCGCCTTCTCTACGCGGGTATCGCGGGAGCCGCCGCGCTGGCGGGCGCCGGCCTGGCATGGTGGAAGCGCAGCCCCGCAGCGCTCCAGCCAGGAGCGGCGGACGCCGTCTGGCCGCTCACTTTCGAAACGCCCGCCGGCACGACCCTGGCCATGCAGGCGCTGCGCGGCAAACCCCTGCTGCTGAATTTCTGGGCAACATGGTGCCCGCCTTGCGTGGAAGAGATGCCGCTGCTCGACAGCTTCTTCCGGCAAAACGCGGCTAAAAGCTGGCAAGTCGTCGGGCTTGGCCATCGACCAGCCCAACGCCGTGCGCACTTTCCTGCAGCGCACACCGGTCAGCTTCCCCATCGGCATGGCGGGACTGGGCGGCACGGAACTGGCCAAGACGCTCGGCAACCTGGCGGGCGGATTGCCGTTCACCGTCGTCCTGGATTCGGCAGGCCGCGTGGTGCAGCGTAGAATGGGCCGGGTCACGCCCGCGGACCTTGCAGCCTGGAGCCAAGCTGGCCTGACTTCAGCTCCGATGGACCGTTGGCGCGGCCCAAACGTTGAAAAACTAATTAGAAATAAGCGACGAAATGCAAAAAAGGTGGATTTTGCTGTAAATTCGCCTCTTTTCGTTCGCATGCGTTGGAGAGCAAATGGACTTGCGCAAACTCAAGACGTTGATCGACCTGGTGTCGGAATCCAACGTCTCCGAACTTGAGATCACCGAGGCAGAGGGCAAGGTTCGTATCGTCAAGGGAGGCGGGGCGCAAGTGCAATATGCGGTGGCGCCCGCAATGGCGATGGCCGCGCCCGCGTTGCCGGCCGCTGCGGCTCAACCCGCCGTCGCCGCTGCCCCGGCCGCTGCGGAAGTGCCGGCCGGCCATATGGTCAAGTCGCCCATGGTGGGCACCTTCTACCGATCGTCCAGCCCCGGCGCCAAACCTTTCGTGGAAATCGGCAGCCAGGTCAAGGAAGGCGAGACCATCTGCATCATCGAGGCCATGAAGATCCTCAACGAGATCGAATCCGACAAGAGCGGCACCATCACCAAGATCCTGTGCGAGAACGGGCAGGCCGTGGAATACGGCCAGCCGCTCTTCGTGATCGAGTAAGCGCGCCTCATGTTCAAGAAGATTCTTGTCGCCAATCGAGGCGAGATAGCGCTTGCGAATCCAGCGCGCCTGCCGCGAACTCGGGGTGAAGGCCGTGATGGTCTATTCCGAGGCCGACCGCGAGGCCAAGTACGTGAAGCTGGCGGAGGAGGCCGTCTGTATCGGGCCCGCGCCTTCGCCGCAGAGCTACCTCAATATGCCGGCGCATCATTTCGGCGGCCGAGGTGACGGACGCCGAAGCCATCCATCCCGGCTACGGTTTCCTTTCCGAGAACGCCGACTTCGCCGAGCGGGTCGAGAAAAGCGGCTTCCAGTTCATCGGGCCGACGCCCGAATCCATCCGGATCATGGGCGACAAGGTTTCGGCCAAGCAGGCCATGATCAAGGCGGGCGTGCCTTGCGTGCCCGGCTCCGAAGGTGAATTGCCCGATGACCCGGTCGTGATCCGCCGCACCGCCAGATCGGTCGGCTACCCCGTGATCATCAAGGCCGCCGGCGGCGGCGGCGGGCGCGGCATGCGGGTGGTGCACACCGAAGCCGCCCTGATCAACGCGGTGCAGATGACCAAGGCCGAAGCCGGCGCCGCTTTCGGCAATCCCGCGGTCTACATGGAGAAATTCCTGCAGAACCCGCGCCACGTCGAGATCCAGATCCTGTGCGACAAGCACAAGAACGGCGTGTACCTGGGCGAGCGCGACTGCTCCATGCAGCGCCGGCACCAGAAGGTGATCGAGGAGGCCCCGGCCCCCGGCATCCCGCGCAAGTTGATCGAAAAGATCGGCGAGCGTTGCGTGGCCGCCTGCAAGCGCATCGGCTACCGCGGCGCCGGCACCTTCGAATTCCTGTACGAGAACGGCGAGTTCTATTTCATCGAGATGAACACCCGCGTGCAGGTCGAGCACCCCGTCACCGAGCTGATCAGCGGCGTCGATATCGTCAAGACGCAGATCATGGTCGCGGCCGGCGAGAAGTTGCCCTTCGCCCAGCGCGACATCGTGCTGCGCGGGCATGCCATCGAGTGCCGGGTCAACGCCGAGGACCCTTACAAGTTCGTTCCATCGCCAGGCCGCATCACCATGTGGCACGCGCCGGGCGGCCCGGGCGTGCGGGTCGATTCGCACGTCTATACCAACTACTTCGTGCCGCCCAACTACGATTCGATGATCGGCAAGATCATCGTGCACGGCGACACGCGCGAGCAGGCACTGGCCCGCATGCGAACGGCCCTTCTGGAAACGGTGGTCGAGGGCATCAACACCAACATCCCGCTGCACCGCGAGCTGATGGTGGACGCCAAGTTCATGGACGGCGGCACCAACATCCACTACCTGGAAGAGTGGCTGTCCCAGCACAAGCGATGACAGCCCCGCGTTGCGGCTGCGCTGCTCTGATGGTCGAGTTGAGTCTTCTGTGCCCGGAAGACCGCATCGAGGCGGTCAGCGAGGCGCTGGACCTGCTCGACGCGCTGAGCGTGTCGGTCGAGGACGCGGATGCGCAGACCGATGCCGAGCAAGCGCTGTTCGGCGAGCCCGGCATGCCCCCGCCCAAGGAGGGCTGGCAGCGTTCCCGTGTGCTGGCCCTGTTCGCCAACGAGGCGGCCGCGCAGGAGGCTTCGCGCCTGCTGCAGGTGCAGGACTTCTTCGCCGGCTGCAAGGTGCTGGGCATCGCTGCCGGTGCCTGACCAGGATTGGGTGCGCCTGACGCAATCGCAATTCGCGCCGGTGGAGATCACGCCCGAATTCTGGATCGTGCCGACCTGGCACGAGCCGCCCGCCCAGGCGCGGCAGGTGATCCGGCTGGATCCGGGCCTCGCCTTCGGCACGGGCACGCATCCCACCACACGCATGTGCCTGCGCTGGATAGCCCAGCATCCGCCGACGGGGCAACGCATACTGGACTACGGCTGCGGCTCGGGCATCCTCGCGATCGGCGGCGCGCGGTTCGGCGCGGCACAGATCGACGCGGTCGATATCGATCCGGCGGCGGTGGAATCGACGCGGGCCAACGCGCAGGCCAACGGCGTCCAGCTCAATGCGGGCCTTCCCGATCAGGCGATGGGCCAATACCAGGTGGTGCTGGCCAACATCCTGGCCACGCCGTTGAAGTTGCTGGCGCCGCTGCTGTGCTCGCTGGTCGCGCCCGGTGGCTCGCTGGTGCTGGCCGGAATCCTGGAGCGCCAGGCCGGCGAACTGAAGGCGGCCTACGCCCCGTACACCGTGCTGGACGTGTCCGACACGGTGGACGGCTGGGTGCTGATGACGGCATCGCTCTAGCGCGAGGCGCCGCGCGGCCCTGGCTACAATCGCTGGCTCATGAGCCTGATCACGCGCTGCCCCGCCTGCGGGACGATGTTCAAAGTCGTGCCGGACCAACTCAGGATTTCGGAAGGCTGGGTGCGCTGCGGCCACTGCGCCGAAGTTTTCGATGCGACTGCGCACCTGCAGCCCGATGAGAAGGAGGCCGCCGCGCTCGAGCCGCCCCCTGCCCAGGAACCGACCGTCCCCGACGAGCCGATGCCGCCCCCGAGTCCGAGGCTTTTCTGCCATCGGTGCATTCCGAAATCGACGAGGGGCTGCTCTCGGAGGTGCCCGACTCGGCCCTGTTCCACGAGGAAGCGCAGGCGTTGCGCGAAACCCCCCTGGACCAGCCGTTCGAGCTTCGCCGCCAGGACTCCGGCAGCATCGAGAGCCGAACGCGCCGGTGTCCGTGCGCGCGAAGCTGGAACCAGAGCCGGAACTGGATGACCTGTCTTTTGTCCGCCAGGCGCGCCGCCAGGAGTTCTGGCGCCGGCCCGCGGTTCGGGCGCTGGCGCTGGTCGCTTTGATTGTCCTGGCCGCGGTGCTGGCACTGCAGGTGGTCCTGCATGACCGCGACCGCCTGGCCGCGTCCGACCCAAGGCTGCGGCCCTTGCTGGCGCAGCTGTGCGGGCCGTTGAATTGCAGCGTGCGGCCGCCTCGCCAGATCGATTCCCTTGCCATCGACAGCTCCGCTTTCAGCAAGCTGCGCGGCGATGCCTACCGCCTCAGCGTCACTTTGAAAAACCAGGCGAGCACCGAGGTCGCGATGCCGGCATTGGAGCTGACGCTCACGGACGCGCAGGACCAGGCCGTCGTGCGGCGCGTGCTGATGCCCGCCGAGCTTGGCGCCCATCCGGGCGTGATCGCGGCCGGCTCCGAGTGGTCCGGCTCCGTGGCGCTGGCGGTGGCGCCCGATGGACCCAGCGACCGGATCGCCGGCTACCGGCTACTTGCTTTCTACCCTTAACCCGAGATTCCTATGTCAGCAGTGATTTGCGGCTCCCTGGCCTTTGACACCATCATGACTTTCGAGGGGCGCTTTGCCGAGCAGATCCTGCCGGACCAGTTGCACATCCTCAACGTATCCTTCCTGGTGCCCGCCCTGCGGCGCGATTTCGGCGGCTGCGCCGGCAACATCGCTTACAGCCTCAAGCTCCTGGGCGGCGAGCCGCTGCCCATGGCCACCGTCGGAAGCGATGGCGCGGACTATATTGCGCGGCTGCAGGGGCTGGGCATCAGCACGCAGTTCGTGCGCCAGGTGGCGGACACGTACACGGCGCAGGCGATGATCATGACGGATCGCGACAACAACCAGATCACGGCCTTCCATCCCGGCGCGATGATGCAGGCCCACATCACCAAGGTGCAGGCGCGACCGGACATCAAGCTGGGCATCATCTCGCCCGACGGCCGCGATGCGATGCTGCAGCACGCGCAGCAGTTCAAGGCGGCGGGCATTCCCTTCGTGTTCGATCCGGGGCAGGGCCTGCCCATGTTCGACGGAACCGAGCTGGCTGCGTTCATCGACCAGTCGACCTGGGTCACGGTGAACGACTATGAAGGCAAGATGCTCAGCGATCGCACCGGCTGGAGCAGTGCCGAGATCTCGCGCCGGGTCCAGGGCGGCCTGGTCGTGACGCTGGGCGGCGAGGGCTGCGAGGTGTGGATCGCCGGTGAGAAGACCGTGGTGCCGCCGGTCAAGGCCGCCGGCATCGTCGATCCTACGGGCTGCGGCGACGCCTGGCGCGGCGCGCTGCTGTACGGCCTGGAGCAGGGCTGGCCGCTGGCCCGTTGCGCCGAGCTGGGCAACAAGGTCGGCGCGATCAAGATCGCCAGCCGCGGGCCGCAGAACTACACGCTGGAAGGCCTGCGGGCTAGCACGCGGACTTGTCATCCGGCTGGACCCGATCCGGAGTGCCGGGCTGAGCCTGCATCCCGGGTCAAGCCCGGGATGACAGCCAATCAGCCGCGCGCCAGCGTCACGCCGCCATCGACCACGATGGTTTCGCCCACCACGTAGTCGCCCGCGCGCGAAGCCAGGTAGATCGCCACGCCCGCCATGTCCTCGTCGGTGCCGATGCGCCCGGCCGGAATGCGTTGCGCCACCTCGTCGCCATGGTCGCGCGCGTCCCTGTTCATATCCGAGGCGAACGCGCCGGGCGCGATGCCGCTGACGACGATGTTGTCCTTCACCAGCCGCAGCGACATGCGCTTGATCAGGTGGATCAGGCCGGCCTTGCTGGCCGCGTAGGAATAGGTCTCCTGCGGATTGATCGAAACGCCGTCGATGGACGCGATGTTGATCACCTTGGCCGGCCGGGTCTTGGCAGCCTTGCGCAGCGGCTCATGCAGCGCCTGCGTGAGGAAGAAGGGCGACTTCAGGTTCAGGTCCATGACCTTGTCCCAGCCCTTCTCGGGGAAGGTGTCGAACGACTCGCCCCAGGCGGCGCCGGCATTGTTGACCAGGATGTCCAGCGAGCCTTCCTTGGCCGCATAGGCCGCGGCCAGGCCCTGCGCGCCTTCGACGGTGGACACGTCGGCCGGCAGCGCAAAGCAGGGACCCAGCGCGGACAGCTCCTTCGCCGTGTCCTCGCAGGCAGCTGCCTTGCGCGAAGAGATGTAGACCTTGGCGCCTTGGGCCAGGAAGCCGGCGGCGATCATGCGGCCGATGCCGCGCGAGCCACCGGTGACCAGGGCCGTGCGGCCCTCGAGGGAGAAAAGATCTTTCATGTGCGTTCCTTGTTGGGATGGCACAGATTAGCGCCAAGCCCGCGTGCCATCCAATCACCTGGATGACACGCGGGTCAAACCAAACGGCAGCAAGGCCAACGGGTTCAGGCGCGAACGCGGCGGCGGTCGAGGAAGGCGCGCAGTTCGCCGACCACGCCCTTGCGGAAGGCCAGCACGCAGATGACGAAGATGACGCCGATGATCACGGTGACCCAGGCGCCGACCTTGTCGGCGAGCAGGTTCTGCAGCGAAATCACGATGCCGGCGCCGAAGACCGGGCCGAAGAAGGTGCCGACGCCGCCCAGCAGGCTCATCAGGATGACCTCGCCGGACATCGACCAGTGCACGTCGGACAGCGTGGCGAAGCCCATCACCAGCGTCTTGAGCGAGCCGGCCAACCCGGACAGCCCGGCCGAGAGCACGAAGGCCAGCAGCTTGTACTTGTCCACTTCGTACCCCAGCGAGACCGCGCGCGGCTCGTTCTCGCGGATCATCTTGAGCACCTGGCCGTACGGCGAAGTCACGATGCGGCCAATGCCCAGGAAGCAGGCCACGAAGATCGCGACCACCACGTAGTACATGGCCGTGTCCGAGGCGAGCGGAACCAGCCCGAAGAGGTTGCCCCGCGGCACGCCCTGCAGGCCGTCCTCGCCACCGGTGAACGGCGCCTGCAGGCAGATGAAGAACACCATCTGCGCCAGCGCCAGCGTGACCATGGCGAAATAGATGCCCTGGCGGCGGATGGCGACCAGCCCGAAGATCAGGCCCAGGAATGCCGATGCGGCCACGCCGGCGAGGATGCCCAGCTCCGGCGGCCAGCCCTGTGCCTTGATGAACCAGCCGCTCACGTAGGCCGCGCTGCCGAAAAAGGCCGCATGGCCGAACGACAGCAGGCCGGTGAAGCCCAGCAGCAGGTTGAACGCGCAGGCGAACAGGGCGAAGCACAGCAGCTTCATCACGAACACGGGATACAGGCCGATCAGCGGAGCGACGAGCAGCAGCGCCAGGATGGCGACGTAGGTGGCGCGAATCAGTGTGTTGGAGTTTTTCATGGGGCTCACGCTCTTAGGCTTCCTTGCCGAACAGGCCCGCGGGCCGCAGGATCAGCACGATCACCATGACCACGAAGACCACGACGCTGGAAGCCTCGGGGTAGAACACGCGGGTCATGCCTTCCACCACGCCCAGGCCCAGGCCGGTGACGACCGAACCGAGGATGGAGCCCATGCCGCCGATCACGACCACCGCGAAAACCACGATGATCAGGTTGGAGCCCATCAGCGGCGTCACCTGGATGATGGGCGCCGCCAGCACGCCGGCCAGCGCCGCGAGGGCCGCACCGGCGCCGTAGGTCAGCATGACCATCAGCGGCACGTTGACGCCGAAGGCCTGCACCAGCTTGGCGTTCTCGGTGCCGGCGCGCAGGTAGGCGCCCAGGCGGGTGCGTTCGATCAGGAACCAGGTGCCCAGGCAGACCAGCAGGGAGGCCAGCACCACGAAGGCGCGGTAGTTCGGCAGGACCATGAAGCCCAGGTTGGTGGCGCCGGACAGCAGCTCCGGCACCGGATACGACTGGCCCGAAACGCCGTAGAGCTCGCGGAACACGCCCTCGAAGATCAGCGACAGGCCGAAAGTCAGCAGCAGCCCGTACAGCGGATCCAGCCCGTACAGGTGCTTGAGAAAAGTGCGTTCGATGATCACGCCCAGCACGCCCACGATGAGCGGCGCCAGGATGAGCGCGAACCAGTAGTTGACGCCGAACTTGTCCAGCATGATCCAGGCGGCGAAGGCTCCCAGCATGTACAGCGCGCCGTGCGCGAAGTTCACGATGTCCAGCAGGCCGAAGATGACGGCCAGGCCCAGGCTGAGCATGGCGTAGAACGCGCCGTTGACCAGGCCGAGCATGAGCTGCCCGAGAAAGGCCTGGTGGGGGATGCCGAAGATCTCCATGGATCTCTTTCAATCACAAGTGCAGCCGGCCCGCGGCCGGCTGCTTTCACCTTGTTGGTCTCTTACTTCTTCATCGCGGCGCACTTGGACTCGGCGGGCGTGGTGAACGCCTGGTCGCCGGGCACCTTGGCCACCAGCTTGTAGTAGTCCCAAGGCGTGGTCGATTCCTTCGGCGCCCTTGACCTGGAACAGGTACATGTCGTGGATCATGCGGCCGTCGGCGCGGATCTTGCCCTTGCTGTAGAAGTCGTTGGCAGGCGTCTTCTTCAGCTCGGCCATCACCTTGTCGGCGTCGGTCGAGCCGACGGCCTTCACGGCCTTCAGGTAGGTCAGCGCGGCGGAGTAGTCGGCGGCTTGCAGGCTGGAGGGCATGCGCTTGTACTTGTCGAAGAAGCGCTTGGCGAACTTGCGCGAGTCGTCGTCCTGGTTCCAGTACCAGCTGTCGGCCAGCTGCAGGCCTTCGGTGTTGGCAAGGCCCAGGCTGTGCACGTCGTTGATGAACACCAGCAGGCCGGCGATCTTCATCGTCTTGTTGATGCCGAATTCCTTGGCGGCCTTCATCGCGTTGGTGAAGTCGCCGCCGGCGTTGGCCAGGCCCAGGATCTGGGCCTTGGACGACTGTGCCTGCAGCAGGAACGAAGAGAAGTCCGAAGCATTCAGCGGGATGGCGCACCGCGCCCGCCACCGTGCCGCCGTTGGCCTTCACAACCGTGGCGGCGTCGGATTCCAGCGAGTGGCCGAAGGCGTAGTCGGCGGTGAGGAAGTACCAGTTCTTGTTGCCGGCCTTGACCAGCGCATTGCCCGCCACCTTGGCAAGGGCCACCGTGTCGTAGGCGTAGTGCACGGTGTAGGGGGAGCAATCTTCGTTGGTCAGGCGGGCCGAGCCGGCGCCGACGACCAGGAAGGGGCGCTTCTTCTCGGCCGCCACCTTGGACATGGCCAGGGCGGTGCCGGAGCTGGTGCCGCCGACCAGCATGGAAAGGTTTTCCTTGTCCATCCACTCGCGGGCCTTGGAGCTGGCCACGTCGGCCTTGTTCTGGTGGTCGGCAGTGAGCACCTGGATGTCGCGGCCCAGCACCTTGCCGCCGAAGTCCTGGGCGGCCCACTTGATCATTTCGCCGCCGGCCGGTCCGTCGATGTCGGCATAGAGGCTGGACATGTCGGTGATGAAGCCGATCTTGACCGGGCCGGAGTCGGTCTGCGCAAATGCGCTGAAGGTGCCGAGCCCGACGGCTAGTGCTGCAACGAGGGTCTTGAGTTTCATGGAGAGTCTCCTGAGGATGAAAGCGGTTGGTGGAGTGAAGCGTAGGCTAGACGCCGAGGAATTCCTGCAGCATGGCCATGTTGTCGTTGAGTTCGCGCTGGGCAAACTGCTTGACGATACGGCCGTGCTCCATCACGTAGAAGCGGTCGGCCAGCGGCGCGGCGAAACGGAAGTTCTGCTCGACCAGCACCACGGTGTAGCCCTTGGCCTTGAGGGTGCGGATCATCTCGGCCAGCTTCTGCACGATGACCGGCGCCAGGCCTTCGGAAATCTCGTCCAGCAGCAGCAGCCGCGCGCCGGTGCGCAGGATGCGCGCCACAGCCAGCATCTGCTGCTCGCCGCCCGACAGGCGCGTGCCGGGGCTGTTGGCGCGCTCCTTCAGGTTGGGGAACATCTCGTAGATTTCGGCAACGCTCATGCCGCCGGGTGCGATCGCGGGGGGCAGCATCAGGTTTTCCTCGGCCGACAGGCTGGCGAAGATGCCTCGCTCTTCCGGGCAGTAACCCACGCCCAGCCGCGCGACCTTGTGCGGCGGCAGCTTGATCGCTTCCTGGCCGTTGATCCTGATCGAGCCCTTGCGTGCGCCGGTCAGGCCCACGATGGCACGCATGGTGGTGGTGCGGCCGGCGCCATTGCGGCCCAGCAGGCAAACCACTTCGCCCTCGTTCACCGTGAGGTCCACGCCGTGGAGGATGTGCGACTCGCCGTACCAGGCGTTAAGCCCTTCGATGCGCAGGAGCTCCTTGGACATCAGTGTGCTCCCTGCAGGGCGGTGTCGGCACGTGCCCATGTAGGCTTCGATCACCAGCGGGTTGGCCGAAACCTCGGCATAGGGTCCGTCGGCGATGATGGCGCCGCGCTGCAGCACCGTGATGCGGTCCGCGATCGACGCCACCACGTTCATGTTGTGCTCGACCATCAGGATGGTGCGGCCGGCCGATACTTTCTTGATCAGTTCCGTCACGCGGTGCACATCCTCGTGGCCCATGCCCTGCGTCGGCTCGTCCAGCAGCATGAGGTCGGGCTCCAGCGCCATGGTCGTGGCCAGCTCGAGCGCGCGCTTGCGGCCGTAAGGCAGGTTCACGGTCTCTTCGTCGGCGAAGTCCTGCAGGTTGACCGTGGCCAGCAGCTCCTGGGCGCGTGTGTGCAGATCGAAACAGCGATCTCTCGGGCTTCCAGAAATGGAAGGAAGTGCCTAGCCCGCGCTGCAGGGCGCCGCGCACGTTCTCCAGCACGGTCATGTGCGGGAAGACGGCCGAAATCTGGAACGATCGCACGATGCCGCGACGCGCCGTTTGCGCCGGCTTCTCATGCGTGATGTCCACCCCGTCGTACGTGATGGTCCCGCGGGTAGGCGGCAGGAACTTCGTCAGCAGGTTGAAGAACGTGGTCTTGCCCGCGCCGTTGGGGCCGATCAGCGCGTGGATATGGCCGCGGCGGACCTTCAGGTCCACATTGTTCACGGCGACGAAGCCCTTGAACTCCTTGGTCAAGCCTTCGGTTTCGAGAATGAACTCACCTGCCAAAATCGCGCTCCTGGGATGGATGCCCGGCGCAGTGCCCGGCATGAAGATGGCGAATGCTAGGGAGACGTGCTGCAGTGCGGTAGCGGGTAAAGCCCTAAGTAGTTTTGCGTGTTACTGACGGCCGGCGCGCCGCGCAGGGCTCCCGCCGCTGGGCAGTGGCCGCTTTTCGGTGCACAAGGCGAGGGTCAGGCCGCCAACTGATGCTGTCAAAAGCCTGACCGGAATTACATATTGCGCCGGTACTGCCCGCCGACTTCGAACAGTGCGTTGGTGATCTGGCCGAGCGAACACACCCGCACCGCGTCCATCAGCACCTCGAACACGTTGCGGTTGTCGATGACGGCCTGCTGCAGGCGCTTGAGCATGGCGGGCGACTGCTGCGCATTGCGGGCGTGGAAGTCCTGCAGGCGCTTGAGCTGGCTTTGCTTTTCTTCCTCGGTCGAGCGCGCCAGTTCCAGCTTGTCCTGCACCGTGTCGCCGTGCGGGTTGCGGAAGGTGTTGACGCCCACGATGGGCAGCTCGCCGGTGTGCTTGAGCATCTCGTAGTGCATGCTCTCGTCCTGGATGCGGCCGCGCTGGTAGCCGGTTTCCATCGCGCCCAGCACGCCGCCGCGCTCGGCAATGCGTTCGAACTCGGCCAGCACGGCTTCTTCCACCAGCTCGGTGAGCTCTTCGATGATGAAGGCGCCCTGGCTGGGGTTCTCGTTCTTCGCCAGGCCCCATTCGCGGTTGATGATCAGCTGGATGGCCATGGCCCGGCGCACCGACTCTTCGGTGGGCGTGGTGATGGCCTCGTCGAAGGCGTTGGTGTGCAGCGAGTTGCAGTTGTCGTAGATCGCGATCAGCGCCTGCAGCGTGGTGCGGATGTCGTTGAACTGGATCTCCTGGGCGTGCAGGCGAGCGGCCCGAGGTCTGGATGTGGTACTTGAGCTTCTGGCTGCGCTCGTTGGCGCCGTACTTCTCCTTCATCGCCACCGCCCAGATGCGGCGGGCCACCCGGCCCATCACCGTGTATTCGGGGTCCATGCCGTTGGAGAAGAAGAACGACAGGTTGGGCGCGAAGTCGTCGATGTGCATGCCGCGCGCCAGGTAGGCTTCGACGAAGGTGAAGCCGTTGGACAGCGTGAACGCCAGCTGGCTGATCGGGTTGGCGCCGGCTTCGGCGATGTGATAGCCCGAGATCGACACCGAGTAGAAATTGCGCACGTTGTGGTGCACGAAGTACTGCGGCGATGTCGCCCATCACCTTCAGGCTGAACTCGGTGGAGAAGATGCAGGTGTTCTGGCCCTGGTCTTCCTTCAGGATGTCGGCCTGCACCGTGCCGCGCACGTTGGCGAGCACCCATTCGCGGATCTTGGCGGCCTCGGTATCGGTGGGCTCGCGGCCGTTGTCGGCCTTGAACTTCGCCAGGTTCTGGTCGATGGCGGTGTTCATGAACATGGCCAGGATGGTGGGCGCCGGGCCGTTGATGGTCATCGAGACCGAGGTGCTGGGGCTGCACAGGTCGAACCCGTCGTACAGCACCTCCATGTCCTCGAGCGTCGCGATCGACACGCCGGAGTTGCCGACCTTGCCGTAGATGTCGGGCCGCGGGTCCGGGTCGTTGCCGTACAGCGTGACCGAGTCGAAGGCGGTGGACAGGCGCTTGGCCGGCATGCCCTGCGACAGGAGCTTGAAGCGCTTGTTGGTGCGGAAGGCGTCGCCCTCGCCGGCGAACATGCGGGTGGGGTCCTCGCCCTCGCGCTTGAAGGCGAAGGTGCCGGCCGTGTAGGGATAGCTGCCGGGCACGTTGTCCAGCATCAGCCATTTGAGGATCTCGCCGTGGTCTTCGTATTGCGGCAGGCTGACCTTGCGGATGGTCGTGCCGGAGAGCGACTTGGTGGTGAGCGCGGTGCGGATTTCCTTGTCGCGGATCTTCACCACGTATTCGTCGCCGGCGTAGGCCTTCTGCATGTCGGGCCACTGCTGCAAGAGGTGCAGGGCGTCCTTGTCCATGCGGGCCTTGCGGTGGCCGGCGAGGTCGAGCGCGGCTTCGGCGGCGGGCGCGCGGTCGGGCTTGTCGACCTTGAGCATGCGCGCGGCTTCCTTCAGCTGCTGGATTTCGCGCGCGAGCTTCGCCTGTTCTCTCGCGCGCCGCTTGTAGCCGCGCACCGTGTCGCTGATTTCGGCGAGGTAGCGCGTGCGCGCCGCCGGCACGACCGGCGTCTGGTTGGTGCTGTGGCGCACGGCGGCGACGGGCAGGCGGCCGTCTTGCAGCGCGAGGCCCAGTTCGGCCAGGCGGGGCTTGAGCGCCTGGTAGAGCGCCGTCACGCCATCGTCGTTGAAGCGCGCGGCCATGGTGCCGAACACCGGCATCTCGTCCGGCCTCTTGCCCCAGGCTTCCTTGTTGCGCTGGACCTGCTTGGCCACGTCGCGCAGGGCATCGAGCGCGCCCTTGCGGTCGAACTTGTTGATCGCCACGAACTCGGCGAAGTCGAGCATGTCGATCTTCTCGAGCTGGCTGGCGGCGCCGAACTCCGGCGTCATGACGTACATCGGGATGTCGACCAGCGGCACGATCGCGGCATCGCCCTGGCCGATGCCCGAGGTTTCCACCACGATCAGGTCGAAGCCGGCGGCCTTGCAGGCGGCGATGACGTCGGGCAGGGCGGCGGAGATCTCGCTGCCGAAGTCGCGCGTGGCAAGCGAACGCATGAAGACGCGCGGGCCCTGGCTCTGGCTCCAGGGTCCGATGGCATTCATGCGGATGCGGTCGCCCAGCAGGGCGCCGCCGCTCTTGCGACGTGACGGGTCGATGGAGATCACGGCCACGCGCAACTTGTCGTCCTGGTCCAGGCGCAGCCTGCGGATCAGCTCGTCGGTGAGGGAGGACTTGCCGGCGCCGCCGGTGCCGGTGATGCCCAGCACGGGAATCGTGCGGGCCTGCGCGTCGGCCTTGATCGCAGCCATGAGCTTGGTGTCGGCGCTGCCGTTTTCCAGTGCCGTGATGAGCTGGGCCAGTGCCCGCCAGTTCATCTCGCCGTGGCCCTGTATGGCCTTGAGATCCTTGGGCGCGTAGGCGGTGATGTCCTTGTCGCAGCGCATGACCATCTCGCCGATCATTCCCGCCAGGCCCATGCGCTGGCCGTCCTCGGGGCTGTAGATGCGCGTCACGCCATAGGCCTGCAGCTCGCGGATCTCCGGCGGCACGATCACGCCGCCGCCGCCGCCGAACACCTGGATGTGCTCGCCGCCGCGGGACTTGAGCAGGTCCACCATGTACTTGAAGTACTCGACGTGCCCGCCCTGGTAGGAGCTGATGGCGATGCCCTGCACGTCTTCCTGCAGCGCCGCCGTCACGACGTCGTCGACGCTGCGGTTGTGGCCCAGGTGGATCACTTCGGCGCCCATGCCCTGCAGGATGCGCCGCATGATGTTGATCGCCGCGTCGTGGCCGTCGAACAGGCTCGCGGCCGTGACGAAGCGCACCTTGTGGGTGGGGCGGTAGTTGGCGAGCGCCTTGAATTCGGCGGACAGGTCGGTCATGAGTACATCTCCAGGCCCGCTACCTTACTTGACGTTTACGTCAACGTCAACTGACGCTCACCCCCGGCTGTAGAGCAGTTGCGGCAGCCACAGGCCGATCTCCGGGAAGATGTACAGCAGGATGATGGCGATGACCTGGATTCCCATGAAAGGCAGCATGCCCATGAAGATCTGGTTCAGCGACACGTGCGGCGGGCTCACTCCTTTCAGGTAGAAAGCGGCCATCGCCACCGGTGGCGACAGGAAGGCGGTCTGCAGATTCAAGGCGACCAGCAGCCCGAAGAACAGCGGATCGACCCCGAAGTTGTCCAGGAGCGGGATGAAGATCGGCATGAAGATCACGATGATCTCGGTCCATTCCAGCGGCCAGCCCAGGATGAAGATGATCACCTGGGACAGGATCAGGAACTGGGTCTTGCTGAGGTCCATCGACAGCACCCAGCGCTCGACCAGTTCCTGGCCGCCCAGCAAGGCGAACGCGGCCGAGAAAATGGCCGAACCGACGAACAGCC
Organism: uncultured beta proteobacterium; assembly: GCA_963722025.1. Taxonomy (GTDB): domain Bacteria; phylum Pseudomonadota; class Gammaproteobacteria; order Burkholderiales; family Burkholderiaceae_C; genus Ramlibacter. Next base: position 84,166 of record CAVRNE010000027.1, read on the forward strand.
AGCAGACCATGGCCGAGGTCTTGGCGGTGAGGAAGACGCTTTCCTTGACGACGGCGAAGGTCAGCTGCCGATAGGCCGCCGCCAGCAGCAAGCCGCCCAACGCGCCCACGGCCGCCGCCTCCGGTGGGGGTGGCCAGGCCCATCACGATGGACCCGAGCACGGCCAGGATCAGGACCAGCAGCGGGAAGAAGCTGGTCAGCAGCATCTTGAAGACTTCCAGCCGGGTGAAGCTCAGCAGTGCGTAGAACGCGACCAGCACCGCTGCGCCCACGCCCAGGCTGATCCAGTACGAACGTGGCGCGGGCACGACGCCGTCGGCGGCGGCTGCGGCAGGCTTCGCAGCCGGAGCTGGCGGCGCCCGGGTGGCTCCTTCACGCCGTCGGGGCTCGGCGGCTCTTTCACGCCTTCGCTGCCCGGGGGCTCCTTGACGCCTGCCTCGGCCGGCGGTTCCTTCAAGCCTTCGGAGGGCGGCTCGGCCAAGCCGGTCCCCCTTCAGCGGGCGGCTCGGCCAACCCGCCTTCCTGGCGTTCCGCGGGCGCGGCCGATTCGCCGATCCGGGTCATGGTGGAGACTTCTTCGGCGGCCGGGTGCGTCAGGCTCTGGTAACTCCAGAGCGCGACGGTCAGGAACAGCAGCGCCGGCAGCAGCACGATGAACAATTGCTTGAGGATGTAACTCGCGGGAACGTCCTGGTTGCGCGAACCCTTGAGCGCGCCTACCAGTGCCGGCAGTGCGCGCGATGCGTGCGAGGGCGCGATCTTTTCGAGCAAGGGCGGCAGCGGCACATAGCGATCGGCCATGGACAGGGGCGGTGCCAGTGAGGGCTTGAGCTTGGCGAGGATGATCACGTACAGGATGTACAGGCCCGCCAGCATGATCCCCGGAAAGAAAGCGCCGGCATAGAGTTGCACGACCGAAACGCCGGCGGTCGCGCCGTACACGATCAACAGCACCGACGGCGGGATCAGGATGCCCAGGCAGCCCCCTGCGGTGATGGCGCCGGCCGAGACCTGGACGCTGTATCCGGCCCGCAGCATGGCGGGAAAGGCGAGCAGGCCCATCAGCGTGACGACCGCTCCGACGATGCCGGTGGCCGTGGCGAACACCGCGCAGGTCACCAACGTGGCCACCGCCAGCGCGCCCGGCAGCCGCACCAGGGCCAGGTGCAGGCTGCGAAACAGCTTTTCGATCAGGTTGGCGCGCTCGACCAGGTAGCCCATGAAGACGAACAGCGGAATGGAGATGAGCACGTCGTTGCCCATCACCTTGTACGCCGCCGACACCATCAGGTCCAGCGTGTGCTTGAGGTCCCGGTTATAGGCCAGCCAGGTGAAGATCATGCCCATGCCCATGAGCGTGAACGCCGTGGGAAAGCCCAGCATGATGGCGACCACGACGAGCGAGAGCATCAGCAGGCCGATGTGGCCGCTCTCGATTTTCGGGACGCTGACCAGCATGTACAGCGCCGCCAGCGACGATCACCGCCATGAGGGAGAAGCCGAACCAGAGTTCCTTGCGGATTTTCATGGCTTGCTCCCTTCCTTGGCGACGAGTTTGTCCAGGGCCTTGATGTCCTCGTCCTTGACGTGGACCATGGCCTTGAGCTTGTCGACGTCCACTTCCTCGACGTCCTGCTCGCGCGAGGGCCAGGCGCCGGTGCGGATGCAGATGATGCAGCGCGCGATCTCCGCCAGGCCCTGCAGCAGCAGGATGGCGGCGGCGAACGGGATGAAGAACTTGAAGGGGTAGACCGGGATCGGGTCGGCGTTGAAGGTCTGCTCGCGGATGGCCAGTGATTCGGTGAAGTAGTTCCAGCCGGCCCAGGCCATGGCGATCACGCCGGGAAGGAAGAACAGGAAATAGAGAATGAGGTCCAGCGTGGCCTGGGTGCGCGGGCGAAAGAACCCGTACAGCACGTCACCGCGCACGTGCGCGTTCTTGGCCAGGGTGTATGCGCCCGCCATCATGAACAGAATGCCATACGCCATGATCTGGGCGTCCAGCATCCATCCGTGGGGCTTGCCCAGGACGTAGCGCGAAAAGACTTCCCAGGAGATCCCCAGCGTGAGGAACACGATGGCCCATGCGAAGAGCTGCCCCAGCCAGGTGGAGAGTCGATCGACGCCAAGCAATAGTTTTTGCATGTTGTTCTTTCAACCAAAAAAAGGGGCGGCCTTCAGCAAGCCGCCCCTATTTCTCAGGAAACGGGCAGTTCAGGCCTTCTTGCCCTTGCTGAAGTAACGGTTGTACGCCATCTTGAAGTCGACCATGTAGTCGCTTTGCCACTGCCCGGCGCGTTCCGCGAACGCCTTCTGCGAATCGAGCACTTTCTGGAAGTGCGGGTTCTCGGCAGTCTTCTTGGCGATCACCTTGTCCCAGGCGTCGAGCTGCGCTTTCAGGATCGCGTCGGGCGTCTTGTAGAAGTTGACCTTGTCCTTGGTCTTGAGCTCGATGTAGTCCTTGGAGTTGCGGTCGATCGCCTTCCAGCTCATGTCCGCGCTGGCGGCCTGCACGGCGTAGTCGATGATGGCTTTCAGCTCGGCCGGCAGGGCGTTGTACTTGGGCTTGTTGAACAGGATCTCGAACTGCTCACCCGACTGGTGGAAGCTCTGCAGCATGCAGTTCTTGGCGACGTCGGCGAAGCCCAGTACCCGGTCGGACGATGCGTTGTTGAACTCCGCCGCGTCGATCAGGCCGCGGTCCAGCGCGGGGACGATGTCGCCGCCGGGCAGCGGGTTCACCGCCGCGCCGAGCTCGTTGAAGATGTCGACCGACAGGCCCACCGTGCGGAACTTCAGGCCCTTGATCTGCGCGACGCTGGATATCGGCTTCTTGAACCAGCCCAGCGGCTGCGTGGGCATCGGCCCGTACAGGTACGAGACCACATCCATGTTGATGGCCTTGTAGATTTCTTCCAGCAGCGCCTTGCCGCCACCGTAGTAGTGCCACGAGAGCACCATGTTGGGGTCCATGCCGAATGCCGGGCCCGAGCCCCAAAGGGCGAGCGCCGAGTTCTTGCCGTAGTGGTAGGCCACCACGCCGTGGCCGCCGTCCAGCGTGCCCTTGTTCACGGCTTCGAGGAGCTGGAACGCCGGCACCACCGCACCTGAGGGCAGCACCTCGATCTTCAGCCGGCCGCCGGCCATGTCGTTGACCTTCTTGGCAAAGTCGTTCGCGTACTCGTGGAAGATGTCCTTGGACGGCCAGGTGCTCTGGAAGCGGAACGACGTGGTCTGCGCCACGGCGACCATCGGCGCGGACATCGCGCCTGCGGCAACTGCGGCGCCCTTGAGCAAGGTACGTCGGCGGGGGATTTTGGGCTCGGTCATATCATGGTCTCCTGTGGTTGAATTCCATAGTTAGCAAGCTATCTTTTGCTTCCGGCGCCAATATGTGAAACAGGGTTTTCACCGAGCGTTCAGGGTACCGTCAGGCAGGCGGCGGTACCTTGGTACTTATGTCCTCCAGGAGGGGTCCTGTCATGCAACCGATCCAGCTGTTCGACACCGCATCCAGCAGCTACACCTATCTGCTATTCGATCCCGCCACCCGCGAAGCAGTGATCATCGACCCGGTCGACGAGCAGCTGGAACGCGACATGGCCGCACTGAACGAGCACGGCTTGCGGCTGGTGTGGTCGGTCGAAACCCATGCCCATGCGGACCACATCACCAGCGCCGCGCAGCTGGCCGAGCACGCGGCGGCGCGCACAGCTGCGCCCGAAGGCTGTGGCATCGGCACGGCGTCCGTGCAGCTCAAGCACGGCGACGTGCTTCGTTTCGGCGGCGAGCAGCTCAAGGCGCTGCACACGCCCGGCCACACCGCCGGCAGCATGTGCTACCTCTGGCGCGGGCATGTCTTCACGGGCGACACCCTGCTCATCAATGGCTGCGGGCGAACGGACTTCCAATCGGGCAGCGCCGCGGCCTTGTACCGCAGCCTGACGGAAATCCTTTTTCGCCTGCCTGACGAGACCGTGGTCTGGCCCGGCCACGACTACCAGGGGCGCAGCAATTCCACGATAGGGGCCGAGAAAGCCGGCAATGCCCGGGTGGCCGGCAAGACGCTGGCAGAATTCAAGTCCATCATGGACGAGCTCAACCTGCCCAAACCCAAACGCCTGGACGAGGCCGTCCCCGCCAATCGCCACTCGGGCCTTCGCCACGATGCGGGAGGGGGGCCGTCCGCACCCCGTACCGCCGTTGGCTATGCCGGCAACGTCGAGCCGCAACTGGCCTGCGAATGGTGGCAAAAGGGCGATGCGATCCTGGTGGACGTACGCACCGATGCCGAGCGCGAGTGGGTCGGCTTCGTGCCCGGGGCCGTGCCCCTGCCCTGGAAGCAGTGGCCCGGGATGAGCGCTGAACGATGGGTTCGACGAAGGCGTCAAGGCCGCGGTCCCGCCGGGCAAGAAGGCGGTGTTTTTTTGCCGCAGCGGTGTGCGCTCGATGCACGCTGCCAGGCGGGCCACCGAGCTGGGCATCGAGAGCTACAACGTCCTGGAAGGCTTCGAGGGCGACCCCGACGAGAACGGCCAGCGCGGAAAGCGCGGGGGCTGGCGCTTCCGCGGCTTGCCCTGGCGCCAGGGCTGAAGCCCTGCTTCTGTTTCTTCAATCACTCACACAACAAGAGCCAAGACATGCCTGTCAATCTGACCGCGCCCCGGCCGGGCGAACTGCATCCCGTCCCGGGCGTGCGCATCGGAGTCGCCGAGGCCGGCATCCGCAAAGCCAACCGGCGCGACCTGACCGTCGTCCTGATCGACCCGGGCGCCAGCGTCGCGGGCGTATTCACCCAGAACCGCTTCTGCGCGGCCCCGGTGCAGGTGTGCCGCGAGCACCTGGCGCGCGGCGACATCCGGGCCATGGTCATCAACACGGGCAACGCCAACGCCGGCACCGGCGAGGATGGCCTGGTGCGCGCCCGCGCCACCTGCATCGCCCTGGCCCGCAAGCTCGAGCTCGCGCCCGAGCAGATACTGCCGTTTTCCACCGGCGTCATCATGGAGCCCTTGCCGGTCGAGCGCATAGAGGCGGGACTGCCCGCCGCCCTGGCGGACGCAGGGCCGGACAACTGGTTGCGTGCCGCCGAGGGCATCATGACCACCGATACCGTGCCCAAGGCCTTCAGCCAGCGCGTGAAGATCGACGGCGTCGATGTGACGATCACGGGAATCAGCAAAGGCGCCGGGATGATCCGGCCCAACATGGCGACGATGCTCGGGTTCATGGCGACCGACGCCCGGATAGACCCGTCGCTGATGCAGCAACTCGCGCTGGAGCTCGCCGAGGGCTCGTTCAACCGCGTGACCGTGGATGGAGACACTTCCACCAACGATTCGTTCGTGGTGATTGCGAGCAACCAGGCAGCGCATCCAACCATCACCTCGCTGGACAGCGCGGCAGGGCAGGCGCTCAAGGCAGGCATGCTCGACGTCGCGCGGCGGCTGGCCCAGGCCATCGTGCGGGACGGCGAGGGCGCGACCAAGTTCATCACCGTGCGGGTCGAGGGCGGAAAGACCAGCGCGGAATGCCGCAAGGTGGCCTATGCGATTGCCCACTCGCCCCTGGTGAAGACGGCGTTCTTCGCCAGCGACCCCAACCTGGGCCGCATCCTGGCCGCGGTGGGCTATGCCGGCATCGACGACCTGGATCAGACCCGGATCGATCTCTACCTGGACGAGGTGCATGTGGCCGTCAACGGCGGGCGCAATCCGGCCTACCGCGAGGAAGACGGCCAGCGCGTGATGAAGCAAAGCGAAATCACGGTGCGGGTCGGCCTGGGCCGCGGCACGCAGGCCGACACGGTCTGGACCTGCGACTTCAGCCACGACTACGTCACCATCAACGCGCGACTACCGCTTCGATGAACGAAAAATTCGAGACAGCTGATCGAGCGGGCCGGGCAACTGCTCACGCGCATCGAATCCATACTGCCCCAGCCGCTGACGGCGCCGGACTGGAGCGCATCCGTCGCATGGCGCTATCGCAAGCGATCTTCAGGCCATGGCGTGCTGGAGCCGGTTCGCCATGTGGCCGCGATCCGATTGACGGACCTCAAGGAAATCGAGCCGCAAAAGGAAAAGATCCGGCGCAACACCCTGCAGTTCGTCCAGGGCCAGCCGGCCAACAACGTGTTGCTGACCGGCGCCCGCGGGACCGGCAAGTCGTCGTTGATCAAGGCCTGCCTCAATGAATATTCCGATCAGGGCCTTCGCCTGATCGAGGTGGACAAGATCGACCTGGTGGACCTGCCCGATCTGGTCGACGTGGTCGCGGCGCGGCCTGAAAAATTCATCGTGTATTGCGACGACCTGAGCTTCGAGGAGGGCGAGCCGGGCTACAAGGCGCTGAAGTCCATCCTCGATGGTTCGGTCTCGGCCGCCACGGCCAACGTGCTGATCTACGCCACCAGCAACCGCCGCCACCTGCTGCCCGAGTACATGAAGGAGAACCTGAGCTACAAGCACACGGACGACGGAGAAGTGCATCCCGGCGAGGTGGTCGAAGAGAAGATTTCGCTGTCCGAGCGCTTTGGCTTGTGGGTGAGCTTCTATCCGTTCAGCCAGGATGAATACCTCGCGATTACGGCGCAGTGGCTGTCCTGGTTCGGCGTGAGCGCGCAGGCCATCGAGGCGGCCCGGCCCGAGGCACTGGTCTGGGCGCTGGAGCGGGGATCGCGCAGCGGCCGCGTGGCCTACCAGTTCGCCCGCGACTACGCCGGCCGCATGACGACCCGGGCATCCGACCGGCAGTGAGCGCGGCCCTTCTCGTTGCCCACGGCGACCGGCCGCGCGAAGGCGGACCGGATCGCAAGGAGGTCGAGGTGGCGGTGGGCGTTCTTGTCCGCGCCGACGGCGCTTTCCTGCTGACTTCGCGCCCGCCGGGCAAGGTGTACGAAGGCTACTGGGAGTTCCCCGGCGGCAAGGTCGAGCCGGGCGAAACGATAGAGCAGGCGCTGCGGCGCGAACTGGTCGAGGAAATCGGCGTCACCATCGGCGCGGTCCATCCCTGGCGGGTGGAGCGCGTGGACTATCCGCACGCGCTGGTGCGGCTGAACTTCTGCAAGGTGTTCGAGTGGCCCGGCGAGCTGCACATGCACGAGGGCCAGCAGTTCGCCTGGCAGCAATTGCCGGTGCAGGTGGGCCGGTGTTGCCGGGGACGGTGCCGGTGCTGCGGTGGTTTGCGCGAGGAGCGTGGATTCGGCGGCACGACGGAGTCGAATCCCCGTCATACCGCCGCGTAGACGCTTTATTGTTCCTTCGGATCGCCGAACGGCAGATCGTCCGGCGGCGTCTCGTCCGGAACCCGGAAATCCTCGCTGGCCCACGCACCGAGATCGACGCCCTTGCACCGCTCGCTGCAAAACGGGCGGTAGGGATTGGTGGGCGCGTACACACTGTCGCCGCCACAAGTGGGGCAGCGCACCACGCGCGGCTTCACGGCAGGCTCTTGCGGCTTTGCCATCACATGCCTCAGGAACAAAGGGTCAGTTCGAACTGCGCGTTGTCGTTGCTGGCCTGAAGGCGATCGGGCGCCTCCTGGCGCATCAGCCGCACGGAAACCATCAACCGGTTCCCGCTGATTTCGGGGACCAGCCCGAGCGCGGGGTCCAGGCGCAGGCGCAGCAGCTGGAAAGTGCGGCCCTGCGGAAGGTTCTGCTGCAGCTGCCCGTGGCTGGCCATGACCTTCTGCGGTGTGCCCGAGTCGCGCAAGAGCTTGAGCAGCATATGGATGGATTCGGCCAGCGGCGCCAGCGTCCCGGCCCAGCGTTCCAGGTCGGCTCGGCGGGCGCCGGCATCGCGGTGCTGCCATGCGTAATAGCCCGGCAGGTCGAACTCGCAGGTGCCGCCCGGAATCCCGACCCGGCTGCGAATGCTCATGAGCCAGTCGTTCTCGGTCAGCGATTGGCCGGCCTTGCCGGGCAGGTTATTGAGCGCGGTGAAGTAACGATCCAGCTTTCCCACGACCTCGTCCAGCACGCTTTCGGCGATGGCGGGATTGCCGCGGTAGCTATTGAGGGCCTGCTTCTGTTTGTCCAGGTCCTTCATCACGTCGGACTTCAGGTCGGCGCGGGCCCCGACGTCCATGACCTCGAAGATCGTCGCCAGGGCGTAGTGATGGTCGATGGGGTGGGAGCGCGGAACCAGCTCGCCGAGACGGCGGAACAGGTGCTCCAGTCGCAAGTAGGTGCGGATGCGTTCGTTGAAAGGATATTCGTACAGGATCACGCTAGGGGGCCCTGGGTATTGCAACAAAGCAACCCATCATAGCCCCAAGTGGCGCCCCACGCGTACCACGTTGTCCCGCAGTTGGTCTAGCGTCAGGCTCTCGTTGCAGATCACGATATCCGCCGCGGCCAGCCGCTGGCTGCGGCTCGCCTGTGCGGCCATGATGGCGCGCACTTCCTCGGGCTTCAAACCACTTCGGGCGACCACGCGGTCCACCTGGGTCTGGGGCGAGCAGTCCACCACGAGCACCCGGTCGACCTGCGCCCGCCAGCGGCCGGACTCGACCAGCAGCGGGATGTCGAAAACGATGCAAGCCACGCCCGCATCCAGCGCCGCCTGGACCTGGCGGGCACTCTCCAGGCCCACCAGCGGATGAATGATGTCCTCGAGATGCTTGCGCGCCTGCGGGTCGGCGTAGGCATGCTCGCGCATGCGGGCCCGGTCGAGCGCGCCTTCGGGCGTGATGAAGTCGGCTCCGAATCGTGCGGCGATGGCTGCAATGGCCGCCCCGCCCGCCGCCGTGGTGCTGCGGGAGATGGCATCGGCGTCGATCACGGCCGCGCCGAGCTGCGCCAGCATCTGCAGCACCGTGCTCTTGCCGCTGCCGATGCCGCCCGTGAGGCCGACCCGGATGGCCATGGCTAAAGCCCTATGACGCTCAGGATGGACGCCGGCCCGAAGATCATGGCCGTGAGGCCGGCGCCGGCCAGGAACGGGCCAAAGGGCACGTAGCCGCCTTCGCGCAGCCCGCTGGAAAACTTCATTGCGATTCCGACCACGGCGCCGATGACCGAGGCCATCAGGATGACGGGCACCAGCGCCTGCCAGCCGAACCAGGCGCCGAGTGCGGCGAACAGCTTGAAGTCGCCGTAGCCCATGCCTTCCTTGCCGGTGAGCAGCTTGAAGGCCTTGTAGATCACCCAAAGCGACATGTAGCCCGCCACCGCGCCCCACACGGCGTGGGTCAGGGGGACATCAGTCCAGCGCAGGGCGGCGGCGATCAGGCCTGCCCACAACAAGGGCAGGGTGATGTCGTCCGGCAGCAGCGTGGTATCCCAGTCGATCATGGCGAGCGCGACGATGGCCGCCGAGAACGCGCACCAGGCAGCGCCCGCGGGCGTAGCGCCCCAGTGCTGCACGCAGAAGAAGAAGAGGGCGCCCGTCGCAAGTTCGACCAGGGGATAGCGCAGGCCGATGGCCGTGCCGCAGGCCGAGCACTTGCCGCGCAGCATCAGGTAGCTGAGGACCGGCACGTTTTCATACCAGCGGATGACGTGCCCGCACTGCCGGCAGCGCGAGCGCGGCCGCACCAGATTGAACTCGGCTTCTTCCGCGGCGGTTTGCCCGCCAGCTCCGCGCACTCGGCCGCCCACTCGCGCTCCAGCATCTTCGGGAGGCGGTAGATGACCACGTTGAGGAAGCTGCCCACCAGCAGCCCGAGAACTCCGGCCAGGCCGGCATCGATCACGGGCGAAAACAACATCAGACGACCTGGCCGAGCTTGAAGATGGGCAGGTACATGGACACGACGATGCCGCCGATCAGGCCGCCCAGGAACACGATGATGATCGGCTCCATCAGGCTGGACAAGCCTGCAACCATGTCGTCGACCTCGGCTTCGTAGAAGTCGGCCGCCTTGCCCAGCATGTGATCGAGCGCGCCGGACTCCTCGCCGATGGCGCACATCTGCAGCACCATGGTGGGGAATACGTTGGCATTGGTCATGGCCGCCGTCAGGCTGGTGCCGGTGGACACCTCCATCTGGATCTTCTGGGTCGCCATGGCGTACACCGAGTTGCCGGATGCGCCGCCCACGGAGTCGAGAGCTTCGACCAGCGGCACACCGGCCGCGAACATGGTGGACAGCGTGCGCGTCCAGCGGGCGATCACCGACTTGTAGACCAGGTCACCGAATACCGGCACTTTGAGCATGAGCCGGTCCATGAACATCTGGACCTTCTCGCTTCGCTTCCAGGCCTGCATGAAGAAGTAGAAGCCGCCGCCGATGCTGCCGAAGATCAGCCACCAGTACTTGACGAATATCTCGCTCATCGCGATCACGAACAGGGTGGGAGCCGGCAGGTCCGCGCCAAAGGAGCTGAACACTTCCTTGAAGGCGGGGATCACGAAGATCATGATCACGGCCACCACCACGAAGGCGACGACCACCACCGAGATCGGGTACATCAGGGCCGACTTGATCTTGGACTTGATCGCCTCGGTCTTTTCCATGTAGATCGCCAGGCGATCCAGCAGCGCCTCCAGGATACCGGCGGCCTCGCCGGCCTCCACCAGGTTGCAGTAGAGGTTGTCGAAGTACAGCGGGTATTTGCGGAAGGCGGCCGACAGCGAGGTGCCGGTTTCCACGTCGCTGCGCACGTCGTTGAGCAGTTTGGAGACGCTGGGGTTGGCATTGCCCCGGCCCACGATGTCGAAGGCCTGCAGCAGGGGCACGCCGGCTTTCATCATGGTGGCGAGCTGGCGCGTGAAGATCGCGATGTCCTTGGGCTTGATCTTGGAGCCCGAGCGCATGCGGCGCTTCTTGACCTTGGTGGGCGACACGCCCTGGCGGCGCAGCGCGGCCTGGACCTGGTTTTCGCCGGCGGCGCGGGTCTCGCCGCGCACCTGCTTGCCGTTGCGGTCGCGCCCTTCCCATTCGAAAACGAACTCGGTGACTTTGGTTGCTGCTGTGGCCATGCGCGTGCTCCTCTTCCTCTGTATCTTATAAATTGGTACAGCCCAGCACCTCTTCGAGAGAGGTGATCCCTAGCTTGACCTTGCTCAGGCCGGACTGGCGCAGGCTCTTCACCCCTTCGCTTTCAGCCTGCTTGGCGATCTCCAGCGCGCTGCCGTCGGCCAGGATGATGCGCTGGATGTCTTCGCTGATGGGCATCACCTGGTAGATGCCGACCCGGCCCTTGTAGCCATTGTTGCAGGCCGAGCAGCCGACGGGCCGGTAAGGCGTCCAGGTGCCATCCACGTCCTCTTCCTTGAAACCGGCTTCGAGCAGGGTTTCGTGGGGGATGTCGGCCGGGGCCTTGCAACTGGGGCACAGGCGCCGGGCCAGCCGCTGCGCGGTGATCAGGATGACGCTGGAGGCGATGTTGAAGGGCGCGATGCCCATGTTGCGCATCCGCGTGAGGGTCGTGGGCGCGTCGTTGGTGTGCAGAGTGGACAACACCAGGTGGCCCGTCTGCGCGGCCTTGATCGCGATGTCGGCGGTTTCGAGGTCGCGGATTTCGCCGACCATGATCACGTCCGGGTCCTGGCGCAGGAAGGACTTGAGCGCGGCGGCGAACGTCAGGCCGGCCTTGTCGTTGACGTTGACCTGGTTGACGCCGGGCATGTTGATTTCGGACGGGTCTTCCGCGGTGGAGATGTTCACGCCCGGCTTGTTCAGTATGTTCAGGCAGGTGTAGAGCGAAACGGTCTTGCCCGAGCCGGTCGGGCCCGGTCACCAGCACCATGCCATAAGGCCTGCTCACGGCGTCCAGCAGGCGCTCTTTTTCCTCGGGCTCGTAGCCCAGCGCGTCCACGCCCAGCCGGGCGCTGCTGGGATCCAGGATACGGATCACGATCTTTTCGCCGAACAGCGTGGGCAGGGTGGAGACCCGGAAATCGATCACGCGGTCGGGACCGATCTTGAGCTTCATCCTGCCGTCCTGCGGCACGCGCTTTTCGGAGATGTCCATGCGCGAGATGACCTTGATGCGCGAGGCCAGCTTGTCCTTGATGGCTACGGGCGGCGAGGCGATCTCGCGCAGTTCGCCGTCGACGCGAAAGCGCACGCGGTAGTTGTGCTCGTAGGGCTCGAAGTGCAGGTCGGACGCCCGCATGCTGAAGGCATCGAGCAGCATCTTGTGCAGGAACTTGACGACCGGCGCGTCCTCGACTTCGGACGGCGCGGCCTCCGTGTCCTCGATGGTCGACGACTCCATGGTGGATTCGTCGAACTCGAAATCGTCGCCGATGATGCTGTCCATCGCCTCGGTGGCGCTGGCAGTCGCGGCTTCCACCATCTTGGAGAGCTTGTCGTATTCGGCAATGATCCAGTCCACGCCCATCTGGGTGGCGAACTTGATTTTTTCGGCCGCCTGCTGGTCCGATGGGTCGGCGGTGGCGACGATCAGGCGGTTGTTGCGCTTGCTCAGCACCACCACGCGGAAGGCCTGGCAGATCTTGGGGTCCAGCAGGCTCTTGGGCAGCCGCTGCAGGTCGATCGGCATCCAGGTCCAGAAGGGGCGCGCCGAAGGCGGTCGACATGGTGTGTGCCAGATCCGACGCCGACACGGCCCCGGACCCCGTGAGTTCGGCAATGAAGCTGGTGCGGTTGGCCTGGGCCTTGCGGGAAATGTCCTCAGCCGACTTCTGTCCGAGCTTGCCGGCCGAAATCAGCGCGCGCGCCAGCCCCGGAAGGGCCATGGACGGGGCTTCTACAACAGCGGGATCGACAGCAGCCATGGGCGAATTTGTACTCGGTGGAAACGAACCCCTGCCATTTGTAAGAGGGGCCACCGATCATCGCTCATTGCCCAGCTGGTGTAAATCGTTCCAGTGGTAACTGCCCGGCGGCAGTTGGTACGAAGTCACGCGGGAAAATACTGGTCGGGGTGAGAGGATTCGAACCTCCGGCCTCTACGTCCCGAACGTAGCGCTCTACCAGGCTAAGCTACACCCCGTCTGCGCGATACGCGCCGCCTGTCTGAGTAATCAGTTGCGGCGCGCAAGCAGTTGAGCCGCCAATTGTAGCAAACCCTGGCTGTAGGCGATTGCGCGGAAGCCGGCTTGCCGCATCGACGGCACGCTGGGCCTCGGCCGCCGCGGCGTTGCGCGTGACCTCGCAGGGCCCCGGTTTCCTTGCACGATCGCCACGATGCGGTCCAGCTCGCTCGACGCGCCGGTTTCGATGGCGCTGCGAATGAGCTCGCGCTGCTCGGGGGTGCCGCGTTGCATGGCGGCGATCAGCGGCAAGCGTCGCCTTGCCTTCGCGCAGATCGTCGCCGAGGTTCTTGCCCATTTCGCCCGCCTCGCCGTCGTAGTCCAGCACGTCGTCGATGACCTGGAAGGCGGTGCCCAGCGCCTGGCCGTAGCTGGCGCAGGCCTGCTCCACTTCGGCATCGGCGCCCGCCAGCACCGCGCCGAGCCGCGCGCTGGCCTCGAACAGCTTGGCGGTCTTGGAGCGGATCACGCGCAGGTAGGCCGCTTCGTCCAGCGATGCGTCGTGCATGTTCATCAGCTGCAGCACCTCGCCTTCGGCGATCACGTTCGTGGCGTCGGCCAGGATTTCCATGACGCGCATCTGGCCGGCGTCCAGCATCATCTGGAACGCGCGGGAGTACAGGAAGTCGCCGACCAGCACGCTGGCGGGATTGCCGAAGCTCTCGTTGGCGGTCGGCGCGGCCGCGCCGCAGCGTCGACTCGTCCACCACGTCGTCGTGCAGCAGAGTGGCGGTGTGGATGAATTCCACCACGGCGGCCAGGTTGAAGCGCTGGGCGCCGCGATAGCCGAGCGCGCCGCATATCAGCAGCAGCAGCGCGGGCCGCAGGCGCTTGCCGCCGGCCGAGATGATGTAGCGCGAAACCTGGCCGACCAGCGGGCACGCCGGAATCGAGCCGGCGGGCGATCACGGCGTCGACCTCGAGCATGTCGTCGGCGATCGAGGGAAAGCACGGAGGCGGTGCTGGAGGAGGAGGCGGTCAAAGGCTGACGCGGCGAAGAGTTGGCCGATTATAGAGACGAGCCGATGCCGCAGCCCGGTGGCGCGATTCTGGGCGCCGTTGTGAGTGACCGCAAACCATGCTATAGTCTTGGGCTCTGCGGAAATCCGTCCGTGCGAGAATCTTGGGCTCTGCGGAATTCGCCGAGCCGTCTCATTCAAGAGGTCAACATGTACGCGGTCATAAAAACCGGTGGCAAGCAGTATCGCGTTGCTTCCGGCGAAAAAATTAAAGTAGAACAGATTGCTGCGGACGTAGGCCAGGAAATCGTGATCGACCAGGTTCTGGCAGTCGGAAACGGCAGCGAGATCAAGGTTGGCACTCCCCTGGTGTCCGGCGCAACTGTGGTTGCCACTGTGGTGGCTCACGGCAAGCACGACAAGGTTCGCATCTTCAAGATGCGCCGTCGCAAGCACTATCAGAAGCGCCAGGGCCATCGCCAGCAGTTCACCGAACTGCAAATCGGCGCGATCGCCGGCTAACAGGAGCAGATTGACATGGCACAGAAAAAAGGCGGCGGCTCTACGCGAAACGGGCGGGATTCCCAGCCCAAGATGCTCGGCGTGAAGGCTTTCGGCGGTGAACTCATCAGCGCCGGCTCCATCATCGTGCGCCAGCGCGGCACCAAGTTCCACCCCGGCACCAACGTCGGCGTGGGCAAGGACCACACCCTGTTCGCCCTGGTGGATGGCCACGTGTCGTTCGCGGTCAAGGGTTCGATGAACAAGCAAACCGTGAGCGTGCTCCCGGCTTAAGCCATCACTCCGAACATGCTCGAGTCCGAAAGCCCCGACTTGCTCGGGGCTTTGTTTTTGTAGCGCGAAATGCGTACACCATCATGAAGTTCGTAGACGAAGCCTTCATCGACATCGCCGCGGGCGACGGCGGGAACGGCTGCGTCTCGTTCCGCCACGAGAAGTACAAGGAATTCGGCGGCCCGAACGGCGGCGACGGCGGCCGGGGCGGCCACGTCTTCGCGGTGGCCGATCCCAACCTCAACACGCTGGTGGACTTCCGCTTCTCGCGCCGCCACGAGGCCAAGCGCGGCGAGCACGGCATGGGCTCCGACATGTTCGGCGCCGCCGGCGACGACATCACGCTCAAGATGCCGGTCGGCACCATCATCAGCGATGCCGAAACCGGCGAGGTGCTGTTCGAACTGCTCAAGGCCGGGCGAGGTGATCACCATTGCCAAGGGCGGCGACGGCGGCTTCGGCAACATGCGCTTCAAGAGCGCCATCAACCGCGCGCCGCGCCAGAAGACGCCGGGCTGGCCCGGCGAGAAGAAGAACCTCAAGCTCGAACTCAAGGTGCTGGCCGACGTCGGCCTGCTGGGCATGCCCAACGCCGGCAAGTCGACGCTGATCTCCGCGATTTCCAACGCGCGTCCGCAGCATCGCCGACTACCCGTTCACCACGCTGCACCCCAACCTGGGCGTGGTGCGCGTCGGCCCGGAGCAGAGCTTCGTGGTGGCCGACCTGCCGGGCCTGATCGAGGGCGCCTCCGAAGGCGCCGGCCTGGGCCACCAGTTCCTGCGCCACCTGCAGCGCACGCGGCTGCTGCTGCACGTCGTGGATCTCGCGCCTTTCGACGAGCGTCGACCCGGTGGCGCAGGCCAAGGCCATCGTCGGCGAGCTGAAGAAGTACGATCCGGCGCTCTACGAGAAGCCGCGCTGGCTGGTGCTGAACAAGCTGGACATGGTGCCGATGCGGAAGAGCGCGCAGCGCGAAGGTCAAGGATTTCGTCAAGCGCTTCAAGCACAAGGGGCCGGTGTTCGAGATCTCCGCGCTCACGCACGAGGGCTGCGAGGCGCTGGTGAAGGCGGTCTACCAGCACGTCAAGGCGCAGCAGGTGGCCGAGCAGCCGCGCGGTGTATGTCGATCCGCGCTTTGCCGGGGATCCCGCCGAATGAAAACCGGCAGCCGCCGTGCTGCGCGACGCCCGCCGCATCGTGGTCAAGGTGGGCTCCAGCCTGGTGACCAACGAGGGCCGGGGCCTGGACGAAACCGCCATCGGCGAATGGTGCCGGCAGCTGGCGGCGCTGGCGCAGCGACGGGCCGCGAAGTGATCATGGTGTCCAGCGGCGCCATCGCCGAGGGCATGAAGCGCCTGGGCTGGGCGACGCGGCCGCACGAGATCCACGAACTGCAGGCGGCCGCCGCGGTCGGGCAGATGGGCCTGGCCCAGATGTACGAGACCAAGCTGCGCGAGAACGGCATGGGTCAGCGCGCAGGTGCTGCTGACGCACGCCGACCTGGCCGACCGCGAGCGCTACCTCAACGCGCGCTCGACGCTGCTCACGCTGCTGCAGCTCGGCGTCGTGCCCGGTGATCAACGAGAACGACACGGTGGTCAACGACGAGATCAAGTTCGGCGACAACGACACGCTGGGTGCGCTGGTCGCCAACCTGGTCGAAGCCGATGCGCTGGTCATCCTGACCGACCAGAAGGGCCTGTACAGCGCGGACCCGCGCAAGGACCCGGCGGCCACGCTTCGTCAACGAAGCGCGCGCCGGCGACGCCGGCGCTCGAAGCCATGGCCGGCGGCGCGGGCTCCAGCCTCGGCAGGGGCGGCATGATCACCAAGATCCTGGCGGCCAAGCGCGCCGCAGGCTCGGGCGCCTCCACCGTGATCGCCTGGGGCCGCGAGCCCGATTGCCTGCTGCGCCTGGCGCGCGGCGAAGCCATCGGCACCTTGCTGGTGGCGCAGACCCAGAAGAACCAGGCGCGCAAGCGCTGGATGGCCGGATCACCTGCAGCTGCGCGGCGCGGTGACCGTCGATGAGGGCGCGGCGGCCAAGGTGCGCGGCGAAGGCAAGAGCCTGCTGCCGATCGGCATGACGGCCGTCGAAGGCGAGTTTTCGCGCGGCGACGTGATCGCCGTGCGCGACCCTGCCGGCGCCGAGATCGCGCGCGGGCTGGCCAACTACGCCAGCGCCGAGGCGCGGCTTCTGTGCCGCAAGCCCTCGAGCGAGATCGAGCGGCTGCTGGGCTACGTGGCCGAGCCCGAGATGATCCACCGGACCAACCTGGTGGTCACCCGCTGAGCCGGCTGCAGCGTTCGTTCCTGAATCGGCGTATCAGCCGGCGAACGCAAGTCCTGCACTATCCTGCGCGGCGGGACGATTGGCCCCATGTCCGATGCAGGCGCCGGTACGGGCGATGACCAGGGTGTGGCGGGACATCGGTTGTTCCTGCTGTTCGTGCAGCGAGCGCCAGTCCGCGTCTTTGGCGGGCTTCCATCCGCTATCGGGGTTGTGGCGCGCGTACACCTTGTATTGGCCGGTGTCGCAGCGAATTCCTTCGTAGATGGCGTTCACGGCGCCGCTCGTGCTGGATGCCACCACCACATAGCGCACGATGCCGTCGCTTCCGATGGTGACGGACGCCGGGGTCCACGCCGAAGCGCAGGGTCGAGCCCGGGATGTCGAGCGGGATCAGGCCATCGAGCTTGAGCGCGGGCGGCGGCGGAGCTTCCACTTCCTTCCAATCGGGGTTTTCCGACCCGAGCTGGGCATGGGCGGCGCAAGCCATGAAGGCCAGTGCAGCAGCGCCAGCGATGGACTCAAGGCGCATATTTGTCTTCTTGCGGCGGTCTTCAGGCCGGATTGCGGGTCGGGTTCGAAGGTGGCGCCCGGCGGCAGCTCGAAGCCCGCGCCCGGCGCCGGCTCCATGCTGTCGTTGTCGTGGTCGCGCCCGCGCATGCCGCTGCGCAGGTAGCGGTTGCGGTGGTCGTGCCGCGGAAGGAATCGCGCCAGTTCGGTCAGCGCCATTTCGTAGACGCCGCGCTTGAACTCCACCACCACGTCCAGCGGCACCCAGTAGTCGTTCCAGCGCCAGGCGTCGAACTCGGGATGGTTGGTCGCGCGCAGGTTCAGGTTCCAGTCCTGGCCGATGAGCTGCAGCAGGTACCAGATCTGTTTCTGGCCCTTGTAGTGGCCGCGCGCATCCCGGCGGATGTACCGGTCCGGCACCTCATAGCGCAACCAGTCGCGGGTACGGGCGACGATGCGCACATGCTCGGGCTTCAGGCCCACTTCCTCATGCAGTTCCCGGTACATCGCCTGCTCGGGGGTTTCGCCCCGGTCGATGCCGCCTTGCGGAAACTGCCAGACTGTGCGTGCGTATGCGCTTGCCCCAGAAAACCTGGTTCTTCTGGTTGAGCAGGATGATGCCGACGTTGGGCCGAAAGCCGTCCCGGTCAAGCATAATCAAACCCCAAATTTTTAAACTGAGTTCATTATGCACGGCGCGCACGCGCGCAGGCAAAGGCTCAGTGGCCACACCTGCCCGCACGGACCCGATGAAAGCCTCCCAGTTCCTCATCTCCACCCAGAAGGAAGCGCCCGCCGACGCGGAAGTGGTAAGCCACCAGCTCATGACGCGCGCCGGCATGATCAAGAAGCTCGGCGCCGGCATCTACACCTACATGCCCATGGGCCTGCGCGTCATCCGCAAGGTGGAAGCCATCGTGCGCGAGGAAATGAACCGCGCCGGCGCCGTGGAACTGCTGATGCCGGTGGTGCAGCCGGCCGAGTTCTGGCAGGAGACCGGCCGCTGGGAAAAGATGGGCCCCGAGCTGCTGCGCATGAAGGACCGGCACGACCGCGACTTCATCATCCAGCCGACCAGCGAGGAGGTGGTGACCGATATCGCGCGCCAGGAACTGCGCAGCTACAAGCAGCTGCCGAAGAACCTGTACCAGATCCAGACCAAGTTCCGCGACGAGCGCCGGCCGCGCTTCGGCCTGATGCGCGGCCGCGAGTTCATCATGAAGGACGCCTACAGCTTCGACCGCGACCTCGACAGTCGGCCAAGGCCAGCTACCAGGTGATGGCGCAGGCCTACCGCGCCATCTTCGACCGCTTCGGCCTGCGCTATCGCGCCGTGGCTGCCGACAGCGGCGCGATCGGCGGCGACCTGAGCGAGGAATTCCAGGTGATCGCGGCAACCGGCGAAGACGCCATCGTCTATTGCCCTGACAGCGACTACGCCGCCAACATGGAGAAGGCCGAAGCGCTGGCGCCGCAAGGGCCGCGCCCGGCGGCCCTGCAGACCGCTGTCCAAGACGCCGACCCCCGGCAAGGCCACCTGCCCGGACGTCGCGCAGTTGCTCAACGTGCCGCTGGCGACGACCGTGAAGTCGCTGGTGCTGGCCACCGACAAGTTGAATGAGCGCGGCGAAATCGCCAAGACCCAGGTCTGGCTGCTGCTGCGTGCGCGGCGACCACGACATGAACGAGATCAAGGTCGGCAAGGTGCCGGGGCTGGACAGCGGGATTCCGCTTCGCCACCGTGGCCGAAGATCGTGGAGCACTTCGGCACCAAGCCCGGCTACCTCGGCCCGATCGGCCTGAAGAAGCCGGTCAAGATCGTCGCCGACCGCGAGGTGGCCGTGATGGCCGACTGGATCTGCGGCGCCAACGAGGAGGACTTCCACATCACCGGCGTCAACTGGGGCCGCGACCTGCCCGAACCGGACGCGGTGGCCGACTTGCGCAACGTGGTCGAAGGCGACCCCTCGCCCGACGGCAAGGGCGCGCTGGCCATCGAGCGCGGCATCGAGGTCGGCCATGTGTTCTACCTGGGCACCAAGTACAGCGCGGCGATGAACGCGACCTTCCTCGACGAGGCCGGCAAGCCGCAACTGATGGAGATGGGCTGCTACGGCATCGGCATCACGCGGCTGCCGGCCGCGGCCATCGAGCAGAACCACGACGAGCGCGGCATCATCTGGCCGGACGCCATCGCGCCCTTCACGGTGGTGATCTGCCCGATCGGCATGGACCGCAGCGCCGAAGTGAAGGCCGCCGCCGACAAGCTGCACGACGAACTGCAGGCGGCGGGCGTCGACGTCATGCTCGACGACCGCGGCGAGCGGCCCGGGCGCCATGTTCGCCGACTGGGAGCTGATCGGCGTGCCGCATCGCGTGGTGATCTCGGACCGCGGCCTCAAGGAAGGCCAGCTGGAATACCAGCATCGACGCGACGCGCAGGCGACCAAGGTCGCGGCGGGCGATGTGCTGGGTTTCCTCAAGGGCCGGCTCGCCGCGTGATCAGCCGCCGCGATTGCCTCACGACCATCCCCGTGGGGCTGGGCCTCGCGTGGACCTGGCGTGCCCGCGCAAGCCGGCGGCCAGATCGAAGAGCCGCTGGCCGACTCGGTGCGCACCGCGCTGAGCTCCGCGATCGCCAACTCGGCGCCGCCGATCCCCGAATTCCGCGACATGCGAGGCGCGGCTGGCCTACCTGCGCTGGCTCGGCGCCATGAGCCAGCGGCTGGCGAAGAGAAAGACCGAATGGCAGGAGCGCAAGGAATTCCTGCAGACGGTCTGGTACGAGAGCAAGCGCGCCGGCCTGGACACCGGCCTGGTGCTGGGCCTGATCCAGGTGGAAAGCAATTTCCGCAAGTTCGCCGTGAGTTCGGTGGGCGCGCGCGGCTACATGCAGGTCATGCCGTTCTGGACGCGGGTGATCGGCGACGGCGATGCCGGCAAGCTGTTTCACATGCAGACCAACCTGCGCTTCGGCTGCGTGATCCTGCGCCACTACATCGATCGCGAACGCGGCGACCTGTTCATGGCGCTGGGCCGATACAACGGCAGCCGCGGCAAGCCGCCGTACCCGAATGCGGTGTTTGCCGCCGCCAGGAACTGGGAATTCAGCGACGCGCCGCCCGCCGAGAGCAGCCCCGACCCGGCAAGCCTGCGGACAAGGTGCCCGCCGGCCCGAGCTGAGTCGCCTACTGCACGAAGCCCAGCTTGCCCTTCGCGGAAGCCGGCTTGGGCAGGTCATCCACCCAGATCTGGCTGCGTGCATTGAGCCGGGCATTGCCAAAGCCGGTCATCAGCGCGCGGCGCATGTCGCGCGGCGCGAGTTCGGCCAACTGATCCAGCACGTCGTCCAGGGGCTCGGCTTCGAAGCGCTCGCCCCATCCGTGTTCCGCGCGAATGGACACGTACAGGTTGCGGGCGATACGCCGCGCCGCCTCGGGCGATGGCGGTTCGATCTCGAACACATTCATGCGGTTGAGGATCGGCTCCGGAATGCTGCGCTCGTCGTTGGCCGTCATGATCCATATCACCTGGCTGGCGTCGATGGCGACCTCCGCGAATTCGTCCATGAAGGCGCCGGCGGTGTCGTGCTCCAGCAGGCTGTACATCGCGCCCAGCGGGTCGTACTGCGCATCGGCACTGGCCTTGTCGATCTCGTCCACCACGATGACCGGATTGGCGTACTGGCCGTCCACCAGTGCCTCGAACACCTTGCCGGGTTTGGCGCCTTTCCACTGCGACGACGCGCCAGAAAGCAGCCACCCCGCCGTCATGGAGCTCATGGGAACCAGGCTCATGCCGGTGCCCAGCAGGTCGGCCAGCTTGCGGGCGAAATGTGTCTTGCCTATGCCGGGCGGGCCCAGCAGCAGCATGGGCGTGACGTCCAGGCCGTCGCGGCAATCCTGCGAAAGGGCAACGTGGCGCTTGACGTCGTCCAGCGCATCCGTGAAGTTGGGCAGCTGGTCGTACAGGGACGCCATGTCCGGGATGCCACTGGGCTTGACCTGGAACCGCTCGGGACCGCGCTCCAGCATCCGCTCGTAGGTGGTGCGCAGGTTCTCGTGGTCCCTGTCGGGGAGCTTTGCCAGTTTGCGCTCCACGTCGTGCGGATGGAACACCCTGCGCAGATTGGCGATCGGCAGCTTGAACGAAGAAGACTGATGAGGAACGAGACTGCGTGTTTCCATCGAGCACTCCTAATGCAGGACTTGCATGCTCATTCCAGCATAAGCCGTGCCAGAGTTCAATGGAGTGGGTCCATGAGCGCAAGCGAATGTCAGCAATTGCCGACAATGCCGCTGATGGATCCGCTGCGCTCAAGGTGAATACGCGCCGCCCGAGGGCGTCGCGTCCTTGCAGGTCGTTTCAGCTCTGGGTGCTTCCCAACACCTGCTGCAGCTCACCGCTCTGGTACATCTCCATCATGATGTCCGAGCCGCCGATGAATTCACCCTTGACGTAAAGCTGGGGGATGGTCGGCCAGTTGCTGTATTCCTTGATGCCCTGGCGGATCTCGTCGTCCTCGAGCACGTTCACGGTGGTCACTGCCTTGGGGTCGACACCGCAGGCCTTGAGGATCTGGATCGCGCGGCCCGAAAAGCCGCACATGGGAAAGCTGGCATTGCCCTTCATGAACAGCAGCACGTCGCTGCTCTTGACCAACTGGTCGATGCGTTGTTGAGGGTCACTCATGGGGAAATCTCCATACGGGCTGGTTGCCTGTCAAACATTGGGCTCAATTATCCCAGTTCAAGCCATTTGCCGCCGGAGCAGCGTTCTATGCCCGCCAGGTCGCGGCGGCTGGTTACGCCTTGCGAAGCCGGCAGCAACCAGCAGGTCGCGAACGGCCCGGGCCTGGTCGTGGCCATGTTCCAGCAGCAGCCAGCCGCCGGAGCGCAGGTGGGCGGGGGCCTGGGCCACGATGACGCGGATGTCGGCCAGGCCGTCGGGCCCGGCCGCCAGCGCGCCCAAGGGCTCGTGGGTCAGCGCGGCCAGGTGCGGGTCTTGCGCCGCCACGTAGGGCGGATTGCTGACGATGAGGTCGTAGCGGCCCTCGCTGTCCGCCAGCCACGAAGCCTGGCGGAACTCCACCTGCAGCGACAGCCGCCGGGCGTTTTCCCGGGCTACGTCCAGGGCGTCGGGGCTGGCATCCGTTGCCTGCACGTCGGCCCGCGGCAGCGCCTTCTTGATGGCCAGCGCGATGGCCCCGCTTCCCGTGCCGAGGTCGATCACTCGGGGAGCAGGGCTGTGCCTGGCCGCCGTGGATCCCGGGTCGAGCCCGGGATGACAACCCAAGAGTTCCAAGCGCCCACTCCACCAGGGTTTCGGTGTCCGGGCGTGGCACCAGGACGCGCGGGTCGACCAGCAGCTTCAAGCCGAAGAATTCCTTGTGGCCCACGATGTAGGCCAGTGGTTCGCCGTCGGCGCGCCGCTTGCACAGCTGCAGAAACCGCGCCTGCTGGAGCTCGAGCAATTCGTCCGTGTCATGGGCCAGCAGCCAGGCCCGATCCGTCTGGCTCCGGCCCAAGGCATGCAGCAGCAGCAACTGCGCGTCGATGCGCTCCAGCCCCAGGGCGGTCGCCGCTGCCAGTGCCTGAACCACGGTCACCGCCCGGCTCCCTGGCTGAACTCGAGTTCTTCCAGCTGCTCGGCCTTGCGGGCCAGCAGCAGCCCTTCGATCACCTCGTCCAGCTCGCCCTCCATGGCGAACTGCAGCTTGTACAGCGTGAGGTTGATGCGGTGGTCGGTGAGCCGCCCCTGCGGAAAGTTGTAGGTGCGGATGCGGTCGCTGCGATCGCCGCTGCCGATCAGGCCCTTGCGCGGTGGCGGCCTCTTTCGCGGCACGCTCGCTGCGCTCTTTTTCCTTGATGCGTGCCGCCAGCACCTGCATGGCCTTGGCCTTGTTGCGGTGCTGGGAGCGGTCGTCCTGGCATTCGGCCACGATGCCCGTCGGGATGTGCGTGATCCGCACGGCCGAGTCCGTCTTGTTCACGTGCTGGCCGCCGGCCCCGCTGGCGCGGTAGGTGTCGATGCGCAGGTCGGCGGGGTTGATCTGCACCGCCTGCGCCTCGTCGGGCTCCGGCAGCGCGGCCACGGTGCAGGCGCTGGTGTGGATGCGCCCCTGCGTTTCGGTTGCCGGCACGCGTTGCACGCGATGCCCGCCCGACTCGAACTTGAGCTTGCCATAGACGCCGTCGCCCACGATGCGGATCACCACTTCCTTGTAGCCGCCCACTTCGCCTGGACTTTCGCTGACGATCTCGCGTTCTCCAGCCCTGGCGCTCCGCATAACGGACGTACATGCGCAGCAGGTCGCCGGCGAACAGCGCCGACTCGTCGCCGCCCGTGCCGGCGCGGATTTCAAGAAAGGTGTTGCGCACGTCGTCGGGGTCCTTGGGCAGCAGCATCCGCTGCAACTCGTCTTCCAGCGCGGGCATTTCGGCCTCGATCGCGGCGATCTCCTCGCCCGCCATATCGGCCATCTCGGGGTCTTCGAGCATCTCGCGCGCCTGGGCCAGGCCGCTTTCGAGCTGCCTGAATCGCTCGAAAAGGCCGGCTACTTCGCTCACCTCGGCGTGCTCGCGCGTGAGCGCGCGATAGCGCTCCATGTCCTGCGCGACGTCGGGCTGCTGCAGGAAGAAGTCGAGTTCCTGAAGGCGGACCGGGTAGCGTTCGAGTTGCTGGCGGAGAAAGGGTTTCATGGATTCGGTTGGTCGGTGGCTTGTCATGCGCGGACTCTGATCGCGGCAATCCATGGGCGGCGCATGGATGCCGGGTCGAGCCCGGCATGACAGCCGGGTGCCCGAGGCGCGCGAGCGCCGCTAACGCTCTTTGCGCAGGAAGAAATGCTGGATGGCGGAGCTGGCGCGCTCGCGGGCGGCCGCGTCGCCGGCATGCAGCTCGGCCATGGCGCCGTGCAGCATCTTCTGGGTGAGGCCCTTGGACAGGGCTTCCAGCACCGCATCGATGTTCTCGCCCTTGGCCAGCATCCTGCGGGCGCGGGCCAGCTCCAGCGCGCGCCAGTCATCGGCCTGCGCGTTGAGCTGCTGGATCAGGGGCACGCTTCCGCGCTGGTCGATCCAGTGCAGGAAGCTCTGCACGCCGGCATCGATGATGGCCTCGGCCTGCGCCACCGCCGCCTGGCGGTTGGCCTGGCCGGTCTGGACTACGCCGGCGAGGTCGTCGACGGTGTAGAGGTAGACGTCCTCGAGTTCCTTGACTTCGGGTTCGATGTCGCGCGGCACCGCCAGGTCGACCATGAACATGGGGCGGTGCTTGCGGGCCTTCAGCGCGCGCTCCACGGCGCCCAGCCCGATGATGGGCAGCGTGCTGGCGGTGCAGCTGATCACGGCGTCGAACTCGTGCAGGCGAGCGGGCAGGTCGGCGAGCTTCATCACCTCGCCGCCGAAACGCGTGGCCAGCCGTTCGCCGCGCTCCAGCGTGCGGTTGGCGATGGCGATGCCCTTGGGGTTGCGGGCGGCGAAATGCGTTGCCGCCAGCTCGATCATTTCGCCCGCGCCGACGAACAGCACGCGGGTCTCGCCCAGGTCTTCGAACAGCTGGCTGGCCAGGCGGACCGCCGCGGCGGCCATGCTGATGGAGTGGGCGCCGATCTCGGTGGAGCTGCGCACTTCCTTGGCGACGGCGAAGGATCGCTGGAACAGCTGGTTGAGCGTGGTGCCCAGCGCGCCGGCCTGGTCGGCGGCGCGCACCGCGTCCTTCATCTGGCCCAGGATCTGGGGCTCGCCCAGCACCATGGAGTCCAGCCCGCTGGCGACGCGGAAGGCGTGGCGGGCGGCCAGGCCGTCGTGCAAGGTGTAGGCGTGCGAACGCAACAGCGCGGGCGACACGCCGCCCGATTGCGCCAGCCATTCCAACGTTCGCTCCGCGTCGCTGTGCTCACCTGCGCAATAGATTTCCGTGCGGTTGCAGGTCGACAGGATCGTGGCCTCGTGGCGGCGCGACAGCGACTCGCGCAAGGACCGCAAGGTGGGCTCGACCTGGTCGATGGCGTAGGCGAAACGGCCGCGCAAATCCAGCGGCGCCGTCGTGTGATTGATGCCCAGGGCCCAGACTGCCATCAGTGCCCGCCCGGCCGCCCGTAGGGCACTGTGCGCCCCCTCAGGGGGCAGCGAACGCAGTGAGCGTGGGGGCAGTTCATCCGGGGATTATAAAATTTGCGCAATATCAAGCACTTGCGCTTGCTCAAATACCCCAAGATGGGCCCGCTGGATACTCTTATTCACCTGCTGAGCTTCGTGGCCCCCGCCTTGGCGGTGGCCGTGCTGGTAGCGCTCGCCGCCCGCTTCATCCTCCCGCGTCAGGCCCACAGGCCTTGCCTGGTGGTTGCATATAGCTATCAATTCAATAGCTGGCGTGGCGACGTTGGTGGCCGGCCTGTGGTATTTCGGCGTGGATGGCAAGATGGCGACCTATGCCGCGCTGGTGGTCGCCATTGCCGGCTGCCAATGGCTGAGCGGCCGTGCCTGGAAAGCATAATTGCCGGCATGCTGTTCCTGCTTTCCCCGGCCAAGTCGCTTGATTACGACAGTTCCGCAGGCGATTTGCCGCACACCCAGCCGTTATTTGCCAGGCAATCGGCCCAGCTGATAGCTGTACTGAAGAAGAAGTCACCGGCGCAGGTGGCCCAGCTGATGGACCTGAGCGATTCGCTGGCGGGGCTCAATGCCGCGCGCTACCAGGCCTGGTCGCCGCGTTTCACCGCCAGTAACTCGAAACAGGCCGTGCTGGCCTTCAACGGCGACGTCTACGACGGGCTGGCCGCCAAGACGCTCAAGCCGGCGGACCTGGACTGGGCCCAGGAGCACATCTGCATCCTGAGCGGCCTGTACGGCGTGCTTCGCCCGCTGGACCGGATGCAGCCCTACCGGCTGGAAATGGGCACGAAGCTGGCCGTCGGCCCGGCGAAAAATCTCTACCAGTTCTGGGGTACGCAGATCGCGGACTACCTGAACCAGCGGCTGGCCGCCCAGAAGACGCCGGTGGTGGTGAACCTGGCCTCGCAGGAATACTCCAAGGCGGTGGACCGCAGCGTGCTCAAGGCCAGGGTGGTCGACTGCGTGTTCGAGGAATGGAAGGGCGGCGGCTACAAGATCATCAGCTTTTCGGCCAAGAAGGCCAGGGGCCTGATGGCGCGTTACGCGACCGCCCGCCGAATCGACACGCTCCGTAAACTGGAAGCCTTCAGCGCTGATGGTTATGCTTTCGACGCGGCCGCGTCGCTCCCCGATCGGATGGTGTTCAGGCGTAGGATGGAAAAATGAGCACGACACACACACAGCAGATCACGCCGCAGCTGCGGCAGTGGATCGTCGAGCAGGCCCAGGCCGGCCATGGGGCCGAGGCCGTCCTCAAGTCCATGCTTGAGTCCGGCTGGAGCGAGGACGTGGCGATCGAGGCCATGGAGAGCACGCTCAGGGGCCATCTGGAGCAGAAGGCGAAGGAGCAAATCCTGCCGGCTGCGGTGCCGGTGCCCGACCCGCGGCTGGAAGAGGCGCCGCTCTACCTGGATGCCGGAGACCGCCGGGTCTGCGTGCTGCAGGCGATGCGCAACCCGCGCGTGGTGGTATTCGGCGACCTCTTGTCCGACGAGGAGTGCGAGGCCCTGATCGAACTGGCGAAGCCGCGCCTGGCCCGCTCCCTCACCGTGGCGACCAAGACAGGCGGGGAAGAGGTCAACGCCGACCGCACCAGCAACGGCATGTTCTTCCAGCGCGGCGAGAACGAGCTGGTGAAGCGCATCGAGGCGCGCATCGCGCGGCTGGTCAACTGGCCCGAGGAAAACGGCGAAGGGCTGCAGGTGCTGCACTACCGCCCGGGCACGGAATACAAGCCCCACTACGACTACTTCGATCCCATCGAGCCGGGTACGCCGACGATCCTCAAGCGCGGCGGGCAGCGTGTCGCCACGCTGATCATGTACCTTGCCGAACCGGAAAAAGGCGGCGGCACCAGCTTTCCCGACGTGCACCTGGAGGTGGCGCCCAAGCGCGGCAACGCCGTCTTCTTCAGCTACGAGCGCGCCCATCCCTCCACCAGGAGCCTGCACGGCGGCGCACCGGTGATCGCGGGCGAAAAGTGGATCGCGACCAAGTGGCTGCGCGAACGGCGGTTCGAGTGAGCGCGCGCCCCATGGGCGGTGGTGTGAAGGTCAAGGCCAACGGCATCAGCATCGCAGTCGAGGACACGGGCGCCGACGGATCGCAGGCCGGGCGTCCGGTGGTGCTGCTGATCATGGGGCTGGGCATGCAGCTCGTCGCCTGGCCGCCGGCGTTCGTCAACGGCCTGGTGGAGCAGGGCTTTCGTGTGGTGCGTTTCGACAACCGCGACGTCGGCCTGTCCGAGCACCTGGATCACCTGGGCGTACCCAACCTGATCTGGGAAAGCTTCAAGCACCGGATAGGGCTGCAGGTGAAAGCGCCGTACAGCATGCAGGAAATGGCGGCTGACGCGCTGGGTGTTCTGGATGCCCTGGGCATTGCGCAGGCGCACGTGGTCGGCGTCAGCATGGGCGGCATGATCGCCCAGCGCGTGGCACTGGCCGCGCCCCAGCGGGTGTTGAGCCTGACCAGCATCATGAGTTCCAGCGGTGCGCGTCACCTTCCCGGCCCCAAGTCGCATGTCCTGAGAGCCTTGCTCAGCCGGCCCAACGGGCGCAGCGAGCAGGCGATCGTCGACCACTACATCAAGCTGTTCAAGGTCATAGGCAGCCCGGCCTTCCCGTTGGACGAGGCGGCGCTGCGCGAGCGGATTCTGATCTCGACCCGGCGCAGCTTCCATCCGGCCGGCACCGTGCGGCAGATAGCGGCAGTCGCCGCCGATGCCGGGCGGGCCGACGAGTTGGCGCGGGTCAAGCCGCGCACCCTCGTCTTGCACGGCAAGGCCGATCCGCTGGTGCCGTTCGCCTGCGGGCACGACACCGCGCGGCGCATCCCGGGTGCCCGACTCGTCGGTATCGAGGGCATGGGGCATGACCTGCCGCCGGGTGTGGTGGAGCGCCTGCTGCAACCCCTGGTGCCGCACCTGATGGCAAGCTGATGACATCCCGAACAATCGCAGCTCGGCAAGCCCGCGCCCTATGTCGACCATTACGACGCGTCGCTGCTGTTTCCTATCTCGCGGCTGCCCAAGCGGGTCGAGCTCGGCCTGCATGGAGCCGTGCCGTTTTTCGGCGCCGACCTGTGGAGTGCGTTCGAGCTGAGCTGGCTCACGCCGCGCGGCAAGCCCCAGGTGGCGATCGCGCACATCACGGTGCCGTGCGAAACGCCGAACATCGTCGAGAGCAAATCGTTCAAGCTCTACCTCAACAGCTTCACCAATACGCCTTTCGCTTCGGCCGACGAGGTCCGCAACCGTATCCGCGCCGACGTGAGCGAGGCTGTCTGGCGCGGAGCTCCCAGTCAATCGTCGGTGGGCGTGCGCATCCTGATGCCGGATCAGTTCGATAGCGAACCGGTGCAGGAGCTCGGCGGCCTGAGCCTGGACCGGCTCGATATCGAATGCACGCAGTACACGCCCGCGCCCGAGCTGCTTGACGGCCGCCTTCGATGAACAGCCGGTAGAGGAGGTGCTGGCCAGCAACCTGCTCAAGAGCAATTGCCTGGTCACCGGCCAGCCGGATTGGGGAAGCGTGCAGATCCACTACAGCGGGCCCCAGATCGACCAGGGCGGGCTGCTGCGCTACATCGTGAGCTTTCGCAACCACAACGAATTCCACGAGCAGTGCGTCGAGCGCATCTTCATGGACATCTGGACGCGCTGCAAGCCGGTCAAGCTGGCGGTCTATGCCCGCTACACCCGCCGCGGCGGGCTGGACATCAACCCTTTCCGCACCAGCCATCCGATGTCGCCGCCGCCGAACGTCAGGACGGCGCGGCAGTAGCTTTAAGTCAGTTCGCGGAAAGAGCTCAGCTTCGGCAGGTCGGGAAATGTCCCGGCTCGCTTTTCCTTCATGGCGGCAACGGCTTCGCGGACATGCGCGTTGCTCCAGATCGCGCCCTGGATCCATCCCATCTGTTTGAGCGAATCGTCGACCGAATGATCGCGCGTGTAGTGGATCACCTGCTTGGTCCCCCAGATCGCCACCGGCGGCTTGGCGGCGATCTCGGCCGCGCACTGCAGAGCCGCGTCGACCATGGCTTGCTGCGTGTCGAAGATCTCGTTCACCAGGCCATAGCCCAAGGCCCTCTGGGCCGGCAGCCTCCGGCCGGTGTAGGCGAGTTCCTTGACCACGCCAAGCGGTATCAGCTTGGGAAGGCGCTGCAGCGTGCCGACGTCCGCGACCATGCCGATGTTGATCTCCTGGATGCTGAAGAAGGCATCGGCCGTCGCGTAGCGAATGCAGCAGGCCGTGACCATGTCCACTGCGCCGCCGATGCAGCCGCCGTGGATCGCGGCGATGACCGGGATGCGCAGCGTTTCCAGCTTGGTGAAGGTGGACTGCATGTCTGTCAGCAGATCGAAGATCGCTGCGCGGCCTTCCGGCGTCGCGTCGTCCATGGCGATGTCGCCGCCGAATGTCTCCAGCGCCATGCCGGCGCTGAAGTGCTTGCCGGTCGATGAGATCACCAGCGCGCGCGCCTGCCCTTCACGGTGCAGGGTGGTGAGCACTTCGTCCAGCTCGCGCCAGAAGGTGGGGTGCATGGTGTTCAATGCCTGCGGGCGATTGAGCACGAGATGCGCGACGTGGTCTTGCTGGGTCAGGGTGAAGCATTGCATGGCGGGCCTTGAGGTGGGGTGTGCTGCCGCCAATGTAGCGCGCGCGGCATCGCCCGCATGGCAAATGCGGGACAAGAGACGCGGGCAGGGATATCGGTGACTAGGAGCGCAGCCAGTCGCAGCGCAGCTTGTGCTCGCGATGCGCCTTGAGGCGCCAGGCCACATACATGCTCGGCGCCGCAACGGCGAGGGCGCACAGAGGCAAGGTCCAGAACTGCCCGAACGCATAAGCCGGAAGGAATCCGACCCAGCCCATCACCCACAGGGTGAGTATCGCGTCCCACAGGTGGTACTCGACCGGATGATCGGCACGATGGGCCACGTGCCACTTCTTGATGCGTTGCAGTTCGTTGAGCGTCATGACGATCTCCGCGCTGGAAACTGGGCTGTAAGTTCGACGTAAGATCACTGTAAGTTAGACGTAAGTGTCCGTCAAGCGCTACGAAATAGATAGCGGCATGCATAGCCGCAGAGCGGTGACTAGGCGGAAGTTGCAATCAGTTTCGGCGGCTGCAACGTGTCAGCGGCAAGTCAGCGTGCCCACCGATAGTCGCCTGGAAGACGAGTTCGACTATTTTGGGAGGAGCCAACATCGTCTACATGATCACCTGCAAAGGCAGGTCCGTGTTGCGCAGCGCCGCGATGTGGGGGCTGTCCCGCCATCTGCGGGACCTTCTCGCCTCGTGCGACCCGCAACTCTGCATCGAGCAGGCCAGCCAGTTGCTGCCGGCCGAATCCCTGCATACAGCGTTGTTTTCACTGCAGCAACTCGAACTCATCGAAGGACAGCCGGCGCCCGCGCCGCGCCGCGCCGGCTAGCCCTGCCGCTGGTACAGCACCAGCCGGGCTTCGCCGGTCACGTAGTCTTTGCTGGCCACCATCGACACGTCATAGCGCGTGCCGGGCACCGCGAAGGGCGAGGTGAAACTGAACTCGAAATGGCCGTTGGCGTCGGCCTGCATCGATTGCGAAAACAGCTGCCGCGTCACGCCGAACTGGCCGACGATGGGCGGTACCGCGTGCACCTTGACGTTGACCGATGCGAACGGCGCGGTGCGGCCGCGCACATGTGCGGCAGCGCCGTCGACCTGGCCATGGTTCGAATGGCTCAGGATCTGGATGGGCAGCCCGGAGGCGACGTCGAAGCTCCAGCTCCTGCGCCCGGCATTGCCGGCTCGGTCCATGGCCGTTACGTCGACCGTGTGGCGGCCCGGTGGCAGCGCGCCGCGATAGGTGAAGGATTGGGGCGTGACCTGCGCGTCTGGCGTGACGTTGCGCCCTGACAGCAGGATACGCACGCTGGCCGGATCCACCCCGGTCCCACCCCGGTCTTCGAAGTCTCCGGACACTACCGTGGGCCCGGCGGCGTTCACCGTATGGCCCTCGTTCGGCGCCAGGTTTGCGATGACGGGCGGCCGGTTGTCGGCAGGTTGCGGCGGCGCCAGGTTCGCAGTCACGACGCGGTCGCCCGCGCGCAGGGTTGCTACCAGCGGAGCAGAAGCATTCAGCTTGTCGACGCGCCTGATGGTGTAGCTGCCTTCGTAGTGGCCGGGGCGCACCTCACGCAGCTGCACGTTGTTGCCCACCCCCGGCAGATCGACCGTAGCGACCGCGCCGGGTATGCCGTCGATCATGAATTTGAGCTCGGCGCCCGGCTCTACGCTTTCCAGGCCCGTGGCCTGGAACTGCTCAATGCGCAACTCGGGCGGCGGTGGCGCGGCGGCAACGTTGGCCGACGCCCGCAGGGACGGTGTAGCTGGCCGAGCCGGTGCGGTTGCCACTGCGAAGACTGGCGCGAATCGGAGCGCCTTCCTCGATGCGGTCGCTGCGCGCGATGGTGTAGCGCCCCACGTAGACGCCGCGCTCGACTTCACGCAAGGGAATGCTGGACTGCACACCGCGGATGCGAACGCTCGCCTGGGCGCGCGGCGAGCCTTCGAGCTTGAACCGCAGGCGCGATCCCGGCTTCACGCCCTTGTCACTGGTGACCTCCAGCGAACGCACTTCCGGTGCCGCGGTTTGTGCCAGCACCGTTGCCGGAAGTGCGGTGAACATCGCGGCGGCAGGAGCCAAAAGGAAGAGGGCGGCCACCTGGTTGCGTAGCTGTGCTTTCATATCGGTACCCCTGAACAAGAACCTGGTTCAAACCGTAGAGACAACACGGCCCTGCTCATGTAGGCAAGGGCGGGGTGAGGGGGTAGGACGGAGATCCTGGTGGGCTGACCTGCGCCTTCAGAACAAATCCAGCGTCCCGGGCTGTGGCGCCGGCTCGGCGACACGGAGCGGTTCCTGCGGCGCGTCGGCCTTCACCAGCTTGCCCACCCGCACACCCAGCAGCCGCAGCCGCCGGCCCAGGTCGACCCGCTTGAGGCATTGGCCGGCGACGCGCCGGATGGTCTTGCCGTCGGCCGTGAAATCCTCGATGGTCTGGTCGCGCGTGGCAATCCGGAAGTCGTCGTAGCGCAACTTGATGCCGATGGTCTTGCCCACGTAGCCCTTGCGCTGCAGGTCGCCGGCCAGCTTCACGCACAGCTCGGTGAAAATGGCGCCCAACTCCGCCTTGTCGCGCACGGCGTGCAGGTCGCGGTCGAAGGTGGTTTCGCGGCTCATCGACACCGGCTCGCTCTCGGTCACCACGGGCCGGTCGTCACGGCCCCAGGCCGCATCGTGCATCCAGGCGCCATAGGCCTTGCCGAAGTTGTCGATCAGCCACTCGCGCTGCTGTGCCGCGATGTCGCCGACGGTGTGCAGGTGCAACTTGGCGAGCTTGACCTCCGCCTTCGGGCCTATGCCATTGATCTTGCGCACCGGCAGGGGCCAGATCTTCGTTTGCACGTCTTCCGGCCAGACCACCGAGATGCCATTGGGCTTGTTGAATTCGCTGGCCATCTTGGCAATGAGCTTGTTGGGTGCCACGCCGATCGAGCAGGTCAGGCCCGTCTTCTCGAAGATGGCGCGCTGGATCAGCCGCGCCAGGGCGCGGCCGCCTTCGCGCTGGCCTCCGGGTACGTCGGTGAAATCGACGTAGACCTCGTCCACGCCACGATCCTCCATCACTGGGGCGATCTCGGCGATGGTGCTCTTGAAGAGGCGCGAGTACTTGCGCACCTCCTCGAAATCCACCGGCAGCACGATGGCCTGCGGGCAGAGTTTGGCGGCCTTCATCATGCCCATGGCCGAACCCACGCCGAACTGGCGGGCGGGATAGGTTGCGGTCGTGATCACGCCGCGCCCGACATAGTCCTTCAAAGCGGAAAAGCCGATGCCGGGATTTCACTCTGTGCCAACCCGGCGTAGCGCTCACTCACCATGTCGTCGACCTTGCGCCGCCCCCCGCCGATGACGACGGGCAGGCCCTTGAGCTGGGGATAGCGCAGCAGCTCCACGGACGCGAAGAAAGCGTCCATGTCGAGATGGGCGATTCGGCGCTGAACAGTCATGGCGCTATTTTGCGGCCTTGACCAAAACCAGGGCTGCGTGTGAAATCCGGGGCATTACAGGAGTATCAACATGCAACGATGGATCAAGTGGACGGTCGGCGTCGTCGGCGGGGTCGCGGTTCTTGCTGCCGCAGCGGCCGTGCTGGGGTACCAATTGGCCGAGCGCAAGATGGCGCGCAAGGTCGAAGTGGCCGTCAAGCCGGTGGCCTATGCCAGCGGCCAGCAGGCATTGGAGCGGGGCAAATACCTGTTCGAGTCGCGCGGCTGCGTGGATTGCCACGGCGCCAACGGGGGCGGGCGCGAGTTCGTCAACGACGGCAAGGGCCTGCGCATAGCCGGCGCCAACATCACGCCCGGCGGCGTGACCGCCGGCTACCAACCCGAGGACTGGGTCCGCGCCATCCGCCATGGTGTGCGGCCCGGCGGCCGGCCGCTGATGGTGATGCCCAGCGAGGACTACAACCGGTTTACCGACCAGGACCTGGCCGCGCTGGTTTCCTATGTGCGCAGCCTGCCGCCGCAGACCGGCGGCGCCGCCGTGGTCGAGTTCCCGCCGCCGGTGCGCATCCTCTACGGCTTCGGGGCCATCGAGGACGCGGCCGCCAAGATCAATCACTCCCTGCCGCCGGCGCAGCCGGTCCCGGAGGCCGTCAATGCGCAGCACGGCGCCTACGTGGCCAATATGTGCATAGGCTGCCATGGCGAGCACCTGTCCGGCGGCAAGATCCCGGGCGGTCCGCCCGACTGGCCGCCGGCGGCCAACATCACGCCCGGCGACGAACAGCGCCATGACGCGATACAAGGACGCCGGCCAGTTCATCGCGATGCTGCGTTCCGGCAAGCGCCCGGACGGGACACCGATCAAGGTGATGCCGTTCGAGTCGCTCTCGAAGATGAGCGACGTCGACTCGCAGGCGCTGTACGAGTACCTGAAGACCGTGCCGCCCAGGAAAGCGGGCGGTCGGTAGGCAGGAGCGCTTTCAGAAGGAGCCGGGCAGCAGGATGCTCTTGTCCACCGTATTGATGTCGGTGTGCCCGCAGAAAGCCATCGACAGGTCCAGCTCCTTGTGGATGATCTTGAGGGCGTACTCCACGCCTTCCTCGCCCATCGCTCCCAGCCCGTAGAGCATGGCCCGGCCGATGTAGGTGCCTTTGGCGCCCAGCGCGACGGCCTTGAGCACGTGCTGGCCCGAGCGGATGCCGCCGTCCATGTGCACTTCGATGCGCCTGCCCACCGCATCGACGATCTCCGGCAGGGCGGAGATGGAAGAGGGCGCGCCATCGAGCTGCCTGCCCCCGTGGTTGGAGACGATCAGGGCGTCGGCACCGCTGTCGACGGCCAGTCGCGCGTCCTCGACGTCCTGGATGCCCTTGAGGATCAGCTTGCCGCCCCAGCGCTTCTTGATCCACGCCACGTCGTCCCACGACAGCGCCGGGTCGAACTGCTTGGCGGTCCATTCGGACAGGGAGCCCATGTTGTCCACGCCCTTGACGTGGCCCACGATGTTGCCGAACTGGCGACGCTGGGTGCCGAGCATGCCCAGGCACCAGCGCGGCTTGCTCATCATGTTGAGGATGTTGGGGATGGTGAGCTTGGGCGGCGCCGACAAGCCGTTCTTCAGGTCCTTGTGGCGCTGGCCCAGGATCTGCAGGTCCAGCGTCAGAACCAGCGCGGAGCAGTTGGCGGCCTTGGCCCTGTCTATCAGGCGCTCGATGAAAGGCCGGTCCTTCATCACGTACAGCTGGAACCAGAACGGGTGGTTGTCCGTTTCCTTGGCGACGTCCTCGATCGAGCAGATGCTCATGGTCGAAAGCGTGAACGGAATGCCGAACTTCTTCGCTGCCCGCGCTGCCAGGATCTCGCCATCGGCATGCTGCATGCCGGTCAGCCCGGTCGGCGCGATCGCGACCGGCATCGCGACCTCCTGGCCGATCATCTTCGTGCGCGTGCTGCGGTTCTCCATGTTCACCGCAACCCGCTGGCGCAGCAGGATGCGATTGAAATCCGCCTCGTTGGCGCGGTACGTGCTCTCCGTCCACGACCCGGAGTCGGCATAGTCGTAGAACATGCGCGGAACGCGCTTTTGCGCCAGCACGCGCAGGTCTTCGATGTTGGTGATCACGGGCACGGCTTGTCTCCTTCTCTTGCCCGGAATGCTAGCGGTTCACGCACCGCCTGGTTTGAAGAATTTTGGGAGGGGCCAGAAATTTGTTCACGCGGCCGTCACTCGCGCTCCCCGCCGCGGTCCTTGCCCAGCAGCGAACCGAGCAGGTTCACGGGCAAGGGAAAGACGATCGTCGACCCGCGGTCGCCGGCCACCTGCGTCATGGTCTGGAGGTACCGCAGCTGCATCGCTTCCGGTTGCTGCGCCAGCATCCGGGCCGCCTCCAGCAGCGCGGCCGCGGCCTGTTTCTCGCCCTCGGCATGGATCACCTTGGCGCGGCGTTCACGCTCGGCTTCGGCCTGGCGGGCAATGGCGCGAATCATCGATTCGTTCAGGTCGATGTGCTTGATCTCCACGTTCGTGACCTTGATGCCCCAGCCGTCGGTCTGCGCGTCGAGGATGCGCTGCACGTCGATGTTCAGGCGTTCGCGCTCGGCCAGCATCTCGTCCAGCTCATGCTTGCCCAGCACCACGCGCAAGGTGGTCTGCGCCAGCTGGCTGGTCGCCATCAGGAAGTTCTCCACCTGGATGATGGCCTTCTGCGGGTCGATGACGCGGAAGAACACCACCGCATTGACCTTCACCGAGACGTTGTCGCGCGAGATCACGTCTTGCGGCGGCACGTCCATGGTCACTATGCGCAGGTCGACCCGCACCATCTTCTGGATTCCCGGGATCAGGATCACCAGCCCCGGGCCCTTGACGCGCCAGAACCGGCCCAGCTGGAACACCACGCGCGCGCTCGTATTCGCGCAGGATCCTGATCGACATGCCGAACAGGATCAGCAGCAGGACTATGAGCGGGGCAAACGTCGAAGGCGAGCGTTCATGGCGTGAGCCTTTCATTGGATGATTGGATTGCGCATCGGCCTGCACTTCCAGCGTGAGCCCGCGCAGGCCCACGCACCCGCACGCGCTGGCCGGGCAGCCAGCGGCCGGTCGCTGGCCACCTTCCAGCGCTCGCCCAGGACCTCGGCCCAGGCTTCGCCATCGCTCACTTGCAGTACTTCGACCCGACTCGCCCACCAGGCTTTCGCGGCCGCTGACGACGGGCCTGCGACGCGCCTTGAGCGCCATGCCGCCGCCGAGCGAGGACGATCGCCGCCGACACGACCGCGAGACCCAGAACCAGGGCCAGCGGCACGCCGAATCCAGGTATCTCGCTGTCGAACAGCAAGACACCCCCGGCGATCAACGCCGCCACGCCGCCGGCACCCAGCACGCCGAAGCTGGGTGCGAACAACTCGGCTATCAGCAGCCCCATGCCGAGCAGGATCAGCGCCACGCGGCGTAGTTCACCGGCAGCAACTGCAGCGCGAAGAGCGCCAGCAGCAGGCAGATCGTGCCCACCACGCCCGGAACGCCATGGCCGGGCGAGGCGAACTCGAAGAACAGCCCGTAGATGCCGATCATCATCAGGATCAGCGCGACGCTCGGATGGGTGATCGCCGCGAGCGGCCGTTGCCGCCAGTCGGGCAGCCGGACCTCGTAGGCCGCGCCGCGGCGTGGCGAGCGTGCGATCGGTCCGCGCCTGCACACGCACCTTGCGGCCGTCGATCTGCGCCAGCAGGTCGGGCACGTCCTTCGCGACACGTCGACCACTTCGCGCCTTCAGGGCCTCGTCGGCCGTCAGGCTGACCGCCTCGCGCACCGCCCGCTCGGCCCACTCGGCGTTGCGGCCCGCGCAGCTGCGCCAGGCCGCGGATAAAGGCTGCGGCGTCGTGGACCTGCTTGGCCGTCATCGCATCCTGGAGCCTTTCGGCCGGCGAACTCGACGGTGCGGCCGGCTTGCCGGCGCCTTTGGATGCTTCTTCGTCCTTGGCGGGCGGCTTGCGCTCGCTGCCGCTCGGGAACCCGATCGCCACCGGCGTGGCGGCGCCCAGGGTCGGTGGCCGGCGCCATTGCCGCAATATGCGCGGCATAGAGGATGTAGGTGCCGGCGCTGGCGGCCCGAGCGCCCTCAGGGCTGACGAAAACGGCCACCGGCACCGGTGACGCAAGGATCGCCTGGATGACCTGCCGCATCGAGGTGTCCAGCCCGCCGGGCGTGTCCAGCTGGATCACCACCAGCGGCGCGCCGGCCTCGCCGGCCTTGTGAATGCCGCGCTCCAGGTAGTCGGCGCTGGCCGGCCCGATCGGGCCTTGCAGTTGCAGCACGGCGACCGGAGCAGCAGCGGCCGCCACGGCTGGCACTGCGAGTGCCAGTGCCGCGGCAAGCGTGCGCGCCAGCCGCAGGCCGGCGTGACGCCACCCATGGATTGCGGTGCTCACAAAGCCCATACAGGCACTATGCGCCTGTCACTGCCGCCTTCCAATGGCTATGCGTTATTCCATGCGCCTGACGCGGAATTGCAGAGGCTCAGCCCAGCCGGGCGCGGTGCCGCGCGATCTGCGCGCGCACCTGCGCCGGCGCCGTGCCGCCCAGGGTGTTGCGCGCGTTCAGCGAGCCGCGCAGGGACAGCACGTCGTACACGTCCTTCTCGATCGCCGGGTTGAACTGCTTGAGCACCGCCAGCGGCAGCTCCGACAGGTCCACCTGGTGCGAAATCGCCGCCTTGACCGCATGCGCCACGGTCTCGTGCGCGTCGCGGAAGGGCAGGCCCTTCTTCACCAGGTAGTCGGCCAGGTCGGTGGCGGTGGCATAGCCGCGCAGCGCGGCCTTCTCCATCGCCTCGGGCTTGACGGTGATGCCGCCCACCATCTCGGCAAAGATGCGCAGCGTGTCCTTGAGCGTGTCGACGGTGTCGAACAGCGGCTCCTTGTCTTCCTGGTTGTCCTTGTTGTAGGCCAGCGGCTGGCCCTTCATCAGGGTGATCAGGCCCATCAGGTGGCCGACCACGCGGCCGGTCTTGCCGCGCGCGAGTTCGGGCACGTCCGGGTTCTTCTTCTGCGGCATGATCGATGAGCCGGTGCAGAAGCGGTCGGCGATGTCGATGAAGCCGAAGTTCTGGCTCATCCACAGCATCAGTTCTTCCGAGAAGCGGCTGATGTGCACCATGGCGAGCGAGGCGGCGGCCGGTGAACTCGATGGCGAAGTCGCGGTCGCTCACGGCGTCCAGGCAGTTCTGGCAGACGCCGTCCATGCCCAGCGTCCGCGCGACCAGCTCGCGGTCCAGCGGGTAGCTGGTGCCGGCCAGCGCGGCGGCGCCCAGCGGCAGCCGGTTGACGCGCTTGCGCACGTCGGCCATGCGCTCGGCGTCGCGGCTGAACATCTCCACATAGGCCAGCATGTGGTGGCCGAAGCTCACCGGCTGCGCCACCTGCAGGTGGGTGAAGCCGGGCAGGATGACCTCGACGTTCTTCTCGGCGATGTCGAGCAGCGCCTTCTGCAGGTCGACCAGCAGGCCGCAGATCAGGTCGATCTCGCCGCGCAGCCACAGGCGCACGTCGGTGGCGACCTGGTCGTTGCGGCTGCGGCCGGTGTGCAGGCGCTTGCCCGCGTCGCCGACCAGCTGGGTCAGGCGCGCCTCGATGTTCAGGTGCACGTCTTCCAGATCGAGCTTCCAGTCGAACTGGCCGGCCTCGATTTCCTCGCGGATCTGCGCCATGCCCTTCTCGATGGCGGCCAGGTCGGCGCGCCGATGATGCCCTGGCGCGGCCAGCATGCCGGCATGGGCCAGCGAGCCCTCGATGTCGGCCTGCCACAGGCGCTTGTCGAAAAACACGCTGGCGGTGTAGCGCTTGACCAACTCGCTCATGGGCTCCGAGAACAGGGCGGACCAGGCTTCGGATTTCTTATCGAGTTGGTTCATAGGCAGGTGGGGAGGGCTTGCATACTGGTTCG
The DNA here is from genome assembly GCA_963722025.1 of uncultured beta proteobacterium. Classification (GTDB taxonomy): domain Bacteria; phylum Pseudomonadota; class Gammaproteobacteria; order Burkholderiales; family Burkholderiaceae_C; genus Ramlibacter. The sequence continues at coordinate 123,798 of CAVRNE010000027.1, forward strand.
TCCCGGGGGTGGTTGCGGCAAGGATCACCAATAATCGGGCGGAAGGCCACCGTTCTTGATGAACGATTCCCAAATTTTATCGGCGTTCCCGGACGCGCCGGCCGCAACCGCGCGCCGCCGCGGCGGGCGCTGCGTGTTCGACGCCTGCCAGGTGGGGGTGGTGCTGCGCGCCGTGCTGTTCGTCGAAACCGTGATGGCGGTGGGCGCGATGTTCGGCGCCGCCAGTGCCGGGACTGGCTGCTGCGCGTCTCGGTCCTGACCGGCGCGCGCCCTGCCGGCCACGCTGGTCTGGCTGATCGTGGCCTGCAGCCTCAAGAAGCTGCTGGCGCGGCTGGCGCCCGGCGCGCAGCAGCTGTTCGGCGTGGCCGCTGGGCGCCGTGGCGGGCCTGTACGGCTGCGGCCTGCTGCGCGCTGACGGGTTCGCCGGGCCGGCGCCCTGGGTGGCCTCGCGCCTTCGCCGGCGCCCTGCTGTCGGCGCGCTGGTGGCCGCGCTGGTGCTGCGCGCGCAAGGGCCGCATGCCGGCGGCCACCACGGCGCGCCTGTCGGAGCTGCAGGCGCGCATCCGCCCGCACTTCCTGTTCAACACCCTCAACAGCGCCATCGCCCTGGTGCGCGAGGAGCCGGCGAAGGCCGAGGCCATGCTGGAAGACCTGAGCGACCTGTTCCGCCAGGCCCTGGCCGATCCGGGCGAATCGGTCACGCTGGCCGACGAGATCGAGCTGGCCGGCGCTACCTGGCCATCGAGCAGGTGCGCTTCGGCGAGCGCCTGCGCGTCGGCTGGGAGCTGGACCCGGCGGCCGGCGGCGCCCGGGTGCCGCCGCTGGTGCTGCAGCCGCTGGTGGAGAACGCGGTCAAGCACGGCGTGGAGCCCAGCCCCGACGGGCGCGCAGGTGCGCATCCGCACCGAGCGGCGCGGCGGCACGGTGGTGATCAAGGTGACCAACACGCGTGCCGGGCGGGCCAGGGCCGTGCCGCGGGCCACGGCGTTGCGCTGGCCAACGTGCGCGACCGGCTGCGCCTGCTGCACGACGTGCAGGGCCAGTTCCGGGCGGCGCTGAAGGACGGCATCTACCAGGTGCGCATGGAGGTGCCGGTGTGAGCGAGGGCAATGAGCCATGAGTCTGCAAGTGCTGGTCGTCGACGACGAAACGCTGGCGCGCTCGCGCCTTCGCACGCTGCTGGGCGACTGCGCCGCCCCGGCGCCACCGTCGGCGGCGAGGCCGGCCAATGCCGCGCAGGCGCATGGATCTGCTGCGGCGCGTGGCATTTCGACGCCGTGCTGCTGGACATCCACATGCCCGGCGCCGACGGCCTCGCCCTGGCGCGGGCCCTGCGATCGCTGGCCGCAGCCGCCGGCCGTGGTGTTCGTCACCGCCCATGCCGAACACGCGGTGGCGGCCTTCGAGCTCGAGGCGGTCGACTACCTGACCAAGCCGGTGCGGCTGGAGCGGCTGCAGGTCGGCGCTGCAGAAGGTCGAACGGCTGGTCCAGGCGCAGCGGCGGCGCGCAGCCGACGTCGGCGCCGGAAGTGCTGCTGATCCAGGACCGCGGCCGCACCGAGCGCGTGCCGCTGGCCGAGGTGCTGTATTTCAAGGCCGAACTCAAGTACATCACGGTGCGCACGGCCGCCAGCAGCCATATCCTGGACGCGTCGCTGAGCGAGCTCGAGGAGCGCTACGCCGACGCAGTTCCTGCGGGTGCACCGCAATGCCCTGGTGGCGCGCCGCGCCATGCGCGCGCTCGAGAAACACTACGATCCCGAGGAGGGCGAGGGCTGGGCCGTGCGCCTGAACGGCATCGACGAGCTGCTCGCGGTATCGCGGCGCCAGCTGGGTGCGGTGCGCGAGGCTGTTGCGGCCTGAGGCTTGCATCGTACAAGGGAGGCAAACATGAAGGAACCCGATGCAAAGCGGTCGCAGCGCCGATCGCCGCGCCCGCTGGCTGCCGACCCGGAGGATCCCTCGCACGCACTGCTGCACGTGCCGGTGAACGTGCGCAGCATGGCGCTGGTGGTGCTCACGGTGCTGGCGCGTGCTGGCGACGCTGAAGTGGGCCAGCGCCTTCTTCATCCCGCTGATGCTGGGCTTGATGTTCAGCTATGCCCTGTCGCCCATCGTCGATACGCTGGAGCGCTGGCGCATTCCGCGCTGCCATCAGCGCGGCCGTGCTGATCCTCGGCATCGCTCGGCGGCGCTGGCGCCCGGTCTATTCGCTTCGGCGACGACGCCAACCAGCTGCTCGAGTCGCTGCCCGCGGCGGCCAAGAAGCTGCGCGACTCGATGCGGTGCGCAGCGGCAGCACCGACAGCGCTGGGCACGGTGCAGAAGGCGGCCGCGCAGCTCGAGCAGGCGGCGAAGGAAGCCAGTCCCGGCCGCTCCGCCCGCGCGCGGCGTGCAGCGCGTGGTGATCGAAAAGCCGCCGCTTCAACATCCGCGACCACCTCTGGAGCGGCACCATCGGCCTGGCCAGCCTGATCGGCCAGATCGTGGTGGTCACCTTCCTCACCTATTTTCTGCTGCTGTCGGGCGACACGTTCCGGCGCAAGCTGGTCAAGATCACCGGCCCCAGCCTCTCCGACAAGAAGATCACGGTGCAGGCGCTGGACGAGATCACCAGGCAGATCCAGCGCTACCTGCTGGTGCAGCTGCTGACCAGCGCGCTGGTCGGCCTGGCGACCGGGCTGGCCTTCTGGGCCCTGGGGCTGGAGCACGCGGCGGTGTGGGGTATCGCCGCCGGCATCCTGAACCTGGTGCCCTACATCGGCTCCATCGTGATCACCGGCGCCGCGGCACTGGTGGCATTCCTGCAGTTCGGCGAGGTCAACATGGCGCTGGCCGTGGCGGGGGCGTCGCTCCTGATCCACACCGTCGTGGGCAACTCCTGGTGCCCCTGCTGACCAGCCGGGCCAGCAGCATGAACCCGGTGGCGGTGTTCATCGGCGTGCTCGCCTGGGGCTGGCTCTGGGGCGTCTGGGGGCTGCTGCTGGGCATTCCCATCCTGATGGTGGTCAAGGCGATCTGCGATCGCGTGGATGACCTGAAGCCGGTGGCGAACTGCTGGGAGATTAGCAGGCCTGGGCGCGCCAACATGGATCCCGGGTCGAGCCCGGGATGACAGACTTGCGCCCTAACCCGTGTTTCGCAACCCCGCCGCGATGCCGTTGATCGAGATGTGGATGCCGCGCCGCGGCCGGTCGTCGGCTTTGCCTTCGCGGTAGCGGCGCACCAGTTCGACCTGCAGGTGGTGCAGCGGGTCGATGTAGGGGAAGCGATGGCGGATCGAGCGCTGCAGGGCCGGGTTGGTCGCCAGGCGCTGCTTTTCGCCGGTGACCAGCTGCAGCGCCTCCAACGTGCGATGCCACTCGGCCTCGATCATGGCGAAGATGCGCTTGCGCAGCCGCGCGTCGGCCACCAGCTCGGCGTAGCGCGAGGCCAGCGCCAGGTCGCTCTTGGCCAGCACCATGTCCATGTTCGACAGCAGCGTGCGGAAGAACGGCCATTGCGCGGTACATCCTCTGCAGCAGGGCCAGGCCTTCGCGCGCGGTCCTGATCGGGATTGTTCGTGAGGAATTCATGCACCGCCGTGCCGAAGCCGTACCAGCCCGGCAAGGTCAGGCGGCACTGGCCCCAGCTGAAGCTCCAGGGGATGGCGCGCAGGTCCTCGATGCGCTGCGAAGCCTTGCGCGATGCCGGGCCGCGAGCCGATGTTCAGCTCGGCGATCTCGCGGATCGGCGTCGAGCCGAAGAAGTAGTCGGTGAAGCCCGGGGTCTCGTAGACCAGCGCGCGGTAGGCCGCCATGCTGGCTTGCGAAAGCCGTTCGGCGGCCACGGAGAATGCCTTGGGCGCCGGCTTGGTCGGCTGCAGCAGGGTGGCCTCCAGCGTGGCCGCGACCAGCGTTTCCAGGTTGCGCCGGCCGATCTCGGGGTTGGCGTATTTGGAGCCGATCACTTCGCCCTGCTCGGTCAGCCGGATCTGGCCGCGCACGGTGCCGGGCGGCTGCGCCAGGATGGCCTGGTAGCTGGGGCCGCCGCCGCGACCCACGGTGCCGCCGCGGCCATGGAACATGCGCAGCTGGATGTTGTGGCGAGTTGGCACAGCTCGTCGAACAAGCTCCACCAGCGCGATCTCGGCGCGGTACAGCTCCCAGTTGCTGGTGAAGATGCCGCCGTCCTTGTTGCTGTCGCTGTAGCCCAGCATGATGTCCTGCTCGGCGCCCGAGCGCTGCACCAGCGTCGCGATGCCGGGCAGTGCATAGAACTCGCGCATGATCGGCGCGGCGTTGCGCAGGTCCTCGATGGTTTCGAACAGGGGCACCACGATCAGGTCGGCCACCGCCTTGTCGTCCAGCGTGCCGCGCAGCAGGCCCACTTCCTTTTGCAGCAGCAGCACTTCCAGCAGGTCGCTCACGGTCTCGGTGTGGCTGATGATGTAGTGGCGGATCGCCTGTGCGCCGAAGCGTTCGCGCATCCGTTTCGCGGTTTCGAAGATCGCGATCTCGGCCTGCGCGTGTTCCGAGTAGCGCCCGCCGATCACGCGCAGCGGCCGCGCGTCGTCGAGCAGCTTCACCAGCAAGCGCGCCGCGCCGGCTCCTGGCAGTTTCGCGTAGTGGGGCTCGATCCGCGCCACCGCCAGCAGCTCGGCGATCACGGCTTCGTGCTGGTCCGAGCTTTGCCGCAGGTCCACCGTCGCGAGATGAAAGCCGAACACTTCGACGGCGCGAATCAGCGGGTGCAGGCGCTGCTGCACCAGCGCCGCGCCATGGTGGGCCAGCAGCGAGCTCTCGATGGTGCGCAGGTCGGCCAGGAATTCCTCGGCCAGCAGGTAGGGGTTCTGCGGCGGAATGGCATGGCGCGCGGCGTCGCCGCCGGTGAGTTCCTTCAGCGTGGCGGCCAGCCGGGAGTACATGCCGGCCAGGGCGCGGCGATAGGGCTCGTCCAGTCGGTGCTCGTTGGCGTCGGGCGAGCTGTCGGCCAGCGCCTGCATCGCGGCGTGACGTCGACCAGCAGCGCCGACAGCGACAGCTCGCCGCCCAGGTAGTGCACCTCGGTCAGGTAGTGGCGCAGCGCCACCTCGCACTGCCGGCGCAGCGCGTATTCCAGCGTCTGCGCGCTGACGTTGGGATTGCCGTCGCGGTCGCCGCCGATCCACTGGCCCATGCGCAGGAAGCTGCGCCACCGGATGCTGGCCCAGCTCGCGCTCCAGGTCGGCGTAGATCTTGGGGATCTCGCGCAGGAAGGTGGCCTCGTAGTAGCTCAGCGCGTTCTCGATCTCGTCGGCCACGGTGAGCTTGGTGAAGCGCAGCAGGCGCGTCTGCCACAGCTGCAGCACGCGGGCGCGGATCTGCGCCTCGTTGGCCGCCAGTTCGCGCGGCGCCAGCGCGTCCTTGCGGGAGGGCGCGGGCCTTGATCTCGTCGCGCGCCGCCAGCAGGTGGGCGATGTCGCGCTCGGCATCCAGGATGCTCTTGCGCTGCACCTCGGTCGGGTGGGCGGTGAGCACCGGCGACAGGTAGCTGTGCGCCAGCGTCTGCGAGACGGTCTTGGCGGCGATGCCGGCCCAGCGCAGGCGGGCCAGCGCCACTTCGATGCTGCCTTCCTGGCGTGTCGCCGGCGCGCTCGTGCATCGGCGCGGCGGCGGATGTGGTGCCGGTCCTCGGCCAGGTTGGCGAGGTGGCTGAAGTAGGTGAAGGCGCGGATCACGCTCACCGTCTGGTCGCCGGAAAGCGACTTGAGCAGGCTCTTCAGCGCCGGTCGGCCTCATGGTCGGCATCGCGGCGGAACGCCACCGAAAGCTTGCGGATGCGCTCGACCAGCTCGAAGGCCTCCTCGCCCTCCTGCTCGCGGATCACGTCGCCCAGGATGCGGCCCAGCAGGCGGATGTCTTCCACCAGCGGGCGCTCATTGTCCTTGGCTCGCCGCGAGCGGCGATTCGGGCTGGTGCGGTCGACATGCGTTTCTCCTCGCGGTGGCTGCTTAATTTTTCGGCAGCGTGCATGCTAGCATCGACTACTCCCCAAGCATTACAAACAGGTTACGACACTTGAGCAAGCTCGTCATCGCCACCCGCGAAAGCCGCCTTGCGCTGTGGCAGGCGCGAGCACGTGCAAGGCGCTGCTGGAACAACGCGGCCATCAGGTCATCGCTGCTGGGCATGACCACCCGCGGCGACCAGATCCTGGACCGGTCACTCAGCAAGGTCGGCGGCAAGGGCCTGTTCGTCAAGGAGCTGGAACTCGCGCTGGAAGAAGGCCGCGCCGACATCGCGGTGCATTCGCTCAAGGACGTGCCCATGGAACTGCCGCGAGGGCTTCGCGCTGGCCTGCGTGATGGAGCGCGAAGATCCCGCGCGATGCGCTGGTTTCGCACGCGATTCGCCGCGCCTGGATGAACTGCCGCAAGGGGCGGTCGTCGGCACCTCGAGCCTGCGCCGCGTGGTGCTGCTGCGCGCGCTGCGTCCCGACCTGAGGATCGAAGCCCCTGCGCGGCAACCTGGACACGCGCCTGCGCAAGCTCGACGACGGCCAGTACGACGCCATCGTGCTGGCGGCGGCCGGCCTCAAGCGGCTGGGCCTGCGCCAGCGCATCCGCCAGCTGTTCGAGCCCGAGCAGATGCTGCCGGCCGCGGGCCAGGGGGCGCTGGGCATCGAGGTGCGCGCGGACCGCGCCGACCTGCTGGAGTTGCTGGCGCCGCTGGCGCATCAGGCGACCTGGCTGGCGGTTGCCGCCGAACGCGCGGTGAGCCGGGCCATGGGCGGCAGCTGCTCGATGCCGCTGGCGGCGCACGCGACATTTTCGGGCGAGCACCTGCAGCTGCGCGCCGCCTGGGGCGATCCGGACGGCGCGACCGCCTTGGTGCGGGCGCAAGGGGCCGCCGTCGCGGCCGACCTTGCGCAGGCCGGCGAACTGGGGACTGCCGTCGCCGCGCGGCTGCGCGCCGCCGGCGCCCACTGAAACGCTGCGCCATGCAGGTGCTCGTGACCCGTCCGCAAGCCGAGGCCGCGCGATGGGTCGAGGACCTGCGCCAGCGCGGTTTCGATCCGGTTGCGCTTCCCCTGATCGCCATCGTCCCTATCCCGCAGCCGCAGGCGCTGCAAGATGCGTGGCGGCCAGCTCGATCGCTATCGCGCCGTGATGTTCGTCAGCGGCAACGCGGTGCGCCATTTCTTCGCGCACCGGCCCGCGACCACCTGCTGGCCCAGCCATACCCGTGCCTGGGCGCCCGGAACCGGGACCGCCGATGCGCTGGTCGAGGCCGGTGTAGCCCCCGCCCTCGTGGATGCGCCTTCGCCGCGAGCCGCGCAATTCGATTCCGAAACACTGTGGCAGCAGGTGGCAGGCCAGGTGGGGGCGGGCGATCGCGTGCTGATCGTGCGCGGCGAGGAAACGGACGGAAAGGGCGCGGCACGCGACTGGCTGGCCGAGCAGCTGCGCGCCGCAGGCGTGGAAGTGCAGGCCATCGCCGCCTATCTTCGCGCAGCCCCTGTGTTCAGCCAGGCGCAGCGCAGCATGCGCCCTTCTTGGCGCAACCCAGGGGGTCTGGCTGTTCAGCAGTTCGCAAGGCATAGCCAACCTGCGAGGCCTGCTGCCGGCGCAGGACTGGTCACAGGCCCGGGCGCTGGCGACGCACCCGCGTATCGCGCAGGCGGCGCGGCTGGCGGGCTTCGGTGTTGTTGGCGAGTCACGACCTTCCTTGGACGCCGTGGCGGCGGCCCTAGAATCGTTTCGATGAGTTCCGAGTCCCCGATTCCAACCGCCGCGCCAGACCAGGTCCCCGTAGTGGGGCTTGCTCAGCCGGCAGCGCAGTCGCCGGTGCCAGCCCGCGAGGGCGCCGCCGTGCCGCGCGGCGTCATGTATGTTTTCCTGGCCGTCACGGCGCTGTCGCTGGTGGTCAGCGGCATGCTCTGGCAAAAGCTCTCGAACATCCAGGAACAGCTGGCGCGGCAGAGCGCCGACGCGGGAAGCAATGCGATCGAAGCCCGGGCCCTGGCCCGGCAGGCGCAGGAGCTGGCGCGGGAAACCGCCGCCCGCCAGGCGCTGGCGGATACCCGGCTCAGCGAGGTGGCGCTGCAGCGCTCGCAGATTGAAGAGCTGGTGCAGAGCATGTCGCGCTCGCGCGACGAGAACATGCTGGTCGATATCGAGGCGGCCCTGCGCCTGGCGCAGCAGCAGGCGCAGGCCACGGGCAGCATCGAGCCGCTGCTGGCTGCGCTGCGCAGCGCCGACCAGCGCCTGGAGCGCTCGGGGCAGCCGCGGCTTTCCCGCATTCGTGCCGCGGTCGCCCGCGACATCGACCGCATCAAGTCCTCCAGTACCACCGACGTGCCCGGCTTGCTGGTCAGGCTGGATGAGTTGGCGCGGCAGGTCGACGAATTGCCGCTGGCCAATGCGGTGCCCAGTGCCGGTGTCGTGGCGGGCGCCCGCAAGCAGGAGCCGGCAGCGCCGCTTCGCTGGTGGGAGCGTGCCTTGGGCGACATCCGCGAGGAGGCCCGGGGCCTGGTGCGCGTGAGCCGCATCGATCAGCCCGAGGCGGTGCTGCTGGTGCCGGACCAGGCCTTCTTCCTTCGCGAGAACCTCAAGCTCAAGCTGCTCAACGCACGCCTGGCGCTGCTGTCGCGGCAGACCAATTCGGCGCGCGCCGACGTGGCTGCGGCGACGACGGCCTTGCGCAAGTATTTCGACCCGTCGGCGCGCAAGACCCAGGCCGCAGCCGCCCAGTTGCAGCAGGTGCAGGACCAGCTGCGTTCCGTTGAATTGCCGCGCATCGACGAAACACTCGCGGTGCTGGCCACCGCCGCGGCGGGGAGGTGATCATGCAGCTACCCGCGCGCTCGCGTGTCGCATGCCCGGGCGGCACTGATGCGCGTCGCCCTCTGGCTCCTGGCCCTGTTCGGCGTCGCCGTCGCCATCGCCCTGTTCGCGGGCAACAACCAGGGCACCGTGACGGTGTTCTGGCCGCCGTACCGTGTGGACCTGTCGCTCAACCTGGTGCTGCTGCTGCTGCTCGCTGCTTTCGTGCTCCTGCATGCCGCGCTGGGCGCGCTGGCCGCCTTGTTTGATCTGCCGCGCCAGGCCTTGCGCTGGCGGTCGCAGCAAAAGGAGCGCGCCATGCACGGCTCGCTGCTCGATGGGATAGCGCACCTGCTGGCCGGGCGCTTCATCCGCGCCCGCAAGTCGGCCGAGTCGGCGCTGGGGCAGGAGAAATCGCTGAGCGGCGGCGACGTGCCCCGGCCAATGCGGTGCAAGTGCGCACGCTGGCGCACCTGTTGGCCGCCGAAAGCGCGCATGCGCTGCAGGACAAGGCTGCGCGGGAGGAGCATTTGAAGCAGGCGCTGGAGGAGACTTCGTCGCGCGACGCCCAGGAGACGCACGAGGGGGCCCTGATGCGTGCCGCTCGCTGGTCGCTGCAGGACCGGGAGCCCGATGCCGCGATGGCCTGGCTCAAGGGTCTGCCGCAAGGCGCCGCCCGCCGCACGCTGGCATTGCGCATGAAGCTCAAGGCGGCCCGGCTGACGCACCGCACCGCGGAAGCGCTGGAGACTGCACGCCTTCTGGCCAAGCACCGGGCGTTTTCAAGCGGCGCCGCCCAGAGCATCGTGCGCGGATTGGCGGTCGATCTGCTCAACGGCGCACACGACGTTGCCCAGTTGCAGCGCGCCTGGGAATCGCTGGAGCCCGCCGAGCGCCAGATGCCGGAGTTGGCGATCCACGCGGCGCATCGCCTCACCGCATTGGGCGGCGATGCGCATCTGGCGCGCGACTGGTTGCTGCCGGTGTGGGAGCAGCAGGGCGAGCTGGGCGATGGGTTGAAGGTGAAGCTGGTGGGCGCCCTGGAGGCCGGGCTGGACAGCCTGGACGGCGCCTGGCTGGCGCGCATCGAAGCGGCGCAGAAGGGCAATCCGCGCGATGCCACCTTGCAATACCTGGCCGGCATGGCCTGCATGAAGCGCCAGCTCTGGGGCAAGGCACAACAGCACATGAGCCAGGCGGCCATGGGCCTGCGTGACGTGAAACTGCATCGCAATGCATGGCGCTCGCTGGCGCTGCTGGCCGAGGAACGCAGTGACGCACGAAACGGCGGCCCAGGCGTGGAAACGCGCGGCAGCGGAGCGAGGCTGAGATCATGCCGCTGGACTACGCGCGATCAAGGCTGCCGGTCGTCGGCACGTCCCTTATTGCAGCGGCAGCGTGCCCTGCTCGAACGGCAGCTTCATGCCCTGCAAGTCGCGCTTGGTTTCCACCAGTACCAGCGGGCCTTCGTCGATCACGATGGCAGCCGGGCGCTCGCGCGGCACGCGCGGCGGCCGGGGTTCCGCCGCGATCTGCGCCTGCACAGCGGCGATCTTTTGCGCATCGGAATTGACCCACTGCAGGCCTGAGCCTTCGGCAACCTGCGCCAATTCGGACACGGGCAGCTCGAAGGCCTGGACCTTCGGCAGGCCCTTGGCGGCGGGGGCGGGGCTGCTGGGCCTGCGCAGCCGGTTGCGCGCGGGGCCTCGGGCGCCGCTTGCGGCGCCACCTGAGGCGCGTGCGCTTGCGGCGTTGCATGCGCCTCCTCGGTCACGAACCCGGTCGGGTAGCGTGGCCGGTCAGTCCGCTCTTCGGCTGCGGCCTCTTTCACTTCGGCGCCGACAGCATCGTTGGCCGGGAGCAGCAGTTTCGTCGCGCGGTTGGCGCTCGCGCCGGTCGCGGCCGTAACGGTCGCGCGAACGGCGTTCGCGGCGCTCTTCGCCTTCCGGCTCGCTGCGGCGTCCGTCCTGGTGGGTGTGCGACTCGAGCACCGGATCAGCCGCCGGAGCTTGATGGTCACGCAACTCGGTGACGGTGCCCACCGAAGTGGCGGCGCCTGTCAATGCGGCAACTTCGTCAGCCTGGGCTGGCCGGGGCCTGTTCGCGCGGGCCGCGCTCGCCGCGACGCTCGCCGCGTCCTCGACCGCCGCGTTCACCACGCTCGCCACGCTCGCCACGAGGCGGACGGTCCTGCCGCTGCTCGGCCGTGGCGCCTTCAGCGCCGGCTTGTACCGTGGGAATGGCACCGTCCACGCCGGTGCGGCCTTCCGGTTCCCTGCGCTCGCGCTGGCCGCGTTCGCGGCCGTCACCACGGCCCTCGCGGTTCTCGCGCGGTCCGCGGTCGCCTCGGCCTTCGCCGCGCTCGCCCCGTCGCTGTTCGCCATCGCGCCTGGCGGCCGCCCTCGGCGGCACGCGGCTGTTGGCCTTCGGCGCTTTCCGCCGGTGCGCGTTCGCGGCGCGGTTCGCCGCCACGGCCATCGCCGCGGCGTCCACCCTGGCGCTCGCCGTCGCGGCCTCGTCCTTCGCCACGGCCGCCGCGGCGGCCATCACCGCGGCCGCCTTCGCGACCTTCCCGTCCTTCGCCACGTCCTTCGCCGCGGCCTTCGCGCCGCTCTTCCTTCCTGGGCTGAGCCACGACCGGCGCCGGTGCAGGCGCGGCGGCCGGGGCGATGCCGAACAGGCCCTTGATCCAGGCCGTGAAGCCGGTTTCCGCAACGACGGGCGTCGCTGCCGGGGCCGGTGCCTTGGCCGCGGGCGCTTTGGCGACCGGCTCGGCCTTGACGGGCTCGGGCTTGGGCACCGCGATCGGCGCCGGCGCGTCGGGCAGCACGCCCTTGATCACGGGCTCCTGCTTGTTGGCGCGCTCGTGCGTGCGACGCGTGACGGTGGTCGGGTCTTCGATTTCCTCGGCCATGTGGTAGCTGGCTTGCAGGTTGTCGAGTCGCGGGTCGTCGTGCTTCAGGCGCTCGAGCCGGTAGTTGGGCGTTTCCAGCGTCTTGTTGGGCACCATGATCACGTTCAGGCGCTGCTTGAGCTCGATCTTGGCGATCTCGGTGCGCTTCTCGTTCAACAGGAACGACGCCACTTCCACCGGCACTTGCACGTGCACGGCGGCCGTGCCGTCCTTCATCGACTCTTCCTGGATGATCCGCAGGATCTGCAGCGCCGAGCTTTCCGTATCGCGGATGTGGCCGTGGCCGCCGCAACGCGGGCAGGGGATGGATGCGCCTTCGGACAGGGCCGGGCGCAGGCGCTGGCGGCTCATTTCCATCAGGCCGAACTTGCTGATCGTGCCGAACTGCACGCGCGCGCGGTCCTGCCGCAGCGCGTCGCGCAGGCGGTTCTCGACCTCGCGGCGGTTCTTCGACTCTTCCATGTCGATGAAGTCGATGACGATCAGGCCGCCCAGGTCGCGCAGGCGCATCTGGCGCGCCACTTCGTCGGCGGCTTCGAGGTTGGTGCGGGTCGCGGTTTCCTCGATGTCGCCGCCCTTGATGGCGCGGGCCGAGTTGACGTCGATCGACACCAGCGCCTCGGTGTGGTCGATCACGACCACGCCGCCGCTCGGCAGCTTCACTTCGCGGGCGTAGGCCGATTCGATCTGGTGCTCGATCTGGAAGCGGCTGAACAGCGGCGCGTCGTCACGGTAGCGCTTCACGCGGGCCGCATGCTCGGGCATCACGTGGGCCATGAACTGCTGGGCCTGCTCGTAGATGTCGTCGGTGTCGATCAGGATGTCGCCGATGTCGTGATTGAAGTAGTCACGGATGGCGCGGATGACGAGCGACGATTCCTGGTAGATCAGGAACGCGCCCTTGCCGCCCTTGGAAGCGCCGTCGATGGCGTTCCAGAGCTTGAGCAGGTAGTTCAGGTCCCATTGCAGTTCGGGCGCGCTGCGGCCGATGCCGGCGGTGCGGGCGATGATGGACATGCCGTTGGGATATTCCAACTGGTCCATGTTCTCCTTGAGCTCGGCCCGGTCGTCGCCCTCGATGCGGCGGCTGACACCGCCGCCGCGCGGATTGTTCGGCATCAGCACCACATAGCGGCCGGCCAGCGAGACGAAGGTGGTGAGCGCCGCGCCCTTGTTGCCGCGCTCTTCCTTCTCGACCTGGACCAGCAGTTCCTGGCCTTCCCGGATGGCGTCGCTGATGCGGGCCTGGGAGACCGAAACGCCCTGGGCGAAGTAGCTCTTGGAGATTTCCTTGAACGGCAGGAAGCCGTGGCGGTCTTCGCCGTAGTCGACGAAGCAGGCTTCGAGCGAAGGCTCGACCCGCGTCACCACCGCCTTGTAGATATTGCCCTTGCGCTGTTCGCGCCCTTCGATTTCGATTTCGTAGTCGAGGAGTTTTTGTCCGTCGACGATCGCCAGCCGGCGTTCTTCCGCCTGCGTGGCGTTGATCAGCATCCGCTTCATAGCGTCACCTTCTTCTTTGCAAATGAACATCACAGACCCATGACGGGTCAACGATGCCTGCGGACGCTTCGAAACGGATGGAATTGCCGGGGATGCGACGCGGCTGCCGAGTGCTAACTCGGCAGGCGTGGCAAGGGCGCGTGGATGGGGGCGAGGGACGGGTTGCCGTAACGGCGGCCCCGTGGTGCCACAACAGCTGTGGCGTGTAGAGCCCGCGAAGTGCGGACTGGCGGCGACGCCATGCCTTCGGCGGGGGCTGTGAGCCACCGCCAGCAGGCCATGAGGATCGCCATCAACACAGGATTTCTCGCTTTGGTCCGTCCGCCAAGCGTTGGCTGGCGGACTGGTATTCCGTAAGTGTTTCAAAGTGCCGGCTTGACCATCGCCTTGGCGGGCCATCGTCAGCATCTGGCTGGCGATCTGCGCGCGGGGGACGATGGCGGCATCGACCTTCCAGCGTGGCCAGTGGCAGTGCGTGGACTAAACTCCAAGGCAAATCAACCACTTACAGCGTTACGCTAGTGAAACACATTATAGGGGGCGCAGCAGCCTCCTGCAAGCGCGCAGGTCAAATTAGTCGAGGTGGACGAAGAATCCGCCGGCCAGCGGCTCGACAACTTCCTGATCCGCCAGCTCAAGGGCGTGCCCAAGACCCACGTGTACCGCATCATCCGCAGCGGCGAGGTGCGGGTGAACAAGGGCCGGGCTGCGGCCGATACCCGGGTTGCAGCCGGCGACAGTGGTGCGGCTGCCGCCGGTCCGGATTTCGGAAAAAGTCGCGGAAAAGCTGGAGAAGCCGGCGCCGGCGCGGGAATTCCCTGTCCTTCTGGAGGACGAGCACCTGATCGCCATCGACAAGCCGGCCGGCGTGGCGGTGCACGGCGGCAGCGGCGTGAGCTTCGGCGTGATCGAGCAGTTGCGCCAGGCCCGGCCCGGCGCCAGGCTGCTCGAACTGGTGCACCGGCTGGACCGTGAAACCTCCGGCATCCTGCTGGTGGCCAAGAAGCGCTCGGCCCTGTTGAAGCTGCAGGATCAGTTCCGCGAGCGCGAGACCGGCAAGACCTACCTGGCGTTGGTGGTGGGCGCATGGCCGGCCAACAAGAAGGTGGTCGACGTGCCGCTGCACAAGTACCTGCAGGCCGACGGCGAGCGGCGGGTGAAGGTGGTGGCCAAGGACGACCCGGACGGCATGCGTTCGATCACGCTGGTCAAGGTGCAAGGACGTCATGCCGGCGAAGGCCGCAGGCCAGGTCGCCCGCATTCACGCTGCTGGAGGTCACCATCAAGACCGGCCGCACCCACCAGATCCGCGTCCACCTCGCGTCCCAGGGGCACCCGATCGCCGGCGACGACAAGTACGGCGACTTCGAGCTCAACAAGGCCTTGCAAAAGCGCGGGCTCAAGCGAATGTTCCTGCACGCCTGGCGGTTACAGTTCAATCATCCCGATACCGGCGAGCGCATCGAATTGCTCGCCGCGATGCCGCCGGAACTCAAGAAGTTTGCCGACCATGCCCAAGCTCCGGCCCCGCCAGTTTGACCTGATCGCCTTCGACTGGGACGGCACCCTGTTCGATTCCACCAAGATCATCGTGCGCTGCATCCAGCGCGCCGTGGTCGATGTGGGCGGCAGCATGCCCTCGGACAAGGCGGCTGCCTACGTGATCGGCATGGGCCTCATGCAGGCGCTGGCCCATGCGGCGCCGGACGTGCCCAAGGAAAAATACCCGGAACTCGGCCTGCGCTACCGCCATCACTACACGGCGCACCAGGACGACCTGAGCCTGTTCGACGGCGTGCTGCCCCTCCTGGACGAACTCAAGGCCCGCCATCACTGGCTGGCGGTGGCGACGGGCAAGTCGCGCCGCGGGCTCGACGATGCCTTGCGCACGGTACAGCTCAAAGGCCTGTTCGATGGCTCGCGCACCGCCGACGAGACCGAGGGCAAGCCCCATCCGCTGATGCTGCAGGAGCTGATGCGCGAGTTCGGCACCGAGCCGCAGCGCACGCTGATGATCGGCGACACCACGCATGACCTGCAGATGGCGCTGAACGCCGGCTGCGCCGGCCGTGGGTGTGAGTTACGGCGCGCATGAGCCGGGCGAGTTCGAATCGCTGAAGCCGCTTTTTGTGGCGCACTCGGTAGGCGCCTTGCGCGACTGGCTGCTGCAAAATGCCTGAACGCCATGGACGAAGCAGTTCCTCTTTGCAACTCCGCCGACCTGGTGGACGGCGGCGAGGCCGTGCCCTTCGACGTGAACTTCGGGGGCCAGACCTGCCGGGCCTTCGCGATTCGCTTTCAGGGAAGCGTCCATGCCTACCTCAACCGCTGTGCCCATGTGGCCATGGAAATGGATTGGCAGCCCAATCGCTTCTTCGACGACACCGGCCGCTGGCTGCTGTGCGGCACGCACGGCGCGGTGTACCAGCCCGACACAGGTGAATGCGCGGGCGGCCCGTGCCGCGGCGGCCTGGTAAAAATTGCGCTGACGCGAGCAGCACGGCGTGGTGCACTGGCATACTGCCTATAACCTCAAACCCGTCTTCTTCTTGACCGATCCATGAACGAACCACAACCGCCACGAACCTCAGCCGCCGGGTTGGGAGCGCGCCACCCTCGAGAAACTGATGTTCGCGACGCTCCAGGAGCAGCGCACGGCGCGCCGCTGGCGCAGCTTCATCCGGCTGGCCTGGCTGGCCTTCTTCGTGTTCCTGTTGTGGGCGCTGATCGGGAAGGGCCCGGCCACCACCGACAAGTCGCTGCCGCACACGGCGGTGATCGAGATCAAGGGCGAAATCGACTCGGAGGGCGACGCCAGCGCCGAAGCCGTGGTGGCGGCCATGCGCAGCGCCTTCGAGGACGTCGGCGCCCAGGGCGTGGTGCTGCTGATCAATTCGCCGGGCGGCAGCCCGGTGCAGGCCGGCATCATCAACGACGAGATCAAGCGCCTGCGGGCCAAGCACAAGAAGCCGGTGTATGCGGTGGTCGAGGAGTCCTGCGCGTCGGCGGCCTATTACATCGCCGCCGCCACGGACGGCATCTTCGTGGACAAGGCCAGCATCGTCGGCAGCATCGGGGTGCTGATGGATGGCTTCGGCTTCACCGGGCTCATGGAAAAGCTGGGCGTGGAGCGCCGGCTGATGACGGCGGGCGAGAACAAGGGCTTCCTCGACCCGTTCAGCCCCCAGACCGAGAAGCACCGGGTGTTCGCCCAGGGCATGCTGGACCAGGTGCACCGGCAATTCATCGACGTGGTCAAGGCCGGCCGCGGCAAGCGCCTCAAGGACACGCCCGAACTGTTCAGCGGCCTGTTCTGGACCGGCCAGCAGGCCGTGGAAATGGGGCTGGCCGACCAGTTGGGCAATCTGGACTTCGTGGCGCGCGAGATCGTGAAGGCCGAAGACCTGGTGGACTACACCCGTCGCGACAACGTGGCGGAGCGCCTGGCCAAGAAGTTCGGCGCCGCCATCGGCGAAGGCGCGATTCGCGCACTCAAGACGGTCCCGGCAATTCGCTGAGCCTAGGAGCCAGGCTCTAGCGCCCGATGGCGAACACGGCCGGGGTGTCGTTCTTGACCGGCACCCCCTGCTGCCTCCAGGCCTTGACCTGCCGGCTGTGGGTAAACCCCTCGGGAAGCGTCAGGCCGCTGGCCACCGCCAAACGCGTAGGTGGCTGCAGCGTCTTGAGCAGGCTGTCCCACATCGCCGCGTTGCGATAGGGCGTCTCGATGAACAACTGGGCCTGGCCGGTCTTGAATGCCAGCGCCTCCAGCTCCTTGATGCGCTGCGCCCGTTGCGCGGCGTCCTGCGGCAAGTAACCGACGAACGCGAAGTTCTGGCCGTTCAAGCCGCTCGCCGCGAGCGCAAGCAGCAGGGAAACGGGCCCGACCAGCGGGACAACCGCCAGGCCCAAGTCATGCGCGGCCCGCACCACGGACGAACCCGGGTCGGCAATGGCCGGCATTCCGGCCTCGCTGAGCAGGCCGACGTCGTGGCCCTCGAGCACGGGTGCGAGCAGCGCCGTCGCGTCGAATCCGCCTTCATGATCGCCCTTCTTGTGGACCTCTCGCGGCAGTTCGACGATCCGTTGCTCGCGAATCGGCAGCGCGAGTGCGTGCGTTTCGTCGATTCGCTTCAGGTAGGCCCGCGCCGACTTGGCGTTCTCGCAGATCCAGTGCGTCAGTCTTGCCGCCGCCGCGAGGGTGCCGGCCGGCATCACATCGGCCAGCGGCGCCTGGACCGCGCAGCCGAAATCCAGCGGGGCGGGGACGAGGTAGAGCCTGCCGGTGGGCGCAGCCGGCATCACAGCACCTTCACGCCGGCGGCCCGGAGCATGCGGCAGGTGCGTATCAGCGGCAAGCCGACCAGGGCCGTGGGATCGTCGCTGTCTATGGCGTCGAGCAAGGCGATGCCCAGCCCCTCGCTGCGGGCGCTGCCGGCGCAGTCGTAAGGCTGCTCGCTGCGCAGGTAGGCTTCTATTTCGGCCTCGCTGAGTTGGCGGAAGCGCACGCTGACCGGCGCCAGGTCCAATTGCTCGAAACCGTTCGCCTCGCACACCACCGCCACGGCGGTCTGGAACACCACGGTGCGTCCGCGCATGAGGCGCAGCTGGGCCACCGCTCTCTCATGCGTGCCCGGCTTGCCCAGCGGTTCGCCATCCAGGTCGGCCACCTGGTCTGAGCCGATCACCACGGCCTGGGGAAATTGTGCGGCGACCGCGCGAGCCTTGGCCAGCGCCAGCCGCAACGCGAGCGCCTTGGGGGACTCGCCGGGGCGCGGCGTTTCATCCACGTCCGGGAGCGCGACCTGGAACGGCAGATTCAAACGCGACAGCAGCTCACGGCGGTAGATCGAGCTCGAGCCCAGCACGAGCGGCCGGCTTTCAAGGGGAAGGCGTGGCCTCGGTCATGGCCCGATTCTCTTACACTGGCTCCATGAGCAGAGAGTTTGCGGCGCGCCGCCTGGATGTGAAGGGCTTTGCCGAAGACGGCGGAGAGATCAGCGGCGAGCAGCCGGTGCAGAAGTACGAGCGCCTGATGGCCGAAACCCAGGGGCGTGGCGGCGAATTGCCGGTCACCTGGTCGGCCACCGGCGAGTTGCGCAATCCCGGGCATGTGCATCCGGAAGTCTGGCTGCACTTGAAGGCCGACACCGTGCTTTCCTTGACCTGCCAGCGTTGCCTGGGCCCGGTGGAGGTCGCGGTCGCGGTTGATCGGTCGTTTCGCTTCGTGCCGGACGAAGACATGGCCGCGGCGCAGGACGACGAGTCCGAAGAGGACGTGCTGGCGCTGAGCCGCAGCTTCGACCTGGTCGAACTGGTCGAGGATGAACTGCTGATGGAACTGCCCCTGGCGCCGCGCCACGAAATCTGCCCCGAACAGGTGAAGCTCGCGGTGGCCGACGAGGAATTCGAGAGCGCTTCCAGCCAGCGCGAGAATCCATTTGCCATGCTCGGCAAGCTCAAGACCCGGCAAATCCTAGCGTTGGGCTATAATCATGGGCTTCGCGTCGTGCCTCGACCAGCGTATCCAGCCAATTTAGCCGCCTTGCGCGCTGCGCAGGGCCTTTTGAATCCAGGAGCCCATCATGGCCGTCCAGCAGAACAAGAAATCGCCGTCCAAGCGCGGCATGCACCGCTCGCACAACGCTCTCGTCGTGCCGGGCATCGCCGTGGAGCCCACCACCGGCGAAACCCACCTGCGCCACCACATCAGCCCCACGGGCTTCTACCGTGGCCGCAAGGTGCTCAAAACCAAGAACGAAGCCTGATCCAGATTCTTCCAGGCTAGAGGCCCGAGCTGCGGCGCAGTGCGGGCCTTTGTTTTTGGCTACGCCGTCCGAATTCGCTCCTACATTTAAGCCATGACCACTCTGGCTGTCGATTGCATGGGGGGCGACCACGGCCCCCGCGTCACGCTTGCCGCATGCCGGCGCTTCCTGGAGCACCAACCCGACGCGCAGCTGCTGCTGGTGGGCGCGCAGGAAAGCCTGCTGGCGCTGAACCATCCGCGCGCGCGCATCGTCCATGCTTCCGAAGTGGTGGCCATGGATGATTCCGTCGAAGTGGCGCTGCGCCGCAAGAAGGATTCCTCGATGCGGCGTGGCCATCCAGCAGGTCAAGGAGGGCCACGCCCAGGCCGCCGTGTCGGCCGGCAATACCGGCGCCCTGATGGCGCTGGCGCGCTACCTGCTCAAGACAGTGGACGGGATCGACCGTCCCGCGATCGCCTATCCGCTGCCCAATGCCAAGGGCGGCGGCCACCACGGTGCTGGACCTCGGCGCCAACGTCGATTGCACCGAGCAGCACCTGCTTCAGTTCGCGGTGATGGGCTCGGCCTTGGTGTCGGCCCTCAAGCACGTCGAAGCGCCGTCGGTGGGCCTGTTGAATATTGGCGAAGAGGTCATCAAGGGCAGCGAGATGATCAAAAGAGCCGGTGAACTGCTGAGATCGGCTGCCAACTCGGGCGATCTGAACTTCTACGGAAACGTCGAGGGCAACGATATCTTCAAGGGCACGACGGACATCGTGGTGTGCGACGGGTTCGTCGGCAATGTCGCCTTGAAGACCAGCGAGGGGCTGGCTTCGATGATCGGCGGCTTCCTCAAGGAAGAGTTTTCCCGCAACGTTCTTGACCAAATTGGCGGCCATCGTGGTCTATCCCGTCCTATCGGCCTTTAAAAACCGCGTTGACTACCGCCGGTACAACGGCGCGGCCTTGCTGGGCTTGCGTGGCTTGGTCTTCAAGAGCCACGGCTCGGCGGACGAGTTCGCTTTCGAACAGGCCTTGAACCGCGCGTATGATGCGGCCCGAAACAACTTGCTCGATCGCGTCCAGGCTCGCATCGCCCATGCCAGGCCCTTGCTGGCAGCCAGCGAAGCCGAGGTATCGCCGCTGGACGCTGTCGCGATCTGATCGATGAAAAAATATTCCCGCATCACCGGCACAGGCAGCTATCTGCCCCCGCGCCGCGTGACCAACGCCGACCTGGCCACCGAACTGGCGGCCAAGGGCGTGGAAACGTCCGACCAATGGATCGTCGAGAGAACCGGCATCCGGGCTCGCCACTTCGCCGCTCCCGAAGTCAGCACCAGCGACCTCGGCGTCGCAAGCTGCGCGCCAGGCCCTGGAGGCCGCCGGCGTGCGCGCCGAAGAGATCGACCTGATCATCGTCGCCACGTCCACGCCGGACATGATCTTTCCCTCGGCGGCCTGCCATCCTGCAGCACAAGCTGGGTATTGCCGGTTGCCCCGCCTTCGACGTGCAGGCCGTCTGCAGCGGCTTCGTCTACGCGCTCACCATTGCCGATTCCATGATCAAGACCGGCGCCGCCAGCAAGGCGCTGGTGATCGGCGCGGAAGTGTTCTCGCGCATCCTCGACTTCAACGACCGCACCACCTGCGTGCTGTTCGGAGACGGCGCGGGTGCGGTGGTGCTCGAGGCGTCCGACACGCCGGGCATCCTGGCGAGCGACCTGCATGCCGATGGCAAGCACGTCGGCATTCTTTGCGTGCCGGGCACCGTTTCCGGGCGGCGAAGGTCCTGGGCGATCCGCTTCTCAAGATGGACGGGCAGGCGGTGTTCAAGCTGGCCGTGGGCGTGCTCGAAGACGCCGCGCGGGCCACGCTGGCCAAGGCCGGCAAGACCGAAGCCGACATCGACTGGCTCATTCCGCACCAGGCCAACATCCGCATCATGCAGGGCACGGCCAAGAAGCTGAAGCTGCCCTTGGACAAGCTGGTGGTGACCGTGCACGAGCATGGCAACACTTCGGCCGCCTCGATTCCGTTGGCGCTGGACGCCGCGGTGCGCGGCGGCAAGATCAAGAAGGGCGAAACGCTCATGCTGGAAGGCGTGGGCGGCGGCTTCACCTGGGGCGCGGTCCTGCTGGACTTCTAGCGCGCCGCGCTCGACGCAAGCCCGTCCATTCCATTTTCGGATAACGCAGCATGAAACCGTTCGCATTCGTCTTCCCGGGCCAAGGCTCGCAGTCCGTGGGCATGCTCGATGCCTGGGGCGATCACCCGGCAGTGTCCCAAACGCTGCAGGAAGCCGGCGACGCACTGGGCGAGGACATCGGCAAACTGATCCGTGAAGGCCCCAAGGAAGCGCTGGCGCTGACAACCAACACCCAGCCGGTGATGCTGGTCGCGGGCAGTTGCGGCCTATCGAGCCTGGCGCGCCGAAGGCGGCGCGGCTCCCGCTGTGATGGCGGGCCACTCGCTTGGCGAGTACTCGGCACTGGTCGCCTCGGGCGTTCTCACGCTGGCGCAGGCTGCGCCCCTGGTGCGCTTCCGGGCGCAGGCCATGCAGGATGCGGTGCCGGTGGGCACGGGCGCGATGGCGGCCATCCTGGGCATGGACGCGCAGCAAGGTGATCGAAGGCTGCGCCGAGGCGGTGCGCAGTTTCGGCGTGAATACGAACGAAGTGGTGGAGGCGGTGAACTTCAACGATCCGGCGCAGACCGTGATCGCCGGCAGCAAGGCCGCCGTCGAGAAGGCTTGCGAACTGCTCAAGGCCGGTGGCGCCAAGCGGGCGCTGCCCCTGCCGGTGTCGGCGCCCGTTCCATTCGAGCCTGATGAAGCCCGCGGCTGAGAAGCTCAGGGAAAAGCTGGCGGCCACGCCGTTCGCCCCGCCGCAGATCCCGGTGGTCAACAACATCGAGGTTCAGGTCGAAACCGAGCCCGGACCGTATCCGCGTCGGCTCTGTATGAGCAGGCCTTCGGCCCGGTGCGCTGGGTCGAATGCGTCCAGGCCATCAAGGCACGTGCGATCACCACGATCGTCGAGTGCGGCCCGGGCAAGGTCCTGGCCGGCATGTGCAAGCGCATCGACCCCGAACTGACGGGCATCGCGCTGTATGACCCCGCCACCCTGGCCGAAGCGAAAGGGCTGCTGGCATGAGTATCAAATTTTGCAGGGCAGGTGGCGCTGGTCACCGGCGCTTCCCGCGGCATCGGCGCCGCGATCGCGCTCGAGCTGGCCCAACGAGGGCTGCAAGGTCATCGGCACGGCAACCACCGACGAGGGCGCGGCCAGGATCACCGCGCGCTCTTTCGGCGCCATGCCGGCTGCAGGGGCGCCACGCTCGATGTGAACGATGCGCAAGCGGCACAGGCGCTGATCGACGCCATCGCCCAGGAGCACGGCGGCCTGCATGTGCTGGTCAACAACGCCGGCATCACCCGCGACATGCTGGCCATGCGCCTGAAGGACGAGGATTGGGACGCGGTGCTGGATACCAACCTCAAGGCCGTGTTCCGCATGAGCCGCGCCGTGATGCGCACCATGATGAAGCAGCGCTACGGGCGCATCATCAGCATCACCTCGCGTGGTCGGTGCATCGGGCAATCCGGGCCAGGCCAACTATGCGGCCGCGAAGGCCGGCGTGGCCGGGATGACTCGCGCGCTGGCGCGCGAACTCGGCAGCCGCGGCATCACGGTCAACTGCGTGGCGCCCGGTTTCATCGAAACCGACATGACGGCCGGCGCTGCCCGAAGAACAGCAGAAGGCATTGCTGGGCCAGATTCCGCTGGGCCACCTTGGCAAGCCGGCGCGACATCGCCCATGCGGTGGCGTTTCTCGCGTCACCCGCAGGCCGGATACGTGACGGGACAGGAACTCCACGTCAACGGCGGCATGTACATGTCCTGAAGAACAATCAACGCCGGTTTATCCGCCCGGCGGTGGCCTGCAGGGCGAAGTGCCTTGTGGACGCTAAAATCGCGGATTCATTCAACAACCCTTTGAGGGAACCATGAGCGATATCGAAGCACGTGTCAAAAAAATCATCGCCGAGCAACTCGGCGTGGAAGAGTCCCAGGTCACCAGCGAAAAAGCCTTCGTGGCAGACCTCGGTGCCGACTCGCTCGACACGGTGGAACTGGTGATGGCGCTCGAAGACGAGTTCGGCATCGAGATCCCGGACGAAGACGCCGAGAAGATCACGACGGTGCAGAACGCCATCGACTACGCCAACGCCCATCAAAAGGCCTGACGAGCAATGAGCCGACGGCGCGTCGTAGTAACCGGCCTGGGTTGTGTCAGCCCCGTGGGAAACACGGTGGCGGAGTCCTGGGCCAACCTGCTGGCCGGCAAGTCCGGCATTGACCTCATCACCCAGTTCGATGCGGGCGATTTCGCCTGCAAGTTCGCGGGCGAGGTCAAGGGATTCAAGATCGGGGACTACATCCCCGAAAAGGAAGCTCGGCACATGGACCGCTTCATCCACCTGGGCCTGGCCGCTGCCTGCCAGGCGGTGGAGGACAGCGGGTTGCCCACGGGCGACGCCCTGGACGACGAACTGGCCGACGCGCATAGGTTGCAACATCGGCTCCGGCATCGGCGGCTTGCCGATGATCGAGCAGACCCACGCCGAGTTGACCAATCGCGGCCCGCGCCGCATCTCGCCATTTTTCGTGCCGGCCTCGATCATCAACATGATCTCGGGCCATGTCTCGATCAAGTACGGCTTCAAGGGTCCGAACATCGCCGTGGTCACCGCCTGCACCACCGGCTTGCACGCCATCGGCCTGTCGGCGCGCATGATCGAGTCGGGCGATGCCGACGTCATGATCGCCGGCGGGGCCGAAGCGGCCATTTCGCCGCTGGGCATCGGAGGCTTTGCCTCGGCCCGTGCGCTGTCCACTCGCAACGACGACCCCAAAACGGCTTCGCGTCCCTGGGACAAGGATCGCGATGGTTTCGTGCTGGGCGAAGGCGGCGGGGTGCTGGTGCTGGAAGAGTACGAGCACGCCAAGGCCCGCGGCGCAAAGATCTACGCCGAGCTCTCGGGCTTCGGCATGAGCGCCGACGCCTATCACATGACCGCGCCGGATATCGACGGGCCGCGCCGCTCCATGCTCAACGCGTTGCGCAATGCGGGAGTCAACGCCGACCAGGTCGACTACCTCAACGCCCACGGCACCTCCACCCCGCTGGGTGACCTGAACGAGACCAATGCCATCAAGGCGGCTCTCGGACCGGCCGCGCAAGAAGACGGTGGTCAACTCCACCAAGTCGATGACCGGCCACCTGCTGGGCGGCGCCGGAGGCATCGAATCGGTCTTCACCGTACTGGCCGTGCACCAGCAGAAAAGCCCGCCCACCATCAACATCTTCAACCAGGACCCGGAGTGCGACCTGGACTACTGCGCCAATACGGCGCGTGACATGAAGATCGACGTGGCAGTGAAGAACAACTTCGGCTTCGGTGGCACCAACGGTACCCTGGTCTTCAAGCGCATCTCATGACTTGGCATTTCGCATTCCATGCACAGCGCCCCATCGGTGAGCTATCCGGTGGGGCGTTCGCATTTCGCGGCGGGGCTTTTGCTGGCTGTCTGGCTGTCCGGCGCGGCCTGCGTCGCGCTCTGGTCGGTCCAGGTCGCGGGCGCCGGGATGGCAACTGGGTGCATCCGTGCTGCTGGTGCTGGCCGCCGGGCTGTGCGCGGCCTGGAACTGGTGGCGCGCACCTCAAGGTGATTTGAGCTGGGACGGTGAAAACTGGAGTTGGCCCGCAGTCGGGCAGGGCAGCGACCGGCTGCCCGCAGGTCAGCCTGGATCTGCAGCATTGGCTGCTGCTGCGCTGGACCGGCGGTCATGCGCCCACGCTGGCTCTGGCTGGAGCGCGCCGGCCGCGCCGAGCGCTGGGAAGACCTGCGCCGTGCTGTATATTCGCGCGCCAGACCGCAGGCGCTGCGGCAGCGATCAGTCCGCCGCAGCGAAACCATGACAAAAGCGCCTCCCGAGTCCCGCTCGCCCGCCGACACCGACCTGATGCTGGTCGAGCGCACCGTGGCGGGCGACCAGAAGGCGTTCGAACTGCTGGTGCTGAAATACCAGCGCCGGATCGAGCGGTTGATCGGACGGATGGTCCGCGACACGGACCTGGTCGAGGACATCGCGCAGGAGACCTTTATCCGGGCCTACCGGGCGCTGGCCCAGTTCCGCGGCGAGGCCCAGTTCTACACCTGGCTGTACCGGATCGCAGTCAATACCGCCAAGAAGGCGCTGGTCGACCTCAAGCGCGACCCGACGGTCTCGGAAAGCGCCCTCCGGGGCGGGGGCGACGACGAGGATGAAACTTCCGCCGTGGAGAATGAACTAACCACCGCGGAATCCCCGGAAACGGTGCTGGCCGCCAAGGAAATCGCCGCCGCGGTCAACTCGGCCATGGAAGCCCTGCCCGAAGAATTGCGTCAGGCGGTGACCCTGCGCGAGATCGAGGGTTTGAGCTACGAAGAGATTGCGGAAGTGATGAATTGCCCGATCGGCACAGTGCGATCCCGGATTTTCCGGGCGCGCGAGGCAATTTCGGCGAAGGTCAAGCCCATGCTGGAGAACCAGTCGGGCAAGCGCTGGTAGAGGCGGCTGAACGGGCGAGGTGATGTGATGGAAAAAATGCAAACGCATGAATTGATTTCGGCACTGGCGGATGGCCAGTTGCGGGGCGAGGCTTTCGCGCGCGGCGTCGAAGCCGCGGCCTTCGACCCGGCGGCTCTCGAGGCGTGGCATACCTATCACCTCATTGGCGACGTGCTGCGCTCCGGCGAATTGGCTGCGGGCACCATGCCCACGGCGTTTCTGAGCCGGTTGCAATTGCGGCTCCAGCAGGAGCAACGGTTGGCTGCCGCCTTGCAGCAGCCGGCGCGCCAGGAGCCCGCGCCCCGGCAAGAGGCGGCCAATGATTCCAGCTTTCGCTGGAAGCTGGTAGCCGGCTTTGCGTCGCTTGCCGCAGTGGCCGCTATCGGCTGGACCGTGGTGGGCGGCTTGGCGGGCAAAGCCCGAGCAGGGGCAGCTGGCAGCCGGCGCAGGCGGCACTGTGCTCGCAGGCACCGAGCGCGGCCCGATGATTCGAGACCCGCGACTGGATGAGTTCCTGGCCGCGCATCGCCAACTCGGCGGCGCGTCGGCGCTGCAGATGCCGGCGGGTTTTCTTCGCAACGCCACGTTCGAAGGGCCCAACCGCTGAGGCGGCGCAAAGCGCATGGCAGATACCGGGAAGTCGAAACTGATCGCCGTCGGCCTGTGGGCGCTAGCTGTCATGGGCCTGGCGTCCGCCCAACCCGCTGCCCTCCGGGCCGCCGGCCCAGCAGGCGCCGCCGTCGGCCGGCGGAAAGTATGCGGAGCGCAGCATCAGCGAATGGCTGATGCGCATGCATGAGGCTTCGCGCCTTCGCAGCTATGTGGGCACCTTCGTGGTGTCGTCCAACACCGGCAGCATGTCCAGCGCCCGCATCTGGCATGCCTGCGACGGCGACTTGCAGGTCGAGCGGGTCGAATCGCTGACAGGTGCGCCTCGCTCCACCTTCAGGCGCAACGACGAAGTGGTGACTTTCCTGCCCGAAAGCCGCGTCGTGCGCACCGAGAAGAGGGAATCGCTCGGCCTGTTTCCCAACTTGCTGAAGTCCAGCGAAACCTCGATTCCCGATTTCTATGTGGCTCGCCGTGTCGGCGCAGACCGGGTCGCCGGCTTCGAAACGGACGTGGTCCACCTCGCTCCCAAGGACAGCCTGCGCTTCGGCTATCGCATCTGGAGCGAGAAGAAGACCGGCCTGGTGGTCAAGCTGCAGACGGTCGATGCCGAGGGCAACGTGCTCGAGCAGGCGGCCTTCTCCGAACTGCAGCTGGATGCGCCGGTGCGCATCGACAAGCTCAGCCAGATGATGGCAGCGACCGACGGCTGGCGCGTCGAGAAGGCTGAGGCCGTGAAGACCACCGCCGGGGCCGAAGGCTGGCAGGTCAAGGCCGCCGTGGCCGGCTTCAAGCCGATCAGCTGCTACAAGCGGCCGGGCTCCGGGGCGCCCGCGCCCGAAGGCACGATGCAGTGGATTTTCTCGGACGGCCTGGCGGCGGTCTCGCTGTTCGTCGAAACTTACGACCGGCAGCGCCACGTCCAGGAAGGCCTGTTCGCGAGCGGCGCCACGCAGACGCTGACCCGGCGCATCCAGGACTGGTGGCTCACGGCGGTGGGGGAGGTGCCCCCGCAAACGCTGAAAGCCTTCGCGCAGAGCCTTGAGCGGCGCAAATAAGCCCCCAACTTGGCCGGATGAAGCGGGATGGCGTGACACTGCCGGTGAACCAATTCCGCGCTTTTTGTTCTCAGCATTTATCTCTCAGCATTTATCTCGTTGAAAGGTCGATATGTTCAGGATCGATTGGAAAAAACTGCGCGCCTATGCCCTGGTGACGGTGCTGGCGGTTTCCGGCACGGTCGCGCTGATGCCGGCCAAGCCCGTGGTGGCGCAGGGCTCGCTCCCTGCCCGATTTCACCGACCTGGTGGAGCAGGTCGGGCCCGTCGGTGGTCAATATCCGCACGGTCGAGCGCGCGCGCAGCGCCGGCGCTGGCCCCTGGGGCGGCATGGATGAGGAGATGCAGGAGTTCTTCCGGCGCTTCTTCGGCCAGCCCATGCCCGGGTGTTCCGCGCCAGGCGCCGCGCCCGAACCGGCCGCAGCAGCCTGAGGAAGAGCAGCCGCGCGGCGTCGGCTCCGGCTTCATACTGACGACGGATGGCTTCGTGATGACCAACGCCCACGTGGTCGAAGGCGCCGATGAGGTCCTCGTGACGCTGCCGGACAAGCGGGAGTTCAAGGCCAGGATCGTGGGCTCCGACAAGCGCACCGACGTGGCCGTGGTGAAGATCGAGGCCACCGGCCTGCCGGCCGTCAAGGTCGGCGACATCACCCGCCTGAAGGTTGGCGAATGGGTGATGGCCATCGGTTCGCCGTTCGGCCTGGAAAACACCGTGACGGCCGGCATCGTCAGCGCCAAGCAGCGCGACACCGGCGACTACCTGCCTTTCATCCAGACCGACGTGGCGATCAACCCCGGCAACTCGGGCGGCCCGCTGATCAACATGCGCGGCGAGGTGGTGGGCATCAACAGCCAGATCTATTCGCGCTCGGGCGGCTTCATGGGCATCTCGTTCGCCATTCCGATCGACGAGGCCATCCGCGTCAGCGAGCAGCTGCGCACTTCGGGGCGTGTCTCCCGCGGCAAGATCGGCGTGCAGATCGACCAGGTAACCAAGGACGTGGCTGAATCGATCGGCCTGGGCAAGCCCATGGGCGCCCTGGTGCGCAGCGTCGAAAGCGGTTCGCCGGCCGACAAGGCGGGCGTGGAAGCGGGCGACATCATCACAAAGTTCGACGGCAAGGTCATCGACAAGGCGTCGGACCTGCCGCGCCTGGTGGGCAATACCAAGCCCGGCGCGCGCAGCACGATGACGGTGTTCCGCAGGGGTGGCTCGCGGGACCTGAGCGTCACGATCGCCGAGATCGAGCCCGAGAAGCCGGTGCGCCGCACCGCCGAGAAAGAAGAAAAACCCAAGGGCTCCGTGGCTGCGCAATCCATCGGACTTGTCGTGAGCGAGCTGACCGACGCGCAGAAGAAGGAGCTCAAGATCAAGGGTGGCGTGAAGGTCGAGGGGGTCACGGACAGCGCGGCACGGGCCGGCATCCGCGAAGGCGACATCATCGTGGCCCTGGGCAACACCGAGATCGGCAGCGTCAAGGAGTTCGACGCCGTGGTGGCCAAGGTGGACAAGAGCAAGCCCATTCCGGTGCTGCTGCGCCGGGGCGAGTTGGCAACGTACCTGCTGATCCGTCCGGCGCACTGAAGCGACACTTCCGAGTGCGCAAAAGCCCCAGCCGCAGTCGGGTTTGGGGCTTTTCCATGTGGGGTGACAAAAAAATACGGGCCGACAGAAAATATTTTTCAGGGCCTCAGGGCGCGGCATTTATGTTTGCGAGCGCTAACTTGAAGATGGGCTAACTACGTTTTTGGATAGAATCGAAGGACATCATCGGCAAAAAGCGGCATATAAGAAACCGCGCAAACCACCATGCGGGACAGATTCCGCTGGTGCACAGCCGATCCACAGATCGCCCACAAGTT
Source organism: uncultured beta proteobacterium (assembly GCA_963722025.1). Classification (GTDB taxonomy): domain Bacteria; phylum Pseudomonadota; class Gammaproteobacteria; order Burkholderiales; family Burkholderiaceae_C; genus Ramlibacter. The sequence goes on from CAVRNE010000027.1 coordinate 152,901, forward strand.
GTCCCAAAGCTTGCCCCCTTATTTTGTTGATAAGTTGTGAATAACATTCCTGTTGCTGGTCTGCAACGACCCCGTTCGGCACTGGCCTTGGCTGTACGCCCCGGGCTTTTTGCCTACAATGAAGCTCCAACTATCGCAGTTGCCATAGATTGTTGGTTTAGGGCGCGTCACCACTCGACGCGCCCTTTTTTCTTTTCCGCGCCCGTTTGAATTCAATCACTTAAGCGTTCCCGTTGATGAATCACATCAGAAACTTTTCGATCATCGCGCACATCGATCATGGCAAATCGACGCTCGCAGACCGCTTGATCCAGCGTTGCGGCGGCCTCTCGGATCGGGAGATGGAAGAGCAGGTGCTCGACTCGATGGATCTCGAAAAAGAGCGTGGGATAACCATCAAGGCCCAGACCGCCGCACTGCGCTACAAAGCGCGCGACGGACAGGTCTACAACCTCAATCTGATCGACACGCCCGGCCACGTGGACTTTTCGTACGAGGTGTCGCGCTCGCTGTCCGCATGCGAGGGTGCGCTGCTCGTGGTCGATGCCAGCCAGGGCGTGGAAGCGCAGACCGTCGCCAACTGCTACACCGCGCTGGACCTCGGAGTGGAAGTGGTGCCGGTGCTCAACAAAATGGATCTGCCGCAGGCCGACCCGGACAATGCCAAGGCGGAAATCGAGGACGTGATCGGCATCGACGCCGGCGACGCGATTCCATGTTCGGCCAAGACCGGCATGGGCATCGATGAGATTCTCGAAGCCGTGGTGGCCCGCATCCCGGCGCCGCGCGGCAATCTCGAAGGCCCGCTGCGCGCCATGATCATCGACAGCTGGTTCGATACCTATGTAGGCGTCGTCATGCTGGTGCGGGTCGTGGACGGGCGCCTGGGCAAGGGCGAGCGCATCAAGCTGATGGCCACCGGCGCCACCTATAACGCCGACAACCTGGGTGTCTTCACGCCGGCCAGCGAGCCGCGGGACTCGCTCGAGGCCGGGCAGGTGGGCTTCATCATCGCCGGCATCAAGGAACTCCAGGCCGCCAAGGTCGGCGACACCGTGACGCTGATCAAGTCCGGCACGGGCGGCGCGGCGGCCACGGCGACCGAGGCGCTGCCCGGTTTCAAGGAAATCCAGCCGCAGGTTTTCGCCGGGCTGTACCCGACGGAGGCCAACCAGTACGACTCGCTGCGCGATGCGCTGGAAAAGCTCAAGCTCAACGACGCGTCCCTGCACTACGAACCCGAAGTAAGCCAGGCGCTGGGCTTCGGCTTTCGCTGCGGCTTCCTGGGCCTGCTGCACATGGAGATCGTGCAGGAGAGGCTGGAGCGCGAATTCGACCAGGACCTGATCACGACCGCGCCGAGTGTGGTCTACCAGGTCCTCAAGGCCGATGGCGAGATGATCATGGTGGAGAACCCATCCAAGATCCCGGACCAGGGCAAGATCACCGAGATTCGCGAACCCATCGTCACGGTGCATCTGTACATGCCGCAGGAGTACGTGGGGCCGGTCATGACGCTGGCCAACCAGAAACGCGGCGTGCAGCTGAACATGGCCTACCACGGCAAGCAGGTCATGCTGACCTACGAGCTGCCGCTGGGCGAGATCGTGCTGGACTTTTTCGACAAGCTCAAGTCGGTCAGCCGGGGCTACGCCTCGATGGACTACACGCTTCAAGGAGTTTCGCGCCTCCGACGTGGTCAAGGTCGACATCCTGCTCAACGGGGAGAAGGTCGACGCCCTGTCCATCATCGTGCACCGCAGCCAGTCCCAGTACCGCGGTCGGGCGGTGGTGGCCAAGATGCGCGAGATCATCAGCCGCCAGATGTTCGACGTGGCTATCCAGGCGGCCATCGGTGCGAATATCATCGCCCGCGAAACAATCAAGGCACTGCGCAAGAACGTGCTGGCAAAATGCTACGGCGGCGACATCAGCCGCAAGCGCAAGCTCCTCGAAAAACAAAAAGCAGGCAAGAAACGAATGAAGCAGATCGGTTCGGTAGAAGTCCCCCAGGAAGCGTTCCTCGCGATCCTGCAGGTGGAAGAATGAGTCCCCGCGCTCACTGTCGCTCGCTGCCCCCCAGGGGGCCAATGCCGCCCTGGAGGCGGCTCATCGGGCGGCATCATGATGCCGGCGCTCACGGCCGCGGTTCTCGCGGCCTTCGTCGGCTATGCCGGCGCGTGGTATTTCGGCGTGGTCGAAGGCAACTTCGCCCTGTTGTTGTTCCTGGCAACGGTGGTCACGGGCCTTTACTGGCTGGCCGAGCGGCTGTATTTCCTGCCGAGGCGCCGCAAGGCTGCCGCCGTTCTCGACGAACAGGCGGCCCAGCGGCGCGCCGGCCTCGCGGCCCAGGGCATCACCCACGTGGACGGCGACGTGGCCCAGGCGCGGCAGCGGCTGTTGATGCAGCCCTGGTGGCTGGACTGGACCGCCGGCCTGTTCCCGGTGATCCTGGCGGTCTTCGTGTTGCGCTCGTTCCTCTTCGAGCCGTTCAAGATTCCCTCCGGCTCGATGATCCCCACCCTGCTGGTCGGCGACCTGATCCTGGTCAACAAGTTCACGTACGGCGTGCGCCTGCCCGTTGTCAACATCAAGCTGACCGAAGGCACCCCGCCCCAGCGCGGCGACGTGATGGTGTTTCGCTACCCGCCCAAGCCGAGCCTGGACTACATCAAGCGCGTCGTCGGCGTACCTGGCGACGAGGTTGCGTACCTCAACAAACAGCTCACCATCAACGGGCAGCCGGTGCCCAAGAAGGCCCTGCCGGACTTCTTCGACGAGGACGGCATGCTTTACTTCAAGCAGTTCGAGGAAACGCTGGACGGCAAGCGCCTGCACATCCTCAACGACGATGGTCGCCCGGCTTTCATTCCGGGCGTCGACAACTTTCCGTCCAAGCAGAATTGCCGTTACAGTGTCGAGGGCGTGGTATGCAAGGTCCCGCAGGGCCACTATTTCATGATGGGCGACAACCGCGATAATTCCCTCGACTCCCGCTACTGGGGCTTCGTGCCCGACCGCAACATCGTCGGCAAGGCCTTTTTCATCTGGATGAATTTCGGCAGCTTCAAGCGGATCGGGTCGTTCGAATAGGTTCTCTTTTCCAGCATAGGGTTAGCGCAAGATGGTTCGATTCAAGTCAAGGCAGTCTGGTATCTCTTTCATCGGCGTGCTGTTCGTAGTGGGCGTATTGGCCTGCCTCGGCATCCTGGGAGCCCAGGCGTTTCCCACGGTCCTGGAATACCAGGCCGCGCTCAAGGCCGCGCAGAAGGCCTCGAGCGGCAACACCGTGCCCGAGGTCAGGCAGATATTCGACAAAGCCGCCGCGATCGACGACATCAAGTCGATCTCGGGCAAGGATCTGGAAATTTCCAAGGACGGCGACCAAATGCTGGTGAAGTTTGCCTACAACAGGGAAATCCACATGTTCGGCCCCGCCTTCCTGCTGTTGAAGTACGCGGGCCAGTCAAAAATGACGAGATAGTCAGGTCAGCGTGGATGGCCAGCTCATTGCACTGCAAGCGCGCTTGCAGCACCGGTTCTCAGACCCGCAGCTCCTGGCGCGGGCGCTGACGCACCGCAGCTTCTCGGCCGACCACAACGAGCGTCTCGAGTTTCTGGGCGACTCGGTCCTGAACCTCGCGGTCGCCGCGCTGCTGTACGACCGCCTGCGAGCCTTGCCCGAGGGCGACCTGTCCCGGGTCAGGGCGAACCTGGTCAAGCAGGAAACCCTGCACCAGCTCGCCGTCGGGGTGGGCTTGCCCGAGGTCGTTCGCCTCGGTGAGGGCGAGATGCGTTCCGGCGGCAGCCGCAGGCCTTCGATCCTGGCCGATGCGCTCGAGGCAGCTGATCGGCGCCGTGCATCTCGACGCGGGCTATGGTGCCGCGGAGGCGCTGGTGCACCGGCTGTTCCAGGACGTCGAGATCAATCCCACCATGGCAGCGACGGCCAAGGACCCCAAGACCGAGTTGCAGGAATGGCTGCAGGGCCGCAAGATGCAGCTGCCCATCTACCGGGTGGCGGCGACGCTGGGCGCGGCCCACAAACAGACATTCGACGTCGAGTGCGAGATAGCCGAACTCGGCGCGGTGGAGCGCGGCATCGGGGCGTCGCGCCGGGCCGGCGAACAAGCGGCCGCCGCCGCCATGCTCCTGGCCCTGAAGGCCAAAGGGAAGTAAATGGAAACGCACCACGCCAGCGCTGCGGCCTGATCGCCATCGTGGGCAAGCCCAACGTCGGCAAGTCGACCTTGCTCAACGCCCTGGTCGGCCAGAAAATCAGCATCACGTCCAACAAGGCCCAAACCACCCGGCACCGCATCACCGGCATCCGCACCGTGGGCGCGGCGCAGTTCGTCTTTGTCGATACACCGGGCTTCCAGACGCGCCACAGCACGGCGCTGAACAAGTCCTTGAACAAGACCGTGATGGGCGCCGTCGGCGACGTCGATCTGGTCCTGTTCACCGTCGAGGCGGGCAAGTTCACCCCGGCGGACGCCAAGGTGCTGTCCCTGCTCAAGCCCGGCATCCCGGTCCTGCTCGTGGCCAACAAGCTCGACGAGGTGCACCGCCGCGGCGACATCGCGCCCTGGCTGCAGGAGATGCAGAAGCGCCACGCCTTCACCGAATTCGTGCCCATGTCGGCCAAGAACGCCAAGGACGTCGAGCGCCTGTTCGCCATTTGCGAAAAGTACCTTCCCGAGCAGCCATGGTGGTATGCGCGAGGACGAGCTGACCGACCGCAGCGAGAAGTTCCTGGCGGGCGAAACGGTGCGCGAGAAGCTGTTTCGCTTCACGGGCGATGAGTTGCCCTATACCTCGACGGTGGTGGTGGACAAGTTCGAGGAAGAACCCAGCCCCAAGCACAAGCGGATGGTGAAGATATCCGCCACGATCGTGGTGGAGCGCGACGGGCACAAGGCCATGGTCATTGGCGAGAAGGGCGAGCGGCTCAAGCGCATAGGCACCGAGGCCCGCCAGGAGCTGGAAAAGCTGATGGATGCCAAGGTGTTCCTGGAGATTTGGGTCAAGGTGCGCTCCGGCTGGGCCGACGACGAAGCGCGGGTGCGCAGCTTCGGCTACGAGTAAGGATGAACACCCCCAAGCGCCTGCGGCGCCTCCTCAGGCGGCGCAGCCAGCGGCCCGGCGAAGCCGGTTCCGCGGCTGCCGCATCGAGCCGCGGGCGGCCCGTCGGGCACCTGAGCGGCTATCCATGGTGACCAGGCGCATCTCGGACGAGCCCGCCTTCGTCCTGCACCGCTACGACTGGAGTGAGTCCAGCCTGATCCTCGAGGTATTCACGCGCCATCACGGCCGCGTCGCCCTGGTCGCCAAAGGGGCGAAGAAACCCAGCTCGAACTTCCGGCCGGTGCTGCTGCCCCTGCAGCCATTGCGCGTGGCCTTCGGCGGCGACGCCGAGATTCGCACCCTCAAAGGCGCGGAATGGGTGGGCGGCCAGGTCATGCCTACGGGCGAGGCCCTGTTGTCCGGCTACTACCTCAACGAATTGCTGCTGCAGGCTGCTGGCGCGCGACGACGCCCATCCGCGGCTCTTCGACGCCTACGCGGCGGCGGTGAGCGTCCTGGCCTCCGAGCACGGCGAAGCCCTGGAGCCGGCGCTTCGCGCGTTCGAACTGCTGCTGCTGCGCGAGATCGGCCTGCTGCCGTCGCTCGACCTGCAAACCCTGACGCTGGGGCCGCTGGAACCGGACGCGCGCTACAGCCTGGTGCCGGAGGCCGGCCTGGTGGCTTCGCGCGACTCCGAGGCCCGTGGCAGCCTCAGCGGTTCACAGTGGCAGGCCTTGCAGCGGGCGCTGGACGACCCGGCTCCTTTCAACGCCACCTTGCAGCAAGCGGCCCACATGATGGCCGAGCTCAAGCCACAACTGCGCACCTTGCTGCACTACCATTGCGGGGTGACAACGCTGCGAACCCGGCAGCTGATGATGGATCTGCAGGCCCTCTGATGGATATAACCTCATGACCGCGACAAAAACCGCGCTGTCCGTGAACCTCAACAAGGTGGCGCTGGTGCGCAACACCAGGCACCTTGGCATTCCCAGTGTTGTTCGCGCGGCGACCCTGTGCCTGGAGGCCGGCGCCCAGGGCATCACGGTTCATCCACGTCCCGATGCGCGCCACATCCGCGCCGACGACGTGCGTGATCTGCACCAGCTGCTTGGCTCCTGGCCCGGCGCCGAGTTCAACATCGAGGGGAACCCCTTCCACAACCTCATGGATTTCGTGCGCGACCTCCGGCCCCACCAATGCACCCTGGTGCCCGATAGCGAAGGCCAACTCACCAGCGATCATGGCTGGGACCTGAAGGCGGACGCGCAGCGGCTGCGGCCCGTGATCGACGAAGCCCGGTCGCTGGGTGTGCGAGTCAGCCTGTTCATGGACCCGCTGCCGGATGCCATGGCCGCCGCGAAGGCGCTTGGCGCGGACCGGGTGGAGCTCTATACCGAAAGCTATGCCAGCGCTTTCGGCACGCCGCGGCAAGACGAGGTGTTGCAGCGGCTTTGCCAAAGCCGCGCAGGCCGCCCGGGCGGCCGGCCTTCGCGTGAACGCCGGCCATGACCTCAATCGCCAGAATCTGGCCGCATTCCTGCGCGCGGTGCCCGAGGTTGGCGAAGTGTCGATCGGCCACGCCCTGATCTCCGACGCGCTGGAGCTCGGATATACGGCCACGGTGAAGGCCTATCTCGCCGCCATCGAACAGGCGTCCCAGGGGCGCTGACCGCGATGATCCACGGCATAGGGACCGACGTCTGCGACGTTCGCCGTATCCGGGCTACGCTGGAGCGCAACGGCGAGCGCTTCGCCCGCAAGGTCCTCAGCGATGGCGAATTGGCCGTCTGGCAAGCCCGCAGCGCGCGCTGGCCGGAACGCGGCCTGCGCTTCCTGGCGACCCGTTTTTCCGCCAAGGAGGCGTTCAGCAAGGCCGTCGGCCTGGGACTGCGCATGCCGATGACCTGGCGCCTGTGCGAAATAGCCAACCTGCCCAGCGGCAAGCCGGTCATCGTGCTGCATGGCGGCCTCAAGGAATGGTTCGAGAAACAGGGCCTGACGGCCCATGTGACCGTGACGGATGAAACCGACTATGCGGCCAGCTTCGTCGTGGTCGAGAAGAAAGAAAACTAAATGAGCGAACACGCACCCCTGGTCCTGGACATCGCCGGGACCTCCCTTACCGCGGCCGATCGCCGGCGTCTTGCCCACCCGCTGACCGGAGGCATGATCCTGTTCGGCCGCAACTGGCAGGACCGCGCCCAGCTGGCCGACCTGTGCGCCGAGATGAAGTCGATCCGGGGCGACCTGCTGATTTGCGTGGATCACGAAGGCGGCCGGGTGCAGCGCTTCCGGACCGACGGTTTCACGCATCTGCCGCCGATGCGAGCCTTGGGCGAGCTGTGGATGCGGGACGCCATGGCGGCAACCAACGCCGCCAGCGCCACCGGCTATGTGCTGGGCGCCGAGCTGCGAGCCTGTGGCGTGGACTTCAGCTTCACGCCGGTGCTTGACCTGGACTGGGGTGAAAGCGGCGTCATCGGCGATCGGTCCTTCCACCGCGATCCACGGGTGGCCGCCCTGCTGGCCAAGAGCCTCATGCATGGCCTGCTGCTTGCCGGAATGGCGAATTGCGGCAAGCACTTCCCCGGCCACGGGTTCGTGAAGGCGGATTCGCACACCGAGATTCCGGTGGACCGGCGCAGCCTCAAGGCGATCCTGGCCGACGACGCCGCGCCTTACCAATGGCTCAACACCACGCTGACCAGCGTGATGCCCGCGCACGTCATCTATCCCAAGGTCGATCCGCGGCCGGCGGGCTTTTCCAGCCGCTGGCTGAACGACATCCTGCGCGCGCAGCTGGGCTTTGGCGGGGCCATCTTCAGCGACGACCTGAGCATGGCGGGTGCGCGCGTGATCGACGGGCGCGAGGTGAGCTATACCGAGGCCGGCGTTGCGGCCTTGAACGCCGGTTGCGACATGGTGCTGCTGTGCAACCAGTCGGTAGGGCGAGGGCGAGGCCGTCGACGAACTGCTCGATGGCCTGGCCGAGGCGCAGCTCAAGGGCGGATGGCAGCCCAACGGAGCGAGCGAACGCCGGCGCCTGGCGCTGCTGCCGGCCGCGCCGGCCATGCCCTGGGATGCGCTGATGGCGCACCCCGGCTACATCCACGCGCTGGACCTGATTCCCTGACTATCGGCGGTTTGCATCACCAAGCCGGCTTGCCTCCGGCCTCGAGATGAGTCAGGTACAGGCGCAGGTGAAACTCGTACTGATGGTATTGCGGTTCCATGCGGGTGCACAGCTGGTAGAAAGCCTTGTCATGGTCGCGTTCCTTGAGGTGGGCCAGCTCGTGCACAGCGATCATGCGCAGGAATTCCAGCGGCGCCTCGCGCAACTGGGCCGCCACACGGATCTCGCGTTTGGCCTTGAGTTTGCTTCCCTGTACCCGAGACACGGTTGTGTGCGTGCCGAGCGCGTGCTGGACGACTTGGAGCTTGCTGTCATAAACGATCTTGCTCAAGGGACTGGAACTGCGCAGGAAGGTGTTCTTGAGCTCCATGACGTAGTCGTACAGCGCCTTGTCGGTGCGAATGCCGTGGGCATCGGGGTATTTTTCCAGCAGCCATTCGCCCAATCGTTCTTGTGCGATCAGGCTGCGCACCTGCGCCAGGGTCGCCTCGGGATAGCCTGCCAGGTAGTTCAGGCCCGTTCCCCCGCATAGGCCAGGCCCGATGCGACGCCGCCGAACAGATCGCCTTCGATCAAGTTCGGTCTCGGGGAACGCGCGGCGCAGCGCCTGCTGGAAAGGCAGGAGGGCCGAGGAGCCGCCTGTGAGGTAGAGCGCATCAAGATCCGCAGCCTTCAGGCCCGCCCGGCGAACGCACTCATGGGCACACAGGACGACTTTTTCCAGCAGTCCGGCCAAATGACGCTCAATAGCGTGCGCATCGAGTTCGGCGCCCAGGCCGGGTTCGATGCAGGACAGATCGATATTCACCGGGCCGTCGGCGCCGGAACTGCGAATCTTGGCTTGCTCGACCTCGCCGGCGAGTCGGTGTCCAAGGCGCTGTTTCAGCACGGCCAGGAGGCGGTCGTGCATGCGTGTATCGCTGTAATTGGTCCGCAGTTGCTCTGCCTGCTGCAGCATCTTTGGCGTGTAGAGCCAATTGATCAGATGCCACGTCGCCAGGTCGGAAAGGATCGCGCTGGGAACTTCGCGGCCCTGCGGCCCGTGATGGCGCAGCCCCAGCAGCGGCATCACCTGTTCCAGGCTCAGTTTCCGGTCGAAATCGGTGCCGCCGATGTGGACGCCGCTGGTCGCCAGGATGTCGTCCGCGCGGTCCCGCCGCGCGGCGCGTGCGGGTCCCAGGCGCACCACGGTGAAGTCCGAGGTGCCGCCGCCGATATCCACGATGAGCGTGAGCGCCTCGCGGTTGACGCGTCTCTCATAGTCGAACGCCGCAGCGATGGGCTCCAGCTCGAACGACACTTCGCCGAAGCCCGCTGCTGTTGCTGCTTTGCCCAACGCGCTTTGGGCCCTGCGATCGCGCGCCGGGTCGTCGTCGACGAAATGCACGGGCCGGCCAATGACGACATGGCGGGGTCCACCGCCCAGATGCCGCTCGGCGCGTTTCCCCAGCTCATTCAAGAATCTGGAAATCACGTCCTGGAAACTCACGAGCCCGTCCGGGACGGCGGTCTTCTCCTGCAAGAGGCTGCTTCCCAGCAGGCTCTTGAGCGATCGCATCAGGCGGCCCTCGGTGCCGCTCAGGTAGAGGCCGATTGCATCGCGTCCGAAGTGGATGCTGCGATCCTCGGCGTTGAAGAAGACGGCGGTCGGCAGCGCGGTCGCTTCACCCTCCAGAGGAACAAGCCGCGCCAGCCCGTCGCTCGCCACGGCCGCGATGGCCGAGTTGGAGGTTCCGAAATCGATGCCCAGCGTATGGGCCAGACGGCCCGGCATGGGGCCGATCAGGATTCCCGGCGCAGCGCCGGAAACAGGATCACGTCGCGGATGCTGGGGCTGTCCGTCAGCAGCATCATCAAGCGGTCGATGCCGATGCCGCAGCCGCCGGTGGGAGGCATGCCGTATTCCAGCGCGCGCACGAAATCGTGGTCGTAGAACATGGCTTCGTCATCGCCGGAATCCTTGGCATCGACCTGGGCCGCAAACCGGGCGGCTTGTTCTTCCGCGTCGTTGAGCTCCGAGAAGCCGTTGCCGAACTCGCGGCCGGTGATGTAGAGCTCGAAGCGCTCCGTCACTTCCGGCCGGGCGTCATTGGCGCGGGCCAGCGGCGAGATTTCGGTTGGGTGTTCCATGATGAAGGTGGGCTGCCAGAGCTTCTCTTCCACCGTTTCCTCGAAGAACATCACCTGCAGGCTCGGCCAGCGAGCGGGCCGACAGCTTGTCCTTCTCCTCGTTCATGCCCAGTTTGCGCAAGGCGTTGATCAGCCAGTCGCGGCTGTCGGCACTCGTCGCCCGCCTCGGTGTGCTTGCGGATCGCCTCGCGAATGGTCAGCCGCTCGAACGGCTGCGCCAGGTCGACCGGCTTGCCGCCGTAGCTCAGTTGCAGCGTGCCCGCGGCCTTCTGGGCGGCGTCGCGAATCAGGGCTTCGGTGAAGTCCATCAGGTCGCGGTAGTTCCAGTAGGCCGCGTAGAACTCCATCATCGTGAACTCGGGGTTGTGCCGCACCGAGATCCCTTCGTTGCGGAAGTTGCGGTTGATCTCGAACACCCGCTCGAAGCCGCCGACGATCAGGCGCTTGAGGTACAGCTCCGGCGCGATGCGCAGGAACATCTCCTGGTCCAGCGCGTTGTGGTGGGTGACGAAGGGCTTGGCGTTGGCGCCGCCCGGGATGGGATGCAGCATCGGCGTTTCCACTTCCAGGAAGCCGTTGGACACCATGAAGTCGCGGATGCCGGTGACCGCCTTGCTGCGCGCCACGAAACGATCGCGGGCGCGTGGGGTCCGTCATCAGGTCCACGTAGCGCTGGCGATACTTCACTTCCTGGTCGGCGACGCCGTGGAACTTGTCCGGCATCGGCCGCAGGCTCTTGGTGAGCAGGCGGATGCTGGTGGCGTGCAGGGACAGCTCGCCCGTGCGCGTCTTGAACAGCTTGCCTTCGGCGGCCACGATGTCGCCCAGGTCCCAGTGCTTGAAGGCGGCGTAGGTTTCCTCGCCCACGTCGTCGCGCGTCACGTAGACCTGGAACCGGCCGGTGCCGTCCTGCAGGGTGGCGAAGCTGGCCTTGCCCATCACCCGCTTGAGCATCATCCGCCCCGCGATGCTGGCCGTGGTCCCCTGTTCTGCCAGCAGTTCGGTCGTCTTGTCGCCGTGGTGCGCAAGCAGGTCGGCGGCATGGTGGCCGGGCTTGAAGTCGTTGGGGAACGCCACGCCCTTGCCTTGCCGCTGTGCTTCGCGCAGGGCCTTGAGCTTTTCGCGGCGCTCGGCGATCAGCTGGTTTTCGTCGTCTTGCATAAGGATTCTTGAAGAAGCGGGGGCGGTGCCCCGATGGAAAGGCCCGAATGCGGGCGCAACTCTATATTCTAGTTTTAACCACTATTGGCCCCCGCAGGGCCGGCGCGTGGGCTCAATGGGCGACGCCGTCGCGTGCGAACACCTTTGTAACTGTGCGCAGAAGTATCCTCAAATCCAATGCCAGCGAGCGGTGATGCAGGTAATAGACATCCAGCGCAACCTTCTCTGGAATGTCCAATTCGTCGCGGCCATTGATCTGCGCCCAGCCCGTCAACCCAGGCCGCAAGGCCTGCACCCCATGCTGGTTGCGAAGGGCAATGAGGTCATCCTGATTGAACAGGGCAGGGCGGAGGGCCCACTAGGCTCATGTCCCCCTTCAGGATGCTCCACAGCTGTGGCAGTTCGTCCAGGCTGCTAGCCCTCAGAAAGCGCCCGAGCGGGGTGATCCAGCGGCCGGGGTCGGCAAGAAGGTGGGTGGCAACCGTGGGCGCGTCGACGTACATGGAGCGGAACTTGGGCATCCGGAACAGTCGGTTGTGACGGCCGACCCGGTCGGACCAGTAGAGAATCGGTCCGTTTGACGTGAGCTTGACGGCAAGCGCGATCAGCACCCCGGGTGCCAGCAAAAGCAGGCCGGCAACCAGCGCGACCGCTATGTCGAAGCAGCGCTTCATGCCTCGCGCAAAGGCTGCATGGCACGTCGCAAGCCTTCCTCGATCGTTATGGGCGGGTTCCAGTGCAAGCACTTCGGCGGGCCTTGCCAATGTCCACCTGCAGGTTTTCCAGCAAGCGCTGAGCCGCGAGCCGCCGGCCCGCGAGCATTCCGCCGAGGCGCAGCATCGATTCGGGCACGCGCAGCAGCCGCGCCGGCCGGTCCAGCGCCGCGGCCATGCCGCTGACCAGTTCCGGCGGTTGAAAGATCGTGCCCGTCGCTCACGAGAAAAGTTTCGTTGGCTGCTGCTGGATGTTCCATGCACAGGCGGGTGAAATGCACGAGATTGTCGATGGCCACCAGGCTTCTTCGATTGCGCGATGCGCCCTAGCGGCAACGGAATCCCCCGCTTTATGCGCGTCGCCAGCGCCAGGAAGTTGCGCGACAGCTTCGGGACCATAAACAAGCGGCGGTCGGATGACTACAAACTCCATTCCCATTTGCGCGCACAGAGCTGTCGCAGGCCCAGCTCCGCTTCCTACTTGCTGATCGCGTAGGGGTCCTGGGGGTCGGCGCGGGTCATCCTCGCGGAATGGGCGTCCCGCAGGGCTGCTCTCGCCATTGACCTTCACCGAGCTGATGAATATGAATCGCCGGACCCCGCAGCGCGCTGCTTCCCGCGCCACACGCAGCGTGCCCGCAACGTTGGTGTCCTGGTAGGCCGTAGTTGGCGCCGCTCGGGTTTCGCGCATGACGTGAACCCGGGCGGCGGCGTGGATCACGACGTCGCAACCAGTCGCGATACCCGTTACATCCGCGCCTGCGCCGAGGTCGCCGAGGCCAACGTATTCGCAGCCGGCTTCACGGGTGCTGCAGGAAACACGCGCACCGCGGCTCGCAGCTGCCACTCGGGGTCGGTGGCGAGGCTGCGAAGAAGCGCGCGCCCCACCTGGCCGCGTAGCACCGGTAACGAGTGCCCTCATGTGGCGCCCAGCAGATGGCGGTATAGCGAAAGGTGCTGCTCGACGATGTGCCCTATGGCGTACTCGCGTTCCGCGAAACGCCTGGCCGGCCGCGCCCATGGCGAGCGCGCATTCCAGGATCGGCGATCAGGCGCTCGATGGCAACCGAAAGAGCCTCTGCATCTTGGGGTGGTACCAGCAGTCCGGTCACGCCCGGGACGATCGCGTCGCGGCAGCCCGGCACGTCGGTCGTTATGACGGGGCGACCGCAAGCGGCAGCCTCCGCCAACACCTTCGGCAGGCCCTCCCTGTAAGAAGGCAGGACGACCATATGAGCGCCGGCGAGCACCTGTGCCATGTCACCCAAATGACCCAGAAACTCGACGCAACCAGACTCGCTCCAGTTGCGAAGTTCCTCATGCCCCACGCTCGCCCGATTTTCCGGGTCCGGTGCACCAGCCAGGCGGAACACTGCATTCACGCCGCGCTGTCGCAGCATTCGCGCCGCTTCCACGAACTCCTCGACACCTTTGTCGCGCAGCAGCCTGGCAGCAAAAAGCACGACCACCGGCTCCGCAGGAAAGGGTCGCACGGCAAACTGGGCAAGATCCACCCCCGACCCGCGGACGATCACGCTGCGCGCATCCTCCAGCCCCGTCAAACTTTGCAGCAGCCGCTGATCGTCGCCGTTCTGGAAAATCACCTTCATGTTGGGATGGCCGAGAACCGCCCGGTACAACGCGACGACGATGGCACGCAGCAGCTTCGCCTTGATGCCGCGCGCGGTGAAAACAAAGCCCAGGCCGGAGACCGCCGCCACCACCGCCGGAACGCGGGCCAGGCGTGCCGCAATGCCGCCCAGCACGACCGGCTTGACAGTCACCAAGTGGACGATGTCCGGCCGCACCGTCCGCATGACGGCGGCGATCCGGCGCAACGTGCGCAATTCACCCAGCACTCTGGCTCCGCTGCGCTGGAGCGGCAGTTCGTGAACCTGCAGTCCGAGTGCGACCAAGGCCTCCCGCCGGTCGGTCAGCCCGTCGCCAGATGCACCTCGTAGCCTCGGCGCATCGCCTCCAGGGCGATGGGCAGCCGATGGGACATGAAAAACCAGTCCACATTCACCACGAACAGAAGCTTCGTTTTCGTCAGACGCGCCAAGGCGACGCCCGCGTCGTCAAAGAGCATCGCGGGCGGCGGGCTTGCCGGGTGACTGTCGCTGGTGCCTGTCTTCGCTATCATTGGTGATCTGGGCGCGTTCGCAGCCAAAGCCGGATTGTGCTTCAGGACGGGCCCGACGTCCCGCATCGGGCTGCCCATTTCTGTGACCACCAGGAATCCGTATCGCGTCAACTTGCATGGAATCAGCCATTCGACGATGAAGTTGTTCTGGGCAATTCGCGCTCGTGTTCGCAATGCGCATCCGGATCACCACGCCATTGCGAAAAGCATGGCGTGGGTCGCGCTGTTCGTCTTTGTCGGCAAGCTCGCAGGCGCCGCCAAGGAGATGGCGATCGCCTATCGTTACGGCCTCAGTAGGGAGGTGGATGCTTACCTGTTCGTCTTCAACCTGGTAAGTTGGCCGATCGGCGTTTGGTTCAGTATCCTAACCGTTGTACTTGTTCCGCTGGCCGCTCGCATGCGACAAACCGATCCGAGCGAGTTGCCCCGCTTCCGGTCGGAGCTTCTGGGCTTCGTCATCCTGCTGGGGCTGGCCCTGGCACTTGCGGGCTGGAGCGGTCTGCCGCTGTGCTCCATTCGTCGTGGGCAGGGCTTCCGCCTGCCACGGCGGCCATTGCCTCTGATATGGCCCCGCGGTTGGCCGTACTGGCGCCACTCGGGGTCGTCATCGGCCTGTTTTCCGCCTGGATGCTGGCAGCGGGACGCCACACCAACACCCTTCTTGAAAGCACACCTGCGCTGGTGATTCTTGTCGCACTGTTTGCTTTCCCCGGCGGGGAAGCCGAGCCGCTGGTCTGGGGCACGCTTGTGGGCTTTGCCTGCCATCTGATCGCCCTTGCGGTTCCTTTGAGAAGTCATGGGGAGCTCGAGCCGCCGCGCTTTACTCGCCGGTCGCCCGAATGGACTCCGTTCTGGCGGGGTTTCGGGATCATGCTGGCCGGTCAGGCGCTAATGAGCTTCACCGGCATCATGGACCAGTTTTTTGCCGCCATCTGGGCCCGGGCGCCATAGCGACACTGGGCTACTCCAACCGAATCCTCACTTTGATTTCTCGGCTTGGGTGCCGTCGCAGTATCCCGGGCGACTCTGCCGGTTTTTTCAAGGGCCCAGGCACAAGGGGAAGAACAGGTATTTCGGGTCGCCAACTATTGGGTGCAAATCCTGTTCGTCCTGGGCGCTGTCACGTTAATTGCGAGTTGGTGGTTGGCACCTTTGGGTGTAAAAGTGCTTTTCGAACGCGGCGCATTCACCGCGCAAGACACGGCCATCGTCGCCGAAGTCCTGCGCTATGGGCTGATACAGCTACCTTTCTATTTTGCCGCGATTGTGCTGGTTTCACTGTTGGCCAGCCAGCGGCGCCATCGGGCGATCGCGGCGGTCGCCGGCGTGAATCTACTGGTAAAACTGGTCGCCATGGTGTTTCTCACCCCGGTGCTGGGAATCAACGGAATTGCGCTTTCGACGTGCGGTGATGTGTATGCGCGGCTACCTTATTACTATTGGGCTGCCACACCTCAGAGTGAAGCGTGTCTATGCGGGTCAAGGGCGTCGCGTGTCCTCAATCAAAACCTACCTATGAAGCGATTGGTGATCATCCTTTATTCCATGGAAGGTGGTGGCGCTGAGCGGGTCACGTGCCGATTTGGCCAACCATTGGGTCGCTGCGGGATGGGAAATCACGGTGCTTAAACTGGCACCCATCGGCCTGGATTTCTATGAATTGCACCCGCGATACCAGAATTTCCCTGAACCTTACCGGCAACAGCCGAAACGCGTTTCATGCGGCGTGGCAAAACTTCCGCCGAGTGAGTGCCCTGCGACGGGTATTGCGCAAGAGCCGGCCCGATGTCGCGTTAGGGGTGATGACTGCCGCAAATGTGATCCTTGCGTTCGCCGCTTATGGGTTGGGCGTTAGGGCTGTTGGCACGGAACGTTCGCACCCGCCGACATTTCCCCTCAGCCCATTCTGGGGGGGGCATGCGTAGGCGAGTCTATGGCGCGGCTGGGTGGCCCTGCGGGGCTCGCTCGCGAAACAGTGCCATGGATTAAGCCAATACCAAGGCGCGGCGGGTGACCGTCATACCCAACGCCGCGCTTTGGCCGGTGCCTGCACGGGGAGCCGAACGTCAGCCCGGGAAATTTTTGTCGCGGTGGGAGCCTTGGGTTGCTGGCGGTTGGGCGCCTCTGTGAGGAAAAAGGATACGAGTGGCTGTTGCAGGCCTTTTTGCAAGCTTGTCCCGAAGTATCCGAGCTGGGATCTCGTGATCCTCGGGGAGGGACCCGCTGCGTTCGAAGCTCGAGCGCGTAATTGAAAGTGCTACGCCTGGAAGGCCGCGTCTTACTGCCCGGGGCCGCATGGGGAATCTCCGGGAGTGGTACGAGCATGCCGATCTTTACGTGATGAGTTCACGCCGTGAAGGGTTCCCTAACGCACTGGTAGAAGCACTTGCGCACGGCATCCCAGCAGTGAGCTTCGACTACGATGCAGGCCCACGCGACGGCATTCGCAAGAGATAGATGGCCTGCTTGTTTTTTTTTTTTTTTTTTTTTTTTTTTTTTTTTTTTTTTTTTTTTTTTTTTTTTTTTTTTTTTTTTTTTTTTTTTTTTTTTTTTTTTTTTTTTTTTTTTTTTTTTTTTTTTTTTTTTTTTTTTTTTTTTTTTTTTTTTTTTTAAAAAAAAAAAAAAAAAAAAAAAAAAAAAAAAAAAAAAAAAAAAAATTAGCTCGACGGTCAGCTGCTTCGCTGATGTTCCAGCCATAGCTGAAACATCAGCACGTCCCATAGCTGGTACTGCCAGTTACGCCGGCCAGAGAGGTGCTCGCGCCAGGCTTGGCGGATAGGCTCCGGATGAAAATAACCTTCATTGCGCAGGCGCGACTCGTCCAGCAAGGCTTCGCCCCAGTCGCGCAGCGGCCCGCGCAACCAGGAATCGATCGGCACGCCGAAGCCCATCTTGGGCCGCTCCACCAGTTCGCGCGGGACGTACTTGTCCAGCACCTGCCGAAGCACCCACTTCCCCTGCCCATGGCGAATCTTCATCGCAAGGGGCAGCCTGGCGGCCAGTTCGATGACGTCCGGATCCAGGAACGGCACCCGCGTTTCCAGGCTGGCGGCCATCGCAGCACGATCCACCTTGGCGAGGATGTCGTCGGGTAAGTAAGCCAAAGCATCGGCCAGCATCATTTCCTCCTGGTAGCCCAGGCGACCATCGGTTGGGGAATGCGGCTGCAGCCTGCCGGCGCCAATCACCAGCTGTTCCGGAAAAGGCCAGTGACAATCAAAGCGCCGGTAGAAGCGCATGCGGTCATCCTGGTCGATCAAACCCGCGAACTTGTGGGCCTTGTGCCCTATGTTGCGGCCGCGCACCGGCAGGAAGGCGCGGACCGGCAGCGCGAGACCGTTCCACAGCGGCACCGGTACTGAGCGAATCATCGCCGCAGCATGCCGCCGCGCGAAGGAAGGAATGCGGTTGATTGACGACCAAGCCCGAGCGATGCGCATGTACCTCGAATAGCCGCCAAAGAGTTCGTCGGCGGCATCGCCGGAGAGCGACACTGTCACGCGCTTGCGTGCCATTCGAGCGAGCAGGAGCGTGGAATCTGCGAAGAATCGGAGAACGGCTCGTCGTAAAACTGCGGCAGCGCCGGGATGACGGAAAGTGCATCCTGCGAGGTGACGTACAGCTCGGTGTGGTCGGTCCCGAGGTGACGCGCGACCGCCTTTGCATGCCTGGCCTCGTCGTAGCCCGCTTCGTGAAAGCCGATGCTGAACGTCTGCACCGGGCGCGTCGATTGCGCTTGCATCATCGCGACAACGGTCGACGAATCAACCCCGCCGGAGAGGAACGCGCCCAGCGGCACATCCGACATCATCTGGCGGCGGACGGCGAGACTCAGCGTTTCGTCCAGTTGCGCGATCGCATCTGCATCGTTCTCCAGCAAAGCAGGCGCGGCTTGCGAAGACCCTGGCTGCGGCCAGCGCCAGTAGGGTACGGGCGTCGGCAGCTCGTCGCCTTGACGGCGGAGGGCATCGCCATGGATCTGCAAAAAGGTGCCGGGCGGCAGCTTGCGGATGCCGCGGTAGATGCTATGCGGCGCCGGGATGTAGTTGTGGAAGAGCTGCAGTGCAAGGGCATCGCGGTCGATCTCGTCCTGGAACGCAGGATGGGCCTTCAATGCCTTCAGCTCCGAGCCGAACAGCAGCACGCCGTTGTGACGCCCGTAGTACAGCGGTTTCTCGCCGGCGCGATCGCGGGTGAGCGTCAGCACGCGCAGCTGGCGGTCCCATACCGCCATGGCGAACATACCGATGGCGCGCTTGAGCGTCGCCTCCATGCCCCAGGCTTCGAAGGCGGCCAGAAGGGTTTCGGTGTCGGAGTGCCCCCGCCAAGCCTGGCCGGTGGGCAGCCGCGCGCGAAGCTCGGCGTGATTGTAGATTTCGCCGTTATAGACCACGACGAAGCGTCCCGACGGCGAAGCATCGGTTGGTGCCCCGCCGCCGAGAGTTCGATGATCGACAATCGGCGGTGGACCAGCGCAACTTCGGCGTCCGCGTCGCACCAGATTCCCTCATCGTCCGGGCCGCGATGTGCAATCGCACGCCCCATGCGCGTGCCGATCACTTCCGGGCGTTCGTTGCCCGTGGCTGCCGAAACCGACGAAGCCAGCGATGCCGCACATGGTCAGGAGGCTTCACTGCAGGATTTCCTGGTAGCGGCTGACGATGCGTTGCACCGCGTACGGCGCGACTGCCTGCTCTGCCACCGTCGCGCGTGACCCGTTGAGCCAGTGTTGGATGGCGTCGGCGAGCGCCGGAGCGCTGATGGCGGCGGCGACTACGCATTCGGGTCCGGCTGCCGAGCAGCTCGTTGAATCCCCCCGGCGCCGGGGTCGCGATCACGGGCGTGCCGCACGCGAGCGCTTCCAGCACAACGTTTGGGAAACCTTCGTAGCGCGACAACAGCACAAATGCATCCGCTTTGGCAATCCAGGCATACGGGTTCTTCTGGAATCCGGCAAAGTGCACGCGTTCCTCCAGGCGTGTTTTCGCACGGTCGCGCGCAGTTCGCCTTCCAGCGGGCCTTCGCCCAGAATCACCACCTGGACTCGCGCATCCGGCAGCAGCGCCACGGCTTCGATAAGCAGGTCGAACCCCTTCTGGTGTTCCAGCCGGCCGGCCGCCACGAGGACCGGGCCACCAGCCCGAACGCGGGATGGTCGACGGGCGCGCCGAGCTATTGCGAATCTTTTCCATGTCCACCGGATTGTGGATGATCACCGAGCGATGGGCTGGAAAGCCGAAGGTCCGCGTCAGGTCATCGTGCATGTCCTGCGATTGGCAGACCACGAGATCGTGCTTGCGGTAGAAGTGACGGTAGAGAAAGGACCACAGCCGCGGGAAGCGGATAGAAGTCAGGACTTCGCTCACAACGCACGATTCGCGCGCAATGGTGCGGATGCCGCGCGGAAAGAGCGGGCGCACGATCGAAAGGGCGAGGTTCAGATGGCCCAGCGTCGACAAAACGACGTCCGGCCGCCGTTGCCAGATCAGCTTGACGATCGAAGGCAGGGCGTAAAGGACGCGGGTGGCCTGCAGGTCTACCAGTTCCACGTCGGCCGGAATGTCGGCGCGGAAGGCGGCACCCCGAAGGTCGACGACGGCCAGCGTCGGCTTGAACCGGCTGCGATCCAGGTGCGTGAGCAGAGTCACGATGACCCGCTCGGCGCCGCCCCCGGTGAGCGTGGGGATGAGGAACAGAATTTTGCGCACCGGCCGCCGATCGTCAGGCAGCTGCGACGCCGTCGGGCACCGGCCGGCCGACCGGATAGTAGGCCCAGCCGTCGGCACGCAACCGATCCGGCGCGTAGAGGTTGCGGCCGTCCACCAGCACCTTTGCGCGCAGCCGCCGCGCCATCTCCAGGAAATCGGGGGAGCGGAACTGCTGCCACTCAGTGCAGATGACCAGCGCGTGGGCACCTTCGAGCGCACTATAGGGATCCTGGGTCAGCCGCAAGTGCGGCAGCGTACCGTAGATGCGCTGTGCCTCACCCATGGCGACCGGGTCGAAGGCCCGCACCGTGGCGCCGGCCTGCCAAAGCGCTTCCATCAGGGTTCGGCTCGGTGCTTCGCGCATATCGTCGGTTTGCGGCTTGAACGAGAGGCCCCACACGGCGATGCACCGGCCACCAAGCTCTGCGGCACCGCCGAAATGTGCCGCGAGTTTGGCGAAGAGCGTCTCCTTTTGGCGAACGTTCACCGCATCCACGGCCCGCAGCAGTTGCGCGTCATAGCCGATGTCCGCGGCTGCGCGCTCCAGCGCTCGTATGTCCTTGGGAAAGCAGCTGCCGCCATAGCCGCAGCCGGGGTAGATGAAGTGGTAGCCAATCCGCGGATCGGCGCCGATGGCCTTGCGCACCTCCTCGATGTCCGCGCCCAAATGCTCCGCCATGTTGGCAAGCTCGTTCATGAAGCTGATCTTGGTCGCCAGCATCGCATTGGCGGCGTACTTCGTCAGTTCCGCGCTGCGCACGTCCATGAGATGAACGCGGTCGTGATTTCGGTTGAACGGCTCATACGAGCTCGCGCATACCGCTCGCGTGCTCGCGGCGACCGTGTGCCGACCACGATGCGGTGCGGTTTCAGGAAGTCGCTGACAGCCGCGCCTTCCTTGAGGAATTCGGGGTTCGAGACGACGTCGAAGGATAATTCGGCGCCGCGCTGTGCAAGCTGCTCGCGGATCGCCGTCTCCACCCGGTCCATGGTGCCGACCGGCACAGTGGATTTGCCGACGACGACCTTGTAGCCGTGCATGTGCCGCCCGATCGCCGTGGCGACCGCCAGCGCATGCTGCAGATCGGCGGAACCGTCTTCGTTAGCGGGCGTGCCGACCGCGATGATCTGGACCTCCGCGTGGCTGACCGCCCTTTCCACCTCGGTGGAGAAGTGCAAGCGGCCGTCCCGCACGTTCCTGGCGACCAGTTCCTGCAGACCCGGCTCCCAGATGGGAAGCACGCCCTGGTTGAGCCCGTCGATCTTCGTCGCGTCGATGTCGAAGCAAAGGACCGTGTGGCCGACCTCGGCCAGGCAAGCGCCGGTGACCAGTCCGACGTAGCCGGTGCCGAAAATGGAAAGTTTCATGTAGTCATTGATTCGCGAAGCAATGCGCCCCCACATCCTACGCTAAGCCTGCAGTCTCCCAATAGAACTGCTCGTAGCGTCGCACGACGTCGCCGAATCTCATAGTTGGTGGCCACCCGCTCGCGGGCGCGCCGGCCAAGTGCCGCCCGCTGGGCCGGCGGCAATCGCAGCAAGTCCAGGACCTGCGTCGCCAGGCCCTGCATGTCGCCCGCGGCCACGACGCGGCCGGCGTCCCCGACCACTTCCTGGCAATCGCCCACATCCGTCACTACGCAGGGCACTTCGCATGCCATCGCTTCGCCCAGCACGTTGGGAAAGGCTTCGCCGTGCGAGGACGATGCAAGCACGTCGAGTGAAGCCATCAGGCGCGGCACGTCGCCGCGCCGGCCCAGCGCGTGGCAAGCAGCCTGCCAGTCCCGCGTCAACCACCAACTGCCAGAATGGCCGATTCCCAGGCTCGACACCGGTGCCGGCGAGCAGGAAGTGCACGTCTGGCCGTTCGCGATGGACGGTGCTCAATGCCGCGATGAGCCCAGCGTGGTTTTTCTGCGGGTGCAACCGCCCGATATGGCCAACCAGCGGGGTGTCAGGGGTGCAGCCCGAGTTCCTGGCGCACCGATGCGCGGGCCTCGCCCGACGGGCCGAAGCGATCGAGCTCGAAGCCGTTAGGGATCACTGTGAACTTGTCGGCCGCATAGTTTGCAGCCACATGGATCTGCCGCGCGCGCTCGGAGCAGGAGAGGATGCGTGCGGGAAGCGTGGACGACAGCCGCGCGCAGAGCCTCACGATGGCGAGGGTGCTCCTTTTGTTGTGTTCGCGGGACAGGTCTGAATGCCGAATGCCCCACACGATCGGTCCGACACTGGCCAGGCGCGAAGCCAGCCCGCCCAGCAAGTCGGCGTGGTACATCCAGGTGTGGACCAGGGCCGGCTTGACCGCGGAGAGCGTCCTGGCCAATCGCAGGAACCCAAGCGGGCTCGGAAAACCGGCGCGCATGCCAATGGAGTGAACCGGGACGCCGA
The DNA here is from genome assembly GCA_963722025.1 of uncultured beta proteobacterium. GTDB lineage: Bacteria > Pseudomonadota > Gammaproteobacteria > Burkholderiales > Burkholderiaceae_C > Ramlibacter. The sequence continues at coordinate 175,350 of CAVRNE010000027.1, forward strand.
TGCGCTCCAGGCGAGGGCCGAAGTCCCCTTGGGTGGTGAGCGATATCACCACCGGAGAGAAGCGCGCCCGGTCCAGCCGTTCGAGCAATTTGAACAGCATGGTCTCCGCACCGCCCGTGCCCAGGCTGGTGATGACGAAGGCGATGCGCAAGGGCGGCTTCAATGTGCGGCAGCCCGATAGCTCTGCTTCAGCCGCAGGCTCGCGCGCCAGGCATGCATCAGGGCCTGGTCCAGCGGCCCGCGGCGCGGCGCAGGAGCCTCGCCCAGCACGGCCCGCACCGACGTGATCTGTGGTGCGAAGCGCACGGAGATCCGCCTTCAGGGCCTCGAAGGCAGGCTCGGTGAGCGTATTGCCGTGCAGGCACACGGTCCACACGCCGGAGGGCATGCGCCGGAAGCGCCAGATTTGCTGCGGGATCCAGGTCGCGCCCAGGTGCTCGCACCGGACGCCGGTAGAAGCCGTCGCTGATCACGTCGATGCCCAGTTCGAGCAGCACCCGCACCGTGGTTGCATCGAAGGAATGTCCCGGAGCTACCCAGCCATCGGGCTCCACTCCATGCTGACGCATGATCTGCATCGCGCTGACGAGTTTGAGCTTCTGCGTCTCGTAAGGCAGGCCCGCGAACTCGCTGAACGGATTGATCCCCATCAGCCCGGCATCGCGCGTCTCGTACAGGTGCTGGTGCCCATGGAGCGCAATGAACCAGCCCGCCGCCTGCCAGCCACGCACCCGCTCCCAGAAGTCCTCGCGCGGCGGCGCAACGTTCAGGCTCGGGTCCCGGTTGTCCGGCACGATGGCCACGATGGGCTGAATGGCGAGCTCGTCGAGCACGGCGGCGATGCGATCCCACATCGCCCAATTCATCGTCGGGCAAACGTCGTCGAAGCGGACGATGTAACGCGCGCTCATGGCGTTGCCTTCGATTTTTCAAACAGGACCCGGTCGCTGCAAGCCGAGGTGTAGTCGACCAGAAGGCGTGCCATCGGCTGGCGCAGCAACAGGGTGGCGACTCGCCCGCGCGGGGGGTAGGGATGGCCGATCTTGATGGAGCAGGCTGCGTTCAGCCAGGTGCGCAGTCGCGCCGAGGCCGACAACTTGTCGGCGTTGAAGAGTGTATTGGTGGTGTCGATGTAGCCGCAGCCGCCAGGACGCACCAGCTGGTACACCACCTGCGCGAATGAGCGGTCGCTGCGGCCGTAGTTCCAGCAGATGCGATTGAACACCAGGTCGTAGCGATCGGCCAGCACCCGCGACGCGTCGTCCATGTAGCCCAGGCAGAACTGCACGCGGTCGGCCACCAGCAGTTCGGCAGCCTTCGCCTGCGCCATGGCCTGGTAGTTTCTCGATACGTCGAACCACGTCACCGACGCGCCCCTGCGCGCGAAGGCGACCGTGTAGTGGCCGGGGCCGCCGCCAAGGTCCAGCACACGCTTGCCCGCCAGGCCACCCAGCCAGTCCTCAAGCTGGTCCAGCAGGGGCTCGTTCACGCCTTGCCATTCGTCACGGCCGTACTGCTGCGCGTGCTCCGCCGGCACCGGGTCCCAGCCGCGCTCCGGTCGTTGGAGCTGTGAGAACAGCCAGTTAATCATCCGCCCGTCTTGACGAACACGAATTCGTTGCAACCGTGGCCGCCACCGCAGGTCTTGAGGCTGTCAAGCTGGAAGCCGCGGCGATGCAGGAAATCGAAAACCTCTTCGGGCCGCGACACCTCGAACGGGTAGCCGCCGACCCAGTCGACCACGTCGCGCCAGGGTGTCATGCCCCGCTCGCCGGCCTCGCTGTACGCGCGCCATGTGGCGCCGGGACGCCCTTTCAACAGGTCGCGCAGCATGGTGGGTCCCCACAGCCGGATCATCGACAGGCCGAGGATCATGGCCTTGATCGGCCGGGGGGCGGCGCAATAGGTTGCTTTGGTCCAGGCCCAGGCACGGCTGCCCCAGCCCTGGTCGTTATACAGCGCGATGAATAGCCGCCCGCCGTCCGCCAGCAATTGCGCCACGTTGCCCAGGGCACGCCATTGGTCGCCCGTGTGGTGCAACACACCCCAGGAGTAAACGATGTCCCACTGGCCGAGCGTCTTCAGGTACTCGGCGTCCAGTACCGAGCCGGACTCGACCACCCAGCGCGGGTCGCCGGCAAAGAATCTGTGCTTCAGCTCGCGCGTGCAGGCCACCGACTGCGGGTCGTAGTCGAAGGAATGCACCGTGGCGCCCAGGCGCCGGGCGGCGAGGCTGAACAAGCCGGAGCCGCTTCCGATGTCGAGGAAGCGCCGCCCTCGCAGGTCGGCCAGCCCCAGGCGTTCGCGCAGCGACTCCTCCGCCCGCGTGATGCGCGGCTCGTCCAGCTGGTGGATGAAGCGCTGCCAGTTGGCACCGAATTCGAACCGTTCGCCCCGCGCGATCTCCTGCTGATGCGAGCTCACGGTTGAGCTCCTTCACTGACCCGGTAGTAGTCATGGTACCAACGGTAAAAGCGCTCGACGCCGACTTCCACGGTCGTTTCGGGCTTGAAGCCCACCCACGCGTCCAGCTCCGCGGTGTCCGCGCTGGTGGCCTGTACGTCACCCGGCTGCATCGGCAGAAAATTCTTCTGGGCCTTGATGCCGGTAACTTTTTCCAGCGCCGCGATGTACGCCATCAGCGGCACCGGCTCGCTGTTGCCGATATTGAAAACCCGATAGGGCGCATTGCTCGTGGCCGGGTCGGGCTGCGCAGGGTCGAATGCGGCTGCGGGCGTCGCCGGCTTGTCCATCACGCGGATGACTCCCTCCACGATATCGTCGATGTAGGTGAAGCCGCGCAGCATTTCACCGTTGTTGAAGACGTCGATCGGTCGCCCGGCCAGCATCGCCTTGGTGAACAGGAACAATGCCATGTCCGGTCGGCCCCAGGGGCCATACACCGTGAAGAAGCGCAGTCCCGTGGTCGGCAGCCGGAACAGGTGGCTGTAACTGTGCGCCATCAACTCGTTGGCCTTCTTCGTGGCGGCATAGAGGCTGACGGGGTGATCGACGTTCTGGTGCTCGCTGAACGGCATCGCCTTGTTGCCCCCGTACACGCTGGAACTGCTTGCGTACACGAGGTGGTTCACGCCATGGTGGCGGCACCCTTCGAGGACGTTGCCGAATCCCGCGAGGTTGGAATCGATATAAGCAGCGGGATTCTGCAGGGAATAGCGAACGCCCGCCTGCGCCGCCAGGTGGATCGACGGCCGATGCGCCCGCCTTGCCGAACAGCTTCCTGCATGGCCGCGCGATCGGCGATGTTCAGATGACCGAAACTGAAGGCCGCGTGCTTTTCCAGCCGCGCCAGCCTGGCGCCGCTTCAGGGCCGGGTCGTAGTAGTCGTTCAGGTCGTCGATACCGAAGACCGTGTCGCCTCGCTCCAGCAGGCGCTGGCAAACATGCATGCCGATGAACCCGGCCGCACCCGTGACTAGAACTTTCATGATCAGAGCCGTCCGTCCGCCGCGCCCGCAGGCATGACACTCTTGACGTCGAACACCACGCAGCCGGGCTTGCCCAGGGCCCTCACGCCATTCGTTCCGAGCGCCACGAACTCACGGTGAGCCACCGCCAGCACGATGGCGTCGTAGCTCGCCGGCTGGGGCGAGGGGATGCACTCGATGCCGTACTCTTTCCGTGCCGCGTCGCCGTCCACCCAGGGGTCGTACGCGTCCACCGTCATTCGATAGGTCTCCAGTGCCCGAACGATGTCCACGACCTTGCTGTTGCGCAAATCGGGGCAGTTTTCCTTGAAGGCGAGACCCAGCACAAGAACGCGGCGCGTTCAGCAGATCGATGCCTTTGCCGAGCATCAGCTTGACGACGCGGTCGGCCACATGCTCGGCCATGCTGTCGTTGATGCGCCGGCCGGCCAGGATCACGTCGGGGTGGTAACCCAGCTCCTGCGCCTTGTGAGTCAGGTAGTAGGGATCGACGCCGATGCAATGGCCGCCCACGAGTCCAGGCCGGAAGGGCAGGAAGTTCCACTTGGTGCCCGCTGCCTCGAGCACCTCCAGCGTGTCCAGGCCCATGCGGTGGAAGATCAGCGCCAGCTCGTTGATCAATGCGATGTTGACGTCGCGCTGGGTGTTCTCGATCACCTTCGCCGCCTCGGCCACTTTGATGCTGCTGGCCTTGTGCGTGCCGGCCATGATGATCTGGCGGTACAGTGCATCGACCGCGTCGGCGGCTTCGGGGGTCGAGCCGCTGGTGATCTTGCGGATGTTCTCGAGCCGATGTGCCTTGTCGCCCGGATTGATCCGCTCAGGGCTGTAGCCGCAGAAAAAATCCTTCTGGTACGTCAATCCAGAGCTTCGCTCCAGAGCGGGAACGCAGATCTCCTCGGTTGCTCCGGGATAGACAGTCGATTCGTAGATCACCAGCGAGCCCGGCTGCATCACTCGCCCGATCAGGTCGCTCGCGTCGCGCAGGTGGCGCAGATCCGGCCGGTTGGCCTGGTCGATCGGCGTAGGAACGGTAACGACGAAAATCTTGCAGCGCTTCAGGTCCTCTTCGTTGGACGTGAACGCCAGTTGGCGGGCTTCGGCCAGCGCGCTGGCGTCGGTTTCCATGGTCCGGTCGAAGCCGGCAGCCAGTTCCGCAATGCGTTTCGCATTAGTGTCGAAACCGACAACCTTCCTGCTCTTCCCGAAAGCTACCGCAAGGGGCAGGCCTACATAGCCAAGCCCGATGACCGCGATAGTTTCGTTGTCGAAGTTCATCATGCGCTGGGATTCACCTTCTGAAAGGCCCTCAATCATATAGATTGCACTCGCGGGCGCGGCTCGCTGAAACGCCCACGGGTTCGTCGATCTGGCTCAGGCGGCTCTCTGGTACCAGCTGCACCAGGATGGCGCGAATTTCCTCATGGCTGTTTGCGATTGCCGCGCGCTTGAGGTCATCGAGCAGTGGGCACAACTGGGCCCAAGCGGTGTAGGCCTCACGGGCTTTCATGATCCGGGGATGGGTCGTTGGCACCGGGTCGGCGCCGATCAGGAGCTCCTCGACCAGCTTCTCGCCCGGGCGCAACCCGGTGAGCGCGATTTCGACATCGCCATCCGGGCGCTGGCTGTCGCGCACGGTCAGACCCGAGAGCGAGATCATCCGGCGGGCCAGATCGACAATTCGCACGGGCTTGCCCATGTCCAGGACGAACACCTCACCGCCCTGAGCCATGACTGCCGCCTGAAGCACCAATTGAGCCGCCTCGGGGATGGTCATGAAAAAACGGGTGACTTCGCTGTGCGTGACGGTCACGGGTCCGCCCGCCTCGATCTGCTTGCGAAACAGCGGCACCACGCTGCCGCTGGAGCCGAGAACGTTGCCGAAACGGACCATGGAAAAGCGCGTACTGCAGGGGACCAGGCCGCCCAGCGTCTTCATTCAGCCCGCCAAAATCCGCCTCCGGCAGCGCGGCCAGGGCCTGCAGCACCTGCTCGGCAATGCGCTTGGTGACGCCCATGACATTGGTGGGACGGACGGCCTTGTCGGTGGACACAAGCACAAGATGGCTGACCCGGCACTCGATGGCCGCCCGCGCGGTCGCGGCCGTGCCGAACACGTTGTTAAGAACGGCTTCGGCGATGTTTGTTTCGACCAGGGGCACGTGCTTGTAGGCTGCCGCGTGATAGATGATGGATGGCCGATAGTCGCGGCATATCTGCGAAATGCGTGGAGTAGCTTTGCACGCTCGCGAGGAGCGGCACCAGCGAAACCGGATAGCCCCCGGCCTGGCAACGCTCCTGCAGTTCGCGGTGGATGCTGTAAAGCCCGAACTCGTTGTGGTCCACAAGCACCAGCTGCCTGGGTCTTCCTTGACGATCTGCCGGCACAGTTCGCTGCCGATGCTGCCGCCCGCTCCGGTCACCATGACCACCTGGTGCGACAGCATCTGAGCCAACGAGTCGGGGCTCGCTGGGACCGGTTCGCGGCCCAGCAGGTCTTCGATATCGAGCTCGTGGAAGTCCTGCACGGTGACCTTGCCGCTGGCCAGATCCACGATGCCGGGCAGTGTCCGGATGTGGACGGGCAGGCCCTGCAGCCCGTCCAGGATCTGGCGCCGCCGCTGCCGGCCGACGCTGGGCAATGCCAGAAGGATGTCGGTGACCCCGAAGCGGCGAACAACGCCTTCCACCTCCTGAGAGGCGTAAATCCGCACACCGTTGATGTTCCGTCCGGCCTTGCTGGGATCATCATCCACGAATCCGACAATCGAGAAGTGGCGGGAACCGGTGATCGCCGCCGCGGTCTGGGCGCCGGAGGTGCCGGCGCCGTAAATCAGCAGGTTTCCCTTGGGCCTCGTGCTCTTGGTCATCAGCCCCGCAAGCCAGAAGCGGGCCGATGCCCGGCTGGCGCCGACCAGCATCAGGAAGATCAGCGGTTGCAGGATCCCGACGCTTCGCGGCAGTCCGTACAAGCCTCCCTGCAAGCCGTAAAATCGCATTGCCAGGAGCGCGCACACGAACAGCGCGGCATAGATGGCCACGGCCTTGGCCGTAGCGATCATGGCGGCCATGCCCGTGTAGCGGAAGATGCTGCGGTACAGGCCGTGGCGCGTGAATACCGGGACCGCGAGGATCGGGGACAGTGCATACACTGCCCATTGCGCGCCCTGCGGCCAATGAGGGGTGTCCAGGCGCAGGCTGAACGCCAGCCAAGTCGCTGCAAGTGCGCTGGCGATATCAACCGCGACGACCACGAGCCGTTTGACGGATCGCGGCCACGCCAGCACGGTCTTGATCATGGAGAACGGAAAGTGAACGTGAACGGGCTCAGCGAGCAATGCCCGTTCGGGCGAGCACGTCGCTGACAAGTTCCAGCCGTACCAAGGGATTGTCCAGTTCCATCAGGCGCTGCTTGAGTTGCGCAGACAACGGCAGCAGCTCGCACCAGCGGTTGGCCACCCAGCCGCAATCGTCCAGCCGCCAGGGGCCCTGCAGCGGCATCTGGCCGGGTGCGCCGGCTTTTTCCTGCAGCGAATGAATCAGCCTGCCCAGGGCTGTGGCGGTGACCTTCAGGTCGTCCGGGATGGGCACCGCGATGTCGGCGGGCAGACGCTCCACGTCGGCGATCCACAGGCCATGCTTGAGCTGGTCGCTGGCGGTGATGCGAAAGCGCTGCGCACCGATGGCGCGGATCATCATGAGGCCGGGACGGGGGTTTTCCAGTTCGCTGATCGTCGCCAAAGTGCCGACATTGGAGAAGGCCTCTTTGCTGCCCGGCTGCCGCACCTCCGAGCCCTGCGTCAGCAAAACCACGCCAAATGGTGCGCCGGCCCTGTGGCAGCGGCCGATCATGTCCAGGTAGCGCACCTCGAAAACGCGCAGCTGCAGTACGCCGCCTGGGAAGAGTACCGCGCCCAGGGGGAACAGCGGCAGGGACTGCAGGGTGAGGGCTGACGGCATTGGTTTCGCTTCTCTGGCCGCTATCATCCCACGACCGACTACCCGCGCGCTATGGCCTATCAAATCATTTCTTTCCTGCTCGATGTTGCGGCCGGCCTGCTTGGCGGGGCTTGCCTGCTGCGGCTGTACATGCAGCACCAGCGCATCTCGTTCGGCAACCCCGTGGGACGTTTCGTGTTTGCGCTCACTGACTGGCTGGTCCTGCCGCTGCGCAGGATCCTGCCCGCCATGCGACGCTGGGATACGGCAAGCCTGGTGGGCGTGTACCTGATCGAGCTGGCCCAGTTCGGCCTGCTGTGGCTGTTGACGGGCCGCATGGGCGGGTTTGAGCTGCTGCCCGTCCTGGCGCTGTTCGGTGTGCTGCGGCTGGTGATCTCGGGCCTCACGGGCCTGGTGATCGTCTATGCAATCCTGTCCTGGGTGCAGGCCGATTCGCCCATTGTTGACGTGATCGAACGCCTGTGCGCGCCGCTGCTGCGTCCCTGGCGCAAGCTGATCCCGCTGGTGGGCGGCATCGACCTGACGCCGCTGGCCTTCCTGGTGGCGCTGCAGGTGGCCGCCATCATGCTGGCCTACCTGCAGGGCCGTGCTGCGCTGAATCGGTTCATCGTCGGTCGCGCGAAATAACATGCAGCGCGAGATGCTAAGGCCGGGTTCCCGGCCTTACATCTGATCAGCCACTTAAAAACGCGTAGCGTTTAGTGATCAACTCACCGCGTCGGCGGGCTGGCGCTGCAGCATGGCCAGCGCATGCGCCACAGTCTTGCGCAGCTCGCGCCGGTCGCAGATGAAATCCACGGCGCCCTTGGTCTGCAGGAATTCGGCGCGCTGGAAGCCCTCGGGCAAGGTCACCCGCACGGTGGATTCGATGACCCGCGGCCCTGCGAAACCGATCAGCGCCTTGGGCTCGGCAATCACCACGTCGCCCACGAAGGCGAATCCCGCGCTCACGCCGCCCATGGTCGGATCCGTCAGCACGCTGATGTAGGGCAGGCCCTTCTTGGCCAGGCGGGTCAGCGCCGCGTTGGTCTTGGCCATCTGCATCAGGGACAGCAGGCCTTCCTGCATGCGGGCGCCCCCTGTAGCCGTGAAGCACACGAAGGGCACTTTCTGTTCGACCGCGGCTTCGACGCCGCGCACGAACCGTTCGCCCACTACGCTGCCCATGCTGCCGCCCATGAAATCGAACTCGAAGGCGGCCGCGACCAGGCTGATGCTGTGCACCGCGCCGCCCATCACCACCAGCGCGTCGGTTTCACCGGTGTTCTCCAGCGCTTCCTTGAGCCGCTCGGGATAGCGCCGGCTGTCCTTGAATTTGAGCGCATCCACCGGCAGCACTTCCTGGCCCAGCTCGTAGCGTCCCTCGGCATCCAGAAAACCGTTGAGGCGTGCGCGCGCGCCCATGCGGTGGTGATGGCTGCAGGTGGGGCAGACGTTCTGGTTTTGCTCCAGGTCGGTCTTGTACAGCACGGTCTCGCAGCTGGGGCACTTGACCCACAGGCCTTCCGGGACCTGGCGCCGGTCGGCCGGGTCGGTTTGCTGAATCTTGGGCGGAAGCAGTTTTTCGAGCCAGCTCATACGTGGAATACTCCTTGGAGGGTCATCATTATGCGTCCAGCGCGGAGCGGACCCCGCGCAGGAAATCGGCCACGGCGGCGACAGCGCTTTCGCGCGGCTGGGCTTCCAGCAGCTGGATGATCCTGGTGCCGATCACCACCGCATCGGCAACTTTGCCTATGGCTTTCGCGGTGGCAGCGTCACGGATGCCGAAGCCGACGCCGACGGGGATGTTCACATGGCGGCGGATGCGCGGAAGCGCCTGCTCCACCGCGTCGGTATCCAGGTGCCCGGCACCTGTCACTCCCTTGAGCGACACGTAGTAGACATAGCCGCTGGCCACCCGGGCGACCTGCCGCATGCGCTCGTCGGTGCTGGTCGGTGCGAGCAGGAAGATCAGGTCAAGGCCTTTGGCCTTGAGCTTTGCGGCGAACTCCTCGCATTCCTCCGGCGGGTAGTCCACCACCAGGATGCCGTCCACCCCGGCCTGGGCGGCGTCGCGGATGAAGGAGTCCTTGCCGTGGACCAGGTCGTAGCGCTCGACCGGATTGGCGTAGCCCATGAGCACCACCGGCGTGGTGCCGTCCTTGGCGCGGAACGACTTCACCATGGCCAGCACCTGGGTCATGCCGATACCCAGGGCCAGCGCCTTTTCGCCGGCTTTCTGGATCACGGGCCCGTCGGCCATGGGGTCGGAAAACGGCACGCCCAGTTCGATGACGTCGGCCCCGGCCGCAACCATGCCGTGCATCAGCTCGGGCGTGATGTCCGCAAACGGGAAGCCGGCGGTGACGTAAGGGATGAGCGCCTTGCGGCCGCGCTCAGCGATTCGAATTTGCGGCACGGCTCATGATGCCTCCCGACGAGCCGCCTCTAGGGAGGCATGCGCCCCCTCGGGGGGCAGCGAACGGATGTGAGCGTGGGGGCTCATTGACTTGCCGCCTTTCACCTGCAGTCCACGCATGGACGGGCGATCGTAGAAATCCACGCCGGCCAGGTCGGCCACCGTGCCGATGTCCTTGTCGCCACGGCCGGACAGGTTGACCAGGATTTTCTGCTCGGGCTTCATGGTGGCGGCCAGCTTCATTGCGTAGGCAATCGCATGGCTGGACTCGAGCGCCGGGATGATGCCTTCGGTGCGGCACAGGTAGTGGAAAGCCTCCAGCGCCTCTTTGTCGGTGATGCCGACGTACTCGGCGCGGCCGATGTCCTTGAGCCAGGCATGCTCCGGGCCGACGCCGGGGTAATCCAGGCCGGCGCTGACGCTGTGGGTTTCGGTGATCTGGCCATTTTCGTCCTGCAGGATGTAGGTTCGGTTGCCGTGCAGCACGCCAGGGGTGCCGCGCTGCAGCGAAGCCGAATGCTTTCCGCTTTCCAGGCCCTCGCCGGCGGCCTCCACGCCGATCAGGCGGGTCTTCTCGAAGGGGATGTAGGGGTAGAAGATACCCATCGCATTGCTGCCGCCGCCGACGCAGGCGACCACCACGTCGGGCTGGCCGCCGGTCAGCTCCGGCATCTGCGTGAGGCACTCGTTGCCGATCACGCTCTGGAAGTCCCGCACCATCATCGGGTAAGGGTGCGGTCCGGCCACGGTGCCGATGATGTAGAACGTGTTTTCGACGTTGGTCACCCAGTCGCGCATGGCCTCGTTGAGCGCGTCCTTGAGGGTCTTGCTGCCGGATTCGACCGGCACCACGGTGGCGCCCAGCAGGTTCATGCGGTAGACGTTGGGGCTCTGGCGCTTGACGTCCTCGCTGCCCATGTAGACCACGCATTCCAGGCCGTAGCGCGCGCAAATCGTGGCGGTGGCGACACCGTGCTGCCCGGCGCCGGTTTCCGCGATCACGCGGGGCTTGCCCATGCGCTTGGCCAGCAATGCCTGGCCGATCACGTTGTTGATCTTGTGGGCGCCCGTGTGGTTGAGGTCTTCGCGCTTGAGGTAGATTTGCGCGCCGCCCTGTTCGCGGCTGCGTGCGCGCGGCGTGATAGATCGGGGAAGGGCGGCCGACGAAGTGCGCCAGCTCGTAGCGGAATTCCTCCAGGAACTCCGGGTCATGCTGGTACTTGGCGTAAGCCTCGCGCAGTTCGCTGATGGCGTGGGTCAGCGTTTCGCTGACGAAGCTGCCGCCGTAAATCCCGAAGTGGCCCGTCGGGTCGGGTTGTTGATAGGAGGGCATGTAATTTCAGGCAAGTAGCGCGTCTGCGGCACGCACGGCCGCGACGAACCGATTGATCTTTTCCGCGTCCTTGATCCCTTTGGAAATCTCGACGCCGGAGCTCACATCGACGGCCAGCGTCTTACAGCGCGGCCGCACCTGCACGATGCCATCGGTCACGTTTGCAGGCGTCAATCCACCAGACAAAACGAGGTGACAGTTGACGCTTGGAGGAAGACGTGACCAATTGAATGCTTTCCCTTCGCCGCCGTATCCCTCGACATGGGCGTCGAGCAGGATCGCCTGGGCACTGGCGTAATCGGAAGCGAATTTTAGCAAGTCGAACGGGCTGTCATCCAGGGGGATCCGCGCGGCCCGCAGGAACGGGCGCCGGCCCCCGGCAGTTGCCTCCAGGCATTGCTGCGGCGTCTCGTCGCCATGGAACTGGATGGCCGAGCCGGGCACGCGTTCGCAGGCCGCCACGACTTGGGCCGCCGGCGCGTTGACGAACAGCAGCACAGGGGTGACGAAAGGGGGCAACCGCCGGGCCAGCTCGGCAGCCCGCTCCGGCGAGATGAAGCGCGGGCTCTTGTCGTACATCACGAACCCCACCGCGTCGGCTCCGGCGGCCACGGCCGCATCCACGTCCTGCTCGCGCGTCAGGCCGCAGATCTTGATTCGTGTACGGGTCAGCGTGCGCTCATGGCAACCAATCATACGCAGCCGTACGGCTGGGCAGGTTCCATTCGGGGCCGTAGACGGGGCCCAGAAAATACAGGCCATCGGGCGAAAAGGTCGGCGCCGCGGCGTCTCGATCGCGGGCCGCCAGCACCTGGCCCATCCATTGCGGCTCCTGATGGCCCTGGCCCACCTGCAGCAGGCACCCCATGATGTTGCGGATCATGTGATGCAGGAAGGCGTCCGCCTGGAATTCGAAGCGCCAATAGGCGCCGCGGCGGCTGATTTCCGCCCGGGAGATGGTCTTGACGGGCGACTTGGCCTGGCAGGCGGATGCGCGAAACGAAGTGAAATCGTGCTGCCCGATCAGCAGCGATGCCGCTTCCTGCATGGCAGCTTCGTCCAGTGGGCGAAACACCCAACCCACTCGCCCGGCGTCCACGCTGGGCCGCACCGGGGACTCCAACACCACGTAGGCATAGCGCCGGGCCGTGGCGCAGGCACGCGAATGGAAGGCGTCGGGAACGCGCTGGGCCCATTGCACGGCAATGTCGGGCGGCAGGAAGCGGTTGGTGCCGCGCACCCAGGAGAAGTCTTCCCGATCCAGCGCCGTGTCGAAATGAACGACCTGCATGAGTCCGTGCACGCCGGCATCGGTGCGCCCGGCGCAAACGGTGGTGACTGGCTGAGCGGCGAACTGGGTGAGGGCATGTTCCAGCCGATCCTGGACGGTACGGCCCGAGGGCTGGCTCTGCCAGCCTTCGTAGGCTTGCCCGTTGTAGCTGATGCCCAGAGCCAGCCTCATTGGCGGGCCTTCAAGGAAGTCCCGGGGTCAGCTGATTTCGGCGAGAAATCGCTGGGCCCGGTTCTTGAGGTCGCCGGAAGCCTCGGCCAGGACTTCCTGGGCCAGGCTGCGTGCGCCGTCCGGGTCGCCGATGGCGTTGAACTCTTCGGCCAGCGCCAGCTTGGTAGCCAGCGGGTCGCCGCGGGCGTCGTCGTCGAAGCCTGTGGAGATCAGGGACGCACCCTGCGTGCTCACCTGCGCCTCGTCCGTGTCGAGTTCGCTGGCTGCGGGCGCTGCGGCTGTCGGCTCCCCGGGAAGATCCAGGGACAGCGCGCCCAGGTCGAACTCGATCATGCCCGCCTCGGCAGCAGGCGCAGCTGCGGCAGCCGGGGTGGGCGACAGCGGCTTTTGGCGGCGTGGCAGTGAAGCTCAGGCTGTTCGGGTCGAGTGTGAGATTGGGTGCATCCAGGCGCGCGGGCGATTCCAGCGCAACCGTGGCCGGGCCGAAGTCCATGTCCAGGCTGGGGACAGGCTGCGTGGCGGCGCCGTTCACGATGGGCTGGGTCGCCGCATGGGTGGGCGCCGGCGCTGCAGGCGCGTCGTCGCCCAGCGAGAAATCAAGGTCCAGGTCCAGGTCCAGGTCGCTGGCGGCCGGCGTGGAGGCCGGCAATGCCTGGGTCGGTATCGTCGCGGCGAAGCTTCCTGCAGCCGCAGCCGCAGCCTTGCCCGGCGCAGCCGCCGAGGAGCCCGAGGTGGGTTGGCCGCCCCGGTACAGCGAATTGGAAGCATCCAGTTCCTGGCCCAGTTCGCAGATGTGCTGCCAATCCGGGCCTTCGCCGCGCGTCAGTCCGTACGCCTCGGTCGCGACCAGTTCGAATGCCTTGGCATCGCGGCGCTTGGAGTAGATTTCGAGCAGTTTGCTGTGGATGGCCACGCGCTGCGGCGTCGTGCGCATCGCTTCCTTCAGAATTTCCTCGGCCTGCAGGTCGCGCCCATAAGCCAGGTACACGTCGGCCTCGGCCACCGGATCCACGTCGCCGGCAGCGTCGAGTTGGCTGGGCGAGTACACCATGGACGAACCGGTGCCGCCGGCGTCATTGGTATCGATGCGCTGGCCGCCGCTGGCGCCGAAGAACGAATCGGGCTGCAGGCGGCTTTCCAGGAAAGAGCTGTCGACCTGGGTCGACTTCCTGCGCTGCTGGGCCCGATAGAAACCAAAGCCCAGCAAGAGGGCCAGGATCCCGCCAATGGACGCGGGAACGATTGGATTTTCCAGCAGGTCTTCGACCAGGTTGGTATTGGCCGCAGCCGCAGGAGCGGGCGCGGCCTTCGTGGCCGAGGCGGCAGAGACGGGCGCGGGTGCTGCCGTGGCTGCGCTGGCTGCAGCGCTCGCGGGCAACGCGGCGCCAGTCGCGACTTGAGAGGCCGAGGACTCCGCATCCGGACTGGGCGAGACCGCCCCGGAAGCGGGGATGGCGGGGGCGGTTACCACCGCGCCGGGGGCGGCCGGTGCGGGAGCGGAAGCTGCTGAGATGGATGCGGGGGCTGTAACTGCGGCCGAGACCGGAGGCGCCGTGACCATGGGGGGCGCTGTAACAGGCTTGACCGCGCCGGCGGACCCTATCGGCAGGTCACGCCGGGCTTCGCGGCGCTCGCGCTGGTAGCAGGAGATGGCGCCGAAGTGGTGGGGATGCCGAGCTTGTTGAGGTCGCTGATGTTCTTGTTGAGTTCCGTCACACGGGTGGCGGTTTCCTGGGCGGCGCGCTCGCTGGCGATCTTGTCCTCGGTGGACTTGCCTTGGACGGCGCCCTTGGACAGCGTGAGCTTGTCGGGCGTGGGGGCGACAGCCTTCTTCTCTTCGACCTGGGCTGTGACCTTGCCCGAGACCTGCCGGTCGGGAGCGCCGATGCCGGTGGCAGGCAGGCCCTCGGCGAGGCGACGGCGGAATTCGTTGAAGTCGCGGCTCTGGGCAATGATCGTCTGCTTGGCTTCGCCAGGGGGCACGAGGCCGGCTTGCTCTTCGGTGGGTACATCCAGTACCGCGCCGGCCTTCAAGCGGTTGACGTTGCCACCGATGAAGGCATCGGGATTGGCGCGCAGCAAGGCCACGAGCATCTGGTCCAGCGACACGTTCGCCGGCTTGTTCGCTGCTGCGATCTTGCCCGCGCTGTCGCCGGCTTTTACGGTGACCTGCTTGCCATCGCCCGAAGGTGGCTTGGCCTCGGCGGTTTCGGGTGTCGGGCTAGCGGTTGCGCCGCCAACCGCGGCAGCGGGTGCGGCGGGGGCACGAGCCGAAGGAGCGGGTGCGGCCGGTTGCGCCTTTTGCGAAGGCCCAGTGGCCGGAACCTGTGCAGCGAGGGGCGGCGCGCTCTGGCGCAGGCTCGGCGGGTCGAACAGCAGCGTGTAGTCGCGCACGATGCGGCCCGATGACCAGTTGGTTTCCAGGATCAGGTCGACAAAGGGCTCGGTGACGGGGCGCTGGCTCGACAGCCGCAGGAAACGACGGCCGTCGCTGCGTCGCTCCATGGTGATCTGGATACCGTTGAGCGCCGGGTTGTACTCGAGGCCTGCGGCGCGAAACGCTTCCGGCGAGGCAACCGTGGTGCGCAAGCTCGCCAGCTCTTCCGCATTGATCTCGGGGATTTCGATCTCTGCACGCAGCGGCTCGCCAATGGCTGACTGTACGGTGATCCGACCCAAGGCAAGGGCATGGGCGTCCGATGCGGAAACGCCAAACAGCACGGCCGTGGCGACTGCCAGAGCGGTTGCACGCCAGTGCGGTTTTTCCATCGGTTTCTGCGCCTCCATTGCTCGGTCTCCAGCCAACTTTTTTCTCATCATGCGAACACACGCCTCGACGCTGAATTTGCTAAAAAGGACCATAGCATCAATGTCTTAGACTGACAAGCTGAGACAGCTTTTAACTTTAGGACCGTGAATGAGCGCATAGTTACAGGCGGGTCGTGTGGTGACGTGACAACGGCCTGTAACCAGTGATTACAGGCCGTTGATACGGACGAGTTCGAATTCAAGCGTCGAGCAGGATGCGCAGCATTCTGCGCAGTGGCTCCGCGGCACCCCACAGCAGCTGGTCGCCGATGGTGAAGGCGCCAAGGTATTCGGGCCCCATCGCCAGCTTGCGGATGCGTCCCACCGGAATGTCCAGTGTGCCCGTCACGGCCACCGGGGTCAGGTGCTTCAGCGTGGCCTCCCGGTTGTTGGGCACCACCTTGACCCAGGCGTTGTCGTTGGCGATGAGCTGTTCGACATCGGCCAGCGGCACATCCTTCCTCAGCTTGAAGGTGAGGGCCTGGCTGTGGCAGCGCATGGCGCCGACGCGTACGCAAAAGCCGTCCACCGGGGTAGCGGGCGTGCCGAAGCCTTCGCCCTGGCCGAGGATCTTGTTGGTTTCGGCGCCGGCCTTCCACTCTTCACGGGAAACACCGTTGCCCAGGTCCTTGTCGATCCAGGGGATGAGCGAGCCGCCCAGGGGCACGCCGAAGTTCTCGGTTTCGGCGGACGACATGCCTTGCTGGCGGGCAAGCACTCTGCGGTCGATCTCGAGGATGGCCGACTTGGGGTCGTCCAGCAAAGGCCTGACTTCAGCGTTGAGCGTGCCGAACTGCGTGAGCAGTTCGCGCATGTGCTGCGCGCCGCCGCCGGACGCAGCCTGGTAGGTCATGCTGCTCATCCATTCGACGAGCCCGGCCTTGTACAGCGCGCCCACGCCCATCAGCATGCAGCTGACGGTGCAGTTGCCGCCGATCCAGTTCTTGCCGCCCTTGGACAGCGCGTTCTTGATGACCGGCAGGTTGACCGGGTCGAGGATGATGACGGCGTCGTCCTTCATCCGCAGCGTGGAGGCCGCATCGATCCAATGGCCGTTCCAGCCGGCCGCCCGCAACTTGGGGAACACTTCGCTGGTGTAGTCGCCGCCCTGGGCGGTGAGGACGATGTCGCACTTCTTCAGGGCCTCGATGTCGAAGGCGTTCTTCAGCGTGGTTTCGTTCTTCGCCTGCGCGGGGGCCTTGCCGCCCGCGTTGGAAGTCGAGAAGAACATCGGCTCGATCAGGGCGAAGTCGCCCTCGGCCTGCATGCGGTCCATGAGGACGGAGCCGACCATGCCGCGCCAGCCTACCAGGCCGACCAGCGGTTGTTGTCCGTTGGAGAGTTTCATTTCATCGCCCTTTCAAAAGTTATCTTCAAACCTTTTGTCCCCCGGCTCGTTCGGGCCGGGGAGGGGCGCGACGAACCGGAGCTGTTAGCCCTTGGTGGTCTTTTTCGTAATGGCCGCGACGACCGCGTCGCCCATTTCGCGCGTGCCGATCTTCCTGGTGCCGTCCGAGTGGATGTCCGCCGTGCGCAGGCCCGAGGCGAGCACATCCTTCACCGCGGACTCGATGCGGTCGGCGGCTTGGGGCTGGTTCAGGGAGAAGCGAAGCATCATGGCGGCAGACAATATTGTAGCCAAAGGATTGGCAATTCCCTTGCCGGCGATGTCGGGTGCGCTGCCGTGGCTCGGTTCGTACAGGCCCTGGTTGCGTGGCGTTCAGGCTGGCCGAGGGCAGCATCCCGATCGATCCGGTGAGCATGGCGGCCTCGTCCGAGAGGATGTCGCCGAACATGTTGCCGGTGACCACCACGTCGAATTTCTTGGGCGCCTTCACCAGCTGCATGGCGGCGTTGTCCACGTACATGTGGTCCAGTGCCACGTCGGGGTACTGCTTGCCGATTTCGGTGACCACGTCCTTCCACAGCTGGAAGGTCTCCAGCACGTTGGCCTTGTCCACGCTGGTGACCCGCTTGCTGCGCTTTCGCGCCGCCTGGAAGGCGACATGGGCGATGCGCTCGATTTCCGGGCGCGAGTAGCGCATCGTATCGAAGGCCTCCTCGCTGCCTGGAAAATGCCCGTCCACCGCCGTGCGGCGGCCGCGCGGCGCGCCGAAGTAGATGTCGCCCGTCAGCTCGCGGATGATCAGGATGTCGAGGCCGGCGATCAGTTCGGGCTTCAGGCTGGAAGCATCGACCAGTTGCTCGTAGCAGATCGCGGGGCGGAAGTTGGCGAACAGCCCCAGGTTCTTGCGCAGGCCCAGGATGGCCTGCTCGGGGCGCAGCGGCCGGTCGAGCTTGTCGTACTTCCAGTCGCCGACGGCGCCGAACAGCACGGCGTCGGCCTCCTTGGCGAGCTTGAGGGTGGCATCCGGCAGCGGATGACCATGGGCCTCGTAGGCCGCTCCGCCCACCGGGGCGGTTTCCATCTCGAACTTCAGGTCGAGGACATTGAGGACCTTGACGGCTTCGGCCACGATCTCGGTGCCGATGCCGTCGCCCGGCAGAACTGCGATTTTCATTTTTGTGCTTAGCGGCTGAGGGTGTGGGCGAGCCAGGGCTTCTTTGCAAGCCGTTCGGCTTCGAAAGCCTTGATCTTGTCGGACTGGCGCAGGGTCAGGCCGATGTCGTCGAAGCCGTTGGTCAGGCAGAACTTGCGGAAAGGCTGGACGTCGAACGCCAGCTCTTCGCCCTGGGCCTTGACCACGACCTGCCGCTCCAGGTCGATCGTGAGCTGATAGCCGGGAAAGGCCGCCACTTCATCGAACAGCTGGGCGACCTGGGACTCGGACAGCACGATCGGCAGCAAGCCGTTCTTGAAGCAGTTGTTGAAGAAGATGTCGGCGTAGCTCGGCGCGATGATGGCCCGAAAGCCGTACTGGTCGAGCGCCCAGGGCGCGTGCTCGCGCGACGAGCCGCAGCCGAAGTTCTTGCGCGCCAGCAGGATGGACGCACCCTTGTAGCGCGGCTGGTTCAGCACGAAGTCCGGGTTGGGCTTGCGGCTGGCCGGGTCCTGGCCGGGCTCGCCCGGGTCCAGGTAGCGCCAGGCATCGAACAGGTTCACGCCGAAACCGGTCTTGCGGATCGACTTGAGGAACTGCTTGGGGATGATCGCGTCGGTGTCGACGTTCTCGCGGTCCATCGGGGCGACGAGCCCCTTGTGTACGGTGAATTTCTGCATCACTTACGCGAAGCCTTGTCTTCGATCTTGTCGCCGACTTTCTGGATATCCTGGCCGAGGCCGCGAAAGGTATTGCAGCCGGCAAGGGCCAGGGCGAAAGACAGGGCGATCAGGGTGGCAATGGTTTTCATGTTATCTCTCAAGCGAATTGACGGACGTCGACAAAATGGCCGTGCACGGCGGCGGCGGCTGCCATCGCGGGGCTGACCAGGTGGGTGCGGCCGCCGGCACCCTGGCGGCCCTCGAAATTGCGGTTGCTGGTGGAGGCGCAGCGCTCGCCCGGCTCCAGCCGGTCGGCGTTCATGGCCAGGCACATCGAGCAGCCGGGCTCGCGCCACTCGAAGCCCGCGGCCTTGAAGATCTCGTGCAGGCCCTCGCGCTCGGCCTGGTCCTTCACCAGGCCGGAGCCGGGCACCACCATCGCCAGCTTGACATTCTTCGCGACCTTCTGGCCGAGCTTCTGGACCACGGCCGCGGCCTCGCGGATGTCCTCGATCCGGCTGTTGGTGCACGAGCCGATGAAGACCTTGTCCACGTAGATGTCGCTGAGCGGCCTTGCCGGGTTCCAGGCCCATGTAGGCCAGCGCGCGCTCGATGGCGTCGCGCTTGTTGGCGTCCTTTTCCTTGTCGGGGTCCGGCACGCGGCCATCCACGCCCAGCACCATCTCGGGTGAGGTGCCCCAGGTGACCTGCGGAATGATGGCGCCGGCGTCGAGCTCGACCACCGTGTCGAACTTCGCGTCGGCGTCGGACTGCAGGGTGATCCAGTAAGCGACCGCCTGATCCCACTCGAGGCCCGTGGGAGCCAGCGGACGGCCCTTGACGTACTCGATGGTTTTCTCGTCCACGGCCACCAGGCCGGCGCGTGCGCCGGCTTCGATGGCCATGTTGCAGACCGTCATGCGGCCTTCCATGCTGAGCGAGCGGATGGCCGAGCCGGCGAACTCGATCGTGTAGCCCGTGCCGCCGGCCGTGCCGATACGGCCGATGATGGCCAGCACGATGTCCTTGGCGGTGACGCCGCGGGCGAGCTTGCCTTCGACCTTGATCAGCATGTTCCTGGCCTTCTTGGCCAGCAAGGTCTGCGTCGCCATCACGTGCTCCACCTCGCTGGTGCCGATGCCGTGCGCCAGCGCGCCAAAGGCGCCGTGGGTGGAGGTGTGCGAATCGCCGCAGACCACGGTCATGCCCGGCAGCGTGGCGCCCTGCTCGGGGCCGATCACGTGGACGATGCCCTGGCGCTTGGACAGGAAGGGGAAGTAGGCGGCCGAGCCGAATTCGCTGATGTTCTTGTCCAGCGTGGTGACCTGCTCCTTGCTGATCGGGTCGGTGATGCCGTCGTAGCCGCGCTCCCATCCGGTAGTGGGGGTGTTGTGGTCGGCCGTCGCCACGATGGAGCTCACGCGCCAGACCTGTGCGGCCCGCTTCGCGCAGGCCTTCGAACGCCTGCGGGCTGGTCACTTCGTGGACCAGGTGGCGGTCGATGTAGAGGATGGCGGTGCCGTCCTCTTCGGTGTGGACGACGTGTTCGTCCCAGATCTTGTCGTACAGGGTTCTGCCCATGGGTTGCTCTTCCAGTCGTAGAAGGTGATTTTATTGCGCGAGCGCGGGGGCGGCTATTTCGGCCCGCGCCCCCAGGTGGTCAACCAGCAACCTGGCAGTCAAAGCCAGGGTTTCAAGGCGGCTGGCCATCGCGTTCGGCGAAGGGCTGATGCCGATTTTCCCTCACAAAGAAAAAGCCGGTCATCGCATAACGCGATGACCGGCTCTCCAGGGCGGATTTGCTCAGCGCTTGGCGATGGGCTGCACGTCGCGCTGGGCCGAGCCTTCGTACAGCTGGCGCGGGCGGCCGATCTTGTACTCGGGGTCGCCGATCATCTCGTTGAGCTGGGCGATCCAGCCCACGGTGCGGGCCAGCGCGAAGATCGCGGTGAACAGCGGCACCGGGATGCCGATGGCGCGCTGGACGATGCCGGAGTAGAAGTCCACGTTCGGGTAGAGCTTGCGCGAGACGAAGTATTCGTCTTCCAGGGCGATCTTCTCGAGCGCCATGGCCAGCTTGAACAGCGGGTCGTTCTGCAGGCCCAGTTCGCCCAGCACTTCCTTGCAGGTTTCCTGCATCAGCTTGGCGCGCGGGTCGTAGTTCTTGTAGACGCGGTGGCCGAAGCCCATCAGCTTGATGCCGGAATTCTTGTCCTTCACCTGCTTGATGAACTCGCCGATCTTCTCGACGCCGCCGGCCTTCTGGATGTCGTAGAGCATGTTCAGCGCCGCCTCGTTGGCGCCGCCGTGGGCCGGGCCCCAGAGGCAGGCCACGCCGGCCGCGATGGCGGCGAACGGGTTGGTGCCCGAAGAGCCGCACAGGCGCACGGTCGAGGTGGAGGCGTTCTGCTCGTGGTCTGCGTGCAGGATGAAGATGCGGTCCAGCGCGCGCTCGAGCACCGGGCTCACCTTGTATTCCTCGCACGGCGTCGCGAACATCATGCGCAGGAAGTTGCCCGCGTACTGACAGGTCGTTCTTCGGGTAGATGTAGGGCTGGCCGGCGCTGTACTTGTAGGCCATGGCCACCAGCGTGGGCATCTTGGCGATCAGGCGGATCGCGGAGATCTCGCGGTGCTTCGGGATTGTTGATGTCCGTGCTGTCGTGATAGAAGGCCGACAGGGCGCCGACCAGGCCGGTCATGATGGCCATCGGGTGCGCGTCGCGGCGGAAACCGCGCAGGAAGAACTGCATCTGCTCGTTGACCATCGTGTGCATGGTCACGAGCTTGGTGAAGTCCTTCTTGCCCGCTTCGTTGGGCAGCTCGCCGTACAGCAGCAGGTGGCAGGTTTCCAGGAAGTCGCACTGGGTGGCCAGCTGCTCGATCGGGTAGCCGCGGTACAGCAGTTCGCCCTTGTCGCCGTCGATGTAGGTGATGGCGGACTGGCAGGCCGCCGTCGACATGAAGCCCGGGTCATAGGTGAACATGCCGGTCTGGGCATAGAGCTTGCGGATGTCGATCACATCCGGGCCCATGCTGCCCTTGATAGACGGGCAGTTCGACGTTGGGGCTGCCGTTGCTGAACGACAGGGTGGCTTTGTTGTCGGAGAGTTTCATACGATTCTTTCAACGGTTTCAGAGGCTTAGGATACACTTCTACGGTGCGCAGCATCTGCGAGCACTTGTCTCACGTCGCTTCTATTTATCTCGCCCTCGGGTTCCTTTCGCCTAAGCAGCAGGTCCAGCAGGTCGTTGTCCGCCAAATCCATCAATTCTTCAGGGCCGCGGCCTGCCTCAGCGTGAGGCCGGCCTCGTGCCGCTGCGAAGAACCGGGCGATGAACAGGTCATTTTCCAGCAAGCCGCGGCGGCAGCGCCACTTGAGCTTGCTGAGCGCGCGTTCGCTCGATCGGCTGGTCGAGGGTCGTCGGCGGCTTCCATGGCGTCAGTACCAGTCAGATGGCGCGGCGCACCATCAGTTCCTTGATCTTGCCGATGGCCAGCGTCGGGTTCAGGCCCTTCGGGCACACGTCCACGCAGTTCATGATGGTGTGGCAGCGGAACAGGCGGTACGGGTCTTCGAGGTTGTCCAGGCGCTCGGCGGTGGCTTCGTCGCGGCTGTCGGCGATGAAGCGGTAGGCCTGCAGCAGGCCGGCCGGGCCGACGAACTTGTCGGGGTTCCACCAGAAGCTGGGGCAGCTGGTCGAGCAGCTCGCGCACAGGATGCACTCGTACAGGCCGTTGAGCTCGTCGCGCTCTTCGGGCGACTGCAGGCGCTCCTTCTCGGGCGGCATGTTGTCGTTGATGCAGGTAGGGCTTGATCGAGTTGTACTGCTTGAAGAACTGCGTCATGTCCACGATCAGGTCGCGGATCACCGGCAGGCCGGGCAGCGGCTTCAGCACGATCGTGCCCTTGAGCGTGAGCATGTTGGTCAGGCAGGCCAGGCCGTTCTTGCCGTTGATGTTCATCGCGTCGGAGCCGCAGACGCCTTCGCGGCAGGAGCGGCGGAACGACAGCGTCGGGTCCTGCGCCTTGAGCTTCATCAGGGCGTCCAGCAGCATGCGCTCGTGGCCGTCGAGTTCGATCTCGATGGTCTGCATGTAGGGCTTGGCGTCCTTGTCCGGGTCGTAGCGGTAGATCTGGAATGTGCGTTTCATCGTGAAACCTTGTATGTGTCTTAGAACGTCCGGACTTTGGGCGGCACCGACTCGACCGTGAGCGGCTTCAGATTGACCGGCTTGTACGACAGGCGGTTGCCCTCGCTGTACCAGAGCGTGTGCTTCATCCAGTTGGCGTCGTCGCGGCCCAGCGGCGCGACCGGATCGTCGGCCGGCCGCTCGTAGTCGCTCACCGTGTGGGCGCCGCGGCATTCCTTGCGGGCGGCGGCCGAGACGATGGTGGCCTGCGCGCACTCGATCAGGTTCTCGACTTCCAGCGCCTCGATGCGGGCGGTGTTGAACACCTTGGACTTGTCCTTCAGCGCGAGCGACTTGACGCGCTCGCGCAGGGCGGCGATCTTGCCCACGCCCTCGTCCATCATGGCCTGCGTGCGGAACACGCCGGCATGCTTCTGCATGGACGGCGCGGATGTCGTTGGCGACGTCCTGCGCGTATTCGCCGCGAGTTGGTGTTCTCCAGGCGGTTCAGGCGCTCCAGCGTGCGGTCGGCGGCATCGGCCGGCAGCGGCTTGTGCGCCTTGCTGCCCTTGTCGCTGAACTCGACGATGTGGTTGCCGGCCGCGCGGCCGAACACCAGCAGGTCGAGCAGCGAATTGGTGCCCAGGCGGTTGGCGCCGTGCACGCTGACGCAGGAGCATTCGCCCACCGCGTACAGGCCGTTGACCACCGCGTTGTGCACGTCGCCCTTCTGCACCACGACCTGGCCGTTGATGTTGGTCGGGATGCCGCCCATCTGGTAGTGGATGGTCGGCACCACCGGGATCGGCTCCTTGGTGATGTCGACGTTGGCGAAGTTGACGCCGATCTCGTACACCGAGGGCAGGCGCTTGTGGATGGTCTCGGCGCCCAGGTGATCGAGCTTGAGCAGCACGTAGTCCTTGTTGGGGCCGCAGCCGCGGCCTTCCTTGATTTCCTGGTCCATCGAGCGCGACACGAAGTCGCGCGGCGCCAGGTCCTTCAGGGTGGGCGCATAGCGCTCCATGAAGCGCTCGCCGTTGCTGTTCAAGCAGGATCGCGCCTTCGCCGCGGCAGCCTTCGGTCAGCAGCACGCCCGCGCCGGCCACGCCGGTGGGGTGGAACTGCCAGAACTCCATGTCTTCCAGCGGGATGCCGGCACGCGCCGCCATGCCCAGGCCGTCGCCGGTATTGATGAAGGCATTGGTGCGAGGCGGCGAAGATGCGGCCCGCGCCGCCGGTGGCCAGCAGCGTGGTCTTGGCCTCCAGGATGTGCAGGTCGCCGGTTTCCATTTCCAGCGCGGTGACGCCGACCACGTCGCCGTCGGCGTCGCGGATCAGGTCCAGCGCCATCCACTCGACGAAGAAGCTGGTCTTGGCCTTGACGTTCTGCTGGTACAGCGTGTGCAGCATCGCGTGGCCGGTGCGGTCGGCCGCGGCGCAGGCGCGCTGCACCGGCTTCTCGCCGTAGTTGGCCGTGTGGCCGCCGAAGGGGCGCTGGTAGATCGTGCCGTCGGGGTTGCGGTCGAAGGGCATGCCCATGTGCTCGAGGTCATAGACGACCTTGGGCGCTTCGCGGCACATGAACTCGATCGCGTCCTGGTCGCCCAGCCAGTCCGAGCCCTTGATGGTGTCGTAGAAGTGGTAGTGCCAGTTGTCCTCGGACATGTTGCCGAGCGACGCGCCGATGCCGCCCTGCGCGGCGACGGTGTGCGAGCGGGTCGGGAACACCTTGGACAGCACGGCCACGTTCAGGCCGGCGCGCGCCAGCTGCAGCGAGGCGCGCATGCCGGAGCCGCCGGCGCCGACGATGACGACGTCGAACTTGCGGCGTGGTGATGTTGTTTGTTGGTATAGGTCATGGTCAGAGTCTCCAGAGCACTTGGATGGCCCAGCCGGCGCAGCCAGTCAAGCCAGACGATCGTGAAGATCTGCAGCGCGAGGCGAATGCCGACCGGCTGGACGTAGTCCATCCAGACGTCGCGCATGCCGACCCACACATGCTAGAGCAGGGCGACGATCACGGCGAAGGTCAGGACCTTCATCCACTGGGAGGCGAAGATGCCGGCCCATTTGTCGTAGCCGATGGGGCCGCGGGAGAAGATGCACCTGCGCCAGCACGACCATGGTGAAGAGCGCCATGAGGGCGGCGGTGACGCGCTGGCTGAGCCAGTCGCGAAGGCCGTAGTGCGCGCCGACGACGATGCGCTTGGAGCCGTAATTCACGGACATTTCTTGTGCTCCTGGTTGTTCTAGTAGAGGCCGAACAGCTTGGCGCCGAGCACGAGCGGTGAGCAGCACGCTGGCGACCAGCGTGACTGCGCCGACTTCGTGCCGAATTCCTTGCTCACGGCCGCGTGGCTGACGTCCATCCAGAGGTGGCGCACGCCGGCGATGAAGTGGTGCAGGTAGGCCCAGATCAGCGCCAGCGCCACCAGCTTGACCAGGAAGCCCGGAACAAACCAAAGGCCGCTGTTGAAGGCGGCCCTGAATTTGGCGAAGGAGATTTCGGAGGAGAGGGAGGTGTCGAACATCCAGATGATGAACGGCAGCAGCAGGAACATCAGCACGCCGCTGACGCGGTGCAGGATCGACACCCAGCCCGCGGCGGGCAGGCGGTAGGAGGGCAGGTCGGTAAGCGCGTTGATATTGCGAAATTCCGGCCGCTTTTTGGCAAGCTCTGTCATGGGATGGCTTTCGATGGAGAAGGGGGGCATGCGTGCTGTCGTCAGAAATGCAAACAACCCAAAATTCTATTGCAATGCAGCAAGCTGATGCACTGAGGCTTCGTCGTCGCCCCTCTAACTCAATTCATTGCGATAGTGGTGCGTATCGGTGCGATAGAGGCCGCGGCGCAGTTCCATCGGCACGTCGTTGTAGGTGTAGGCCACCCGCTCGACGCTCAGCAGCGGCGTCTGCTGCTCGACCTTCAAGCAGCGCGGCCTGCTGCTGCGTCAGGCAGCACCGCGCGGATTTTTTCTTCGGCCCGCACCATGCGCACGCCGAACTCGACCTCGAACATCGCGTACATGGGGCCGTGGTAGCCGGCCACCTGGTCGGCCGTCAGGCCCTTGAAGGCGTTGCCGGGCAGCCAGAGGTCTTCCAGGATGGTGGGCACGCCGCCGAAGGACAGCACGCGGCGCACCTGCACCACGGCGTCGCCGGAGCGCAGCGCCAGCGCGCGCGCAACCTCGGCCGTGGCGCGCACGCCGCTTGCACTCGAGCACCGCGCGCTGGGCCGGGCCTTCGCTGTCGCGGTCGCCGCTGTCGGGCATCAGCTTGAGGAAGCGGTACTGCACGTGCTGCTCGGCATGGGTCGCGACGAAGGTGCCCTTGCCCTGGCGGCGCACCACCAGGTTTTCGGCGGCCAGTTCGTCGATGGCCTTGCGCACCGTGCCCTGGCTCACCCGGAAGCGCGCCGCCAGATCCATCTCGCTGGGGATGGCCTCGCCCGGCTTCCATTCGCCCGCCTGCAGGCTCTGCAGGATCAGGCGCCTTGATCTGCTGGTACAGCGGGCTGAAAGCGGGCGTCGCCGGCAGCTGCGCATCGGCCGCGGCCGTGCCGTTGTCGGCGGAAGAGGGGGCATTTGGGCCATCGCTGTCAGGGTAGGGTCAGGGCTGGAATGGATGCTTTGAAACTGCCGAATCATATCTTATATAAGACATAAGACAAATTGACGCCCTAGGGTTTTCGACGAGTAAAATCGAAGGCTGTTCCAGCATGGCTTGTGCCCGATGGCGCGACACCCTGCAGCCGACCCAGTTTCCACCAACGTTTCGGAGATTTCCCATGAGCAAAAAGCCCGTCCGCGTTGCCGTCACCGGCGCCGCAGGCCAAATCGGTTACGCCCTGCTGTTTCGCATCGCTTCGGGCGAAATGCTGGGCAAGGACCAGCCCGTCATCCTGCAACTGCTCGAAATCCCCGACGAGAAGGCCCAGAAGGCGCTCAAGGGCGTGATGATGGAACTCGAAGACTGCGCCTTCCCGCTGCTGGCCGGCATGGAAGCCCACAGCGACCCGATGACCGCCTTCAAGGACGCCGACTACGCGCTGCTGGTCGGCTCCCGTCCCGCGCGGCCCCGGCATGGAGCGCGCCGACCTGCTGTCCATCAACGGCGCCGATCTTCACCGCCCAGGGCAAGGCGCTGGACAAGGTCGCCAGCCGCAACGTCAAGGTGCTGGTGGTCGGCAACCCCGCCAACACCAACGCCTACATCGCCATGAAGAGCGCGCCCAGCCTGCCGCGCAAGAACTTCACCGCCATGCTGCGCCTGGACCACAACCGCGCGCTCTCGCAAGTGGCCGCCAAGACCGGCACCAAGGTCGGCGACATCGAGAAGCTGACCGTGTGGGGCAACCATTCGCCCACGATGTACGCCGACTACCGCTTCGCCACCGTGCAACGGCAAGGCCGTCAAGGACATGATCAACGACCAGGTGTGGAACGCCGACGTCTTCCTGCCGACCGTGGGCAAGCGCGGCGCCGCCATCATCGAAGCGCGCGGCCTGTCGTCGGCCGCCTCGGCCGCCAACGCCGCCATCGACCACATGCGCGACTGGGCCCTGGGCACCAACGGCAAGTGGGTCACCATGGGCGTGCCTTCCAACGGCGACTACGGCATTCCCAAGGACGTGATGTTCGGCTTCCCGGTCACCACCAAGGACGGCAAGTACAAGATCGTCAAGGGCCTGGCCATCGACGAGTTCAGCCAGGAACGCATCAACAAGACGCTCAAGGAACTGCCGGACGAGCAAGCCGGCGTGGCCCACCTGCTGTGAGCGGACGGGCTAGGGACTAGCAACAATGCATCCTCGCGACATCCTCCTCGGCGCCCAGGCGCAAACCGGCTTTTTGCCGGTTTGCGACCACTACAGCGGCGTCGAGGCGCGGATGCGCAAGAGCCTGCAGCTGCAGGCCGAGATGACCGAGGAGTTCGGCGCCTGCGTTTTCGACGTCACCCTCGATTGCGAGGACGGCGCGCCGGTCGGCGGCGAGGCCGAGCATGCCGCGCTGGTCGTGGCGCTCGCGCTGCTGGCGGCGCCAGAAGGCGCGGGTCGCGGTTCGGGTGCATCCGGTCGACCATCCCGCCTTCGAGCAGGACATCGCCACCATCGCGGGCAAGGCCGGCAGGAGCTGTGCCACATCATGGTTCCCAAGGTGGAGTCCGTGCAGGATGTGGAGCGGGCCTGCAAGGCGCTCGACGCCGCCGGTGCCGGCCAGTTGCCGCTGCATGTGCTGATCGAGTCGCCGGCCGCGGTGCATCGCGCCTTCGACATCGCCGCGCATCCGCGCGTGCAGTCGCTCAGTTTCGGCCTGATGGATTTCGTCTCCGCGCATGGCGGCGCGATTCCCTCGGAAGGGCATGGGCATCGAGGGCCAGTTCACGCATCCGCTGGTGGTGCGCGCCAAGCTGGAGATCGCCTCGGCCGTGCCATGCGCACGGCAAGGTGCCGTCGCATGGCGTGGTGACCGAATTCAAGGACACGAAGGCGCTGGCGCGCCGCGGCGGGCAGGGCCGCGCGCGAATTCGGCTACACGCGGATGTGGAGCATCCACCCGGACCAGATCCGCCCCATCCTGGAAGCCTTCGCGCCCAGTGCGCACGAAATCGACACGGCTGCAAAATAATCACGGCCGCGGCGCGCGCCGACTGGGCGCCGATCAGTTTCGAGGGTAAGTTGGAGGACAGGGCAAGCTACCGCTACTACTGGCAGGTGCTGGAGAGGGCGCACCGGACCGGAAGGCAGCTGCCCTACCGAGGTGCAGGGCTGGTTCTAGCCCGGCGTCATCTGAATCCATCCAACGGAGACAACATGAATGAAGATCATTCTCGCCGCCGTGCTTATCGCCGCCGCACCCGCGCTGGCACTGGCCCAGGCATCGCCCGCGGCCAAGCCGGCCGCCGAGCCCGCAGCCAAGCCGACGCGGCCAAGCCGCCAACGCCAAGCTGGCGCCCATCGGCGCGCAAGGCCGTCGAGGAGAACACGCCCATCGACGACGACCTCGACCATCAAGCTGAGCGACGCCGACCTCGAGATGGCCCGCAAGGTCTATGTCGGCGACAATCCAGTGCGAGCTGGGCGCCAGCGTCAAGGTCACGCCGATGAAGCGCGAAGGCATGTTCATGGTCACGACCAAGGGCCATCGCTTCCGCATGCACCCGGTGGAAAGCCGCACCGGCGCCATCCGCCTGGAAGACCCGAAGCGCGGCGCCATGTGGCTGCAGCTGGGCAACAAGTCCATGCTGATGAGCCAGAAGCTGGGCCAGCGCCTGGCGGACGAATGCCAGAGCCCCGAGCAGCTGACCTATGCGGAAGACCCTGAAGAAGAACCCGCTGCCGAGCATCCTGGATTCGACGCCTGCCGTCGCCCGGCATCGACCAGCCAAGGCGCGGCGGCCCGCCTACTGCAGGCCGCCAACTCGATTTGAATCCGGAGAAAAACGATGTTGCAAGCCTATGTTGACCATGTCGCCGAACGCGCCGCGCTCGGCATCCCGCCGCTGCCGCTGTCGGCCAAGCAGACCGCCGAGCTGATCGAGCTGCTGAAGAACGCCGCCGACAGCCGAGGCCGACTTCCTGCTGAACCTGATCACGCATCGCGTGCCGGCCGGCGTCGACGACGCCGCCAAGGTCAAGGCCAGCTACCTCGCGGCCGTGGCGCACGGCACCGAGAAGTGCCTGCTCATCAGCCGCGACAAGGCGACCGAGCTGCTGGGCACCATGCTGGGCGGCTACAACATCAGCCCGCTGATCGACCTGCTGGACGACGCCGAGGTGGGCGGCGTCGCGGCCGAAGGCCTGAAGAAGACCCTGCTGATGTTCGACCAGTTCCACGACGTCAAGGAAAAGGCCGGCAAGGGCAACGCCAACGCCAAGGCCGTGCTGCAAAGCTGGGCCGACGCCGAGTGGTTCACCAGCCGGCCCGGAAGTGCCGCAAAGCATCACGGTCACGCATCTTCAAGGTCGCCGGCGAAATCAACACCGACGACCTGTCGCCCGCGCCCGACGCCTGGAGCCGCCCCGACATCCCGCTGCACGCGCTGGCGATGCACAAGAACCCGCGCCCCGGCATCACGCCCGAGGAAGACGGCAAGCGCGGCCCGGTGAAGTTCATCGAGGACCTGCGCGCGCGCGGCAACCTGGTGGCCTACGTCGGCGACGTGGTCGGCACCGGCTCCTCGCGCAAGTCGGCCACCAACTCGGTGCTGTGGTTCACCGGCGAAGACATCCCCTTCGTGCCGAACAAGCGCTTCGGCGGCGTCTGCCTGGGCGGCAAGATCGCCCCGATCTTCTACAACACGATGGAAGACGCCGGCGCGCTGCCGATCGAGCTGGACGTGAGCCAAGATGGAAATGGGCGACGTGGTCGAACTGCGCCCCTACGAAGGCAAGGCGCTGAAGAACGGCGAAGTGATCGCCGAATTCAAGGTCAAGAGCGACGTGCTGTTCGACGAAGTGCGCGCCGGCGGCCGCATTCCGCTGATCATCGGCCGCGGCCTCACGGCCAAGGCGCGCGAAGCGCTGGGCCTGCCGCCTTCCACGCTGTTCCGCCTGCCGCGTGGCCCGGTCGACACCAAGAAGGGCTTCACGCTGGCGCAGAAGATGGTCGGCCGCGCCTGCGGCCTGCCCGAAGGCAAGGGCGTGCGGCCCGGCACCTACTGCGAGCCGCAGCATGACCTCGGTCGGCTCGCAGGACACCACCGGCCCGATGACCCGCGACGAACTGAAGGACCTGGCCTGCCTGGGCTTCTCGGCCGACCTGGTGATGCAGTCGTTCTGCCACACGGCGGCCTACCCGAAGCCGGTGGACGTGAAGATGCACCACGAGCTGCCCGACTTCATCAGCCACCCGCGGCGGCGTCTCGCTGCGTCCGGGCGACGGCGTGATCCACAGCTGGCTCAACCGCCTGCTGACTGCCCGACACCGTCGGCACCGGCGGCGACAGCCACACGCGCTTCCCGATCGGCATCAGCTTCCCGGCCGGCTCCGGCCTGGTGGCCTTCGCCGCCGCCACCGGCGTGATGCCGCTGGACATGCCCGAATCGGTGCTGGTGCGCTTCAAGGGCAAGATGCAGCCCGGCGTCACGCTGCGCGACCTGGTCAACGCCATTCCGCTCTACGCCATCAAGCAGGGCCTGCTGACGGTCGAGAAGAAGGGCAAGAAGAACATCTTCTCCGGCCGCATCCTCGAGATCGAAGGCCTGCCGGACCTGAAGGTGGAGCAGGCCTTCGAGCTGTCCGACGCCTCGGCCGAGCGCTCGGCCGCCGGCTGCACGGTGCACCTGAACAAGGAGCCGATCATCGAGTACATCAACAGCAACATCACGCTGATGCGCTGGATGATCGCCGAGGGCTACGCCGACGCGCGCACGCTGGCTCGCCGCATCGCCGCGCAGGAAGCCTGGCTGAAGGATCCGCAGCTGCTCAAGGGCGACGCCGATGCCGAGTACGCCGCCGTGATCGAGATCGACCTGGCCGACATCCACGAGCCCATCGTGGCCTGCCCGAACGATCCGGACGACGTGAAGACGCTGGCCGAAGTCGCCGGCGCCAAGATCGACGAAGTGTTCATCGGCTCGTGCATGACCAACATCGGCCACTTCCGCGCGGCTTCCAAGCTGCTCGAAGGCAAGCGCGACATCCCGGTCAAGCTGTGGGTGGCGCCGCCGACCAAGATGGACGCGCAGCCAGCTGACCGAAGAAGGCCACTACGGCGTGCTCGGCAAGGCCGGCGCGCGCATGGAAATGCCGGGCTGCTCGCTGTGCATGGGCAACCAGGCGCAGGTGCAGCGAGGGCGCGACGGTGTTCTCGACCTCCACCCGCAACTTCCCCAACCGCCTGGGCAAGAACACCAACGTCTACCTGGGCAGCGCCGAGCTGGCCGCGATCTGCTCCAAGCTGGGCCGCATCCCGACCAGGGAGGAGTACATGGCGGACATGGGCGTGCTCACCGCCGCGAGCGACCAGGTCTACCAGTACCTGAACTTCGACAAGATCAAGGAGTTCAAGGACCGGGCCGACACAGTCGCGGCCTGATCGTCCATGCAAGAAAAAAGCGGCCTCAGGGCCGCTTTTTTCTGTTTGAGCAGCCGGGCGTGCATTCTTGGAGGTGGTTGCTGACGAGCTCGAAGTGACATGACCGAGTAAGTGGGAAGGAAGCTGGAACTGCGAGTGGTCAAAGCGAGGTGGTCGTTCTTACCTGGGGAGATCTCACCTTGCGCCTGAAAGGGCGACGATGTAGAACCGGAGTGAGAAGTCAGCAGAGGCCGTAGTAGCTGAGCGGGATCAACCCGGGAAGGGCCGAACGAGAAGGACAGTGACGACGACATGCCGCTGGAGAGTGAAATGCATCAGAAGCCCGAGGCAACCGGGACGAGGGCGGTAAAGCGCGGTGAAGCCCGGCGTGAAGCCGTTAGCGATGAAAAACGCGCCGGCGCGGCATGACGAACGGCACGAGGGGCGAAGCGAGCTGCTCGAGCAAGCGCTGGAGAGAGCAGAACATGGCAGCGGCGTGGAAGCGAGTGAAAGCCAACAAGGGAAGCGCAGGTGTGGATGGGATGCACGGTAGAGCAAACCGGCGAATACCTGCAAAACGCAATGGCCGACATCCGGCAAGAGCTGCTCGCAGGGCACGCTACCGGCCCAGCCGGTGCGACGCGTGAGCATTCCCGAAGCCGGGGGCGGGAGCGCGAGCTGGGCATACCGACGGTGATGGACCGGCTGATCCAGCAGGCGCTGCTGCAAGTGCTGCAACCGATTATCGATCCGACGCTTCAGCGAGCACAGCTACGGCTTCCGGCCGGGGCGAAGCGCGCACGACGCGGTGCTGGCAGGCGCAGCAGCTACGTGCAGGCAGGTCTGCGGGTGGTGGTGGACGTGGACCTGGAGAAATTCTTCGACCGCGTCAACCACGACATCCTGATGGACCGGCTGGCCAAGCGCATCGCGGACAAGCGGGTGCTGCGGCTGATCCGCGCTACCTGAACGCCGGGATCATGGCGCACGGGGTGGTGCATGCGAGCGGACGAGGGAACGCCGCAAGGCGGGCCGCTGTCGCCGTTGCTGGCCAACGTGCTGCTGGATGAGGTGGACAAGGAACTGGAACGGCGGGGCCATCGCTTCGTGCGCTACGCCGACGACTGCAACGTCTACGTCGCGAGCGAGCGGGCGGGCGAGCGGGTGATGGACGCGCTGCGGCGGCTGCTATGCGAAAGCTGCACCTGAAGGTGAACGAGAGCAAGAGCGCGGTGGCGAGGGTCTTGGGGCGCAAGTTCCTGGGTTACAGCTTCTGGGTGGCGCCGGGGAGGCGAAGTGAAACGCGCGGTGGCGAGAAGGCGCTGCAGAAGCTGCAAAGAGCGTATCCGGCAGCTGACGCGCCGCACGAGAGGGCGCAGCATCGAGCAGGTAGGCGAAGGACCTGCGGGACTACATGCCGGGCTGGAAGGCGTACTTCCGGCTGGCGCAAACGCCTAAGGTCATGGCGCGAGCTGGACGAGTGGCTGCGTCAGAGGCTGCGAGCGATCCAACTGAAGCACTGGAGACGCGGAACGACGATCTACCGTGAGCTGCGCAGCGCTGGGGCCAGCGCGCGACGTTGGCGGCACAGAGTGGCGGGCAACGCTCGCAGCTGGTGGCGCAACAGCGCATGGGCGGCTGAACAGGGTGCTCACCATGGCCTACTTCGACAGTCTTGGGATTCCCCGCCTCTGCCTGACCTCAACTTCTCGAACCGCCCGGTGCGGACCCGCATGCCGGGTGGTGTGGGAGGGGTAAGGTCTTCGTTGACCGGCCGCTTCATTGGCCTGGCCTCAGAAGGCCCTGGGCGCGCGCAATGGTCCGGCGGGCGGATTGCTGTCAGGCGCTTCAGGCGCGACCGCCCATGGACGATGTGTCGGGCGGCGGGGCTACGAGCGGAGCTGCGAGAGGAGCTGCGAGAGGAGCTGAAAGAGGCTGTCCCACGGGCAACCGAGCGGCGGGCACGGGCGAGGACTCTGCCACGGGCGGCAGGGGAGCCGGGGCCACCACGATGGCCGGAGCCACGACCGTCCGCTGCGGGACCACGTTGCCTGCCGTAGCCGGCGCCCTCCTGGGTGTCAAGACCACACTCGGCGCAGTTGTGCCTATGCCGTAGCCGGGGCCTGGGGCCTATGCCGTAGCCTGCGCCATCTCCGACTCCCATGCCAGAATTGCCGCGCTCGTGGCTGAGGCGCCCGCACCGGCACCACCGGTGCCAGCACCTGCGCCACCAGCGCCAGCGCCAGCGGCACCAGCACCAGTACCAGCGGCACCAGCACCGGCACCAGCACCAGCGCCGCCAGCACCAGCACCGCCAGCACCAGCACCGCCAGCACCGGCACCAGCACCGGCACCAGCACCAGCACCAGCACCAGCACCAGCACCAGCACCAGCACCACCGCACCAGCACCAGCACCAGCACCAGCACCAGCACCAGCACCAGCACCAGCACCGCCAGCACCTGCACCGCCGCCACCAGCACCACCGCCGCCAGCACCACCGCCGCCAGCACCACCGCCGCCAGCACCGCCGCCGCCAGCACCGCCGCCGCCAGCACCGCCGCCGCCAGCCACCGCCGCCGCCGCCACCGCCGCCACCGCCACCGCCACCGCCGCCACCGCCACCTCCCCCGCCACCGCCCCCACCGCCTTTCGCATAGCTATCGTCCGTCCATGTCGTTCCCAACGAGCCCACCAGCGCGGCTACGAGCAGAGTCAACCCGAATTTCCTCTTGAAGGCTTTCACGATGTGCTCCTGAAGCAAAAATCTGCAAGCGTCTCCATCGTGTTCGCCGTAGCTGATCGGTGGCGTCGGATACCGACGATTCCAAGCGTCCGCAAAACCAGACACAGGCATTCGCCGCCCGCTCCCACTGCCGAGCGGCTACCATGCCTGCAACTCAACCTCGCGAGGTACGCGCCGATGTTTCGCTCCTTCTTCCTGTCGCGCCGCTGGCTGCCCTGGTCCCTGCTCGGCACCGTGCTGATCCTGTTCGCCACCTGGTATCGAGTCCAGCTGGACGTGCAGATCAACGAGTGGTTCGGCACGTTCTACGATCTCATCCAGCGTGCGCTAGGCAAGCCGGGAGCGATCACGATGGCCGAGTACTGGGCCCAGATCGCAACGTTCTTTCGCATTGCCATGCTCTACGTGACCATCGCGGTCGTGCTGGACTTCTTCGTCAAGCACTACATCTTCCGCTGGCGCACGGCGATGAACGACTACTACATGGAGCATTGGCACAAGCTGCGCCATATCGAAGGGGCGGCGCAACGGGTGCAGGAAGACACCATGCGCTTTGCCAGCATCATGGAAAGCCTGGGCGTGGACTTCATGCGCAGCGTGATGGTGCTTGTAGCGTTCCTGCCCATACTGGCGACGCTGTCGGCGAAGGTGACCGAGCTGCCCTTTTTTGGAGCGGTACCGTATTCATTGGTCTGGGTGGCGATCGGCTTTGCGCTGGCGGGCACGGTCCTGCTTGCTGTCGTCGGCATCAAGCTGCCCGGGCTGCAATTCCAGAACCAACGGGTCGAGGCGGCATACCGCAAGGAACTCGTGTACGGCGAGGACGACGCGAACCGCGCGTCGCCGCCGGTGGCGGGCAAACTGTTCGGGGACGTGCGCTCCAACTATTTCCGCCTGTTCTTCCACTACCTCTACTTCGACGTGGCGAAGTGGTCGTACCTGCAGTTCGGCGTGCTGGTGCCCTACATTGCGCTGGCCCCGACGCTTGTGGGAGGCGTGGTCACCCTGGGGGTGATGCAGCAGATCGTGCGCGCATTCGGGCGCGTGGAAAGCGCGTTCCAGTTCCTGGTCCTCAGCTGGAGCACGGTTGTCGAGCTGATGTCCGTTTACAAGCGCTTGCGCGCTTTCGAGCAGCAGATCGAGCGGCCTGAGCGGCGCCGCGGCAGTCGTCGAAGGCGCCTAGGCGGCGCCAGTTCCTCGCGATGCCGCGATACAGCTGCAGCCCGCGCGCGATCACGCGGGAGACATCAGTTTTCGAAGCACGTCGCCCGTCATTGCGTCTGCCGGGAAGAAGGTTTCCAGGGCCAGCTCCTGCAGGGTCACGTCGATCGGCGTTCCGAACACCGTGGTGGTGCTGATGAAGTTGAGCACCCCGAATTGCGTCTGGAACTTGAAGGGCATGGCAACGCCCAGCAACTCGCCGTCCAGGTGGGTGTCGCCGGCGCCCTCGGGCACGGGATAGGCACGCAGCTCTTCCAGCAGCGCCGCCAGCACGCTGTCGCCGGTGGCGTGGATCTGCTGGCGAAGGCGTTCGAACAGGTGGTTGCGCCACTGGCCCAGGTTGACGATCCTGGGCGCCAGGCCCTTGGGGTGCAGGCTCAGGCGCAGCACGTTGACCTGCCCTTGCAGCAGTTCGGGATCCGCCCCGGCCATCAGGTGCGGCAGCATGGCATTGCCCGCCAGCAGGTTCCAGTGCCGGTCCACCGCCAATGCGGGGTACGGCTCGTGGCTCTTGAGTATCAGCTCCACCGCCTGACGCGCGGCCGAAAGCGCCGGGTCATCCAGCGGGCGTTCGCGGTACATGGGCGCGTACCCGGCGGCCACGAGCAGCGCATTGCGCTCGCGCAGCGGCACGTCCAGCCGCTCGGCCAGGCGCAGCACCATCTCGCGGCTGGGAGCGGAACGGCCGGTTTCCACGAAGCTGAGGTGCCGGGTGGAAATCTCGGCTTCCTGTGCCAGGTCCAGCTGGGACAGGCGCCGGTGCTGGCGCCAATGGCGCAGGTGCTCGCCAAAAGGCCTGGGCGCAGGTCGATGTGCGGGTTGGATCGCGGTGTTCATGGCGCCATCGTAGGCCCAGCGCCGCCCGGCTCCTATTACCTCCCGCGTAATCGACCGGCGGCCGCTGCGGGGAAAGATGGCTGTCATCCCGGGCTTGACCCGGGATCCATGCACCGAAATCAACCGAAAGGAGCTTCTCATGTCGATCTTTGCTTCTCCCAAATTCCTTCGCAACGTCCTGCGGGCCGACGCCGCGGCCGGGGCGGCGAGCAGCCTGCTGCATCTGCTGGCGGCCGGCTTGCTTGCCGAACTGCTGGGCCTGCCTCATGGCGTGCTGGTGATGAGCGGCGTTGCATTGCTGGTCTACGTGGCGATGGCCACCTACCTGGCCGTCTGCGACCCCATCCCGCGGGCCGGCGTGAGCATGCTCATCGCCGCCAATTGGGCTTGGGTCGGCGCCTGTGCGGTGGTGTTCATGATGAATGCATCGGCCCTGACTCCGCTGGGGCAGGCCTATATGGTTGTCCACGCCCTGGCGGTGGCTGCACTGGCCGAACTGGAGTGGTTCGGCCTGCGCCGCGCGCCGCGAGTCGGCTGGGTATGACGCGGCAGTGAAGCGTGGGGCTCTTTCGCGGGCCGAGCGACGGCCTGGGGGCAGCAGTCATTCTTTCTTGTATGCTGCTGAACTTTGGCGCTACCAAAAGCGCCATGTCCATCCCAGCATCAAGAGAGAAAGCCCATGACCCGCGTATTCAATTTCAGCCCCGGCCCCGCAACCCTGCCCGAATCCGTGCTGCGCAAGGCAGCCGAGGAGATGCTCGATTGGCACGGCTCGGGCATGTCGGTGATGGAAATGAGCCACCGCGGCAAGGAATTCATCTCCATCCACGCCGAGGCCGAGAGCCTGCTGCGCGAGTTGCTGGGCGTGCCGGCCAACTACAAGGTCCTGTTCCTGCAGGGCGGCGCCATCGGCGAGAACGCCATCGTTCCCATGAACCTGATCGGCAAGAGCGGCAAGGCCGACTACGTCAACACCGGCGAGTGGTCCAAGAAATCGATCAAGGAAGCCAAGACCTATGGCAAGGTCAACGTGGCGGCTTCGGGCGAGGCGGGCAACTTCACGGCCATCCCGAAGCAGAGCGAGTGGAAGCTCGATCCGGAGGCTTCCTACGTGCACATCTGCTCGAACGAGACCATCGGCGGCGTGGAATACCACTGGACCCCCGACACCGGCAAGGTGCCGCTGGTGGCCGACATGTCGTCCAACATCATGTCGCGCCCCATCGACATCAGCAAGTACGGCCTGATCTACGCCGGCGCGCAAAAGAACATGGGGCCCTCGGGCGTCACTATCGTCATCGTGCGCGACGACCTGCTCGGCCACGCGCTGCCGATCACGCCTTCGGCCTTCAACTACCAGGTGCAGGCCGAGAACGATTCGATGTTCAACACGCCGCCCACCTATGCGATCTACATCGCCGGCCTGGTCCTCAAGCACGTCAAGGAGCAGGGCGGCCTCAAGGCCATGGAAGCGCACAACAAGGCCAAGGCCGCGATCCTCTACGACTTCCTGGATGACAGCGCCTTCTACCGCAATCCCGTGGCCAGGGAAGACCGTTCGCTGATGAACGTGCCGTTCAAGCTGAAGGACGATTCGCTGGACGACGCCTTCCTCAAGGGCGCACAGGCCAGGGGCATGATCCAGCTCAAGGGGCACCGCGCGGTCGGCGGCATGCGCGCATCCATCTACAACGCGATGCCCATCGAGGGCGTCCAGGCACTGGTTGCGTACATGAAGGAATTCGAGGTCCAACATGGCTGACGCCGGCGTGGGGGCGACACGCTCCAGGGTGTTCAAGGTCCTGGTCCTGAACCAGGTCTCGCCGAACGGCCTGAAGCGCCTGCCGGTGGAAAGCTATGCCACGGGCAAGGACATAGCCGACCCCGACGCAGTGCTGGTGCGCTCGGCCGACATGCATGGCATGGAGATTCCCGCCAGCGTGAAGGCCATCGCGCGCGCCGGCGCCGGCACCAACAACATCCCGGTCAAGGCGATGAGCGCGCGCGGCGTGCCGGTGTTCAATGCCCCCGGCGCCAACGCGAACGCCGTGAAGGAACTGGTCCTGGCCGGCATGCTGATGGCGGCGCGCAACCTCGCCCCCGCGCAGCGCTTCGTCGAGCAGCTCGACCCTGCCTCCGCCGACCTGGACAAGACCGTGGAAGACGGCAAGAAGAGCTTTGCCGGCTACGAGCTGGCGGGCCAGACGCTGGGCATCATCGGCCTGGGCAAGATCGGTTGCCTGGTGGCCGACGCCGCCATCAAGCTGGGCATGAACGTGCTGGGCTATGACCCGGAGATCACCGTGGACGCGGCCTGGAGCCTGCCGGCCCAGGTGAAAAAGGCGGGCAGCGTCACGGACGTGCTCAAGAACGCCAACTTCATTTCCCTGCACGTCCCGCTGGTCGAGGCAACACGCCACCTGGTCAACGAGAAGAACGTCGCGCTCGCCAAGCCCGGCGCGGTGCTGCTGAACTTCTCGCGGGAAGGTGTGGTGAGCGACTCCGCCGTGCTGGCGGCGCTGGGCAGCGGCCAGCTCGGCTGGTACGTGTGCGATTTTCCCAGCGGCCACATCCTCAAGCACCCCAAGGTCGTGGCGCTGCCGCACCTGGGCGCCTCGACCCGCGAGGCCGAGGAGAACTGCGCCATCATGGTGGCCGACCAGCTGCGCGACTACCTGGAGAACGGCAACATCGCCAACGCGGTGAACTTCCCCAACGTCAGCATGGAACGGGAATCGCGCTATCGCGTGGCCATCGCCAATGCCAACGTGCCCAACATGCTGGGCCAGATCTCCACCGCCATGGCCCAGGCGGGCCTGAACATCCACAACATGGTCAACAAGTCGCGCGGGGACATGGCCTATACGCTGGTGGATGTGGACAGCGCCGTGGGCGACGGCGTCGTCGCCGCGCTCAGGGGCATAGAAGGCGTGCTGGCGGTGCGGTACCTGCCGGCCGACTGAAAGGAACCGTAACGGCCGCGGGGAGAAGGCCGATGGTTGCAAAATGGCGCAAGAGCAAAAACAACCGGAGGTTGAGATGCCCCACGCTTTCGCGAACACCCTCAAGACCTTCAAGACCGCATCGGGAAAGAGCGGGAAGTTCTTTTCGCTGCCGGCTCTTGCCCGGCAGTTTCCCAAGATAGACCGGCTGCCCGTTTCCATGCGCATCGTCCTGGAATCGGTCCTGCGCAACTGTGACGGCAACAAGGTCACGCCCGAGCATGTGCGGCAGGTGGCCAACTGGTATCCCAACGCCGACCGCACCGAAGAGATTCCCTTCGTGGTCGCGCGCGTGGTGCTGCAGGACTTTACCGGCGTGCCTTTGCTGGCCGACCTGGCGGCGATGCGCAGCGTGGCGTCGAGGATGGGGCGCCGGGCGGGCGCGATCGAACCGTTGGTCCCGGTGGACCTGGTGGTCGATCACTCCATCATGGTCGATCACTACGGAACCAAGGACGCGCTCGACCTGAACATGAAGCTGGAATTCCAGCGCAACCGCGAGCGCTACGAGTTCATGAAGTGGGGCATGCAGGCCTTCAGCACCTTCGGCGTGGTCCCGCCCGGATTCGGCATCGTGCACCAGGTGAACCTGGAGTACCTGGCGCGCGGCGTGTTCAAGGCGGCCGATGGCGTGCACTATCCCGATACGCTGGTGGGTACCGACAGCCACACCACGATGATCAACGGCATCGGCGTGGTGGGCTGGGGCGTGGGCGGCATCGAGGCCGAGGCGGCGATGCTGGGCCAGCCCGTCTACATGCTGACGCCGGACGTGGTCGGCTTCGAGTTGACGGGCCGCCTGCGCGAGGGCTGCACCGCGACGGATCTGGTCCTCACGGTGACCGAAATCCTGCGCAAGGAAAAAGTCGTGGGCAAGTTCGTCGAGTTCTTCGGCGAGGGAACGCGCACCCTGGCCCTGCCGGACCGCGCCACCATCGCCAACATGGCGCCCGAGTACGGCGCGACGATGGGCTTCTTTCCGGTGGACGAACGCACGGTCGAATACCTCCAGGGCACCGGCCGCACCAAGGACGAGATCGAGGCCTTCGAGGCCTATTTCCGGGCCCAGGGCCTGTTCGGTGTCGCGCGCGCGGGCGACATCGACTATTCGCAGGTGGTGCGACTCGACCTCGGCGACGTCACGCCGAGCCTGGCGGGTCCCAAGCGGCCGCAGGACCGTATCGAGATCGGCAAGGTCGCAAGCCAGTTCGCCGCCTTGTTCAGCAAGCCGCCGACCGAGAACGGCTTCAACCAGCCGGCCGAGATGCTCATGACGCGCCACCTCGTGCATCTCTCCGGCGAGCAGCCCGATCCCAAGGTGCCGGCCAATCCGCCCACGCCCCCGGCCGCGCCGCGCTCCGAGATGGAGATGGAGGGCAACAAGCCCACCCTCGCATCCGCCCACTTCGAGGCACCGTCCCCGGCGAAGGAAGAGGAAGCCATCACCATCGGCAACGGCGACGTGCTGATCGCCGCCATCACCAGCTGCACCAACACCTCCAACCCGGGCGTGCTGCTGGCCGCGGGACTGCTTGCCAAGAAGGCCGTGGAGGCTGGACTGCGGGTCAAGCCGCACATCAAGACTTCCCTGGCCCCGGGCTCGCGCATCGTCACCGAATACCTGACGCAGGCGGGCTTGATGCCCTACCTGGAGAAGCTGGGCTTCGCGCTG
The DNA here is from genome assembly GCA_963722025.1 of uncultured beta proteobacterium. GTDB lineage: Bacteria > Pseudomonadota > Gammaproteobacteria > Burkholderiales > Burkholderiaceae_C > Ramlibacter. The sequence continues at coordinate 216,556 of CAVRNE010000027.1, forward strand.
GCGGGCTACGGCTGCACCACCTGCATCGGCAATTCCGGCGACCTGACGACCGAGATCAATGAAGCCATCACCAAGAGCGACCTGATCTGCGCCGCCGTCCTGTCGGGCAATCGCAACTTCGAGGCCCGCATCCATCCCAATATCAAGGCCAACTTCCTGGCCAGCCCGCCGCTGGTGGTGGCCTATGCCATCGCCGGCACGGTGCTGCGCGACCTGATGACCGAGCCGGTGGGCAAGGGCCATGGCGGCAAGGACGTGTGGCTGGGCGACATCTGGCCGACCAGCGACGAAATCTACAAGCTGATGAAGTTCGCGATGAACGGCAAGGCCTTCCGCGAGAACTACGCCAAGGTCAAGACCGAGCCCGGGGCGCTGTGGCAGGACATCCATGGCGTCAGCGGCGAAACCTATACATGGCCCAAGAGCACCTACATTGCACAGCCGCCGTTCTTCCAGGACTTCTCGCTGGAGCCGGCTGCCGCGACCAGCGAAGTGTCGGTGCGCGGCGCCCGCATCATGGCGCTGTTCGGCGACTCGATCACCACCGATCACATCTCACCGGCCGGCTCGATCAAGGAAAGCTCGCCGGCCGGGCAGTGGCTGCTCGCCAACGGGGTGAAGAAAGCCGACTTCAACAGCTACGGCGCCCGCCGCGGGAACCACGAGGTGATGATGCGCGGCACCTTCGCCAACGTGCGCATCAAGAACCTGATGATTCCGGCCGGCCCCGACGGTTCGCGGGAGGAGGGCGGGGTGACGCTCTACCGTGATGACGGCGGCGGCGCCGAGAAGATGTTCATCTACGACGCCGCGATGAAGTACATCGCGCAGGGCCGGCCCACGGTGATCTTTGCCGGCGAGGAATACGGCACCGGCTCGTCGCGCGACTGGGCCGCCAAGGGCACCCAGCTGCTGGGCATCAAGGCCGTGATCGCCAGGAGCTTCGAGCGAATCCACCGCAGCAACCTGGTGGGCATGGGCGTGCTGCCGCTGCAGTTCAAGGGCAGCGACACCTGGCAGACGCTGCGCTTGAACGGAGAGGAGCTGATCGACGTCATCCCCGACCCGATGCTGCGGCCGCAAAGCGACGCAACGCTGGTGGTGACGCGGCCCGACGGCAGCCGCCAGGAGCTCACCCTGCAGCTGCGCATCGATACGCCCATCGAGGTGGACTACTATCGCAACGGCGGCATCCTGCCGTTCGTATTGAGGCAGCTGCTGGCGGCCTGAGTGATGGTTGGGCGGAAAGTTCTGAGCAGGAGTTCCGGCGGCCGCCGGATGCGCCGACAATACCCGGGCAGATACACACACTTACGCCGGCATCCCGGCCTTCTACCCAGTGGCAACCACGCTTGTCCGTAACCCGTCCGGCGCTCCAGACGACCTGCTGTTGAAGGTCACGCCGCCGCGCGTGCCCCGCAACCAGGTCGCCCGGCCCCGCCTGCAGGCCGACCACGAGCAGTTGCGCGACCACTCGCTGATCCTGGTGCAAGCGCCGGCCGGGTTCGGCAAGACGTCACTGCTTGCGCAGTGGCGCCGCGAGCATCTGGCCCAGGGCCGGGTAGTGGCGTGGATGTCCGGGCAGCCGCAGGACGGTGTTCCGCGCTTCGTGCAAAGCCTTGCGCTCGCTGTTCGCGCCGGAGCGGGGCGTCCAACGTTCGGGCACACGCTTCTGGAGGCGGTCACACCAGCCGGCCTGGAAGGCGTGACGGTCTGGCTGGCCGATGTGGCGCGATTGGCACTGGACATCGTGCTGTTCGTCGACGAGGCCGATCGTTTGCCGGAGAGCACGCGCATAGCGCTGGCCTATCTGCTTCGCAACGCACCGACCAATCTGCGCGTCGTCGTTGCGGCGCGAGCGGACTGCCGGTTGGGGATCGACGATCTCGTGGCTTATGGAAATTGCATCATCGTGGGGCCATCGCGGCTGCGTTTCCGGCTCGACGAGACGATCGAATTGATCCGTGGGCGCTTCGCGGCGAAAGTGGACCGGGACGCTGCCGCCCGCCTGCAGGATCTCACGGAGGGCTGGCCGCTGGGTCTGCAGCTTGCCCTCTCCGTCATGGCAGCGGGCAGCGACCCGCAGGCGGAGATATCGACGATAGTGGCACAGGGCGGTGCCTTGCGCGACCAGTTCGTCAATGTGCTGCTGGCCAATCTGAATCCGGCCGATGTCATGTTCCTGACGCGCATCTCGATCCTCGACATGCTGCACCCGCAGCTGTGCCGGATCGTGGTGGAGGAGGCGGACGCAGGCGAGCGTTTGGCGCGGCTGGCGCGGGATACGCCGGTCTTTTCCGCCGGCGAGGCGAGCGATTGGCTGCGCATGCACATGCTCGCGCGCGACGAGCTTCGGCGCCGCTTCGCGCTGTTGCCATCCGATGAACAGGCGCGGCTGCATGCGCGCTGCGCCGAGGGACTGGCGTCACGAGGAATGGTGGAAGCCGCCGCGCGACACGCCTTTGCAGCCGGCCAGCACGAGCTCGCCTACGACCTGGCCGAGCGCAGCCTGTATGAGTCGCTGACTCGCGGGGGCCAGGATAACGTTCTGGATTGGCTGGAGCGCCTGCCGGCCGCCGAGTTGGACCGCCGGCCCAGGCTGCTGCTTGCGGCTGCCTGGTCGCTTGCGCTGAGCGAGCGGCATGAGCAGGCGGATCATCTCATCGAGCGGCTGCTCAACCAGCCTGACGCCGATGCCGCGCTGCGGTGTGAATGCGCGCTGATCCAGAGCGGGGCGGCTCTTTATGCAGACGACCCCGACCGCTCTGCGGCGCTGCACGAGCCCTGGGCGCAAAATCCGCCGCTGCGCGACCCGTTGTTGCTGCAGGTGCATGCCAACCGGTCGGCGTTGCTCACGCTGTTGGGGGGCGAGCCTGCGCTCGCCCGGCTGCGCCAGCAGCAGGCGCCCCGCAGCGATGACAGCCCCGCGGCGGGCTACCTCGTTCTCTGGGGCGACTTCATCCTGGGACTGTCCTACCTGTGGGAAGGGCAGGTCTTGCTGGCCGAGAACCTGTTGCGCCCGACGCTGGCGCGCGCGGAAAACGACATTGGCCGGCGTAGTCCGTTCGCTTGCATGGTGGCGGCGGTACTCGCTGCCGCCACTTGGGAGCGCAATGAACCGGACGAGGCCGGCGCGCTGCTGGCGAATCGGCTGGACGTGCTGGAGCGCAGCGGCCTGGCCGAGATGGTGCTGGTGGGCTACCGGACGATGGCACGGATCGCGGGGGCCGAGGGCGCGGAGCACCGGGCCCTGGAACTGCTGGGGGCCATGGACGCCGTGGGCGTGACACGCGGCCTGCCGCGCCTGCGCATCGCGAGCCTGTCGGACCAGGTGCGCCTGCACGCGCGGCGCTTCCGTGCGGAAACCTGCCGTGAACTCTGCGCGCAGATCGATGCGCGACTGGCCGAGGCCGAGGCGCTGCACGGGCCGATCTGGCGCCGCAACGTGATGCTGCTGCGCGAGGTGGCGCTGGCGTACTCGGCCATCGCAGCCCAGGAGTGGCGCCGTGCCGCCGAGATCCTGGCGCGTGCCGACGTCATGGCGCAGGGGGAAAAGCTCGGCCGCCTGCATATCGAGCTGCTGGGCCTGCGAGCCTGGGCGCTGGACCGTTGCGGTGAGAAGTCGCTCCCGCTGCTGCGGGAAGCGGTTGACCTTGCAGCCACTTACGGATTGTTGCGCGTCCTGGGCGATGCGCATCCGGCACTGGGCGACTGGGTGCGCGGGTCGCTGCCTGACGCGGCAGGGCCGGGGCCGGACGGTCCCGCTCCGATGGCCGCGTCGCGGCGGGCGTCGCCGCCGAGCCCTGCGGTGCCCGAAGCACGCGCTACACCCAGCATGGTGCTCACACCGAAGGAGCGCGAGGTGCTGCAACTGCTCGAGCGCAACCTTTCCAACAAGGAAATCGGGCTGGCGATGCAGGTGGGCGAAGAGACGATCAAGTGGCACATGAAAAACCTCTTCATCAAGCTGGATGCGGGCACGCGAAAGCAGGTTGTGCAGCGGGCACGAATCCAGGGGTTGCTCGGCACCGGGCTTTGAACGTATGCTCCTGCGGGCGGCGGCGCGAGTAAGAACTCGCGGGGTCACCCCCCTCTACGAAGGGGGGCTTCACCCGATGGCCCGTCCCTAAGCTACGCCTCCATAACCAGAGGTCGCTCGGCGCGAAGCTGGGCAACGTCAATCTGCGCAGCAGCAGCTGGCGGATGTCGGCCATCCGTCGCGGGGCCTGATACCTCGACCACACCCGGCTCCACGAGCCCACAAGGAAACAGAACATGGCCAAAGCCATCCGCTTTTACCAAACCGGCGACGCCGATGTGCTGAAGCTGGAAACCGTCGAGGTTGGCGATCCCGGCCCCGGCGAGGCGCGCGTGCGTCACACCTTTGTGGCGGTCAACTTCATCGACATCTATTTCCGCACGGGGCGCTATCCCCTCGCGCTGCCCAATGGCTTGGGCAGCGATGCGGTCGGGGTGGTCGAAGCCGTTGGCGAGGGTGTCACGAGCGTCAAGGTCGGTGACCGCGTCGGCTATCTGGTCGGGCCGCAAGGTGCCTACGCGGATGTGCGCCTGATTCCGGCCGATGTGCTGATCCCGCTGCCCGATGGCGTCTCCGACCGTACCGCGTCGACGCTGATGATGAAGGGCATGACGGCCCAGTACCTGTTCCGCCAGGTCTTCCCGCTCAAGGGCGGCGAGACCATCCTGTACCACGCCGCCGCCGGCGGCGTCGGCCTGGTGGCCTGCCAATGGGCGCGGGCAATGGGCGTCACGATGATCGGGACCGTCAGCACCGACGAGAAGGCCGAGGTGGCGCGCGCGCATGGTTGCACGCACACGATCGTCACGTCGCGCGAGGACATCGCCAAGCGCGTGCGCGAGATCACTAATGGCGAGGGCGTCCCGGTGGTCTATGACTCGGTGGGCAAGGATACGCTGGCGGCCTCGCTGGACAGCCTGAAGGTGCGCGGCACGCTGGTCAGCAACGGCACGACCTCGGGGCCCGTGGTCATCGATTCGAATCAGCTCGCCTTCAAGGGTTCGCTGTGGGTGACGCGGCCTGCAATGGTTCACTACATGGGGCCGCGCCCGCACATGCTGGCGATGGCCGACGAGTTGTTCGGCCATGTGCTGGCCGGAAGCATCGTCGGCGAACCCAAGCAGAGCTTCGCGCTGGCCGATGCCGCGCAGGCGCACCGCGCGCTCGAGTCGCGCAAGACCACCGGCGCTACGGTGCTGGTGCCCTGAAGAAGGGAACTACGATGGATCTCAACGCTCTCGAGAAGCGTCCTGACGAAGACAGCTACTTGTACGGCCCCAAGCCGGCTTGGTTTGCGCTCGCGATGACGCTGGGACTGATGATCTTCGACTATGTCGACCGGCAGATCATCGTCTCGCTGTTCCCCTTCATCAAGCGCGACTGGGGGCTGTCGGACACGCAGCTTGGCGCTCTGGTTTCAGTGGTGTCGGTCACGGTGGCGCTCGGTGCATTGCCGGTGGCGCTGTTCGCTGACCGCGTGAGCCGCGTCAAGAGCATCGTCGCGATGGCCACCATCTGGAGCCTGGCGACGATCTCATGCATGTTCACGCGCAGCTACGGCCAACTGCTCGCGGCGCGAGCGGTAGTTGGCGCGGGCGAGGCCGGCTACGGTTCGGTCGGCGGCGCTTTGATCGCCACTCACTTCCCGTCGCGCATGCGCGGCGCCGTGCTGGCGGCATTTTTCGCGGCGGCATCGATCGGTTCGGTGCTGGGCGTGATGCTTGGCGGCTTGATCGCGTCCCGATGGGGCTGGCATGCCGCATTCGGTGTCGTCGGCGTTCCCAGGCCTGGTGCTCGCGCTCGCTTACATGATGGTTCGCGACTATAAAACCGTCGCGCTCGAGCCGGAGCTGGATGCCAAACGCCGCTCCCTGGGCGATGCCCTTCGGCACATCGTGGGGCTGCTGGCGCGATCGCCCACCATGCTGTGGGTATGCATCGGCGGTGCGGCGCAAGTGCTCGTCGTGTCGGCGATGTGGGCCTGGCTGCCGAGTTTTCTGAACCGCGTGCACGGTGTCGAACCCAAGGCCGCGGCGTTGCAAGCCGCGGTGGTCGTGCTCGCCGGCGCCGCTGGGCAGCGTGTTGTGGGGCGCGGTGGTCGATCGCGTCGGCCTGCGCAGCCCGCGCCGCAAGCTCGCCGCGATGGCGGTGCTGTGCATCGTCTCGTTGCTGGTGCTGGGTATCGCCTTCGGCGCGGGTTATCTCGGCGTCGCTCTCGCTCTCAACACCCAGTTCGCGCTGATCGTGGCTGGCGGTTTCATTGCGACCTGCACCGTCGGCCCCGTGGTGGAGATCGTCATCGACGTCATCCATCCTGGGGTGCGCGCCACCGGCGCGGCGGTGCTGGCACTGTTCCAGAACCTGTTCGGCCTGGCGGCCGGGCCGTTCGTGGCCGGCATTTTTTCGGACGCCTGGGGGCTGCCGCTGGCCCTGACTTTGACGCCTGCGTTCTCGTTGCTGGCCGCAATGGCATTCCTGCGTGCCGGACGCAGCTACGAAGGCGACAAGGCTCGCGCCCACGAAATGCCATCGCAAGCGAGTGCTGGCGCCCCGGCGCTGGCGTGAATCCGAAAACCAATGCACGCCCGCATCCCGCCGAAGGACACAATGAACGGTCTGATGATGCAGCAGCCGCTGCTGATCTCCTCCCTGCTGACCCATGCCGAGCGCCACCACGGTGAGCAGGAGATCGTCTCGCGCCGTGTCGAGGGCGACGTGCACCGCACGACTTACCGCGAACTCGCCACGCGGTCGCGCCGCATGGCCAACGCGCTCGCAGCGCTGGGCATCGGCTTCGGCGACCGCGTCGCCACGCTGGCATGGAACGGCTACCGCCACATGGAGCTGTACTACGCAGTGTCGGGCTCGGGTGCCGTGCTGCACACGCTGAACCCGCGGCTGCATCCGGACCAGGTGGTCTGGCTCGCCGACCATGCCGAGGACCAGGTCCTGTTCTTCGACCTGAGCTTCCTTCCGCTGATCGAGGCGATTGCTGAGCGCGTGAAGACCATCAAGGCTTTCGTCGCGATGACCGACCGCGCGCACATGCCGGCCCCGAGCGCCACCAGCAAGGTGCCCAACCTGCTCTGCTACGAGGAGCTGATGGCCGGCGCCAGCGACGAATTCGACTGGCCCGAGTTCGACGAGAACACCGCGGCGACGCTGTGCTACACGTCCGGCACGACCGGCGATCCGAAGGGCGCGCTGTACAGCCACCGATCGACCACGCTGCATACCTATGCGGCGGCGCTGCCCGACACGTTCAACTGCTCGGCCCGCGACACCATCCTGCCGGTCGTGCCGATGTTCCACGTCAACGCCTGGGGCCTGCCCTATGTCGGGTGCATGGTCGGGGCCAAGCTCGTCTTTCCCGGCCCATGGCTCGACGGCAGGTCGGTGCACGATCTGATGGAAAGCGAGGGCGTCACCCTCGCCGCCGGCGTGCCGACGATCTGGCAGGGCCTGCTGTCCCACGTGGAAGCCAACTCCCTGAAATTCAGCACGATGCGCCGCACCATCATCGGCGGCGCGGCTTGCCCGCCGGCGATGATGCGCGCGTTCCAGGACCGCTACGACGTGCAGGTGCTGCACGCCTGGGGCATGACGGAGATGAGCCCCCTCGGCACGGTGTGCGCGCTCAAGCCCGGGCACGAGCGCCTGAGCCCGGAGGAACGCATGGCCGTGCAGGCCAAGCAGGGGCGCGGGGTTTTCGGCGTCGACTTGAAGATCGTCGGCGAAGAGGGCCAGGAGCTTCCCCGCGACGGCAAGGCCGCGGGCGAGCTGCTGGTGCGCGGGCCGTGGGTCATCTCGGGCTATTTCAAGGGCGCGGGCGGCGATCCGCTGGTGGACGGCTGGTTCCCGACCGGCGATGTGAGCACGATCGACGCCGATGGCTATATGCAGATCACCGATCGCAGCAAGGACGTCATCAAGCCGGGCGGCGAATGGATCGGCTCGATCGATCTCGAGAACATCGCGATGGCGCATCCCGGCGTCGACCCCGCCACGCTTCCGCCTGAGCCGCCACGCAAGACACTACCTCGATCAGGACAAACGTGGGACGGTTCCCCCCCTTGCAAGAGGGGGAAATGTCACCCCCCAACGTCACAAAATTCCGGTTGCTGAGCTTTCAGCCTGGACCCACTCGCCCAAACCAACAAGCGGAGAATATTTTGAGCCGTCAGACCATGACCCCACGCACCCGTTCGGGCTGCGCATTCGCACCTTCAGCCCTTGCCGTAGCCGCCGCTCTGGCGCTGCTCAGCAGCGGCGTGCAGGCCTTCGAGCTAGACACGGGCAATCCCGATCTGGCGATCCGCTGGGACAACAACGTCCGGCTGAACCTGGCCAATCGCGTCGAATGGCGCGATTCCAAGATCGGCAACTCGGCCTTGTCGGACGAAGGCACTTATAGCTTTGACAAGGGTGACTGGGTCGCCAAGCGTTTCGACCTGCTGTCGGAGTTCGACGTTGTCTACAAGAAGCGCTACGGCGCCCGCATCAGCGGCACGGCCTGGTACGACGCTGCTTACGGCGATACCAGCCGCTCCAATCCGAATCCGCCGCTGGTCGCCATCCCCAGCTATATCAACAACCAGTACAGCTCGACGACCAAGCGCCTGTACCACGGCGGCACCGGCGAGTTGATGGACGCCTTCGTGTTCGGCGGCGTCGACCTTGGCGAAGTCCCCGTGCAGGCCAAGCTCGGCCGCCACACGATTTACTGGGGCGAGTCGGTGCTGCTGGGCGGCCACTTGCACAGCGTCTCCTACGCACAGAACCCGCTCGATCTGCAAAAGGGCTTCGCGACGCCCGGCACCGAGGCGAAGGAACTGTTCCGTCCGCTGAACCAACTGTCGGCGCAGGCCCAGTTGACCGACACGCTGTCGCGTGGCGGGCAATGCGATGTTCGAGTGGGAGTCCGCTCGCTACCCCGAGGGCGGCACCTACCTTGGGCCGGTGGACTTTGTCTTCAATGGCCCGGATCGCCAGTTCGTTCCCGGCGCTGGGCTTCGCCAGCCGCCGCCCGGCCGCCGAGCCCAAGCAGCATGGCGAATTTGGCCTGTCCGCCCGCTGGGCCCCGCAGTGGCTCGACGGCACGATGGGCTTCTACTATCGTAACTTCGCCGACAAGTTGCCGCAGACTCTGGTGACGGCCGTGCCCCGGCGCAGCTACAACCTGATCTACGCCGACAACATCCAGCTGCTCGGCATGAGCCTGGGCAAGAACGTGGGCGGCGTCAGCATCGGCGCCGAAATCTCGACGCGCCACAACACGCCGCTGAACAGCCAGGTGCTGGGCGTCGCGCCCGGGCTGCCTGGGCAAGGCGATACCAAAGGCCCGCGCGGCGATACATGGCACGGCGTACTCAACGCGCTCGGCACGATCGCGAAGACGCCGGTGTTCGACTCAGCCACGTGGCTGGCCGAGCTGAACTTCGCCCATTGGTCCAAGGTGCGCAGTGGCGCGAACCTGTTCAATGCCGAAGGCTTTGCGCCCTGCGCGGCCACCGCGACCCGCCCAGCCCTCGACAAGTGGGACGGTTGTACCACCAAGAACTATGCCGGTATGGGCGCCACCTTCACGCCTACCTGGTACCAGGTGTTCAACGGGGTCGACCTGTCGGCGCCGCTGACCTACGCGGTGGGCCTCTACGGTAACTCGCCCACCGTTTTCGGCGGCAACCAGGGGCTGGGCAACTACAGCGTCGGGCTGTCGGCTGATGTTCAGCAGAAGTACCGCTTCGACCTGAAATACATTGACTTCGTCGGCCGTTACCGCGATAACGGTACCGCCGTCACGTCGCAAAACGGCTTAACAACGTTCCTGAAGGACCGCGGCTTCGTCAGCCTCACCTTCAAGACCACCTTCTGATCGGAAACCGGCCATGCACACACAACGCAAGCTGCTGGCGGCCATGGTGGCCGCCGCTATCGCAACGCCCGCCCTCGCGGCGATCAGTGCCGAAGAAGTCAAGGCTCTCGGCACCACGCTGACCGTGATCGGCGCCGAGAAGGGCGCCAACAAGGAAGGCACCATTCCCGCCTACACCGGCGGCCTCACAACCCCGCCGGCAGGCTACAAGGCCGGCGATGGAATCCGCCCCAACCCCTTCGCCGCGGAAAAGCCGCGCGTGGTCGTCGACGCCAAAAACATGGCGCAGTATGCCGATCAACTGACCGAAGGCACCAAGACGTTGCTGCAGCGGTACCCCACCTTCCGCGTCGATGTGTATCCCACACAGCGCACCGTGGCGTTTCCCAAGTGGGTGAGTGACAACACCGCGAAGGTCGCGGTGAAAGCCAAGACGCTGAATGAAGGCCGTTCGATCGAGGGCGCGCACGCCGGCTTCCCGTTCCCGATCCCCAAGACCGGCTACGAGGTGATGTGGAACCACCTGGTGCGTTTCAACGGCCAGGCCTACGAGGCCAAGTACCGCAACCTCTCGGTGGATGCCGGCGGCCGCACCACGCTGGTCACCGAAGGCACCAGCGTCCAGGAATATCCTTACTGGGACAACACCAAGACGTCCGCCGAAACCTACTGGCGGATCAAGAACACCTACACCGGCCCGGCACGCCGCGCCGGCGAAGCGCTGATGGTGATCGACCCGCTGGATATCGGCACCAAGGACCGCCGTGCATGGATGTACCTGCCCGGCCAGCGCCGTGTGAAGGTCGCCCCCGACCTCGCTTACGACACGCCCAACCCCGGTACCTCGGGCGCCACGACGTTCGACGACGTCTTCATCTTCAACGGCTCGATGGACCGCTTCGATTTCAAGCTGGTGGGCAAGAAGGAAATGATCGTGCCCTACAACGCCTATACGGCGGTGTACGGCTCCAAGCAGGACGACCTGCTCAAGCCCAACCATCTGAACCCCGACCTGGTGCGTTGGGAACTGCATCGCGTCTGGGTGGTGGAAGCGACTCTGCGCGAAGGCAAGCGCCATGTCTACAGCAAGCGCACGTTCTACATCGACGAGGATTCCTGGGCTGCGCTGGCCAGTGACGAGTACGACGCCCGCGGCCAGATCTATCGCGCCGGCTTCGCCTACATGGCGCCCAGCTACGACCAGCCCTCGCCCTACACCGACATGTTCGGACACTACGACCTGGTCTCGCGTGTGTATTCCGTCACCGGCTTCATCGCCGAGACCGGCGGACTGCGTCACACCAAGCCGCTGTCCGAACGCGAATGGACGGCCGACTCGCTGGCTGGCAGCGGCGTACGCTGAAGAGTTCCCGAGCGGAGGGACCGATCATGCAACGACGCACTCTGCTGAGGGTCTTCGCAACAGCCGGCGTCCTGCCGCTGGCTGCCCGCGCGGCCGCTGCCGCGCGGCCGCGCCTGCGGCCGCTCCGGCAGCTTCTTCACCCTGGCGCGACGTGCTGGACACGCCCGCACAGAAGAGCCCGCTCGCGTCGCGCGGCATCGTCACCGGCTTGGGCCGGGCCGGCAAGCGCGTCGTCGCGGTGGGTCAGCGCGGGCACGTGCTGCTCAGCGACGATGCGGGTGAAAAGTGGCAGCAGGCCGAAGTGCCGGTCAGCGCCGATCTGGTGGCGGTACATTTCCCGGACGCTGAGGCGGGCTGGGCCGTGGGCCACGACGGCGTCGTCCTGAACAGCACCGATGGCGGCCGTACCTGGGTGCGCCAGCTGGATGGCCGCACCTTGGGCAATGTTCTGGTTTCATACTATGAGCGCAGCGGCGACGAGAAGTGGATTGGCGAAGCCAAGCGCTTCGCGGCCGCGGGCGCCGAGAACCCTTTCCTCGACGTCTGGTTTCAGGATGCGCGCACCGGATATGTCGTCGGTGCGTTCGGCCTGGTGCTGCGCACCGCTGACGGCGGCAAGACGTGGGAGCCGTTGAGCCACACCACCGACAACCCGAAGACCCTGCACCTGTATGCAGTGCGCCGCGTGGGAGAGGATATTTTCATCGCCGGCGAGCAGGGTCTCCTGCTGAAACTGGACCGCACCAGCGGCCGCTTCGTCGCGCAGCAGATTCCGTATCAAGGCACGCTGTTCGGCCTGGTGGGCAATGAGAAAGCCGTCCTGGCGCACGGCATGCGTGGCAATGTCGTGCGCAGCACCGACGGCGGACGCAGCTGGACCAGCGTGTCTACTCCCGTACAGGCGGGCCTGACCGCCAGCACGCTCGATGAGCGTGGTCGCATCGTGATCGTCAGCCAGGCGGGGCACGTGCTCATGAGCACCGACGACGGGGCGAGCTTCGCCATGATCAAGGTGGAACGCCCGACTCCGGCCTCTGCCGTGGTGAGTGCAGGCGCGGGTGGACTGGTTGTGGCCGGCCCGCGCGGCGTGCGCTCCATGCCGCTTGCCTGAGACGGCTTGCTGAAAGATAGCCATGCACGTTTCAACTGATTCTTCCCTGGACACCGCCGTTACGCTGGACGAATTCGACCAGCAGAGCGGCTCGATGCTCGAGCGCGCGGTTTTCAACAACCGCAAGACGGTGATGGTGATCTGCGCGGTCATCACGCTGGTGCTGGCCGCATTGGCGGTCACTCGGCTTACTCTGAGCGCAAGCTTCGAGAAGATGATTCCGAGCGGCCATCCCTACATCAAGAACTACCTGGACAACCGCGCCGAACTGCGCGGCCTGGGAAACGCGCTGCGCATCGTGGTGGAGAGCCGCAACGGTGACATCTTCGATCCCAAGTACGAAACCACCCTCAAAAAGATCCACGACGAGGTATTTCTCACGCCGGGCGTGGACCGTGCGTGGGTGAAGTCGCTGTGGGCGCCGGGGGTGCGCTGGACCGAAGTGACCGAAGAGGGCTTCCAGGGAGGCCCGGTGATGCCGGACAACTACGATGGCTCGAGCAAGGCCACCGAACAGCTGCGTGACAACATCGCGCGCTCCGGCATCGTTGGCAGCCTGGTAGGCAACGACTTCAAGTCCAGCATGCTGGTGGTGCCGCTGCTGGATATCGACCCCAGCACCGGCCAACGCCTCGACTATCGTGCGTTTTCCCACGCCATCGAGAAAATTCGCGACCGGGTGGACGCCGAGGGCGTCGTGCGCGTTCACGTGGTCGGCTTCGCCAAGCTGGTGGGTGACTTGATCGACGGCTTGATGCAGGTGGCGGTGTACTTTGGCCTTGCGGCACTGATCGCCACCGCCATCATCTATCTGTACACCCGATGCGTTCGCTCACGGCGCTGGTGATGGCCTGCTCGCTGGTGGCCGTGGTGTGGCTGCTGGGGCTTGTCGCGCTCTTCGGCTTCGAGCTGGATCCGTACTCGATCCTCGTGCCCTTCCTCGTCTTCGCGATCGGCGTGAGCCATGGTGCCCAGAAGATGAACGGCATCATGCAGGACATCGCCGCCGGTGCGCACCGGCTGGTGGCTGCGCGCTACACCTTCCGCCGCCTGTTCCTGGCGGGCCTCACGGCGCTGCTGGCCGACGCGGTGGGATTCGGCGTGCTGATGATGATCGACATCCCGGTCATCAAGGACTTGGCGTTGGCGGCCAGCATGGGCGTAGCCGTACTGATCTTTACCAACCTGATCCTGCTGCCGGTGGTACTGAGTTATGTCGGCGTGAGTGATGCCGCCGCCGCGCGGGCGCTGCGCGCCGAAAGCGAGGAGTACCGCGACCGCGGGTTTAACCGCCTGTTCGGGCTGATCGCGCGCTTCGTCGAGAGGCGCTGGGCGGTTGCCGCACTGGTGGCGTCCGGGCTGCTTCTGGCGCTCGGGTACCTGGTGAGCCTCCAATTGAAAATCGGGGACCTCGATCCCGGTGCACCGGAGTTGCGTGCCGATTCGCGCTACAACCGCGACAACGCCTACATCACCGGGCATTACACCCTCTCGAGCGACACCTTCGCTGTGATCATCAAGACCGGCAAGGAAGGGTGCCTCAAGTATCAGACCCTGGTTGAGGCGGACCGTCTGGCCTGGACGTTGCAACAGGTGCCGGGTGTGCAGACCACGGTATCGCTGGCCAATGCGGTGCGGCAAATCACCGCGGGCAGCAACGAGGGAGCGCCCAAATGGCTGACCATCGCGCGCAACCAGGACGTGCTGAATTACGGCGCGCAGCAGGCCAGCGTCAATAACCCGGACCTCTTCAACACCGAATGCTCGGTGATGCCGGTGATCGCCTATTTGTCGGACCACCGCGCCGAGACGCTGGATCGCGTGGTGCAGGCCGCCGGCGATTTTGCGCAGGCGCATAACGCGCCCGATCGCCAATTCCTGCTCGCGGCCGGCAGCGCCGGCATCGAGGCCGCCACCAACATCGTGGTGCGCAAGGCCTGGGTGCAGATGCTGTTCATGGTCTATGCGGCGGTCATCGTGCTGTGCTTCATCACCTTCCGCAGCTGGCGTGCGGTGGTGGTGGCGGTCGTGCCGCTCGTCATCACCTCGGTGCTGTGCGAGGCCCTGATGGTGGCGCTCGGCATCGGCGTGAAGGTGGCCACACTGCCTGTCGTTGCACTGGGCGTGGGTATCGGCGTCGATTACGCCCTCTACCTTGTCTCGGTGCAACTCGCCCAGCAGCGCGCGGGTGTGTCGCTGGCCCAGGCCTACCGGGTTGCGCTTCAGTTCACCGGCAAGGTGGTGGTGCTGGTGGGCGTGACGCTTGCCGCCGGCGTGGCCACCTGGGCCTTGTCGCCCATCAAGTTCCAGGCCGACATGGGGATCTTGCTGGCGTTCATGTTCGTGTGGAACATGATCGGTGCGGTGGTGCTGATTCCGGCGTTGTCGCACTTCCTTCTCAATCCGCGCGCCGAACGGTCAGCTTCGCATGAGCCATCGCTCATTCCAGCCGACGTGCGTCCGGCTGAGTGAATCGAGGTGGCTTGAACTCCTCCCTAGCCTGGGCCCGCTGGCGCGACCCCGCACGCGCCAGCTTTCCTGGTGTGTTGGTTTCGGCGGTGTTGGCGATCGCCTCCGTGTCGCTGTCCGAGCACTACGGCGCGTCGGCGATGCTGTTCGCCTTGCTGCTCGGCATGGCCATGAACTTCCTGTCGACCGAGGGCCGCTGCGTTCCGGGCATTCAGTTTTCGGCCAGTACGTTGCTGCGCTTGGGCGTGGCGCTCCTGGGTGTTCGCATCACGCTGGGGCAGATAACGGCGCTGGGCGCATTGCCGATCGCGATAGTGGTGGTTTCCGTCGCGCTGACCATCGGGTTCGGTATTTTGCTGGCCCGCCTGCTGGGCTTTCGAAACCGCTTCGGCGTGCTCACTGGCGGCGCCGTGGCGATCTGCGGCGCCTCGGCCGCAATGGCCATCGCCGCGGTGATTCCCGTTCGGGACCAGGACAGCGTCAAGGAGCGGGCAACCATCTTCACGGTGATCGGCGTCAGCACGCTCTCCACGGTGGCGATGGTGGTCTACCCGTTGATCGTCACGGCGCTGGGGCTTGATACCGCCCAAGCCGGCATTTTTCTGGGCGGGACGATCCACGACGTGGCGCAGGTGGTCGGCGCGGGCTACGGCATGTCCAAGGAGACGGGCGATGTGGCCACGATCGTGAAGTTACTGCGAGTGGCCATGTTGCTGCCCGTGATCCTGATCATCACGCTGTCGTATCGCAAGCAACAGCCCGAGCGTGAGGCTGGTGCGCCCAAGCCTCCATTGCTGCCCTGGTTCGTGGTGGCGTTCGCTGTTCTTGTCGCCATCAACAGCGCCGGCCTCATCCCCTCGGGCGTGCAGCGCGGGCTGCAGACGCTCTCGACCTGGCTGCTCGTGATTGCGATGTCGGCGATCGGAATGAAGTCGCACATGAAGGAAGTCGCTTCCGTCGGGTTCAAGCCGATTTTGCTGATGGTGAGCGAGACCCTGTTCCTGGCGCTGCTGGTGGTGGCGCTCATGTTCCTGGCCCGCTGAAACTCCAGCGATAGAAGCTGCCCCCAATTCATGGGCGGAACCGGACCTGCTCACTCGGGGCAGAATCGGGCCCATGACAAAGCAGGCGTTGGTTGCGGGTGGCGGCATAGGCGGTCTGGCCGCCGCCCTGGCGTGCACTCGCGCAGGCTGGGAGTCACGTCTGTACGAGCAGGCGCCGGAATTGAGCGAGATAGGGGCAGGCATCCAGCTGGGCCCGAACGCAACGCGCGTCCTGGCTGGCTGGGGGCTTGGAGAAGCGCTGAGCGCCGTCGCCGCTTTTCCGCAGCGGTTGAGGGTGCGCAGTGCGATCGATGGCGCCGAGCTGGCCGAGTTGCGCCTCGGCGCGGCGTTCAGCGAACGCTATGGCGCACCCTATGCCACTTTGCACCGGGCCGACTTGCAGAACTTGCTGCTGGGCGCTGTGCGCGAATCGTGCGTTCACCTCAATCTCTCCTCCCAGGTGACGGTGACTCAGCCCGTCGCCGACGCAGTGCGCGTTCGCGTGAACGGTGAACATGAGGTGGAGGGCGACGTCCTGGTGGGCGCCGACGGCCTTTGGAGCGACGTGCGCCGCCAGGTCTGCGCGGACGGTCCGCCCACGGCAACCGGGCATCTCGCGTACCGCTCACTCGCCCGGCAGCACGAGCTGCCGTCGGCCCTGCGCAGCCAGGAGGTCACCGTCTGGCTGGGCCCGCGCATGCATCTGGTGGCGTATCCGGTCAGCGCCGGCGAGCGGCTCAACGTGGTGGCGATCGTTCAGGGCGGCGCGTCCGGGTCGGCGCGCGACTGGGACCAGGCGGCCGTGGCCGCCGAACTGCATGGCGCAGCCGGCCCGCTGTGCGCGCCCCTGAAGGACCTCGTGCAGGCGATGCCGGGTTGGCGGCTGTGGGCGTTGTACGACCGGGCACCGATGCGCAGCGCCGATGAAATGGCGCGCGGCCGAATAGCCTTGCTGGGCGACGCGGCGCATCCGATGCGCCCCTATCTTGCCCAGGGCGCGGCAATGGCGATAGAAGATGCGGCGGAACTGGGCCGTGCGCTTTCCATGGCGGCCAGCGCGGGAATCGAAGAGCCGCTGGCACTGCGCCGTTACGCATTGAGCCGGTGGCAGCGCTGCGCCCGCACGCAGGCTCGTTCCCGGCAAAACGGGCGGATCTTCCATGCGACGGGCTGGTTGCAGCGCGGCCGGGACTTGGCCTTGCGTCTGCTCGGCGAGCGGTTGTTGGACCAGCCCTGGCTGTATCGATAGCGGGCGTCATCCGGGCTTGACGGGTCCACGTGGATCCCGGTGCGATCCGGGATCAAGTCCGGCGTCGCCTAAAGATCGGTGCGCAATTTCCAGATTTCCGGGAACAGCACCACGTCCAGCATCTTGCGCAGGTAGCTCACGCCGCCGGTGCCGCCGGTGCCGCGCTTGAAGCCGATGACGCGCTCCACGGTCGTGACATGGCGGAAGCGCCAGAGCCTGAAGGCATCCTCCAGGTCGGTGAGCTCCTCGCCCAACTGGTAGAGATCCCAGTGGTTCTCGGGATCGCGATACACGACCAGCCACGCCTGCTCGACTTCCAGGCTCTCGACGTAGGGTTGCGTCCAGTCACGTTGCGTGTGAGTCGCGGGAATCGCCAGGCCGCGCGCAGCCAGCAACCTCAGGGCCTCGTCGTACAGCGAAGGAGACTCGTAGGCCGATTGCACCTGGGCCAACAGGTCCGGCCGGTGCGCATGCGGTTGCAGCATCGCGGCATTCTTGTTGCCCAGCGCGAACTCGATGCACCGGTATTGCGCGCTCTGGAACCCGCTGGAGTTGCCCAGGTAGGGCCGGATGGCGCTGTACTCGGGGGGCGTCATGGTCGCCAGCACGTCCCAGGCATGGACCAGCTGCTCCATGATGCGCGACACCCGCGCCAGCATCTTGAATGCGCTGCTCAACTCGTCGCGCGCGATCGCCGAGATGGCGGCGCGCAACTCGTGCAGCATCAGCTTCATCCACAGCTCGCTGGTCTGGTGCTGGATGATGAACAGCATCTCGTTGTGGTTGGGCGACAGGGGCTTCTGCGCGCTGAGGATGGCGTCAAGCTGCAGGTAGTCCGCATAGCTCATGGACTTGCTGAAGTCCAGTTGGGCCTTCTCGTCCCGGACGATGTCTTCCGGCTTGAGTGGTTCCATATCAGGTCACCGCATGTTTCTGGTTGAACTCGGGGCGCTGCCACTCGCCGGAATCGAGCACCTGTTTCAGATGCTCGACCGCCTGCCATGCGTCTTCGAAACCAATGTACAGCGGCGTGAAGCCGAAGCGCAGGATGTCGGGTTGCATGGCGTCGCCGGCGCGATAGTCACCGATGACGCCGCGGGCGATGAGCGCCTGCACGATGGCATAGGCACCCTCGGCTCGGGTCAGGCAGACCTGCGAGCCGCGCCGGTCGTGCTCTCGCGGAGTCGCAAGACCCAGGCCGTGGCCGGCGCAGCGCTCCTCGACGAGCCGGATGAAGAGGTCGGTCAAGGCCAGCGATTTGGCCCGCAGTGCCGCCATGCCACCCAATGGTTGCGTGGCGAGGAAGGTGTCGAGCCCGCATTCCAGCGCCGCCATGCTCAGTATGGGCTGCGTGCCGCACAGGTAGCGGGCGATGCCGGAGGCAGGCCGGTACTCGGGCGTGAATTCGAACGGCGCCGCATGGCCCCACCAGCCCGCCAAGGGCTGTTCGAAGCGGTCCAGGTGCCGCGGATGCACCCACACGAATGCCGGCGCGCCGGGACCGCCGTTCAGGTACTTGTAGCCGCAGCCGATGGCGAAGTCCGCGCCGGCCCCATGCAGGTCCACCGGCACGGCTCCTGCGCTGTGGGCGAGGTCCCATACCGCGAGCGCGCCCGCGCGGTGTGCGGCTTGCGTCACCGCGGTCATGTCGTGCATGGCGCCCGTGCGGTAGTTGACATGGGTGAGCATGAGCACGGCGGTTTCGGCGCCCAGGGCGGCTTCGACGCGCTCGTCGTCGATCAGTCGCAGCTGCAAGCCGCGCTCCTTGCATAGCGCCTGCGCGATGTACAAGTCGGTCGGGAAGTTGCTTCGCTCGCTGACCACCACCTTGCGATGCGGAGCCTTCTCGTGCGCAATGCGAAGCGCCGCGCTGAGCACCTTGTAGAGATTGATGGAGGTGCTGTCGGTCGCCACGACTTCGCCCGGCCTGGCGCCCACCAGTTGCGCGATCTTGTCGCCCAGGCGTTGCGGCAGTTCGAACCAGCCCGCGCTGTTCCACGAGCGGATCAGGCCCTGGCCCCATTCCTCGTTGATGGCCTGGGCCACCCGCTCAGGCGTGGCCTTCGGCAGCACGCCCAGCGAGTTGCCGTCCAGGTAGATCACGCCGTCGGGCAGCGTGAACAGCCCGCGCAGTTTTCGCAGCGGGTCTTGCGCGTCCATCGCGCGGCAGTCTTGCAAGCTCGTCATAGTTGTCGCAGCACGGCCCGAACAGGGGACGCGTCGGCCGTCATGAGTTTCAGGGGCAGGGCGATCAACTCGTAGTCGCCCTCGGGCACGTCGTCCAGCACCAGGTTCTCCAGCACGCGCAGGCCCAGCCTGCGAATCACCTGGTGGCTGTCCAGGGTCTTGCTCTGCGGCAGGATCGATGCTGGCCGTGTCTATGCCCACCAGCTTCACGCCGAGGGCCGCGAGTTTTTCAATCGTCTCGGGCGCGTAAGCCGCAAGCTCCCCGTCCCAGCGGTCGACGGGCATGCGTTCATAGGTGCGCACCAGCACACGCGCGGGCAGTTCGCGCGCGGCGTGCTGCAGGTGCTCCCATTGCACCAGCGGTCCGCAGCCGAGGGCGTGAATCACGCGGCAGGGGCCCAGGTAGGGCTCCAGGTCCACGGTCCCGATCGATGCACCCTGGGGGTCGTAGTGAAGCGGCGCATCCGCGTGGGCGCCGACGTGCGGCGACAGCGTGATGCTGCTCACGTTGACGGGGCAGCCGGGGGCGAGCGTGGCCGACCAGTGCTGCTCGTAGGGCGTGTCCCCGGGAAACACCGGCGAGCCGGGGGCCACCGGGGGCGAAATATCCCAGATCCTTTTCATGGGAGAAAGTGTGCGCCGCGGCGCGCGTGCGCGGTGTCGGTTAATTCCAACAGCGCCTCAAAAGTTGAGGCTTCAAGCATTCGCGCGGGTCAACCCCAGCCAGGATGGCCGCGTTGCGTTGATGACTGTATATAAATACAGTCACATCCACTTCACAGGAGGCATCATGGAACTGCAAGCAGCACACCAGATCATCGACACCCTGGCCCAGGGAATCCACCCCGTCACCGGCGAAGCCATGCCCGAGGACAGCCCCTACAACGCGCCACCGGTGATCCGGGCTCTGTTCGCGGTGTCGCAGGCGCTGCAGGGCAAGCCAGCCCGCGTGCGGCGGGATTTACCGCCCAATGCCGGCAAGCCCTGGGCGGCGGAAGACGACGCCAGGCTGGAGGCGGCATTCGCCGGCGGGGTGGAGGTGCAGCCAGATGGCGCTGGACCTGGGCCGCACGCCTTTCGCCGTGGAAACGCGGCTGATCAAGCTTGGCAAGCTGCCGCCGCGGATGGGGCGTTTTGGTGCCCCGGCGGGTTGACGCCTGCAGAGTTCACTGCTGCCGCGGATCCAGCGCGTCGCGCAAGCCGTCGCCCAGCAGGTTGAACGACAGCACCAGCAGGAAGATCGCGAGGCCCGGCCACACCGCCATCCACGGCGCGTTGTCGATGAAGTTCTTCGCCGTGTTGAGCATGCTGCCCCAGCTCGGCGCCGGCGGCTGCTGGCCCAGGCCGAGGAAGGACAGGCTCGCCTCGGCGATCACGGCGGCCGCGATCGCCAGCGTGGCCTGCACCATCAGCGGCGCGGTGATGTTGGGCAGGATGTGTCGCAACGCGATCCGCCAGCGGCGGGTTGCCCACCGCGCGCGCCGCTTCCACGTAATCCTCCACCTTGACGCCCAGCACCTGCGCCGCGGGTGAGGCGCACGAAGATAGGCGTCGGCGGACGACGCCGATGGCCACCATCGCATTGGTGAGGCTCGGGCCCAGGAAGGCGGCCAGCGCGATCGCCAGGATCAGGAACGGGCATGCGAGGAAGGCGTCGGTGATGCGCGAGATCACGCGCATCGAGCCAGCCGCCGAGGAAGCCGGCCGCCAGCCCCAGCGGCACGCCGATCAGCGAGCGAGAGGCGTCACCGACACCACGCCGGCGAGCAGCGAGGCGCGCGTGCCCCAGATCACGCGCGACAGCACGTCGCGGCCGATCTCGTCGGTGCCGAACCAGTGTTCCGCCGAGGGCGCCTTGCGGAGCGCGCCCCAGCTCGTGGCGATGCGGGTCCTGCGGCGCGATCCAGCGGCGCGAACAGGGCCAGCGCCACGAAGCCCAGCACCACGGCGCAGGCCCAGCAGCGCCGCGCGCCGCTGCTTCAGGCGCGCCAGGCACGCCGCCACGGCCGGCCGGCTGGGCAGCGGCTCGCCGGAGTGGAAGGAACGGGGAGGACGGCCGACATCGGGTCTTCAGTGCGCGCAGGCGCGGATTGACCGCGAAGTAGGCCACGTCGGCCAGCAGGTTCAGCAGCGATGTAGGCAGTGGCGGTCACCAGCACCACGCCCTGCACCACGGCGTAGTCGCGGTTGAATACCGCATCGACGATCAGCTTGCCGAAGCCGGGGATGGTGAACACCTGCTCGGTGAGCACCGCGCCGGAGAGCAGCGTGCCCAGCTCCAGCGCGCCCAGCGTGATGATCGGCGTCAGCGCATTGCGCAGCGCGTGCTTGCAGCACCACGACGCGTCTCGTCCAGGCCCTTGGCCCGCGCGGTGCGCACGTAGTCGGACGACAGCACCTGCAGCATGGCGCTGCGCGTGTGCCGCATCAGCACCGCGGCGATGCGCGTTGCCCAGCACGAAGGCCGGCATGATCATCGCCTTCAGGTTCGCGCCCAGGTCCTCGAAAGGGCTCACGTAGCCGGAGGCCGGCAGCCAGCCGAGCTGCACCGAGAACAGCAGGATCAGCAGGATGCCCGAGCCAGAAGTTCGGCGTCGAGAGGCCCCACAGCGCGAACACGTTGGCGCACGCAGTCCCAGGCGGTGCCGCTGCCGCACCGCCGACACGATGCCGGCCGGGATGCCGATGGCGAGCGCGATCAGCATCGCCAGCAACGCGAGTTCCAGCGTCACCGGCAGCTTCTGCAGCGACCAGGTGCGAGCACCGGCTGCTGGTTGCGCACCGACTCGCCCAGGTCGCCCTGCAGCACGCCGCCGACCCAGTACGCATAGCGCACCGGCAGCGGCTCGTCCAGGTGCAGCTTCTCGCGCAGGTAGCGCGATGACGCTGCGGGTCCTGCTCCTCGCCCGCCAGGATCATGCGCCGGATCCCCGGGCAGCAGCTGCTGCAGCCCGAAGATCAGCATGGACACGCAGCACCAGCGTCGGGCACGAGCGTGGGCGATGCGCTTGACGAGGAAGCTCGACCATCGGCTTAGAAGCTCGCTCAGCCTCAGGGCGCCGCGATCTTCAGGCCGCTGCACGCGCAGCAGGCCGTCCGGGATACGGTGCGCACGCCAGTGCAGCTTGGCGCGTGTAGGCCCACAGCCAGTTGCGGTGGTAGAGGTAGACGATGGGCCGGTCCTTCAGCACGCTGCGCCGCGACCTGCTCGAAGACCTTCTTTCGCTGCGCCGGATCGAGCTCCGTGCGCGACTCCTTGATCAGCTCGTCGACCTCGGGCACGCAGTAGCCGGCGTAGTTGAGCGGCTGCTTGCAGACGTCGAAGCTGTAGAGGTTGCCGTCCGGGTCGGGGCGGCCGCTCCAGGCCGAGCACGTAGGCCTCGAAGTCGCCCTTGTCGGCCATGTTGAGCGAGGTCGCGAATTCGGCGGCCTGGATCTTCACGTCGAAGCCGGCCTCGCGCGCCATCGCCTGCACCACCAGCGCGATGCGCTGCGCGTCGGAGGTGGTGGGCGTCAGCAGCGTGAAGCTCGGGATTGGGCACGCCCGCTTCCTTGAGCAGCTGCCTTCGCGCGCGCGATGTCGCGCTTGGGCACCGGCACGTTCTTCGCGTAGAAGGTGTTGGTCGGCGCGACCCACTGGTTGCCGGCGATCGGCTTCGTTGTCCATCACCACCTGCACCAGCCCGGCGCGGTCGATCGACAGCTCGAACGCCTCGCGCACGCGCGGGTCGCTGGCCCAGCGGCTTCTGCTTGCGCCTTGTCGCTCTTGCCGACGTTGATGGTGATGCCCTGGTAGCCGATCTCGGTGATCGGCGGAGATCTTGAAGCTTCTGTCTCCGTCTAGATCTTCTCCATGTCGGTGGGCGCGACGCGCTCGATGAAATCGAGCTGGCCCGGACTTGCAGGTTGGCCAGGCGCACGGTGGCGTCCGGGATCGGCGTGTAGATGACGCGTGTCGAAGTGGATCGCGTCCTTGTTCCAGTAGTCCGGCGTAGCGCTCCAGCACGATGCGGTCCTGCGCCACGCGCTCGACGAACTTGAACGGGCCCGAGCAGACCGGCTTGGCGCCGAACTTGTCGCCGGCGGCCTGCGCCGCCTTCGGCGAGACCATCATGCCGGCGCGGTCGGTCAGCTGCGCGAGCAGCGGCGCGAACGGCGCGGTCGAGGTTGAGGCGCACCGTCATCGGATCGACCACGTCGACGCTGGTCACCGGCGCGAGTTCGCCGCGGCGGTTCGAGCCGGCCATGGTCTTGTGCCGCTCGATGTTGAACTTGACCGCCGCGGCGTCGAGCTTCTCGCCGTCGTGGAAGGTGACGCCGGGCCGCAGCTTGATCGTCAGCGACTTGTTGTCGGCCGACCATTGGTAGCCGGTGGCGAGCTGCGGCACGATGTCCAGCTTCTCGTCGATGTCGAACAGCTTGTCGCACAGCGCCGGCGAACACGATGCGGCCGACGAAGGTGCGCGCCAGCGTCGGGTCGAGCACGTCGGGGTCTTCGGCCAGGCCGATGCGCAGGGTCTGCGCGTGGCTGGCGAGCGGCGGCGGCGCCCAGCGCGAGCAGCAAGCAGCGGCCGCAGGAAGCGCAGAGAGCGGATGACATGCGCATGGACGGTTCTCCTTTCGGGTCAGGGTGGCGGTGCGGCAAAGGCGGCCTGCAGGCGCTCCAGCCGCTGCGTGCGGCGGCGAAGGCGATGGGTTGCGGCTGCGGCGCCTGGCTGCGGCGATCTCGCGCCAGAAATGGCAGGCGGCCGCGTGGCCGTCGCGTCGGCTCTCCAGCGGCGGCGCCTGCTGCGCGCACAGCGCGCTGCGCATGGCGGGCAGCGGGTGTGGAAGTGGCAGCCGGAGGGCGGAGTGAGCGGGCTCGGCACGTCGCCGCCAGCACGACGGCGCGTCGCGCCGCGGCCGGGCTCGGGCACCGGGATGGCCGACAGCAGCGCCTGCGTGTAGGGGTGGCGCGGCGCGCGCGAACAGCGCGTCGCTTGTCCGCCGATCTCGACGATGCGGCCCAGGTACATGACGGCGATGCGCGTGGCGATGTGCTTCACCACCGCGAGGTCGTGCGCGATGAACAGGTAGGCGAGGCCGAAGCGCGTCTGCAGGTCCTGCAGCAGGTTCACGACCTGCGCCTGCACCGACACGTCGAGCGCCGACACCGCCTCGTCGCAGACGATCAGTTGCGGCTCGACGGCCAGCGCCCGCGCGATGCCGATGCGCTGCCGCTGGCCGCCGGAGAACTCGTGCGGATAGCGCTGCGCATGCTCGGGCGCCAGGCCGACGCGTGCGCAGCAGCTCGGCCACGCGCTCGCGCCTCGCGGCCGGCATGCAGGCCGTGCAGCGCGCAGCGGCTCGGCCAGCATCTGGCCCACCGTCATGCGCGGATTGAGCGAGCGAATACGGGTCCTGGAAGATGATCTGCATGCGCGCGCCGCGTGCGCGCGCAGTTCGCGCGCCGCGAGCGCGCCCAGGTACGGCGCCGTCGAAGACGACGCTGCCCGCCGTCGGCTCGATGCAGGCGCAGCACCAGCCGGCCCAGCGTCGACTTGCCGCATCCGGATTCGCCGACCAGCGCCCAGCGTCTCGCCCGCGTCGAGCGCGAAGGTCGACGCCGTCCACCGCCCGCACCAGCGCCGCTGACGCGCCCGAACAGGCCGCGCCGCACCGGGAAGTGCTTGACCAGGCCCTCGACCTGCGCAGCGAGCTCGGCGCGTTCATGCCGCGACGCACCGCTTGCGGCCGTGCGGCAGCCGATGCAGCAGCCTCCGGGTCGAGCGGCGCGCGCCAGCAGGCGGACAGGTGCTGCCGGGCCACGTCGCGCAAGCGGCGGCGCTTCGGCGCGGCAGCGGGCGAGCGCGAAGGGGCAGCGCGGCGGCGAAACGGCAGCCGCTCGGCCGGCCGCAGCGGGTCGGGCACCTGGCCCTCGATCGCCGCCAGCCGCGCCTGCTCGCACGTCCAGCCGCGGGATCGAGCCGAGCAGGCCGACCGTGTAGGGATGCTGCGGCTCGTCGAAGAGCGCCGCGCACCGGCGCGCTGTTCGACGATGCGGCCCGGCGTACATCACCGCCACGTCGTCGGCCACTTCGGCCACCACGCCGAGGTCGTGCGTGATCAGGATGACGGCGGTGCCGGTCTCGTCGCTGCAGCGTGCGCATCAGCTCGAGGATCTGCGCCTGGATGGTGACGTCGAGCGCCGTCGTCGGCTCGTCGGCGATCAGCAGGCGCGGACCGCAGGCCAGCGCCATGGCGATCATCACGCGCTGGCGCATGCCGCCCGAGAGCTTGTGCGGGTACTCGTGGAAGCGCTGCTCGGGCGCCGGGATGCGCACCTGCGCGCAGCATCTCGATGGCCGCGCGCCTGCGCCTGCGCGCGGCGCGACAGGGCGCGGTGCCGCAGCAGGCCTTCGACGATCTGGTCGCCGACCGTGAAGGCCGGGTTCAGCGAGCGTCATCGGCTCCTGGAAGATCATGGCCATGCCGTTGCCGCGCAGGTCCGCAGCTCGCGCTTGCCGGCAGGCCCACCAGCTCGCGGCCTTCGAAGCGGCATCGAGCCGCGGCGATGCGGCCGGCGGTTCGGCACCAGGCCCATGATGGACAGCGCCGTGACGCTTTTGCCGCAGCCCGATTCGCCGACGAGGGCCAGCGTCCGGCCCGCCTCCACCGTGAGGTCGATTCCGTCCACCGCGGGGAAGGTGCCGTCGTCGGTGGTGAACTCGGTGCGCAGGCCGCGCACTTCCAGCAGTGCCATCAGGCCGCGCCTCCGTGCTCGCGCTGGAACTGCGCGATGCGTTCCTCGATCACCGCGCGGTCGGTAATGCCCACAGTGTCGTGCGCGCCCGGCGAGGCAGGCCATGAAGGGCTGGTAGCGCTCCAGGCTCACGCGGTAGAGGCGCTGCAGCTCGGCTGCACCGGCTCGGCATGGTCATCGACGCGGATATCCAGCTGCGGGTAGTCCTCGTCGGCCTGGATGCGCAGGGCGGCGGCCTGCTTGCCGCGCTTGTCGCCGCCGGCGGCCTCGCCGGCCGCCAGCGCCGCCAGCAGGCGCTGCGCCAGGGGCTGGCCCCGCGTCGCCTGGAAAGCTCGCGCCGTCGCCTCCAGCACCTGCGGCGCCTGCCAGCATGTTGCCCGCAACGCTGAAATCCTCGCCGACACTGTGGCCGCACCAGTCTATGCAGGAGGCCCCGGTCCAGGCCACGGGAGCGCCCTGTGCCGGCAGCACGTGCAACTGCCGCTGCGCGCGGCCGCCGTCGGCGCCCGTCAGCGCAGCGACCACTTGCTCGGGCGACTGCCCTTGCGCCAGCAGGGCGAGGCCCCGTGGGCCGTACAGCGGGTTCATCAGCGCCTGCGTGGAGAGGATCCCGACGCCGCGGCGCGCGTGCACGACACAGCGCCCCGACGGCGAAGAACCGGCTGGCGATGGCGGCGCCCAGGCGCCCCGAGGCATCGCGGGCCAGAATCGACCAGGTCATTCCTGCATCCCCTTTGTCGTCGGCCGCCGGGCAGCCGTCCGCATTTTTGGGCGCTCCGGCCCCACAGGGCAATAGCGTTTTCCAGAATGTGCGGGCAGGGATGCGCTAGGCCACCTTGCCCAGCAGAAGGTACTCCATGAGCGCCTTTTGCGCGTGCATGCGGTTCTCGGCCTCGTCCCAGACCACGGACTGGGGCCCGTCGATCACGTCGGCTTCGACTTCCTCGCCGCGGTGGGCCGGCAGGCAGTGCATGAACAGGGCATCCGGTTTGGCGATGCGCATCATCTCGCCGTCGACGCGCCAGTCGGCGAAGGCTTTCTTGCGCGCTTCGTTCTCGGCCTCGTAGCCCATGCTGGTCCACACGTCGGTGGTCACCAGGTCGGCACCCCGGCAGGCGTCCATCGGGTCCTTGAAGACCTTGTAGCTCTGGTTGCTGCGAATGCCGGCAACGGCCTGATCCACTTCGTAACCCGTGGGCGTGCTCAGATGGACGGTGAAGCCGAGCAGATCCGCGGCCTGCAGCCAGGTGTTGGCCATGTTGTTCCCATCGCCCACCCAGGCCACTGTCTTGCCTTTGATCGAGCCGCGGTGCTCGATGAAGGTGAAGATGTCCGCCAGGATCTGGCACGGGTGGAACTCATTGGTCAGCCCGTTGATCACCGGCACCCGCGAATACTCGGCGAAGCGCACGATGCGCTCCTGGCCGAAGGTTCTGATCATCACGATATCCACCATGCGGCTGATCACGCGGGCGGTGTCCTCGATCGGTTCCGCCCGGCCCAGCTGGCTGTCGCCGGTGGTGAGGTTGAGCACGCTGCCGCCCATCTGGTACATGCCTGCCTCGAAGCTCACGCGGGTGCGCGTCGATGCCTTCTCGAAAATCATCGCCAGCGTGCGGTCCGCGAGCGGGTGGTACTTCTCGTACGCCTTGAACTTCTTCTTGATGATGGCCGCGCGCTCGAACACCCACGCGTACTCATCCGCCGTCAGGTCGCTGAACTGGAGGTAGTGCTGGATGGCCATGGTGGTCATTCCGAGAGGAATTCGCGCACCAGCGGCGCCAGCAGCGCGACGATCTCATCAGCGTCGGCCTCGGTCAGGATCAGCGGCGGCACCAGGCGGATCACGTTATCGGCGGTAACGCTGATCAGCAGGCCTTTCTCCGCGGCGCGCTGCGTCAGTACACCGCAGGGCTTGGCCAGTTCGATGCCCAGCATCAGTCCCTGGCCGCGGATTTCGGTCACGCCCGCAAGCCCGCCCAACTCGCGCGCCAGGCCGGCTTGGAGGTGCGCGCCCACGCGTGCCGCGTTCTCCAGCAGGCCATCTTCTTCCATGATGCGGATGGTTTCGATCCCCGCGCGCATCGCCAGCGGGTTGCCGCCGAAAGTCGTGCCGTGGTTGCCCTGCTGGAAGATGTTGGCGGCCTTGGGCCCCGCCACCACGGCGCCCACCGGCACGCCCGAACCCAGGCCTTTGGCCAGCGGCATCACATCCGGCTTGATGCCGGCCCACTGGTGGGCGAACCATTTGCCGGTGCGGCCCATGCCGCATTGCACTTCGTCGATCATCAGCAGCCATTCGCGCTCGTCGCAGAGCTGCCGCACCTGCTGCAGGTATTCGATGCGCATGGGATTGACGCCGCCTTCGCCCTGGATGGTCTCGAAGAACACGGCCACCACGTTCTTGTTGCCCTCGGTCGCGGCCTTCAGCGCCTCGATGTCGTTGAGCGGGACGCGGATGAAGCCTTCCACCAGCGGGCCGAAGCCCTTCTGCACCTTCTCGTTGCCGGTGGCCGAGAGGGTGGCGATGCTGCGGCCGTGGAAGGCCTTCTCATACACCACGATCTCCGGGCGCTCTATGCCCCGGTCGTGTCCGTACTTGCGCGCCAGCTTGATCGCGGCTTCGTTGGCCTCCAGGCCGGTGCAGCAGAAAAAGGCGTTGGTCAGCCCCGACAGCTCCACCAGCTTGGCCGCCAGCTTTTCCTGGTTGGGCACATGGTAGTAGTTGGAGCTGTGGATGATCTTGGCGATCTGGTCCTGCAGGGCAGGGACCAGCTTGGGGTGGTTGTGGCCCAGCGTGTTGACGGCGATGCCGCCCAGCGCGTCGAGGTACTGCTTGCCGTTCACATCCCACACTCGCACCCCCTGGCCATGCGACAGCGCAATGGGGACCCGGCCGTAGGTGTTCATGGTGTGGGGCGACGAAGCCTCGATCAGTGCCATTCTTTCTCCGAAAAATATTGCCCACGTTCGCTGCCCCACTGGGGCGGCCGGCGAAAAAAATCGGCTCAACGAAGTGAGCCGCTGAGGCCCGATTTTAGGCATACGGGGAGACAGCGTTGATTGACAATTCCGCATCACAGCGATGCGCCGTGACAGCTGGCTGAAAGTTTGATCAGGTCTTATATAAGATATAATACTTGTGCACTGCAGCAGGGGCGATCCCCCGCGCCCTCGGTGCCAAAACCAACCTACATCGATGGTTTCGAGCAGCCCCCAAGAAGTCTTCATCCTCGGGCAAACCCGCGACGGCAAGACCTTTCGCCCCAGTGACTGGGCGGAGCGGCTCGCCGGGGTGATGAGTTCGTTTCGCCCGGGCGGCGCGCAGCCTGGCAGCCACCTCAGCTACTCTCCCTGGTGCATCCCCACCGTGATCGATGGCGTCAAGGCCGTCGTCGTCAATAGCGAATTGCGCAACCTCGAGCCCATGGCCTGGGATTTCGTGCTGAACTTCGCCAAGGACAACAACCTGCAGGTGGCCGAGGCCTGCCTGTTGCCCGACCCGCCCGCCAAGTAACGCGCAAAAGCAAAAAAGCCGTCTTGCGACGGCTTTTTTGCTTTTGCTGGCAGCGCACCCGTTTCAAACGGCGCAGGGTGATCAGTAAAGAATCAGGAACCTGCGGGCTGTTTTTGCCTGAAAGGTCAGGCGGCCGTAGCCAAGGCCTTGACCTTGGCGGACAGGCGGCTCTTGTCGCGAGCGGCCTTGTTCTTGTGGAAGATCTGCTTGTCGGCGACGATGTCCACGATGCTTTGCGCCTTGGCGAACGCTTCGGTCGCCTTGGCCTTGTCACCGGAAGCAACGGCTTTTTCGACGTTCTTCACGGCGGTGCGGTATTTGGAGCGCAGGGACGTGTTGGCTGCGTTGAGCTTGACGTCCTGGCGTGCGCGTTTACGGCCCGACGCCAGGCGCGGGTTCTTTTTCTTGGGTTTGGCTGATGCCATTGTGTGTGTTCCTTGTGTCTGAGGATGATGCCAGCAAAGCCCTCCATTATAGGCGCATAGCTCCAGACGCGCTTCATGAGCCGTCGGAGCGCGGGATACACTCGCGCCGGTGACCCTGTTAAAAGCTGCTTCCACCGTATCTCTGCTGACCCTGGCGTCACGCATCACCGGCCTCGTTCGCGACCTGCTGATGGCGGCGACTTTCGGCGCCACCGGCTTGACCGACGCTTTCAACGTCGCTTTCCGCATTCCCAACCTGTTCCGGCGCCTGTTCGGCGAGGGCGCCTTCAGCCAGGCCTTCGTGCCGGCCCTGGCCCATTCCAAGGCCAAGGATGGCGACGAAGCCACCCACCGGCTGATCGACAGCGTGGCCACCGTGCTGGCCTGGTCGCTGCTGGTGACCTGTGCGGTGGGCGTGGCGGGCGCGCCCATATTGGTCTGGGCGCTGGCCAGTGGCTTCAGGCAGACACCGCAGAGCTTCGAGGCTGCCGTGTTCATGACCCGGTGGATGTTCCCTTACATCGGCTTCATGTCCATGGTGGCCTTGTCGGCGGGTGTGCTCAACACCTGGCGACAATTCGCGGTGCCGGCCGTCACGCCCGTGCTGCTGAACCTGGCGATGATCGCCGCGGCCTGGTTGGGCGCCCCATGGTTTGCCTCCATGGGCATAGAGCCGATCTATGCGATGGCGGGGGGCGTGATGCTGGGCGGCCTGCTGCAATTGGTGGCCCAGATCCCGGCCCTGCATCGCCTCGGCCTGCTGCCGCGCATCGGCCTGGGCTGGTCCGGATTGCGCGCCGCCTGGGACGACCCGGGCACGCGGCAGGTGGCCCGCATGATGCTTCCCGCCTTGCTGGGTGTGGGCGTGGCGCACATCTCCATCCTCATCAATACACAGATCGCTTCCTGGCTCGCGCCGGGCAGCGTGACGTGGCTCGGCTATGCCGACCGGCTGATGGAGTTTCCTACGGCCCTGCTGGGGGTCGCGCTGGGAGTGGTGCTGATGCCGCAGCTCGCCGGAGCCAGGGCCAGCAACGACCCCGAGCGCTATTCCGCCATGCTCGATTGGGGCTTGCGCCTGGTCGTGCTGCTGGCCGTGCCGGCATCGATCGCGCTGCTGGTATTCGCCCAGCCGCTGGTCGCTACCCTGTTCCACTACGGCGCTTTCAAGGACAGCGACGTGTCGCAGGTTGCCTTGGCGCTGGCCGGTTACGGCGCGGGGCTGGTCGGCCTGGTGGCGATCAAGGTGCTGGCGCCGGGGTTCTACGCCAGCCAGGATATGCGCACGCCGGTGCGAATCGCCATCGTGGTGCTGGTGATCACGCAACTGTTGAACATCGTGCTGGTGCCCACGCTCAAGCATGCCGGGCTGGCCCTGTCGATCGGCATCGGCGCCCTGATCAACGCCGGCTGGTTGCTGGCGGGCCTGCTCAAGCGGGGCAGCTATCGCCCGGGGCCGGGCTGGGGCGTGTTCGCTCTGCAGGTGCTGGCTGCCACGGCCTTGCTCGCCGTCTTTTTGATGTGGGCTGCGGCCAGCTTCCCGTGGATCGGCATGCGCTCGCAAGGCTTGCAGCGCGCCGGGCTGATGACATTGATTTTGCTTGGCTCGGCAGCTATCTATTTTGTAGCGCTCTGGGCCGCGGGATTGAAGCTGCGGCAATTTGTCACGCGTTGACCCACAGCCGTGCGCCCGCGCTTGACGACGGCCTGTCGCTCAATTACAAAGAACTCATGCTGCTGAATTTGAATGCTCCGACACCGCTCGAGTACTTCAGCTCGCTGGCCCAAAGCGACGACCAGTTTCCCCTGCTCGAAGCGGCGGCCAGCATTGCCCAGGACGAATACCCCGACCTCGATGTCCAGCAGGTGCTGGGCGACGTGGATCAGCTGCTGGCGCGCCTCAAGCGCAGATTGCCCGCCGATGCGGCGCCGTTGCAACGGTTGCGCGCGCTCAATCAGTTTTTCTTTCGGGACCTGAGCTTCGGCGGCAACGTCAATGACTACTGCGACCCCGACAACAGTTACCTGAACGTCGTGCTGCGCACCCGCCGCGGCAACCAGATTTCCCTGGCTGTGCTGTGGATCGAACTGGCGCAGGGCCTGGGCCTGCATGCCCGAGGCGTCTGCTTTCCCGGCCATTTCATGGTCAAGGTCAACCTGCCCAAGGGCCAGGTGGTGATCGACCCGTTCACCGGGCAATCGCTGTCGCGCGAAGAGTTGACCGAGCGGCTCGAGCCCTACAAGCGGCGCAGCGGGCTGGTCGACGAGTTCGAGGTGCCGCTGGGCCTTTACCTGCAGGCCGCGCCGGGCCGGGACATCATCGCCAGGATGCTGCGCAACCTCAAGGAAATCCACCACGCCCAGGAAGACTGGCAGCGTGCCATCGCGGTGCAGGACCGCCTCGTCATCCTGTTGCCCGACGCCTGGGCCGAGTACCGCGACCGCGGCCTGGCTCATGCGGAGCAGGGCCACTCGGCGCTGGCGGTGATCGACCTCGAAACCTACCTGGTTCACGCGCAGGACGCGCTGGACATCGACGTGATCGCCGATCGCGTGGCCGACCTGCGGCGCGCGCGCAATTAGGGCCTGAACGGGCCCCAAGCTCAGGCCGCGGGGGCCGCGCCTCGCCTGGCCCGATAGAATTTGCCTAATTTTTTAGCTTCGGCACGCATCGCCGCGTCCGGCCTCGGCACACGCGCCATCCTCAATGCAATTCACGCCCACTCAGAAACACGTCGCAGCCTGGTTGCTGATCGCCTTGCTGGCCGTTCTGGCACTGTGGCTGCTGGGACGGGTGCTGACCCCGTTCGTGGTCGCGGCGGTGCTGGCCTATGCGCTCACGCCCCTGGTCGACCGGCTCGATGCGCTCGGCCGGGGCCGCATGCCGCGCTTGATCGCGGTGGCGATCGTCGAATTGCTGCTGATCCTGGTCTTGGTGTCGCTGGTCCTGATCGTGGTGCCGGTCCTGGCCAAGGAAGTGCCGCTGATCCGCGAGCAATTGCCTTTCCTGTTCGACAAGCTCAACGCGACGATCACCCCCTGGCTGTCGCAGTTGGGCATCAGCCTGCCGCTCGACCTGGCCAGCATCAAGGCGCAGCTGGTGAAGTACCTGAGCGCCAATTTCGAGGAGGCCGTCGGTTCCGTTTTCTCGTCCCTCAGGGTGGGCGGAGGCGTCGCACTGATCGTCGTCGGCTATGCCGTCCTCATTCCGGTGGCGCTTTTCTATCTGCTGCTCGACTGGAAGCAGGTGGTGGCGCGGGTGCTCGAACTGGTGCCGCCGCGCGCCCGCGCCAGCGTGGACTCGTTCACCACGGAAGCCGACCAGGTGCTGGGGCAATACCTGCGCGGGCAGCTGCTGGTGATGGTGACCATGGCCGCTTTCTACAGCATAGGCCTGGCGCTGTTCGGGCTGGACCTGGCGGTGCCGATCGGCGTCTTCACCGGCCTTGCCATGTTCGTGCCTTACGTGGGTTTCGGTATCGGCCTGGTGCTCGCCGTCGTGGCCGGCATACTGCAATTCGCCTCCATCAAGGCACTGGTCATGGTGGCCACGGTGTATGGGGCAGGCCAGGTGATCGAAGGCTTCTACCTGACGCCGCGTCTGGTGGGCCAGCGCATCGGCTTGCATCCCCTGGTCGTGATCTTCGCTCTGCTGGCATTCGCCCAGCTGTTCGGATTCCTCGGTGTGCTGGTGGCGCTGCCGGCCAGCGCCGTTCTCTTCGTGGCCATCCGCCGCCTGCGCGATGGCTACATGGGCAGCAAGCTGTATCAGTAAACCCACCTTGATGAAACAGATCGCCCTCGACATCGGCATGGCCCGCGGTCCTACGCTGGCCGGCTTTTTCGCCGGGCCCAACGAGGCCGCGCTCAAGCACCTGCAGCTGTGGGCCGGCAGCCCGACCCGCTCGCCGGTGCCCACCTACCTGTGGGGGGGCGGCGGCAGCGGCAAGACGCATTTGCTCAAGGCCGTGGCCGAATCGCTGCGGGAGCAGGGCGCCGTCTGCGGGCTGGCTGGACGCATCCATCACCGAACCGCCGGAGTTCAACGAGAACTGGGCGGTGGTGCTGCTGGACGACGTGCACCTGTACACGGCCGTGCAGCAGCACGCGGCATTCAACTGGTTCATCAACGCGCAATCGCTGCAACGCGGCGTGCTCGCGGCCGGGGCCCTGCCGCCTGCCGATCTCAAGCTGCGCGAAGACCTGCGCACGCGCCTGGGCTGGGGCCACGTGTTCCAGTTGCAAGTGCTGAGCGAGCCGGAGCGGCGCGCCGTGCTGCGCCAGGCCGCCGACGCGCGCGGCGTGTTCCTGGGCGACGAGGTGATGGACTTCATGCTCACGCGCTTCTCGCGCGACCTCGGCAGCCTCATGCAACTGCTGGAGCAGCTGGACGGCTACGCCTTGCAGACCAAGCGCGCCATCACCATTCCGCTCATCAAGTCCATGCTGGAGAACGAGTGAAAACGAAGACCCGTCTGGCGCTGTTCGACCTGGACCACACCCTGCTGCCGCTGGACTCCGACTACGCCTGGGGCGTCTTCACCCAGGACATCGGTTGGACCGATCCTGCGGTGTTCAAGGAGCGCAACGACGAGTTCTACGAACACTACAAGGCCGGCACGCTGGATGTCCACGATTACGTGCGTTTCGCGACCGAAGCGGTACGGTTGCGCGGGCCGGCGCAGGCGCAGGCTGCCCACGCCCGCTTCATGGACACGGTGATCCGCCCCGCCATCCGCGCCGAGGCGCTGGATTTGCTGCGCCGTCACGAAGCGGCGGGCGAGCAACTGATCCTCGTCACCGCCACCAACGAATTCATCACCGCACCGATCGCCGGCGCCCTGGGTGTGAAGGAGCTGATCGCCGTGCAGCTCGAACGCGGCGCCGACGGTTGGATCACCGGCGAAATAGCCGGTGTGCCTTCCTTTCGCGAGGGCAAGGTGGAGCGGGTGGCGCAATGGCTGGCCGGACGCGGCCTGGATTGGAGCGCGGTGGAGACCACCTTCTATTCGGATTCCATCAACGACCTGGCGCTGCTGGAAAAGGTCGACCACCCGGTGGCAACCAACCCGGACGAGCGCCTGCGCGCCATCGCCCATGAGCGCGGCTGGCGCATACTTGATCTGTTCAAGGAAAAATGATCAAAAAATTCATCGACAAGCTGCTCGGGAAATCGCCGGGCCGCAAGGGTGGCAAGCCCAGCTTCGGCAAGCGCCAGGAGGTGGGCCCCAACGAGCACGGCATAGACCCGTCGCTGGTGGACGATCGCGCACTCAACGTGGTGCACACGCTCAAGGAAGCCGGCTTCGAAGCCTACATCGTGGGCGGCGCCGTGCGCGACCTGCTGGTCGGTTTGCGGCCCAAGGATTTCGACGTGGCCACCAGCGCCACACCCGAGCAGGTCAGGGGCCTTTTCCGGCGGGCCTTCATCATCGGCCGGCGGTTTCGCATCGTGCACGTGGTGTACGGGCGCGGCCGCGAGCACGAAGTGATCGAGGTTTCCACCTTCCGTGCCTACATGGACAACGCGGCCGCCGAGCAGGTGGCCGGCAATGAGAAGACCAGCAAGAGCGAACTCGCCGGCATGAAGCACGCGGTGGATTCCACCGGCAGGGTGCTGCGCGACAACGTCTGGGGACCGCAGGAGGAAGACGCCACGCGGCGCGACTTCACCATCAATGCGATGTACTACGACCCCGAGACGCAGACCGTGGTGGACTATCACGGCGGCATCAAGGACGCCAAGAAGCTCACCATCCGCATGATCGGCGACCCGCTCACGCGGTACCGCGAGGATCCGGTACGCATCATCCGGGCGGTGCGTTTTTCCGCCAAGCTCAATCCGCTGGGCTTCAAGCTCGACCCGAAGACGGCCAAGCCGCTGGTCGAATGCCAGGCGCTGCTGGCCGACGTGCCGCAAAGCCGCCTGTTCGACGAGATGCTCAAGCTGCTGCAGACCGGCCACTCGCTGGCCACCATCGCGCAACTGAAGGCGCTCGGCATGGCGCGGGGCATCTATCCCTTGCTCGACGTGGTGGTGGAGCGCGCCGAGCAGCCGTTCGTCAATGCCGCCCTGCAGGACACCGATCGCCGCGTGAACGAGGGCAAGCCGGTCGCGCCGAGTTTCCTTCTGGCCTGCGTGCTCTGGGCCGACGTGCGCGACGGTTGGGCCGAGCGCCTGGCGGGCAAGCAGCATCCGTTCCCCGCCTTGCAGGACGCGATCGACGACGTGTTCAACTCCCGTATCGGCGATGTCTCCGGGCGCGGCAAGCTGGCCGCCGACATGCGCGAGATCTGGATGATGCAGCCGCGCTTCGACAAGCGCACCGGCAGCACGCCCTTCAGCCTGGTGGACCAGCCCCGATTTCGTGCGGCCTTCGACTTCATGCGGCTGCGCGCGGACGTGGGCGAGATCGACGTGGTGCTGGCCGACTGGTGGCAGGAGTTCAGCCAGGCCAGCGACGCCGTGCGCGAAGACCTCGTGGCCCAGCTGCGCGAGGAGCAGCACAAGGGCCAGCGCCGCGTCGTGCGGGCGCCGCGTCCCATGGACAAGCCGGCTCAACCGGCCTTGGCGGCGGCCCCTGAATCGCCAGCCGGCGGCGATGATCGACCCTGAAAGCGGCGCCGGCGCCTCCAGCGATGCGCCCAGGAAGCGCCGGCGGCGCCGCCGCAAGCCCTCGGGAGAAGGCGGCGAGCGTTCGTCCTCGCCGGCTTCCGGACCGCAGGAGTAGCCATGCGAGACGCGCTCAGTGCCTACGTGGCCCTGGGTGCCAACCTGGGCGATGCGGCGCAGGCCCTGCGCGATGCGCTCGCGCATCTTGACGCATTGAAGGGCACGCGCGTGGTGCGCCATTCATCGCTGTACCGCAGCGCCCCTGTCGATTCCAGTGGGCCCGATTACATCAACGCCGTGGCCGAGCTGGCGACCCGCCTCACTGCGCCCGAGCTGCTGGCGCAATTGCAGCAGCTGGAACTGGCGGCGGGACGCGAGCGCCCTTATCGCAATGCGCCGCGCACGCTCGATCTTGACTTGCTGCTGTATGGCGATGCGCACATCGACAGCCCGCAACTGCAGGTCCCCCATCCGAGGATGAGCCAGCGCGCCTTCGTGCTGGTGCCGCTGGCCGAGATCGCGCCCCATCTCGTGCCGGCCGGCTCGCTGCAGGCCGTCGCGGGCCAGATCATCACGCGCTTACCTCCCGGGTAATTGCCCGCATGACGCACCGGCCCGATCATCAAGCCATCGCAAGGTTCGTCAACAAAAGGAGGTTCTTATGACTGACACAGGCCTGATTGCCGTCGCGTGCGGCTTGATCATCGGCATGGGAGCGATAGGCGCCTGCCTGGGCATCGGCGCCATGGGCGGCCGGTTCATCGAAGGCGCGGTGCGCCAGCCCGAAATGATGGAGCCGCTGCAGACCAAGATGTTCCTTCTGGCCGGCCTGATCGACGCCAACTTCCTGATCGGCGTCGGCGTGGCGATGATGTTCGTTTTCGCCAATCCATTCGGAGCATAGGCTGCGTGCATGCCACGTCGATGGGGCTAGAACCAGTCCACCAGCCCCGACTGCTGCGCGTTCTGCGGATTCGATCCCGCGTCGCGGACGCGCTGCAAGGCTTCCTCGGTGTCCAGGCCCAGCGCCTTGAGCACGCAGGCGGCTGTGCTGCCGGTGCGGCCCATGCCGGCAGCGCAGTGCAGCATCACGGAGTCGCCCTGGCGCAGGGCCTGCGCGATCTGTTCCACGTCGCGCCGGAATTGGGCCGGGTCTTCCGGCACCCCGAAATTGCGCATGGACACTTCCATCCAGCGAAATGGCAGCCGGCCACGAGCCACGGCCTGATAGTAGGCGGGCGATAGCTCGGCCATCTCGCTGCGGGGGGTGAGGCAGACCACAAGCGCCAGGCCCGCTTGCCGGGCTTGGGCCTCGAAGGCGCTCCAGGCCTCGAAGCGGCCGGGCATGGACCCCAGCCACAGCGAGCCGGGCACCTGTGGGGGTAGGGCTACGGGTCGAAGTGCCATCACGGCATTTTGCACAGACCCGCCTGCGAGAAGCTATGAGCCCCCGCGTTGCCGGCTCACCGCCAGCTCGCTCACAGCCGCGGCGCGATTGCCCCAGGCACTGCGGATGTGGCTGAGTACAGCGGCCACGTCGGCGTCGCTGAGGACGGTCGCGTAAGGCGGCATGCCGAAGGGGCGCGGGTTGCCGGCCGTGGCCGGCGCAAAGCCACCGTTCAGCACGACCTGGACCAGGTTGGCGGTCACGGGCATGGTGACGGCGCGGTTACCCGCCAGCGCAGGATAAGCACCCGCAATGCCCTCGCCCCGCTGGCCATGGCATTGCGCGCAATGCTGTTCATACAGCTTGGCGCCGCGCTCGGCCACTCGGGTACTGATAGCGACCGGCGGGTCCGCCGCCTCGCCCGGGCGTTGCGGCAAGGCCTTGAGAAACACGGCCGTGGCGCGCAGGTCCGAAGCGGACAGGTGCTGGGTGCTTTGCAGCACGACTTCGGCCATGGGTCCCAGCACCGTGCCACGTGCGGTCGCCCCGGTTCTCAGCAGGCGCTCGATATCGGCCAGATCCCAATCCCCCACGCCGGCTTCCGCGGGCGAGGCCAGGGAAGGCGCATACCAGTTCTGCATGGGGATCAGCCCGCCCGAGAGATCCATCATGTCGCTGCTCGCGCCCAAGGCATTGCGCGGGCTGTGGCACGCGTTGCAATGCCCCAGGCCCCGCACCAGGTAGGCGCCGCGGTTCCACTCGGCCGACTGAGCGCTGTTTTCCTCGTGCTGGGCTGGGCTGAAATAGAGAGCGCGCCAGACTGCCAGCGCTGTCTGCGTGCCGTAGGGCCAGCGCAGCTGGTGGGTCTTGTTGGGTTGCTCGACCGGCGGGATGCTGCGCAAGTAGTGGTACATCGCGTCGGCGTCGGCGCGGGTGACCAGCGTGTAGTTGGGGTAGGGGAAGGCGGGGTACAACAGGCGGCCGTCCTTGCCTCGGCCGTTGTGCAAAGCCCGCCAGAAATGCGCAGCGGACCAATCGCCGATGCCCGTTGCCTTGTGGGGCGTGATGTTGCTGGCGTACACGGTGCCGAATGGCGTCAGGATCGGCCGCCCACCCGCGAATTCGGCGCCGCCGCGATCCGTGTGGCACGTCATGCAATTGCCCGCGCGCACCAGGTAGGCCCCTCGCGCAACGGTGTCGCCTGTCGGCGGCGTGAGCGGGGGCGCATCGTCGATACGGCCCTCGCCCCTGAAGTTCAGGAACAGCACCAGCGCAACAACCGCCAGCAAGCCCACCAGGATGGCGCCGAGGAATCGTTTCATGGCTGCTGCCTGCCGGCCGGCAGGGTCGCGCTGCCGCAGGTGATGGAGGGTGGGCGGGGCAGGGCAGGCGCGGGCTTCGTATCGGGAGGCAGCGGTTGGGCCGCCAGCCAGCCGGTGACAGCGGCGAGATCCTCCGGCTGCAGTTGCCGGGCGATCTGCGCCATGCAATCCGGCGCATGCGCACGACGCTGCCCGGTCCTCCACGCGCCCAGTTGGGCGTTGAGGTAATCGCGGGAGAGCCCGAGCAGGCCGGGCGTGTTGGGCACGACGCCGGTCAGTGCCGCGCCGTGGCACTGCACGCATGCCGGCACCTTGGCCGCCTCATCCCCTTGCAAGGCCAGGACCCGTCCGCGCTCCAGCAAGGCGGCCGGGACGTCGGGCGCACGCGGCGCGGGGTAGGGCAGGTCCAGCGACGCGAAGTGCTGCGCGATTTCCAGCAGATAAGCGTCGGACAAGGGGTCCAGCAGGCGTGCCATCAACCCATAGTGGCGGCGGCCGTCGCGGAAGTTCAGCAACTGGTTGTACAGGTAGCCGGCGGGCTTGCCTGCAATTCGCGGGTAGTAGCCGTCCGGAGCCGGCGCGGCCCTCCTTGCCATGGCATGCGGTGCACGCGAGTGTGCGCTGAGCCATGTTGTCCTCGAACACAGGCGCAGATGACGCGGCTGTGGCTGCGATGGCGATGGACAGGTAGATCAGGTACTTCATGCCTTCGACTGACTATGCCACGGACGGCGGTGCGCGCAGCAGTCCTACAGCCGCCCGTCGCAATGCGCTCTACATTGACATGAACGCTACGGAGAACACTCATGAGCACCAAACAACCCCCGCCGCAATCGGCGGACGACAAGCGGCCGCCGCCGGCCGACGAGGAAAGAGGCACCAACGCGGTCGAGCACGAGCCCGATCCCAAGGCTGAGCCGCTGCCCGACGGC
This sequence comes from uncultured beta proteobacterium, assembly GCA_963722025.1. Lineage (GTDB taxonomy): Bacteria > Pseudomonadota > Gammaproteobacteria > Burkholderiales > Burkholderiaceae_C > Ramlibacter. The sequence goes on from CAVRNE010000027.1 coordinate 256,830, forward strand.
GAGCACAAGTACGTGCCGCGCAGTCCCTACACCACCGGCAACTATTGAACCGGCCGGCATCGTGAAAGTGGCGAGGCGCATGGGCGGCCATAATCGCGCATTCGAAAAAAGATTGATGCCAGCCCATGTCCAGCTACGAGATTCGCCCCGCGATGGACAGCGACGCCGAACCGGTGGCCGCTGTCCACGCCAATTCCTCCCACGCCGCGTATGAAGGCGTGGCACCCGCTGCCCAGCAGAGCCTGCCGGTCGAAAAGCGCCGTGCCTTCTGGCGCGATGCGATCGAATACGGCGAGCCCTTGGTGCACGTTGCGATCGATGCCGGCCGGGTGATCGGCTTCGTCGGTTTCGACCGTTCGCGCGATCCCAAGTCGAAGCCGACCACAGGCGAGATCTGGGCCCTGTATGTCGAGCCTTCGCACTGGGACCAGGGCGTGGGCCTGGCATTGTGGGACGCCGCCCGCGAGGGCCTGCTGGAAGAGGGGTGCACCGAAGTCACGATGTGGATACCGCTTTGCAACGAGCGGGCGATGCGTTTCGCCGAACTCGCCGGGTTCAAGCGCGAACTCAATACAGCAAGAACGGCGATGCTCGGCGGCGTCAAGCTCGAGGAAATCCGCCTGCGGCGGCCCCTCGACTGACCCAGGACAGGAAACACATGGCTTCGAGTCTGCTTGCGCTGCTGGACGACATTGCGACGATCCTGGATGACGTTTCGATTCTGTCCAAGGTGGCGGCCAAGAAAACCGCGGGTGTGCTGGGCGATGACCTGGCGCTCAACGCCCAGCAGGTCAGTGGCATCGCCGCCGAGCGCGAGTTGCCGGTGGTTTGGGCAGTAGCCAAGGGATCGTTCATCAACAAGGCCATCCTGGTGCCGGCGGCGCTGGCCATCAGCGCCTTCGCGCCCTGGGCCGTCACGCCGCTGCTCATGATCGGCGGCGCGTTCCTGTGCTTCGAGGGGTTCGAGAAACTCGCGCACAAGTTCCTCCACAGCCGCTCGCACGACGAGGCGCACGAAGAGGAACTGGCCCATGCGCTGCTCAATCCCGCGATCGACATGCGGGTGATCGAGAAGGACAAGATCAAGGGCGCCATACGCACGGACTTCATCCTCTCGGCCGAGATCATCGTGATCACGCTGGGCATCGTCGCGCAAAGCGAGTTCAGCGTGCAGGTCGGCGTGCTCACCGGCATTGCCATTGTCATGACGGTCGGCGTGTATGGCCTGGTGGCGGGCATCGTCAAGCTGGACGATTTCGGCCTCTACCTCACCCGCCGCGGCACCGCCGCCGCGCGCGGCGTCGGTGCCGCGATCCTGCGCGCCGCGCCCTGGCTGATGAAGGGGCTGTCGGTCGCCGGTACGGCCGCCATGTTCCTGGTGGGCGGCGGCATCCTCGTGCACGGCATCGCCCCGCTGCACCATGCGATCGAGCATTGGACCGAAGGCATGGGCGGCGCGGGTGTCCTCGTGTCTACGGTGCTTGACGGCACTGGTGGGCGTTCTCGCCGGCGCCGTGGTGCTGGGCGTCGTCACTCTCGCCCAGCGAGTCGGGCGGCGCAAAGCGACGGCGTGAGCGACGCAGCGATTCTGCAGTGGACGCAGGCAGGGGAGCAGCGCACCGCCCGTTGGCGATCCGAGGCAGGCGTTGCGCCGCCCAAGCGCGTGCAGGTCGTGGACGACACCCTGACGGCCGATGCCGCTTATCGCCTGGCCAGCGAAGGCACGGGCCTTCTCTGGCGCAGCGATTTCCACAACGCCCGGCAGCTATTGCAGGCAATGGCCCGCCGCGCCGATCGCAAGCCGCGCAAGGCCCCAGCCGCCCAGCCCTCGCCTGCACAGGCCTTTCACCTGCACCGGCAAGCCCAGGGGCAACGCTCGCGCGTGCTGGGCAGGCTGCTGGTGGCGCTGGACGGCAACTACGCGATCGCACTGCCCCGCGCACCCGACCTGCGCGAGGCCTGCACCGAGGCCTGGGGCCCGCCCGATGGGCAGCCATCCGTCGCCTCGCTGCGTGAACTTCTGGGCCTGGTGGGAGCGCACGAGTGGCGCAAGAAGGGCGTGGAGATCCCGGCGTTGGGCGCTTCCCCGGGCAACCGGATTCATCCTCACTACGGCGTGTTCTCGCCGGTGCGCGGCGAGTACCTGGATCTGGTGGCCGCCGCGCCGCTGCCCTCGAAGCAGCTGGCTTTCGACATAGGCACCGGAACCGGCGTGCTGGCGGCGATCCTCGCGCGTCGCGGAGTCGAGCGGGTGATCGCGACCGACCAGGACCCGCGGGCGCTGGCTTGCGCTCGCGAAAACCTGACGCGCCTGGGCTTGCAGGACCAGGTCGAGGTGGTGCAAGCCGACCTCTTTCCGCCGGGCCGGGCGCCCCTCATCGTCTGCAATCCACCATGGGTTCCGGCGCGGCCCAGCGCCCCGCTGGAGCACGCCATCTACGACGAGGACAGCCGGATGTTGCGCGGCTTTCTCGCCGGGCTGGCCGGGCACCTGGCGCCGGGCGGCGAGGGCTGGCTCATTCTCTCGGACCTGGCGGAGCACCTGGGCTTGCGCACCCCCGAGGAACTGCCGGCGCTGATCGAAGCGTCCGGGCTGCGCGTGGTGGCGCGCATGGGAGTGCGCCCGCGCCACCCCAAGGCCGGCGACGCCGGCGACCCGTTGCATGATGCGCGGGCCAAGGAAGTCACTTCGCTGTGGCGGCTGGCCGCCCGATAAGTTTGGTAGTAGGCATCCTCCTACGAGGGGTCAGGTAATCAGCGGATAAGCAGAGTTTGCGGGGCCGTTGATGATGAGTCCACTGATCTACCTGAGGAGGGTTCATGAATAGCTCCACAACAGTCGCAGGCGTCGACCCATTCCAACGCCTGCGAGCCCGGGACCGACGCAGGAAGATGGTCGATCGAAGATGAAAATGAAATCCCGCTTGGTTGCGAGTGCGCCAATCCGGCATTGCAGATCGAGCGTTGGGGCCAGGAAGCGCCGCCGGGTCCTCCGCAGCCTTGTTGAGCCGCATTTGGTGACAGTTGCGGTCCTACATGCTGTTCCTGCAATGACCCACTTCTAGCGGCTCGGATGGAAACGTAGGCTGAGAGCAGCTGGCTTCGCCGGCTTCTTTCAACCGATTCCCTTCGGGGTTCCATTCAAGGAGAGATAGCAATGACCACAACCAAGAAAACCCTGACGACCCTGGCCGCGGCCGCGGCTCTGGTGTTCGGCGGGCTGTCTATTGCCCAGACCAGCGGCACACCTGGTTCGACGCAGCTTGCGCCGGCTCGCCTGGCGCCGGCGCGGGCGCAGCCACCGGCTCGTCCAGCACCGCTACGCCGACGCCGAGCACGGCTCCGAGCGCGGCCCCGAGCGCCGACACCGAGCACCAGCAGCGGCTCTACCGCCGCGAGCCCCCCGAGCACCAGCAGCGGCTCCACCGCCGCGAGCCCGAGCACCGGCGGCAGCACCTCCATGGGTGCCAGCGGCACTGGCAGCTCTGGCAGCACCATGGCTGCCGACAGCCGCACAGCTAAACCTGACCGGAACTAAACTAGGTCCTCGTGGCTCCATCGGGTCCGTCTCTGCGACCCGATGGAGATTTCGACTGACTGTGAACAGGCCCTGGATGACCCGATCCAAGGAAGAATCAACAGCCGGCACTCGAGCGGAGTTCTTCGAAGCGCTCAAGGAGGGCCTGTTATGGGGGGCGCTCGCACTCCTGATGATCCTGCCTCTGTTGTTGGCGAGTGGAACTCTGTTGCGCAGTCGTCCTGGTTCTGCCGTGATGCGCGCCAATTTCGGCGCGCATCAGCCTTCCCCGGACGCGCGCAGCGTGGCCGACTGGGTGGTGGACTCTCGCGATCACAAGAAGATGTCCTTCGTCATTGTCGACAAGAAGGACGCAAAGGTTTATGTCTTCAATCCCAGCGGGCAGCTCAAGGACGCTTCCGTTGCGCTACTGGGCTCGGCCCATGGCGATGATTCAGCCCCCGGCATCGGCGACAAGCCGCTTTCGCAAGTACTGCCCGAAGAGAAGACCACGCCCGCCGGCCGCTTCATCGCCGAACTGGGCATGAACACCAAGGGCGAGGACATCGTCTGGGTCGATTACGCCGCCGCCGTGTCCATGCACCGCGTGCGCGCCAATGTCCCATCCGAGCAGCGCCTGGAACGCCTGGCCTCGCCGACGATCGACGACAACCGCATCTCCTTCGGCTGCATCAACCTGCCGCCCGAGTTCTACGAAAACACCCTCAAGCCCACCGTGCAGGCCGGCGCAACCGTTATCTACGTCCTGCCCGAAACCCGCCGCCCGGATAAGACCTTCGCTTCGTACTACGACGTCGACGCGCGCCTGAAGCTGGCGCAGCGCTGACGATATTGCAAAGAGGCATCGTCTTACATCAACTCATGGTCTGCACTGACGTGGCGAATTTGCCGAAGCGCATAGCCTTGACGCACTAGTCAACTGAAGCTGTCACACAAAAAAACCGGGCCTTGCGCCCGGTTTTTTCATGCAGGGCTCGAATGATTCAGACGGCCTGCCACCTGTTCTCGGCGACGACGCAACCACTGATGCGCCAAGTTGAATCGGGCTGGCGCTCCAGCGCAAACAGAGCAAGCCACGACTTCGCGTTGTCGTCCGTGATTTCCGCCAACTGCAGCACGTAGCCCTCTTCCTCTTCGGGCTTGTGGAACGTTACCGATGCCGGGCGGTACACCATGGGGTAGGCTCCGCGCACCATTGCCAGGAAGCGGCCCGAACTGCCGATGGCTTCGCGAACGGCCGGCGTCGCCGTCTGGAAAGCGCCTTCGGCGTCATCGTCGGCAAAGGCTGCAAGCTGGGCCACGATAACGCCTTGGACTTTCTTCGTTTCGGACTCCTCAAGCGGCCCAGCCAGGATTTGCGTGGTGGTCGCCAACGCGAGGGCAAACATCGTGAAAAGGCGAATGAAGAGCGGGTTCATTTGGCGTGTCCCGGATGGTTCGGCATGTTCAGAGTACGTCCGCCCGCGAATCGCAAGGTGTAGGCGGAAAGCGCCGGGAGGCGTCGGACGCTGCACGTGTCGTGCAACCCATCGCGCAAGATCCTGCGGCGATGCCCGGAAGAGCGGCCAGGCTCACTGGACAATGTTCGTGCATTTCTCGCAGGGCGCGAAAGATCGATACCTGTCGTTGTAGCGCGAAACCCGGCCGGCGCGTTGCAGTGTGTGCCACATTCCCGGCGGGTGAGCAAGCCGATTGCGCAACCGTCTGTAGGCAGCCGCCGTCACGATGGCTCTTGCGTGACCGCCAATAGCGACGAGCCTGTGCTTGCCAGCTCGCGGCCAGACCGTTGCACCAAGACCGCAGCCGCTACGGTCGGTTGCCGGTTTTTTGTTGGGCGATGCGCTCCATGATCACTTGGCGCGTGGACCGCACCTCGGCCGCGAACGGGCTCTGAGGGTCGGACGCCGTCTCGATCTGGGCCAGCGCTTCCGCGTGGCGTCCCTGGTCCGACAGGGCTTGCGCCAGGTTGTTGATGACGATGACGGACTGCGGGTGCTTCTGCTGCGCCACGCGCAGCACTGCCACGGCGTCCGCAAATGCACCGCGCGCGTGGTGCTGGTTCGCCAGGCCGATGGCGGCCGGCAGGTTGTCGGGCCAGCGCTTGAGCGCGGCGGCGTAGGCACTGGTGGCTGCAGCGCCGTCTCCGGCTCGTGCCATCGCCAGCACGGCTGACATCCAGCCTTGCTCGGTCGCAGTCACCGGTATTCGATCGGGCGGGGTCACGACCATCGCCCAGTAGCCGCTTTTCATCCATTCACGTTCGAATGCGGTGAAAGGCATCTTCTGGCGCGCCTTGGTGCCGGAGCGAAGGTAGAGGGTGCCTGACGGGTAGTCGAAGCCGTTGAGCACGGCGTAATGCCACTGGGTGAACGGCGTGAACATCGGCCCCACGTCCTGCAGCACGATCACGGGATTGCCGGCGGCCACCTCGCGCAACACGTCGGCATAACGCGGGGCAAGCTGATAAGAGACACGCCCGTAGCGGCGCGGTGCTGCCAGCATCTCGATTTGCAGGCTGCCCTGGCGCGAAGGCAGGTATACCTGGCTCACCAGGGGCTCGGGCGTCACCTCCACGCCGCTGTGTGAAAGCACGGTGGCCAGCGCGGCCGGACCACACTGGTATTCCGCCTGCGGAAAGAACGGCACGGCCGTCAACTCCACAGTCTGCTCCACGCCCTCCGGCCAGGCGGAACGCAGGCCGATTGTCTGCGGAACCATCTGGGCGCAGCCGGCCAATAGGGCCAGCAGGACCCAGCAGAAAAAGCCCGCGCATAGGCGGGCTGTGCGATGTGGCCTGCTCACGCGGCCGATCCGCGGCGAAGCGTCACTTGCGGAAGTAGAAATACCAGACCGCCCCGGCGATCGCGATCACCGCCACCCAGCCCCAGGCGTCCATCGCGCCGGCCGGCGCCGTTTGCATGTCCTGGGCCAGCGTGCGCACTTCCTGGTCGGTCATCGCAGCCACGCGCTCGCGCGCCATGGTCCGGGTCTATCCCCTGCGCCTGCAGCTGGGCCGCGGTTTCCGCGCGACTGAGATAGCTCAGCACCATGCCACGATCCGTCTGCGCGGCGCCAGCCGCAGCCGCCTGATCCGCGCCTATCATTCCCGCATTGGCTGTCTGGAACGACAGGGCAAGCAGGGATACGACCAGGGCACGACAGGTCATCTTCTTCATTGATCTCATCATCAGGCTCCTTGGATGGGGTTAGGGCAGTAAAGGCGCCGCAGCACGCACCAGGGCGCGTCATCAATATACGCGTACCTGCACAGCTTGTGTGGTGTTTGCCCCAGGGGTTTTCGAGCCATTGGAGGCGAAGTAACAAACGGCTACAAATATGAGAGCGGGCGCAAGGCCCGTATGCGCGCGCCGCTCGAGCGCGGGCTATTCGACGATGCTCGAATCCTTGCGGATGGTTTCGCGCGTACGATGCTCGTGACGGTCGAGCTTGCCGAGCGTGTGCTCCAGCAGATTGATCAGCCGCTGAGTTGCGCCGCGAAATGCCTCGTCCTGGGTGGTGCCGTGATGGTTGACGGCCAGTGGCGCGTGGCCGTTCAGCCGTGCCTCCAGCATGCAGCGCATGTCCGCCGCTCCTCCCTTCTTGCCGCTTTCATCGGTGAGTTGGACTTCGATCCTCGTGATCTCCTGGTTGAACCGCGCCAACGCCTCGTTCAGGTATTCGTCGGCCCAGCGTTCCAGGGCTTCCTTGTTCTCGAGGCCATTACCGGTGTTCACTTGTACTTGCATGGGAGAAATCCTTTGATTGCGTAGTTTCAGTGTGGGCGCGGGCTTGACGCGAGCCGTGTAGGAAGAGGTCCAAGAACGTGTCGGAACGATCCGGGCGAGCCTGTATGCTGGCGGCTTCTCGGAGAAATCAAAATGGCAACGCTCGAAACCATAGAAACGGAAACCGGGCCCAACCCGGGCGCCACGGTCATTGTGCTCCACGGCCTGGGCGCCGACGGTAACGACTTCGTTCCCATTGCGCAAGAGCTCGACCTGGCCGCGGTGGGGCCGGTGCGCTTCGTGTTCCCTCATGCGCCCGTCATGCCCGTGACCATCAACAACGGCTATCGCATGCGGGCCTGGTACGACATCCTGGGCATGGACCTGGTGCTGCGGGAGGACGAAGCGGGCTTGCGCCTGTCGCAGGGCGCTGTGGAAGAGCTGCTGGAGCGCGAGAAGAAGCGGGGCATACCCGCCGGCCGCATCGTGCTGGCCGGTTTCTCGCAGGGCGCCGCGATGTCGCTTCTGACCGGCCTGCGGCACAAGGAGCGGTTGGCGGGAATCGCGGGCTTGTCGGGATATCTGCCGCTGGCGCAAAGCACCGCCACCGAACGCAGCGACGCCAACGCGCTCACGCCCATCTTCATGGGCCACGGTCAGCACGACAACGTGGTCGACATCGAGCGCGGCAAGACCTCACGCGAGGTATTGCGCGCGCTGGGCTACGAAGTGGAATGGCACGAGTACCCGATGGCGCACTCGGTCTGCATGGAAGAGGTCGCCGACCTCAACCGTTGGCTGGTGAAGGTGCTCGCGAAGACCTGAGAGGTCTACACTTCGCCGCCGAAGCGCTTGATCAGGTTGGCGATGTACTTGTCCACCAGCTTCTCGAACTCACCCTCGACCACCGGCGCCACGACCATCTTCATGAGGCCGGGCAGGGGCAGGTGAATCTCGCCCTCGATCTTGAGCTCGATGGCGGTGGAGTTCTTGTTGTCCTTGATCTTCCAGTGGCCGCCCACCAGGGCGTTGCCCACGCCTTCGACCGGCGTCCAGACCACGGTGCCCTTGGCCTTGTTGCTGGTGTACTTGCTGGCGTAGACGGTCTGGATGTTCACCTGGGCGGTGCCCACCTTTTCCATCTCCCACTTGTACACGCCGCCGCCCATGTCGGTGAGCTTGTCCACCTTGGGAAAGTGCGAGACGGAAGTCGGCACGTCGGCCAGCACCTCGAACACTTCCGCGGCCTTGGCCTTGACTTCGAATTCGTAGCCCAGGTCGATGTTGACGGTCAGAGCCATGGACAGTCTCCTCGTTGATGTGTGTGCGGCATCTGCGTGGGCCCAGGTCTCTGCCGGACCCGTGGCCATCGCCAGCCAGGCTTCAGGCTGCGTTCTGGGTGCCGAGCCTTGAACGCGGCTGCGCGCCCGATGGCTGCGACGGCTGCGCCGACCAGCGAGTCGATCACCACTTCGGCGCCGTCGGCGGACAGGGCCAGCCCACGGGCGTAGTAGCCGCTGAAAGCCTCTTGCGCGCGGGTCGCGTTCTTGCGCGTTTCCGGCTTGAGCTTCGGCGACGGATTCCTTCAGTGCGGCGTTCCAGCGCTGCTCCAGCGTGTCGGCCAGGCGCTCGCCGCCTTTGCGATACACGCCGACAGCGTGGTGGGCGGCGTTGCCGAAGCTGGCGATCAGGTCGGCGGCGTTGGTGGAAAAAGTCTTGGTCATGGATGGGCTCCGTTACAGGTTGATCGGGCGATTTTCGCCAGCCCGGCTAGTGCGAGCGACCTAATACCGGCCTCTTTCCTAGAGGCGCCGGTCTAGGCCCGTGGCCTGGCCGGCCTTCCTACCAGATTTGCCTTTGTCCCGCGTCAAAGCAAGAATTCGAAAGGCGTGCTACCTTCCGCCCCACTCCCACAGATGACACCACAGGCTTTCGTTGACATGAGCAACCTGCAGGCGCGCCTTGCCACCCTTCCGCCGGATCGGCTGAAGGGCATACGCCGCGGCATCGAAAAGGAAAGCCTGCGCACCACGCCGGAAGGCGGGCTGGCCATGACGCCGCATCCGCAGGCGCTGGGCTCGGCGCTGACGCATCCGCACATCACCACCGACTACAGCGAAGCGCAACTGGAGCTGATCACCGGCGTACATGCCACGCCCGAGACCTGCCTGGAAGAGCTGCTGCAAGTCCACCAGTTCACTTACCGCGCGCTGGCCGACGAGATGCTGTGGGTCTCCAGCATGCCCTGCAACCTGCCGGCCGACGAGAACATTCCCATCGGCCGGTATGGCTCGTCGAACGTGGGCCGCGCCAAAAGCGTGTACCGCATGGGCTTGGCGCACCGCTACGGCCGGCGCATGCAGACCATCTCCGGCATCCACTACAACTGGTCGCTGCCCGAGGTTTCCAGCGAGCAGTATTTCGCCCTGATCCGTAATTTCCGCCGCCACGCCTTCCTGCTGTTGTACCTGTTCGGCGCTTCGCCCGCCGTCTGTTCCAGTTTCGTGGCGGGCCGTCAGCATGAGCTGCAAACGCTCGCGAACGGCACCATGTACATGCCGCACGGCACCTCGCTGCGCATGGGCCGCCTGGGCTACCAGAGCGAGGCGCAGGCCAGCCTGGCCGTGAGCTACAACGGGCTGGACGGCTACGCCGCGTCGTTGCAGGAAGCGCTGACCAAGCCTTATGCCGCGTATGAAGCCGTGGGCATCATGAACCCCGGCGGCGAATACAACCAGCTGGCCACGAGCCTGCTGCAGATAGAGAACGAGTTCTACGGCACCATCCGGCCCAAGCGCGTCATCCGGCCGGGTGAGCGGCCGCTGCATGCGCTGCGCGATCGCGGCGTCGAATACGTGGAGGTGCGGCTGCTCGACCTCAATCCCTTCGTGCCCATCGGCATCACGGTGCAGAACATCCGCTTCCTCGATGTCTTCCTGTTGCATTGCCTGCTGTCCGAAAGCCCGCCCGATACGCCGCAGGAGATTGCCGCGTTGGGCCGCAACCAGCACAAGACCGCGGCCTTCGGCCGCCAGCCCGGCTTGATGCTCGAGCGCGGCACCAGCGAGATCGAACTGACGAAGTGGGGCGCCGAACTGCTGCAAGCCTTCGCGCCCATCGCAGCCTCGCTGGACGCGGCGCACGCCAGCACCGACTATTCGGATTCGCTGCGCGCCGCGCAGGCCTTGCTGCAGGACCCCGACCTGTTGCCCTCGGCCCGGGTGCTGGCCGTGATGGAGCAGGACTTCGACAATTCCTTCATCGGTTTCACGCGAGCGCAATCGCGCCAGACCAAGGCCAAGCTGCTGGCGCTGCCGTTCAGTGCCGCGCAGCAGGCGAGGTTCGCGGCACTCAGCGAGCAGTCGGTCCAGGACCAGCGGGCCATAGAGGCGGCGGACACCTTGCCGTTCGAGGTCTACCGGCAGCAATACGTGTCGCCCGAACGGCTGGGCCTGACCAAGGCCGCAATAGCGCCGGCGCTCGCGGCGGTCTAGGGCGATTGCCCGGCACAAAACGCGCCAACAGGGTACAATCCGCGCTTCGATTGCGCAGGTGATCGAGCGCGCCCAAATAAAAACACTCCACCCCAGGCGCGCCAGATCTTCTGCGAGCGCGTCTCCCAGGGCATCCCAAAGCCCCAAGCACCGGCCAGCCAAGCCGGTCTTCACCTCAGACGCAGTCCCGGCCCTCCGCGCGAGGCCATGCCACCGGGATCGAAATGCGCCGGCTTGGCCTTGAAGGCAGGCTTTCACGAACTTTTTTGCGGCCGCAGTGTTGCGCCCGCAGGGACCCTCTCAAACAACAATGAATCACGAAGACAACATTACCGTAGGCAAGTACCTGATATCGCCGCTGACCAAGCACCTGGCGAACGGCTGGTACGCCTGCTCGGTTTCGATCCGCTCCGGCTCCGGCAGCGCAACGCATGATCGCGTGCTGCGCCTCACCAGGCTGTTCCAAAGCCGTGTCGCGGCCGTGCGCTATGCCACGGCTGAAGGCCTGCAATGGATAGGCCACCGCAATCCCAGCGTTCAGGGCGCCGCCCTCGCCGCGCATTAACCCCTGTACAGGAGATTCATATCATGGCCAAGGAAGAACTGATCGAGATGAAGGGGCATGTGGACGAAGTGCTGCCGGACTCGCGCTTTCGCGTGACGCTGGAGAACGGGCACCAGGTCATCTGCTACACCGGCGGAAAGATGCGCAAGCACCACATCCGCATCATCGCCGGCGACAACGTTTCGCTGGAAATGTCGCCTTACGACCTGACCAAGGGTCGCATCACGTTCCGCCACATCGCCGGCCGCAGCGGTCCGCCGCCGGCTCGGCGTTAAGCCTTTCGGGCCAAGCTGAGCAGTAACAGGGAGTTTGTCCTACAGGCCCAGGTCAACAGGGAAGCGAAGGTAACCGTTGAGCATACTCACGGCTAACCTGGAGCAAACATGACCAAAATCAACCATCGCATCGTCGCGCTGGCCATTGCCTCCATGTTCGTGGCGGCGCCCAGCTTCGCCAAGGACAAGGATGACGACGGGCAAGGCAAGGGCAACAAGCATTCGCAAAAGCACGAGGCCAAGGCCGAGAAGCAGGCCGCCAAGCAAGAGCGCAAAGAGGTCAAGGCCGGCGCCTATTTCAACGAGCAGCATCGCGCCCACGTCCGCGAGTACTACGCCAAGGAGTACGGTGACGGCCGCAAGTGCCCTCCGGGCCTGGCCAAGAAGCACAACGGCTGCATGCCCCCCGGACAGGCCCATTGGGATGTCGGCCAGCGGCTGCCCACGGACGTGCAGGTTTACTCCGTGCCCCAGCCCGTGCTGGTCTATCTGCCGACCGCCCCCTACGGCTACCGCTATCACCGCATCGGCAACGATATCGTCCTGGTGCAGATCCAGGGCAACCTGATCGTCGACATCATCGTCGGCTTGCTGAGCTGACCCCTGCGGTCAAGCCGCCGGCCAGGGGCCTTGCGGGCTTTTATTTGGTCTTGGGCTTGCCGCGCGGAATCACCGCGGTGATCGGCGGGGTAGGGCGGTCGGATGTGCCCTGCTTGGGCGGCGAGTTGTCCTTCTTGGGTTTCTTCGCCATCTTGTTGCTGCGCTGGTCGCCTTTGGCCATGGTTTACTCCTAGTGGTTTAGCAATCTGATGGGTACAGATAGTACCAATCACGGCGGCACAGCCGCCCTGCGCTACGACAAGGGCGTCGGCTCCGTAGGCTGAAACCTGGCTTCCTCGTTGCCGGCCGCGTGCTTGAACTGCGCATCACGCGCGGTAAACGTCTGCTCGAGGCTGCCTTTGGCGGTTGCCTTTACCAGCGGCCTGACTTCGGCTCGACTGCCCAGGTCAGCCGCGGCATGGGCGGACATACGGATTCATCGGGCAAGGCAAACTGCCAGGAGATGCCCATCAGCCAGGAGCCGGCGCTGTTGTCCAGGGCCATGAGCCGGCTGATCAGGCTCTGCTGGAACGGCACGCTATACGACAACAGCTCCGGCTCCCAATGCTTGATCAAGAGCCGCCAATGGATGCCCTTTGCGCACCCGTGAACTGGCTGTCAGCGTTTCGGCACCAATCCAGGCGGCAGGGATGCTGTGGAGGTTGAGGGTGTCGCGCAATGCCTTGCGGAGCAACTCGCGCCTGGCCCCTGACAGGTCGGGGGCGGGCGTGCTCGCCCAGAAACTTGGAAAAGAAACCCATGGAGTGCTCCTATACATGCGGTAGCACGAATAGTAACAAAATGTTCATAAGGCGCAAGCCGTCGTTAACCCTGGCGTGGCGCAGCGCCAGGCAGCAGTCCGCGCAGGCCCGTCAAAAGGGGCCCGGCAAAGCCTTCAGCCCCAGCCACGCGGCGCCGATCACTGCATTGACGGGCACGCTGAGAGATGCGGGAATGTAGAAACAGGCGGAGAAGCCGGGCGAATTGAGCAGCAGCTCTACCAGGTGGCCCAGGCCGTACAGCACGGCGCCGCACCAGAGCCAGCGCCGCATGTAGGTGAGAAGCCAGCGGGCCTGTCGCTGGTTGTGACGCCACGCAGCGGTACGTTCGAGCAGGTTCCCCTGGGTGACGTCCTTGAATAGCCAGCTGAAGAAGAAGTAGCGATACAGCAGCGTGCGAAAAGCCAAATCCTGCATCCAGGGATTCTTTTGCGGCTGGGCCTGTCTCCTTGTAGGAAGCCATGCTGCGGTCTTGTACGCGTTCTTCCCACACTGATAATACTGTCAGCTGCAGGAGCTGAAAAGCGCCTGGAACGGCTGGCTATTCGTCCAGCACGCGCACCTTGACGCTCTTGCCCTTGATGCGCCCATTGTTGAGTTTGCCGGCCGCCTCTTGCCCGACAGCACGATCCACCGCCACATAGGTCGAAAACTCATTCACGTCGATCTTGCCGATCTGCTCGCGCGTGTAGCCCAGGTCAGCGGTCAGCGCGCCCAGCACGTCGCCCGGCGCGGATCTTTTCCTTGCGGCCGCCCTGGATGTGCAGCGTGACCATGGGCGGCACCAGCGGCCCCTTGCCGGTGGCCTTGAGTTCGTCGAGCGTGTGCCACTCGGACTCGCGGCCCTGCAGCAGTTCGATCTTGCCGACCGAGCCCATCTCGTCCATGCTCACCAGGTTCAGCACCAGGCCGGTTTCTCCCGCGCGGCCCGTGCGGCCGATGCGGTGGATGTGGACCTCGGAGTCGGGCGTCACGTCCACGTTGATCACGGCGGCGAGATTGGCGATGTCCAGCCCGCGCGCGGCCACGTCGGTGGCCACCAGCACCGAGCAGCTGCGGTTGGCGAAGCGCACCAGCACCTGGTCGCGCTCGCGCTGCTCCAGCTCGCCGTACAGCGCCAGGGCGCTGAAGCCCTGCGCCTTGCAGCGCATCGACGAGGTCGCGGCACTGCTGCCTTGGTGTTGCAAAACGCCAGCGTGCTGGCCGGCCGGAAGTGATTGAGCAGCAGGCTCACCGCGCCCACCCGTTCCCTGTCGTCCGCTTCGTACCAGCGCTGCTCGATTTGCCCGCCCGCATGCTGGGCTTCGACCTTCACCGTGACCGGTTCGCGCATGAACTGCGCGGCGAGCTTGGCGATGCCCTCGGGGTAGGTGGCGGAGAACAGCAGCGTCTGCCGCGCCTTGGGGCACTGCCGGGCCACGGTCACGATGTCGTCGAAAAAGCCCATGTCGAGCATGCGATCGGCTTCGTCGAGCACCAGCGTGTTGAGCGCGTCGAGCTTCAGGCTTTCGCGCGCCAGGTGGTCCATGACGCGGCCCGGCGTGCCCACCACGATGTGCGCGCCGTGCTCCAGCGTCGCCAGTTGCCCGCGCAGCGGCACGCCGCCGCAGAGCGTGACCACCTTGATGTTGTCGTCGGCGCGCGCCAGGCGGCGGATCTCGGCAGTCACCTGGTCGGCCAGCTCGCGCGTGGGGCACAGCACCAGCGCCTGCACGGCGAAACGCCGGGCGTTCAGGTTGGCCAGCAGGGTGAGGGCGAAGGCCGCGGTCTTGCCGCTGCCGGTCTTGGCCTGGGCGATGATGTCCTTGCCCAGCAGCGCGGGCGGCAGGCTGGCCGCCTGGATCGGCGTCATGGCAAGGTAGCCGAGGCGCTCGAGGTTCGCCAGGGTGGCGGGATTGAGTGGCAGTGTGCCGAAGGAGGTGCTCATACAGCGGCAATTAGAACAGGCCGTGTGGCGATAGACTTTCCGGGTGATGAACCGGCTGATCCTTGTCCTGGCGTTCTTTGTGGTGCTCTCTTCGCCTTCCCGGGCGCAGGAGCGAAGCAATTTCTTCGACGACCCCTTCGTGCAGGTGACGTCGGCCATGCCGGGCTGCCCCGTTCCAGAAGGTCCCGCTGGTGACGCAAGACGAAGTGCGCGCCCAGGCCCATGTGCGTTCCCAGCACGGCGGAAGCTGCTATCGCTCGGGGCGCTGCCGTCTGCCCAACTCCTACCTGTACGACAAGGAAATCATCCCGCGCGTGGTGCTCTACCTGCGGCAGGACGGCCGCTTCGACAACACCAGCGTCTGGCTGCTGGGCGAGCGGCGATTGGTCACGCTGATGGGTTGCGTTGCGTCCAGGGAACAGGCCGAAGCCATGGAGAAGGCCGTGCTGCTGGTCGACGACGTGGTGGGCGTGGTGAACCACCTCATGGTCGGCACCGCAGGCAAGCCGCCCTACCGGCCCGCCAACGCCGGCATCAAGTAGCCACTATCAGTCGCAGCCGTGGGCGGGAGCGCGCCTGAAGATCTGGCCCTGCGCCAGCGCCAGCGGTCCAGCGGCGGCGGCAATGTGCAGCTCGTCGCCATCGGCCCGCAATACCAGCTCGCCCGCACGCCCGCCCTGCGTGCGCAGCGTGGCGCCCGCTATGCGGCCCTCGAGTTTGCGGCTGCGTTGCCGGTGGGCCAAGGTGCCTTCGAATTCCTGAAAGCGTTGCGTGAGCTGCAGGCTGGTGCCGCGCAACAAACCGGCGCCGCACCACAGGCCCTGAACCTTGGCGGGAACGACCCACAGGTGCACCTTGCTGGATTTCTCCAGTCCCACCTTCTTGTCGGGCACAGGCACGACGGTGGTCTGGTCGGGTTTCCAGTCGCCCATGTCCCAGTCGTGCGAAACGATGCGCGTGCCGGGCTTGAGCGAGAGAAGGGCAGGGCGCAACTGCAAGTTGACTTCGGGCAGGAGATACATGGTTACCACCGTAGCCGCGGAAAGATCGGTCTTGAACAGATCCTGCTCGCGAAAGCTCACGCGGTCGGCAACGCCCGCAGTTTGCGCGTTGCTGATGCTCTTGCGCACGAGATCCGGCACGATCTCCACGCCCAAGCCGGTTGCATTGAAACGCTTGGCTGCGAGGATCACGATGCGTCCGTCACCCGAACCCAGGTCGATGACGTGATCGCCGGGACCGACGTTCGCGACGCGCAGCATCTCCAGCGTGACGTTGTCGGGTGTGGTGATGAACGGAACTTCTTCCTGGGCTTGAGCCGCGCGGGGAGAAAGTGCCAGCAATGCAACAGCGGCAACCAGGCAGGGTAGAAGTGGGCGCAGGGGCACGTGCATGGCTAAAAATAGTACAGCATGGCAAGACGCAACCGCATATCCGCATGGACCAAGGCTTTCGAGCGCAGCTTCGTCGCAGTGACCCGCGCCGCGCTGCGGGCCAACAAGGCGCCCGCCGGTGAGGGCGACTGGATCGCGGGCATCGCCGTTGGCGCGACAGGTGCGCGCCGGTACCGCCTCTACCGTCCGCCCATGTAAAGTTCGGCGAGCGCCTGCCCTTGATAGTGATGCTGCACGGCTGCGGCCAGGACGCGAAAAGTTTTGCGCAGAGCACGCGCATGAACCGCATCGCGGCGCGCGAGCGTTTCATGGTGCTCTACCCCGAGCAGGACCGCCTGGCCAACGCCCAGGGCTGCTGGAACTGGTTCGACACCCGCTCCGGGCGCGCGTATGGCGAAGCGGAACTCATCATGAAGGCCATCGACCAGGTTTGCCTGTTGTACATGGTGGACCGCACACGTGTTGCCGTGGCCGGGCTGTCAGCGGGCGCCAGCATGGCGGCGCTGCTGGTCACGCGCCATCCCGGGCGATTCAAGGCGGTGATGATGCACTCGGGCATTCCCCCGGGCACGGCGCATTCCACGATGTCGGCCGTTGGTGCGATGCACGGCTATCGCCCCGCCAAGCCGCTGATCGCCACACCATTGACGATGGCCGCGCTATGGCCGCCATTGCTCGTGATCCACGGGGGCGTGGACCGCGTGGTTTCGGCCAACAACGGGCAGGCGGCGGTGCGGGTCTGGGCCAACGCCGCCGGCGCACGGCCGGTCAAGGGCCGCACCCTGCAGCGCGGCAAGCGCTACCCCATGACCGTGACCGACTTCAAGCTCAGGAGCAGCACGGTGGCTACGCTGGTGGAAGTGGAGAAACTCGGCCATGCCTGGAGCGGCGGCGCGGCGAACCAGCCCTACAGCGACGGGCAGGGGCCGGACGCCTCGCGCATGTTATGGGCGTTCGCCGCAAGGCAGTTTTCCAGTGCCGTGGCGGTCGGATGACGAGCTCAACCGGCCAGGCGCAGCGAAGGCTAACAGCTACGAAGCGAATTGGCGCGGTCCTACGTGAAGTTGTGTGAAGTCAATCTAACATCAAGCCACAACCCTGGGAGTTGTGTATGTCCAGTGACAAAGTTGAGCCCCTTTCCGATCTCTGGACCTCTCGGTTTGACGACCGGGACGACGAGGAGCTGGCCCACCAGGTGTGGGTGCAGCAAATGTCGCAGAGAGACCAGGCCATCGCCCAGCCCATCAGGGGCTTTGTCATGCCGGATGAGCAGGCCTCCGACTTGGCCCAGCGGGATGCTGCGAACGATTCGACGCCCACTTGAAACCCACAGCCTGCGTGCGGGAGTACAGCATGCCACGCGGTGACAAATCTTCCTATACCGACAAGCAGAAGCGCCAGGCCGAGCACATCGAAGAAGGCTACGAGAAACGAGGCGTGGCCGAGGATGAAGCCGAACGGCGGGCATGGGCCACCGTCAACAAGGAAACCGGCGGCGGCAAGAAGAGCGGCTCGGGCCGTGGCAAGGCCGTGGATACCGGCCCATCGAAGAAGGGCGGAAAGCTCGGCGGCCGCGCCTCCGCCTCACGCTCGGCCGCGGAGCGTTCGGCATCGGCCAAGAAGGCCGCAGCCACCCGCAAGCGAAACGCTGCCAAGGGCTGAAGCGGCACCGCGGTCACTCTTCGTCGACGCGAATATTGCCCTGGGCCACGTAACGTTCGTATTCATCGCGGGTGATCGCGGTGGAGTTGGCCGTATGGTTGACCGTCCAGCTCAGCGTCACACTGTCCTGCGCCACCTCGATCTCGACGGGGCCGGGGGGAATCGGCATCATCACGCCGTCGCCGACGCGAAAGCTGACCTCACCACGAATGATGGCTTGCTGAGTCATCGCTTGCTCCTTGCAGGGAAAAACACATTTGAGCGAAGCCGAACCGCTCGCGCTGTCAGCGAAACGCTCATGAGCATGCCGGACGGAAAGGCATGGGCCTGATGCGGAAATTTCGCAAGTTCGAGCCGATGTCGATTTTCAGTCCTATTGTTCGTCGTGGAAGGGGACGGTCTTTCGACCCGTCCGAACAACTCAACCAGGAGAATTGAACATGCCCGTACTCGACAGCTACCTCTTTTTCGACGGCACCTGCGCACAGGCCATGCGCTTCTACGAGCGCACGCTGGGCGGCAAGATGGAAATGATGCTGACCTACGCCCAGTCGCCCGAGCCCGAGAAATGCCCCGCCGGATCGGAGGATCGCATCATGCATGCCAGCCTGACGATAGACGGCCGGCGCCTCATGGCGTCCGATACCCCGCCTGGCCAGCCCCATTCGGCCATGAACGGCTTCGCCCTCTCGCTCAACTACCCCAAGCCGGATGAAGCAAAGCGCATCTTCGACGCGCTGGCCGATGGCGGCACGGTCATCATGCCGATGGGCAAGACGTTCTGGGCCGAGGCCTTTGGCATGGTGAACGACCGCTTCGGCACGCCCTGGATGGTGGGCGGCGGCGAGCAGTCCTGAACGGGCTCAAACGCGGGGTGCACGAATCGGCAGGGTGAAGTGGCACCGCGGGAAGTGGACGCAACCCCAGAATGGTCGGCCTTCGCCCCGGGCCGAACGTTCGACCATCTTCACGCCGCACCTCGCACAGGTGGGTCGCCAGTATTCACCCTCATAGGCGATGGCCAGCAGCGCCTCTTGCTGTGCCGGGGTTCGGGTTGAAATCAGGTCCAGCAGGCCCTGGCCGTCCAGCGCGCTGATGCCATTGTCCATTGCGAATCGCCGGGCCTCTTCGGTGAAGGTCGAGGTCGCTGCGTAGGTTCCACGCTCCTGCTCGTGCGCAGCCAGCACGCGGTGGAACTCCCGCATCTCCTCGACGCCCACGGGCTTGCCGAGCCAGTGCTTGCACTGAAGCAGGCCGGTCTGCGCGAACAGGCTCGCGCACAGCAATTCAAACCGGCGCCATTCGATGTCCTCGAAAACCTGCGCGCTCCAGGTGGTGGCGGGCGGCCGCTTGCCGCGGTGCGCCGGGAACGCGGATTCTTCGTCTTCGATTTCCAGGCGGGACTCGAAAGCCGTCGTGTCTTTACCGAAGAGAGTCGGCTCGTTGCGCTGGTCTGAACCTGGATCGGGCGCAGGCCGAAGCACGGCATACACCACCAACAGGCCAAAGCCGAAGAGAAAGACGTACGGCACGGACATGCGCAGACCCGTGCTCACCGCTTGCATCGCCGGGTTGGAGCCCAGCGAAAGAGAAAGCACCAGCAGGAGAACGCCCATGCCTAGAAGTGCTATGGCCATGCCAAGGACCAGGCGCGAGGGATCCTTGTTGGCACTTCGTTGCTGCTTTTTTCGCATCTGTCTACCTGTCAACTACACAGCCATTAGATCAGTGCCGGACTCAAGACCGCCTGAAGACCAGCAACAGGTTGTTGGCGGGCATCGCGTGCCGCTCGCGCAGGGCCAGGCCCGCGCGCTTCGCCTCGCGCGACACGTCTTCCAGGCGTCGGATGCCCCAGGCCGGATTGCGTTCGCGCAAGCTCAGGTCGAACGACAGATTGCCCGGCGCGGTGGGCACGCCTTCTTCCAGATAGGGCCCGTAGGTGACCAGCACGCCATCCGGCGCCAGATGCCGCGCGCAGCCCTGCATCAACGCCGCACAGGTGGCCCACGGTGAGATGTGCAGCATGTTGGCGCAATAGATGGCGTCGAAGGGCTCGGCAAAAGGCGGGCCTTGCGCCGGCCACGGCGCCGCCATCACGTCGAGCAGCAGCGGCGGGCGAACATTGGCCAGGCCGGCTTGCGATGTCCAGGCGGCGATCACCGGCAGCGCGCTCTCATCCGCGTCGGTCGGCTGCCAGGTCCATCCGTCCAGCGAAGCCGCAAACCAGGCCACATGCTGGCCGGTGCCCGAGGCGATCTCCAGCGCAGTGCCACGGGCAGGCAGCACCCCGCGCAGAACGTCGAGGATAGGCTGCTTGTTCCGGTCGGCGGCGGGGCTGTGGGGGAGGGTGGGCATGGGATAGTAGAGTAGCAGCCGCATCCCAGAACAGAAAGCACCAGCAGATGGCCATCCAGTGGTTCCCCGGGCACATGAACCTCACGCGCAAAGCCATAGCCGAGCGCATCAAGGACATCGACGTCGTCATCGAGGTGCTGGACGCGCGCCTGCCCGGATCCAGCGCCAATCCGCTGCTGGCCGACATGACCGGCCACAAGCCCACGCTGAAGATCCTGAACAAGCAGGACGTGGCCGACCCGGATCGCACGCAGCAGTGGCTGGACCACTACAACGCCCAGCCCGACACCCGCGCCATTCCGCTGCAGGCCAGCGACCAGGCTGCCGCTGCAGCGCCTGGCGCCCGCCTGCCATGCGCTCGCGCCCGGACGCGGCGGCATGGCCAAGCCCATGCGCGTGCTGATCTGCGGCGTGCCCAACGTCGGCAAGTCCACCTTGATCAATGCGTTGACCAACAAGCGCCACGCCAAGACCGGAGATGAAGCCGGCATCACCAAGCTGGAGCAGCGCATCACGCTGGCCGACGACTTCTACCTGTACGACACGCCCGGCCTGCTGTGGCCGCGCATCATCGTGGCAAAGAGCGGCTACAACCTGGCCGCCAGCGGCGCCATCGGCCGCAATGCCTATGACGAGGAAGAAGTGGCGCTGGAACTGCTGGACTACCTGCGCCGGCACTACGCGGGGCTGCTCGAGGCGCGCTTCAAGCTGAGCGGCGTGGCCGCGATGAAGGACGAGGAGGTGCTCGAAGCCGTCGGCCGCCAGCGCGGCGCGCTGCTGGGCAAGGGAAAGATCAACACCCAGAAGGCGGCCGAAATCGTCATCACGGAATTTCGCGCCGCGACCCTGGGGCGCATCACTTTGGAAACACCTGGTGAGTTTGCTCAGTGGCTGGCGGCGGGGCAGCTGCTGGATGCGCAGCGGCTGGCGAAGAAGGAGGCGCGGGCGAAGGGCCGGAGGGCGGATTCGCCGAATCCAGGCCAATGACGCGCTCTGCCCGCTCGATCCGGAATTCCCTGGTGGTGTTGGCATCGGCAGGAGCGTTCTTCTCGCGGTCGAAGCGCACGGAAACCGTCCATGCGGATTCGACGGCCGAGATGGACAGCACGGCGAACCCGTCCCCTGGCGGCGCAAACCAGGTAGTCACACCGCAACGGTAGCTCGTTCCCTCGTGGGAAAACTCGAACTCCTCGGTTCCCGCAAAGTCCTCTTCAATGGCGTTCGCAAACGGGAATGGGGTGTAGAGGCCCGAACTGTGGACCGAGTGGGCGACCACGACACTCTTGGGATCGTCCAGCTTGCTGATCTCGATGGTGGTGACGCTGGAGAGATGCTCGTTGCCCGAAAGGAAGACCACATCGTTGGCTCCGCGTTTGAACACGCCCGCCAGCAAACGGTGCAGGGATGCCGGGTAGCCGTCCCACCCGTCCGAACGAAGGGATGACGCAACGGGATTGCCCCGCACCTCGAGACGGCGCGGAAGGACCGTGGACGCGGAGACAAGAAAACGAAGCGAGAGTGAAGGGCCGGAAGGCTGATGCGTCGAATCCAGGCCAGTGAGATGTCCTTGATTGACTCACTGCTGGGCGGCGGTTGCTGACTCATGGCGTTTCTTCCCGGAACCGATTTCATTGTGTGATGGCCCGGTGCAAGGTCTGCGCCGACACCGGTTTGTGCAGCATCGCAATGCCCGCCCTGTGTGCATCCTTCAGGCGATCCGGCGCTGTATCGCCGCTTACGAGGATCGCCGGCAGGGCGGGACGCGTGGAACGCAGCGTCTGTATGGCGGCGATGCCGTTCTCGTCACCCCGCAGCCTCAGATCGACGAGCAGGATGTCGGGCGGCATGGAACTGCACTGCGCGGCGGCCTCGGCGATGCAACCTGCCGATCGCACCTGGCACCCGAACGCCTGCAGCAAGGCCTCCATGCCCCTGCGGACGGCCTCTTCGTCATCGAGCACCAGCACCCGGGTTCCCGCGAGGGATGGGCCCGAACTCAATCCTCCACCGCTCGCGGCGGCCACCTCCGGCAACGCCGTGCGGGCGCGTTCGCCGGGAGGCACCGCGACGCTGAAGCGCGTCCCGCGGCCCGGGGACGACGACATTTCGATGGTGAGTTCAAGAAGTTGCGCCAGGCGACGCACGATCGAAAG
The DNA here is from genome assembly GCA_963722025.1 of uncultured beta proteobacterium. Lineage (GTDB taxonomy): Bacteria > Pseudomonadota > Gammaproteobacteria > Burkholderiales > Burkholderiaceae_C > Ramlibacter. Next base: position 279,297 of record CAVRNE010000027.1, read on the forward strand.
CCCCAACCCGAGGCCGCGGGAACGATCCCGCTCCGGGTTGTCGAGTTGATAGAACTCCTCGAAGACGCGCTGGTGTTCGGCCTCGGGGATGCCGATGCCGGTGTCCTCGACGCTGATCACCCAATGGTCCGCGCCGGCATGCGCATGAACCGCGATCGCGCCTTGCGGCGTGTACTTGAAGGCGTTTTCCAGCAGGTTCCTGAGGATGCGGGCCAGCAGGACTTCGTCCGTTTCGCACCAGGCGTCGCGCGGGCATCGCATCGTGAGGGCGAGACCTCTCGCGCTTGCCAGTGGAAGGTACTCATCCTCCAGCCGCGCCAGGAATTCGGACAGCGAGAAAGTCGTCTTGTGTACCGGCACCACGCCGGCATCGAGCTTGGACACGTCGAGCAGCGCGTCGAGCTGCGCGCTCAACGCCTGCAAGGCCGTGTCCATATGAATCGCGATCTGGCGGGTCGCGCTGTCCAGCGGCCGCATCGCCAGTGCGGCACTGAACAGCGAGATCGTATGCATCGGTTGACGCAGGTCGTGGCTCGCCGACGCCAGAAAGCGTGTCTTGGCGCGGTTGGCAGCCTCGGCGTCGTCGAGCGCAAGACGAAGCTGCCGGTTGAGGACCACCTGGTCCTGCCTGATCCGGAAGGATTCCTTGAGGAGGCGGAATGCGTCGTCGGCGAGCGACAGCAACACCATTCCGAAAACGAGGATGAGCGCCCCGGTGGAGTATTCCACCCATCGGTGTGGAACGCCCGGCGCCCCTATCGCCCACATGATGCTCAGCGGCAAGATCGTTGGCGCGACGAACGCCACGAACGCAGGCCGATATCCGCCGGTGGTCGCGACCGAGCCCGCGCAAAGGCCCAGCAGAACGATGGTGTGCACCGCACGCTCCGGGGTGTCGAGCGACACTGCAAAGCCGATGGATGCGCCCTGGACGATGCCATTGATGCCGCTCAGCAGCACCGCGACCCGGAGCTTGTCGTCTGAGGATGAAGCCGCGGCCGGCAGGCTGCCCAGAACCTTCCAGCGAATGGCCAGAATGAGCGTCACGGCCGATAGCCAGAACCACGGGAGCCAGCCTCCCAGCTGGTTCCAGGCCATCGAAGCCAACAGCAGCGAGCACAGGAAGACGGGCACCGGAACTCTTTTGCCCTGGCGAGCGAAAAGCTGGACCAACTCATCGGGCAGGTCGCCGCCGATGCGTTCGGCTTCCCCGGCGATCTTGTTCGTTTCAGTCATGGCGACCTCAGGCTGGCACCTTGTCGAACATGTGCAACTCGTGAACGCGATACATCGCCTGCGCGCGAGAGTTGACTCCCAGTGCCTGATAGATCGCCCAGAGATGGGCCTTCACGGTCCCCTCGGCGATATCGAGCTCGCGCGCGATCACCTTGTTGGCCTTGCCTTGAAGCAGGCATTTCAGGACCGCAAGCTGGCGGCCGCTGAATTCCGGCAGGCCTTTCGCCTTGGAGGACTCGGCGGACGAATGGGCATCTCCACCAGTCAACGCGGCACGCGGAAGGTAGATCCCGTTGGCCAACACCAGGCGCAAGGCCTGAATGGTCAGGGAAGCGTCCGACGTCTTCGGGATGTAGCCCGCGGCCCCCTCATCGATGGCGCTGCGAATCAGCACCGGGTCCTCGTCGGCGGACACGACGACGACCGATGCGGCCTCGTGGGCGGCCTTGACCTGGCGCAATGCATCCAGTCGGCTTGTTCCCGGCAGGTTCATGTCCAGCAGGATCAGGTCGGGTGCATCCACTGCCGCAAGTGCGATTGCCTGCGCGACCGTGCCCGCGTCTGATATCCGGACGGCTGGTTCCAGCGCAGTCAGGAGAGTCTTCAAACCCTCTCGAAAGAGCGGATGGTCGTCGACGATCAGGATGTGCATTGACGCCTCCAGGCCTGCAAGGGCTTAAGGGAATGATAGTCCTGGAGAAGCGGATGACAACTAAACCTATGGCCAGTCGAGCTAAACCGGTGGACTAGCCGCGAAGGAACTGTCCGTTCGGCCAGGTGCGGCATGCCTTCAGGCTAGACGCCGGCGCAATGGTGCTTTCGCAAGGGCGGTCTATACTTTGCGAATCAATGAGAATGAAAAAGCTTGAGTTTGTCTTGCACGCTGGTCGCAGTTGCGGATCTGAGCGAGTTCAGCGGAGGCGGAGGCGGACATTGAGCGGCCCGCATGTCCGCAGAGATCGCACCACCCCACGCTCACCCACTCAACAAGCGAGAGCGGTCACGGGGGCGATTGCCGCGCCGTTCAAAGAGGGGACCAAGCCAGGTTACTTTCTGATGGGTGTGGGCGTACAGTCAACCGGGACTCCCAATCCGCTTGTGCAGGAGGCCTCGGGTGCCGTCACCACTATTACCTCGTATGCGCTTAGCGGAACGAAAGGAGATCGACATGAACCGCAACCTCTGCCATGGGTCGCTGGGCGCGGGAACGATGAAAGGTAAGATTTCATCGATCGTACTGACCGGTCGAGCAATGCATCCACTACCTCACGATCACCGCGACGGCGGCTGCGGCCTTGCCATGGCCGCACTGCTTGCAGCAATGCCTACGCGGATGACATCACTGTCGACAACACGCCGTTCGTCAGCAGCAAGACCCGCGCCGAAGTGCAGGCGGAAGCCATGGGGCAAGACCACGAGCATCGCCTCCAGCGAATGGGCTACGCAGATGAACGAGCCGCGCCAGACGATGAGCGATCTCACCCGCGCGCAAGCGACGGCCGAATACCTCTCTGCCCGGCGCGAAGTGAGCGCGCTGAATGCGGAAGACAGCGGCTCGTTCTACTTCGCATCGCTGCCCCGCCGCAGTGGACGGCAGCGTCATCATGGCCAGTGAGTCACGCTGAAGACTCCGCGTCGCGTAGCTTGCATCAGCCGCGCTGTTGCAGGTTAGCGACGACGCGTCGCGCAAACGGGGGCTGCGAACAATTGGAAACCTCAGCCGGCGCCGCCCCTGTGTAGGCTCAAGCTCAGCAGTTGGGACTGAGAATCTTGCCTATGAAATCCGAATCTTTTGATGTTGAGTGCACTTCTGTGCGTGGGAGCTGGAGTCGCCCGCGAGCGCGCAACAGGTCTACAAGTGTTGGTCCAAGGGCTCGGTGGTGTACTCCGAGCGGCCCTGTTCCAACCGGGTCGTCAGCACCGATCAGGCCCCCGTGCCGGTCAAGCCGAATCCGAAAGAAGTGGACCTGCGGCGACTCGAGCAGAACCGGGTCATGGCGCGGTCTCTGCGTCCCAGAGAGGGCGAAACCGCCGAGCAGTTCGAAACGCGCCGCCGCAGGGCCCGCTTGCTGGCGGCGGACCGCGACGAATGCGCCAGGATCGATACGCGCATGCCCAGTGGAGGAGGCCAGCATGAACAATCCCGACAAGGCCGAAGTCCAAAAAGCCGAAGCGGCGCTGGCAGCCAGCAAGAAGCGGTTCGGCGAGTTGGGGTGCTGATCCGCTTCAGGCGTTCCTCATGCGACAAGGGCCAGCTGCGCTTCGCGGCGCTGGAAAGCCAGCTGTGGCGCTACCAGATGCGCATGGCTGACGGGCCCCATGTGGCCCACGCCGTCGAGCCGCACGACTTCGGCATGGACGCACTGGCGGGCAATGAGGTCAACCACCTTGCGCGCCGGCAGCGGTGAAGCGCTGCCGGTGATCAGGCGCATCGGCATTTTGAGCCTGCTGTACGCCGAAGCAGGCACCACGTCGATGAACAGCGCCTCGAATTCCGCCCGCACCTTGTGCATGCGCTCGGCGATGCCGCGGCGCCGCGTGTCGGACAGGCCGGCCCACGCGCCCGGCCCGGACCAGTAATTCACGAACAAGGCGGCCGCGTCCTCCAGTCTTCCTGATAGCGCGTGCCAGCCGATGCGGCGCCCGACACTGACGATGGCCTGGCCGATGGCTTCGTGGTCGCGGTCGGCCAGCAGCAGAGCAAAGCGAACCGGCTCGAAGAGTGTCAGCGTCTTGACGCGGTCGGGCCAGCGCAGCGCCATCTCCAGGGCGACTGCGCCGCCATAGGAGTGACCCACCAGGTGCACTGAGCCGGCTGCCGGAAAAGCAGCGGGGCCAGTCGGCGCGCTTCGGCCTCGAGGTCGACCGGCGTGCCGGACGGCCAGCGCTCGCCGGGGCCATAGCCCATCAGCTCCGGCGCAATCAGCCGCATTCCGGCCGGCAGCAGCTGGCTGTAGGCATCCCACTGGCGGCCGCTGCTGGCGCTGCAGTGGAGTCCGATCATGGTGTGCATGTGGTGGGCTCCTATGGAAAGAATCGCTCGTATCGAGCGTGGGCCAAGCATGGACAGCGCAGGTAATCTGGCGGCTTCCTCGCAGCATGGGCTGGTAGCCGGTTTGCGACCGCAATACGGCTTTGCAACCGCCATGTATCCGCCATGTATCCGGCAGGAAATTCCGGCCCCCGGCACGCGCACCGCGCCGTAGACTGCTGCCATGAGCGCAGCGCGGAACCGCTTCAAGCAAGCTCCGGCCCCCTCGGGGGGCAGTGCAGCCGCGTCATCGGCAAACGTGGGGGCTCAATGAGCACGCACGCGTCACTGCCCGCGCCCGCCGGCGCCGAGGCTATTTCGCAGGCTCAGGTGCAGGCCTTGCGCCGGGTCGCCCTGGCGGTGGCCCGACCGGGCGGGCCGAACCTGTTCGCGGACCTCGTGCGTGAGCTGGCGGACAGCATTCAGGCGGCCATGGTTTTCGTGGCCGTCTATGCCGACGACTCGCGCAGCACGATGCGCACCTTGGCGGCTTCCCTGCACGGCCAGATGCTGCCCAATTTCACCTGCGCGCTGGAAGGCTTGCCCTTCGCCGCCGCGCTCGGGCGCTCCTGTCAGTACGTCGAGTCGGGCCTTCTCGCGCAGCTTCCTGCCGATTCGGTGTTCGCGAGGGAGCGCATGGATTCCTTCGCTGCCTTTGCGCTCAACGACAGCGCGGGCGAGTCGCTGGGGTTGCTGGTGACCATGGATCGCGAGCCGATCGCCGCAGGCGATTGCGGCCATGCCGAAGCGATGCTGGAGATCGTCGCCGGAAGGGCGTCCGCGGAAATCGAGCGCGGGCGCACCGACGAGGCCCTGCGCGCGGTGGCGCTCGCGGTCTCCGCTTCGCGCACCGGGACCGTCTTCGAGGAACTCGTGCGCCTCCTGGCCACGATCCTGCACGTCGAAGTGGCCGTCATTTCACGCTGCGGATCAGCGAAGCCGGGTTCGCTGCGCATGTTGGCCATGTACTGCGACGGGGAGGTCCTGCAGGACATCAGCTACGCGCTCGCCGGGACGCCTTGTGAAACCGTGCTCGCGCAGAAATTCCGGGCTTATCCCTCGGGTCTTGCGCAACTGTTCCCGGACGATGCGGCGATTCGTGCGCATGGGCGCCGAGAGCTACGCCGGTCATCCACTCGTTGCGCTCGACGGCTCGCCGCTGGGCCTGGTGTCGGTGATTTCGCGCCGCCCGCTGACGCAGCTGGACCGCGTGGAAGCCATGCTCAAGATCTTCGCGGTGCGCGCCGCGGCCGAGGTGGAGCGGCTGGGCGCCAGCGAGGCGTTGCAGCGCTCCGAGGCGAGCTACCGGGCCATCTTCGAGGCGTCGGAGGACGCGATCTTCATCCACGATTGGGACACGGGCGCCGTGCTCGACGTCAATGCCAGGGCCTGCGAAATCTACGGCTACAGCCAGGAGGAACTGCGCGGCACCTGCGCTGCCGACACCAGTTCGGGCGTGTTCCCCTATACAGGCGAAGAGGCGCTGCGCCTCATGCAGATGACCAAGCGGGCCATTGCCCGCCATTCGAATGGCAACGCCGCAACAAGGACGGCAGCCTGCATTGGGACGAGGTCCGGCTCAAGCCGGCCATGATCGACGGCCGCCCGCACATCCTGGCATTCACCCGGGAGATCACGGCGCAGAAGCAGGCGCTGGAAGAGCTGCGCCAGCGCGAGGAGCAGTACCGCGCCATCTTCGAGAGTTCGCTGGATGGCCTGTTCCTGTGGAATGAAGACCTGCGTATCGCGGACGTGAATCCGGCCGGACTTGCCCTCTACGGTTTTCGCCGCGAGGACGTCATCGGCCGGACTTTCCCGCGCAATATGCCCGAGGACTACGTCAGGGAGCGCATGCAGATGGTGCGGCGCGCGATGGCGGGCGAGACCACCCACATCGAAACCACCGTGCTGCGGCCCGACGGCACCACCTTCGAAGCCGACCTGCGGGTCATGCCGTTCGCGCAGCGCGGCCGGCCGCATGCGCTTGCGGCCGTGCGTGACATCAGCGAGCGGCGGCGCCGCGAGCGCGAACTGCAGCGCAGCGAGGCCCGCTTGCGCGCCACCGTCGAAGCTGCCTTCGATTGCGTCGTCAGCATGGACAGCGACGGCCGCATCGTCGAATTCAACGCAGCGGCCGAGCGGGTGTTCGGCTACCGCCGCGAGGATGTGCTCGGACGGATGCTGTCGGGCGTGCTCATGCCGGAACGCCACCGCGCCGCGCACATCCGCGCCTTGGAGAGTTTCGGCGCGACATGTCAGCGGGGGAAGGCTGGTGGAGGCCATGGCGTTGCGCGCGGACGGCAGCGAAATCCCGGTGGAGGTTGCCATCAGCGTCGCCGCCGTGCCCGAGGGCAAGATCTTCGTGGGCCATCTGCGCGACATCACCGAACGCCGGCGCGCCGACCAGGCGCTGCGCGACAGCGAAGAGCAGTACCGCGGGATCTTCAATGCCTCGACCGACGCGCTGGTGCTGCGCGCCGCCGATTTCAGCATCGTCGACGTCAACGCGGCCTACGAGGCGATGAGCGGCTATTCCCGCGCGGAAGTGCTGGGCGTGAACCGCGTGCTGGCCAATCCGCCCGAGGTGGTGCCGACGATCCTGGCCCTGCACGAGAAGGCGATTGCCGGCGAGGCGATCGCGCTCGACACCGAACTCGTGCGGCGCGACGGCCGGCGTTACGACCTGGAACTGCGCGGCGTGCCCATCCAGCACCGCGGCCAGCCGCATGTGCTCTACATCGGGCGCGACATCACGCAGGCCAAGCGCGCCGAGCGAGCCCTGCGCGACAGCGAGGAGCAGTACCGCGCCATCTTCAATGCCTCGGCCGACGCGCTGGTGCTGCGCGATGCGGACTACCGCGCCGTCGAGGTCAATCCGGCCTACACGACGATGAGCGGCTACACCCGCGAGGAGGTGATGGCCGCGGACCACGTGCTGACGCAGGCCGATCCCGCGCTGCGGGCCCGCCATCGCGCGCAGCACGAACTCGCGCTGGCGGGCCAGGAACTGAGATTCGAGGTCACTGCCACGCGCAAGGACGGCTCGACCATGCAGGGCGAGGTCCGCGGCACGCCGATGATGTACCGCGGCTGGCCGCATGTGCTGTATGCCACGCGTGACATCACCGAGCGCCACGCCGCCGAACAGCGCCGCGGCGAACTGGAGCGGCAGCTGCGCCAGGCGCAGAAGATGGAGGCGATCGGCCAGCTGACCGGTGGCATCGCGCACGATTTCAACAACATCCTCACCAGCGTGCTCGGCTATATCGCCATGGCGCAGGAGCGCGCGCTGCCGGGCGAAGACCCGGTGCTGGCGCGCCAGCTCGACCAGGCACGGCTCGCCGGCGAACGGGCCCGGGACCATGTGGCGCAACTGCTGGCGTTCTCGCGTCCGCGGCGCGGCGAAAGGCGGCTGATCGCGCCGGCGCCGGTGGCTCAGCAGGCGCTGCAACTGCTGCGTCCCAACCTGCCTTCCTCGATCGCGGTGGCATTGCCCCGAGGTGGTTGACGGAACCGAAAGGGCGGTACCGCCGGTGGTCGCGGATCCGGTGCAACTGGAACAGGTGCTGTTCAACCTGTGCATCAACGCGCGCGACGCGATCCACGACCACGGGACCATCCGTGTGGGGATCGGGTACTCGGCAGCGGCGGGGCACTGCGCTTCGTGCAGCGCGCCGCTCGAGGGCACCCGCTGGGTCTGGGTCGAGGTCGCCGACGACGGCAGCGGCATGCCGCGGGATGTGATGGAGCGGATGTTCGAGCCCTTCTTCACGACCAAGGAGGTCGGCCGGGGTACCGGCATGGGCCTGGCGATGGTCCATGGGATCGTGCATGACCATGGCGGCCACATCCGGGTCGTGTCCACGCCCGGCGAGGGATCGGTGTTCCGGGTGCTGTTGCCGGCTGCGGCCCAGGAGACGCGGCACGCCGATGCACGCGGCGGCGCCCGCGCCGGCCGCAGTGCCGCCCGCCGCGCCGCTTCAAGGACGGGTGTTGCTGGTCGAAGACGAGGCCATCGTCAGCGATTTCATGGTGAGCCTGCTGACCGGATGGGGGCTGGAGGTGGTGCTGGAGCAGGACCCGCGGGCCGCGGCCCAGCGCCTGGCCTCGAGCGAGGAGGACTTCGATCTGCTGCTGACCGACCAGACCATGCCCGGCATGACGGGGCTTGCGCTGTCGAGGCACGCCATGCGGTACCGGCCCGGGCTGCCGGTACTGGTGTACACGGGCAACGCTTCGGAAATCGGCCAGCAGGAGCTGGCCGACTGCGGCGCGAGCGCGCTGCTGCGCAAGCCCATCGACGGCGCCACACTGCGCCCGTTGATCAGCGAACTGATCGGGCCAGGGTGATCGCCGCCCCGTGAGCATCAGGACTTCACACGCTCGCGGGTCTGTTCCGCCAACCCATGGCTTTCGGCCCAGTAGGAATCGAACTCGGAGCGGCTCACTCCGAGGTCGCGCATGGTGGATGCGTCGAGGCACGCGAACTCGCGTCGCGCGGCGGCGTAGTGCCAGCGGTCGCGAATCTCTGCATCAACCCTCGCAGCGAGTTGTGGATGGCATGAGACATGGTTGTTCCTCCATAGTGATCAAGCTGCAAGTGGCAATGGCATCTCAGGCTGGTCCGGCACGGCGTAGGTCAGCGGTGCGAGCGCGTTCTTGATCCGGATGGCCTGCGGCTCGTCAATCAAGCCGAACAGGATCTTCTGGAAGCGCGGCTCCATGACGCCGGAGACGATGTACTGCCAGCGGTAAGCCTTGAGGAATATCTCGTCGATCTGTTCGAGTTGCGCTTCGGTGAAATCGGTCTGCGCCGCCTGTGCGAAATAGCGGGCGTCCGCCTTGGCTTGAGCCTGGACCACGCCATCCACCGCGACGACCAGCGAGATCAGGTCGTCCACGGCGGCTGAGCGCTGGGCGGCGTCGAGCTTGCCGTCTTCCCTGATCAGCTCCATCTCGTCGAGGATGGCGTGCTGGGACTCTTCCTTCCAGTGGAACAGGAAGACATCCTTCCACAGCTCGGACAGGTCGTCCTGGGGGGCGATGCTGGCGCGGTAGTGGGCTTGCACGAACAACTCGATGTCCAGCGTCAGTGCCAGCACGGCCCAGCTGCTCTTGCCCAGCACGGCGCGCGCCACGGCGTTCGCGTCGGCCGTCTGCACGTAGCCGGGCGGCATGTCCTGCGCTCATCTGCATTTCCAGGCGGCGGAACATCTCCTGGTGCTTGATCTCCTCGTCGCTCATGCGCACCAGAGCTTCCAGCGCCACCTGGTCGCCCAACCAATGTTCCCGGCTGATGTCCAGCACCTTGGCGTTGATGAATCGCTCGACCAGGGCGAAGAGGTAGGCGTAGGTGCGGCCCTGCACCTGGCTGAACAGGCGCTTGTCGGCCGGGCTCAGGAACGCCAGTTCATTGACGAGCGACAGTCCGCTGGGCATGAAGGTCTTGGTGTAGTCGAAGCGGCGGCCGCGGATGACGTCACGCTCGATCTCCCAGCGCACGCGCTTGGAGACTTCTATGACGCGGGCGTAGCGCTCAGTGGTAGAGATGGTGTTCATGAGTGTCCTTTCGACGCTTCGGTTGAAGAAGACAGGGAGTGTCGAAAGTGCCGGTATCCCCGGCACTTCGGAAAGGCACCGTCGTGTAGCAATCTTGTATTGGCTTGTATTCGGTACTGGTGAACTTGCATCCGCTGCGCTAAATTTCGGGCATGGATGCACGTTCGCGCCTGCTGGTCGTCGACGATGACGCGTCGGTGCGTTCGATGTTGCGCGAGTATCTCGAGGGCCACGAATTCGCCGTCGTCGAGGCCGCCACCGGCGCCCAGATGCGCGAGCACATCGAGCATGAGCTCCCCGATGTCGTCCTCCTCGATATCCGCTTGCCCGGCGAGGACGGGTTGGTGCTTGCGCGCTACCTGCGGGAGCACTACGACGTAGGCATCATCATGGTGACGGCGTCCGGCGACCTGGTGGACCGGGTGGTTGGACTGGAGCTGGGCGCGGACGACTACATTGCCAAGCCCTTCGATCTGCGCGAGCTGTTGGCCAGGGTCAAGAGCGTGCTGCGCAGGCTGCAGGCCAAGCCTTCGCGAGAAGGTACGCCGCAGGCCGCGCGGGACAGGAACAACAACCGCAGCAACAGCAGCAGCCGCGGCGCCAGCGGTTCGGGCGCTGCGAAATCGATATCGAGTCGCGCCGCCTGTTCGAGATCGGCGGCGGCGAGGTCACGATCACGGCGATGGAATACGACCTGCTCACGACATTCCTGGCCAATCCCAACCGGGTGCTGTCGCGCGACCAGCTCCTTTTGCGCACGCGTAACCGCGAATGGGAGCCGTTCGACCGCTCGATCGACATCCGCATCGGCCGGCTTGCGACGCAAGATCGAACCCGATCCGTCCGGCGAGCCGCGCTGCATCAGGACCGTGCGTAACGCCGGCTACATGTTCATTCCGAACACCAGCTAGAGCAAAAGCAGTTTCAATTTGCGCGGGTTGAAAGGGGGACGTATGAGTTCACATAAGTGGTTCTCGCAGCTCATCCCCGCGATGCTGCTGCTATTGGGCGCCGGCGCGACTGCGCAAACCTACAGGATTGTCGAGGTGGCCACGTTGGCGCCAGGCAACGCGGCAGTTGTCCACGGGCCTAACTCGGCGGGTGAGGGTGTGGGCGGCGGCAAACGCGCCGGCAGCGGCGCGGGCGGCCAGAAAGGGCTCCTGTTTGGAGCCGGGGTTGTGCGGGAGATTGGCGGTCTCAGCGACGACACGATGGTTTACGGGCTGAACGATGCCGGCGGTCTGGTCGGCAGCTCCAACAAGGATACGGGCCTTCGTGCATTCACCGTCACGCAGGCGGGCGCGGCCAGAGACTTGCCTCCACTTGGCGGCGACACCTCGAGCGTGGCCTATGGGATTGACAAGCATGGCCAGGCCGTTGGCTTCTCCAGCGGGGCGGGCGGCCAACGCGCCGTGATGTGGGATGCAAACGGCACGCCAAGCGCGTTGCCCGGCGTACCGAATACGTCGGGTACTCGGGCCACTAGCATCAACGAGCGCGGGGATGTTGCGGGCGTCGCGAACACTGCCGCCGGCCAACGGCCGATCTTGTGGACAAAAGGGCAGACGCCCACGGAACTGACGCTCCTTGCGGGCTACACCATCGGCGAAGCCAGCGCTATCAATGCGCGCGGAGACATTGTCGGCTATTCGGGAAGTGCGACCGGCGCGCGGCGCGCGACCTTGTGGTCCAATGCCGCGGCCGTCGATCTCGGCACGCTGCCGGACGCAACTTTCAGCCAGGCCTTCGGAATCAATGGTGCCGGAGACATCGTGGGCACCTCCAACAGCCGGGCAGTGCTGTGGGCCCGCAGCGGTGCCATCAAGGACCTGAACAGCCTGATCCCGCCCACAATCAGGCTGACCAAGGCAGTCGGCATCAACAACGTCGGCACGATCATCGCGACCGGGCACGAGGTTTTTGTCGGGCACGGGGCGGGCACGTTCGAGGACCAGGAGCACAACCTTCCCGTCCGGGTATTCCTGCTCATTCGTTCGGGCGGCGGCCAGTGAACTCGCGCAAGTGTCTTACGGCCGCCCTGCCAGGCCTGCTGGGCGCAGCCTGTTTCCTGTCGCCGGGCGTCGCGAACGCGCAAGCCAGCGTCACCGGCCAATGGACGAAACTGCAGAGCCTCCCCGAGTCGGCCGTACACAATGTCGTGATGCCCAACGGCAAGATCCTGATATTCGGCCGCGACAAGGTCGAGCGGGTGTGGGACCCGATCACGCAGGCAGTCACCGTCCTGCCCCATGTCGGCTACGACCTGTTCTGTGCGGGGCACACGCTCTTGCACGACGGACGGGTGCTGGTCGCCGGCGGCCATATAGCGGACTTCGTCGGGCTTGCGAAGACCAGCATTTACAACCCGGCCACGAACAGCTGGACCGCAGTGCCCGACATGAACGCCGGGCGCTGGTACCCGACCTTGACCACCCTGCCGAATGGCGACGTGCTGGTGGTTTCCGGCCAGATCGATACTCTCCGTTGGCGTGAACCCGCTTCCGCAGGTGTACCAGACCGCCACGAACACCTGGCGCAACTTGACCGGGGCGCAGCTGAACCAGGGCCTGTACCCGATGATGTTCCTCGCGCCGAACGGCAAGGTGATCGACGTCGGCCCGACGAACGTCACCCGCTGGCTGGACACGGCCGGCACGGGCACATGGTCCCTGGTGGGCTACGCGCAATTTCGGATGGCGCGACTACGGCACCGCCGCCATGTACGCGGACGGCAAGATCCTGGTGGCGGGAGGCGCCGACCCGCCGACGGCCACTGCGGAGGTCATCGACCTGAACGCGGCGACGCCGTCGTGGCGTTCCGTGGCGTCCATGAACATTCCCCGGCGCCACGTCAACAGCACGCTGTTGCCCGACGGCACGGTGCTGGCGACCGGCGGCACATCCGGCCCCGGGCATAACAATGCGACGACACCCGTCTTCGCGGCGGAGTTGTGGAACCCTGCCACCGAGACCTGGACCATGCTGGCCAGCGCATCGGTGCCCCGGCTGTACCACTCTTCGGCCATGCTTCTGCCCGACGGCCGCGTGGTGACGAATGGCGGCGAGAGGAATTTCAGCGACCGTATGGCGGATGTCGAAGTCTTCTCGCCGCCGTACCTGTTCAAGGGCGCACGCCCGACCATGAGTGGCGCGCCGGCGTCCATCGGGTGGGGCCAGCAATTTTCCGTGCAGAGCCCGGATGCGGCCAACATCAGCAAGGTGACGCTGATCCGGCTGGGATCCCCCACGCATGCGTTCGACATGAACCAACGCTTGAACGTGCTGCAGTTCACGCGCGGTGCGGGCACGGTGGACATCACGACCCCGGCCAATGCCAACCTGGCGCCGCCCGGGCACTACATGCTGTTCATCGTCAACGGCAATGGCGTGCCATCCGTCGGCAGTATCGTGCAGATCAGCGGCACGGCGCCGCCTCCGCCGCCACCGCCTCCGGCGGGTGGCACTGACTATCCTGCCTGGGTTAACGGCCGGTCCTATGCAGCGGGGGCCATCGTCCGGTATACACCCAACGGGCTGCTCTACATCGCCAAGTTCGCCAATCCCGGCTACGACCCCACCATCAGCACTTACTACTGGGCGCCCTACGTGGCAGCCGCGCCGAGCCCTGCACCTGCACCTGCACCCGCACCCGCACCTGCACCTGCACCCGCACCCGCACCTGCACCCCTGACTATCCTGCCTGGGTTAACGGCCAGTCCTATGCAGCGGGGGCCATCGTCCGGTATACACCCAACGGGCAGCTCTACATCGCCAAGTTCGCCAATCCCGGCTACGACCCCACCATCAGCACCTACTACTGGGCGCCCTACGTGGCAGCCGCGCCGAGCCCTGCACCAGCGCCTGCACCGGCGCCTGCACCTGCACCTGCACCTGCACCCGCACCCGCACCCGCACCCGCACCCGCTGACTATCCTGCCTGGGTTAACGGCCAGTCCTATGCAGCGGGGGCCATCGTCCGGTATACATCCAACGGGCAGCTCTACATCGCCAAGTTCGCCAATCCCGGCTACAACCCCACCATCAGCACCTACTATTGGGCGACCTACGTGGCAGCCGCGCCGAGCCGGTCCGCACCTGCACCCGCTGACTATCCTGCCTGGGTTAACGGCCAGCCTATGCAGCGGGGGCCATCGTCCGGTATACACCCAACGGGCTGCTCTACATCGCCAAGTTCGCCAATCCCGGCTAGAACCCCACCATCAGCACCTACTACTGGGCGCCCACATAGCGCCTGTTGGGGCATCTGTTGGGATAGTGAACCCCCGCCGGTGGACCTCGCAGCTACGGGGGCTCCACGCACATGCCCCTGAGCGGCGAAGTTGGGCAGGAGGGCAAAATACGCCCATGACCGAAGCCACTCCTGCCCAAGAACGCCCCGCGCTGCCCGATCGTCTGTCTGTCGACCCGCGCAGCCCCCATCACATCGCCGCTGTGTTCGAGCATGACATCGGCATCCGCTTGAACGACAAGGAGCGGCACGATGTGGAGGAATACTGCATCAGCGAGGGCTGGGTGAAGGTGCCCGCGGGCAAGACGGTGGATCGCAAGGGCAAACCGCTGTTGATCACCTTGAAGGGGAAGGTGGAGGCCTTTTACCGTTAGGCACACTTGCGCTTGCCTCAGCGAGGCGAGCCGGTTTCGACAGGTGAGGCCTGTGTCGAATCGTCGGCGCAACTGGCAACGGCTGGGGGCAGGCCGCTACCTTTTGCTACCCATGGCCGAGAGCCGCGCCACTAGGCTCGCGGGTCCTTGATACAGGACTCGTATCGAGGAGGGGCGCCGCCTGGGGCACCGATCCTTGGCCGCCGGAAGTTCAGGCGGCTCCGATTGAAGAGGAAATCGACATCATGGCCAAACTTTTCCTATGCGCAGGCATCATCAGCTTGCTCGCCGCTTGTTCCAACATGGGAACCTGCCTCCGATACCAGCACGATGGGTGCTGCGCCGGGTGAGGTGAGGCTAGGGGGGCCGCTCGGCGCTTCTGGGGAAAAACAGTATTAGTCGGGCCGCGCACTGGCAGGGTGAGGCGAGACGGCACCCTGTCCAGGTGAGAGGGCGGCTGAAGCCGCCGGGTCGCGCATGTATTGGCGCGCCGGGCAACTCCGAAGGTGGAGTCCCAGGCGCTGCCTGTACGATGCCGACCTGACATGTGTGCGAACTATGTTCCCGTGACCCGTCGCGCCCGGCTGTTGTCGTACTTCGGCGTGGAGCGCGATCGTGACGAGAACCCGGCCGACACGTTCCCGATCAACGTTGCGCCCTTCATCCGCCTGGCGAAAGACGGAGAGAGCGAAGCGCCCGTGGTGGACGATGGCCTGTTCGGCCTGCTGCCGCACTTTGCCAGCGAAGTCAGCTTTGGCCGCCGCACCTACAACGCCCGCAGCGAAACCGTGCACCGGCTGCCCAGCTTCCGCGACGCCTGGGCCAATGGCCAGCGCTGCATCATCCCGGCCGAAGCGATCTACGAGCCGAACTATGAAAGCGGCCTGAGCGAGCGCTGGGCCATCTACCAGGAGGGCTATGTTCCCTTCGGCATCGCCGGCATCTATACGCAGTGGCGCGATTTCAAGACCGGGCGTGAGGTGTACAGCTTCTCGATGCTCACGGTGAACGCCGACGACCACCCGCTGCTGAAGCGCTTTCACAAGCCCGAGGACGAGAAGCGAATGGTGGTCATACTGCATCCGGGCGACTATGCGCAGTGGCTGGCATGCCCCGTGGAAGAGGCCAAGCGCTTCCTCAAGCAGTGGACCGGCCCGCTGCTGGCCGAGCCGCTGCCGTTGCCGCCGCGGGCGCCGAAGGCGAGCAGTGTGAGGACGGCCAAGCCGCGGAAGCCGGAGCCGCCGGAGACGGGGAGTTTGTTCTAGGCCGATGGCCTCGGTCAACGACTGCGCTGTGCCGTTCGCCACGACGAAGGAAACGAGGTTCCCAACGGCCGGCAGCCGGATAACCAGCAGCAGTGGGCCGATATCCCGCGCCGTTGAAGGGTTGGGCGCCCAGTAACGCATCACCCCACCGACGATGGCCAGGACTAGCAGCGTCGCCAGGACGACTTGCCGGCGGGAAGAGGTGACGTATTTCATGAGTGGCGCCGGTGGGGGAAGCAGTCATTGTGCACGCATCGGCCCAGGCGCGAGGAAGACCTGGGCCGGTTATGCTCCGCCTGGGCTGCAGTGAGCCTGCCTGCGGCATTCCGCGCCGACATCGTTGTGACGGCGCGCTTACTTCGCACCGGATCGACCATGCAGCCACTACGACACGATGACAACGACTCGCGAGCGCTTGCCATGAATGCGCCTGGGGTGTACCATATCGCTGCCATAGTTCCTTCGTTTCTTCATGAGTCGATATTGGCAAACCCCGGACTACTTGGCCCAGGCGTCCTTCATCCCGGTGATCTTGTTGAACACTGGCTTTGCGCCTTGGTGCTCCACCCGATCCGCCACAAAGTACCCATGCCTCTCAAACTGAAACTTCTCATCCCCCTTCGCCTTGGCTAACGACGGCTCCACATACGCCGTCACCACCTTCAAGCTATCCGGGTTCAGCTCCTCCAGAAAATCCTTGTCCCCCGTATCCGGCTGCGCCACCGCGAACAGCCGGTCATACAAGCCGCACTTCCGCCTTCAGCGCATCGGCCGCGGCCACCCAGGTGATCACGCCTTTGACCTTGACGGCGCCGGCGCCGGGGGTGCCGCTCTTGGTGTCGGGGACCAGTTCGGCTTGCACTTCGGTCACGTTGCCGGCCGCGTCCCGGCGTCGCGCCCTTGCACTCGATCACGTGGCCGTACTTCAGGCGCACCTTGTTGCCAGGGAACAGGCGGTTGTAGCCCTTGGGCGGCACTTCTTCGTAGTCGGTGCGCTCGATCCACAGCTCCTTGCCGAACTTGAATTCGCGAACGCCCGACTCGGGGTTGTGCGGATTCAAAGGCGCGCGAGCATTGATCGAGAAATCCCGCGCCATGAAGCTCGTCCCAGTTGGTGATCACCAGCTTCACCGGATCCAGCACCGCCATGGCCCGGGCCGCCTTCGGGTCCAGGTCGTCGCGCAGCGCGCCTTCCAGCGTGCTGTAGTCGATCCAGCTGTCGCTCTTGGTCACGCCGATGCGCTCGGCGAACAGCTGCAGGCTCTCGGGCGTGTAGCCGCGGCGGCGCAGGCCGACGATGGTGGGCATGCGCGGGTCGTCCCAGCCGCTCACATGGCCGTCATCCACCAATTGCTTGAGCTTGCGCTTGCTGGTGATCACATAGGTCAGGTTCAGCCGCGCGAATTCGTATTGGCGCGGATGCGGCCGGTTGATCAGGCCGCCTTCGGCCAGCCGGTCCAGCAGCCAGTCGTAGAACGGGCGCTGGTCTTCGAACTCCAGCGTGCAGATGCTGTGGGTGATGTTCTCCAGCGCATCTTCGATGGGGTGCGCATAGGTGTACATCGGGTAGATGCACCACTTGTCGCCGGTGTTGTGGTGCGTGGCGCGGCGGATGCGGTACAGGGCCGGGTCGCGCATATTGATGTTGGGGTGGCCCATGTCGATCTTGGCGCGCAGCACGGCGGCGCCGTCGGCCAGCTTGCCGTCGCGCATGTCCCTGAACCTCTGCAGGTTCTCGTCGATGGAGCGGCTGCGGAAGGGGCTGTCGGTGCCGGGCTTGCTGAAGTCGCCGCGGTTGATGCGCATCTCTTCGGCGCTCTGCTCGTCCACGTAGGCCAGGCCGGCCTCGATCAGGTACTCGGCCGCGCGGTACATGAAGTCGAAGTAGTCGCTGGCGTGGTACAGGTGCTCGGTGCCGCCCACGGTCCAGGTGAAGCCGAGCCACTTCACGGCGTCCAGAATGCTGTCGACGAACTCCTTGTCTTCCTTCTCCGGATTGGTGTCGTCGAAGCGCATGTGGCAAATACCGTTGTAATCACGCGCCAGTCCGAAGTTCAAACAGATACTTTTTGCATGGCCAACATGTAAGTAACCGTTGGGCTCGGGTGGGAAGCGGGTACGGATTTTTGCCGGGTCGGGCTGGCCATGCTCATGCTTTGCTGCATCGGCGGGCTCGCCGGCCCACTTTCGCTGGGCGTACGTGCCTTGCTCCAGGTCGCGCTCGATGATCTGGCGCAGGAAATTGCTGGGTTTGAGGGCGTCTTTGTCGGCAGGGGCGGTCATATCCAACCCATTTTAGGGGGCAAGGGTTTGTGACGAAAAATTGCGGATGAGTTACGTCTGGCAACGGGTTTGACTGTGCATGGGGTATTCGGCAGCCCGGCTGGTGCGTTTAATAAGGACAGACGAGGGCGCTATGACTCCCTCGAACCACTCAGGAGAAAGACATGAAGCTCAGCCGTTACGTAGCAGCCGCCGCCCTGGCGCTCGCTGCCGTCGGCACAGCGACGGTGGCCCACGCGGGCGGCAACGTGCAATTTTCCGTTGGCGCCCATGTGGCACCGGGAGTAGCCATCGGCGTGACCAACGCGCCTGTGTACTACCCGCGGCCGGTGTACGCGCCCTATTACGTGCCGCCTGCACCGGTCTACTACGCACCGCCCCCGGTCGTCTATGTGCCTCCGGCGCCCGTGTACTACGGTAGCTACTACGGTGCCGCACCTGTGTACTACAACCGCCCGCACTGGAACCACCACAATCACCACCGACACAACGGACACCACGGACACAACGGTCATCACCGCAACTGGAAATAGATCTCTAAGCTGACAACTCGCACTGCCATTTGGTTCTCCAAGCTGGGCCCCGGCGCATGAGCGCTGGGGCCATTTTTTTTGGTTCATCGACAGATACGGCGGACAAAAAAAGAACCCCCAGGCTTTCGGCCTGGGGGCAATATGCCAGTCGCGGGACGGAGGGCCGGACCAGCTCACCCCGGAGGAGGAGGGGACTCAGAGGAGTCGGGGTGATTGGGGTGTAGTAAACCCTGGCCCAGCCGTCTTGGCTGTAGGACAATTTCCACAATTGGCGCCGGACGGTACCTTCTGAGGGTTTGCCGGCTGTCCGACCGCACTTTCCCCTTACATCGCGCGGTAGAAGATGTAGTCGGCCTGGTATTTGACGACCTGCCTGGTGCCGACGTTGCCGGCATCGCACGGCCATCGACGGCGCGACGCCGCCCTGCGTGGCCACGCGCTGGATGTAGGTCGTCCCGGTCATTGCCCCGCTGCCCATGGCCGGGTTGGCCTTGACCAGCTGAAGGGGAATGCTGCCCGAGGATGCCGGCGCCACGGCGAGCTGGGTGGCAGTCACCTTGGAGCCGTCCATGCTCTCCCAGGTGGCGGGCGGGCCATAGTACTTGCCGACTTGCTTGCCGTTGCGGTCCATCAGCTTCGCGTCGGGGCCGACGAATACCCATTCGAACTGCCCAGGCGTATTGGCCTTGGCGCCGCATTGGTAGGTGATCTCGCCCATGCCCACTGTTTCCATGGCCACCTTGTTGCCGGCGGGCGCCTGCACCGCGCGGGCAGCATGGATTGATCGTAGGGTTTCATCATCGCGGATGCGGCGCATCCGGCGAGCAGGGACACGGTGGTGGCAGCGCAGATCAAAGCGGAACATGGCAGGACTCCTTGAATTTGATAAAGAGGGCGGCGCACGGCGCCAATCCTCTTACGCAATCAGGACCCCGCCGGATTCGCCATGCCTCTACATCGCCTTGAACAGGTGCGCGTACAGCCGGCTCACGGCCAGCTTTTCCTTGCGGCCGCGCAAGCTCAGGTGCAGCTTTCCCGCTTCGTCGCGCGTCACGCTCTCCAAGGCGTCCGCGCGCACCACCGTGCCGCGATGCACCTGCCAGAAGCGCTGGGTGTCGAGCTGCGGCAGCAGCTCTTTCAGCGGCGTGCGGATCAGGTACTCGTGGTCTTGCGTGAGCACGCGCACGTACTTGTCGGCGGCTTCGAAGTACAGCACTTCTTCGACCGGCACCATGCGGATGCTGGTGCCCACACTGACCTGGATCAGCTTCAAGGGGCCCTGCGCCGGGGCAGGGGCCTGCACCGAGCCCAGCAGGCTGCGCAGCTGGCCTAGCGTGGCCTCGAAATCGCCGCCGCCCTGGCCGCGCCGCGCCAGCACGTCCTGCACCTTGGCAACCGTCTTTTGCAGCCGCGCGGCCTGCACCGGCTTGAGCACATAGTCCACGGCCTGGGTTTCGAAAGCTTGCACCGCGTACTGGTCGTAGGCGGTGACGAACACCAGCGCCGGGAAGGGCTTGTCCTGGGGCCACTCGTCGGCCAGTTCCACGGCCGCGTCCAGGCCGCTTTGACCGGGCATGCGGATGTCGAAAAAGAGCACGTCGGGCTTGAGTGCCAGCGCCTGCGCAACGGCTGAGGTGCCATCACCCGTTGTCGCCACGATGCGCAGCTGGGGCCAGGCGCGGGCCAGCTCGTCCCGCAGGGCCTGCGCCAGCAGCGGCTCGTCTTCGGCAATCAGGGCGGTGGGTGCGCTAGCGGTGGTCATGGCTGGAGCGGGAAGCGAATCGTCGTGCGCGAGCCGCCGCCGGGCTCGCTGGTGAATTCGATGCTGGCCGCCGCGGCCATGCAAAGTGGCCAGGCGTTCGCGCACCTGCGTCATGCCAAAACCCGTGCCCGCGCCGGGCGGCATCGTCGGCCCGACACCGGTGTCCACCACTTCCAGCACCAGCTGGTCGCCTTCGCGCCGGGCGTTCACGGTCACGCGGCCGCCTTCCACCTTGGGCTCCAGGCCGTGCTGGATGCTGTTTTCCACCAGCGGCTGCAGCAGCAACGCCGGCACCGGGTGCTGTGCCAGCTCGGGCGGGAGTTGCAGCGAGAAGGCCAGGCGCGGGCCCATGCGGATGGCCATCAGCTCCAGGTAGTCGCGCAGCCGGTCGAACTCGGCCTGCAGCGTGTGCGTGGTGGTACGCGAGCCGTTCAGCGTGGCGCGCAGGTAGCCGATCATGTGATCCAGCATCTGCTGGGCCCGGCGCGGGTCGGAACCGATCAGGGCGCGCAGGTTGGCCAGGGTGTTGAACAGCATGTGCGGCTCGAGCTGGGACTCCAGCAGCTTCAGGCGGGCTTCGTTGGCGTGCTGGGTCGCCTCGCCCATCTTGCGCTGCAGGTAGGCGCTTTTGTTGATGCTGTAGAAGTAGAAGCTGCCGGCGATGCCTGCCAGCGCGGTGATGAGAATCGAGGTGCGCAGCTGCTCCTCCTGGTTGGGGTTCGGGCCGGGCGGATAGAAGCCGAAGTACAGGCACAGCTTGTTGGCGATCGTCGTGGCCCAGCAGGTATCCCGCGGCGATGCCGCCGATCACGAGGGCCAGTCCGGCCCAGCCGCGCGGCCAACCGGTTTCGGCGCTGGATGGGAACAGCTCGCGGCCCACGTCGATGACCGCCCACGTGATGCTGCCGATGAACAGCGAATACACCACGGGCGGGCCATAGGGCCTTTCGGGCTGGAAGGCGTACTGGATGGTTGCGACCACCAGGCAAAACGCCAGCACCTGCAGCAGGTGCCGCAGCTTGTCCATCCAGTCGATTTTCATCGAGACCGCTTCACGAGCCGTTGTGGCGCTGCCGCAGCAGCCGCTCGCGCTCGCGTCGCACCAGGTTCTCGCGCAGGCCGGTGCCGGCGCCCAGCAGGAACACCGAGATGCCGTGCAGCGCCAGCCCCAAGCCCCAGCCCAGCAGCGGGTACACCGACCAGGGCCGGTGGCCGAAGCCGTACTGCGAGATGCCGAGGATGAACAGGTTGACCACCACGTACAGCGCGGCGTGAACGTACCAGCCGAGCTTGGCCCCGGCGCGCTTGTGCGCCAGGCGTTCGATTTCCTCGTGGGACAGGTTCATGGTGGTGGTTGGGTGCGACAAGATCATTTTAGGGGAGCAAATGCTTCTTCAGAAAGACCACGATCTGCCGGTCTACTTGCGGCATCAGCGCGCCGCGGTCGAACCCGGGCGGGTCCGCCAGCAGGTCGGCGGCGATGCCGTCCAGGCGTTCCGCTGGGGGTGGCGGTGAAAGCAAGGCGCCGTGGCCGGCCGTGGGGAGGTCGGCCACCAGCTCGCAGGTCTTGCAGGCCTTGAGCACCGCGCCGCTGTGAAAGCGTGGCGACAGCCATTTGTCCTGCCCGGCAGTGACCAGGCCCAGGGGCACGCGCGGCGTCGCCAGCGAGGCGTGGTCGAAGTCCGCCGCGGCAGGCACTCCGGCGACGATGGCCTGAATGCGCGGATCGTCGTGGGTGTACCAGGTGGCGTCGTCGAACCGTTCGCGGATCACGCCCAGCGCCACCTTCATCTTCAAACCATCGAGGATGCCGCCATTCAGGCGCGTGATCAGGCCCACACAAGAGGGAAAGTCGTCGGCGATGTGGGCTTCGCAGTGCTGCCTGAAAAGCGCCGGCGACCAGCGGCCGCCGGCCAGGCTGAGGGCCGTGTGGCCGCCTGCGGACATGCCATACATGCCGACCTTGTCGAGGGCCAGCAGCGGTGCGAACCGCGGGTCCCGGGCTGTCGCGTCGATGGCGCGCGAGACTTCGGCCGGCCGCCGTTTCCAGCTCTCCGGGCCGCGATCCGTCGCATCCTTGTAGTTGTCGCCTCTGTGTTCCGGCATGGCGACCACGAAGCCCGCGTTGACCAGTGCGCGGGCGAGATCGGCATGAACCCAGGGCGAGCCACCCGACCCATGCGACATGACGATGAGGCGGTCGTTGCCGCGAACCGGTGCGGCCTCGCGGGCCAGATTGAGGGTGAATGGGCCGAAGCGCTGCGGCTGGTCGTCGGCGGCCGTCGGGTAGTACACCGTGACCGGCCCGTCGCCCTGCAGGCCCGGGATCTCGGAGACGCCGACGCCGGCTTGAGCGTACACGGCCGCCAGGGCCATCAGGCAGGTGAGCAGGTATTTCTTCATGAGGCTGCCTGCCTACCAGGGATCGCGCTGCAATGCGAGGCGGTTGCGTTCCTGCTGCACCAGCCGCTCGTGCAGGCCGGCGCCGCCCGTCACGAGGAACACCACCAGGCCATGGACTGCCAAGCCGATGCCCCAGCCGACAGCGGGGTACACCGCCCAGTCGCGGCCGCTCATGGCCGACAGCATGGTCAGCAGCAGGTTCACGGCGATGTATACCGTGGCGTGGATGTACCAGCCCATCTTGGCGCCGGCGCGCTTGCGGGCCAGGCGTTCCAGGTTGCGGTCTTGCGGGTTGTCAGTGTTCATGATGATCTCCTTCAGGCTTGAGGACGGGGACGGGGTTGACTGCGGGCCAGGCTGAAGCCAAGGGCCAGCAATCCGGCCAGCAGGCCCCAGACCCAAAGGGGTGTGTTGGCCCAGATCAGATCACCCAGGAAGCGGCCGGGCAGCAGGGTAAAGGCACCGGCGACCACGCAGGCGCCGAAATACAGCCATTGCATGACCCGGCGATGGCCGCGGATGTTTCCGT
The DNA here is from genome assembly GCA_963722025.1 of uncultured beta proteobacterium. Lineage (GTDB taxonomy): Bacteria > Pseudomonadota > Gammaproteobacteria > Burkholderiales > Burkholderiaceae_C > Ramlibacter. Next base: position 302,521 of record CAVRNE010000027.1, read on the forward strand.
GCGCCAGGAACCAGAACGAGCCGAACAGGCCGAAAAGTGTGACCGGCACCAGCAGGTGGATGGGCGAGTAGCCCGCGATGTTGGGCAGCCGGCCGCCGCGGATGAATAGCGCGGAGATGGCGGTCACCAGCATCAGGGTCACCCAGGCATATCCGAAAGCGCGGTGCAGCCTGGGCCTTTGCGTGGCGCCCTTGCGGGCCCACAGCGCGACGGGGCCGAGGGCGATGGCGCCCAGCGCGGCCGTCATGTGAATGGCGATGATCGGTGTGAGTTGCATGGCGTTCTCCTTGGGTGGCACTGTGCCGCCGCGGGTGCGGCCAGGCCACCGGCATGGGACGAAACGCCGAAAAAGTGGAGTGAAATGCTGCCAGGCAGGGATGACCGCAGTGACGGAAGCTGAGCCGCTTCCTACAATGACCGGCATGAACAAGTCCTCCTGGAAGCTCTGGGTGGCGGGTGCCGCCGCACTGGCTGCAATCACGGCCGGGGGTGCGTGGTGGTGGACCCAGGGCCGAGCTGCCGAGGTGGTGTACCGCACCGCCAGGATCGAGCGGGGGCCGATCCAGGCCAACATCGCCGCCTCGGGCGCCGTCAATCCGGTAAAGCAGGTATCGGTAGGCACCCAGGTGTCGGGGCAGATCAAGGAACTGCACGTCGACTTCAATTCAGAGGTCAAGGCCGGCCAGGTGATCGCCTTGATCGACCCCGAGACTTTCCAATACCGCGTTCGCCAGTCGCAGGCCGATGTGGACGCCGCGCACGCTGCCGTGCTCACCGCCCGGGCCAATGCCGCGGCCGGCGCGGCAGCGCGTTTCCCGCGCCAAGGTAGACCTGGCTGAAGCCATGCGCGACCACGAGCGCAAGAAGATGCTGGTCGACAAGCAATTCATCGCCCAGAGCGAGGCCGACAGGGCCCGCGCCCTGGTCGACAGCATGTCCGAGGCGCTGAAGGCCGCGCAGGCCCAACTGGGCGTGGCGGACGCCCAGATCAAGAGCGCCGAAGCCACGGTGGCCCAGCGCCAGGCCGGGCTGGCGCAGGCCCGTGTCGATCTGGCGCGCACCAGGATCACCTCGCCGGTCAACGGCATCGTGATCAAGCGCAACGTCGAAAAAGGCCAGACTGTCGCGGCGAGCACTGCAGGCGCCCGAGCTATTCGTCATCGCGCAGAACCTGCAGGACATGCAGGTCGACGCCAGCATCGACGAGAGCGACGTGGCCCGCATCCGCATCGGCCTGCGCGCCACCTTCACGGTCGACGCCTTCCCGGGCCAGACCTTCGAGGGCCAGATCCGCCAGGTGCGCAAGGCGGCGCAAAACGTCTCCAACGTGGTGACTTATGTGGTCGTGATCGGCTTCTCGAACACGGGAGGCCGGCTGCTGCCGGGCATGACGGCCAACGTGCGTGTGGTGACCGAGCAACGCGACAATGTGCTGAAGGTCCCCAACGCCGCCCTTCGGGTTCGCATTGCCGGTGTCGAGCCCGCTTCGAGCGCCAAGGTGCGCAGCTGGCTGCCCGAAGCGATAGCCCAGCCGGCGGGCGAAGGCGCCGGAACGCGTGGGCGCATCTACCTGCTGGGCGAGGACGGCAAGCCCAGGGCCTTCGACGTCCGCTTGGGCGTCACCGACCGCACCGCGACCGAACTGATGGAACCCGTCGCGGCGGATGCGGCGCAGATCAAGGAAGGGGCCACGGTCATCACCGGCGTCAGCGCGCCACCGGCAGGGCCGTCCGGGTCCCGCATTTCACGCTGATCGAGGCAGCCCGGCATGGCCTTGATCGCAGCGCGCGAACTGACCAAGGCCTACGCGATGGGCGACCAGACGGTGCACGCCTTGCGGGGCGTTTCCCTGGACATCGACGAAGGCGAGTTCGTCGCGGTCATGGGCGCCTCGGGCTCGGGCAAGTCAACGCTGATGAACATTCTGGGCTGCCTCGACCAGCCGACCACGGGCTCGTACATGCTGGCGGGCGAGGCCGTGCAGGACATGGAGGCGGACGAGCTGGCCTCGCTGCGCAACCGCCGCATCGGATTCGTCTTTCAGGAGTTCAACCTGCTTGCGCGAACCAGTGCCGCGGAGAACGTTGAACTGCCGATGATCTATTCCGGCGTGAGGGCCGCGCTGCGCCGCGAGCGGGCGATGGCTGCGTTCGAAAGGGTGGGCCTCGCCGATCGGGCCGGCCACCGGCCGTCGCAGCTGTCGGGTGGCCAGCGGCAACGGGTGGCCATTGCGCGGGCGCTGGTCAACCAGCCGCAGCTCATCCTGGCCGACGAACCCACCGGCGCGCTGGACTCGGAAACCTCCGAAGACATCATGCGGCTCTTCGCCGGACTCAATGCGCAGGGCATGACGGTGTTGATGGTCACCCACGAGGCCGGCGTCGCCGCCTGGGCACGGCGCAAGATCGTATTCCGGGACGGCCACGTCGTGGAGCACGTGTGAGTACATTCGCCGCACTGCGATCGGCGTTGCGCGCGCTGGCCGCCAACAAGTTGCGCAGCGTTCTCACCATGCTGGGCATCATCATCGGCGTGGCTGCCGTGATCACCATGATCGCGATCGGCCAGGGTGCGACCGACCGGGTCCATGAGCAGATGAAGGGCCTGGGCACCAACTTCATGCTGGTGCTTCCCGGAGCGACGACCCAGGGCGGCGTTCGCCTGGGCGCGCAGACCGGCCAGGCGCTCACCGACGATGACGCGCTCGCGATCGCCCGCGAAGTGCCCGAAGTGCAGGCGGCGGCGCCTACGCTTCGGGTGGGCACGCAGTTCGTGGCCGGCAATACCAACTGGGCCACGATGGTGATCGGCACTACCAATGAGTACCTGGAGACCCGCGATTGGCCGCTGGCGGCGGGCAGGTTGTTCGAACCTGCGGAAATCCAGCGCGGTGCCAAGGTCGCGATCATCGGCCAGACGGTGGCCCTGCAGCTGTTCGGCGATGCCGATCCCATCGACCAGGTGATCCGCCTCAAGAGGGTGCCGGTGACGGTGGTCGGGCTGCTCGGAAAAAAAGGGCAGAACGCCGCCGGCCAGGACCAGGACGACGTGGTCATCGTACCGATCACCACCTACCGCAACCGGGTCCAGGGAGCGGGGGTGGCCGGCTCAAGTGGGTGCAGTCCATCAACGTGAAGGTGAGGGACGGCCACAGCATGAAGGAGGCAGAGGAGGGCATCAAAGCGCTGCTGCGCCAGCGCTTGAGGGTGCAACCCGGTGCCGACGATCCGTTCTCCATTCGCAACCTGACTGAAATCCTGCGGGCGCAGGAGGAGTCGAGCCGGGTAATGACTGTCCTGCTCGCGACGGTGGCGGGCATCAGCCTGGTGATCGGCGGGATCGGGATCATGAACATCATGCTGGTGAGCGTGACCGAACGCACACGTGAGATCGGGCTGCGCATGGCGGTCGGCGCGAGGGGCCGGGACATCCTGTCCCAGTTCCTGGTGGAGGCGGTGACGCTGAGCCTGATCGGGGGTGCCATCGGTGTCGTGGCCGGTGCCGTCGCCACCTGGGCTGTCGGCCATTTCGCGGAGTGGCCGGTCAGCATGACCGCGGCGTCCATCCTGCTGGCCGCGGGTTTCTCGGCATTCGTGGGGATCTTTTTCGGCTTTTATCCCGCGCGGCGGGCGTCCAGGCTGCTGCCGATCCAGGCTTTGCGCCACGAATAGGCAGGCTCTGGCTTGTCATGCCGGACTCGCTCCGGCATCCACCTGTGTGCGCCAACATGGATCCCGGGTCAAGCCCGGGATGACGGCCTGCCTCCATTGACGCTCACCAGCAGGTCCTGCGCGCTGCGGACGGTGCTGGCAACGGGCGAGTGCTCGTCCGCCCAGGCCACGAGTTCAGCCAGGGCCTGCTCGTCGGCGTTTTCCGCCTGGATATCGACTTGCATATCGAGCTGCAGCCCCGCCGGCACGGACGGATCCAGGCCGAGCATGCCGCGCGCGTCGGAACTACTGTGCGCGGTGACCTCGAGTTTGGTCAGGCGAATGCCCAGCCGCTCGGCTCGCAGCGCGATCACGGTCGCGGTGCAGGACGCCAGGCCGGCGCGCATCAACCATCCAGGTGCGACCTCTTCGCCGCCGCCGCCCAGGCTGGTGGGCATATCGGTGCGCAGCGTCTGACCGTTGGGATGGTGCACCTGCATCCCTAATCCGCCTGTCAGCACGGCCTGCGCCGGCGCATCCTGGTGCAGGCCCCGCGCGGGCTTCTGCATAAAGGCGCTCTCGACCCTTTTGACGGCCATGCAAATGGTTGAATCAGGCATCGTCGACCTCGTCGGTTGGAAGATCTTTATTGTGCAGGTGATCGGCACGGCCGAGCAGCGATAATCCAGCCTTTGCCTGGAGCGCGCGTTGGATATTGTTCTGCTGGTCAAGGCAGCGGTGATGGGGGTGGTCGAGGGCCTGACCGAGTTTCTTCCGATCTCCAGCACCGGGCACCTCATCCTTGCGGGAGCGTTGCTGGGATTCGACGACGAGAAGGCCAAGGTCTTCGACATCGCGATCCAGACCGGCGCCATCCTGGCCGTGATCATCGTGTACTGGCAGAAGATCCGGCAGACGCTGCGTGCGCTTCCAACCGAGCGCGAGGCCCAGCTGTTCGCGATGAACGTGCTGATCGCCTTCCTGCCTGCGGTCGTTCTGGGCCTGCTGTTCGGCAAGGCCATCCAGCAGCACCTTTTCACGCCGGCAGTCGTGGCCAGCACCTTCATCCTGGGCGGCTTCGTGATCCTGTGGGCGGAGAAACGCGGCCGCAGCGTCGTCACGGTGCACGAGGCCGAGCACATGGACTGGAAGTACGCACTCAAGGTCGGCCTGGTGCAGTGCCTGGCCATGATCCCCGGCACCAGCCGCAGCGGCGCCACCATCATCGGCGCGCATGCTGCTGGGCCTTTCGCGCAAGGCCGCCACCGATTTCTCGTTTTACCTGGCGATCCCCACGCTGGTGGGCGCGGGCGCCTACAGCCTGTACAAGCAGCGGGCGCTGCTGACGGTTGCCGACCTGCCCATGTTCACGGTGGGCCTGGTGTTCTCGTTCATCAGCGCCTGGCTGTGCGTGCGCTGGCTGCTGCGCTACATCTCCACCCACAGCTTCACGCCGTTTGCCTGGTACCGCATTGCCTTCGGCATCGTGGTGCTGGCGACCTCGGCCACGGGCTGGGTTAGTTGGGCGCCCTGAGCGGGCGCCACTTGCCCTCGGGCTGGGACAGGCGATCGACGATGACGCGCAGCACCTGCGGGTGGGTCACCATGCCCAGGTGGCTGGCCGAGACCTCGACGCTTTCCGAGCGCTCGGTTTTTTTCTCGATACAGCCGCGCCAGGAGACGATGCCGTCGGTCTTGCTGTAGACCGAGGTCGTGGGCACCGGCGGGCGTTCGCGCAGCCGCGCCTGGAGCTCGGGCGGCAGATGAGCCTTGTCCTTGTTCAGCAGCTTGAAGACGGTTCCGGCGTGATTGCCTCCGCCCAGTGACGCGAAGGGCGTCCCCAGCGTGATGACCTGCCGCACCGATTGCGGACAGCGCTTGGCGATCTCGCGCGCGTACACGCCACCCAGGCTCCAGCCGATCAGGCTGACCTTGCGCCCGTGCGAGCGGTGCAGCTCGCGCACGCGATCGTCCAGGCTGCCCAGCCAGTCGTCCAGGATGCCTTCGGGGCCGGTGTTCACGCCGCCTTCCCAGTCGTGAACGGTGTAACCCGAATTCCTTAGAAAGCTGCGCAAGTGCGAGGTGGTGAAGGCGCCCCCGCCCAGACCGGGGTACACCACGACTGGATGGCCGTCGCCGACGTCCAGCGGTTGGGAGCCGACGCGGGCGCCCACATAGTCGAAAAGTGCTCGCAAAGGTTCGGTCGCCAGCAGCGAAAGCGGCGGGGCCCGAAATGCGGAAGAGTGAAGTGTTTGTGTTGAGTCCATGCCCTGCAATGTGCCGACTCGCACACCATCGAGTTGTGAGCGCAGGGGGCGCTGCCCTGTAGGACCACGCCCCAAATGCTGCACTGCAACAGTGCTTTCGAAAACTTAGGCGTTCACTGGCGGAAAATCGAAGCCACGCAGCGCGGCTTCGATGGCGGCGGCGGTGGCAACCGGCTTTTCCATCGGGAACAAATGGCTGCCGTCCAGCATCATGATCCGGCCGCCCGTCACCTGTTGCGTCATGGCCAGGCCGACCTGCTGCATCTCCTCGGATTGGCGCGCGCCGATGAATGCCACGGGGCATTTCAGCGGATGGCGGCGGAGCATGCGATCGAGGTTGTCCGGCAGGGTGTTGTAGATGGCGGTCTCGACATCGCGGTCGAAGCTCAGCACACGCTCCCCGTCCTCATCGTGGGTGCAATGGTTGACGTAGTCGTGCAGCACCTGCTCCTGCCAGTGCGCGAAAGCCTTCTTGTGGCGGAAGTGCTCGAACGCGGCCTCGGACGTCGGCCAGCGGTTCTTGCGCCGGCGGCTGACGCGGCCCGGCGAGATCGAGCCGACCAGTCTGCGTGCGCTTCATCGCGCCCAGGGCGGTGGCTTTCCAGCCGCCCAGCAGCGGGGAGTCGAGCAGCAGCACGCCTTTGGCGAGATGGGGGTGGCGGGCCGCGCACATCAGGCTCAGGAATCCGCCCAGCGAATGGCCCACCAGGAAGGCGGGCTCGCCCTGCTTTTCGACGTGCTGCGCGGCGAAGTCGTGCAGTTGCTGCACGAGATGGCGCCAGTTGTCCGTGACGGGGTATTCCGGTGCGTGGCCGAACTTGTCCACGGCTTTCACGGTGAAGCCCCGCGAGCGCAGGTTCTTGAACATCACGCTGTAGGTGGCGGCGGGGAAGCTGTTGGCGTGGGAGAAGACGATGAGGGACACTGCTTTAGATCAGTCTCTCATCGGGCCGGGTGATCTTCTTGAGCGGCTTGCAGCGCGCATCGGTGACTTTCAGCGGTACCTCGGTGTGGGCGTCGTCCCAGACCGGGTCTTCCAGGCTGTCGAACACTTCGCGCAGCTTCTGGCCCCAGCTGCTGTGCAGCATGCGGTAGTAGGGGTTCTGCATGTCGATGCAAACGATCTTGTCGGTCTCGAAGCGGTTGGCTTCGTAGACCACCAGGTCCAGCGGCGGGCCCACCGAAAGATTGGACTTCATCGTGGAGTCCATCGACACCAGCGCGCACTTCGCCGCTTCGTCCAGCGGCGTCTCGGGCGTGATCACCCGGTCCAGCACCGGCTTGCCGTACTTGGATTCGCCGATCTGGAAATAGGGCGTCTCGGGCGTGGCCTCGATGAAGTTGCCGGCCGAATAGACGTGGAACAGGCGCATGGCCTTCACCGCGGATCTGGCCGCCGAAAATCAGCGAGACGTTGAACTCGACGCCCGCGTACTTCAGCGCGTCGGCGTCGCGGTCGTACACATGCCGCACGGCGTTGCCCAGAACCCGCGCCGCGTCGAACATGCTCTTGGCGTTCCAGATGGTGAGGGCCTCGCCCTCCGGGCCTTCCTTGAGCTGCTCGACCTGCAGGATCTCGCGCACCGATTGCGCGATGCTCAGGTTGCCCGCCGACAGCAGCACCATGAAGCGGTCGCCGGGGCGCTCGTACACGATCATCTTGCGGAAGGTGCTGATGTGGTCCACGCCCGCGTTGGTGCGCGAATCGGTCAGGAACACCAGCCCTGCATTGAGTTTGATGCCGACGCAGTAGGTCATGTTCAGTTGTTTCTCTGCCAGCTTCTTGAGTTGGCATACAAGGCGTCGAGCGCTTCGCGCGGGCTCAGCGCATCGGGATTCAGTGCCGCTACGGCCGCTTCCACGGCGCTGTGCGTGGGCGCCTCGGCCGCGGGCGGCGGTGCGAACAAGTCTACCTGCTCGCGGCTCAGCGTTTGCTGCGTTTCCAGGGCGTTCAAGGCGTGCCGGGCGTGATTCACCACGCCGGCGGGCATGCCCGCGAGCCGGGCCACCTGGATGCCGTAGCTGCGGCTGGCCGGGCCCGGCTGGATCTCATGCAGGAAAACGATGTCCGATCCCGACTCGGCGGCGCTCACATGCACGTTGACGGCCGCGTGGTGCTTCGCCGGGAACTCGGTCAGCTCGAAGTAGTGGGTGGCGAACAGGGTGTACGACTGCGTCTTGTCATGCAGGTGCGCGGCAATGCCGGAAGCCAGCGCCAGGCCGTCGAACGTGGACGTGCCCCGGCCGATCTCATCCATCAGCACCAGCGAAGCGGGCGTGGCGGCGTGCAGGATCTGCGCCGCTTCCGTCATCTCCAGCATGAAGGTGGACTGGGCGTTGGCCAGGTCGTCGGCGGCGCCGATGCGGGTGTGGATCGCGTCCATCGGGCCCAGGCGGCAGGCGCCGGCCGGGACGTAGGAGCCCATGGCGGCGAGCAGGCAGATCAGCGCTACCTGGCGCATGTAGGTCGACTTGCCGCCCATGTTGGGGCCGGTGATGACCTGCATGCGCTGCCTGGGGCCCAGGCGCGTGTCGTTGGCGATGAAGCTGCCGGCGCTGGTCTCGGCCAGCCGGCTTTCGACCACCGGATGGCGGCCCTGCGAAATCTCGATGCCGGGTTCCTTGGTGAACTGCGGCCGGCACCAGTTGAGCGTGAGCGAACGCTCCGCCAGGGCGCACAGGGCATCGAGCGAGGCGATGCGCGCGGGCCAGCCGGGTCAGCGTGGGCACATGCGCCTGCAACTGGTCCAGCAGCTGCTCGTACAGCCATTTTTCGCGGGCCAGGGCCCGGTCTTGCGCCGACAGCGCCTTGTCCTCGAAGGCCTTGAGCTCCGGCGTGATGAAGCGCTCGGCGTTCTTCAGGGTCTGGCGGCGGCGGTAGTCGGTGGGTACCTTGTCCAGCTGGCCCTGCGTGATCTCGATGTAGAAGCCGTGCACCTTGTTGAACTGCACCCGCAGGTTGGCGATGCCGGTGCGGGCCTTCTCGCGGGTTTCCAGATCGAGCAGGAAGCCGTCGCAGTTGTCCTGGATGGCGCGCAGCTCGTCGAGCTCCGCGTCCAGCCCGGAGGCGATGACGCCGCCGTCGCGAACCAGGGCCGCGGGCTCTTCGAGGATGGTGCGGGCCAGGAGCTGCGCGCAACCGGCGGGCGGCGCCATGCCGGCGGCGATCTGCGCCAGCAGGGAATCGAGGCCTTGCAAGCGCTGCGAGAGCTGCGCCGATTTCTCCAGCGATTGCCGCAGGCCCACCAGCTCGCGCGGGCGCACCTGGCGCAGCGCGATCCGCGCGGTGATCCGCTCGACGTCGCTGCAGCCCTTGAGTTCGGCGCGCAGCGGCTGCCACAGGCTCTCGCGCAGCAGGGTGATGGCGTCCAGCCGCAGCTGCGCCTGCGTGCGCTCGCGCCGCGGCTCCAGCAGCCAGCACTTGAGCATGCGGCTGCCCATGCCCGTCATGCAGGAATCGAGCAGCGAGAAGAGCGTGGGCGAGTCCTCGCCGCGCAAGGTCTGCACCAGTTCCAGGTTGCGCCGGGTCGTGATGGGCAGGTCGATCAGTTCGTCGTCGCGCTGGACCTGCAGGCTTTGCACATGAGAAAGGGCGCGGCCCTGGGTGTGCTCGGCATAGGTCAGCAGGGCGGCCGCCGCCGCGTGGGCGTGCACCAGTTCCTCCGCGCTCCAGGCGGCGAGCGTCGCGCTATTGAGCTGCTCCAGCAGCTTGCGCAGGCCCAGGCCCGACTCGAACTGCCACTCCGGGCGCTGGGTCAGCGACAGCGAGCCGGACGACCGCAGCGCCTTGAGCCGCTGCTCGAACGCTGGAGTGACGTCGGCGCTGAAAAGCAGCTCGCTCGGGGCGATGCGGGCGATCCAGGCCTCGAGTTCGTCGGCCGCGCACTCGGCCAGCTGCAGCGCGCCCTGCGTCACGCTGAGCCAGGCCAGGCCCAGGCGATGGCGCGAGCCCTGGTGCACGGCCAGCAGGATGGCTTCGGCCTTGTCGTTGAGGAGTTCGGTATCCGTCAGGGTGCCGGGCGTGACGACCCGCACCACCTTGCGCTCCACCGGGCCCTTGGAGGTGGCGACGTCGCCGGTCTGCTCGCAGATCGCCACCGATTCGCCCTGCTTGATCAGCCGGGCCAGGTAGTTCTCGACGGAATGAAAGGGCACACCCGCCATGACGACCGGCTCGCCGCCCGAGTTGCCGCGCCGTGTCAGCGTGATATCCAGCAGGCGCGCGGCCTTCTCGGCGTCGCTGTAGAACAGCTCGTAGAAGTCGCCCATGCGGTAGAACACCAGCGTGTTCGGGTGTTCCGCCTTGATGGCCAGGTACTGGGACATCATGGGGGTATGCGCCGGGGCGCTGCCGACGGTGGCTGTGGAGGGAAGCGGGCTGTTCAAGGTCGTTGGGCGGATGCGTTCGGTGCGCGCATTATCCTGTGCCCCGCACTTCAGTCGACCGTCTCGAGGCGCGGCTGCGAAACCTGCTCGCCCTCCAGGCGCACCCGCGGCAAGCTGTCCGGGTATTCGCGCGCCAGGAAGGCCAGCAGCCGCTCGCGCACCCGGCAGCGCAGATCGAACGCATCGCCCGAGGAAGCCCCGGAGATCAGGATGCGCACCTGCATGGCCCGCTCGCTGGCGTCGGTGACCTGCACGACGCAGACCCGGCCGTCCCATTCCGGCGCGGCCTTGACCACGCGCTCGACCTCGGCGCGTAGCGGCTCCATCGGTGTGGCGAAGTCCAGGTACAGGATCACCGTCCCCAGGATGTGCGACTTGCTGCGTGTCCAGTTCTCGAAAGGGTTCTCGATGAACCATTGGAGCGGGATGATCAGCCGGCGCTCGTCCCAGACTTTGAGCACCACGTAGCTGCCGGTGATCTCCTCCACATGGCCCCACTCGCCCTTGATGATCAGCACATCGTCTATGCGGATCGGCTGGGCCAGCGCCAATTGCAGCCCGGCGATGAGGTTGCTGAGCACCGGGCGGGCGGCTATACCCGCCACGATGCCGATCACGCCGGCCGAGGCCAGCAGGCTGGTGCCCTACCTGGCGCGCAGCGGGAAAGGTCATCAGCGCCATGGCCGTTCCTCCCACGATCACCACGACAATCGCGGTGCGCGACAGCACATGGGTCTGCGTGTGGATGCGCCGGGCTTGCAGGTTGTCCGCCACGGTAATCGGATTCCCCGCGATCACCCCGTTGGCCACGCCCGCGATCAGCGCGCCCGTGACCCAGGTCAGGGCGCCGATCAGCAACAGGGCATTCATGTGGCGCACAGTGCCGATGAACTGCAGATTGTTCCGGCGCTGCCAGCCACACCAGTTCCAGGACGAGCAGGGGCACGGCCACCGCGCCTGCGCGGTCGGTGGCCTGCAGCATGGCGCTCAGCACCTTGGTGCCCCGGGTAGCGCGCACCAGCACGGCGCGGCCCGCAGCGCGCGCGATGAGCGAGCCGAGGACGGCGAGCAGAGCCACCAAGGCGGTGGTAGCCCAGGGGTCTTGCTGGATCAGTTCCCTCAGCGACACTGCGACGCCTCCGTCAGGACTCGGCGTCGCCCAGCAACGCGGTGGGAGTGCTTTCGGGGGCCTCCAGATTGGCCGTGGCCTGGCGCAGCGCGGCCTTTTCGCCGGCGCTGGCGAATTTGCTGTACTTGCCCAGCATGGCCACCAGCTGGCCGTAGATCTTGGGATTGCCCGCGACGCATTCCTTCTGTTCCAGGAAGTCGGATTCGCCCGTGAAATTGCCGATCAGGCCGCCGGCTTCGGTGACCAGCAGCGAGCCGGCAGCCACGTCCCAGGGCGAGAGCCCGGTTTCAAAAAAGCCGTCGGTGAAGCCCGCGGCCACATAGGCCAGGTCGAGCGCGGCGGCGCCGGGACGGCGCAGGCCGGCGGTGCGCTGCATGACGTCGGACATCATGCGCAGGTAGTTGTTGAAGTTGTCGCCCGGGCGGAACGGGAAGCCCGTGGAAATCAGGCATTGCCTGAGGTCGATGCGCTTGGAGACGCGGATGCGCCGCTCGTTCATGTAGGCGCCACGGCCCTTGGTGGCAGTGAACAGGTCGTTGCGACTGGGGTCGTAGATGACGGCTTGCTCGATCTTGCCCTTCACCGCCAGGGCGATGCTCACGCAGTAAACCGGGAAACCGTGGATGAAGTTGGTCGTGCCGTCCAGCGGATCGATGATCCACACGAATTCGGAGCCCTGGGTGCCATGCGTCTTGCCCGATTCCTCGGCCCAGATGGCGTGGTGGGGATACGCCGTGAGCAGCGTTTCGATGATCGCGGCTTCGCTGGCATGGTCCACTTCGGTCACGAAGTCGTTGACCTGCTTTTGCGAGATGCGCACGGCCTCGACGTCGAGGGCGGCCCGGTTGATGATGGCGCCGGCGGCGCGGGCGGCCTTGACGGCCACGTTGAGCATGGGGTGCAGGTTGGGGGACGACATGAATTTTTAAATTGGAAGAGCCGAAGGGCAGCCCGGCGATGCGGACGGCGAATAACGCGATTTTACCCGGGGCCCGTGTTTCGGGCTGTTTCCTCGCCATGAAGGCCCGCTTGACCCCGGTCAAGATCAGCCAGAAAGGCGACGTCGGCGCTGCCCCTCCTGGGATAATGGCCGCCCGCAGCCGTAAGCAGTAATCAAGACCCATGTCCGCATCGCCCACCGACACCTTGCTTTCCCCAGAGCCTCGGCAACGGCGCGCGCGGGTACTTGCCTGGCTCGACGCCCTGTGGCCCGCGCCTGTGCTCGTCAACGCGAAGGAGCGCTGGCGTGGCGCGCTCGGCGCTGCCGTCGGCATGCTGGTGGCTGGACTGCTGTCGCAGTGGCTGGGCGACGCCGGCGGGCTCTCCCCCTGGCTCGTGGCGCCGATCGGCGCGAGCGCCGTGCTGGTGTTCGCCGTGCCGGCCAGCCCGCTCGCGCAGCCCTGGTCGGTGGTGGGCGGCAACACCGTCTCGGCGCTGGTGGGGATTGCCTGCGTCCTGCTGATTCCCAATCCCGTGGTGGCCGCCGCCGTGGCAGTGGCCCTGGCCATCGGCCTGATGTTCCAGTTGCGCTGCCTGCACCCGCCGGGCGGCGCCACCGCCTTGTTCGCCGTGCTGGCCCATGCCGACAGCTTTCAATTCGCGGCGTTCCCGGTTCTCACCAACTCCGTGCTGCTGGTCTTCGCAGGCATGTTGTACAACAGCATGACCGGCCGGGCCTACCCGCATACCCAGTCGGCGCCGGGCCGCAGTGCGCCGCAGGCCGCGGCGCGATTCTCCGCCGCCGACCTGGACGTCGCGTTGGCGCATTACAACCAGGTGCTGGACGTGAGCCGCGACGACCTGGAAACCCTGTTGCACGACGCGGAGACGGTGGCTTACGAGCGCAAGCTCGGTACGCTGCGCTGCTCGCACGTGATGACGCCCAATCCCATCTCCGTGGAGTTCGGAACGCACCTGGCCGACGCGTGGGCCATGATGCGCCAGCATCGCATCAAGGCGCTGCCAGTGACCGACCGGGCGCGCCGCATCGTCGGCATCGTGACTGTGGCGGACTTCATGCGCCTTGCCGACCTTGGCCGGCACGAAGGCATAGGCGAGCGGCTGCGTGGGCTGGTGCGCCGCGCTGGGCGTGAGCCATACCGAGCAGCCGGAAGTGGTGGGCCAGATCATGACGCGGCAGGTGCGCGTGGCTAGCGCCGACCGTTATTTGATCGAGCTGGTCCCGCTGTTTTCCGAGGGCGGACACCACCACATCCCCATCATCGACGCCGACAAGCGGCTGGTGGGCATCATCACGCAGTCGGACCTGGTGGGGGCGCTGTACCGAACCGTGCAGCCAGCCGCCTGAACGCTGCGCTTTTGCTGCGCGCCATGAAGACCCGCTTCATCCTGATCAACACCAGCCACGCCGGCAACGTCGGCGCTGCCGCCCGTGCGATGAAGGTCATGGGTTTCGACGACCTCGTGCTGGTGGCGCCGCGCTGGGCCAACGTGCTGAAGCGGGAAGAAACGATACAGCGTGCCAGCGGCGCGACCGACGTGCTGGAAAAGGCCCGCATCGTGGCCACGCTGGATGAAGCGCTGGAAGGCGTGACCTACCTGTGCGCCACGGCCATGACCCCGCGCGACTTCGGCCCGCCCACCTTCACGCCGCGCGAGCACCTGGGGACCATCGCCGCGTCGCCGCACAGCGTCGCCTTCCTGTTCGGCTCCGAGCGTTTCGGCATGAGCAACGACGACGTTTACCGCTGCCATGCCGCGCTCACCATCCCCACCGATCCGGCGTTCGGATCGCTCAACCTGGCCGCGGCGATCCAGGTGATCGCCTATGAATGGCGCACGGCTTTGGGCGGATTCCCGGGTTCCGCGCGCCCCGAACCCGTGGATGGGCTGGCCGATGCCCAGGCCGTGGCCGGAATGCTGGCGCACTGGGAGCGGGCCCTGGTGGATGTCCGCTTCCTGGATCCGGCCGCCCCCAAGAAGCTGATGCCCCGGCTTAACCAGCTGTTCAACCGGGCGCAACTCACCCCCGAGGAAATCCACATCCTGCGTGGTGTTGCCAAGGCCATGTCGGAAGCAGCCGCCGGGGTAAAACGATAGACTGCGGGCATAAACATATAGCGGCCAGCCATGTTCACCCGCCTGCGTTCCGATATCCAGTGCATCCTCGACCGCGATCCTGCCGCGCGCAGCACGTGGGAGGTGATCACGTGTTATCCGGGCCTGCATGCGCTGGTGCTGCACCGGCTGGCCCACTGGGTGTGGGGCCATCGGATGCGCTGGCTGGGCCGTTTCATCTCGCAGCTGTCGCGCTGGTTCACGGGCATCGAGATCCACCCCGGCGCGAAGATCGCCGACAAGGTGTTCATCGACCACGGCATGGGCATCGTGATCGGGGAGACGGCCGAAATCGGCGAAGGCTGCACGATCTACCAGGGCGTCACGCTCGGCGGCACCTCGTTGACCAAGGGCGCCAAGCGCCACCCGACGCTGGGCCGCAACGTGGTCGTGGGCGCCGGCGCGAAGATTCTGGGCGGCTTCACCGTGGGCGATGACGCCAGCGTGGGGTCGAATGCGGTGGTGACCAAGCCGGTGCCGGCAGGCGCGACGGCCGTGGGCATTCCCGCGCGCATCATCCAGGCCGACGACAGCAAGCGGCGCGAGCAGGTGGCCAACCAGATGGGTTTCTCCGCCTACGGCATCACCGAGAACGACGATCCGCTGTCGCAGGCGATGAAGGGCCTGATCGACAACGCTTCGGGCCACGAGCACCAGATCTCGCTGCTGTGGCAGGCCATCGAGAAGCTGTCCTCGGCGAAGACGGAGGAGTGCGTGCCGGACGATGCGGCCGTGAAGGAAACCTTCGAGGCCGACAAGCTGACGCAGCTCGTGGGCAAGTGAAGCTGCGGCTGTCATCCCGGACTTGATCCGGGATCCATGCCTCGAATGCAGCAGCGCGCCGACATGGATTGCGGGTCAAGCCCGCAATGACAACTACTTCGCGCGAATGGCCGATTTCGGCCTGAAGGCCTTGCACACGTCATCATGGGTTTCCATGTACGGGCCGCCTATCAAGTCCACGCAATAAGGCACGGCCGCGAAAATTCCCGGCACGAGCTGTTCGCCGTCCGCACCCTTGAGGCCTTCCAGCGTCTCCTGGATCGACTTGGGCTGGCCGGGCAGGTTGATGATCAGGCTCTTGCCGCGGATCACCGCGCATTGGCGCGACAGGATGGCAGTGGGCACGAAGCGCAGGCTGATCTGACGCATCTGTTCGCCGAAGCCCGGCATCTCCTTGTGCGCCACGGCCAGCGTGGCTTCGGGCGTCACGTCGCGCGGCGCCGGGCCGGTGCCGCCGGTGGTGAGCACCAGCGAGCAGCCGGCGTCCACCAGTTCGATGAGAGCGGCGCTGATGCGATCTTTCTCGTCGGGGATCAGGCGGGCTTCGAATGTGAGCGGGTTCTTCAAGGCCCGCGCCAGCCAGTCCTTCAGCGCGGGCAGGCCCTTGTCCTCATAAACGCCCGTGGAAGCCCGATCGCTGATGGATACGATGCCTACCCGGACAGGGTCAAGCTTGTCTTGGGTCATAACTGCCGTCATCCTGCTCGGGCCGCGCGTTTTCGCCGGAAAGCTGCGCCCGCACCAGTTGGAAGATTTCGCGATAGGCCCGCCCTTGGCGCGGCGCCAGGCCCTTGGAGATGGATTCCTTGTCCGGCTGCACGTCCTTGCGCGCCTGGCGGATCAGGGCTCGCAACTGCTGCGTGTCGGTTTCGGGATATTCCCGCAGCCACTGGTCCAGCGCGTCCTCCTTGGCGATGAGGTCGTCGCGCCACTTCTCGGCCTGGTGCAAGGACTGGGCGTCGCGGGCCGAGCCTTTCTGCTGCGCCTCGAGCGCATCGCGCACGGCCTGCAGCGTTTCCTCGTCGAGCCCGCGCATCAGCTTGCCGATGAACTGCATCTGCCTGCGCTTGCCCTCGAAATTGGTGATGCGCTTGGCCTCGGCGATGGCGTCGGCCAGCTTTTCCGACAGCGGCAGGCCCTCCATGAGGTCGGCGCGCAGCGTCAGCAGAGCCTCACCGAGCTTTTGCAGCTCGGTGCTCTCGCGTTTCAGTTCGGTTTTGCTGGCTTCGTCGGTGCCTTTGAGCTCGGCCTTGAGTTCAAGATCGAGCTCACTGCCTTCAGCGACGAACTGGCCGCGGACGAAATAGCCTTTTTTGGGTTTGCGTGACATGTGGGCGCAAGTATCATAGCCCCGCCATGAACAAACCCGACTCCCATGCCGCCACCGGCTTCAGCTACAGCCGCGCCACCTTCGAAGAACTGGTGGATACCGCCCTGGCCCACGCCAGGAAACTGGGGGCGACGGACGCCGGCGCCGAGGCATCGGAAGGCTGCGGCCTGAGCGTTTCGGTGCGCAAGGGCGAAATGGAAAACGTGGAGCGCAACCGCGACAAGTCGCTGGGCGTCACGGTTTATGTGGGGCAGCGCCGCGGCAACGCCAGCACTTCGGACTTTTCACGCGCCGCGATCGAGCAGACGGTGCAGGCGGCCTACGACATCGCCCGCTTCACGGCGGAAGATCCCGTGGCGGGCCTGCCCGAGGCGGGTGATATCGCCGGGCGCCGAAGAGCAGCCCGACCTGGACCTGTTCCATCCCTGGGACATCACGAGCGAGGAAGCCGCCCGACTGGCGCTGGTCTGCGAGGGCGCGGCTTTCGCCACCGACAAGCGCATCACCAACAGCGAGGGCGCGGGCGTTTCCGCCCAGCAAAGCCATTTTTTCAGTGCCCACACGCGGGGCTTTCGCGGCGGCTATGCCAGCTCGCGCCACTCCATCTCGGTGGCGCCCATCGCCGGCAAGGGCAGCGACATGCAGCGCGACGCCTGGTACAGCTCCATGCGCGCGGCCTCCGAACTGGCCGGCGCCGAGGAAGTGGGCCGCTACGCCGCCGAGCGGGCGCTGGCGCGCCTGAAGTCGCGCAAGATCGCCACGCGCGAATGCCCGGTGCTGTTCGAGTCGCCCCTGGCCGCCGGGCTGCTGGGCGGGTTCGTTCAGGCCGTGAGCGGTGGTGCGCTCTATCGCAAGAGCACCTTCCTGCTGGATTCGCTGGGCAAGAAGGTGTTTCCGGACCACGTGGACGTGTTGGAAGACCCGCTCGTGCCGCGCGGCAAGGGCAGTGCCGCTTTTGACGAAGAGGGCGTGCGCACCAAGGCGCGCAAGGTGATCGATGCGGGGGTGGTGGAGGGCTACTTCCTCAGCAGCTACTCGGCGCGCAAGCTGGGCATGAAGACCACCGGCAACGCGGGCGGCTCGCACAACCTCACGCTGACCTCGCGCCTGACCCAGCCCGGCGATGAGCTGGACGAGATGCTGCGCAAGCTGGGCACGGGCCTGTTCGTGATCGAACTGATGGGCCAGGGCGTCAACTACGTCACCGGCGACTATTCGCGCGGCGCCAGCGGCTTCTGGGTGGAGAAGGGCGAGATTGCCTATCCGGTGCAGGAGATCACCATTGCCGGCAATTTGCGGGACATGTTGGCCGGCATCCAGGCGGTTGGCGCCGACACCTACAACTACGGCGCCAAGACCGTGGGCTCGATCCTGGTGAACCGGATGAAGGTGGCTGGCTCGTAAGGATCTGTCATTGCGGGCTTGACCCGCAATCCATCGCGGTACGTGGATGCCGGATCAAGTCCGGCATGACAGCCATTACCCCGCCAGCGCCGCCTTCACCGCAGCCGAAACCTGCCCCATGTCGGCCTTGCCGGCCAGCCTGGACTTCACGGCGCCCATGACCTTGCCCATGTCGCCGGGACCTTTGGCTCCCAGCTCGGCCACGATCGCCTTGACCTCGGCCGCCACCTCATCGGCCGAAAGCCGCGCGGGCAAGTAGGCCTGCAGCACCGCGACTTCCGCCTTCTCCTTGTCCGCCAGGTCCTGCCGGGCGGCCTTCTCGAAGGCTTCGATGCTGTCCTTGCGCTGCTTGAGCATCTTGTCGACGATGCCGATCACGGCCACGTCGTCCAGCTCCACGCGCTCGTCCACTTCCTTCTGCTTCATCGCGGCCGTGAGCAGGCGGATGGTGCCCAGGCGCTCGGTGTCCTTGGCGCGCATGGCGGCCTTCATGTCTTCGGTAATGCGTTCCTTGAGGCTCATGCTTCTCTCCAATGAAATGCAATGAAAAAAGCCTGCTTGAGCGTCCCCAGGCAGGCTTTCCGGTTGCCGCGAGGCGGCGATGCCAGCTTGCTGAGCCGAATCTCAGTAGAGTTTCTTCGGCAACTGCATGCTGCGAACGCGCTTGTAGTGACGCTTCACGGCGGCCGCCTTCTTGCGCTTGCGCTCGGCGGTGGGCTTCTCGTAGAACTCGCGCGCGCGCAGTTCGGTCAGCAGGCCCAGCTTTTCAATGGTGCGTTTGAAGCGGCGCAGGGCCACGTCGAACGGCTCGTTTTCTTTTACACGGATCGTCGTCATCAGCTAATGAATTTCCAAAATGTGCAGCAAGAGGGTGCCAGGGAAGATCGGGCCCGGGCGCCGTAACTGCGGGTTCCCCAACTTCGAGTGATCAGGCCGTTGGGGGTTTGCCAGCAAAGCCCGACATTATAGCCCCATGGCCGCCGGCAGCAAGCGCTGCCTGCCGGCAGGGTCAATCCCCAGGACCCTGGCGCGCGTGAAATAGGCCAGAATCGCCTCGGTGGGACCCCATCCAGCCATGCCGCCTTCGACTGCGCCCGAAGTGCAGCTGCAGATACTCAGCCGCGCCGCCCGGCTGCTGGCATCGGCCGCGGATTTCAACGATACGATGCGCCAGACCATAGGCGCCTGCCTTCCGGAGCTGGCCGATTTCGGGATCTTCGACGTGGTCCATGGCGACGGCGTGCGGCGTACCGTGGCTGCCTATGAGGCGCCCGACATCGAAGCGCTGCTGGCGCCTACCCAATGGGTGAGGCACGCGCGCACGGACATGAACCTTTGCGCGCTCTCCTCCGGCAAACCCGCCCTGCACCCCAACACCGATGACGCCTGGTATCGCTGTGTCGCGGCCAACCAGGAGCAGCTGGACATGCTGCGGAAGATGGCATGCACCTCGATGATCACCGTGCCCGTGCGCTATCGCAACGAATTGGTGGGGGCCCTGACGCTCTTCATGGGCCGATCCGGCCGCAGGCATACGCCGCAGGACGTTTCTTTTGCCGCCGAGGTCGCCAATCTGGCCGCGCCCGTGGTCGTGAACGCCCGCCTGGTCGAGCAGCACCGGCAGGCCGAGGAAGCGCTGCGCACCAGCGAAGAGCGCCTGCGAATGGCCACGGAGGCGGGGCAGGTCGGCATCTGGGACTGGGACCTCGTGCGCGACCATATGACCTGGTCCGACCGGATCTATGAGATGTACGAGAGGGAGCCTGGCGCCGATACCGGGGGCTTTGAAGGGTTTCGCTCACGGGTCCACCCCGAAGACTTTCCCAAGGTCCAGGAGGCCTTGACGGCTACGCTGGCGGGCGGACCGCCCTATACGGCCGAGTTCCGCACCGTTCTTCCCGACGGGCGCATCCGGTGGATGAGCAACCGGGGCCGGCTGGTCCGCGATACACAGGGGCGGCCGTCGCGCATGGTGGGCGCCAGCATGGACGTCACCGAGCGCGTGGAACTTCTGCAGGCCGAGCGCCGCGCCCGGGACGAGGCCGAGGCCGCGCGCCGCCGGCTGGAACTGCTCGCCAAGGCCGGGGCGGTGCTTTCGGGATCGCTCGACCCCGACGAAACGCTTCACGCGATCTGCCTCGATCGTCGTCCCGGCCATCGCCGACTGGTGCCGCATCGACCTGCTGGACGAAAACGGAGCCCTGAAGCGCCGCCTGGCTCACCATAGCGATCCGCAGCGGGCCGAACGCGCGCTTCAGATGGCCAGGGAGATGCGCGCCGCGCCCGGCAGCAAAGCCTCGATGGCTTGGGTGATGGCGAACGGGCGCGCGCACGGCGGCAGTTTCCGGGACCCCGAGGTCATGGCCGATCCGGCGATGAGGCTCTATACCGAGACTTTCGGGATGCGCGAACACTACATCGTTCCGCTCATGGCCCGCGGGCGCACCATCGGTGCGATGGGCGTTGTGCAGGCCGAATCGGGCCGCGACATTACCGAGGAGGACCAGGCCCTGGTCCGGGAGCTGGCCCAGCGCGCAGCGATGGCGCTGGACAATGCGCGCCTCTACGCGGAAGCGGAAGCCACGCGCCGGCACGCCGAATCGGCCAACCGCGCCAAGGACGAGTTCCTGGCGATTCTGGGCCACGAGCTGCGCAATCCGCTGGCGCCGATCGCCAGCGCGCTGGAACTGATGGCGCTGCGCAATCCCGCCGCGAGCGTCGACGAACGCCGGGTGATCGGCCGTCAGGTGGCCCACCTCTCGCGCCTCATCGACGACCTGCTGGACGTTTCCCGCATCACGCAGGGCAAGATCCAGTTGCGGTGGGACCCGGTGGACATGAAGGCGGTGGTGGCCAACGCCGTCGAGCTGACCAGGCCGATGTTCGACAAGCACACAAACCGGTCGAGCTGCGGCTCGCGCGAGCGGCCGGCCGTGGTCGTGGGCGATGCCGTGCGCCTGACCCAGGTCCTGTGCAATCTCCTGGTCAACGCGGCCAAGTTCACGCCCCCCGACGGCCGCGTCACGCTGGCTTTGGGCCGGGTGGATGGCTTCATCGAAGCCAGTGTGCAGGACAACGGCAGCGGCATCGAGGCGCAGCTGCTGCCCCGGGTGTTCGACCTGTTCGTACAGGGAGAGCAGGCCATGGATCGCCAGGCCGGAGGCCTCGGCCTGGGCCTGCCCATCGTGCGCTCGCTTGCGGAAATGCACGGAGGCAGCGTTTCCGCCGCCAGTGATGGGCCCGGAAAAGGCAGCCGTTTCGTCGTGCGTTTGCCCGCCAGCGACCAGCCGCCTTCTCCGCAGACGCATGGCGAGCCGGCGGAAACGCCGGCCGACGGCAGCGGCCGCATCCTGGTCGTCGACGACAACGCCGACGCAGCCGAGACCCTGGCCGAGATCTTGCGGCTCGTGGGCTACGAGGTGCGCTGCGCGGGCCACGCCGACGCCGCCATGGCGCTGCTGGACAGCTATGTCCCCCAGCTGGCTTTGCTGGACATCGGCTTGCCGGACATCGACGGCTACCAGCTCGCAGGACTGCTGCGCGCCGACCCGCGCGCCGCGGGGATGAAATTGGTGGCCCTGACCGGGTATGGCCGCGACAGCGACCGGGCCCTGGCGCTGGCCGCCAAGTTCGACGAGCACCTCGTCAAGCCCGCAACGATCGATCGGCTGCTGGAGGTGCTGCGCGAGCTCATGGAGCCGCGCTAGCCGCCGCCATGGCCTGCGCGCAGGCGTAGGCGCTGGCCCAGGCCCATTGGAAGTTGTAGCCGCCCAGCCAGCCCGTCACGTCCACCACTTCGCCGATGAAGTACAGGCCGGGCTGCTTCGACTCCATCGTCTGCGACGACAGGTCGCGGGTGTCCACGCCCCCGGCAGTCACCTCGGCCTTCTTGTAGCCTTCGCTGCCGCTTGGCAGCAGTGCCCAGTGCGCCAGGCGCTCGGCCAGCGCCGCCAAGGCCTTGTCGCTGCTTTCGTTCACGGGCCGCTGCCAGGCGGGTTCCTGCTGTGCCCAGGCATCGGCCAGGCGCGAGGGCACGTAGGCCGCCAATTCATTGGCGATGAGCTTGCGTGAGGTGGCCTTGGCGCGCACCAGCTCCTGGTACAGGTCGGTCCCCTGAGCCAGGTCGATGCGTATGGGCTGCCCCGGGCGCCAATAGCTGGAGATCTGCAGCACCGCGGGCCCGCTCAGGCCGCGGTGCGTGAACAGCAGGTCTTCATGAAAGAACATCCGATCCTTCTTCTGCCCGGTTTCTATGGCCACCGGCAGCGACAAGCCCGCCAGTTGCGAATAGGGCGCCCAGCTCTCGCCATCGAAGGTCAGTGGCACCAGGGCGGGGCGCGGCTCCACGATGCGAATGCCGAACTGGCGCGCGATTCGATAGCCGAAATCGGTGGCGCCGATCTTCGGTATCGACAGGCCGCCGGTGGCGATGACCACGCGGCGTGCATCGACCGGGCCGCGGTCGGTCTGCAGCTGATAGCCCGGCTGCGACGCACCGATGTTGCGCACGGCGCAAGGCTGCCAGTGCGTCACACCACCTGCCTCGCATTCGCGCAGCAGCATCTGGATGAAGTCCTCGGACGAGCGATCGCCGAAAAGCTGGCCCTTGTGCTTCTCGTGAAAAGGGATGCCATGGCGCTGCACCAGCGCGATGAAATCCTGCGGCGTGTAGCGCGACAATGCCGAGCGGCAGAAATTCGGGTTCTCGCCCAGGAAGTGCTTGTGCGGCGCGCGCGGCTCGAGGTCGCGGTTGGTGAAGTTGCAGCGGCCGCCGCCGGAGATGCGGATCTTCTCGGCCACCTTTTCGCCGTGATCGACCAGCAGGACTTTCAGTCCCAGCTGGCCGGCTACTCCGGCGCAGAACAGCCCGGCAGCACCGGCGCCGATGACGGCGACATCGAAATTTTGCATGGGCCGCAGTGTATGCGGCGCGCCGTGTCAGGCGACGCGGACCTGCGGGGGCGCGCTGCTGGCCGCCGCCACGCCCCTGATCACGTCGCCGACCACGATGACCGAGGGGCTCGCCAGCTGTTCGCGCGCGATGGTCGCGTCGAGCTGCCCCAGCGTTGTGACCGCATGGCGCTGGTCGGGCAGGCTCGCGCGCTGCACGATCGCCACCGGAGTGGAGGCGGGCAGCGCCGTCAACAGTTCTTCCTGGATGCGGGCCGCGCCGCTGACACCCATGTAGACGACCAGGGTGAGCTTTGCGTCGCGCGCCGCGGCGGCGAGGGCGCGCCAGTCGGCGCCTTGCGAGCCGGCGTGGGCGTGGCCGGTGACGAATACCACCCCATGGGCGTGTTCGCGGTGCGTGAGCGGCACGCCGAGTGAAGTGACGGCGGCCAGGCCCGAGGTGATGCCGTTGACGACCTGCACCTCGATGCCTGCTTCGCGCAGGTGCTCGACTTCTTCGCCGCCCCGGCCGAAGATGAACGGGTCTCCGCCTTTGAGGCGCACCACGTCTTCGCCTTCCTTGGCGGCCATGACCATCAGCTTCTCGATGAAGGCCTGGGGCGTGCTCTTGCAGCCACCGCGCTTGCCGACGTACACCACGCGTGCGGTGGGCGCGGCAAAGGCGACGATCTCCTGGCTGACCAGGTCGTCGACCAGCAGCACCGTCGCGGCCTGAATGGCCTTGACGGCTTTCAATGTGAGCAGTTCCGGATCGCCGGGACCCGCGCCTACCAGAGTGACTTTTCCAGCATTCATAGTGATTCAGCCAGATGCAAGATATGTTCCACCTGCAAGCCCATGGACGCGGGCACGGGCTTGCTGCCCGCCAGCACTTCCTGAATGTACGCGGCCGTGGTTTCGGCGTCGATTTCGCTCGGCAAGTCCGGCAGGTCGGTGAGGGTACCTTTCTTGCCTTCCTGCAGGGTCACGCGCCGGCCCGCGATGAAGCCGTCC
Organism: uncultured beta proteobacterium; assembly: GCA_963722025.1. Lineage (GTDB taxonomy): Bacteria > Pseudomonadota > Gammaproteobacteria > Burkholderiales > Burkholderiaceae_C > Ramlibacter. Next base: position 326,452 of record CAVRNE010000027.1, read on the forward strand.
ATCTGCGGCAGCCGCCGCGCATCGGCCACCACCTCGCCCTCGGTGCCGCGCAGCAGCAGGGCGGTGGAGCCCATCAGCTCGAACACCGCGGCCATGGAAACGGCATATTCCGGATGTGTGTAGCTGCTGACGACGACCGCAGGCCCGGCGCAGGGATTCATCAGCTTGACCAGGCTGTGGCTGGAGTTGCGCAGCCCCACCACGCGCCGGACGTCGAGGAGGCGCTTCAGGCCCGGGCACAACAGCTCGGTTGGCGCGTAGGCGGCCTCGCCGGGCTCGATGGCCCTGATCGCGGGCAGGGCGTGGATGTCCATGGCCTGCAGCACGTGGGGCACAAAGACCCGGCTGGATTCCGTGGCCGTGCCGTGGATGAGCACCGGGAGACCACGGCGCGCGATCAACAGCGCCAGAAGGGGAGTGAGCACCGGCAGCTTGCGCGCACCGTTGTAACTGGGCAGCACGACCACGGGCTTGGCGCTGGGCGGGATGTGATTCAGGCGCGCGTAGGTCGCGTCCATGAAACCCGCCATTTCCTCGGGCGTCTCTCCCTTGATCCGCATCGACAGGCAGAACGCGCCCACTTCCAGGTCCGTCACGGCTCCGTCCAGCACCTGGCCGAACAGATCCTTGGCCTGCTCGCGCCCCAGCGAGCGCGCGCCCTGCTTGCCGCGGCCGATTTCCTTGATGTACTGGCTGATACCCATGGGAACGGATTGTCCCTGATGGCTCATGACTTCTGGCTATTTGGCGATTTGCGCCTTTGTGCGGCTGCACCTCGCGTGGCACATGCCGGACCATGTCGCACGCATCGATCGGAATGCCGGCATGCGATGGTCCGGATCGAGTCCGGCATGACATGAGCTCGTCACGCGGCTTGCTTCAGCGGGATGACCGCGCGAACCATGCGCTTGAGTTCCGGCACGCAGGAGCCGCAATTGGTGCCGCATTGGAGCTTGGCCTGCAACGCATCCAGCCGCTGCGCCTCACTGCCGGCGCAGCCGCCGAGAAACTGGCCGATCTCGGCGTCGGTCACGTTGAAGCAGGTGCAGACCTGCTTGCCGCGCGACTGCACGGCCACCGGAGCCTTCGCGCCGGGCACCAGCAACAACCGGCCGTAGGCCTGCGCCGGCAACTCATCCTGCAGCAAGGTCTTGATCCAGGCTTGCGCACTGATGTCGCCCGCGAGCACGAAGCCCTCCAGCCGCGCTTCCTGGCCCTGCCGCACCAGCCGCATGGCGCGCCGCTGGCCTTTCTTGCGATCGGCATAACGCAAGGCGTCCGGGCCGGATAGTCCCAGCACGGCTTCGATGCGGGCCATCAGGTCATCGGGCGGCGCTTCATGCGCGGCAGCGCGCAGCAATACGCCGGTGCGCTCGCGGCCGAACGGCACGCAGGAGGCGAAGGGGAACAGCGTCATGACCTGCTTGAGTTCCTCCCGCGCATGCAAGGCTTCATCCGGCGCAAGCCAGGCGACCGCCAGCAGCGACCAAGGCAGTTCGGCTTTCAGGATCTTCACGGCCGCGTGCTTGAGTTCGGGCTGCTTGGACGTCGGGCAATACGCCGAGGTGGTGATCGCGTTGACGCCGGCAAGCCGTGTGCCGGTGCTGGAGCAGCCGGTGAGGAATTCCGAACCCCAGTGCATGGCCATGAAGGCCTGGCTCAGGCCCACTTCATTGCTGGCCTGCACCGGCACGACGATGGAGCCGCGCTTGCTGGTGACATGAACCAGGTCGCCTTCGCTGAGCAGCCGGCGCGACATGTCCTGCGGATTCATCTGCACGGACGGCTCGGCCACGTGGCCAAACAGCCGCCCCAGCGTCCCGGTGCGGCTCATGCCGTGCCACTGGTCGCGCAGCCGCCCGGTGGTCAGCGAAAACGGGTAGCGGGATTCGCGCGGTTCGGCCAGCGGCTGGTACGCCACGTTGGCGAAGCGAGCCTTGCCATCGTCGGTGGGGAAGATGCCATCCTCGTACAGGCGGGCCTTGCCCGCGGCCTGGCCGGCCGGCATGGGCCACTGCAGGGGAGACTCCTCCAGCAGGGCATAGCTCATGCCGGTGATGTCCAGGTCGCGCCCGCGCGTGGACTCGCGGTGCTCGTTCCAGATGGCTTGCGCACCCGCGCTGTCGTCCGTGAGGGAATAGGGGAACAGGGTGGCTTGGCCGGGGCGCAGCTTGCGTTCGAGCCGGCGGGCGAATTCGGCGGCAATCTCCCAGTCGTGCCGGGTTCCGGCGGGCTTGGGCACCGCCGGACGAACCCGGCTGATGCGGCGCTCGCTGTTCGTCACCGTGCCGGTCTTCTCGCCCCAGGTGGTGGCGGGCAGCAGCAGGTCGGCGAAGTCGCAGGTCGCCGTGGTGGCGAATGCTTCCTGCACCACGACGAACTCGGCCCGCTCCAGGGCCCGGCGAACGGTGGACTGGTCGGGCATGGACTGCGCGGGATTGGTGCAGGCAATCCACAAGGCCTTGATCTCGCCGTCGGCGGCGGCCTGGAACATTTCCACGGCCGTCTTGCCCGGTTTCTCCGGAACCGACGGCACGCCCCACAGGGCCGCGACCTCGGCCCGATGTTCGGGGTTGGCCAGATCGCGATGGGCCGACAGCAGGTTGGCCAGGCCGCCGACCTCGCGCCCGCCCATGGCATTGGGCTGGCCGGTCAGCGAGAACGGGCCCGCGCCGGGCTTGCCGATCTGGGCCGTGGCCAGGTGCAGGTTGATCAGCGCCGCGTTCTTGGCCGTGCCGCTGGACGACTGGTTCAGGCCCTGGCAGTACAGGCTCAAGGTGGCGGCTGAAGTGGCGAATAGTTTTGCCGCGAGGAACAGGTCTTCCTTCCTGATGCCGCAGACCTGCGCCACCAGGTCGGGCGTGCAGTCGCGCACGGTGGCCTTGAGATCGTCGAAGCCGCTGGTGTGGGCGGCAATGTAGTCCTGCCGCACCCAGCCTTCCCACAGCATGATGTGCAGCAGGCCATGGAACAGCATCACGTCGGTGCCGGGCTGGATGGGCAGGTACAGGTCGGCGATCTCGGCCGTGTCCGTGCGGCGCGGATCGCAGAAGATGATTTTCATCCGCGGGTTGGCGGCCTTGGCCTCTTCGATCCGCCGGAACAGGATCGGGTGCGCCCAGGCCGTGTTGCTGCCGACGATGAAGATGCACTGCGCGTGGTTCACGTCGTCATAGCAGTTGGGCGGCGCGTCGGCGCCCAGCGTCATCTTGTAGCCCGCCACCGCGCTGCTCATGCAAAGGCGCGAGTTGGTGTCCACGTTGTTCGTGCCGATGAGCCCCTTGGCCAGCTTGTTGAAGACGTAGTAGTCCTCGGTCAGCAACTGGCCGGAGATGTAGAAGCCCACCGCATCGGGCCCGTGTTCGCGGATGACCTGGGCGAAGTTCTCGCAGGCGAAGCCCAGCGCGTCGTCCCACGAGACGCGGTGAGCCTTCTCGCCGCGGTGTTCGCGCCGCATCGGATGCAGCAGCCGGGATTGCCGGGTGATCGGGGCGGCCGCCGTCAGGTGCAGCGTGGAGCCCTTGGTGCACAGGCGGCCGAAATTGGCCGGGTGGTCCGGGTCGCCCCGCACGCCCGTGATCTGCTCGCCCTCGCTCTCGATGATGACTCCGCAGCCTACGCCGCAGTAGGGGCAAGTGGATTTGGTTTCACTTCGGCTCCACCGCGCGCGGCGAGCCTGCACGTCGGATGTTGCGTACGCCTGCTGCGCCGGTGGACGGGCACCGCCTTGGGCCTCGCTTTCAGGCCGGCAGCCAGGTCGAGCGCCAGGGTGGCCAGCTCCACCGGGTCCAGCAGGACCTGGCCGGAGTCGACCTTGCACGCGAACTTGGTGGTGCAGCCTTCGTCGGGCGCCTTGGCGCATCCGTCGGCCAGGCCGATGGTCCAGTTGTGCAGCGGGCAGGCGACGCTGGTGCCGAACACGATGCCCTGCGACAGCGGGCCGCCCTTGTGCGGGCAGCGGTCGAGCAAGGCGAACACCTGGTCCTGGTCATTGCGGAAGACGGCGACGTCCATTCCCTTGGGCCGCGCCACGCGGCGCGAGCCGAGCACGGGGATGTCATCGACCCGGCAAACCACTGTCCAATCGTTCATCTTCATGCTTCCTGCCCCGCCGCCAGCTTGGCGAATTGCCGCGTGTCCACCGATGCCTTGTCGAATTCGAACCAGGGATCGGGCTCGCCATCCAGGCTGAATTGCAGGCGTTCCCACAGCGCCTTGCGCCCCTCGTGGTCTTCCAGGATCTTCTTCTTCACGTAGTCCAGGCCCACGCGATTGACGTAGTGCACGGTGCGCTCCAGGTACCAGCCTTCCTCGCGGTACAGCTGCAGGAAGGCGCCGCTGTATTCCAGCACCTCGGCCGAGGTCTTGAGCTTGCAGAAGAAGTGCGCCACTTCGGTCTTGATGCCGCCGTTGCCGGCGATGTAGATTTCCCAGCCCGAGTCCACGCCGATCACGCCCACGTCCTTGATGCCGGACTCGGCGCAGTTGCGCGGGCAGCCCGACACCGCCAGCTTGACCTTGTGCGGCGCGTACATGCGCCAGAGGGCACGTTCGAGGTCCTTGCCCATCTGCGTGGAGTCCTGCGTGCCGAAGCGGCACCATTCGCTGCCCACGCAGGTCTTGACCGTGCGCAGCGCCTTGGCGTAGGCATGGCCCGAGGGCATGCCGATGTCTTTCCAGACGTCCTTCAGGTCTTCCTTCTTCACGCCGAGCAGGTCGATGCGCTGGCCGCCCGTGACCTTGACGGTGGGGATCTTGTACTTGTCCACCGCATCGGCGATGCGCCGCAGCTCAGCGGCCGTGGTCTCACCGCCCCACATGCGCGGGATGACCGAGTAGGTGCCGTCCTTCTGGATGTTGGCGTGGCTGCGCTCGTTGATGTAGCGGCTCTGCGGATCGTCCTTGGCTTCCTTGGGCCAGCTGGAGATCAGGTAGTAGTTGACGGCCGGGCGGCAGGAGGAGCAGCCGTTGGGCGTGCGCCACTCCATGAACTTGAAGGTGTCGGCGATGGTGAGCAGCTTGTTGGCCTTGATCGCATCGCGCACGTCCTGGTGGCTGTGGTCGGTGCAGCCGCACATGGCTTTCTTCTTGGGCGCCGCCGAGTAGTCGCCGCCGGCGGTGAACATCAGGATCTGTTCCACGAGGCCGGTGCAGGAGCCGCAGCTGGCGCTGGCCTTGGTGTGCTTCTTCACCTCGTCGATGGTGAACAGGCCTTTTTCCTTGATGGCCTTGCAGATCGTGCCCTTGCTCACGCCGTTGCAGCCGCAGACCTCCGCGTCGTCCGGCATCGAGGCCGCCTTGGTGTGGCCCTCGTGCCCGGTATCGCCGATGCTGGATTCGCCGAACATCAGCTTGTCGCGGATGTCGCTGACGCTGCGGCCGTCACGCAGCAGCTTGAAGTACCAGCTGCCATCGACGGTGTCGCCGTACAGGCAGGCGCCCACCAGCTTGTCGCCCTTGAGCACGAGCTTCTTGTAGACGCCGCCGAAGGGATCGGACATGACGATCTCTTCGGTGCCCTCGCCGCCCATGAACTCGCCCGCGGAAAACAGGTCGATGCCCGTCACCTTGAGCTTGGTGGAAGTGAGCGAGCCGGTGTAGCGGCCGATGCCGAACTGCGCCAGGTGGTTGGCCGCGACCTTGGCCTGCTCGAACAGCGGCGCCACCAGGCCATAAGCGATGCCGCGGTGCGCCGCGCATTCGCCCACCGAGTAGATGCGCGCGTCGGTCACGGTCTGCATGGTGTCGTTGACGACGATGCCGCGGTTGCAGTGCAGGCGCATCTTCTCGGCCAGCTCGGTGTTGGGGCGGATGCCCACGGCCATGACCACCAGGTCGGTGGGGATCTCCATGCCGTCCTTGAACTTGATGGCCATGACGCGTCCATCCTTGTCGGGGATGAGTTCCTGCGTCTGGGCGCCGATCATGAACTTCAGGCCGCGGTCTTCCAGCGACTTCTGCAGCAGCTTGCCGGCCACGTCGTCCAGCTGGCGTTCCATCAGCCAGGGCATCACGTGCACCACGGTGACGTCCATGCCGCGCAGCATCAGGCCGTTGGCTGCTTCCAGCCCCAACAGGCCGCCGCCGATGACCACGGCCTTCTTGTACTTCTGCGATGCGTCGATCATCGCGTTCGTGTCGGCGATGTCACGGTAGGCGATCACGCCCTGCAGGTCCTTGCCCGGAACGGGGAGGATGAAGGGGTTGGAGCCGGTGCACATCAGCAGCCGGTCGTATTCCTCCTCGGTGCCGTCTTCGGCGCGCACGACGCGGCGCACGCGGTCGACTTCGACCACCTTCTTGCCTGCATGCAGGCGGATGTTGTTCTCCTGGTACCACTCCCAGGAATTGAGAACGATCTCGTCGAGCGTCTGCTCGCCGGCCAGCACGGGCGACAGCAGGATGCGGTTGTAGTTGGGGTGCGGCTCGGCGCCGAACACGCTGATGTCATAGAGCTCGGGGGCCACCTTCAGAAGCTCTTCGATGGTGCGCACACCCGCCATCCCATTGCCAACCATCACCAACTTCGATCTTTTCAATTCGCTCTCCAATGGATACTGCTGCCTTGGAGTGCAAGCCTCATGCCAGTTATTGGGGCTCGTGTTGGCGGCGCGGGCGCACCAAACGGCGGCGCAGAGCTCATGTTGTGGCGCACCAAGTTGGGCACTGATCTTGCTTGGGGTGGTGCATGGCTTTCGAAATCGACATCGGCTTCACCTCTCTGACCGGCAAGAAGGAGATCAACGAGGATTTCGCGGCCGCCATGCTCCCCGAGCCGGGCCGCGAGGCCATGGGCGCCATTGCCGCCATCGCCGATGGCGTGAGCATGGGCGGCATGGGGCGCGAAGCCGCGCAGACCACCGTCACGAGTCTGGTGCGCGATTACTTCGGCACGCCGGAAACCTGGGACACGACGGTGGCCCTGGATCGCATCATCGGTGCGCAGAACGCCTGGCTGGCGGGCTTGAACCGCCGCCGGCATCCTGTTTGCGGCCTGACGACGCTCACTGCCCTGGTGCTGCGAGGGCAGAGCTATTCCCTGGCCCACGTGGGCGATACGCGCGCCTACCTGCTGCGCGCGGGCGAGGTGGAGCAGCTTACTCACGACCACGCCGTGGAGCACGCGGACTTCAGCCACAAGCTGCTGCGTGCCGTGGGTGCCGAAGACCGCCTGGTGGTGGACTACAGCCAGGGCGACCTGCAGGTGGGCGATGTGTTCGTTCTCTTGTCCGACGGTGTCCACAACGTCATGCCGGCCAAGCGGTTGAAGAACCTGGCCCTGGACAGCGCACAGGCCCTGAGCGAGGCGCTGGTGCAAACGGCGCTGGAGCAGGGCAGCCGCGACAATGCCACCGCGCTGGTGGTGCGGGTGCTCGGCGTGCTCGATGGCTTGCTGCAGGACGAGAACCGGCTGGCCCAGCAGTTGCCCATCCCGTCCCGGCTGAAGGTGGGCGACTCCATCGACGGCCTCACGGTGACCGCACTGGTGGCCGACAACGGCATCAACATCCTGTACCAGGTGCGCGACCCGGAAAGCCGCAAGCTGTACGCGCTCAAGACCCTGCACCCGAACCGCGCACACGATGCCCACGAGCGCGCCATGCTGGCGCACGAGGCCTGGCTGGCCAAGCGCATGCGTTCCGGCAGGGCGGCCGAGAACCTGGTGGCCGTGGTCGATCCGCTGGTGCAAGCGCCGAGTGGCTTCTACCTGCTCTATGAATGGCACGGCGGCGAAACCCTGCAGCAGATGCTGGACCGCAAGCACAAGTTCACGCTGAACCAGACCGTGGCCGCCGCCACGCACGTGGCGCGTGCGCTCTCGCGCCTGCATCGCCAGAGCGTGATCCACCGCGACGTGAAGCCGGCCAACCTGCACCAGGGCGAAGACGGGGTGTTGCGCCTGCTCGATCTGGGCGTGGCCCTCAGCGGCCGCGAGCCGGAGGCCACGCGCCTCTTGCACGCCGGAACGCCCAGCTACATGAATCCCGAACAATGGGGCTTCCACGCCCAGGCCGGCGAGGGCCCCGAAGAGCCGCCCGATGCGCAGAGCGACCTGTTCGCCCTGGGCGTCACGCTCTACCAGTTGCTCACCGGAGGCAAGCTTCCCTACGGCGACGTATTGCCTTACCAGGCGGGCCGCTACTTTCGTGATCCCACGGCGCCAAGCCGGCGCAACCCCGAGGTTCCGATCTGGTTGGACCACGTGGTGCTCAAGGCCGTGGCGCGCGACAAGCGCCAGCGCTTCGAGACCGCCGAGGAAATGCTGCTGGCACTGGAACGCGGCGCCTCGCGCCCGCTCACGGCGCCGCCGGCGACTGCGCTGATACAGCGCGATCCCACGGCCTTGTGGAAGATCGCGCTGGGCATCAGCCTGCTCTTCAATGCGCTATTGATCTACTGGTTGCTGTTCCTGCCGAAGTAGTATGTGCCAGTGGCTGTCATTGCGGGCTTGACCCGCAATCCATGGCCGCCATGGATGCCGGATCGAGTCCGGCATGACAGCCCTCTCCTTCAGCGGCTGTTGCGCGGCGCCAGCTTGGCCGCCGCCGGTTTCGCTTCCGGCAAGGGATGAGGGGCGACGGGCCTGGCGCGGCCACCCTTTTCGGCCCAGGTGCGGGTCCAGCGGATCTGCATGGCCCGCAGCATCAACAGCACGACCAGGGCGCACAGGGCGAAGCCGGCGAAGCCCCAGAAATAGGTCCCGCCGTACTGCTTGCTCAGGCCCATGGCATTGGGTATCAACCCGCCGCCCAGGGCGCCGATCTCTCCAATCATGGAGCCGGCCACCGCGGTCGTGAGCGGCCAGCGCAGCGGAACCAGCTGGAACAGCGCGCCATTGCCGGCCCCCAGCGCGGCGAAACACAGCATCAACAGCAAGGTCGTGGCCACCAGCGAATTTCCCGCCACGCCGCACAGCACCAGTGTCACGGCCACGGTTGCCAGGACGGCCGTCAAGGTGTTGACGCCGCCCCAGTGGTCCGAGATCCACCCGCCGAAAACCCGCACGGCCGCGCCCATGAATGCCGCCAGCATGGAAAGCTGTCCGGCCTGCACCTTGCTCACCCCGAACTGGTCGTAGTAGTACGAGGGCAGGAAGGTCGCCAGGCCGATGAAGCCGCCGAAAGTGACGGCGTAGATGATGCTGAAAGCCCAGCCGTCTTTTTCGAAGAGGCAGGCAATGTGCTCCCGCAGGCTGGAATGCTTGTCGACGTCGGGCGGCTCCTTGCCGAACAGGATCATGGCTCCCAGGGGCAGCAGCATCGCGACCGCCGCGATGCCGTAGACGGCCTGCCAGCCATAGCGCTGGGCGAGCGCGGGGGCGACCAATACGGACACCGCCGTCCCGACGTTGCCGGCACCGACCAGGCCCATGGCCAAACCTTTGTAGCGCGCGGGAAATGATCCGGAACCCAGGCTCAGCGCCACGCCGAAGCTGGCGCCGGCAATGCCAAGCAGCACGCCCATGGCCAGCAGGCTGCTGTAGGAATCGACCAGGAAGTAGCCGAACAGCAGGGCGACCATGATCATCGTCATTTCCACCAGCGTCGCATTCTTGCGGCCGATGTACTGCGCCAGCACGCCCAGGGGAAAGCGCATCAGCGCTCCGGCGAAGATGGGGATGGACAGCATCACGCCTTTTTGCGCGGGCGAGAGGTTGTAGCTCTCCGAGATGAAGGGTGCCATGGCGCCGTTCATGACCCAGATGCAGCAGGAGAACGCGAAATAGAAAAATGCGGCCCCCAGCGTCGGTGCGTGTCCTGACTTCAAGAAGGTGCGGAAACCCGCCATGTGCAAATCCTCTGTGAGACTGAAGGGGTAAATTCACAGAATCAGTGCGAGAAGCGTGCCAGCATGGGGCACACGAATGCCCGCCCTGCGCGCTTCAAAGCGGGGCGTTATGCAAGCCCATTTGGTGCGACGCACCAAATCGGGCGTCTCGTGCCGGGGCCTAGTGCCGCTTCTCCATGTCCACGCAGACCATTGCCGGCTGGTGGTTCCAGCGCAGCGTGATGATGTAGGGGTGCTTGCGCACGCGTGCCTTGACGCCGGAGGGCCGTGCAGCTTCACCGGTACCGAGATCTGCAGGCCGGAGCCCAACGCCTTGCGGGCATTCCCGCCCAGGGTGTTGGCGATTTCGCCCACGGCGTCCAGCAGGTTGCCCTGGGACAGGTCGGTTTCGCCTTGCAGCAAAAGCAGCTCGCGCACCAGTTGCGGCGGCATGGAAACGATGACGTGACCGTTGTAGGCGCCGGAGAAGGTCACGATGCCATTGAAGTCGTAACCGTCGATGTCGCCCGTCCCCAGAAAGGCGGAGGTGATCTGCGGCTCCTGCTTGGTAGTGACCTTGAAATAGTGCCGGACGGAATCGACGAAGAGCTTGAGCTCGGTGGGGTGCAGGGCGTCGATCATCTTGTTTCCGTTACTTCGAGCAGGGCCATCTTCAGTTCGTCGTCGGTAAACGGTTTCGCCACGAAGCCGCGGGCGCCGAGCATGAGCGCCGCGATGGCCGTGGATTTGTCGGAGAGGGCGCTCACCACGAGGATGTTGATCTTGGGGAAGAGGCGAAGCAGCTGGCCTATGCACTCCACGCCGTCCATCTCCGGCATGGTCAGGTCCATGGTCACCACTTCGGGCTGGGTGGCGCGGGCGATGCGCACGGCCTCGGCGCCGTTGCGCGCCAGGCCCACCAGCGAAATGCCCGCCAGGCCCCCGCTCTGGACCACCCGCGAAATGCGCGAGCGGATCATGTTGGAGTCGTCGACGATGAGCATGCGCATGGCAGATCTCCTTTCCGTCATGCGCTGAACTTGATCTTGAACTCGGTGAACTCGCCCGGCGTGGAACTCAGCAGGATCCGGGCGCCGAGTTTCTGCACGTTCGACTGCACCAGGTCCAGGCCGACGCCCCGGCCGGCGTGCATCGACAGGCTGCCGGCGGTGGAGAAACCGGGCTTGAAGATGTGCGAAACGATCTGGCGGTCGTCGAAGCTGTCGAGCTGTTGGGCCGTGTACCAGCCCAGATCGAGCAGCTTGCGGCGCACCCTCGTGGCGGACAGGCCGGCGCCGTCGTCGCGCACCGCGAGCGTCCACTCGGTTTCGCCGCGCACCAGTTGCACTTCGACCTTTCCTTCGTCGGGCTTGCCCGCGGCAGCTCGCACCTGCGGCGTTTCCACGCCGTGCACCACGGCGTTGCGCACCAACTGCACGGCGATCTCGCGCACCAACGTTCCAGTGGTTTCGTGCAGGTCGCTCTGGCTGCCGATCCCCACCACGGCGTGGACCTTCTTGCCACTGTCGGCGGCCACGTCCTGCGCCAGCTTGGCCAGTGTGCCGTTGACCGCATCGGGCGAGTCGCTTTCCTGAGCCGGGCGCTGCAGGCCGGTCAGGCTCTTGAGCGCAGCCACCTTGCTGAGAAGGTCTTCCAGCGGCAGGGGCAGCGATAGCAGTGCCGCTCCCAGGTCGCCGCCTGCGCCACCCGACTGGCGGATGCGCTGCAGCTCGCTTTCGAACAGGTGCGCCTGGTTGGCGACCGTCTCCAGGCCCAGCGTGCCGGCATCGCCCTTGAGCGAATGCAGCCTGCGCGCGATCTCGTCGAGGCGTTTGAGGATGGCAGCCTCGCCATGGGCGGCGGACGTGCTGCGCATGATGTCGTTGATTTCCAGCAGGCTGGCTTCGGCGCGCGCCACGAACTGGCGCAGCAGCGCCGGGTCGGCGTCGATCGCCTTGAGCAGCATGGCGAATTCTTTTTGCGAACGCTGGCGCTCGCTCTGCAGCTTCGCTTCGAGTTCGATGCGGGCGGAGATGTCCTGCACCGTGACCAGCAGGTGCCGCACGACGCCGTCCTCCTGGACCCGGTTGAAGTGGAACGACAGGTGGCGGCGAGTGTCCTGGCCCAGGCGGTTCCTGACGGCGACCTCGACCTCCGACAGGGGATTGATGCCCTGCACCAGTGCTTCCTTGACGTGGGACGCGAACAGCAGCTGCACGTAGTTGCGCGCATTGGTCAGCGCGCTTCTCCGACACCAGCGGGTGCAGCAGGGCGAAGAAATCGTCGCCGGGCGCGAGCTGGCGGCCGAACAGGTTGTGGGCGGACTTCGACAGCTGCGAGCCGAGCCGGAAGTCCGGCGTGAGGAGGAACAGGCCCTCGCGCACGCTGGTCAGGATTTCCCGGTTCTCTTCGTTCGCCGCCTCGATCGCGGCGTCGGAGGTCTGCAGCCGGTTGAGGAACTTGAACAGGATGAAGGCGAAGTTCAGCAGCGCCAGCACGATGCCGCCGGTCTGCACCATGCGCAGCACGCTGGCGCGGGAAGCGCCGATCTGCTGCGTTTCGGTCACGAAGTCGTTGGCGATGCCCAGCAGCTTGATGTTGGTCGCCTGGCTGTAGCCCAGGGCAACGGCCAACTCGTCGGGCGTGAAGCTGTCGCCCTTGAGGAGCGGCTGCAGCTTGTCGAAGTACGGCCGCCATAGCGCCTCGACCTTGTCTTCCAGCTCGCGCCCGCGCGGCGACGTCACGGCCTCCAGGAACACCGGTTTGCCGTCACCGCCCGGCACCGTGGCGCCTTCACGGAACGCCTTGTGCGACAGGTCGAACACCTTGGCGCCGGCGCGCAGCTCGGCCAGGGTGTCCGGCCGATAGGGTTGCCCCGCGACGCGCGCCGCGTCCAGCTCGAGCAGGGTGCGGGCGATCCGCTGCGACACATAGCGCTGGCGCCCGGCCAGGTTGATGGCCACCGTGTCCTGGTCGATCTTGAACGAGGTGTAGAAGTTCAGCACCAGCACGCCCAGGTCGAACAGCAGGAAGAACGCCACCGCGATGATGATCTCGCGGTACTTGCCGAACGAGAGGCCCGCGCGCGCCTTCGCGCGGCGCGTGGGGCCGGCTTTGCGCGGCGCGGCGCCCGAGGCGCCGGGATCAAGGGGGAGGACTGCGGCCATGGTGGATTTCCCTTCTGCTTCTTCCTGGTTCTTCGGGGGCCCGGGCGGTCAGGCCGCGATTTTCTCGACGTGCGACTGGCGCGTGTAGAGGAAGTCGATGACGGCCTTGCGGTAGTGCACGTAGCGCGAGTCTTCCGCCAGCTCGATCCGGTCGCGCGGGCGCGGCAGGTCCACGGCGAGGATCTCGCCGATGGTGGCCGCCGGGCCGTTGGTCAGCATCACGATGCGGTCGGACAGCAGCACCGCCTCGTCCACGTCGTGCGTCACCATCACCACCGTGCTGTGGGTCTTGGCGACGATCTGCAGCAGCTCGTCCTGCAGCTTGGCGCGGGTCAACGCGTCCAGCGCTCCGAAGGGCTCGTCCAGCAGCAGGACGTTGGGTTCCATCGACAGGGCGCGGGCAATGCCCACACGCTGCTTCATGCCGCCGGAGATCTCGCCGGGGCGCTTTTGCGCGGCCGCGGTCAGGCCCACCATGGCCAGCGCGGCGTCGGTCCGAGCCCGCAGCTGGGCCCGGCTTTCCGCGGGGACGCCGGCTCCACGGCTCTGGCCGAACACGCGCTCCACCGCCAGATAGACGTTCTCGAAGCAGGTCAGCCAGGGCAGCAGCGAGTGGTTCTGGAACACCACGCCGCGGTCCGGACCGGGGCCCGCGATCTCACGGTTGGCGCAGATCAGGCTGCCCTGCGTCGGAGTCGTCAGGCCCGCGATCAGGTTCAGCAGCGTCGATTTGCCGCAGCCCGAGTGGCCGATCATCGTCACGAACTCGCCCTTCGCGACCGTGAGGTTGATGTCGCGCAGGGCGACGAAGGGGCCCTTGTTGGTCTTGAAGGTCTGTTCGACACCCTGGATCTGGATGTACTTGGTGGTGAGGCTTGCGTTCATGACTTGACTTCCTCGAAGGTGAATGCGGTTGCCAGCTTGATCAGGGCGAATTCGAGGATGAGGCCGACCATGCCGATGGTGAAGATGGCGATGATGATGTTCTTGACGTTGAGGTTGTTCCACTCGTCCCAGACCCAGAAGCCGATGCCGACGCCGCCGGTGAGCATTTCGGCGGCCACGATCACCAGCCAGGCCGTGCCCACTGCCAGCCGCACGCCGGTGAGCGTGTAGGGCAGCACGGCGGGGAACAGGATCTTGGTGACGATCTTCCATTCGGAGAGATTGAGCACCCGGGCCACGTTCATGTAGTCGCTGGGAACGCGCTGCACGCCGACGGCCGTGTTGATGATCATCGGCCAGATCGAGCAGATGAAGATGGTCCAGATGGCCGCCGGGTTGGCGCCCTTGAACACCAGCAGGCCGATCGGCAGCCAGGCCAGCGGCGACACCGGCCGCAGCAGGCTGATCAGCGGGTTGAACATCCGCGACAGGAAGGTGAAGCGGCCGATCATGAAGCCCAGGGGGATGCCCACGGCCGCCGCCATGCCGAAGCCGAATGCCACGCGCTGGAGCGACAGCAGCACGTTCCAGCCGATGCCCTGGTCGTTGGGGCCCTTCTGGTAGAACGGGTCGCTGAACACGTCGACGGCCTGCTTGAAGGTCTCGGCGGGCGTCGGGAAGCCGCTGCCGGTTTTCATCGCGACGATGGCCCAGATGCCGACCAGGAATCCCAGGCCGAAGATCGGCGGAAGGACCCTGAGCCACAGGGCACGCCAGTCGAAGGGCATTTTTTTCTCCCTCCCCCTTTGGGGGAGGGCAGGGGTGGGGGCAGGCGCGACGGACTGCTGTGCTGCAGCGTGCCCCCTCCCCAACCCTCCCCCAGAGGGGGAGGGAGCAGACACTGTCTCGAGCGAGGAATGAAATACTGCGCTGACCATGGTGTTCTCCTCAGGCTGCGGGTGCGGCGCGGACCTTGAAGGAGTCCGCGTACGTTTTGGGGTCCTTGCCATCCCAGACCGTGCCGTCGACCAGCTTGCTGGACCGCAGCAGCTCCTTGGGAACGCTGGTCTTGGTGGCCGCGGCGGCCTGCTTGTAGATGTCGATCTGGTTGATCTGCTTGGCCACTGCCAGGTAGTCCGGATGGTCCTTGATCAGGCCCCAGCGCTTGTGCTGGGTCAGGAACCACATGCCATCGGAGAGGTAGGGGAAGTTCACCGCGCCGTCGTTGAAGAACTTCATGTGGTTGGGGTCGTCCCAGGTCTTGCCCATGCCGTTCTGGTAGCGGCCCAGGATGCGCTGGTTGATGGCGTCGACGCTGGTATTGACGTAGCTCTTGTCGGCAACCGTTTCGGCCATCTTGTTCTTGTTCTGCAGGCCGGCGTCGATCCACTTGCCGGCCTCCAGGATCGCGGACGTCACCGCGCGGGCCGTGTTGGGATACTTCTTCACGAAGTCCGCCGTGGTGCCCAGCGCTTTTTCAGGGTGGTCCTTCCAGATGTCCTGGGTGGTCACGCCTGTCACGCCGATGCCGTCCATGATGGCGCGGTGGCCCCAGGGCTCGCCCACGCAGAAGCCGTCCATGTTGCCCACGCGCATGTTGGCCACCATCTGTGGCGGCGGCACCGTGATGACCTTGCAGTCCTTCATCGGGTTGACGCCGTAGGTCGCCAGCCAGTAGTACAGCCACATGGCGTGGGTGCCGGTGGGGAAGGTCTGCGCGAATGTGTATTCGCGCTTGTCGGTCTGCATCAGCTTGGCGAGCGAAGGGCCATCCACGCCGCCCTTGTCGGCGACCTTCTTGGACAATGTGATGGCCTGGCCGTTGTGGTTCAGGTTCATCAGGATGGCCATGTCCTTCTTGGGGCCGCTGATCCCGAGGTGCACGCCGTAGATCAGGCCCCACAGCACGTGGGCCATGTCCAGCTCGCCATTGACGAGCTTGTCGCGCACGCCGGCCCAGCTGGCTTCCTTGGTCGGGATGATCTTGACGCCGTACTTCTGGTCGATGCCCAGTACCGAGGCCATGACGACGCTGGCGCAGTCCGTGAGCGGGATGAAGCCGATCTTGACCTCTTTCTTCTCGGGCGCGTCCGAGCCCTGGGCCCACACGGCCGAGCGCAGGGCGGGCGAAATGCCCACGGCGCCGACTGCTGCGGCTTGCAGGACGGTGCGGCGGGACAGCTTGGTTTTCAGAAGATCGGTCATCACGTTTTGGTCTCCACGACAAGAAAAAACAAAACAAAAAAGGCGTCCGCACGCAACACACAGGGTGTTGGTGGGGACGCCTTCGTCCGGTACGACCCGCTTACTGCTTCGCCGTTGAAGCGGCGGGTCGAGGAACCTTCATTGGTTCATGAAGAGTGTTGAGCAATAGCCGTGCCAGCTCATACTTGTCATGCCGGCTATCGCCGCTGATTGCGGGTCAGCCCGCAATGCAGGTGCGGGCCATGCCCGCAAATAGGCTGTCATGGATCTGCGGCATCAAGCCCGCAATGACAACCGCGCACTCATTTTGTGCGGCGACCCTCAGGCCAGGAGATCGGCCACGTCGAGGATGCGCTGCGCTACCTCGCCGACTTTGAGTCCACGATCCATCGCGGTCTTGCGCAGCTTGTCGTAGGCTTCTTTTTCCGACAGGCCCTGGCGCTGCATCAGCAGGCCTTTGGCGCGGTCTATCACCTTGCGCTCCCGCAGTTCGAAGCGCGCATCGGCCAGTTCCCGCCGCAGTTCCTGCTCATGCTGGAAGCGGGCCATCGCCACGTCCAGAATGGGGCGGATGCGCTCCGGCGCCAGGCCCGCGACGATATAGGCCGTGACGCCGGCCGCCACCGCATCCTTGACGTGCGTGGTGTCCTCGTCGTTGGTGAACAGCACGATGGGACGGCGTTCGGCGCGGGTGGCCATCACGACGTGCTCGAGCGCATCGCGGGCGGCGCTTTCGGCATCGACCACGATCATGTCGGGCTGGAGCTGGGCGATCCGCTCGCCCAGGAAGGTGTCCGTGGGCAGCACGGCAATGATGTTGTAACCATTTTCCAGCAAGCTGATGCGCAACTGCCGCGAACGCTCGGCCTGCTCGATCTGCGTGCGTGTCCTCCGCATCCGGATTGAGCGAATCCGGTGCGATAACCACGATGCGAAGGGCCTGGGAGGGCGTCATACCCCGCACGCGCAAGATTCGAGCCAAGGTGCCGAGCGCGCCGGGATGCATTCACCTAAACTGTGCAGATGCTTGTACTGGGAATCGAATCCTCCTGCGACGAAACCGGTGTCGCGCTGGTCGAGGCGGCCGGAGCCGCCGTGCCGGTGCTGCGCGCCGACGCGCTGCACAGCCAGATCGACATGCACCGGGCCTATGGCGGGGTGGTGCCGGAGTTGGCCAGCCGCGACCACATCCGCCGCGTGCTGCCGCTCACCGAAATGGTGCTGACCCAAGCTGGTGCGAGCCTCGCCCAGGTGGACGTGGTCGCTTATACGCGCGGGCCGGGCCTTGCCGGCGCGCTGCTGGTGGGGGCGGGTGTCGCCTGCGCTCTCGGCGCGGCCCTGGGCAAACCGGTGCTGGGTGTGCACCACCTGGAAGGGCACTTGCTGTCGCCATTCCTCAGCGCCGATCCGCCGGAATTTCCGTTTGTCGCGCTGCTGGTTTCGGGCGGCCACACCCAGCTGATGCGGGTTGACGGCGTCGGCCGCTATGAGCTGCTGGGCGAAACCATAGACGACGCGGCGGGGGAGGCCTTCGACAAGTCGGCCAAGCTGATGGGCCTGGAGTATCCCGGCGGGCCGGCGCTATCGCGACTGGCGGAGCAGGGCGATCCCGAGGCTTTCAAGCTGCCCCGTCCGCTGATGCGCAGCGGCGACCTCGACTTCTCGTTCGCCGGCCTCAAGACCGCCGTCCTCACGCAGGCGAAAAAGCTGGGCCCTGAACTCGAAGCACGCAAGGCCGATCTGGCCGCCTCGACCCAGGCGGCCATCGTCGAAGTGCTGGTGAAGAAGTCGATGACGGCGCTGGAGCGCTCGGGCCTGCGGCGCCTGGTCGTTGCCGGCGGCGTGGGCGCGAACAAGGCATTGCGCAGCGAGCTCAATGCCGCTTGCGCGAAGCGCGGCGTGCGGGTGCACTATCCCGAGCTTCACCTGTGCACCGACAACGGCGCCATGATCGCCATGGCGGCGGCGATGCGCCTGCAATCAGGCATCCAAGAGGCGCAGCCGGGTTTACGCGTTCGACGTCAAGCCGCGCTGGCCTCTGGCGGAGTTGCAGCTTCACGGATGAAGCGGCATCCATGCGGCGCCATGGATTGCGGGTCAAGCCCGCAATGACAGCTCTCTGCTGTCATGCCGGACCTGATCCGGCATCCATGCGGCGCCATGGATTGGCCGTCCCTACTTGATCTCGATCTGGCGCGCGTTGCTGACCGGCACCTTCTTGACCAGGGTCAGGGTCAGCACGCCGTTCTCGAGCTTGGCGGTGCTGGCCTCGGCGTCGATGTCCTGCGGCAGCTCGTAGGCGGCCTTGAACTGGCGCTTGGCTTCTTTCCTGGTCTCGATGCGAACGATGCTGCCCTCGATGGTGATGGACAGCTCATCTTTAGCGACGCCGGGAAGATCGAGGGTCACGGTCCAGGCCTTCTCGTCCTGTTCCACCTTGAAGCCCTGGTGGGCGTCGCTGAAGAACGCATCGTTGACGAAGCGCTCGAAACTGCGGTCAGAAGAACGGAAGGCGGGGGAATGGGCGCGGGTGTGAACGACAGGTGCGAAAAACATGATGAACTCCTTGTCATGAAGAGGGATGCGAACGGCGGTTTTTGTTACCACCCGTCCTATACACTGCGCGGCTTTCAACCATGATTGCCGCATGCCTCACATCTGTGAGCGTGACGGGTGTTTTCAAGGGAAAGCCAAAGTGAAAAATCAGCGCCGCCGGGTCTTGAAATCTCTCTGCGCATCGCTATTTGCGCCCTCGTTTGCCTGGGCGCAGGACGCGCAGCAGCCCGTGAAGATCGCCATGATCGAAGGCTTGTCGGGAGCTTTCGCCAACACCGGCGAAGCGGTTTTTCGCAACCTGGTGTGGGCGGTGGAGCGCGTGAACCAGCGCGGCGGCGTGCGCACGGCGCAGGGCATGCGACCCCTGCAATTGACGCGCTACGACAGCAAGGGCCAGAACGAGGAGGCGTTGTCGGCGTTGCGCGCGGCCATCGACGACGGCGCCCAGTTCGTGATGCAGGGCAATTCCTCGGCCACCGCGGCGGCCCTGATCGACGCGATCAACAAGCACAACGAGCGCGAGCCCGGCAAGCGCGTGCTGTTCCTCAACTATTCCGCGGTGGACCCCATCCTCACCAACGAGAAGTGCAGCTTCTGGCATTTCCGCTTCGACGCCCATGCCGACATGCGCATGGCCGCGCTGATGGAGGTGCTCAAGGACGACAAGTCCGTGGGGAGCGTTTACCTGATCGGGCAGGACTACAGCTTCGGCCAGGCGGTGCTGCGCGAGGCGCGCCGCCAGCTCGGGCTGCGGCGCCCCGATGTGCAGATCGCCGGGGACGAGCTGCATCCGCTCGGGCGCGTGAAGGACTTCTTGCCCTACGCGGCCAAGATCAAGGCCAGCGGCGCCCAGGCCGTGATCACCGGCAATTGGGGCAACGACCTGACCTTGCTGGTCAAGGCGGCCAAGGATGTCGGCTTCGACGGCAAGTTCTACACGTTCTATGGCAACGCGCTGGGCGCACCGGCCGCCATCGCCGACGCGGGGCTGGGCAAGGTCATCGCGGTTGCCGACTGGTTGCCCAACGTGCAGACGGCGCAAAGCGAGGCCTTCTACCAGTCCTTCCGCCAGCGCTACCCCAAGCCGGCCGACGACTATGTGCACATGCGCATGCAGCTGATGGTCGAAGCACTGGCCCAGGCCATCGAGAAGGCCCGCGGCACCGATGCCGTTCAGGTTGCCAATGCGCTGGAGCGCGTGGCGGTGAACCTGCAGGGCCAGGCCGGCAGGATGCGCGCAGCCGACCACCAGTTCCAGCAGCAGCTGGTCGTGGGTGTGATGGATCGCCAGGGCACGCCCGGCGTGAAGTTCGACGTCGAAGGCTCGGGCTACGGTTTCCGCGTGGTGAAGACCATCCAGCCGGCTCAGGCGGAAATGCCGACCACCTGCACGATGGTTCGGGCTGGTTGATACTCGGCCCTCTATGCGCCAAGCCATCCAGAACCTCGAAGAATCGAAAATCCGCGAAGTCGCGAATGCCGGCATGGGGCGCAGCGACGTGCTGGCGTTCTGGTTCGGCGAAAGCGACGAGGTCACGCCTGACTTCATCCGCCAGGCGGCGATCGAATCGCTGCAGAAGGGGGAAACCTTCTACGCCCACAACCTGGGCCTGCCCGAGCTGCGCGACGCGGTGGCGCAGTACACCAGCGGCTTGCATGGCAAGGTGGCGAGCAACCGCATCGCGATCACCTCGGGCGGCGTCAATGCCCTGATGCTGGCCGTGCAGGCCCTGGTGGACGCCGGCGACGAAGTGGTCGCCGTCACGCCGGTATGGCCCAACCTCACGGCCCAGCCGCTCATCATGGGCGCCAGGCTCAAGCGCGTGTCGCTCAAGCCCTCGGGGGGTGCCTGGACGCTGGACTTGCAGGCATTGCTCGACGCCATCACTCCATCGACCAGGCTGCTGATCGTCAACGCCCCGAACAATCCCACGGGCTGGACGCTCAGCCGCGCCGAGCAGGAGGCCATCCTCGCGCATTGCCGCAAGACCGGCACCTGGATCCTGGCCGATGAGGTCTACGAGCGGCTGTATTACGACGAAGACACGGCCAATGGCTGCGCGCCCAGTTTCCTGGACGTTGCCTCTCGCGGACGACCGGCTGGTGGTGGTGCACAGCTTTTCCAAGAGCTTCCTGATGACCGGCTGGCGCCTCGGGTGGCTCGTCATGCCGGCTTCCATGACGCCGAACATGGGCAAGCTGGTCGAGTTCAATACCTCCTGCGCCAGCGTCTTCACGCAACGCGCCGGCCTCCAGGCTCTGCAGCGCACGGATGAGGTGACTCCGCGGGTGGTGGCGCATCTGAAAACCTGCCGGGACACGCTGGTGCCGCAACTGCAAGCACTGCCGCAGGTCCGTGTCGAGGCCGCCAAGGGCGGCATGTACGCTTTCTTCAAGCTCGACGGTTTCGACGACTCGCTGGCCGTGGCCAAGCGCCTGGTGGCCGAGGCCGGGTTGGGCCTGGCGCCCGGCAATGCGTTCGCGCCCGAGGCCCAGGGCTGGCTGCGCTGGTGCTTTGCGTCCAGGGACGTGGCACGGCTGGGGCAGGGCGTGGAGCGTCTCAGGGCTGGCTGTCATGGGCTTGTCATCCCGGACTTGATCCGGGATCCATGCCTCGCATGAGGCGCCGCACCGCCATGGATTGCGGGTCAAGCCCGCAATGACAGTCGTTCGGGCTATAATTCCAAGGCTTTGCATCCCGCAAGGCGCACGTTGAGGCGCAGTTCCAGCCCTCAACGCAAGTTAAAACATTCAAGGAAAACCCAATGACCACTTTAAATAAGGCCGAGGTCGTCAAGGCCAATGCGCGCAGCGCCAATGACACGGGCAGCCCCGAAGTGCAGGTTGCACTGCTGACGGCTCGTATCAACGAACTCACCCCCCACTTCAAGACACACGCCAAGGACCACCACGGCCGCCGCGGCCTCCTGCGCATGGTGAACCGCCGCAAGAGCCTGCTGACCTACCTGAAGAACAAGGACGCCGACCGCTACACCGCGCTCATCGGCAAGCTGGGCCTGCGCAAGTAAGCGGGACAAAAACACGAAGGCGCCTGAGTTAGTTCACCCTAGCTCAGGCGCTTTGCACTTCGGAGACGGCAAGACGAATACGCGCTGTGTCATTCCTAGGCAAGGCTGGCCAGGGGTTAGAGCCGGTCCGCACGGCCCCTAGTCCTACCCTGGTCCTTACTGGAATGGCATCGTGTTCGACACCGCTGGATCTCCGGGCAGAAAGCGCAGCCTGATGCGCTGTATTAGGAGAGCTGAACATGAGCATTTTCAACAAAGTCACCAAGACCTTCCAGTGGGGCTCCCACACCGTCATCCTGGAAACCGGTGAGATCGCACGCCAGTCCGGCGGCGCCGTCGTCGTCAACATCGAGGGCACCGTGGTGCTGGCCACCGTGGTCGCCTCCAAGTCCGCCAAGCCGGGCCAGGACTTCTTCCCGCTGACCGTCGACTACATCGAGAAGACCTACGCCGCCGGCAAGATCCCCGGCAGCTTCTTCAAGCGCGAAGCCAAGCCCAGCGAGCACGAAACCCTCACCAGCCGCCTGATCGACCGCCCGATCCGCCCGCTGTTCCCCGAAGGCTTCTTCAATGAAGTGCACGTGGTCATCCACACGCTGTCGCTGAACCCCGAAGTCGACGCCGACATCGCCGCCATGATCGGCACCAGCGCCGCGCTGGCTATTTCCGGCATCCCGTTCGCCGGCCCGATCGGCGCCGCCCGCGTGGGCTATGTCAATGGCGAATACGTGCTGAACCCCGGCCAGACCGCCCGCAAGATGTCCGACCTGGACCTGATCGTCGCCGGCACCGAAGCCGCCGTGCTGATGGTGGAATCCGAAGCCCAGCAGCTGTCCGAAGAGATCATGCTCGGCGCCGTGGTGTTCGGCCATGAACAGGGCAACATCGCCATCAATGCCATCCACGACCTGGTGCGCGAAGCCGGCAAGCCGGTGTGGGATTGGCAGGCGCCTCGCCAAGGACGAGTCCTTCATCGCCAAGGTCAATGCCCTGGCCGAAGAGAAGTTGCGCGCTGCCTACCAGATCCGCAGCAAGCAGGCCCGCACCCAGGCCCTGCGCGAAGCCGGCGGCGCCGTGCAGGCCGACCTGAAGGCCGAAGGCGACGAGTTCGACGCGGCCAAGCTGGACGCCCTGATGTTCGACATCGAAGCCAAGATCGTGCGCAGCCAGATCCTGTCGGGAGAGCCGCGCATCGACGGCCGCGATACGCGCACCGTGCGCCCCATCGAGATCCGCACCGGCGTGCTGCCCCGCACCCACGGCTCGGCGCTGTTCACCCGCGGCGAAACCCAGGCACTGGTGGTTACCACGCTGGGCACCGAGCGCGATGCGCAGCGCATCGACGCGCTGATGGGCGAGTACGAAGACCGCTTCATGTTCCACTACAACATGCCTCCCTTCGCCACCGGTGAAGTGGGCCGCATGGGTTCGACCAAGCGCCGCGAAATCGGCCACGGCCGCCTGGCCAAGCGCGCGCTGATCCCGGTGCTGCCGACCAAGGAAGAGTTCCCCTACACCATGCGCGTGGTGTCCGAAATCACCGAATCCAACGGCTCCTCGTCGATGGCTTCGGTCTGCGGCGGCTGCCTGTCGCTGATGGACGCCGGCGTGCCGATGAAGGCCCACGTGGCCGGCATCGCCATGGGCCTGATCAAGGAAGGCAACCGCTTCGCCGTGCTGACCGACATCCTGGGTGACGAAGATCACCTGGGCGACATGGACTTCAAGGTGGCCGGCACGACCAACGGCATCACCGCGCTGCAGATGGACATCAAGATCCAGGGCATCACCAAGGAAATCATGCAAGTCGCATTGGCCCAGGCCAAGGAAGCGCGCATGCACATCCTGGGCAAGATGCAGGAAGCGCTGGGCGAGGCCAAGACCGAAGTGAGCAACTTCGCGCCGCGCCTGTTCACGATGAAGATCAACCCCGAGAAGATCCGCGACGTGATCGGCAAGGGCGGTGCGGTCATCCGCGCGCTGACCGAGGAAACCGGCACGCAGATCGACATCGCCGAAGACGGCACCATCACCATCGCTTCGACCGATCCGGCCAAGGCCGAGGAAGCCAAGAAGCGCATCGAGCAGATCACCGCGGAAGTGGAGATCGGCAAGGTCTACGAAGGCCCGATCACCAAGCTGCTGGACTTCGGCGCCCTGGTGAACCTCCTGCCCGGCAAGGACGGCCTGCTGCACATCAGCCAGATCGCCCACGAGCGCGTCGAGAAGGTCACCGACTACCTGAGCGAAGGCCAGATCGTGCGCGTCAAGGTGCTCGAGACGGACGAAAAGGGCCGCGTCAAGCTGTCCATGAAGGCCTTGCTCGATCGTCCGGCGGGTGAGTTCCAGGATCGCCCCCCGCGCGAGCCTCGCGAGCAGCGCGAACCGCGTGGCGATCGCCCGCCGCGTGGCGACCAGCAGCCCCGCGAGCAGCGCGAGCCGCACGCGTGAGCCGCGCGAGCCGCGTGAGGTGGTCCCGCAGCAGGACCCGGTCGACGACCAGGCCTGATCGCATCGTCACAGCTGCCGCATGCACCCCAACCGGTGCGGGCGGCGGCCTCCAACACCATGAAAGCCATTGAAATCAGCGCCTATGGCCCGCCCGACGTCCTGCGTCTGGGCGAGCGCCCCACGCCCGTCCCTGGCCCGGGCGAAGTACTCATCCGCGTCACCGCCAGCGGCATCAACCGCCCGGACGTGCTGCAGCGCACGGGCAATTACCCGGTACCGCCGGGCGCATCCGATATTCCGGGACTGGAAGTCGCTGGGGAGATCGTGGACGGCGACGCGCAGGCGATGGCGGCCGCGGGATTCAAGCTGGGCGATCGCGTCTGTGCGTTGGTCTCGGGCGGCGGCTACGCGCAGCTGTGCGTGGCGCCGGTGGGTCAATGCCTGCCCGTGCCCAAGGGCCTGAGCGATGTCGAAGCGGCCTCGCTGCCGGAGACCTTCTTCACCGTGTGGAGCAACGTGTTCGACCGCGTCAGGCTCCAGCCCGGCGAAACGCTGCTGATCCAGGGCGGCTCCAGCGGCATCGGCGTCACCGCGATCCAGATGGCCAAGGCGCTGGGCGCCAAGGTCATCGTCACGGCCGGCAGCGACGACAAATGCGAGGCCTGCCTGAAGCTCGGCGCCGACCACGCCATCAACTACAAGACCCACGACTTTGCCGAAGAGGCGAAAAAGCTCACCGGCGGCGTGGGCGTCAACGTGATCCTGGACATGGTCGCGGGCGCCTATGTGGCCCGCGAAGTCGCGTGCCTGGCCGAGGATGGCCGCCTGGTCATCATCGCGGTGCAGGGCGGCGTCAAGAGCGAGTTCAATGCCGGCATGGTGCTGCGCAAGCGCCTGCTCATCACCGGCTCGACCCTGCGGCCCCGGCCTGTGGCATTCAAGGCTGCGATCGCACAGGCGCTCAAGGCCAAGGTCTGGCCGCTGCTGGAGAACGGCGCCATCAAGCCGGTCATCCACAGCACCTTTGACGCAGCGCGAAGCCGCGAAAGCGCACGAGCTGATGGAATCGAACCAGCACATCGGCAAGATCGTGCTGACCTGGAAACACGTGATGAAGAAGAAGCTGATCGCAGGCAACTGGAAGATGAACGGCAACCTGGCCGCCAACGAAGCGCTGGTGCGTGCCTTGCTCGCGGGCATGGGCGATGCCGCATGCACCGTGGCGGTCTGCGTGCCTGCGCCGTACCTGGCGCAGCTGCAGGCGTTGCGCGCGGGATCGGCGCTGGAAATCGGTGCCCAGGATGTGTCCCAGCATGAGCAGGGCGCTTTCACGGGCGAGGTTTCGGCCGCCATGCTCAAGGAGTTCGGCGTGCGCTACGCGATCGTCGGTCACTCCGAGCGCCGCCAGTACCACGGCGAGACCGATGCGCTGGTGGCCGAGAAGGCCAAGGTCGCATTGGCGCATGGCGTCACACCCATCGTCTGTGTCGGCGAGACCCTGGCCGAGCGCGAAGCCGGCAAGACGGAAGAGGTGGTCAAGCGCCAGATGGCGGCCGTGATCCACACCAACGGCCACTGCATCAGCGAAATCGTCGTGGCCTATGAGCCCGTCTGGGCGATAGGCACCGGCAAGACCGCCACGCCCGAGCAGGCTCAGCAGGTCCATGCCGTGCTGCGCGCCCAACTCAAGGCGGCGACCTCCCATTCGGACCGCATCCCCATCCTCTACGGCGGGAGCATGAACGCGGCCAATGCCGCTTCGCTGCTGGGCCAGGCGGACATCGACGGCGGCCTGGTAGGGGGCGCCTCGCTCAAGGCCGCGGATTTCCTGCAGATCATCACCGCCGCCCGCTAGGCGGCCAAGCACTATAAAAATTGGAGTGAATACTAAATGAACGTTTTCCTTACCGTCATCCTCGCCGTGCAGATGCTCGCGGCCCTGGGCATGATCGGCCTCATCCTCATCCAGCACGGCAAGGGCGCCGACATGGGCGCGGCCTTCGGCAGCGGCAGCTCGGGCAGCCTGTTCGGCGCCAGCGGCAGCGCCAACTTCCTGTCGCGTACGACGGCCGTGCTGGCGGGCGTGTTCTTCGTCTGCACGCTGGCGCTGGCTTATTTCGGCAACCTGCGGCCGGTGGAATCGGGCAGCGTACTGGAACGCGCAGTCACCGCACCGGTGCCGGCTCCGGCCGCTTCCGGCGCTGCCGGGCAGATCCCGGGCACGGCTCCTGCCGCTCCGGGTGGCGCGGCCGCCGTTGCTCCGGCGCCCGCGGCATCGGGCGCTGGCCAGATCCCCACGAAGTGATCAGCAGATAAGCGCTGCCTTGCTGGAGGAGCAGCGCAGTTTCAGGGTAAACTCCTAGGCTGTCCGGAAGCGCAACAATTCGTAGAAGCCTCGAGCCTGTCCGGGCAACATTAAAAAAAACCGCCGTCGTGGTGAAATTGGTAGACACGCTATCTTGAGGGGGTAGTGGCGAAAGCTGTGCGAGTTCGAGTCTCGCCGACGGCACCATACAAAAAGAGCCAGTGGCATCGCCCACTGGCTGAAGCGGTGATCAGAGCCACAAGATGAACCTTGACCAGTACCTACCAGTCCTTCTGTTCATCCTGGTCGGCGTCGCCGTCGGCGTGATCCCGCAGGCCCTGGGCTGGCTGTTCAGCAGCGCCATGGGCATCCGCAAGCCCGATGCGGCAAAAAATTCCCCTTACGAATGCGGCTTCGAGGCCTTCGAGGACGCGCGCATGAAGTTCGACGTGCGCTACTACCTGGTCGCCATCCTGTTCATCCTGTTCGACCTGGAGATCGCCTTTCTTTTCCCCTGGGCCGTGGCGCTCAAGGAAATCGGCCCGGTGGGCTTCTGGGCCATGATGGTTTTCCTCGCCATCCTGGTGGTGGGGTTCGTCTACGAATGGAAAAAGGGCGCGCTCGATTGGGAATGAATTCCCACGCGACCAAGGAATACTGCTATGGCTAACGAAGGCATTCTCGACAAGGGGATGGTGACCACCACGGTGGACTCCGTCATCAACTGGGCCAAGACGGGCTCGCTGTGGCCCATGACGTTCGGCCTGGCCTGCTGCGCCGTGGAGATGATGCACGCGGGCGCCGCGCGCTACGACATCGACCGCTTCGGCATGCTGTTCCGCCCCAGTCCCACGGCAGAGCGACCTGATGATCGTGGCCGGCACGCTGTGCAACAAGATGGCCCCGGCCCTGCGCAAGGTGTACGACCAGATGCCCGAGCCGCGCTGGGTGCTGTCGATGGGCTCCTGCGCCAATGGCGGCGGCTACTACCACTACAGCTATTCAGTGGTGCGCGGCTGCGACCGCATCGTGCCGGTCGACGTGTACGTGCCCGGCTGCCCGCCCACGGCCGAGGCGCTGCTGTACGGGATCATCCAGCTGCAGCAGAAGATCCGCCGTACGCAAACCATCGCGCGGGCCTGAGCAAGACATGACCACCATCACCCCGTTCGCGATCGATCCCGCAGCACTGAAGGAAACGCTGGCTGCCACGCTTGGGCCCGCTGGCCAAGCGCATCGACCTCAAGCTCGGCGAGCTCACCGTCGTGGTTGCGGCTGCCGACTATCTGGCCGCCGCCGCCCTCCTGCGCGATGCGCCCGGCTGCCAGTTCGAGCAGCTGCTTGACGTCTGCGGCGTGGACTACTCGGACTATCGCGACGGCGGCTGGGATGGCCCGCGCTACTGCGTGGTGTCACACCTGTTGTCCATCAGCTTGAACCAGCGCGTGCGCCTGAAGGTATTCGCGCCCGACGACGACCTGCCGGTGGTGGATTCGCTGACGGGCCTGTGGAGTTCGGCCAACTGGTTCGAGCGCGAGGCGTTCGACCTGTACGGCATCGTCTTCGAAGGCCACTCGGATCTGCGCCGCATCCTCACCGACTACGGTTTCATCGGCCATCCGTTCCGCAAGGACTTCCCGGTGTCCGGCCATGTGGAAATGCGCTACGACCCCGAGCGCAAGCGCGTGATCTACCAGCCGGTGACCATCGAGCCGCGCGAGATCACGCCGCGGATCATCCGGGAAGACAAATACGGAGGGCTGCAGTAACCTGACTTTGTCATGCCGGGCTTGACCCGGCATCCACGGTGGCGCGCAAGCCACCATGGATTGCGGGTCGAGCCCGCAATGACAAGCGCCGGCAGAACCCACATGGCAGAAATCAAGAACTACACCCTCAACTTCGGCCCGCAGCACCCGGCGGCGCACGGCGTTTTGCGCCTGGTGCTCGAGCTCGACGGCGAAGTGATCCAGCGCGCCGATCCGCATATCGGGCTGCTGCACCGCGCCACCGAGAAGCTGGCCGAAACCAGGACCTACATCCAGTCGCTGCCCTACATGGACCGCCTGGACTACGTCTCGATGATGTCCAACGAGCACGCCTATTGCCTGGCCATCGAGAAGCTGATGGGCCTGGAAGTCCCGGTTCGCGCGCAGTACATCCGCGTGATGTTCTCCGAGATCACCCGCCTGCTGAATCACCTGCTGTGGCTGGGCGCGCACGGGCTGGATTGCGGTGCGATGAACATGCTGATTTATTGCTTCCGCGAGCGCGAAGACCTGTTCGACATGTACGAGGCCGTATCGGGCGCGCGCATGCACGCTGCCTACTTCCGCCCGGGCGGCGTGTACCGCGACCTGCCGGACAGCATGCCGCAGTACAAGGTCAGCAAGATCAAGAACGAGCGGGCCATCAAGCGGCTCAACGAGAACCGCCAGGGGTCGCTTCTGGACTTCATCGACGACTTCGCCAAGCGCTTCCCGCACTACGTCGACGAGTACGAGACGCTGCTCACCGACAACCGCATCTGGAAGCAGCGCACCGTGGGCGTGGGCGTGGTTTCGCCCGAGCGTGCGCTCAACCTCGGCTTCACCGGTCCCATGCTGCGTGGCTCCGGCATCGCCTGGGACCTGCGCAAGAAGCAGCCCTACGAGGTCTACGACAAGATGGACTTCGACATCCCGGTGGGCAAGACCGGCGACTGCTACGACCGCTACCTGGTGCGCGTGCAGGAGATGCGCGAATCCAACCGCATCATCAAGCAGTGCGTGGACTGGCTGCGCGCCAACCCCGGCCCGGTGATCACCGACAACCACAAGGTGGCGCCGCCCGATCGCGAATCGATGAAGGCCAACATGGAAGAGCTGATCCACCACTTCAAGCTCTTCTCCGAAGGTTTCCGCGTGCCCGAAGGCGAGGCCTATGCCGCCGTCGAGCATCCCAAGGGCGAGTTCGGCATCTACATCGTGAGCGACGGCGCGAACAAGCCTTACCGCCTGAAGATCCGCCCGCCGGGATTCGCCCACCTGGCCGCCATGGACGAAATGTCGCGCGGCCACATGATCGCCGACGCCGTGGCCGTGATCGGCACCATGGACATCGTGTTCGGAGAGATTGACCGATGATTTCTGAAACGACCAGAGCGCGCTTCGACAAGGAAGTCGCGAAGTACCCCGCCGACCAGAAGCAGTCCGCGGTGATGGCCTGCCTGGCCATCGTCCAGCAGGAGCAGGGCTTCGTCAGCCTGGAGAGCGAGAAGATCGTCGCCGACTACCTGGGCATGCCGCCCATCGCGGTGCACGAGGTCACGACCTTCTACAACATGTACAACCAGCGGCCGGTGGGCAAGTACAAGCTCAACGTCTGCACCAACCTGCCGTGCCAGCTGCGCGACGGGGCCAAGGCGCTGCACCACCTGGAGCACAGGCTGGGCATCAAGATGGGCGAGACCACCGCCGACGGCATGTTCACCTTGCAGCAGAGCGAGTGCCTGGGCGCCTGCGCCGATTCGCCGGTGATGCTGGTCAACGACCGCACCATGTGCAGCTTCATGAGCGAGGACAAGCTCGACCAGCTGGTGGACGGCCTGAAGAAAGGCGCAAGCATGAACGCGCAGCAAGTCCTCTCCCAGTTCCAGGCCACGGGCGTCCAGACCTGTTTCCACGACCGCCACATCAATCCGCAGATCTACGCGGGCCTGAATGGCACCAACTGGCGCCTGAAGGATTACGAAGCCCGCGATGGCTACAAGGCACTGCGCAAGATCCTCGGCATCGAGAGGCGCTGAGCCTGACCAGGACCAGGTCATCGCCACCGTCAAGGAATCGGCCTTGCGCGGCCGCGGCGGCGCTGGCTTCCCCACGGGCCTGAAGTGGAGCTTCATGCCCCGCCAGTTCCCGGGCCAGAAGTACCTGGTGTGCAACTCCGACGAGGGCGAGCCGGGGACCTGCAAGGACCGCGACATCCTGCAGTTCAACCCGCACATCGTCATCGAAGGCATGATCATCGCGGCCTACGCGATGGGCATCACCGTCGGCTACAACTACATCCACGGCGAGATCTTCCAGACCTACGACCGCTTCGAGGAAGCGCTGGAAGAGGCGAGGGCGGCCGGATACCTGGGCAACAACATCCTGGGCAGCAACTTCAGCTTCCAGCTGCATGCGGCGCACGGCTTCGGCGCCTACATCTGCGGCGAGGAAACCGCGCTGCTCGAATCGCTGGAAGGCAAGAAGGGCCAGCCGCGCTTCAAGCCGCCGTTCCCCGCCAGCTTCGGCCTGTACGGCAAGCCGACCACGATCAACAACACCGAGACCTTCGCGGCGGTGCCCTGGATCATCCGCAACGGCGGCCAGGCTTACCTCGAGTGCGGCAAGCCCAACAATGGCGGCACCAAGATCTATTCGGTTTCAGGCGACGTCGAACTGCCCGGCAACTATGAAGTGCCGCTGGGCACGCCGTTCGGCAAGCTGCTGGAACTGGCCGGCGGCGTGCGCCAGGGCCGCACGCTCAAGGCAGTGATCCCCGGCGGCTCCTCGGCGCCGGTCCTGCCTGCGGACATCATGATGGGATGCACGATGGACTACGACTCCATCGCCAAGGCCGGCTCCATGCTGGGTTCCGGTGCGGTCATCGTGATGGACGACTCGCGCTGACATGGTGGAGTCGCTGCATGCGCCTGTCCTACTTCTACATGCACGAGTCCTGCGGCCAGTGCACGCCCTGCCGCGAAGGCACCGGCTGGCTCTGGCGCGTGGTGGACCGTATCCACAACGGCCACGGCAAGCCCAGCGACATGGACCTGCTCAATTCGGTGGCCGACAACATCCAGGGCCGCACCATCTGCGCGCTCGGCGACGCCGCGGCGATGCCGGTGCGCGCCATGATCAAGCACTTCCGCCACGAATTCGAGGCCAAGATCAACGGCGAGCCCCCTCGGACCCAAGGCAGCCGGTGCACAGAAGCGCGGAGCGCTTGAATCACATGATTGAGATCGAACTCGACGGACAGAAGGTGGAGATCACCGAAGGCAGCATGATCATGCATGCGGCCGACAAGGCGGGCACCTACATCCCGCACTTCTGCTATCACAAGAAGCTGACCATCGCGGCCAACTGCCGCATGTGCCTGGTCGACGTGGAGAAGGCGCCCAAGCCCATGCCGGCCTGCGCCACGCCCGTGTCCAACGGCATGATCGTCCGCACCAAGAGCGACAAGGCCCTGAAGGCCCAGCAGTCGGTGATGGAGTTCCTGCTGATCAACCACCCGCTGGACTGCCCGATCTGCGACCAGGGCGGCGAATGCCAGCTGCAGGACCTGGCCGTGGGCTACGGCGGCTCCTCTTCCCGCTACGAGGAAGAAAAGCGCGTCGTGCTGCACAAGGACGTCGGTCCGCTCATCTCCATGGAGGAGATGAGCCGCTGCATCCACTGCACCCGCTGCGTGCGCTTCGGCCAGGAAGTGGCGGGCGTGATGGAACTGGGCATGATCCATCGCGGCGAGCACTCCGAGATCACCACGGTGCTGAACGACACGGTCGACTCCGAAGTCTCCGGCAACATGATCGACCTGTGCCCCGTGGGCGCGCTCACCAGCAAGCCGTTCCGCTACCAGGCCCGCAACTGGGAGCTGTCGCGCCGCAAGTCGGTCAGCCCCCACGACTCCACCGGCGCCAACCTGATCGTCCAGGTCAAGAACAACAAGGTCATGCGCGTGCTGCCGCTCGAGAACGACGCAGGTCAACGAATGCTGGCTGGCCGACCGCGACCGCTTCTCCTACGAAGCCTTGAACGAAGACGACCGCCTCACCGCTCCCATGCTCAAGCAGGGCGGCGAGTGGAAGACCGTCGACTGGCAGACCGCGCTCGAATACGTGGCCAATGGCCTGAAGCAGATCAAGGCCGAACATGGCGCGAAAAGCATTGGCGCCCTGGTCAGCCCGCACAGCACGGTGGAAGAGCTGTACCTGGCCGGCGCGCTGATGCGTGGCCTGGGCAGCGAGAACATCGACTACCGCCTGCGCAACGCTGAATTTCGCAAGATCGAGGGCGAAGGCAAGAACGCACCTGCGGTGCGGTGGCTCGGCACCTCGATTGCGTCGCTGTCCAACCTGCAGCGCGCGCTGGTGATCGGCTCCAACCTGCGCAAGGACCATCCGCTGTTCGCGCTGCGCGTCCGCGCCGCTGTGCGCAAGGGCGCGGCCGTGTCGGTGATCCACGATGTCGCGAACGATTGGGCCATGTCGATCGCGTCGTCGGTGATCACGCCGGCTTCCAATTGGGCGCAGGCGCTGGCTGACGTCGCCGCAGCCATCGCCGCGGAAAAAGGCGCCTCGGCGCCCGCCCAGGGCAACGCAACCGATGCGGCCAAGGCCATCGCGAAATCGCTGCTCGGCGGCGAACGCAAGGCCATCCTGCTCGGCAACGCAGCCGCGCACCATGCGAACGCTTCCAGCCTGCTGGCGCTGGCCAACTGGATCGGCGAACAGACCGGCGCGACCGTCGGCTACCTGACCGAAGCCGCCAATACGGTCGGCGCACAGCTCGCCGGCGCCGCTGCCGGGCGCGAACGGCTTGAACGCCGGCCAGATGCTCGCCGGCGGCCTGAAAGCGGCGATCCTGCTGAACAACGAGCCCGAGTTCGATTCGGCCGCCGGCGCCAAGGGTGCCGCGGCACTGGGACAGGCCGAAATGGTCGTGACCTTGAGCCCGTTCAAGGCCAACCTGGCATTCAGCGATGTGCTGTTGCCGATTGCACCATTCACCGAGACGTCCGGGACTTTCGTCAACGCCGAGGGCAGGGTGCAGAGCTTCCATGCCGTGGTCAAGCCGCTGGCCGAAACCCGTCCGGCGTGGAAGGTCCTGCGCGTGCTGGCGAACCTGCTGGGCCTGCCGGGCTTCGAGTTCGAGTCGGCCCAGGAAGTCCTGGTGGCCGCCCGTGGCGCGCAGGATGCGCAGGCCAGCCACGTGCAGGGCGGCAAGCTGAGCAATGCGACCTCCGCCGCCATCGAGCTGTCCGCCTCCGCGGGCAAGCCCGTCACGGCTGCGATTTACCAGCTCGACAGCATCGTTCGCAGGGCGCCTTCGCTGCAGCTCACGGCCGATGCCCGCGTGGGGGTGCCGGCATGATCGACCAGATTTACGGCTTTGGCCAGGGCTTGATCGCCGCCGGCTGGTGGACCGGCGCGGCCTGGCCGCTCACCTGGACGCTGATCAAGATCGTCGCCGTGGTGGCTCCCCTCATGGGCGCGGTGGCTTACCTGACGCTGTGGGAGCGCAAGGCCATCGGCTTCACCCAGATCCGCCTGGGGCCCAACCGCATCGGCCCGCTCGGCCTGCTGCAGCCCATCGCCGATGCGGTGAAGCTGCTGACCAAGGAAATCATCCTGCCGACGGTGGCCAACAAGGGCCTGTTCCTGCTGGGACCGATCATGACCATCATGCCGGCGCTGGCTGCCTGGGTCGTGATTCCGTTCGGTCCCGACATCGCGTTGGCCAACATCAACGCGGGCCTGCTGTTCCTGATGGCGATCACCTCGCTGGAGGTCTATGGCGTGATCATCGCCGGCTGGGCCTCCAACTCCAAGTACGCCTTCCTGGGCGCGCTGCGGGCTTCCGCGCAGATGGTGAGCTACGAAATCGCCATGGGCTTTTGCCTGGTGGTGGTGCTCATGGTCGCCGGCAGCATGAACCTGACCGACATCGTCATGGGCCAGGGCAAGGGAATGGCGGTGAACGCGGGCCTGAACTTCCTGTCGTGGAACTGGTTGCCGCTGCTGCCGATCTTCGTGGTCTTCTTCGTCTCGGGCCTGGCCGAGACCAACCGCCACCCCTTCGACGTGGTGGAAGGCGAATCCGAGATCGTCGCGGGCCACATGATCGAGTACTCGGGCATGAGCTTCGCGATGTTCTTCCTGGCCGAGTACGCCAACATGTGGCTGGTCTCCATCATGACCGTCATCATGTTCCTGGGCGGATGGCTGCCGCCCTTCGAGTTCCTGTCCTTCATTCCCGGCTGGATCTGGCTGGGCATCAAGACCTTCATGGTCGTCACCATGTTCCTGTGGGTGCGCTCCACGTTCCCGCGCTACCGCTACGACCAGATCATGCGCCTGGGCTGGAAGATATTCATTCCGGTGACGCTGGTCTGGCTGGTCGTGATCGGCGCGTGGATGCAAACCCCGTACAACATCTGGAAATAGGCACCCGCCATGTCCACCCAAGCAGTGTTCCCTGCCGTCGGCTTTTTCGCTCAAGGACTTCCTGTCCAGCTTCATGCTGGTCGAGCTGTTCAAGGGCCTGGCCATCACCGGCAAGTACGCGTTCAGCCGCAAGATCACGGTGCAGTTCCCCGAGGAAAAAACGCCGCTTTCGCCGCGCTTTCGGGGCCTGCATGCCCTGCGCCGCTACGAGAACGGCGAAGAGCGCTGCATCGCCTGCAAGCTGTGCGAGGCCGTGTGCCCCGCGCTGGCCATCACCATCGAATCCGATCAGCGCGCCGACGGCACCCGCCGCACGACGCGCTACGACATCGACCTGACGAAGTGCATCTTCTGCGGCTTCTGCGAAGAGAGCTGCCCGGTCGATTCGATCGTCGAGACACACATCCTGGAATACCACGGCGAAAAGCGCGGCGACCTGTACTTCACCAAGGACATGCTGCTGGCCGTGGGCGATCGCTACGAAGCCGAAATCGCAGCCGCCAAGGCGGCGGACGCCAAATACCGCTGAAACAAAATGGATATCAGAACCGGCTTCTTCTACCTGTTTTCCGCGGTGCTGCTGTTCGCGGCTTTCCGCGTGATCACGGCCCGCAACCCAGTCTATGCGGCCCTCTACCTGGTGCTCGCCTTCTTCCAGGCCGCGGCGGTGTGGCTGCTGCTGCGGGCCGAGTTCCTGGCGATCACGCTCGTGCTGGTCTATGTGGGCGCCGTGATGGTGCTGTTCCTCTTCGTGGTGATGATGCTGGACATCAATGTCGATGCCTTGCGGGCCGGCTTCTGGAAGCATTTCCCGTTGGCCGCCAGCGTCGGTGCGCTGATCGCCCTGGAGATGGCGGCTGTGCTGATGGCGGGCTTCCGGCTGGGAGAAGAGCCGCGAGCCGTTCCCGCCATGGTTCAGGGCGGCGCGCAATACTCCAACACCAAGGAACTGGGCACGCTGCTGTACACCCAGTACCTGTACCCGCTGGAGATCGCGGCGGTGATCCTGCTGGTGGCGATCGTCGCGGCCATCGCCCTCACATTGCGCAAGCGCAAGGACAGCAAGGCAGTGGATCCCGCGCACCAGGTTCGCGTCAGGGCGCGCGACCGTCTGCAGGTCGTGAAGATGGGGCCGACCATGGTCGCCCCCGAGCCGGAGCCGGCGCCCGCCGCCGCGGAGAAAAAGGCATGACCCTGACTCTCGGACATTTCCTCTCGCTGGGCGCCATGCTGTTCGCCCTGTCGGTGATCGGCATCTTCCTGAACCGCCGCAACCTCATCGTGCTGCTGATGGCCATCGAGCTGATGCTGCTGGCGGTGAACATGAATTTCGTGGCGTTCTCCTACTACCTGGGCGACATGCACGGCCAGGTGTTCGTGTTCTTCATCCTCACGGTGGCCGCGGCGGAGTCGGCCATCGGCCTGGCCATCCTGGTGCTGCTGTTCCGCAACAAGTCCAACATCAACGTCGACGAACTCAACACGCTCAAGGGCTGAAGGCACGAGCCGATGATCAACACATGAGCCAAACCCTCAACGCTTCGACCCTGCTCGCCGTACCGCTGGCCCCGCTGGCCGGCGCCCTGGCGGCCGGCATTCTCGGCACCAGCTTCGGCGGCAACTGGATCGGCCGGCGCCTGTCCCACACGCTCTGCATCCTGGGCGTGTTCGTCGCTTTCGTGATCTCGGCCATGACGCTCAAGAGCGTCGCGCTCGACGGCGCGCGCTTCAACGCCACCATCTACGAGTGGATGGTGGTCGGCGGCCTGAAGATGGAAATCGGCTTCCTCGTCGATGGCCTCACGGCGATGATGATGTGCGTGGTGACCTTCGTGTCGCTGATGGTCCACATCTACACCATCGGCTACATGGAAGAGGACGAGGGCTACAACCGCTTCTTCGCCTACATCTCGCTGTTCACGTTCTCGATGCTGATGCTCGTGATGAGCAACAACTTCCTGCAGCTGTTCTTCGGCTGGGAGGCGGTGGGCCTGGTTTCCTACCTGCTGATCGGCTTCTGGTACAACAAGCCCACGGCCATCTTCGCCAACATGAAGGCCTTCCTGGTCAACCGCGTCGGCGACTTCGGCTTCATCCTGGGCATCGGCCTGATCGCGGCCTATGCCGGCACCCTGAGCTACGCCGAGACCTTTGCCAAGGCCGGCGAGCTGGCCAAGCTGGGCTTTCCGGGCACCGGCTGGCAACTGATCACGGTCATCTGCATCTGCCTGTTCATCGGCGCCATGGGCAAGAGCGCGCAGTTTCCGCTGCACGTCTGGCTGCCTGATTCCATGGAAGGCCCCACGCCGATCTCGGCGCTGATCCACGCCGCCACCATGGTGACGGCCGGCATCTTCATGGTGACCCGCATGTCGCCGCTGTTCGAGCTGAGCGAGACCGCGCTTTCTTTCATGATCGTCATCGGTGCGATCACGGCCCTGTTCATGGGGTTCCTGGGCATCATCCAGAACGACATCAAGCGGGTGGTGGCGTACTCCACGCTGTCGCAGCTGGGCTACATGACGGTCGCGTTGGGCGCCTCGGCTTACTCGGTGGCGGTGTTCCACCTGATGACGCACGCTTTCTTCAAGGCGCTGCTGTTCCTGGCCGCCGGCTCGGTCATCATCGGCATGCATCACAACCAGGACATCCGGTGGATGGGCGGCGTGCGCAAGTACATGCCGATCACCTGGATCACCTCGCTGCTCGGTTCGCTGGCCCTGATCGGCACGCCGCTGTTCGCCGGCTTCTATTCCAAGGACAGCATCATCGAGGCCGTGCACTTCAGCCGCGTGCCCGGCGCGGGCATCGCCTATTTCGCGGTGCTGGCCGGCGTTTTCGTCACGGCTTTCTATTCGTTCCGCATGTACTTCCTGGTGTTCCATGGCAAGGAGCGCTTCGACCAGGCCCCGCAGGTCCACGACCATGACCCGAGCGAAGAGCCCGACCCGCACCACCACCGCGAGGAGCACCACGTGCCGCACGAGTCGCCCTGGGTGGTGACCGCGCCGCTGCTCCTGCTGGCTTTCCCCTCGGTGGTCATCGGCTTCCTGACCATCGAGCCCATGCTGTTCGGCGACCTGCTCAAGGACGCGATCGTCGTGGACAACGACAAGCACCCCGCGATGGCGAATCTCGCGCGCATTTTCCATGGTCCGGTGCAGATGGCCTTGCACGGCCTGATGACGGCCCCGTTCTGGCTGGCGGTGGCGGGCGTGGTGAGCGCCTGGTACCTGTACCTGTACAAGCCGGCCCTGCCGGCGGCGATCAAGGCCCGCGTGCAGCCGCTGTACACCTTGCTGGAAAACAAGTACTACATGGACTGGTTCAACGAGAACGTCCTCGCGCGCGGTGCACGGATGCTGGGCGTGGGTCTGTGGAAGGGCGGGGACGTGGCCATCATCGACGGCGCCATGGTCAACGGCAGCGCTCGCGGGGTTGCCCGGATGGCCGGCGTGGTGCGCTGGTTCCAGACCGGCTACATCTACCACTACGCCTTCGCGATGATCGTGGGCGTGTTCGTGTTGATGACGTGGTTCGTGTGGCTGAACAAATGACTCTAGAAACTAGAAAGAGCGGAAGAATAAAAATGGGTTTGCTAAGCCTCGCTATCTGGACGCCGATCTTCTTTGGCGTCGTGCTGCTGGCGCTGGGACGCGACGACCAGGCACGCTCGGTGCGCTGGCTCGCCCTCATCGGGTCCGTCGTGAGCCTGCTGGTCACGCTGCCGCTGTATGCCGGCTTCGACGCCGGCACCTCCGCCATGCAGTTCGTCGAGAAGGCGCGCTGGATCGACCGGTTCAACGTGAACTACCACGTCGGCATCGACGGCATCTCCTTCTGGTTCGTGCTGCTCACCGCCTTCATCAACCTGGTCGTGGTCATCTCGGCCTGGGAAGTCATCACCGAACGCGTCAACCAGTACATGGGCGCGTTCCTGATCCTGTCGGGCCTGATGATCGGCGTGTTCTGCGCGCTCGACGGCATCCTGTTCTACACCTTCTTCGAAGCCACGCTGATTCCGATGTACCTGATCATCGGCATCTGGGGCGGTCCCAACAAGATCTACGCGGCCTTCAAGTTCTTCCTGTACACGCTGCTCGGCTCGCTCCTGATGCTGGTGGCGCTGGTGTACCTCTACACCAAGTCGGGCGGCAGTTTCGACATCGTCACCTGGCACAAGCTGCCCCTGAGCCTTTCCGCGCAGACCCTGCTTTTCTTCGCCTTCTTCGCCTCCTTCGCCGTCAAGGTGCCGATGTGGCCGGTCCACACGTGGCTGCCCGACGTGCACGTCGAGGCGCCGACAGGCGGCTCGGCGGTGCTGGCCGCCATCATGCTGAAACTGGGCGCCTACGGCTTCCTGCGCTTTGCCATGCCGATCGCGCCGGATGCTTCGCGTGAGTACGACTGGCTGATGATCGCGCTGTCGCTGATCGCGGTGGTCTACGTGGGCCTGGTTGCCATGGTGCAGCAGGACATGAAGAAGCTGGTGGCTTATTCGTCGGTGGCCCACATGGGCTTCGTGACCCTGGGCTTCTTCATCTTCAACGACCTGGGCGTCGCCGGTGGCATCGTGCAGATGATTGCCCACGGTTTCGTGTCCGGCGCCATGTTCCTTTGCATCGGCGTGCTGTACGACCGCGTCCATTCGCGCGAGATCGCAAGCTATGGCGGAGTGGTGAACACCATGCCCAACTTCACCGCTTTCGCGCTGCTGTTCGCCATGGCCAACTGCGGCTTGCCGGCCACGGCCGGTTTCGTCGGCGAGTGGATGGTGATCATTGGCGCGGTGAAGGCGAACTTCTGGCTGGGCGCGGCGGCCGCTTCGGCGCTGATCTTCGGCGCGGCGTACACGCTGTGGATGTTCAAGCGCGTCTATCTGGGCCCGGTGGCCAACGACGACGTGCGGCAGCTCACCGACATCAACGCCCGCGAGTTCCTGATGCTGGGCCTGCTGGCCGCCGCTGTGCTCTACATGGGCATCCATCCCAAGCCGTTTACCGACATCATGGACGTGTCGGTGGCGGATTTCCTCAAGCACGTGGCCATGTCCAAGTTGTGAGCAGGCACTGAAAGAACAAGATGCTGGACAAATCAAGCCTGATCATCGTCGCGCCCGAAATCCTGTTGCTGGTGATGGCCTGCGTCATCGCCATGGTCGACCTCGGCGTGAAGTCGCGTATGCGCGACCTGACCTATTGGCTCACCATGGGCACCCTGGCCGTGGTCGCGTATTTCACCGGCCAGCTCGCCGTGGAAAACCAGACCCTCTACGCCTTCGGCGGCATGGTGGTCAGCGACCCCATGGGCAACTGGCTCAAGTGCTTTGCCACGCTGGCGATGATGGTGTGCCTGGTGTATGGCCGCCCCTACGCGGCGGATCGCGACATGATGCGCGGCGGCGAGATGTTCACGCTGGCCATGTTCGCCCTGATGGGCATCTTCGTGATGATGTCCGGCAGCAACTTCCTGGTCATCTACCTCGGCCTGGAACTGCTCACGCTGTGCAGCTACGCCCTGGTGGCGCTGCGCCGCGACCACGCCACTTCCACCGAGGCGGCGATGAAGTACTTCGTGCTCGGCGCGATGGCCAGCGGCTTCCTGCTCTACGGCCTGTCCATGCTCTACGGTGCGACGGGATCGCTCGACATCGCAACCGTCTTCAAGATCGTGAATTCCGGGCAGGTGAAGCACCAGGTGCTGGTGTTCGGCCTGGTCTTCATCGTTGCCGGGCTGGCGTTCAAGCTGGGTGCCGCGCCTTTCCATATGTGGATTCCCGACGTCTATCAGGGCGCACCGACGTCGGTGACGATCATGATCGGCAGTGCGCCTGAGCTTGCGGCCTTTGCCATCGCCATTCGCCTGCTGGTGGAAGGCCTGCTGCCGCTGGCCCTGGACTGGCAGCAGATGCTGATGATCATGGCGATCGGCTCGCTGACGGTCGGAAATCTCGCGGCCATCGCACAGACCAACCTCAAGCGCATGCTGGCCTATTCGACCATCGGCCAGATGGGCTTCGTGCTGCTGGGCCTGCTGTCGGGGGTCGTGAACAACAACACGCTCTCGGCCGCCAACGCCTATAGCTCGGCCATGTTCTACATCGTCACCTACGTGATGACGACGCTGGCGACCTTCGGCATCATCCTGCTGCTGGCCCGTGAAGGCTTCGAGAGCGAGGAGATCGCCGACCTCGCCGGACTGAACCAGCGCAGCCCGCTCTACGCCGGCGTGATGGCGGTGTGCCTGTTCTCGATGGCCGGTGTGCCGCCCCTGGTGGGCTTCTATGCCAAGCTGGCGGTGCTGCAGTCTCTGATTGCTTCGGGCCAGGCCCTGTACATCTGGCTGGCGGTCTTCGCCGTCATCATGTCGCTGATCGGCTCCTTCTACTATTTGCGTGTGGTGAAGGTGATGTATTTCGACGAGCCGATCACCGCCACCACGGTGTCGGCGCCGGCCGACGTGCGTCTGGTGCTGACCGTCAACGGCGCCCTGGTCCTGATCCTGGGCATCCTGCCCGGCGGCCTGATGACGCTGTGCGCGCAGGCCATCATCAAGACGCTGGGCTCCTGAAGCAGTGTTTGCCTATGCATGCCTGAGTCGGGCGAATCGATGTCCCAAACCGCCTCGATCTGGCTCGTGATCCTGCTGGCCTTCGTCGGCGCCAACCTCCCGTTCGTGAACCAGCGGTTGCTGGCGGTGGTGCCCCTGGCCCGGCCGAAGTCACTCGCGCTGCGGCTGGCCGAACTGGTGCTCATGTATTTCGCCGTCGGCGGCATTGGCTTGCTGCTTGAAAAGCGCGCCGGTCAGATCGCGCCGCAGGGCTGGGAGTTCTACGCCGTGACGGGCGCGCTGTTCATCACCTTCGCCTTCCCCGGTTTCATTTGGCGCTATCTCCGCCGCCATCCCCACCCCCGTTGAGCCATCATGTCCGACGACAGCCACCTGAAAGAACTCAAGGTCGACAGCCAGGAGCTGTTCAAGGGCCGCTTCCTGCACGCGTTTCGCGACACGGTGGCATTGCCCGACGGCAAGCAGGTGACCCGTGAGTACGTCATCCATCCCGGCGCGGTGATGATCATCCCGCAGCTGGACGACGGCCGGCTGGTGCTGGAGCGCCAGTTCCGCTATCCGATGGGCCAGGTCATGATCGAATTCCCGGCGGGCAAGCTCGACCCCGGCGAGGATTCCCTGGCCTGCGCGCAGCGCGAATTGCTGGAAGAGACCGGCTACAGCGCCCGTGAATGGGCTCGCGCCGGGGTGCTGCATCCCGTGATCTCCTACTCGACCGAGTTCATCGACATCTGGTTCGCCAAAGGCCTGGTGCTGAGCGAGCGCCAGCTCGACGAGGGGGAATTTCTGGAAGTGTTCACCGCAACGCCGGCGGAATTGCTGGCTTGGTGCCGGGACGGCCGGGTAACCGACGCCAAGACCCTGACCGGGGCGCTGTGGCTGCAAAACGTCCTTTCGGGCGCGTGGGATCTGGACTGGAGGCGATAATTGAGGCCGTATGAAGGTCCTCAACCTCCAGTGCTCCCACAGCCACAGCTTCGAAGGCTGGTTCGCCTCCGAGAATGATTTCCAGAGCCAGCTCGCGCGTGGGCTGGTGGAGTGCCCGCTGTGCGGCGACACGGGCGTGAGCAAGATGCT
This sequence comes from uncultured beta proteobacterium, assembly GCA_963722025.1. Classification (GTDB taxonomy): domain Bacteria; phylum Pseudomonadota; class Gammaproteobacteria; order Burkholderiales; family Burkholderiaceae_C; genus Ramlibacter. The sequence continues at coordinate 368,665 of CAVRNE010000027.1, forward strand.
CACGGCGCCGCGCCTGAACCTCGGAGCTGCGCAACCCGCGCCGCGCCAGGAAGTCATGAGCTGCGCCGGGCGTCGTCGCTGCAGGCCGAATGGCTGAAGATCGTGCGCCACGTCATGGCCAACACCGAAGACGTGGGCGAGCGTTTTGCCGAGGAAGCGCGTCGCATCCACTACGGCGAAACCGAGGAACGCGGCATCCGCGGCCAGGCGTCGCGCGAAGAGACCGAGGCGCTGGTGGATGAGGGCATAGCGGTGTTGCCGCTGCTCATTCCCAAGGCCTTGAAAGAGCCGCTGCAGTAGCCGGTCAGGCCGGCCGCGGGCGTGCGCCAAGCGCTAGTCCATGAACTGCAGGGCCGCCAGCCGGCGTACATCCCGTTCGCCGCCATCAGCGACTCATGCGTCCCTTGCTCGACGATCCTGCCGTGATCCAGCACCACGATCCGGTCCGCCTGCTGCACGGTGGCCAGGCGGTGGGCGATCACCAATGTCGTGCGGTCGCGCATGGCCGACTGCAGCGCCGCTTGCACCATGCGTTCGCTTTCCGCGTCGAGCGCGCTGGTTGCTTCGTCAAGAAGGAGCAGCGGCGGGTTCTTGAGCATCGCCCGGGCGATGGCGATTCGCTGACGCTGGCCCCCTGACAGCCGCACGCCCCGCTCACCGAGAAAGGTCCCGTAGCCATCGGGCAGGGCACTGATGAAGTCGTGGGCGAAGGCGGCCTTGGCAGCCGCGATCACTTCGTCGTCGCTCGCGCCCGGCCTGCCATAGCGGATGTTCTCCATCGCGCTGCTCGAGAAGATGACGGCGTCCTGCGGCACGAGGGCGATACGCCCCCGCAGATCCTGCAGCGCAACTTCGCGCGTAGCCACGCCATCCAGCACGATGCGCCCCTGGGCCGGGTCGTAGAACCGCAGCAGCAGCTGGAACACCGTGCTCTTGCCGGCGCCGCTGGGCCCCACCAGGGCCACGGTTTCGCCGGGCGCGACCTCCAGGCTGAAATCCCTCAGCGCCGCTGTGGCGGGCCGCGAAGGATAGTGGAAGGTGACGGCTTCGAATGCCACGGCGCTGCCGCCCTGCGCGGGCCGCAACGGCACAGGACGGTCAGGCGAGGTGACAGGCGAGCGGCTGTCCAGCAGTTCCATCAGCCGTTCGGTGGCGCCGGCCGCGCGCAGCAGGTCGCCATAGACCTCACCCAGCACCGCCACCGCCCCCGCCAGGATGATCACGTACACGATGGTCTCGCCCAGGTGGCCGGCGGTGATCTTGCCCGCAAGCACCGCCTGCGTTCCCTGGTACAGGCCCCACAGCAGCAGGGCGGCATTGGCAATGATGATGAAGGCCACCAGCACGGCCCGGGCCCGCGTGCGGCGAACGCCGGTCTTGAATGCGTTTTCCGTGGCATCGTCGAAGCGCCCGGCCTCGCGCGATTCCGCAACATAGCTTTGCACGACCGGGATGGCATTCAGCACCTCGGCCGCGATCGCACTGGAGTCCGCCACCCGGTCCTGGCTGGCCCGCGACAAGCGCCGCACACGCCGGCCGAACCACATGGTCGGCAGCACCACCAGCACGATGATCAGCAGCACCTGCGTCATGACGTAGGGGTTGGTCCAGACCAGCATGGCGAGGGCGCCCAGGCCCATCACCGTGTTGCGCAGTCCCAGGCTCAATTGGGAACCCACCACGGTCTGCACCAGCGTGGTGTCGGTGGTCAGGCGCGACAGCACTTCGCCGGTCTGCGTGGTTTCAAAGAACTCCGGGCTTTGCTCGAGCACGTGGGCATACACCGCATTGCGCAGGTCCGCCGTCACGCGTTCTCCCAGCCAGCTCACCATATAGAAGCGTGCCGCCGAGAACAGGCCCAGCGCCACGGCCACCGCAAAGAGCTCGAGGAAGTGGGACCGCAGGGCGACCAGCTGCGTGCCTTTGTCGCCGACCGCCAGCCCGCCGTCGATCAGGCCGCGCAGTGCCACGGGAAACACCAGCGTGGCGACCGCCGCCATCACGAGGAACAGCCCGGCCAGTGCAATGCGCCCGCGGTAGGGGCGGATGAAGGGCAGCAGGCCGGAAAGCGAACGGGGCGATGCTTTGGCGTCGGAGGCGGGTGACGAAGGGGCCATTTCCGCAAGTGTAATTGCCATCGCAAAGAAAGCCTTGACAGTAATTGTCTAGACAATTAATAATCGCGCCCATGGCGTCCTCAACCAAGACTCAACGGCCGGCGAGTCCGTCCGCAGTGCCGGTTTTCTATAACCCGGAAAATTACCGGACGGAGGAGGGCGTGGGCTACCTCATGCGCCAAATCCTCAATGCCGTTTCCCTCGAGGTCGAGCGCGAACTGGAGCCCAGCGGATTGACCAACGCGCAATGGGTTCCTCTGTTCAAGCTCTACCTGGGCAGCGCCTCCACGGTGGCGGAGCTCGCACGCGAATGCCAGCTCGACGCCGGCGGCACGACGCGGCTGCTCGATCGTTTGGAGGGCAAAGGATTGGTGCGACGCGTGCGTTCCAGCGAGGACCGGCGCGTGGTGAATCTCGAACTCACCGACGAAGGCCGTGAAGCCGCCAAGAAGATTCCCGCCGTGCTCTGTGGTGTGCAGAACGCCCACCTGCGCGGCTTCAGCGTCGAAGAGTGGCAGCTGCTGCGAAGCCTGCTGCGCCGGGTTCTCGATAACGCCGCGGCGATCCAGGCCGAACGCGAAGAACAAAAATGAAGCAAGCAATCGCGCGCGGGCATCTCGCCGCGCTGGCTGCGGCCATGGCTTTGGCCGGCTGCACCAACCTTTCAGGCATCGAGCCCCATTCCGTTCCCCGCGACGCCCTCGACCTCCACGACGTTTTGGGAGAACCGCGCGGCCCTGCACCATACCCAGTTGGCCGACGCAGTGAACGCGGGCAGCCCCGCCGCCACGAGCGCCTTGTCCAGCCTGGTGTCTTCCGGCCTCACGCCGGAACAAGCGCTGGCCCAGGTGAACCGATTGGTGGACCAGCAGGCATTCATGTTGGCCGCGAACGACATCTTCCTCGTTTCGGCATCCTTTTCCTGATGCTCATCCCGCTTGTGTGGCTCAGCCGTCCGCAACCCAGCGCGGCGGGCGCGGCGCCGAGGCCGCGGCGGGAGCGCACTGAGCTACTGCGCCGCAGCAGGCTTTTGCTTCAGGTGAGGAATCAGGCTTTTCGCCCCTTGACCGGTATTCCCCTTTGAAGCCGGCGTCTCGTTGGTGGCCTGCGCCGGCTGATCGTCGTCGGACAGCAGCGCGTTGACGACTTCCAGCTCCTCCGCCGCGTCATGGACCTTTTCTTTGGCCGCGACGTTCTGCTCCAGGGCGGCATCGATGCTTTCCTTGTCGTTTGCCGGAACGGCTTCGACGAGGATCTCGTTGGCGGTATGCAGCTCGGCTTCGGCCTCTTGCAGTTTGCGCTGCACTCTTTTCGCTTTGCGTCCGGCCGTCGAGACCAGCGAGGCCTGTGTCAGCGCCGGGGATTTGCTTTCGCTTTCATGAGAGTGCCTTTTTAGCGAGTGGCAATCACGGTACCTCAAACCGGATCACGACGCCAGCTTGAGCGGCGAAGGGCCATTGCGCTCCAGGGTCTGAAAAAAACAACTCATCCGTCGCGAGGCTACAGCCGCATGCGCTGTGCGTAACCCGTCATCTCCAGGTAGCCGCGGCCGACGCGTTTGCCGTTGCTGTCGAACAATTCCGACAGGCCCTCCCAGTAGATGGCGCCGGTGGACGCCCGGCTGTCCAGCTCCTGGTTGTCGATCACTGCCCGGACGGTGTAGAAGTCCGCCGGCGTGCGCACGATCCACTCCACCGGGTAGCGTGGCCTGCGACAGCGGGCTGGTCCAGCGGCGCTGCGCGCTGAACACCACTTCGCCAGGGCTGAAGGTGTGCAAGGCGCCGCCGGACGTGCGAAAGGAGCCGCCGTCCCATAGCGCCGAGCCATCCTGGCGCCGCAGGCGAAAGGCGGTGAGGGCGCTGCCGTCGTCCAGGTTCATGCCGATCCAGTCCCAGCCCACGGCCTGCGGGTGCAGCAGCTCCTGGCTCCACTCGTGATCGAGCCAGGCCTTGCCCGTCACCTCGAAGCGCCGGCCCTGCAGGCTCAAGGCCCCGGCGACCGCGAGTTGGGGCCGGCTGTAGTAGTAGCTGGCCTGTTCGGGCTGCGGGCCCTTGCGCGAAAGGCCCTGACGTCCTTGCAGCAGCACCGGCTGGGTGGGCGCGCAGCGCAGGTCCAGCGCGAAGTCGCCGGCCGGAATCTGCGCGTGGTAGCCGGCCGCCTGCCGCTCCAGCGACCAATCCCGCAGCCGCACGCGTGTATCGCCCGGCGCGGCCGCCACGACGTCGAAACCTTCGCGTGCGATGCGCTGGTCATGCCAGAGCTTTCGCCCGTTCACATCGGTCACCGCCGCATGGGCGAACACCAGCTGCCTGGCGGCGAAGCGCGAAGTCATGCCCTGGGCGGCGTCGACACGCGAGCGAAAGAACGTGACCTGGAAGCCGAACTCGCGCTCGCCGGCCCGCGCATGGCCGGTGATGTACCACCACTCCGTCCTGAAGTCGGGATGCGCGCCATGGTCGCGCGGAAACTGCAGCTGGGCCGGCGGCAGCGCGAATGCCGGACCGGCCAGCGCAAACCCCGGCAGGGACAGCATGAGAGAGCGCCTGCGCATCACCAATCCTCCTTCACGGCCAGGACGGCATCGCGCCCGGCCGCGGCCCGGCCTGCCAGCCACGCTGTCAGCGTGCCCGCGACCACCACGGCGGCGCACAGCGCCAGCAGCCGCACCCAGGGCACCTGCAAGTCCATGGTCCAGTGGAAGCTCTGCGGATTGACGACGTGGACCAGCACCAGCGATACGGCCAGGCCCAAGGCCAGCCCCGCCGCCGATCCTATCGCCGTCCAGGCCGCGCCTTCGCCGGCCACGACGGCGAGGATCTGGCCGCGAGTCAGGCCCAGGTGCGCCAGCAGGCCGAACTCCTTGCGCCGCGCCAGGACCTGCGCGCTGAAGCTGGCGGCCACGCCGAACAGGCCGATCGCCGATGGCCACCGCCTGCAGCCAGTAGGTGACGGCGAAGCTGCGATCGAAGATGCGCAGCGACGTGGCGCGCAATTCCTGCGCCGAAGCGAACTCCACCACATCCGAAGTGCCGGCCTCGCGTTGAGCCAGGGAGCGAATGGAGCGCTGCACCTGCGCGGCGTCCGCCCCAGGCGCCAGCCAGAGCTGGAGGTCGTTGGCGCGCCGGTCGCCGGTCAGCCGCTCGAAGTCGCGGCGCTCGATCGCGATCGCGCCGCTCTGGCGGACGTAGTCGCGCCATACGCCGGCGACGAAGAAAGCCGGCGCACCGGGGCCGGCGGTGCCGAAAGCAGCGGACAGCGGAGCGAAGACAGTGCCGGGGCGCGCGCCATACAAATCGACCATCGCCTCACTGACATAGATCGCGATGTGGCCGGCCGGCGCCGGCACGAGGCTGCCCACCATCGGCAGCGTCTGCGCCGCGTCCCCGATCTCGCGGGCGAGCAAGGTCACTGGCGGCTGGGCGGGATCGAGCAGCAGCGAGCGGCTGCGCTGCGCCGCCACCCGTTTCACTCCTTGCAGTTGTGCGACCGCCTGCACGAAGTCGGGCGAGAACCAGGCTGTCTCGGCCGGCCTGCGTGGACAGTGCCGTGCGCAGGTACAGGTCCGCCGGCAGCACCACATCCAGCCAGTGGGCCACCGAATCGCGAAAACTCGCCACCATCACCGTGAGCGCGACCGCCAGGCTCAGGGAAGCCACCACGCCGCTGACCGCCACCGCAGCGCTCTCGCGAACCCGGCGTGCGCGCTCGACGGCAAGCAGCGGCAACAGGCGGCTTCGCAACGCCGGGGCGATCCTGTCGTACAGCAGCGCCACGGCCCAGGGCAGGACCGTGATGCCGCCCACCAGCAGCAGGCCCACTGAAAGGTAGGCTCCCAGGGGGATGCCTTGCACGGGCGGCAACAGGGCGAGCAATCCTGCGCAGGCAATCAGCAGCAGGCCGAACGCGTGGCCCCGTGCGCCAACGAGGCCGCTGCCCAGGCCCTTGAGCGTTTGCGCCAGCGGCAGCCGCTGCGCCGCGAGCGCAGGCAGCCATCCGCCGGCACCTGCAGCGGCTGTACCGAGCAAAGCGTAGACCACAGCCGCGGCGCTGTTCCATTGCAGGTCCGGGGCCACGCCGGAGAAATAGCCGCCGCCCAGGTCGCCGCCCAACACCTGCAGACCCAGGTCCGCCAAGCCGGTGCCCAACGCGATTCCCATGATGCTGCCCACCGCGCCGAGCAACAGCGACTCGGCCAGAACCAGGCGGCGGCGCTGCCCGGACGTCAGTCCCAGCACGCCCAGCAGCGCGAACTGCTGCGCCCGCCGCGCGATGCTCAGCGAGAGCACCGAATACACGAGGAAGGCGCCGGTGAAGAGAGCCACCAGGGCCAGCACGGTGAGGTTGACGCGATAGGCGCGCGAGAGGTTGCTCGACACGCTGCGCGGCGTCGGCAGGTTCTGCCGCGACGACGCCGGCAGGCAGTTGCAGCGATCGCACGAAGGCTGCGCGGTCCGCGCCCGCGCGCAGCCGCACGTCGATGCGCGAGAGCTGGCCTTGGCGGCCGAAGAAATCCTGGGCCGCGCCTATGTCCATCACCGCGAGCGGGCCGCCGCCGGCCGCCACGGTGCCGGCCACCGCGGCGTCGCGCAGCTGCAGGCCGCTTTGCAAACGCAATGCTTCGCTGCCCCGCTGGCGGTGCCAGCGCTTGCCGTGCCGCGGGATTGAGAAAAACCGTGTTCGGCGCAAAAACGGCGAAGCGGTCGGCACCCTCACGCGGCACCGGCATCAACGCCGGCGCGACCGAAGCCACCGCCAGCGCGTCGACCCCGATGACCCGCACCGGCTTGCGCTCGCCGCCGCCCGATTGCGCCAAGGTGCTGATTTCCAGCATCGGGCTGGCAACGGCCACCTGCGGGTTGCCGGCCACCCGGGCGTAAAGGCTCTCGTCGAACGTGCCCTGGACGGCGCGCAGTTCCAGGTCGGGCTGTCCCGAAGCCGAGCCGACCGCGCTGGAGAACTCGCTCAGCGCGGAGGCATTGATCAGGTGGACCGAAAACGCCAGCGCCACGCCCAGCGTCACGGCAAGCACGGCGGCTGCGTTGCGCCAGGGATGGTGGCGCAATTCCTGCCAGGAGAAGGTGCGAAGCAGCGCGAGCATGGGGTATTGTGTCCGCCGCATCGCTGCGACGCGTCCTGCGCAGGCGCACCCAATGGCTGTCATGCCGGCGATCAGCATCCCTGGCGCGTCAACTGGCCCGGATGACAGCTCAGGCCATCGCTTCCATCTCCGACATCAATTCTTCCTTGCGCGTTTCGAGTTCCTCGCGCATGGCCATCAGGTCCAGCTTCTTGGCCGCCCGCGCCTTCGGAAATATCTCGCCGCGCTCTTCCTTCACGTGGTGGTCGATGTACTCGCCCAGCACCTTGACCTTGGCGTCGAACATGTCGTCGGGTTCACCGGCTGCCTGGATCTGCGCGATCAGGTCCTTGGCGGTCTGGTGCTCGACCGCGGCCTCGTCGATCAAGTCGGTTTCCTTGAGCGCCTCGCGCACGGCGGGGTAGAAGATCTCTTCCTCGATCTGCGCATGCACGGTCAGCTCCTGGCAGATCTGCTGGGCCAGGTCCTTCTTCTTCTGCGAGGCGTTGCGGGAGCGCGAACTCGTCAGTTCTTCGTATTCCTTGAACATCTTCTTGACGGCCTTGTGGTCTGCATCCAGCAGGTCGCAGGCGTCTCTTTCAGCACGGGTTGCCATGTCGGTACTCCTTGGTTGGAAGCATGCATCTTGGCGAGCAGCGAGGCGGCTCGGTGTAGGAGAACATTCCGAAGTGGCCGCAGAAACGCGCCGACGAATTTGCGGCTAAGCTTGGCGCCATGCTCGAATTGCCCACCTACGAAGACGTTGTCGCCGCATCGCGCCGCCTTGAGGGACAGGCCCACCGCACGCCGGTTCTGCGCTCGGCCACAGCCGACCGCCTGGCCCGGCGCCGAGTTGTTCTTCAAGTGCGAAAACTTCCAGCGAATGGGCGCCTTCAAGTTCCGCGGCGCGTACAACGCGCTTTCGAAGTTCAGCAGTGCGCAACGCAAAGCCGGCGTCATTGCGTTCTCCTCGGGCAATCACGCCCAGGCGATTGCTCTCTCGGCAAAGCTGATCGGCATACCGGCAGCCATCCTGATGCCGTTCGACGCGCCGCAAGCCAAGATCGATGCAACGCGCGGCTACGGGGGCGAGGTGATCCTGTTCGATCGCTACACGCAGGACCGCGAGGCGCTCACGGCGAAACTGGCCGCCGAACGCGGCATGACCATCATCCCCCCTTTCAATCACCCGGATGTGATGGCGGGGCAGGGCACCGCGGCCAAGGAACTGCTCGAGGAAGTGGGCGAACTCGACGCGATGCTGGTGCCGCTTGGCGGAGGCGGGCTGCTCAGCGGCACCGCCCTGGCGACGCGGGCGCTGTCGCCGCACTGCAAGCTCTACGGCGTGGAGCCCGAGGCGGGCAACGACGCGCAACAGTCGCTGCGCGCCGGCCGCATCGTCAGCATACCCACGCCGCAAACGCTCGCCGACGGCGCCCAGACCCAGCAGCTGGGTGACCTCACCTTCGAAGTGATCCGGCGCGATGTTGCCGGCGTGGTCACGGCGAGCGACGCGCAACTTGTCGAAGCCATGCGCTTCTTCGCCGAGCGCATGAAGATGGTCGTGGAGCCCACGGGCTGCCTGGGCTTCGCCGCTGCATGCCACGCGGGGCTGGGGCTGGAAGGCAAGCGGGTGGGCGTGATCATCAGCGGCGGCAACGTGGACCTGGCGCGCTTATGCGCAGCTGATTTCGCAGCCCTTCGTACAATCCGCCTGATGCAAGCCAAAGCGATCGAACTCAACGGAAGGCCCATCGGCAGCGGCCGTATTCCCGCAGTCTGTGCTCCCCTCGTGGGCCGCACGCGCGAGAAGTTGCTGGCCGAGGCGCGGTCGTCGCGGCCAAGAAGCCCGACATCCTGGAATGGCGGGTGGACTTCTTCGAAGGCATAGGCGATACGGCCCAGGTCGTCGATCTGGCCGCGCGTATCAAGCAGGCAGCCCCGGGAATCCCGCTGCTGTTCACCCGCCGCTCATCGAGAGAGGGCGGCGAAAACATCGCCCTCTCGGAAGCGCAGGTCATCGCCTTGTATCGCGCCGTGTGCGCGAGCGGTCACGCCGACCTGGTCGACTACGAGATGGGCAACGAGCCGGCGCAGGTGCGCGAGGTGCGCGAGCTGGCACGGGACAACAGCGTCAAGCTCATCCTGTCGTTCCACGATTTCGAGCGCACGCCATCGCTGGAAGTTCTCGGCCAGCGGTTCGACGAAGCGCAGCGGCTGGGTGCGGATGTGGCCAAGGTGGCCGTCATGCCACGCAATATGCAAGACGTACTCACCTTGCTCAGCGCCACGCTGCAGGCCAGCGAGAAACTGGACATCCCGGTGGTCAGCATGTCGATGGGCGGGTTCGGATCGGTGACGCGGCTGTGCGGTTGGGCCTTCGGATCGGCCATGACCTTCGCCGTCGGCGAGAAGAGCTCCGCGCCCGGGCAGATGCCCATAGAGGACGTAGCCGCCGGCCTGGCAGTGCTGCGCAAGGCCTTCGGCAACCCTGCGGCTATAGCCTGGCGGTCACGCCCTCGCTGGTCAGAAGCAGCACCCGGTCGGCGCGCGTCGCGGCCGCCTCGGAATGCGTGGCCAGCACCAATGAAGCGCCGTGCTCGCGGGTTTGCGAGATCAGCACGTCCATCACCTTGGCAGCCGTCCGCGGATCGAGGTTGCCGGTCGGCTCGTCGGCCAGGACCGTCGCGGGGCGGTGGACCAGCGCACGCGCAATGGCGACCCGTTGCAGTTGCCCGCCGGAGAGCTGCTGCGGCAGGCGCGGCCCCAAGCCGTCCAATCCGACGGCGCGCAGCATCGGATTCGACCCGCGCATCGTCCGGTTGGCCCAGCAGCATGAGCGGCAGCGCCACGTTCTGCGCCACGTCCAGGTGCGGCAGCACATGGAAGGCCTGGAACACGAAGCCGATCTGGCGGCGCCGCAGCAGCGCCCGCTGGTCGTCGTTCAAGGCCGCGAGGTCGTGGCCGTCAAGGATGACCGAGCCCTCGTCCCAGCTATCCAGCCCCGCCATGCAGTTGAGCAGCGTGGACTTGCCCACGCCCGACTCGCCGACGATGGCAACGAACTCGCCGCGCGCCACCTCGATCGAGACCTTCGAGAACACAGCCGTGTCGCCATAGCGTTTGCCGAGATTGGAAACGACCAAGCTCATTAGGATAGCCACCCGCACCAATGCCAGCAGCTGCTGCATCGCATCGGGCGCATCGCAGGCGATCACCCGCCGCTGCGGCATGCTGCGCAGCCAGGTCAGTTGGCGCTTGGCGAGCTGGCGGGTGGCGAAGATGCCCTTGTCGCGCAGCTGCGTCATGGGCCAAAGGCCATCGAGAGCCTCCCAGGCCTGGCGGTAGCCGACACAGCGCATGCTGGGCAGGTCGGGGCTGAGATCGCCGCGCGCACGCAAAGTCTCCACCTCCGCAAGGAAGCCGCCGGCCAGCATATCGTCGAAGCGCCGCGCAATGCGTTCGTGCAGCCAGGCGCGGTCTTGCGGCTCCAGCGAGAAGAGCGGCGTGGCACCCAAGCGCAGGAGCGTCCGCCGTGCGCTGATGAAAGCTGGAGAGCGGCCGGCCCGACACGCGGAACACTTCCAGCGCGCGCTGGATCCTTTGTGCGTCATTGGGCGCGAGCCGCGCCGCCGTAGCGGGATCGACCAGCGCCAGTTCCGCGTGCATGGCCGGCCAGCCTTTTGCCGCGGCCTCGGCTTCCACTTCGGCGCGGGCGGCGCGGTCGGCAGCCGGCATCGCATCCAGGCCCTCGAACAAGGCCTTGAAGTACAGCATGGTGCCACCCACCAGCAGCGCCATCTTGCCGCGAGCATTGATCTGCGCGACCAGCCGCTGCGCGTCGGCCGCGAACTCCGCGGCGCTGTAGGCCTGCAAGGGATCGCGGATGTCGATCAGGTGGTGCGGCACGCTGCCGCGCTCGGCCGGCGAGGGCTTGGCGGTGCCGATATCCATGCCGCGATACACCAGCGCCGAATCGACGCTGATGATTTCCGCATCGTGCTCCTGCGCGATGGCCAGTGCCGCCGCGGTCTTGCCCGATGCCGTAGGCCCTGCCAGGGCAAGTACTCGAGCGCCGGCGCTCACCGCTTCAGGCCCGGCGTGGTTCGCCATACCATTGCACCAGGGTCCACGATACCGCGGCAATGCACACGCTCCAGAACCACACACCATTGGTGAGAGCGAAGACCGTTCCATCCAGCCGCGTTCCTACCCAACCGCCGACGGCAAACGCCGCGACCATCATCAGGAAGCCGTTGAGCGCCGACGCGGCGCCCGCGGCATGCGGGAACGGCCCCACGGCGCCGCTTTGCCCGCAGGGCTGGTGAACGCCGTGCGCCAGCATGAACAGGTAGAAGGGCAGCATGATGGCCCAGCCGTTGTGCAGCCCCGCCCAGGCCAGCCCGCCCATCAGGGTGCCGCCCGCGAGGGTCAGCGCCCCCGCGATGGCGACCGATCGCCGTACGCCGTAGCGGGGCAGCAGTCGCCGGCACATGAAGGTGCCCAGGATGTAGACGAACGCCATGGAGAACATCAAAAGGCCGTACTCGGTGCGCGACAGCCCCAGCACCTTGATGAAAACGAACGACGAAGCGGCCAGGAAGGTGAACAGCCCGGCGTACGAAGCGGTGGACAGGGCCGAATAGGTCAGGAAGGTAGGGTGCCGCAGGATGCTGAGCCAGGTGGCCAGCAGGCTCGCCGGCCGCAGCGCCAGTGGGTTCCTCACGGCAAGCGTTTCCTGGAAGCGCAGCGCCACCACCGCCAGCGACAGCGCACCGAATACCGCGAGCGCCGCAAGCGCGTAACGCCAGCCCAGGACATCGGACAACAGGCCCCCCAGCGGCGCGCATACGCATGCGATGACGCCCAGGCCTGTGAGGCCCTTGGACATGACGCGCGCGCCTGTTTCCGGCGTGTACAGGTCGCGCACGATGGCTCTGGCGCACATCACGGCCGCGCCCATGGCGGCGCCCTGGACGGTGCGCCAGACGATAAGCAATGGCATCGATGCCGCCAGCGCGCAGCCGATGGAGGCCAGCGTGTAGGCGCCCAAGCCCCACAGCAACACGGGCCTGCGGCCGTAACGGTCCGACAGCGGGCCCCACACCAGCTGCGAGATGCCGAAAGCCAGCAGCAGGGTGGTGAGCGTGAGCTGCGCGTGCGACACCGGCGCTGCGAAACCCTCCGTGAGCGAGGGCAGGGCGGGCAGATACAGGTCGGTGGTGACCGGCTGGATCCCCAGCAGCAGCGACAACACCAGGACGACGAGGCCGGGCGACATGAGGCGGGCCTCGCGGCGGTCGAAGCAGTGGGCGGCGCAGCGGACATCGGCCTGAGCGTAGCAGAACCCCTGGCTCTTTCGATCGGGGTCTGGCTGCGCTGAAGCGCAACCTTCTAGTTCAAGCTGTCCGGCGAATCGGCCAGGCTGAACAGGTCGGCCAGCGCTTCGCGATACTTGCCCAGGCCAATGGCCATGGTGCTGTGGTGAGAGCCGCCTTCGACCAGCACGAAGCGCTTCTTGCCTTGCGCCGCCTCGTACAGCTTGCGGCCCAGGTCGCTCTTGATCAGGTTGTCGCTGTCCCCATGCACCACCAGCAGCGGCGAGCCGACCTTGGCCACTTTGCGCACGGATTCGAAGCGCTGGGTGATCAGGGGCCCCACCGGCAGCCAGCCCCATGCCATGGAGCTGGCCACGTCGGGGATCGAGGTGAACGTGCCTTCGACGATGGTGCCGCTGCTCGTCGTCGACCTTGGCGGCCAGGTCGATCGCCACGGCGCCGCCCAGCGAATGGCCGAAGATGTAGCGGGGCCGATCCGGGTATTTGGCGGCGAGCCAGGCCCAGGCGGCGCGGGCATCCTCGTAGGCCATCTCTTCCGAGGGCAGGCCCGGCGTGCTCTTGCCGAAGCCGCGGTAATCGATGGCCAGCACCGAGAAGCCCAGTTCCTGCATGCGGCGCATGCGCGGCGAGGAGCCCTCGACGTTCCAGCGTGCGCCGTGCAGGTACAGCATCACCGGGCCATCCGCCGCACGCTCCTTGGCCGCGATCCACAGGCCGTGCAGCTTGGCTGGCTCGCCGGTGACCTGGGACTTGAACTCGACCCAGACGTCGTCCATGTCGTGCGCCGACCGGGCCGTGCCGCCCCAGCTGCGGTCGCTGGGCTGGAAGATCCAGCCCCGCTGCTTCTCGTCGAGGGTCGCGCAGCCCATCGGTGAGGGCGATGGCGAGGGCGGCGGCGGCGAAGAGGGTCCAGCGTTTCATGCCTGATACTGAGTAGCTGAGTTCGGAAAAGTTCTAGATCGGTCCTCCTCAAGTCCGAGCATGCCAAGTCCTCAGTGGTCTACCTGCCCCGCATGAACAGCGCATCCAGTTCCCGCACCGTCAGCTGCCGCCAGGTGGGCCGGCCATGATTGCACTGGTCGGAGCGCTCGGTTTCTTCCATCTGGCGCAACAGGGCGTTCATCTCATCGAGCGTCAGCTTGCGGTTGGCGCGGACGGCGCCGTGGCAGGCCATCGTGCCCAGCAGCTCGTTCTGCGCTCGCTGGATCACGGTGCTGGCGTCGTGCTGGGCCAGTTCGGCCAGCACGCTGCGCGCCAGTTCCGCCGCGTCGCCCTGGGCCAGGCTGGTGGGCACGGCCCGCACGGCCAGGGTCTTGGGCGAGAAGGGCGTGATTTCCAGGCCCAGCGTCCTGCAGCGTCGCGGCGCAGGCTTCGGCGGTGGCGATTTCCTGCGGCGTCGCGGCGAAGGTCGCGGGGATCAGCAGCGGCTGGCTGGCGATCTGGCTGCGTGTCCATCTGGAGCTTGAGGCGCTCGTAGACGATGCGCTCGTGCGCGGCATGCATGTCGACGATCACCAGGCCCTGGCGGTTCTCGGCCAGGATGTAGATGCCTTGCAGCTGGGCGATGGCGCGGCCCAGCGGCCAGTCGCCCTCGGGCAATTGCGGCGGCAGCGGCTTTCGCAGGCTCAGGCGCAACGATGCCCGGCTGCCATAGCGCACCCAGGTCGGCAACGCGGTTGCCGGCCGGCTGGTTGAAGTCCATGGCGGGCTGCGCCCAGTTCATGGCGGGCGCGCTGGGTTTCCTCGCGCGGCGTCTCGGGCAGTACGGCGGACGCGGCAGCCGCACGAGGCGCGGCCAGCGCATTCTCCACCGCATGCCGCACCGCCTGGTGCACCTCGCGGCTGTCGCGAAAGCGCACTTCGATCTTGGTCGGGTGCACGTTGACGTCCACCCGCGCCGGGTCGATCTCGAGGTACAGCGCATAGACCGGCTGGCGCTGGCCATGCAGCACGTCTTCGTAGGCGCTGCGCGCCGCGTGCGTGAGCACCTTGTCGCGCACGAAGCGGCCGTTGACGTAGGTGAACTGCTGGTCGGCGCGCGAACGCGCGGCATCGGGAATGCCGGCGCGGCCGGTGATCCGGATCGGTCCCGCGCCGTAGACCACGTCCACGCTTTGCTCGACGAATTCGTCGCCAAGCACGTCGGCCAGGCGCTGTTCGCGCGTCGCCGGCGCGCCACTGCTCGACGAGCTTGCCCTCGTGCCAGATCGCGAACCCGACGTCGGGCCGGCCGAGCGCATGGCGGCGCACCGCCTCGATGCAATGGGCCAGTTCGGTGGCGTCGGTTTTCAGGAACTTGCGGCGCGCCGGCGTGCTGAAGAACAGCTCCTTCACCTCGACCGTGGTGCCGGTGGCGCGGGCGGCGGGCCGCAGCTCGCCGGTGCGGCCATCCAGCAGGAAAGCGCTGGGCTGGTCCGCCGTGCGCGACAGGAGGTTCAGTTGCGCGACGGAGCCTATCGCGGCCAGCGCCTCGCCGCGAAATCCCATGGTGCCCACCGACTCCAGGTCGGCCAGCGAGGCGATCTTGCTGGTGGCGTGGCGGCGCAGTGCCAGCGGCAGTTCCTCGCGCGCGATGCCGCCGCCGTCGTCCTCGACCGAAATCAGGCGCACGCCGCCCGCCAGCAGGCGCACCGTGACCTGGGTCGCGCCGGCGTCCAGGGCGTTGTCGACCAGTTCGCGCACCACCGACGCGGGCCGCTCCACCACCTCGCCGGCGGCGATCTGGCTGATGAGTTCGTCAGGCAGTTCGCGGATGGGGCGGCGCGGGCTTGGGAGACAGGATGGCGTTCATGCGGATGGCACATTGTAGGGAGTGATAATCCACGCCCATGGAACTCATTGCATTTCTGGTCGACTTCATCCTGCACGTCGACGTACACCTCGAAACCTTCGTACTGAATTACGGCACCTGGGTCTATGCCTTGCTGTTCCTCATCATTTTCGTCGAGACCGGCGTGGTGGTCATGCCCTTCCTGCCGGGGGACTCGCTGTTGTTCGTCGTGGGGGCCATGTGCGGGGTGGGCCTGATGGACTATCCAGCTGTCGGTCGGGCTGCTGTTTGCCGCCGCCGTGCTGGGCAACCAGAGCAACTACGCGATCGGCCGCTATCTTCGGCCCCAAGGTGTTCCAGTGGGAGGATTCGCGCTTCTTCAACAAGAAGGCGTTCGACCAGGCCCATGCCTTCTACGAAAAGTACGGCGGCATCACCATCGTCGCCGCGCGCTTCATGCCCTTCCTGCGTACCTTCGCGCCCTTCGTGGCGGGCGTGGCGCAGATGACCCGCCGCAAGTTCACCTTCTACGACGTCACCGGCGGCGCGCTGTGGGTGGGCGGCATCATCACGGCGGGCTATTTCTTCGGCAGCGTCCCCTGGGTCAAGGCCAACCTGGACAAGATCATCTGGGCGATGATCCTGATCCCGGGGCTCGTCGTCCTCTGGGGCGCATGGAAGGGCAGGCGCAAGGCCGCCTGCCGGCCGCTGGCCCCAATTAATAAGTAAGCGTATTATTTCGGGCATGGATGCCCCACAGACACTGTCCCGCTGGAGCCAGCCCGGTTCCAGCCGGGTGCCCTTCTGGGCCTACACCGATGCGCAGCTGTACGAGCGCGAACTCGAGAAGATCTTCTACGGCGAGCATTGGTGCTACGTCGGCCTCGAGGTGGAAATCCCCAACGTCGGCGATTACAAGCTCAGCTGGGTCGGCGAGCGCCAGGTCATCATGGTGCGCGACCGTGTGGCGCCGAAGGACCGTGGCGTGGACACCGGCGTGCGCGTGGTGGAGAACCGCTGCGCCCACCGCGGCGTGCGTTTCTGCCAGCAGCCTCAGGGGAATGCGCGCAGCTTCGTGTGCCCCTATCACCAGTGGACTTACAAGCTCAACGGCGATCTGGCGGGGTTGCCGTTCAAGGATGGCGTCAAGGACGGCGACTGCGTCAACGGCGGCATGCCCGCGGACTTCGACATCAAGCAGCACGGCCTGGCGAAGCTGCGCGTGGCGGTTTTGCACGGCTTGGTGTTCGCGACCTTCAGCGACAGCGCCGAGCCGCTTGCAGGACTACCTGGGCCCGCAGGTCATGCCCTGGCTGGACCGCATCTTCCAGGGCCGGCAGCTCACGCTGCTGGGCTATAACCGCCAGCGCATCCCGGGCAACTGGAAGCTGATGATGGAGAACATCAAGGACCCGTACCACCCCGGGCTGCTGCACACCTGGTTCGTGACCTTCGGCCTGTGGCGCGCCGACCAGAAAAGCCGCATGGTGATGGACGAACACGGGCGCCACGCCGTGATGATTTCACGCCGCAACGACGGCGGCCAGAACGCCGCGGTGACGCAGGGCGTGACCTCGTTCAAGGCCGACATGACGCTGAACGACGCGCGGCTGCTCGACGTGGTGCCGGAAGCCTGGTGGACGATAGCCGACCCGGCCCACCCCGGCCAGCAGATCACGCCCACCGTCACCATGATCACGCTGTTCCCCAGCCTCATCATCCAGCAGCAGGTCAATTCGCTTTCCACGCGGCATATCGTGCCGCGCGGCGAGGGCGAGTTCGATTTCGTCTGGACGCATTTCGGCTTCGAGGGGGATACGCCCGAGATGACGCAGCGAAGGCTGCGCCAGGCCAACCTGTTCGGCCCGGCCGGTTTCGTCAGCGCCGATGACGGCGAGGTGATCGAGCTCAGCCAGGATGGCTTCAGGCAGCGGGGCGAGGACGGCAGCACGCTGTGCGAGTTGGGCGGAACCGGCACCGAGGGCACCGAGCACATGGTCACCGAAACCTTGATCCGCAGCATGTACGCCTACTGGCGCAAGGTCATGGCGGTATGAGCGGCATCAGGCGTGGAAAGGCTGATGCTGCAGTTGGAGATAGACCAGCTCAACGCCGCTTACGCCGCGGCGCTCGACGAGAAGCGTTTCGACGACTGGCCGGGGTTTTTTCTGGAGGATGGCCGCTACAAGGTGCAGGCCCGCGAGAACTTCGACCGCGGCTTGCCGCTTGCGCTGATGGCGCTGGAGAGCCAGGGGATGATGAAGGACCGCGTCTATGGCGTGACGCAGACCATCTACCACGCGCCTTACTACACGCGGCACGTGGTGAGCCCGGCACAGGTGCTGGCGCACGAGGGGGGCCTGGTCAGGGCCCAATCTCACTACGCCGTGTTCCGCACCAGGCCGGGCGATTCCAGCGAGGTCTACAACGTGGGCCGCTACATCGACGAGATCGTGCGCACCGATGCCGGCCTCAGGTTCGCCAGCCGGCTATGCGTCTACGACAGCGAGATGGTCCTCAACTCGCTGATCTACCCGATCTGAGCGTCTCAGCGAACTAGTACCTGCGGTACTTGGGCTCGGTGGCCCGGTTGCCGATGTAGGCGCCGGCGGCGGCACCACCGATGGTGCCCACCGGGTTGCCGGTCACGGCATTGCCCACTGCGCCGCCGACGACGGCACCGCCCACGGTACCTGCGGTTTGGCGGTCCATGTTGGCACAGCCGGTCAGGCCCATCAGGATGGCGGCAAGCGCTGCGAGAATGGTTTTCATCTGACACCTCTTGTGTTGGACTGCCAGGCGCATGAGCTTCAGGCACATGCTTGCGTGGCCTGTCCTTTCAATTTAGGCAAGGCTGGTTGTACTGGAGGGTAGGAAAGTGCGGTCGGGCTGCGTCGGCCCGCAGCGCAACCGCCGGGCAGGAATTCGTGAAGCACTGTGGCAGTCAGCGCCGACACAGCAAATATCGCCGGCTGAGCGGCGCTTACAGAGGCCGGTTGCGCGCCAGCGGCGGGTTCTTGGCGAAGTAGCGGTAGATGCCGCGCATGATCGCGTCGGCCAGTTGTTCCTGGTAGTCGTCGCTGCGAAGCCGCCGTTCTTCCTCGGGGTTGCTGATGAAGGCCGTTTCCACCAGCACGCTCGGGATATCCGGGGCCTTGAGGACGGCGAAACCGGCCTGTTCGACGTTGCGCTTGTGCAGGCTGCCGACGTTCCCGATCTCGCCAAGCAGCGCGCCGCCCAGCTTGAGGCTGTCGTTGATCTGCGCCGTCGTGCTCATGTCCAGCATGGCGCGGGCCACATGCGCGTCCTGCGCTCTTGACGTTGACGCCGCCGATCAGGTCCGCCTTGTTTTCCTTGTCGGCTATCCAGCGCGCGGCCGTGCTCGAAGCCGCCGCCCTGGCTCAGCGCGAACACGCTGGCGCCGCGGGCGCTGGGCGTGAAGAACGCATCGGCATGGATGCTCACGAACAGGTCGGCCTGCACGCGCCGTGACTTCTGCACGCGCACGTGCAGGGGCACGAAGAAGTCGGCGTCGCGCGTGAGAAAGGCACGCATGGGGTTGCCGTTGATCACGGCGCCATTGATGCGATCGCGCAGGCGGTGCGCGATCTGCAGCACCACATCTTTCTCGCGCGTGCCGCTGGGCCCGACGGCGCCCGGGTCTTCGCCGCCGTGGCCCGGATCCAGGGCGACGATGATGAGGCGGTCGGTCTTCTGCGGCGGCGGCTGCGGCTGCGGCGCCGGGCTTGGCGCGGCCGCAGCCGCTCTGCGATCAGGTCGCCCAGCGGGTCGCTCGCCGGCGTAGGCGGCGGGACCGGCCGGTCCCGCATCCGCTCGGCGATCAGCGCCTCCAGCGGGTCCACTTCCTTGACCGGATAGAAATCGAAGACCAGGCGGTGCTGGTAGGCGGCCACCGGCGTGAGCGTGAAGACCTGGGGCACGGCGGGCTGCTTCAGGTCGACCACCATGCGCACCACGCCCGGCGCATGCTGGGAAGCCCGGATGCCGGCGATGAAAGGATCGTCGGCCCGTACCTTGGCGACCAGTTCGCGCAGCTCGGGGCTGAGATCGAGTCCTTCGATATCCACCGCCAGGCGCGGGGGATTGGTCAATGCGACCTGCGTGGAGCTGAGCTTCGCGTCGGATTCGATGGTGACGCGCGAATACTCGGGCGCGGGCCAGACCCGCACAGCGACGATGGTGGCGCCGCGGGCGATCTGCTGCGTTCCCAGCAACAGCACCAGCGAGCCCTGGCGCAGTACGTCGCGCCTGTTCATCGGAGCAGTTCCCGGCCCAGCGGCGTCTGCGCTTTCAGCGCGACATGGCGCGTTTCATCGGGCTGCGCGTCGATGCGCACCACCAGGTCGGCCGGCGGCAGCAGGCCCGCCGCGTTCTCCGGCCATTCCGCCAGCTTGAGCCCGGGGCCCGCGAAGATGTCGCGAAAGCCCGCGTCTTCCCATTCGCGCGGATCGGTGAAGCGGTAGAAGTCGAAATGCCAGATCGCCAGCCCAGGGAGTTCGTACGGCTCGACCACGGCGTAGGTGGGGCTCTTGATGCGTCCCTGCACACCCAATGCGCGCAACAGGTGCCGCACGACGGTGGTCTTGCCGGCGCCCAGCTCGCCGTGCAGCTCGATGAAGGCATTGCCGATGGCGGGATGCGACGCCAGTTGCGCGGCGAAAGCGCGAGTGTCGTCCTCACTGGCCCAGACCATGGCCCGGACCGTGCTTTCTACAATGGGCGGGTGGCGTTCTACGGCGGTCAGATCGATGGTCCTCAACTGGTGGCGGATATACAGGCCTGGGCCCGTGAACTGGGATTCTCCCAAATCGGCGTCGCGGGCGTGGATCTCTCATCCGCGGAAGCCGGGCTGCTGGCCTGGCTGTCCAACGGTTTTCACGGCGAAATGGCCTACATGCAAACCCATGGCCTCAAGCGGGCCAGGCCGGCCGAACTCGTGCCCGGCACGGTGAGCGTGATCACGGCCCGCATGGACTACCTGCCCGCGACACTGCCGAGGACGGCTGGCAGGCCGTCGAATTCGACGCGCCTGCGCAGGCCGCAGGAGGCCATCGTGTCGCTTTACGCGCGGGGCCGGGACTATCACAAGGTCATGCGCTCGCGCCTGCAAAAACTCAGCGAGCGAATCGCGGCGAGGGTAGGGCCGTTCGGCCATCGCGCCTTCACCGATTCGGCGCCGGTGCTGGAGGCCGAGCTTGCGGCGCGCAGCGGGCAGGGCTGGCGCGGCAAGCACACGCTGGTGCTCAGCCGCGAAGCAGGGTCGATGTTCTTCCTGGGCGAGATCTACGTGGACCTGGCGTTGCCGCCCAGCGCGCCGGTCACCGAGCACTGCGGCACCTGCAGCGCCTGCATCGACGTCTGCCCGACGCAGGCCATCCTCGCGCCGCAGCGGCTGGATGCCCGCCGCTGCATCTCCTACCTCACCATCGAGCATCACGGCCCGATTCCCGAAGACCTGCGGCCGCTGATGGGCAACCGCATCTATGGCTGCGACGACTGCCAGCTCATCTGTCCCTGGAACAAGTTCGCGCGGCGCAGCGCCCTGCCGGACTTCGATGAGCGGGAAGGCCTGACCGGACGGCAGCTCGCCGAGCTGTTCAGCTGGACGCGAGGACGAGTTTCTGCGCCTCACCGAGGGCAGCCCGATCCGGCGCATCGGCCATGAGCGCTGGCTGCGCAACATCGCCGTCGCGATCGGCAACGCCTTGCGCCAATGCGACGAGCCGGCCTTGCGCGCCGCGCTGCAAGCCCGCGCGGAGCATCCCAGCGCGCTGGTGCGCGAGCATGTGGCCTGGGCGCTTGCCCAGGCTCCTGCTAACGCAGCACGCCCAGCGCGAACGGCAGGCTCAGCATGCCCAGCAAGGTGGACAGCGTGACCAGCCCCGCCACATAAGGCGCCGTTGTAGCCCATGCGCGCAGCCAGCACGTAGGCGCTCGAGGCGGTCGGGCAGGGCCGAGAAGGCCAGCAGCACGGCGGTCTGCGCCGGGTCCAGCCGCCACAGGCGCGCCAGGCCCGAACGCCACCAGCGGCAGGATGAAGTGGCGGATCGCCAGCACGGCCGCCGCCAGCGTCTTGCCCTTCGCCAGGCTGCCGAACTGCATGCCCGCGCCGGCGGCCATCAGGCCCAGCGCCAGCGATGCGGCGCCGATGCGGTTCAGCGTGGGCTCCAGCCAGGGTGGAATCGAAAAGCCCAGCAGGTTGGCCACCAGGCCCGTGGCGGTGGCGATGATCAGCGGGTTGCGCAGCAGCTCCCGCAGGAAGCCGCGTCTGCGCGTGGCGCGCCATCGGCCACACCGCGGCCACGTTGAACAGCGGCACGCACACGCCGATCAGCACCGCGATCAGCAGCAGGCCCTGCGCGCCGGCCACTCGCTCGGCCAGCGCCAGGGCGATGAAGGAGTTGAAGCGGAACGCCACCTGCGCGCTGGCCGCATGGTCGCGGCGCGTCGATGCGCGTGCCCAGCCAGGGCAGGTGGGGCAGCGAGTAGGACAGCGCGATGCCGGTCAGGCCCATCAGCAGGCCCGCCGGCGATCAGGCTCGAGGCGGCGCCCAGGTCCAGCGGGCTGTTCACGATCGAGTGGAACAGCAGCACCGGGAAGAGGAAGTAGTAGACCAGGCTCTCGACCTGTTGCCAGACCGTGCGGTTGAGCGCCGTGTAGCGGCAGACCAGCTAGCCGCAAAGGATCAGCGAGAAATCGGGAAAGAGCAGTTGGGCAAAATTCACCCGCTCGAGGATAGCCGCAGCTCTAGGGTTAGCCCTTATGTGTATTCCACAGAGCGCGCCGGCGCGTCTGCTTGTTAGGATGCTTGGGTCTTCGCTTTTCCGAACATCAAGGAGTCTTCCCATGAAACGCCGCCAATGGTTCGCCTTGTCGCGCTGCCGCGCTGGCGCTGGCCGCCGGCCCCGCGCTCGCCCAGGGCTATCCCAACAAGCCGATCAAGCTGCAGGTGCCGTTCGCGCCCGGCGGCACGACCGACATCATGGCCCGCGTGATGTCCGAGCCGCTGGGCAAGGCCCTGGGCCAGCCGCGTCGTGGTCGAGAACAAGGCCGGCGGCGGCGGCGTGATCGGGGCCACCGAAACCGCGCGCGTCGGCGCCGGACGGCTACACGCTGGGCGTGGCGACGGTTTCGACCACCGCCGCCAACCCGGCCATCAATCCCAAGATCCCGTACAACCCGATCACCGATTTCACGCCCATCATCAACATCGCGGCCACGCCCAATGTGATCGCGGTGCACCCGAGCTTCCCGGCCAAGGACTACAAGGCCTTCGTGGCCGAGGTCAAGCGCGCGCCGGGCCGCTACTCCTACGCGTCGTCGGGCACCGGCGGCATCGGCCACCTGCAGATGGAGCTGTACAAGAGCCTGTCCGGCACCTTCGTCACGCACATCCCGTACCGCGGCGCGGGCCCGGCCCTGAACGACACGGTGGCCGGCCAGGTGCCGATCATCTTCGACAACCTGCCCTCGGCCCAGCCTTTCATCAAGGACAACCGCCTGGTCCCGATCGTGGTGGCGGCGCCGCAGCGCCTGGCCAGCACTGCCCAACGTGCCGACCTTCAAGGAAGTGGGCCTGGAGCCGGTGAACCGCATGGCCTACTACGGCATCTGGGGCCCGAAGAACATGCCCAAGGACGTGGTCGACAAGATCAACGCCGCCGCCAAGAAGGCGCTGGAAGACCCGGCGGTGCGCAAGCGCATCGAGGACACCGGCTCCATCATCGTCGCCAACACGCCGCAGCAGTTCGCCGACCAGATCAAGGCCGAGTACGAGGTCTACAAGAACGTGGTTGACACAGGCCAAGCTCAAGCTCGATTGAGCGGCGACGCCTTCCATCGACGCCTTCATCGACGCCCTGTGGCTGGAGGAGGGGCTGTCGAAGAACACCCTGGCGGCGTACCGGCGCGACCTGTCGCTGTACGCCGCCTGGCTGGCCGGCGCAGGGCCGCGCGCTCGACAGCACGGGCGAGGCCGATCTCAACGGCTATTTCGCCGCCCGCCATGAGGACAGCAAGGCCACCTCGGCCAACCGGCGGCTCACGGTGTTCAAGCGCTACTTCCGCTGGGCGCTGCGCGAGCGGCTGATCACGGCCGATCCGACGCTGCGGCTGCAATCGGCGAAGCAACCGCTGCGCGTGCCCAAGACGCTGACGGAAGCGCAGGTCGAGGCCTTGCTGGATGCGCCGGATGTGGACACGCCGCTGGGCCTGCGCGACCGCACCATGCTCGAACTGATCTATGCGAGCGGCTTGCGCGTGAGCGAGCTGGTCACGCTCAAGACATTCAACGTCAGCATGAGCGAAGGCGTGCTTGCGCGTGCTGGGCAAGGGCAGCAAGGAGCGCCTGGTGCCGTTCGGCGCAGGTCGCCCGTGACTGGATCAGCCGCTACCTGGCCGATGCGCGGCCGGCCATCCTGGACGGGCAGCAGACCGAGGACCTCTTCGTCACCGGGCGCGGGCAGGGCATGACCCGGGCGATGTTCTGGGTGATCGTCAAGAAGCAGGCGGCTGGCGGCCGGCATCACGGCGCCGCTGTCGCCGCACACCTTGCGCCATGCATTCGCCACGCACCTGCTCAATCATGGCGCGGACTTGCGCGCCGTGCAGATGCTGCTGGGCCACGCCGACATCTCGACCACTACAATTTATACGCATGTGGCGCGCGAGCGACTGAAGCAGTTGCACGCGGCGCATCATCCGCGTGGCTGATATGACGCTGGAGGGTCCATGACAATCGACTGGAACTCATTCACGCCCTGGGCCTCGCTGGCCGGCGGCGCGCTCATCGGCCTGGCCACTGCCATGTTCGTCCTTTTGAACGGGCGCATCGCGGGCGTCAGCGGAATCCTCGGGGGCTTGCTGCGTCCGGCCCGCGGCGACATCGCGTGGCGCATCGCGTTCCTCGGCGGATTGATTCTCGCGGCCCCCGTGTATGGCTTGTTGACCTCACTTCCCGAAGTGAGAATCGACGCCGGCTACGGGATCGCTCGTGGTCGCGGGTCTCCTGGTCGGGATCGGGACGCGCTATGGCGGGGGATGCACGAGCGGCCACGGCGTGTGCGGCATGTCGCGGCTATCACCTCGTTCCCTTGCCGCCACCGCCGCCTTCATGGCAACGGGTTTCATCACGGTTTTTGTCGTCCGGCATTTGCTGGGCGTGTGAGCAAGCCATGCCGCTACTGACCGCTTTGATCACGGGCCTGGTGTTCGGCTTCGGCTTGCTCTTGTCCGGCATGGCCAATCCGGCCAAGATCCTGGGTTTTCTCGACATCGCGGGTGCCTGGGATCCGTCGCTGTTGCTGGTGATGGCGGCCGCTGTCAGCGTCGGCTTCGCCGCCTTCAGCCTGGCGGGCCGGCGCACGCAATCTCTGCTGGGCGAGGAGATGAGGCTGCCGCCATCCGGCGGTATCGACCGGCGTTTGCTGGCGGGCAGCGCGGTGTTCGGTGTCGGCTGGGGCCTGGCGGGATTCTGTCCAGGGCCCGCGCTGGTAGGGCTGGGCATGGGCCTGGTGCCGGCAGCCGTGTTTGTCGTCGCGATGCTGGCCGGCATGGCGGGCTTCGAGATCCTGGAGCGCCAGCGCGGGAAGAGGGGCGCTATGTCGGCAACCGAAGGCCGAAGCGGGTGACCAGAAGCCCGGCGCATGACCCTCTCTTACCGCTTGCCCTGCGACGACGCATCACCGCGTCGCGGCACGTCGCAGGTCGCTTGCGATGCGACACAGAAACGCTGGGTGCTGGTCGCCTCGATCATGGGATCGAGCCTCGCCTTTGTCGATGGCACCGTCGTCAACATCGCCTTGCCGGCGATTCAGCGTGAACTGCGCGCTTCGGTCTATCAGGCGCAGTGGGTGGTCGAGTCGTACGCGCTGTTGCTGGCGGCGCTGCTCCTGGTTGGCGGGGCGCTGGGTGATCGCCTGGGGCGCCGGCGCGTCTTCCTGCTGGGGGTGCTCATCTTCGCCGCCGCGTCGATTGCCTGCGCCTTGTCGCGCACCGTGCAACAGCTGATCGCCGCTCGCGCCGTGCAGGGTGTGGGCGCTGCCCTGTTGGTGCCGGGCAGCCTGGCGCTGATCAGCACCTACTTTCCCGAGGACGAGCGCGGGCGCGCCTTCGGCACCTGGGCGGCGTTCAGCGGCATCGCCTCCGCGATCGGACCTCTGCTGGGCGGCTACCTGATCGACCAGCTGTCCTGGGCCTGGGCCTTCGCCGTCAACCTGCCGGTGGCCGTGATGGTGTTCGCGATCACGTGGGCTCGCGTGCCGGAGAGCCCTCGCGCGAAATCGGCGGGGCCGCTGGATGTTGGAGGAGCCGTGCTTGCCACCGTGGGGCTGGGCGGCCTGGTGTTCTTTTTCACCGAGGCGCCGGCGCGCGGCTGGGGCGCCCCGGCGGTGCTGTCGGCGCTGGCCATCGGGGTCGTGGCGCTGGTTGCCTTCTTCCTTGTCGAGCGCAATCGCGCTGCACCGATGCTGCCGCTGGGGCTGCTGCGCAACCGCAACTTCGCCGCCGCGAACCTGCTGACGCTGCTGCTCTACGCGGCGCTCGGCGGCGGGCTGTTCTTCCTGCCGCTGAACCTGATCCAGGTGCAGGGCCTGTCCGCGACGGCAGCGGGTGCCGCGCTGCTGCCATTCATCCTGATCATGTTCGTGCTGTCCCGATGGGCCGGAGGGCTGGTTGACCGGCGCGGGGCGCGAGTCCCGCTGATCATCGGGCCGCTCATCGCTGCCGCCGGGTTCGCATTGCTGGCGCTGCCGGGCCGCGAGTCCAACTACTGGAGCGGCTTTCTCCCCGGGGTCGCCGTGCTGGGCCTGGGCATGGCCATTGCGGTTGCGCCCTTGACGACGACAGTCATGCAATCGGTGGCCGCGGACGATGCCGGCACAGCCTCCGGTGTCAACAATGCGCTGTCGCGAGTGGCGGGCGTGCTGGCGATCGCCGTGTTCGGCGTCCCTCATGGCGGTCGTGTTCGAGCCGAGGCTGCACGCCGCCGTGGCGGCCGCCGGCATGCCGGCCGACCTCGCCCCTGCGATCTGGCAGCAACGCGAACGGCTGGCCGCGATCGAGTTGCCGGCAGGCATTGCGCAAGCGCTCGCGCAGGCTGCGCGTGCGGCGGTGCAGGATGCTTTCGTCGCCGGCTATCGCTGGATCATGGCGTGCAGCGCGGCCTTGGCGCTTTGCAGCGCTGCCGTCGCTGTCGTTTGGCTGGACGATACGGACTTGCGCCGATGTCATCCCGGATTGACTGGGATCCACGTTGCGGCTGCATGTGACTGCGAGGTGAGGCTGCAATGACCCAAAGGCACGCGAGCCTGTCCGGGCACGCCGCGTTGCTCGGCCGGCATCGGTGCTGCTGCTTCGGGCTGCCACGAGCCGGCGCACCACCGTGTGAGGCCGCTCGCGGCAGGCGTCGTCAGTACGACGGCAGCGCGGGTCGAATCACCTGTTTGCGGCTGCGACGCTCGTGTCGCGGCCGTCGGTGCACTGCTTAGGCGCGGCATGGTGCAACTCACTCGCTGCGCACCGTTCTGCGCAAGCGATGCGGCCATTCGTGGCGGCTGCATCGGCCTGGTGTCGGCGCGCGCCCGGCCGCGCTTCGCGCGCGGAGTCGTCGAGCCGAACCGGCGCCTGCTGTGCGGTGTTCTGAGCGCCCGGCCGGGTTCGCGCGACGCGAGACGACAGTTAGCCATCTGACGGGCGGGCCGGGTGAGGACGTGGGGCCCAACTGGCATTCGACGAAGTGCCCGATCAGGATAGCCGCAAGACATAGCCTATTGCTGCAGCAGCCAAGCCAGCTCGTCATCGCTGAAGCCGGCCCTTTTGCGCGCCTCATTGTTGAAAGGCGGATACAAGCGCGGCGCATCGTAGCGCGCGGCCAGCACCTCGTAATGGGCCACCGGGTCCAGCCCTTCTCTTGCGCACAGCCAGCGGTACCAGTGGTTGCCGATCGCCACATGGCCGACTTCGTCGGTGAGGATGACGTCCAGGATTTCCACGGCCCGCTGCGCCGCGGGCGTGCCGACCCGGCGCAGCCTGTCCTGGATCTGCGGAGTCGCGTCCAGGCCGCGTGCTTCCAGCGTGCGAGGCACCAGCGCCATCCGGGCGACGACGTCATCGGCGGTCTTCTCGCACATGGTCCAGAGGTTGTCGTGGGCCGCGAAATCGCCGTAGGCGTAGCCCAGCGATGAAAGGTGCTCGCGCAGCAGGCTGAAGTGCAAGGCCTCTTCCGCGGCGACCCGCAGCCAATCCTCGTAGAACGCGGGCGGCATGCCGTCGAAACGCCAGGCGGCATCCAGCGCGAGATTGATCGCGTTGAACTCGATGTGGGCAATGGCGTGCAGCAGCGCGGCCAGGCCCTCCGGCTTGAAGGGTGAGCGGCGCGGCACCTTGGCAGGGTGGATGAGCTCGGGCCTTGGCGGGCGGCCGGGCAGTTCAAGGCCCGGATGCGGCGCGTGTTCTGCAATCGAAAGTGAGGCGCGGTCCGTCCAAAGCGCACGGGTTTGCGCTACTTTTTCCAGGGGGTCGGGGATGCAGAGGGCCTGCAGAGCACGCTGGCGAAGGTCCATCCCTACAATTCTAGGTTTTGCGAGAACAAGACATGGCAATTTACGAACTCGACGGCAAGGCCCCCAAGCTAGGCGAAGGCGCCTGGGTCGCGGACACGGCGACGGTGATCGGCGACGTGGAACTGGCCGAGAACGCCAGCGTGTGGTTCGGCGCCGTGATCCGCGGCGACATGGATACCATCCGCATCGGACGCAACAGCAACATCCAGGATCTCTCCGTGCTGCATGCCGACGCGGGCGTCCCGCTGACCATAGGCGACAACGTCTCGGTGGGCCACCAGGTCATGCTGCATGGCTGCACCATCGGTGACGGCTCGCTCATCGGCATCCAGGCCGTGATCCTGAACGGCGCGAAGATCGGCCGCAACTGCATCGTGGGCGCCGGCAGCGTGGTGACCGAGGGCAAGGAGTTTCCGGACAACTCGCTCATCATCGGCAGCCCGGCCAAGGTGGTGCGCACGCTCGACGATGCCGCGGCCGGCAAGCTCGCCCAGATCGCCGAGCACTATGTGGAGAACGCACGGCGTTTCGCCAAAGGCCTGAAGAAGATCGCCTGAGGACGCAGTCTTGAGCGAATTACACAAGTTCATTTTCGATGGGCTGCCGGTGCGCGGCAGCATCGTGCGCCTGACCGACGCCTGGACCGACATCCTGGCGCGCCGGGAAACCAACGAGGCCACCGGTGCGTGGCCGGCCCCCGTGGCGGAACTGCTGGGGGAGATGGCGGCGGCCGGCGTGCTGATGCAGTCCAACATCAAGTTCAACGGCGCGCTGGTCCTGCAGATCTTCGGCAGCGGCCCCGTCAAGGTGGCGGTGGCGGAGGTGCAGCACGACCTCAGCCTGCGGGTCACCGCCAAGGTGGTGGGCGAGGTGGACGGCAACGCGCGGCTTTCCGACATGGTCAACCTGGGCAACAAGGGCCGGTGCGCGATCACGCTCGACCCCAAGGACAAGTTTCCCGGCCAGCAGCCCTACCAGGGCGTGGTGCCCCTGCACGGCGACCACCGCGAGAAGATCGAAAAGCTCAGCGAGGTGCTCCAGCACTACATGCTGCAATCGGAGCAACTGGACACCACGCTGGTGCTGGCGGCCGACAGCAAGGTGGCGGCGGGCCTGCTGATCCAGCGGTTGCCGCTGGAAGGCGAGGGCAACCTCGCCGGAAGCATGGTCAGCAAGGCCAACGAAGACGAGATCGGCCTGAACGAGGACTACAACCGCATCGCGATCCTGGCGGCCAGCCTCAAGCGCGAGGAGCTTCTGGAACTGGACGTGGACACCATCTTGCACCGGCTGTTCTGGGAAGAGAAGGTGCTGCGATTCGAGCCGCAGACGCCGCGCTTCGCCTGCACCTGCAGCCGCGAGCGTGTGGCCAGGATGATCCGCGGGCTGGGCCAGGAAGAGGCTGACAGCATCCTGGCCGAACGCGGGGAGATCGACGTGGGCTGCGAATTCTGCGGCCAGCAATACCGCTTCGATGCGGTCGATGCGGCGCAGATCTTCACTTCGCCGGGCGCCCAGCCGCCGGCGAGCCCGACAGTCCAGTAGCCATGTGGGCGCCGGGGAATCGAAAAGCACTCTTTCGTTCTCCGGGATGCCCATCATGGCGCCTGGCCCGGCCTTTGATAAGCTCACTTATCAATCCCTGACGGCGCTGGCCGACTCACACGATGGCTCAAGAACCTGCCGCCGACGGCCCGGCCGTGCGCCGATTCAAAAATCCCGACTACGTCGAACAGGCCGCCACACTGGGGCAGCTGCGCGAACGCATCGATGCGCTCGACGATCAGATCGTGCGCCTGCTCGCCGAGCGCGCAAGCTGCGTGAAGGACGCCACCCGCTTCAAGCGTGATGCTTTCCAGGTGGCGGCGCCGGCGCGCCAGGCCCAGGTTTTCGAACGCGTGAGGCAGCTCGCCGGCGCCCATTCATCGGCATTCCCCGGCTTTGCCGACATAGTCGAAGCCACCTACCGTTCGATGGTGGCGGGCTTCGTCGCTGCCGAGGGCCAATTGTTCAACGATACGGAGTCCATCTCTTCATGACCATCCCCAAGCGATCCCTTCTTGCCGCGATCCTGCTGTCCTGCACGGCGTTCGCGGCCCTGGCTCAACCGGCAGCCTGGCCCAACCGGCCGGTGCGCATCGTGGTGCCCTATGGCGCGGGCTCGTCCCCTGACGTGATCGCGCGCATCGTGGGTGAGAAGCTTTCGTCGCGGCTGGGGCAGCCGGTGCTGGTCGAGAACCGTGCGGGCGGCGGCGGCAACAACGGCACCGGCGCCGTCGCCAAGGCGCCCGGCGATGGCTACACCTATCTCATCAGCACCAACGGGCCGCTGGTCTACAACACCGTGCTGTACGAGAAGCTGCCGTACGACCCCTTCACCGAACTGCGCCCCGTCGTGCTGGCGGGGGGACAGGCCAACGTTTGCGCCGTGCGTGCCGATTCGGGCATCCAGACCTTGAAGGAACTGGTCGCGGCGATGAAAAAAGAGCCCGGCAAGTTCAACTTCTCATCGACCGGCGTGGGCAGCCTGTCGCAGCTCGGCGTGGAACTGTTGAAGGTCAAGACCGATACCTATGCGGTGCACATTCCCTATGCGTCGTCCCCGCTCGCCGTGCTGGCAATCCTCCAGGGCGATGTCCAGTTCGCCTGCGTGCCCGCCGTCGCGGTGCTGCCCCAGGTCAAGGCAGGCAAGCTGCGCACCCTGGCCGTGTCCACGGCCAAGCGCAGCCAGCTCACGCCCGACATCCCGACCATGAAGGAAGCGGGCTTGCCGGAAATCGAGAATCTCGCGTGGATGGCGGTGATGGCCCCGGCCAGCACCCCCAACGACATCGTCCAGCGCATGAACCAGGAGATCAACGCGGTGCTGGCCATGCCCGACGTGAAGGAAAAACTTCACGCGCAGTACATGGAGCCCATTGGCGGCTCGGTGCAGGAGTTGCAGAGCTTCATGCAGCAGGAGCTGCGCGTGATGACGCCGGTGATCAAGCGCACCGGCATCAAGATCCAGTAGGTGAGGTGTCATGCGGGCTTGACCCGCAATCCAGGTATTCGGCGCCGCCATGGATCCCGGATCAAGTCCGGGATGACAGCCTAGCGTCGCCGGTCCTGCCAGCCGTCCACCAACCGGTTCCATGCCGCCATGCGATCGCCGGCCTCCGTGCCGGCCGCCCCGGAGTTGCTGGCCACCAGCCGATCGATCGCTGCCTCCTGCTCCCGGCTGAACTCCTGCGGAAACATCGGCACGACGGTGACGATGCAGTCCGCAGCCTGCGCGTCGCTCGCCCACGGCAGGCCCGCGTCCTTGATGCGATAGCTGAGGTAGCCCCGCCGCAGCTTCATTTGCTGCAGTCCGCGGGGGGTCGGAACCTCGATCCAGCGATTGGCCATCCAGGCAAAGCCGTCGACGGGCAGCTCGCACTTCAAGGTCCCGTCGGCTTCGGCCGTGAAGAATTCGTGCGGCTGCAGCTCCACGCGCAGGCGCAGCGCCAGCCCGTGCTTGCGCTGTTTGCCTTGCACTCGAGCGGTGACATCGAGCAGGTCGCCGGCGCGCGCGCCGGGCGCGACCTGCACCCGGCAGCGGTACTTGCTCGCCGGTGCCTTGCCGCTGGCCGCGCAGGCAGCGCAGCCTTGGCGCGTCTTCCCGTGCCCTTGGCAGGCGGTGCATTCGACCGTGGACGAGACCCAGCCGAACCAGAGATGGCGCTGGATGCGGCCGGTGCCACTGCATTCGCTGCACTCGCAAGCCTGCAGTTGCAGGCCGCTGCCTTCGC
The DNA here is from genome assembly GCA_963722025.1 of uncultured beta proteobacterium. GTDB lineage: Bacteria > Pseudomonadota > Gammaproteobacteria > Burkholderiales > Burkholderiaceae_C > Ramlibacter. The sequence continues at coordinate 400,323 of CAVRNE010000027.1, forward strand.
AGTCGGCGCAGTCTTCGACCACCTCGCCCCGCACTTCCCTGACGCAGCCGGTCACCACCTCCTCGAGCGTGAGGCGCACGGTGTGTTCGACGGTGGGTTCCGCAGCGGGGGCGGGATTCTCGTCGGCCTCAGCCTCCGGCTCGCCCCGGGCCCTGCGGATCTCTTCCAGCGCGCGATTGATGCGCTGAATCTTTCGCAGAGCGTGAGGGCTGTCGTTGCGATCCGGGTGCCAGCGCGCGGACAGGCGGCGCCACGCCGCCTTCACCTCGGCATCGCTGGAATCCGGTGGCAGGCCGAGTTCTTGGTAGGGGTCGTCGAGGTGCATGAAATCTCAATGGCGCAAGCTCTGTTGCAGCGCACCATGGTAGCGGACGCAGCTGGCCCGGCACTGAGTCAAGCACGAAAAAAAAGATTTTCAGCATAGGTGAGACAACTACCTGTGCAGACAAGTAACGAGGCTTGCCCATCCAACTTTTCACCGCATATGCTCGCATCACTTTCAATGTGCCAGTGCGAAGAAGATGACGAAACTATTGCCCTTGTTTGCTGTGATTGCGATGCTTTGCGGGTGCGCCGTGTACACCCCCTCGGGTTCGGTCGTGGTTGATCCACACGCGACCGTGAGAAGCGACAGTGGTGGTTTCTGCCCTCCCGGGCAAGCCAAGAAGGGCCGTTGCTAGTCTCGTCTTCTGACAAGACGGGGCACTACGTCTGCCCCAGCAGCGCCGTGAAGAGGCGGTGCTCGCAATCCGGGTCGCTGCATTTGTCGCAGGACCAGGTCCATGGACGCGTGGATGCGCCCGGCGAGGCCGTCGATTCGATGGCCGCGAGGGCGTTCGCCAGCCGCTCCTCGCCGACGCCGTACACCACTCGATAAGGCAGGTTCGCCCGCGCCAGCGAACTGCGGATCAATTCGTCCACCGGCCCACGCACATGCGGGCCGTCCCGCTGCAGGCCATCGGCCACCCAAGGCAGGTCCAGGCCGGTCAGCAGCGTGAAGTCGTAGCTGCGTTGGCGCTCCAGGGCGAACTGATAGAGCGTGCCGTCCTCGAACAGCATGGCACTGTAGATGGCGACCATCAGCGCCGTGGTGTCGGCGATCACGATCTCGGCGCGTCCCGCCGCCTCGTCCACCCGCCGCTCCTGCTCCTGCGCGATCGGCAATTGCTCTTCCGGCCGGGGCGTGCGCCCCTCGCGCTCGCACCATTCGCGCAGGACCTCGGGCACCACGGCGACCGACTTCCCCCGCTGTCGCAGGTGGGTGGCCAGCTCGCCGGCAAGTTGGGTCTTGCCGGTGCTCTCGGCGCCGAGCAGGGCGATCTTCATAAGGCTCTTTTCCAGGCGCGCCAGCCCACGGCGCTGAGGGCGATGAACACGGCGTAGAGGCCCACCGTCAGCCACAGCCCCTTGTACGCGAACAGGGCCACGCTGACGACGTTGACCACGATCCATACGGGCCAGTTCTCGATGTATTTGCGGCCCAGCAGGAACTGGCCGACCAGGCTGGCGGCGGTTGGGAATGCATCCCACCAAGGCACGTCAGTGTCGGTGTAGGTCTTGAGGAAGAGCCCGGTGGCAGGCCAGAGGAGGGCGCAGGCCGCGACGGCGACGGCCAGCCCGCGCTGCGTGAGCCGGCTCACCTTGATGGGGGAACCGTCGGCCCGGCGGCCGCGCAGCCACTGGAACCAGCCCCAGAACGCCACGACCGCGAAGAAGATCTGCAGCACCGAATCGCCATAGAGCTTGCTGCGCCAGAAGAGCGCGAAGTACATGAGCGAGCTGATGATGGCCAGAGGCCAGCCCCAGTGGATCTGGCGGATGTTGCAGGCCACCATGGCCAGCGCGAGAACCACTGCGGTGATTTCCAGCCAGCTGGTTGGCGAGCCCCAGACGGTGAAGGCGTCCGCGAACAGGAATTCAGGCACAGGCGAGCGCTACTTCGCGATCTGGACGAAGATCTCGTTGGGCTTGACCATGCCCAACTCCGACGCGGGCCTTTTCCTCGACCATCTCCAGGCCTTCCTTCAGGTCGCGCACCTCGGAGGCCAGCCGTTCATTCGCCTGCTGCGCCTGCGCGTTGGCAGCCTTCTGCTCCTCGAGCTTCTGCTGCAGGGCGGAAACGTTGCCGACACTGCCCCGGCCAAACCACAGCTGCGCATGAACGATCAGCGAGCAGTGCGATGAGGAAGGCCGGGACGAGTCGGTTGGCCGCAGTCAGCGCAGGTTGTAGAACGCCGCGCGGCCCGGGTAGCTGGCGACGTCGCCCAGGTCTTCCTCGATGCGCAGCAGCTGGTTGTACTTGGCCATGCGGTCCGAGCGCGAGAGCGAGCCGGTCTTGATCTGGCCGGCGTTGGTGCCCACGGCGATGTCGGCGATGGTCGAATCCTCGGTCTCGCCCGAGCGGTGGCTGATCACCGCGGTGTAGCCGGCGCGCTTGGCCATCTCGATGGCGGCGAAGGTTTCGGTCAGCGTGCCGATCTGGTTGATCTTGATCAGGATGGAGTTGGCGATCTTCTTGTCGATGCCTTCCTTCAGGATCTTGGTGTTGGTGACGAACAGGTCGTCGCCCACCAGCTGCACGCGCTTGCCCAGGCGCTCGGTCAGCGTCTTCCAGCCGTCCCAGTCGCTCTCGCCCATGCCGTCTTCGATGCTGATGATCGGGTACTTGTCGACCCAGCTCGCGAGGATGTTGGTCCACTCGCCCGGCGTCCAGCGTCAGGCCTTCGGCTTCGACGTGGTAGCTTGCCGTCCTTGTAGAACTCGCTGGCGGCGCAGTCCAGGCCCAGGGCGATCTGCTCGCCGGGCCGGTAGCCGGCCTGCTCGATGGCTTCGCAGGATCATCTGGATCGCGGCTTCATGGTTGGCCACGTTCGGCGCGAAACCGCCTTCGTCGCCCACGGCCACGCTCATGCCCTTGTCGTGGATGATCTTCTTGAGCGCATGGAACACCTCGGCGCCATAGCGCACCGCCTCGCGGAAGCTGGGGGCGCCCACCGGGAATGATCATCAGTTCCTGCAGGTCGAGGTTGTTGTTCGCGTGCGCGCCGCCGTTGACCACGTTCATCATCGGCACCGGCAGCTGCATGCCGCCCATGCCGCCGAAGTAGCGGTACAGGGGCAGGCCCGATTCTTCGGCCGCGGCGCGGGCCACGGCCATGGAAACGGCCAGCGTGGCGTTGGCGCCCAGGCGGCCCTTGTTCTCGGTGCCGTCCAGGTCGATCAGCGTCTTGTCCAGGAAGGCCTGCTCGGAGGCGTCCAGGCCCAGCACCGATTCGGAGATTTCGGTGTTGATGTGCTCCACGGCCTTGAGCACGCCCTTGCCCAGGTAGCGGCCCTTGTCGCCGTCGCGCAGCTCGATGGCTTCGCGCGAGCCGGTCGATGCGCCCGAGGGCACGGCCGCGCGGCCCATGGTGCCCGACTCCAGCAGCACGTCGCATTCGACGGTGGGGTTGCCGCGCGAGTCCAGGATTTCCCGGCCGACGATGTCAACGATTGCGCTCATTCAAGTTTTCTCTTCTCAAAGTTGTTAAATCGGATCACACACCTTCGACGACGATCATGCGCATCACTGCAGCGCCTTGCCGCGCTTGCCTCGCGGCTTCGTATTCGACGGAGTTGTAGAAGGCCTGTGGCCTGCTCCATGCTGGGGAACTTCAGCATCACCAGGCGGGCGGGATTCCAGTCGCCTTCCAGCACCTCGACCTTGCCGCCGCGGACGCAGACTTCCGCGCCATGGGCCTTCATCGCAATCGGTAGACGAGCTTTTTGTAGCTCTTCGTATTGTTCGGGTTCGTAACGTCGATGTTGGCGATGATGTAGGCACTGGTCATGGCTCCATGCGCCAAAGCTGTTCTCCAGGAAGCCGTTCTTCTTGGTCACGCGGTCCAGCGCCAGCAGCGTTTCGAGCAGCGCCTTCATGTGCTTGAGCGGCACGGCGTTGGGGCCGTCGCTGAGCGCCTTGGCCGGGTCCGGATGGGTTTCCATGAACAGGCCCGCGACGCCGACGGCAACGGCGGCGCGCGCCAGCACCGGCACCATCTCGCGCTGGCCGCCCGAGCTCGTGCCCTGGCCGCCGGGCAGCTGCACCGAGTGCGTTGCATCGAACACCACCGGCGCGCCGGTCTCGCGCATGATCGCCAGCGAGCGCATGTCGGACACCAGGTTGTTGTAGCCGAAGCTGGCGCCGCGTTCGCAGGCCATGAAGCTGTCTTCCGGCAGGCCCTTTTCCTTGGCGGCGGCACGCGCCTTGTCGATCACGTTCTTCATGTCGCCGGGCGCGAGGAACTGGCCCTTCTTGATGTTCACCGGCTTGCCCGACTGCGCCACCGCGCGGATGAAATCGGTCTGGCGGCACAGGAAGGCCGGCGTCTGCAGCACGTCCACCACTTTCGCCACTTCGGCGATCTCGGCTTCGCTGTGCACGTCGGTCAGGACGGGCAGGCCCAGGTCCTTCTTCACCTTGGCCAGGATCTCCAGGCCGCGCTCCATGCCCGGGCCGCGAAAGCTGGTGCCCGAAGACCGGTTGGCCTTGTCGTAGCTGCTCTTGAAGATGAAGGGGATGCCCAGGCGGAAGTGATTTCCTTGAGCGCGCCGGCGGTGTCCATCTGCAGCTGCTCGGACTCGACCACGCAGGGGCCCGCGATCAGGAAGAAGGGCTGGTCAAGCCCGATGTCGAAGCTGCAGAGTTTCATGCGACCGCCTTCAGTGAGGCCTTGCCCGACTGCGTGATGTTCCACCGCCGCCTTGATGAACGAGTTGAACAGCGGATGGCCGTCCCACGGCGTGGACTTGAATTCCGGGTGGAACTGCACGCCCATGAACCAGGGGTGCACGTCCTGCGGCAACTCGACGATCTCGGTCAGGTGCTCGCGCTGGGTCAGCGCCGAGATCACCAGTCCGGCCTGGCGCAGCTTGTCCAGGTAGTTGACGTTGGCCTCGTAGCGGTGGCGATGCCGCTCGGTGACCACGTCGCCGTAGATCTTGTGGGCCAGCGTGTCCTTGGCCACGTCGGAGCTTTGCGCGCCCAGGCGCATGGTGCCGCCCAGGTCGGAGTTCTCGTCGCGGGTCTTGATGGTGCCGTCCGCGTCCTTCCACTCGGTGATCAGGGCGATGACGGGGTGGGGCGTCGCCGGCTCGAATTCGGTGCTGTTGGCGTCCTTCAGGCCCGCCACGTGGCGCGCGTATTCGATGGTGGCGACCTGCATGCCCAGGCAGATGCCCAGGTAGGGAACCTTGTTCTCGCGGGCGAAGCGCGCGGCCGCGATCTTGCCTTCGATGCCGCGCTTGCCGAAGCCGCCCGGCACCAGCACGGCGTCGTACTTGGCCAGCTGCGAGACGTTCTCGGGCGTGATGGTCTCGGAATCGACGTAGTCGATCTTCACCCGCACGTGGTTCTTCATGCCGGCGTGGCGCAGCGCCTCGTTGAGCGACTTGTAGCTGTCCGACAGGTCCACGTACTTGCCGACCATGGCGATGTTGACTTCGCCCTGGGGGTGCTCGGTTTCGTAAACCAGGTCGTCCCAGCGCTGTCAGGTTGGCCGGCGGCGTGTTCAGGCGCAGCTTGTCGCAGATGAGGCCGTCCAGGCCCTGCTCGTGCAGCATGCGCGGCACCTTGTAGATGGTGTTCACGTCCCACATGGAGATCACGCCCCATTCGGGCACGTTGGTGAACAGCGAAATCTTGGCGCGCTCGTCCTCGGGAATCTTGCGGTCGGCGCGGCAAAGCAGGGCGTCGGCGCTGATACCGATGGCCCGCAGTTCCTTGGCCGTGTGCTGGGTGGGCTTGGTCTTGAGCTCGCCGGCAGCGGCGATCCACGGCACGTAGGTCAGGTGAACGAACGCGGTGTTGTTGGCGCCCATGCGCAGGCTCATCTGCCGCGCCGCTTCCAGGAAGGGCAGCGACTCGATGTCGCCCACGGTGCCGCCGATTTCGACGATGGCGACGTCAGCCGCGCCAGGTTGGCCGAAATGCGCGCCGCGCTTGATGAATTCCTGGATTTCGTTGGTGATGTGGGGGATGACCTGCACGGTCTTGCCCAGGTAGTCGCCGCGGCGCTCTTTTTCCAGCACGGCCTGGTAGATCTTGCCGGTGGTGAAGTTGTTGACCTTGCGCCATGCGGGTGGTCACGAAGCGCTCGTAGTGCCCCAGATCCAGGTCGGTTTCGGCGCCGTCGTCGGTCACGAACACTTCGCCATGCTGGAAGGGCGACATGGTGCCCGGATCGACGTTGATGTATGGATCGAGCTTGATGAGAGTGACTTTGAGGCCCCGCGATTCCAAAATCGCAGCGAGGGAGGCTGAGGCGATTCCCTTGCCCAGGGAGGACACCACACCGCCGGTGACGAAGACAAATTTGGTCATGTCAGGGCCGGAAGCCTGAGCTTCCGGGAGGTGGTAAACGCGAGATTATAGGCGTGCTCGGGGCAGAGCGTTGCTGTCATCCCGGGCTTGACCCGGATCACGTTGGCGCACCGGCTGTCATCCGGGCTTGACCCGGGATCCAGGACGTTCGCGCGCCGCGATGGATGCCGGATCGCGTCCGGCATGACGAGGCCTCTCTGCTACATTGCGCCCATGAACGACTTGGCCGGCAAACACATCGTCCTGGGGCTGTCCGGCGGCATCGCCTGCTACAAGGCCGCCGAATTGTGCCGCGCCCTGATCAAGGAGGGCGCCACGGTGCAGGTGGTCATGACCGAGGCGGCGGAGCAGTTCATCACGCCGGTGACCATGCAGGCGCTTGTCCGGCCGGCCCGTGTACGGCTCGCAATGGGACAGCCGCGAGCCGAACAACATGCCCCACATCAACCTGTCGCGCGAGGCCGATGCCATCCTCGTCGCCCCGTGCAGCGCGGATTTCATGGCCAAGCTGCTGCATGGCCGCGCCGACGAGCTGCTCAGCCTGATGTGCCTGGCCCGGCCGATCGACAAGGTGCCGCTGCTGCTGGCGCCGGCCATGAACCGCGAGATGTGGGCGCATCCGGCCACGCAGCGCAACATGGTCCAGCTGGCCGCCGACGGCGCGCACATCCTGGGCGTGGGCAGCGGCTTCCAGGCTTGCGGCGAAACCGGCGACGGCCGCATGCTGGAGCCGCCCGAGCTGCTGGAGGACATCATTGCCTTCTTCCAGCCCAAGCGGCTTGCGGGCAAAGAGGTGCTGGTGACGGCCGGCCCCACTTTCGAAGCGATCGATCCGGTGCGCGGCATCACCAACCTGTCCAGCGGCAAGATGGGCTTCGCCATCGCCAGGGCGGCGCGCGAAGCCGGCGCCAACGTCACGCTGGTCGCAGGGCCGGTGAGCCTGCCCACGCCGCGCGGGGTGACGCGCATCGACGTGAAATCGGCGCAGGACATGCTGCACGCCACGCAACCGCAAGCCCAGCTCGCCGACATATTCATCGCCACGGCCGCCGTGGCCGACTGGCGGCCCGACGAGCGCTTGCGAACACAAGATCAAGAAAGACGGGTCGGGCAACATGCCGCAACTCGCCTTCACCGAAAACCCCGACATCCTGGCCACGGTGGCCCAATCGCCGCGGGCCAGGTCGGGCGCATTGTTCTGCGTGGGATTCGCCGCCGAAAGCCACGACCTCGCGGCCAACGCCCAGGCCAAACGCGCGCGCAAGGGCGTGCCGCTGCTGGTGGGTAACATCGGCCCGGCGACCTTCGGCGCCGACGACAACGCGCTGCTGCTGGTCGACGAACGCGGCACGCGTGAAGTGCCGCGCGCTTCCAAACTCGAACTGGCCCGCCTGCTGGTGGCCGAAATTGCAAACCGTTTATGAAAATCGACGTCAAGATCCTCGATCCGCGCATGGTGGACCAGCTCCCCAGCTACGCTACTCCCGGCAGCGCCGGCCTCGACCTGCGAGCCTGCCTCGACGAGCCCCTGACGCTGGCGCCCAATGCCTGGCGGCTGGTGCCCACCGGCATCGCCATCTGGCTGAAGGATCCGGGCTTTGCGGCGATGATCCTTCCGCGCTCGGGCCTGGGCCACAAGCATGGCATCGTGCTGGGCAACCTGGTGGGCCTCATCGACAGCGACTACCAGGGCCAGCTGATGGTCAGCGCCTGGAACCGCAGCGACGTGGAGTTCACCCTGCAGCCCATGGAGCGGCTGGCACAACTGGTGATCGTGCCCGTGGTGCAGGCGCAATTCAACGTGGTGGCTGAGTTTCCCGCCACGCAGCGCGGCGAGAACGGATACGGCTCAACCGGCAAGGGCTGAAGCGCAGGAGCCGCAGGCTCCTAGCCCTGCCGTATCGGCAGCTTCCTACACAGCCGCGCCTGCGGGTTCCTACAGGGATGCGCGGCATTGCCTGCGGCACAGGGTCGTTCGAACCTTGACTCTAATGATTACATGAGGCGAGCCGTCGGCTGCGCCGGATTCATAAAAGCAAGGAGACTCCTATGCGTACTTCACGTTTCGCTCTGATCGCTTCCGGCGTCGCGGCGGCTGCAATGCTGGCGGCCTGCGGCCCCTACGATCCGTACGGCCCCAACAACTACCCGGTGTCGCAGACGCCGCCCGCCACTTACCCGGCACTTATCCTGCTCAGCAGGTCGGCGTGGAGTATGGCCGCGTGACCAGCGTCTCGCTGATCAGGCCCGCCACCGGTGCGGCGCCCGTCAGCCCCGCGGGTACTGTGATTGGCGGGGTGGTTGGTGGAGCATTGGGCAACCAGGTCGGCAGTGGAGGCGGCCGCGCTGCTGCCACGATCCTGGGCGCGCTGGGCGGAGCCTACGTAGGCAACCGGGTTGCCGGTGGCGGCACTCCGGGCAACTACCCCACGACAAGCGCGGTTCATCGCGTGACGGTGCAGACCGACCAGGGCCAGATGCGCACCTATGACGTGAGCGCCACCGGCGACCTGCGCCCGGGCGACCGCGTGCGCATCGAAAACGGCGTGATCTATCTCGCCTGAGAGCGGCGAAGTCAGTGCAGCGGGGTGCCGTCCGGTGCCCCGCGTTGCACCTTGAAGAAGCCGGTTCCCGCCGAGCCGCGGCCGATTTCTTCTTCCGTGGCCTCGCGCACCTTCTCCACCTTCAGATGAAGGCGGATGGCGATGCCCGCCAGCGGATGATTGCCATCCAGCACCACGTGCTCGGGATAGATTTCAGTGACGGTGTACAGCACGTCCCGGGGCGCGTCCGCGTTGGCGCCGGGAGGCAGGCCCTCGAACGTCATGCCTTCCTCCAGTTCGGCCGGGAACAGCGTGCGTGGCTCCAGGAAGACCAGTTGGTCGTTGTAGTCGCCGAAGGCTTCCTCGGGCTCCAGGTGCAGGTCGATCTTGTCGCCGGCCTCGTGGCCCTGCAGGGCCTCCTCGATCTTGGCCAGCAGGTCGTCGCCGCCCACCAGGAACTCCACCGGGTCCGTCCAGTTCGTCCAGCACCTCGCCCAGCGTATCTTTCAGCGTCCAGGTCAGCGCGACCACGCATTGTTGTGTGATTTCCATATGACAATTGTGGCACCGGTCCATGCAAATCACACAAACACTCCCCCTGCTGGGCGGCCTGTCGCCGCAGCAATTCATGAAGCGGCACTGGCAGAAGAAGCCACTGCTGGTGCGCGGCGCCGTGCCGGGCCTGCAGCCGCTCTTGTCGCGCAGCGAGCTGTTCGCCCTGTCGGGGCGCGAAGAGGTCGAGTCGCGCCTGGTCGCCCAAACCGGGGGCGAGTGGTCCTTTCGCCGGGGGCCGTTCCAGCGGCGGTCGCTGCCGCCGCTGTCACGGCCGGGTTGGACCCTGCTGGTGCAAGGGGTGGACCTGCATGACGACCGCGCGCATGAGCTCTTGTCCCGGTTCTGCTTCGTGCCCCAGGCGCGGGTCGACGACCTGATGATCAGCTACGCCAGCGATGGCGGCGGCGTCGGCCCGCATTTCGACAGCTACGACGTGTTCCTGCTGCAGGCGCAGGGGCGCAGGCGCTGGCGCATCGGCCGGCAGAAAGACCTGACGCTGCGCGACGACCTGCCGCTGAAAGTACTCGCGAATTTCGAGCCCGAGGAGGAATACGTCCTCGAGCCCGGCGACATGCTGTACCTGCCGCCGCTGTATGCGCATGACGGCGTCGCGCAGGGCGAGTGCCAGACCTATTCGATCGGTTTTCGTTCGCCGGGGCGGGGCGAGTTGGCGCGCGAACTGCTGCAGCGCCTGTCCGAGGACGCCGCCGAACTCGCGGGCGAAAGCCTGTACCGCGACCCCTCGCAGGAGGCGACGCGCTGCCGCCGGGGCGATCCCGACGCAACTGCAGCGTTTCGCGCGCGAGGCGCTGCTGGCCGCGCTGAAGGACCCGGCCGCGCAGGATCGCGCGCTCGGCGAATACCTCACCGAGCCCAAGGCCAACGTCTGGTTCGAGGGCGGCTCTGCGCGCGGCGCCGGCCGCCAGGTCGTGCTCGACCGCCGCACGCGCATGATGTACGACGCCAGGCATGTCTTCATCAACGGCGAAAGCTATCGCGCATCGGGCCGCGATGCGGCTCTCATGCGCGCGCTGGCCGACCGGCGCAGCCTGGGCGCCGGCGAGCTCGCGCGCGCCAGCGAGGCCGTGCGTTCGCTGCTGCAGTCCTGGTGCGAAGCAGGCTGGGCGCATGCAGGAAAGGAGCGGCAATGACTTCAACCTCCCCAGATCCAAACGCGCAACCGGCGCTGCCTTCCGGGCGATTCACCGGCCGCGAGGCGTTCCGGCAACTCGTGCGTGATGCGCTGGCCTGCGCAGCCCGCGAAGGCTGGCGCGAGATCATCCTTTCGGACGCGAGCTTCGAGGACTGGCCGCTGGGCGAGCGCGAGGTGGCGCAGTCGCTGCAGGAGTGGTCGGCGACAGGCCGCCGCTGCACCTTGCTGGCGCGGCGCTACGACGAGGTCGTGCGGCGCCATGCCCGCTTCGTGAGCTGGCGCAAGACGTGGTCGCACATCATCGAGGCGCGCGCCTGCAGCTCGGCTGACCCGCTGGACCTGCCCAGCGCCATCTGGAGCCCTGGCTGGGTGATGCAAAGGCTGGATCCCGAGCGCTGCAATGGCGTCAGCGGCAGCGAACCGGAGAGGCGCGTGCTGCTGCGCGAAAACCTGCAGGAGTGGCTGCAGAAGAGCACGCCTTCTTTTCCCGCGGTCACGCTGGGCCTGTAGTGGCCTGAACTGGACATTCGGGCCGTGCCCTAAGGGTTTTCGGGCTTGTTTTCAGCCTATAATTTCAGGTTGAGCAGCAAGAGCTCGAGTCCTTGCTGCTCAGTCATTAGCGGCCAACCGGCGGCACTGACAATTTCCGGAAATTGTTCTACCCATAAAAGGAAACTTGAAATGAAGAAATCGCTCGTATTGGCGACCCTGATTGCAGCCGCAGCCCTGGCCGCTTGTGGCAAGAAGGAAGAAGCGCTGCTCCGGCCGCCCCGGCTCCCGCCGCTGCTCCGGCTCCCGCTCCGCTCCGCTCCCGCCGCTGCTCCTGCTGCCGCCCCCGCTGCTGACGCTGCCGCCGGCGCCGCTTCCGCTGCTGCCGCTGCTGCTCCTGCCGCTGCTGCCCCCGCCAGCGCCGCCAAGTAATCGGTCCTTCCGATTCATCAAAAAAGCCGCCCTCGGGCGGCTTTTTTATGGGCGCGTGCAGGTGCCTCAGGCGGTCAGCCAGCCGCAGCCGCTGGCGCCGTCGGCCACATGGATGTCGGCTTCACTGCAGCCCATGGCCGCTGCCAGGGCCTGGCGCGCCAGCTCGGGCCGGTTGTTCTGTTCGCTCAGGTGCGCGGCGACCACCTGCTTGAGGCCGCGCGGCCGGATGGCCTGCGCGATCGCTGCCGCCGCTTCGTTGGCGAGATGGCCCCAGGCGCCGCCCACGCGGCGCTTGAGAAAAGGCGGATAGGTCGAAGCCGCGAGCATCGTCGGATCGTGGTTGCACTCCAGCAACAGGGTGCCGCAGCCCGCCAGCATTTCCAGCACGTGGCTGGTGGCGTGGCCCAGGTCGGTCAGCACGCCCAGCGTGGAGGCGCCGTCGCTGCAGGTCAGCTGCAGCGGCTCGCGCGCATCGTGCGGCACGGTGAAGGGCAGTACGGCCAGCGGGCCGATCTCGATAGTCGACGTTGTCAGCAGGCGATCCGAAGCAGGCCTTCGAAATCGGGTTCCCCCATGGCGCTGTAGGTGCCGTGGCTCATCCAGACAGGGATGCGGTGGCGCAGCGCCAGCCGGCGCGCGCAGCCGATGTGGTCGGCGTGTTCGTGGGTGATGAAGATCGCGTCGATCTGCTCGGCCAGCATCCCGGCCTGTCCCAGGCGGACGTCGAGCTGGCGGATGCCGAGCCCGCAGTCCACCAGCAGGTGGGTGATATGGGTGGTGCTGCGCGCCTGGACAACCGTTGCGTTGCCCGAGCTGCCGCTGCCCAGGCTTTTGAAGCGCAGCATCGTGCTACTTCAGGTCGTCCGCAATCACCTGCACGATGCGCTGGGCATTGGCCGAGCTTTCCGGGGCGCCGCTGGCGTTGAGCACCGACACGGTGGTCGATTCGCCCTGGCTCTTGAGGTTGATGCGGTACTTCAGCGGCGCCGAGGCTTTTTCCGAGCCGCTGAACAGCTTGCCGAAGAAGCCCTTGTCCTGCTTGTCCGGGTTGGGCTCCACGTAGCGGACGAAGTAGGTGCCCTGGGCGCGATCGCGGTCTTCCACCGTGAAGCCGGTGCGGTCCAGCGCCAGGCCCACGCGGCGCCATGCGCGGTCGAACCCTTCGTCGATCTGTACCACGGGCGTGCTGCCGACGGCCGCGACACGCGAGGTGGGTTTTGCCGCGCCCGACGCAACCAGCGTCTTGGTCTGCTCTTGCGGCACGCCGAGCTTGACCATGAGGCGGCGCAGGAATTCGGCCTCGAGCTCAGGGTCGGTGGCGCGCGGTTGCCAGACCGTCTGGTCCTTCTCCTTGTTGTTGTAGACCTCGATCATTCCACGATGGCTGACGTAGATCTCGGTGCCGCCGCTGGCGCTGCGCTCCATGCGGGTGCGGAAGCGGTCGCGTTCGGACGTGGAGTAAACCGAGTCGAGCAGCTTGCCCAGCGTGCTGCGGATGAAGTCCTGCGGGATCTTGGCGCGGTTTTCCGCCCAGTCGGTTTCCATGATGCCCAGGCTGGCCTCGTCCATCGTCAGCAGGAAGCCGCTTTCCTGCCAGAAGTCCCGCACGGGCCCCCACAGCTGGTCGGCGGAGCGGTTGACGACCAGCCAGCGCTGCGTGCCGGCGCGTTCGATACGCACGTCGCCCAGCGTCGATGCCGCGGTGGGCATGGCCGGCGCGGCCTGGCCGACCTGGAAGTTGCTCGCGGTGACGGCTCCGCCGGGAACCGTGTAGCGCGAGTCGCGCGACAGCTGGTTCAGATCGGGAGGGACCTCCAGGCCGACGCCTTTGCTCGCGCTCTTGTAGTCGATCTTGTCGCTGTCCAGCGCCGAACAGGCCGAAAGCGAAAGCGCGGCGCAGATCGCCAGTACGCCGAATTTTGCAGATTGCATTACGTCATCCCTTTAAGGATTGGGTTCTCAGGAATCAGGCCAGGAGGCCACTGGCGCGAAGCGCGGCTTCCACGACGGCCTCGTTGGCCGGCGACAGCGGCGTCATCGGCAGGCGCAGGGCGCCGCCGCACAGGCCCATGCGGGCCATCGCCCACTTGACCGGGATCGGGTTGGCCTCGACGAAGAGCTGCTTGTGCACCGGCATCAGCCTGCGCTGGATTTCCATCGCGCCCCGGGCATCGCCCGCCACCGCGGCCACGCACAGTTCGTGCATCAGGCGCGGCGCGACGTTCGCCGTCACGCTCACGTTGCCTTGGCCGCCGCACAGCATCAGCGCGACGGCGGTCGGGTCGTCGCCGGAATACACGGCAAAGCCCTCGGGCACATCCTGGATCAGCCATTGGGCGCGCTCGATGTTGCCGGTGGCTTCCTTGATGCCGACGATGCCGGGCACTTCGGCCAGCCGCAGCACCGTATCGTGCTGCATATCGGCCACGGTGCGGCCGGGCACGTTGTAGAGAATGATCGGCAAGTCGCCCACCGCCTCGGCGATCGCCTTGAAGTGGCGGTACTGGCCTTCCTGCGTGGGCTTGTTGTAGTAGGGCACCACCTGCAGCTGGCAATCGGCGCCGACCTTCCGGGCGAACCTGGCGAGCTCGATGGCTTCGGCCGTGGAGTTCGCGCCGCAGCCGGCCATGATGGGCACGCGCCCTTTGGCCTGTTCGACCGAGACGCGGATGATTTCCTGGTGTTCCTCGACGCTGACCGTGGGCGATTCGCCCGTGGTGCCCACGACGCCGATGCAGTCGGTGCCTTCGGCGATGTGCCAGTCGATCAGCTTGCGCAGGCGCGGGATAGTCCACGCTGCCGTCTTCGTGCATCGGGGTGACCAGCGCCACGATGCTGCCTGTAATCGGTGTCATTTCAAAGTCTTCTCTGGAAACAGCGATTCTAACTAGAGCCGGTGCTGAAGCGCGCCTCAGACGGCCCGGTCGCGGGCCTCACGGCGGCTATGCGCTGGATGAACCTGCGGCGGCTCATCCAGGAAACCATCCTCGTAGGCCACCACGCGCAGCTCCTGGCAGGCGCGCAGCAGTTCGCCGGGCTGAAGCAGGAAGTCGGGCCTGGAGGGCTTGCCCACGGTTTCGTTGCCGGCGGCGAAGGTTTCGTAGATCAGCACGCCCCCGGGGGCGACGCTCTGCACGATGGCCGGGAGCAAGGGCCGCCACAGGTAGTTGGTGACGACCACGCCGTCGAAGGTTCGGCCCGTGAAAGGCCAGGGCCCGTTCTCGATGTCGGCCAGCACGGCTTCGCCAAGATCCGCCACGGAAGAAATCGCTTCATCCAGGCGGTCCACCCCGGTCACCGGATGGCCTTGAGCTGCAAACCAGCGCATGTGCCGGCCGTATCCGCACGCCACGTCCAGCACGGTTCCGCCGGCCGGCACGCAGGTGGCTCCAGCGCCGCACCCAGGGCGAAGCTTCTTCGGTGCCGTGCATCATGCGTCGGGATCAGTGGGGCTTCGCTTCGTCTTTGAGCGCGGCCAGGGCCATGCGCTCCACCATGCCCGGCGCGATGAGCTTGACGAAGCGGCCGAGCTTGCCCCTGGCCGTCATGACCACCTCGCGCCGGCGCGCGTTCATGCCTTCGACGATGAGCCGCGCGCATTCTTCCACGCTCATTGCGTCGTCTTCCTTCAGCCCCGAAGCGCCGGCAGGCTCGCCGCGGGCGTTGTAGCCGCGATGGCGGATGCTGGTGGCCACCACGCCGGGAAAGGCCGTAGTGACGCTCACGCCGCTGCTCTTGAGTTCGGCCCGCAGCGCTTCGAAAAATCCCGTCATGGCGAACTTGGTGGCGCTGTAGGCCGTGCGGCCGGGTACGCCCACCAGCCCGGCCAGCGAAGAAACCGCCACGATGCTGCCTTTGCTGGCCACCAGGTGCGGCAAGGCCGCGTGGGTGCACCAGACGCTGCCCCAGAGGTTGACCTTCATCAGGTTTTCGTACCAGTGCAGGTCCTGCGGCCTTGACGTCGGCGAACAGCGCCTGGGCCGAGACGCCGGCGTTGTTGATCAGCGCATCGATCCGGCCGAACTGCTGCACGGCCTGGTCCACCAGCGCCCGGCATTGCGGCTCTTCGGAAACATTGGTCACGACCACCAGGGTCTGGGCGCCCAGCGCCTCGCACTGTGCCGCCACGGCGTCGAGCTTTTCGCGGTTGCGCGCGGCGAGCACCAGGCCGGCATCGGCGCGGTGGGCTGCCGCCAGCTGGCGAGCCATTTCGGCGCCTATTCCGTCGGAGGCGCCGGTGATGATGAAGATTTTCATGGCAGCTCAATTGAAGCAGGCCCAGATCTGGTCCGCGAGTGTGACCAGGATCAGCGGCCGCGTATACAGGGCAAACACGGCCAGCAGCACCGCCACGGCGGCGCCGTAGGCGAGCAACTTGCGTGTGCGCTGCCTCATTTCAACCCTCAACCACGCTGCGGCGCGGCCCGCAGGATGGGCGTTTCACGCACCGGCAGATTCACGATCGCCGCGAAGACGCCCAGGACGATCGCGATGTACCAGACGATGTCGTAGCTGCCGGTACGGTCGTACAGGAGGCCCCCCAGCCAGACGCCCATGAAGGAGCCGATCTGGTGGCTGAAGAACACGAAGCCGCCGAGCATGGACAGGTGCGCCACCCCGAAGATCTGCGCCACGGTGGCGTTGGTCGGCGGCACGGTGGAGAGCCACAGCAGTCCCATCACGCTGGCGAACACGTAGACGGACAGCGGCGTCAACGGCGCCCACAGGAACACCGCGATGGCGATGGAACGGCCCAGGTAGATCGCCGCCAGGATCTTTCGCCGGGCGAGCTTCTGCCCCAGGCTGCCCGCGATGTAGGTGCCGAACACGTTGAACAGCCCGATCAGGGCGAGGGCGTAGCTGGCCACCTCCGGCGACAGGCCCTTGTCCTTGAGGTAGCTGGGCATGTGCACGCCGATGAACACGACCTGGAAGCCGCAGACGAAGTAGCCCGCCATCAGGAGCTGGAAACTCGGGTATTTGAAGGCTTCACGCAAGGCTTGCGCGATGGATTGCTCGCGCCTGGGGGCCGATCCGCCGGCGAACCCGGGCTCGCGCAGGCCCCAGGCCAGGGGCGCGATCAGCAGCACGCACAGGCTGAGCACGAGCAGGGCCTCCTGCCAGCCGAAGCCGGAGATCAGGAAGCCTTCCACCGGCACCATGAGGAACTGGCCGAACGAGCCGGCGGCGGCGGCCACGCCCATGGCCCAGGACCGCTTGGCCGGGTCGATCTGGCGCCCGAGCACACCGTAGATCACCGCATAGGTCGTGCCGGCCTGGGCCGCGCCGATCAGGATGCCTGCCGTCAGCGTGAACGCCATGGCGTTCGGCGAAAGCGCCATGCCGGCCAGGCCCGCGGCGTAGAGCAGGGCGCCGACGACCAGGACCCTGAAGGCGCCGAAGCGATCGGCGACCATGCCGGCGAAGATGCCGAAGCAGCCCCATGCCAGGTTCTGGATGGCCAGGGCGAAGGCAAAGGTTTCGCGCGTCCAGCCCTGGGCCTGGGTGATGGGTTGCAGCCACAGGCCGAAGCCGTGGCGGATGCCCATGGACAGGGTGACGATGGCGGCGCCGCAGGCAAGGACCTGGGCCATGGAGAGCTTTTGGGGTTGCATCCGCGGCGACTGTAGCCAAAGGCCGTACAGGCATGCTTGCGAAGGGTTGTCCAGATGGCAGTGGATATGTACGCCCATACAGTATTCAAACGCCAGCCGGACTACAATCCACGCTCCCATGGCAAGCAAACTCCCCCCCGAATACTCCGAAGGTTCGATCCGCGTGCTCAAGGGCCTGGAGCCCGTCAAGCAGCGGCCGGGCATGTACACGCGCACCGACAACCCGCTGCACGTCCTCCAGGAAGTGCTGGACAACGCGGCGGACGAGGCGCTGGCCGGCTACGGCAAGCGGATCAAGACCACCCTGCATTCCGACGGCTCCGTGAGCATCGAGGACGACGGCCGCGGCATCCCGTTCGGCCTGCATCCCGAAGAAAAAGCCCCGGTGATCGAACTGGTGTTCACCCGCCTGCATGCCGGCGGCAAGTTCGACAAGGGCAAGGGCGGCGCCTACAGCTTCTCGGGCGGCCTGCACGGCGTTGGCGTGTCGGTGACCAACGCGCTGGCCAAGCGCCTGGAAGCGACCACGCACCGCGACGGCCAGGTGGCCAGGATCGTGTTCCAGGGCGGCGACGTCACCGAGGAACTGCAACTGCGCAAAGCCGTGGAGGGCGACCGCCGCCAGGGCACGACGGTGCGCGTCTGGCCCGACCCCAAGTATTTCGAATCCAGCCAGTTGCCGATGGCCGAGCTGGCGCACCTGCTGCGCAGCAAGGCCGTGCTGATGCCGGGCGTCACGGTGTCGCTGGTCAACGAGAAGACCAAGGAAACGCAGAGCTGGCAATACAAGGGCGGCCTGCGCGACTACCTGATGCAGACCCTCACGGGCGACCCGGTGATCCCGCTGTTCGAGGGCGAAGGGTTCGCCCAGAACAACGACAACTTCGCCGAAGGCGAGGGCGCGCAGTGGTGCGTGGCCTTCACCGAAGACGGCCAGCCGATGCGCGAGAGCTACGTCAACCTCATCCCCACCAGCGCCGGCGGCACGCACGAGAGCGGCCTGCGCGATGGCCTGTTCAATGCGGTGAAGAGCTTCGTCGACCTGCATTCGCTGCTGCCCAAGGGCGTCAAGCTGTTGCCCGAGGACGTGTTCGCCCGCGCCTCGTATGTGCTGTCGGCCAAGGTGCTGGATCCGCAGTTCCAGGGCCAGATCAAGGAGCGCCTGAATTCGCGCGACGCCGTGCGCCTGGTGTCCAGCTTCGTGCGGCCGGCGCTCGAGCTGTGGCTCAACCAGCACGTGGAATACGGCCGCAAGCTGGCCGAGCTGGCGATCAAGGCCGCGCAAAGCCGGCAGAAGGCCGGGCAGAAGGTCGAGAAGCGCAAGGGCTCGGGCGTGGCCGTGCTGCCGGGCAAGCTGACGGACTGCGAAAGCAAGGACATCAGCCACAACGAGGTCTTCCTCGTGGAGGGCGACTCGGCCGGTGGCAGCGCCAAGATGGGCCGCGACAAGGAAAGCCAGGCCATCCTGCCGCTGCGCGGCAAGGTGCTCAACACCTGGGAGGTCGAGCGCGACCGCCTGTTCGCCAACACCGAAATCCACGACATCGCGGTGGCCATCGGCGTCGATCCCCACGGCCCCAACGACACGCCCGACCTTTCGGGCCTGCGCTACGGCAAGGTCTGCATCCTTTCGGACGCGGACGTGGACGGCTCGCACATCCAGGTCCTGCTGCTGACCTTGTTCTTCCGTCATTTCCCCAAACTGATAGAAGCCGGCAATGTCTACGTGGCCCGGCCGCCGCTGTTCCGTGTGGATGCACCGGCCCGGGGGAAAAAGCCCGCTTCCAAGACTTATGCGCTCGACGAGGGCGAATTGACCGCCATCCTGGACAAGCTGCGCAAGGAAGGGGTGCGCGAAGGGGCCTGGAGCATCAGCCGCTTCAAGGGCCTGGGCGAGATGAGCGCGGAGCAACTGTGGGATACCACGCTCAATCCGGACACGCGCCGCCTGTTGCCGGTCCAATTGGGCAAGGTGGACTTCCTGCAGACCGAAAACCTGATCACCAAGCTGATGGGCAAGGGCGAAGCCGCCGCCCGCCGCGAGCTGATGGAACTGCATGGGGACGCTGTAGAAATCGACATCTAAAGCAAGCTGCTTGATGACCGCCGCCAACTCCCCCGCCAGCTCACCCGACCGCCCAACGGTCCGGGTGCGCCTGCGCCCGACGATGACGAGCGACCTGGAGTTCGTGCTTTCGCTCGAGCAGGATCCGGACAACCTGCCATTCATCACGCCCTGGGAGCGCACCCAGCACGAGGCCGCGATCCGGTTCCCGGATTTCCGCCATTTCATCATCGAGGGCGGCCCCGACCTCAACGCCGTCGGCTTCCTGATCCTGATCGGTTGCCGCAGCCAGCACCAGTCGCTCGAGCTCAAGCGCATGGTGGTCCAGGCCAAGGGCTCGGGCTTTGGCCGGGCGGCGCTGCGGGTTGCCAAGAAGGTCGCCTTCGACGACCTGGGCGCGCACCGCTTCTGGCTCGACGTGAAGGCGCGCAATACCCGGGCCAAGTCCTTGTACGACGGCGAAGGCTTCGTGGTGGAGGGCAAGCTGCGCGACGCGGTGAAGGTGGCGGATGGCTTCGATTCCCTGATCGTCATGTCCATGCTGCAGCACGAGTTCACCGGGCGCCGCAGCCTGGGGCTGGAGATGCGCGCATGACCATGAGCGGCACTTGGCGTTCAGCCGGCCAGCGTGATTACCCTCGCGCCGCGCATACGCGCAGCTCCAAAGGACCAGGCGATGACGGCCTTGCCGGTTGATCCGGATGAACTGGTCGCGCTGGGCGCCTTCACCGGGGTGCAGGTCCTGGTCGTCTGCTTCAGCGTCATCATCGCAAACGCTCTACCGCGAGCGAGCGCTGCTCCTGCACGGCATGGCGACCATGATGGGCGTGCTGGCGGTGCAGACCGTGGTGGGAGGCCACCGCGTTCTTGCCGAAGCCATCCTCTTCCTGGTCCTGGCTGTGGACGGCCTGCAGCTGCGCGAACTGGTGAGACATGCGGGCGCCTCGCGCCAACCCCGCCGTTGGCTGATGGTCATCAGCCTGGGCCTCTTGCCGGCGCTGGCGGTGGCCGGCTACTTCGGGGGCCGGCACCTGCTGCTGCCCGGCCTGGCCGTCTGGAGCGGATTCGTCATGGTGATCATGCTGCGTGCGTGGCCGCAAAGCCGGCCCTGGGCCTGGTGGCTGGTGCCCGGCCAGTTGGCCCTGGTCGCCGGCGTTGGCTGGCAGGGATGGTGCTCGCTGGACAGCGCGCCCGATCCCGTGTTGCCGCTGGCGGCATTGCTGAGTGTGTGGACCGCGGCGGTTTTCCTGGCGACGGCCTGGCGCAACCGGATCTTCGGGGAAACGCGTTTGCGCATGGATGCGCGCAACACCGTGGATCCGCTGACCGGACTGTCCACGTCGTTGATCTTCTATGACCGCGTGCGCGCGGTGCGCAACTTGATCAAGCGCTACGGCCACCCCAGCGTGCTGCTGCTCGCGCACATCGAGGGCCTCGAGGGGCTGTCGGCTGAATTCGGGCCCGAAGTGGCCGAGTCGGCGCTGCTGGTTGCGGCCAATCGCATCCGCCAGACGCTGCGCGATGGCGACGTCGCTGCCCGCCTGTCGCATTCGCGCATCGCGGTGCTGGCCGAGGGCATGACGCTGGCTGAAGGCTCGGCCAACCTGGCCAGCCGCATCCTGGTTGCCGGATTGAAGGAACCGCTGCCCGCGGCGCCCACCGAGTTCCTGCACTTTCGCGTCGTGCTCGCGGCGGTCCCCGTCGACGACATGCCCGCCAAGACGCTGCTGCAGCGTCTGTCGGTGAAGCTGGACCAGCAATTGCTGGCGCCTTCCGAGCGCCGCATCCTCACGCTCACGGCTGACGAACTGCTGGCCTGAATCTGTTAATTTTTCTGCCTTTCGAAATCCATGGACCAAGAAACGATCCCTCTCAACAGCGGCGACGGCGGCGACGACACCGAGCTGGACCTGGCCTCGTATGCCCAGCGGGCCTATCTCGAATACGCGCTCAGCGTTGTGAAGGGGCGCGCCTTGCCCGACGTGTGCGACGGGCAAAAGCCGGTGCAGCGCCGCATCCTGTATTCCATGTCGCGCATGGGCCTGGGCTATACCGGCGCGGGCGGCGCCCGGCCCGTCAAGAGTGCACGGGTCGTCGGCGACGTGCTGGGCCGCTTCCATCCGCACGGCGACCAGGCGGCGTATGACGCGCTGGTGCGCATGGCGCAGGACTTTTCGCAACGCTACCCGCTGATCGACGGCCACGGCAACTTCGGCAGCCGCGACGGCGATGGCGCCGCGGCGATGCGCTACACCGAAGCGCGGCTGGCGCGAATCACCAACCTGCTGCTCGACGAGATCGACGAAGGCACGGTGGCCTTCATTCCCAACTACGACGGCAGCACGCAGGAGCCGCAGCAGCTGCCCGCGCGCCTGCCGTTCACGCTGCTCAATGGCGCCAGCGGCATCGCCGTGGGCCTGGCCACCGAGATCCCCAGCCACAACCTGCGCGAAGTGGCCGACGCCTGCGTGGCGCTGATCAAGAACAGCAAGCTGCCCGACGAGGAGTTGGCCGAGCTGCTGCCGGGCCCGGACTATCCGGGCGGCGGCCAGATCATCAGCCCGGCGTCGGACATCGCCGAGGCCTACCGCACGGGGCGCGGCTCGCTCAAGGTGCGGGCGCGCTGGAAGATCGAGGAACTCGCGCGCGGCCAGTGGCAACTCGTCGTCAACGAATTGCCGCCGGGCGTGAGCACGCAGAAGGTGCTGGAAGAGATCGAGGAACTCACCAACCCCAAGGTCAAGGCCGGCAAGAAGGCGCTGAGCCAGGACCAGGTGCAGCTCAAGCAGACCGTGCTGTCGGTGCTCGATACGGTGCGCGACGAATCGAGCAAGGATGCCGCCGTCCGCCTGGTGTTCGAGCCCAAGACCAGCCGCATCGAGCAACGCGATCTCATTACCACGCTGCTGGCCCAGACCAGCCTGGAAAGCTCGTCGCCGATCAACCTCACCTCGATCGGGCTGGACGGCAGGCCGGTGCAGAAGTCGTTGCGGCAGATGCTGCTGGAGTGGATCGAGTTCCGCCAGGCCACCATCGAGCGGCGTTCGCGCCATCGTCTGGGCAAGGTCCTGGACCGCATCCACATCCTCGAAGGCCGGCAGCTGGTGCTGCTGAACATCGACGAAGTGATCGCCATCATCCGCAGGAGCGACGAACCCAAGGCGGCCCTGATCGCGCGTTTCGCCTTGAGCGACCGCCAGGCCGAGGACATCCTGGAAATCCGCCTGCGCCAATTGGCACGGCTGGAAGCGATCAAGATCGAGCAGGAGCTGAAGGAACTGCGCGAAGAGCAGGGGAAGCTGGAAGAAATCCTCGGCAGCCCGGCGGCGCTGCGCCGGCTGATGGTCAAGGAGATCGAGCAGGACGCCAAGCAATTCGCCGACGCGCGCCGCACGCTGATCCAGGCCGAAAAGAAAGCCGTGGCCGAGATCAAGGTGATCGACGAGCCCGTGACGGTCGTCGTTTCGCAAAAGGGCTGGGTGCGCGCGAAGCAAGGGTGGGCACGCGATCGTGCCGGGGCCACGGCCACCAGCCAGGAATTCGCGTTCAAGGCCGGCGATGGTTTGTACGCGGCTTTCGAATGCCGCACGGTCGATACCTTGCTGGCTTTCGGCAGCAATGGCCGGGTGTACACCGTGCCGGTGTCGACTCTGCCGGGCGCGCGCGGCGACGGCCAACCCGTGACCACCTTGATCGAGCTGGAACCGGGCACGCATCTGGTTCATTACTTCGCCGGCGCGCCGGGCGCCTGGCTGCTGCTCTCAAGCTCGGGCGGCTACGGTTTCCTGGCGACGGTGGAGAACATGATGTCGCGCCTGAAAGCCGGCAAGGCGTTCATCAGCTGCGGCGAAGGCGAAGTCGTGTGCCGGCCGTCGCCGGCCAACGTGCCGCCGCAGGCGCCCGCCACGCACGTGGCCTGTGCCTCCACCGGTGGGCGCATCCTCACCTTCGAGATCAGCGAGCTCAAGCCGATGTCCAACGGCGGACGCGGCCTGATGCTGATCGACCTGGACGCCAAGGACACGCTGGCGGGCGCGGCTGCCTATACCCGCAGCGTGAAGATTTCCGGCATAGGGCGCGGCGGCAAGGAGCGCGACGAGACGCTGGAGATCCGCTAGCTTGAACAACGCCAAGGCTGCGCGCGGGCGCAAGGGGAAGGCGGCGGACCTGGGGTTCAAGCCGACATCCATCGAGCGGGTGGAGTAGCGGTCATGCCGGACTTGATCCTGAGTGGGTCCGCCTCAAATCGTCAGGCTCTTGAGGAGTAGAGAATGCCACTAGTCACGCTAACCGTCCGCAAACCGAAGTCCGGCGCGTTCAAGGCCGGCGTGCTGGATGCGGTTCATGACGCGCTTGTTGCTTCGGGGGTGCCTCCGACCGACAAGTTCCATCGCGTGCTCGAGCTTGCAACGGAAGACTTCAACTACGATCCCAGCTATCCGGACCTCAAGCATGATCGAACCGACGACTTTGTACTCATTGAAATCCTTTGGTCCGTTGGCCGCAGTGTCAAGGTGAAGAAGAAATTGCTCGAGGACCTGATGGCGAGTCTGTCGCGCCAGGGGATGAATCCTGAGAACGTGATGGTCTGCTTCAAAGAGACGTCTTGGGAGAATTGGTCCTTCGGCTGGTGCGTCGCCTCATATCAAACTTGAGCATGTCAACGAAGGAGGTATCAATGCACATGCACAACATCAAACCTAAGGCGCTGCACTGGTGAATGAAGCAGAAATCGCCGCAGGCCTGCCTCCCACGCCGCAGTATCAGTACGCCCAGCGCGTGGGCGATCAGTTATTTGTTGCCGGGCCAATTGCCACACGACGCGCAAGGAAGGCTCGTGGGACTCGACAACGCCTACGCCCAGGCCATTCAGTGCTTGAGCAACCTCAGCTCTGTTTTGGCCGTGCACGGTTTCTCAAACTCGGATGTGCGCGAGCTGGTGGTCTACGTGGTGGGAGAGCAAGCCAATCTCTCGGCTGCCTGGAAGGCCGTGGCTGAGTCGTTCGACGGGAGCGTTCCCCCTGCGACTCTCTTGGGGGTGGCGCGGCTAGGATACGTGGGGCAGTTGGTCGAGGTCGCGGCTACAGTGCTCAAGGCTTAGAAGGCGTCCAATCCATCAAACTCTAGCCATCACAAAAGAATTGCATATCAATGGAATCCATCAAAGTCAGAGTCGGACGCCCGATCACCCCGGAACAATTCGAGGAGCTATCGGATGAGCAACTTGTTCGGCTGGTGCCCAAGGCGTATCGGGAGTTTTTCCCTGGCAAAGACTTCTGCGCCGACGGGCACTTCTATCTTCACGATGGCACGGCCTGGTGCTTCTTTCGAGGTGGTTTCCTTGATGAGTAGGGTATTGCGTTACACCGCTTGCGTAGTCAGATAGCGAAGGAGAGCAAAGATGCTGCAACTGCGACCGAACTGCGAATGTTGCGATCGTGATTTGCCGCCCGACAGCGTTGACGCATTCATTTGTTCTTTCGAATGCACATTCTGCCGGTCCTGCGCGGGCGAGATCCTGGCCGGAAAGTGTCCCAATTGCGGTGGTGAACTGGTGTTGCGGCCTCGTCGCCCCGCGAGCAAGCTTTTCAAATATCCGGCTTCGACCGAGCGCGTTCTTAAGCCGTCCGGCTGTGAAGCCTGACTTTGGTCCGGGTCTCCGTGCCGTGCCAAGAAAATCGCCGCGCTGGCCTGCCGCTGAACTCGGACGTTGGATAAACTGAGCCATGCTGACTATTGACGATGTCCGGTCCATTCCGCTGTTCTCGACGCTCGCTGTCGCCGAACTGGAGCTTCTCGCGCAGACCTCTGCCGATTTGCATCTCGGTGCCGGAGAATTCGCCGTTCCTGAGGGGGGCGAGCGCGCGCTCTATGCGGTTCTCACCGGCAAGATCGAGGTCGTCAAGATGTTCGAGGGCATCGAACGGACGCTGGGCTGGCGTGTCCCGGGCACCATCTTCGGTGAAGTCCCCATCGCCTTCGGCACGGTGTTCGTCGGCGGCTATCGGGCGTCGGAACCTTCTCGCGTTTTTCGTGTGGATCCCAAACATTACTACGCCATTGCGGCGACATCGCCGGAGGTCGTGGCAAAGATCGGCGCGCTCGCACGCGAACGCATCGGAGGGCTGCAGGGCATTGCAGCGGAGCCGCCCAAGGCGCGTGTAGCGATGGTCGGCCACCGCTGGGACGCCGCATGCAACGATTTGCGCCAGTTTCTCGCGCGCAACCAGATAACTTATGAGTGGATGACACCCGACGCGCCTGATCTATCAACGCGCTGGCCTGGAACCCGCCCAACAGACGACGAATGCCCCTTGCTGCGCCTGACTGACGGGACGCTTCTGCGTCGACCCGCGGCGCGCGACGTTGCCGAGCGTCTGGGCCTCCAAACGCATGCACGTCTTCCCGAGTACGACACGATCATCATCGGCGGCGGGCCGGCCGGCCTTGCGGCTGCCGTTTACGGTGCGTCCGAGGGCTTGCGCACCGTGGTGGTGGAGCGCGAGGCGCCCGGAGGTCAGGCCGGGACATCCTCGCGCATCGAGAACTATCTCGGCTTCCCCAGTGGCGTCTCAGGCGACGAACTGGCGAGCCGCGCGCTCCAGCAGGCAAGGCGGCTCGGAGCGGAGATACTGGTCACGCGCTCGGTCGCTGGTATCGATGCGGCAACGCGCCAGGTTTGCCTCGATGGTGACGACATCATCCGGGGGCGGACCATCATTCTTGCTACCGGCGTGACATGGCGGCGCCTCGCGATCGACGGCTTCGACCGGCTGATCGGCAAGGGCATCTACTATGGCGCGGCACGCAGCGAAGCAAGCGCCACCCACGGACTCGACGTCTACCTGATTGGTGCCGGAAACTCGGCCGGCCAGGCCGCTTTGTACTTTGCCAATCATGCACGCACGGTGACGATTGTCGCGCGTGGCGATTCTCTGGAAAAGAGCATGTCACGCTACCTGATCGAGCAGCTCGCAGCGCAGTCGAACGTGATGGTTCAAACGCGTTCGGAAGTCGTCGCCGCGCATGGTGACACTCATCTGACAGCGATCGACGTACGCGATGGCGCGAATGCAACGGTGCGTCACGACTGCGGCGGCCTTTTCGTCTTCATCGGCGCCGATGCGGAAACCGGGTGGCTGCCTGCGGGCATCGCTCGTGACGATCGCGGATATGTCCTGACCGGTGACGACGTGGTGAAGGCCGGGCACTGGTCGCACAACCGTGATCCTTACCTGCTCGAATCGAGCGCCCCGGAATTTTCGCTTGTGGCGATGTGCGGTTGAGCCCGGTGAAACGAGTTGCCTCGGCGGTAGGTGAGGGCAGCATGGCGATCGCTTTCGTCCATAAGTATCTTCAGCAGAACACGCGGTAGCAGCGAAGAAACCCGATCTGATCATGTTCGCCGACATCGACGGCACGCGGTTGTACTTTGAACGGCAGGGGAGCGGCCCGACGCTGTTGTTCATCCACGGGCTTCCGCACGCTGGTCACATGGCGAACATGGAGGACTCGGCTGCCGTGACGCGAGCGCTCGACGAGCTGGCTGTAGTTGCGCTGGCCTAACCCGAGATGAAAACCGCCGTACTTGCCATCGATGTTCAGCAGGGCCTTTGCGAAGGTGAGGGCAAGGCATTTGACTGTGAAGGTGTCATCAGCCGAATCAACCGGGTCACCCGCAAAGCACGGGATGCCGGCGCTCCTGTCATCTTCATCCAGCACGAGTCGAAGGCCGGCTATCTTGAGTACGGCACAGCAGCATGGCAGCTCGCCACCGGACTGGAAGTCGTGACAACCGACATCAGGATTCGCAAGACGACTCCCGATTCGTTTCTTCGGACAAATCTGGAAGCTGTTCTCAGAGACCACGGCGTAAAGAGAGTCGTTGTATGCGGCATGCACACGGAGTTCTGCGTTGACACCACGACCAGGCGGGCTCTGGCGCTTGACTATCCCGTAACCCTCATCGCGGATGCTCACACCTCGGCGGGGAATGCCGCTTTGACACCGCAGCAAGTCATTCAACATCACAATGCCACGCTCACCAACATTTCCAGTTTTGGGCCACGTGTAAGCACGGTTTCCAGCGAGGAACTAAGCATTGGGGCCTGATTCGGGATTGATTGTTGCCACGCAGGCATCAATAGGCGGGCGTTCTTTCATGAAAGCAGCTGCAACCGGCATGAGACGATAGGCCATGCCTATCATTCATCTGATGCTGGCCCTGGCCGTGGTGTTCATCTGGGGCACCAACTTCGTGGTCATCAAATGGGGGCTGGCCGAATTCGATCCCTTCCTGTTCGCCGCGCTTCGCTTCGCGCTGTGCATAGTCCCCTGGATCTTCTTCATCCCGCGCCCGCCGGTCGCCTGGTCGCGGCTCGCCTGGTTCGGTGTGCTGCTGGGCGCGGGCCAGTTCGGCCTGTTGTTCCTGGCCATGCGCGCGGACGTGACGCCGGGCCTGGCCTCGCTGGTGATGCAGTCGCAGGTGTTCTTCACCATCGGCCTGTCGATGGCGCTGCAGGGCGAGCGGGTCAAGGGGCCGCAATACCTGGCGATGATGCTCGCTGTCGCCGGCATTGCGGTGATCGGCTGGCAAAGCCTCGGCAGCGGGAAGGCTTCGGTCACGCCGCTGGGTCTGTCGCTGGTGCTGTGCGCCGCCGCTTGTTGGGCGATCGCCAACCTGGTTGCGCGCCGCGCCGGCAAGGTGAACGCACTGGCCTTCATCGTCTGGAGCAGCCCGTTCTCGTTGCCGCCGCTCATGTTGTTGGCCCTGTACTTTCATGGCTGGCCCGCCATGGCGCATTCGCTCACTCACGCCAGCATCGGCGGCTGGGCGTCCGTGTTGTGGCAGGCGCTGGGCAATACCCTGTTCGGCTTCGCGATGTGGAACTGGTTGCTGGCGCGCTATCCGGCTGCCACGGTGGCGCCCATGGCCTTGCTGGTGCCGGTATTCGGCATGAGTGCTTCCGCGTGGCTGCTGGCTGAACCCTTGCAGGCATGGAAGCTGGCTGCCGCGGCGCTGGTGATCGCCGGGCTGGCCCTCAACTTCTATGCGAGCCAGCGTCCGGCCAGGGCTTAGGGGAATCGATGCCCTGAACCCGGCATCCACGGTGGCGTGCACGCAGAGATGGATGCCGGGTCGTAGCCCGGCATGACAAGCCGATCAGCCGATCTCGGCCACCATCTCGATTTCCACGCAGGCGCCCGTGGGGATCTGCGCCACGCCGAATGCGGCGCGGGCATGCTGGCCCTTCTCGCCGAACACCTGCGCGAGCAATTCGCTGGCGCCGTTGGTGACCAGGTGATGCTCGGTGAACTCGCCGGTGGAGTTGACCAGGCTGACCAGCTTGACGATGCGCTTGACCTTGTTGAGGTCACCCACGGCCGCATGCAGCGTGCCCATCAGATCGATGGCGACGGCGCGCGCGGCCGCCTTGCCTTCTTCGGTCGTCATGTTCTTGCCGAGCTGGCCGACCCAGGATTTGCCATCCTTCTTGGCGACGTGGCCCGAGAGGAACACCAGGTTGCCGGTCCGCACGAACGGCAGGTAAGCGGCAGCGGGCGTCGCCACCGGCGGAAGAGTGATGCCCAGTTCTTTCAGCTTGTCGTAGACGCTCATGAAGCCTCCTTGGAATCAGGCGATTGTAGGATCGACTTCGGCCGCATCGACGGGCGTCACGGTCACCGCCACATGCAGCTTGTGGTTGGCTCCGCCATGCAGCACGCCGCGCAGCGGCGAGACGTCGGAGTAGTCGCGGCCGGTGGCCACGGTGACGTAGTCTTCGCCGGGCGCGCGGTTGTTCGTGGGGTCCAGGTCCGCCCAGCTGCCCGCGGCCGCGGCCTTGCCGGGCAGATACAGCGACACCCAGGCGTGCGACGCATCACTGCCGATCAGCCGTGCTTTGCCCGGCGGCGGCTCGGTGAGCAGGTAGCCGCTGACGTAGCGTGCCGGCAGGCCCAGGCTGCGCAGGCAGGCCAGCATGATGTGGGCGAAGTCCTGGCATACGCCTTTGCGCATCTGCAGGGCTTCCAGCGCCGGCGTGCTGACGTCGGTCGCTTCGCTTTCGTATTCGAAGTCGGCGAAGATGCGCTCCATCAGCTCGCGTGGCGGCTGCCAGCAAGGGCCGGCCGGGCGTGAAGCTGGGCCGCGCATAGGCCAGGAAATCCTGGTGCCGCGGCACATAGGGCGAGGCAAAGACGAATTCGGCCGCGGGGTCGTAGGCAGCGCCGCGGTGGTAGCGCAGGCGCTCCCTCACTTCCTCCCACGGCATGTCGCCTTGCGGCACGCGCGGCGCCGACGTGGACACCAGGCTTTCCGCCATCACCTTGAGTTTCCGGTGCATGGCATCGCAGGCTGAAGAACGCCCGGGTGTTGCCATAGACGTCGATCGCCTCGCCCTGCTGCGCGGGCGCGGGGCTGATCGTCAGCTGGTGGCTGAGCAAGCGCTGCTGCGCATTGTGGGCAGGCTTCAGGTGCGCCATGTGCTGCGCCGTCTTCACCGCCGGTGAATAGTCGTAGCGGGTTTCGTGGACGACGTGCAGCAGCATGGTCAGGCGGGGATCAGGCTCCCACGCTGTGCCGCGCGTCGCCCGAATGCGTGAAGTAGCGCGCACCCAGGTCGTCCGAGAGCTTGTACGCCGCGTCGGTGCACTTCTGCAGCAGGTCCAGCAGCGTGGTGTAGCGGCCATCGGCGTCGCGCTCGCACATGGCTTCCAGCGACCAGTGCTCCGGGTCGGGCACCGTCAACGCAATGTCGGGCACTTCGCCCGGGGCGCTGCCGGCCAGCTTCGCCAGCCGTCCGCGCAGCGTCTGGGCCACCCAGCCCAGCGAGCGCGGGTTGTCGCGGTCCAGGACCAGCAGGTCGAGCAGGGCCGGGATATCGTGGCGCTGCTGGTATTGCGCGTGAAAAGTGATGGTGCTGTCGAAGAGCGCCACCACGGCTTCGAAGCCGCCTTCGTCCAGCCACGCGTCGGTTTCGACCGCCCAGCCCAGCGCCGACGCCAGGAAGCCCAGGCGCTCCAGGTGGCGGCCGCTGGACAGCAGCCGCCAGCCGTCGTCGCGCGTCATCCGGTCGGTCTGCGCGCCGGTCATCGCGGCGGTGTGGCCGGACAGGTTCTCGAGCACCCGCAGCGCCTCGACCGATGAGTAGTCGCCGTCCTCGGTGAGGATGAGGCAGCCGCGCATGAACTCCTGCTCGGCGCGCACGATCACGTTCCATTGCTCCTGCGACAGGCGTTCGCGCACGGCCGAGGCGGAGCTGCGCAGCGCGGCGAGGTTGTAGCCCACGCTGGTCGCGTTCTCGCGTATCGCCAAGGCTGCCGATCAGGGATCGCTCGAACACCCGCCGGGCCGCGGTGGCGGACGGCACGGCCGGCAGCACCAGTGCATTGTCGGTTGCCATTTCGCTCAGCCAGGCCAGCAGCGGCAGCGACGACTGGTCCTCGCCATTGAGGCTTTCGAGGGTCAGCCGGGCCAGCCGCGTGGTGTTCTCGCATGCGCTCGGTATAGCGGCCCAGCCAGAACAGGTTTTCCGCCGCGCGGCTGGTGACGCTGCGGCTGCGATGGGAGATCTCGATGGCCGGCTGGTCGTAGTGCAGCAGGCTGGTGGCATCGACTTCGCCTTCGGTCAGCACCCAGGTATCGGCGCTGCTGCCGCCGCGCTGCATCGAGGCGATCTCCAGTTCGGCGCTGGCAATGCGCGTCAGGCCGCCGGGCAGCACGCGCCACGACTGCACGCCGTCGGAGACCGCGAACACGCGCAACATGAGCGAGCGCGGCATGATGCGATCGCGGCGGTCCATGCCGGGTTTCCACGTGGGCATCTGCGACAGGGGCAGGTAGGCCTGCACCGTGTGTTCCTCGGCTTCGCGCACGATGCGGCCGGCCCATTCGTCGAGTTCACGGCGCGACAGGGATTTTCCGAGCACGGCGCCGGCGCCCGCGCCGCTGTAGGTGTGCTTGATGACGCCGGTGGGCAGCTGCGGCAGCACCGCTTCCATGGCGGCGCGCTCGCCGCACCACCAGGTGGCCAGCGAGGGCAGCTTGAGTTCTTCGCCCAGCAGGTGGCGCGACAGCGCCGGCAGGAAGCCCAGGAGGGCGGTGGATTCCAGGAACGCCGACCCGGGCGCGTTGGCGACCAGCACGTTGCCCGCGCGGATGGCTTGCAGCAGGCCCGGCACGCCCAGGCGCGAATCGGAGCGCAGTTCCAGCGGATCGAGGAACTCGTCGTCCAGGCGCTTGAGGATGCCGTGCACCGGCTCCAGGCCTTTGCAGGGTCTTGAGGTAGAGGCGCTGGTCGCGCACCGTGAGGTCGTTGCCTTCGACCAGCGCCAGGCCGAGGTAGCGCGCCAGGAAGGCGTGCTCGAAATAGGTTTCGTTGTAGGGGCCGGGCGTGAGCAGCACGATGCGCGGCTCGCCGTCCGCGGGGCACATCGCGCGCATCCCTTCGACGAGGGCGCGGTAGGTGGCGGCCAGCCGCTGCACCTTCAGGTCGCGGAAGGCCTCGGGGAACAGCCGCGCGATGATGAGCCGGTTCTCCAGCAGGTAGCCCAGGCCGGAAGGCGCCTGCGTGCGCTGCGACACGACCCACCAGTCGCCATCGGGATCGCGCGCCATGTCGAAGGCCGCGATGTGCAGGTGCGTGCCGCCGGCGGGCTTCACGCCATGCATGGGGCGCAGGTAGCCGGGGTGGCCTTGCACCAGCGCGGGCGGCAGCAGGTTCCTGGCCAGCAGCTGTTGGGGGCCGTACACGTCGGCCATGATGCGGTCGAGCAACTTGACCCGCTGCAGGACGCCGGCTTCGATTTGCTGCCAGCTGTCGGGCGTGATGATCAGCGGGAACAGGTCCAGCGACCAGGGCCGCTGCGGGCCGTTGGCATCGGCATAGACGTTGTAGGTGATGCCGTTGTCGCGCACCTGCCGTTGCAGGTTCACGGTGCGGCGGTGGAGATCGCTGAAACCTTCGCGGCCGAGATTCTCGAAGAACCGGGCCCAGGGGCCGGCGAGCGGCCGAGCTGCGGCCGGCAGTCTGCGCCGCCACGCAGCTCGTCGAAATGGCCGGCGGCAGCAGGCGGCGCCAGCGCGGCCGCGAGCGCTGCCGGCGTTTCCTGGGCGTCGGCCTCGAAAAGCGAATCAGTCGTGTCGTTGTGCTTGTCCACGTGGACGGTATTGTCACACTTAGCCGCTGGCGCACAATGGGTCATGCCAGAGAAAGAAATCCCGATAACGCCCACTGATCCGCTGCTGCTGGCCGCGGCGCGGGTGATCACTTTCGAAGGACAGCGGCTGCTGACCAACGCCAGCGGTTTTTTCTTCGAGCGCGGCGAACGCCTGTTCCTGGTGACCAGCCGGCACGTGATGATCGACGAGCCGAGCAAGCACTTCCCCGATCGCATCGAGATCGAACTGCACATCGACCCGCGCAACATGGCCGTCTCCACGGGTTTCTCCATGCCGCTCTATCAGGACGGCAAGAGCGTGTGGCGCCAGGGCACCGACACCGGCGGCGAGATCGACGTGGCGGTCATCGAGATCCAGCGGGATGCATTGCCGAAGACGACGGTGTATCGCGCCTTCACGCCCGAACACCTGCATGACATGCGCGAACCCGTGGAACTCGCCACTTCGATGGTGGTGGTGGGTTTTCCGCTGGGCTTTCATGATGCGCTGCATCATCTGCCCGTCGTGCGCCATGCGGTGAACGCGTCTTCATTCGGGCTGCGGTTCCAGGGCAAGGGCTACTTCCTGACCGACGCGCGCACCCATAGGGGCACCAGCGGGGCGCCCGTGGTCATGAGGGCGCGAAGCCGGGAGCCGGCATTGGGCGACCTCTCATGGAAGTTGCTGGGCGTTCATTCATCCCGCCTCGACGTGGGCACTCGCGACGTGGCGCTGGACGAGGCGTTGGGACTGAACTGCGCGTGGTACGCCGACATCCTGCTGACGTTGACGGCACATTAAACTGCGGAGATGAAACGCCGAGTCGTTCTGGCAGCCATCGGGCTGCTCCTGGGCATGTCGCGCGCAGCCGGCCAGCCCGGCTACAAGATTTCAGCCGAGCAACTGCAGCAGGCTGTCAAGCAGCGCTTTCCGGTGAGGCACAAGGTCGAGGGCTTGCTCAATTTCGACGTGCAGGAGCCGCGTCTGCGTCTGCTGCCTGAAGAAAACCGTATCGCGAGCGAGATGCTGGTGGACGTCGCGGGCCCGGCTCTGCGGCGTAGCTACACGGGCGCAATGAATCTCGATTTCGAATTGCGCTATGAGCCCATGGACCAGTCGATCCGCGCCCATCGCTTGCGTGTGCACTCACTGCGCGTGTCGGGCCTGCCGCAGCGCACCGCCGAAATGATCGAGGCCTATGGTCCGAAGCTGGCCGAGGAATCCCTGCACGAGGTGGTTCTGCATCGCCTGCGCCCGCAAGACCTCTCCTTGGCCGACGTCATGGGGCTTCAGCCGTCCACGATCACCGTGACGTCACAAGGCTTGACTGTGGGTTTCGAAGCGAAACAGGCACGTTAGTCCCGCGGTCGTGCCGCACAGTCATGAGGGTCGAGTTCCAACATCTGCAGCTCAGCCGAGCAGCCACACAATGTCACCTGATCAATTTAAAGGGAGCATCCAATGCTGAAGACCACGATTGCCGCGGCCATCGTTTCCATCTGCGCTGCTGGCCTCTAGGGCTGTGACGTCAAGAAGACGCAGGAGGGTAACGTGACCAGTGCCCAAGTTCGAGGTGGAGAAAAAACAGTCCGGCGACGTCACGCTGCCGAAGTACGACGTGACCACGCCCGATGTCAAGGTCGGTACCACAGAAAAGTCCGTGACCGTGCCAACTGTCAAGACCGAAGAGAAAAAAATCGAAGTTCCGACGGTCACCGTCACGCCCGCCGAGAAGAAGTAAACGCGTTGCACGTTTGGCGGGCATGCCCGATCCGGAGCGCATGAATGCTGGCTCGCGACGGCCTGCACTGCCCACCAGGTTGCTCGCGCAGGCGGTACCCGGCGGGGGCGATTTCTGTGGCGGCTGCCGGACTCGATCCGGCATCGACCGGGGCGCGCCAACAGTGGATCCCGGGTCAAGCCCGGGATGACAGCGCTATCTACGCCTTGCGCAAATCCAGCGTGAACGGAAACTCACGGCTGCCCGCGCACGTTGATCGTCGCGGGCGGGACGCGCATCGCCCCGGGCGTATGACCTATACGGAAAAAGCGTGCCAGGCGACGGCTTTCAGCTTCATACGAATTGACCGGGAAAGTGTCGTAGTTGCGCCCGCCCGGATGCGCCACGTGGTATTGGCAGCCGCCCAGCGACCGGCCCATCCACGTGTCGACGATGTCGAACACCAGGGGTACGTGCACGCCGATGGTCGGATGCAGGGCCGAGGGCGGGGCCCAGGCCTTGTAGCGCACGCCGGACACGAACTCGCCGGCGGTGCCGCTGGGCTGCATCGGCATCGCCTTGCCGTTCACGGTGATGACGTAGCGGCTCTGGTTCATGCCGGTGACGCGCACCTCGATGCGCTCCAGCGACGAATCGACGTAGCGCACCGTTCCGCCGGCCGACCCTTCCTCGCCCATCACATGCCAGGGCTCGAGCGCATTGCGCAGCGTCAGCTCGATCCCGCTGGACCGCACCTGCCCGACCAGCGGAAAGCGGAACTCGAAGTGCGGTGCGAACCACGAGGCATCGAACGCATAGCCCGCTTCGCGCATATCGGCCAGCACGTCGTTCAGGTCCATCTGAACGAAGGTGGGCAGGAGAAAGCGATCGTGCAACTCCGTGCCCCAGCGCGTCACGGGCGCGCGATAAGGCTGCTTCCAGAAGCGCGCCACCAATGCGCGTATCAGCAATTGCTGCGCGATGCTCATGCGCGCGTGCGGCGGCATTTCGAAGGACCGCAGTTCGAGCAGGCCCAGCCGCCCCGTGCTGCTGTCGGGTGAGTAGAGCTTGTCGATGCAGAACTCGCTGCGATGGGTATTGCCGGTGACATCGACCAGGACGTTGCGCAGCGTGCGGTCCACGATCCACGGCGGCATGTCCTCGCCATGGATTTCGCGGTGGCGCTGGATCTCGCGCATCGCGATTTCCAGCTCGTACAGCTGGTCGTTGCGCGCCTCGTCCACCCGCGGTGCCTGGCTGGTCGGGCCGATGAACATGCCCGAGAAGAGGTAGCTCAGGGACGGGTGGTTGTGCCAGTACAGCAGCAGGCTGGCCAGCAGTTCGGGCTTGCGCAGGAACGGGGAGTCGGCGGGCGTCGCGCCGCCCATCACGAAGTGATTTCCGCCTCCCGTTCCGGTGTGGCGGCCGTCGGTCATGAACTTCTCGGCGGACAAGCGCGTCTCGAAAGCCGCCTGGTACAGGAACTCGGTGTGCTGCACCAGCTCGCCCCAGCTGTGGGCGGGATGGATGTTGACTTCGATGACGCCGGGGTCGGGCGTGACCTGCAGCAACTTGAGGCGATGGTCGCGCGGCGGCGCATAGCCTTCCAGCACGATCTTCACGCCCAGCTCTTGCGCCGTGGCTTCCACGGCGGCCAGCAGGTCCAGGTAGTCCTCCACGCGCGCCAGCGGCGGCATGAAGACATAGAGCAGGCTGGTCTTGGCGCCCGTCTGTTCGGCTTTGGGGCCGCTGGCGCGCCGCGGGTCGCGCGCTTCCACGCACAGCGCCGTGCGCGTCAGGCCTTTGGCCGACTTGTGGCGTGCGGGCGGGGCCACCGCGGCGAGCGGCTCGCCCGGCACGGCCTGGCCGGCGGCTGCGGGCTTGAATCCGACGTCGCCATGGACCAGGCCGTCCTGCGTGCGGCGCGGCGCTTCGCCTTGCCGGGTGACGCCGGCCAGATAGGGCAGCGAGGTGCGGCGGTCATCGGCCGCGGCGCGCTCTGCGTACCGCTCTTCCAGTTCGGCGCTGGCGGGAAGGGTTCCGCGCGGGGCCATGGGATCTCTCGCGACGAGGTAATCCTGATCGGCGGTGCTGGCCCACGGCAGGGCGTCCAGCGGCAACCTGAGGCCCATGGGCGAATCACCGGGGATCAGGTACATGCGCTCGTCGCGCAGGAACCAGGGATTGCTGGACCAGGCCGGCGCCGCTGGTGTCGTCCTCGTCGCGGGCTTGCAGCGGCAGCACATAGCCGACCACGGCATCGAGCTTCTGCTCGAACACGCGGCGCAGGCGCACGCGCTCCATCTCGTCGTCCAGGCGCGAATCGAATGGGTCCACGTTCACCGGCAGGCGGCGCTCGCGCCAGAGGTAGTAGAAGACGTCCTCGTAGCCCGGCTTGATGAATTGGTCGGTGATGCTCAGCCGGCCCGCCAATGTGGCTGATGAAGCGCTTGGCGTCATCGCTGGTGTAGCTGGCGGGCTGTCGTTCATCGGCGAACAGCGCGGGGTTCTTCCAGGCCGGCTGGCCGTCGGCGCGCCAGTAGATCGACAGCGCCCAGCGTGGCAGCTGCTCGCCGGGGTACCACTTGCCCTGGCCGAAGTGCAGGAAGCCGCCCTGGCCGTACTCGTCGCGCAGTTTGTGCACCAGTTCGGTGGCAAAGGCACGTTTGGTGGGGCCCATCGCGTCGGTGTTCCACTCTGGTGCGTCGCGGTTTTCCACGGCCACGAAGGTGGGCTCGCCGCCCATGGTCAGCCGCACATCGCCGGCCTGCAGCTCGAGGTCCACCGCTTCGCCCAGCGCCAGCACCTGCGCCCATTGCTCATCGGTGTAGGGCTTGGTGACGCGCGGCGATTCGTGGATGCGCGTGACCTGCATGTGATGGCTGAACTCCACCTCGGCGTCGTCGACCACGCCTTCGATCGGCGCGGCACCGGAAGGCTGCGGGGTGCACGCCAAGGGGATGTGGCCTTCGCCGGCCAGCAGGCCGGAAGTCGGGTCGAGCCCGATCCAGCCGGCGCCGGGCAGATAGACCTCGCACCAGGCGTGCAGGTCGGTGAAGTCGACGGTGGTGCCGCTGGGGCCGTCCAGCGCCTTCACGTCGGGCGTGAGCTGGATCAGGTAGCCGGAAACGAAGCGCGCGGCCAGCCCGCAATGGCGCAGCATCTGCACCAGCAGCCAGCCCGAGTCGCGGCAGGAGCCGCTTGCGTTCCTGAGCGTCTGCTCCGGGGTTTGCACGCCCGGCTCCATGCGGATCAGGTACTTGATGTCGTGCTGCAGTTTCTGGTTGATTCCCACCAGGAAATCGATGGTGGCCTGCGGCTTGCGATCGACCTTCTCCAGGTAGGCCTGGAGCAACGGCGTCGCGGGTTCGGCGGCGAGATAAGGCGCCAGTTCCTGCGCCACCAGCGGCTCGTACTTGAACGGGAATTTTTCGGCGCTGGGTTCGAGGAAGAAGTCGAACGGGTTGTAGACCGCCATCTCCACCACGAGGTCCACCGTGACCTTGAATTCGGTGGTCTTCTCCGGGAACACCAGGCGCGCCTGGTAGTTGGCGAACGGGTCCTGCTGCCAGTTGATGAAGTGCTGGGCCGGCTCGACCCTGAGCGAATACGAGATGATGTTGCTGCGCGAATGCGGGGCAGGCCGCAATCGAATCACCTGGGGCCCCAGCTGCACGGGCCTGTCGTACTTGTAGTGGGTGACGTGGTTCAGTGCGGCATGGATGGACATGCGGACGATACTAGCAAGTCTGGGGCCTGCTGACGGGTTTTGCGCCGTAGTGCGCAAAGACGGATGCTCCTGTCGGCAGGGTCGCCGTATGGGCCGTTGAGATGGCGAGCATGCCGAACAACGACCACCAACGTGCAGGGGGATGGGCAACGCCGGCGCTGCTGGGCGCTGTGATCGGGCCGGCCTTGCAGCTGCAGCAGCCGGCGCTGTGGGATTGGGGCGCCTATGCGGCGATGGCTGCGGCCGCGATCGGCTTGCTGCTTTGGGTGCGCTCGCGGCCAGGCGCGCGCAAGGGCGCTCATCATTCTCCTGGCCCTTGCCGTGCTCGCCTTCGGCCTGACCGGCCTGCGCGCCTCGCGGTTCGCTGCCCAGGGCCTGGACCCGGCGCTGGAAGGGCGCGACGTGACCGTGACCGGCGTCGTCGCCGCCATGCCCCAGCGCAGCGAGACGGGGCTGCGCTTCAGGCTGAAGGTCGAATCGGCGGCTGTGGGCGGATCGCCCGTGCAGCTGGTGCCGCAGCTCTACCTGGGCTGGTTCGGCGGCGCCGTCCCCGACGCTGCGCGGAAGAATGGAGCTGCTGCGCCAGGCACCGGAGCTGCGCGCCGGCGAGCGCTGGCAGATGAACGTGCGGCTGAAGGCACCTCACGGCAACAGCAATCCGCATGGTTTCGACTACGAACTCTGGCTGTGGGAGCAGGGGCTGCAGGCCACGGGCTATGTTCGCGCCGGCCCCAACGACCCGCCGCCCCAACGGCTGGCGGACACCTGGCGCCACCCGGTGGAGCGGGCCCGCCAGGTGGTGCGCGATGCCGTGTTCGAGCGGGTGGCCGACAGGCGCACGGCCGGTCTCCTGGCCGCGCTGATCGTCGGCGACCAGAACGCCATCGACCGCGCCGATTGGGACATCTTCCGGGCCACCGGGGTGGCCCACCTGATGAGCATCTCGGGCCTGCATGTGACCATGTTCGCCTGGGCCGCCGCCTTGCTGGTGGGCGCGCTGTGGCGGCGCAGCCAGCGCATGTGCCTGGCCTGGCCCGCGCAGCACGCAGCCCTGGTCGGTGGCGTGCTGCTGGCGACAGGCTATGCGCTCTTCAGCGGCTGGGGCGTCCCGGCGCAGCGCACGATCTGGATGCTGGCGGCGGTGGGCCTGCTGCGACTGTCGGGCAGGCGCTGGCCTTGGCCGCAGGTGTGGCTGCTGGCTTGCGCCGTGGTCGTCACCGTCGATCCCTGGGCCCTGATGCAGCCCGGCTTCTGGCTGAGCTTCGTGGCGGTGGGCGTGCTGTTTGCGACAGACCTGGGCCTGCCTGCGGCTGAGGGTTCCAGCCCGATCAAGCGCGCAGCGGCACGCGTTGGCGCGATGCTGCGCGAGCAGTGGGTCGTCACGGTGGCACTGACGCCGCTGACGCTGCTGCTGTTTGGCCAGGTTTCCGTCGTCGGCTTGCTGGCAAATGCCCTGGCCATTCCCTGGGTGACGCTGGTGATCACACCCCTGGCCATGGCCGGCGTGGCGCTGGCGCCCTTGTGGCAACTGGCGGCCTGGGCCGTGCGGGCGCTGGAGGTGTACCTGCACTGGCTGGCCGCGTTCCCGTTCGCCACGGTGTCCATGCCCGCCCCGCCGTTGTGGGCCGGTGCGGCGGGTGTGCTTGGCGGCTTGCTGCTGGCGATGCGGCTGCCCTGGCAGGCGCGCCTGCTGGGCTTGCCGCTGCTGGTGCCGGTTCTCCTGTGGCAGCCGGCGCGTCCGGATGCCGCGCAGTTCGAACTGCTGGCGGCCGACATCGGCCAGGGCAACGCGGTGATCGTGCGCACCGCCACCCACACGCTGGTCTACGACAGCGGCCCGCGCTACAGCCCGGAAAGCGACGCCGGCCATCGCGTGCTGGTGCCGTTGCTGCGGGCGCTGGACGAACGGGTGGACACCTTGATGCTGAGCCACCGCGACAGCGACCACACCGGCGGCGCGGCGGCAGTGCTGGCGATGCAGCCGCAGGCCGCGCTGCTAAGTTCGATCGAGGACGGCCACGAATTGCAGGCGCTGCGGCCATCGCAGGCGCTGTGCCGCCGGGCAGCGCTGGCAGTGGGACGGCGTGGATTTCGCAGGTGCTGCATCCATCGGCGGACGACTACCAGGCCACGAACAAGTCCAACGCCATGAGCTGCGTGCTGCGCATCTCCAATGGCGCGCACACGGTCCTGTTGGCGGGCGACATCGAGCAGGCGCAGGAGGCGCGGCTGGCCCAGCAGGGAGCGGCTTTGAAAGCCGACCTGCTGCTGGTGCCGCATCACGGCAGCAAGACGTCGTCCAGCGATGCCTTCCTGGACGCGGTGCGGCCCTCGCTGGCCGTGGTGCAGACGGGTTACCGCAACCGCTTCGGGCATCCGGCGGCCCCCGTGTTGGAGCGCTATCGCGCCAGGGCCATTCCCGTGATCGATTCGCCGCGTTGCGGCGCGGCCGGTTGGCACTCGGCGAATCCGTCGGAAGTTGCTTGCCACCGCCAGCTGGCGCCTCGCTACTGGCACCATCGCTATTCCCGTGACCATCACGGTCATGTCCAAGCCCGGAATGACAACCCTCCACAAGGCCCGGAAATTGCTATCCTGTGGCCTGGAGATTCGCCCTATGCACAAATTCGACGAGATGTACGCCGACTTGCCGCCGGGCAACGGCCAATTCCAGTTTCAAGGCCAGTCTCAGGGTGGGCAAAGCCAGGTCCAGGTCCAGGGTGTCCGCGCCCACTACCAGGGCTATGCGCAATGGCTGGCGCGCCAGCCGGGCGACGCCATGCGCGCCCGCCGCGAAGAAGCGGAGATGATTTTCCGGCGCGTGGGCATCACCTTCGCGGTGTACGGCGCCAAGGATGAGGAAGGCGCCGGCACCGAGCGGCTGATCCCGTTCGACCTGATTCCCCGCATCATCCCGGCCGGCGAGTGGGCCACCATGGAAAAAGGCCTGGTCCAGCGCGTCACGGCGCTGAACAGGTTCCTGCACGACGTCTATCACGACCAGGACATCATCAAGGCCGGCATCATCCCCGCCGAGCAGATACTGAACAACGCCCAGTTTCGCAAGGAAATGGTGGGCGTGTACGTGCCGCACCGCGTCTACTCGCACATCGCGGGGGTGGACATCGTGCGCGCGTCCAACGCGAAAGGCGAGGGCGAGTACTACGTGCTCGAAGACAACCTGCGAGTGCCCAGCGGCGTGAGCTACATGCTGGAAGACCGCAAGATGATGATGCGGCTGTTCCCCGATCTTTTCAGCGCGCATCGGGTGGCGCCCGTCATGCACTACCCCGACCTGCTGCTGGAAACCCTGCGGGCCTCTGCCCAGCCCGGCGCGCCCGATCCCACGGTGGTGGTGCTGACCCCCGGCATGTACAACAGCGCCTACTTCGAGCACGCCTTCCTGGCCCAGCAGATGGGCGTCGAACTGGTCGAGGGGCAGGACCTGTTCGTCAAGGATCGCTTCGTCTACATGCGCACGACGCGCGGCCCGAAGCGCGTGGACGTGATCT
The DNA here is from genome assembly GCA_963722025.1 of uncultured beta proteobacterium. Classification (GTDB taxonomy): domain Bacteria; phylum Pseudomonadota; class Gammaproteobacteria; order Burkholderiales; family Burkholderiaceae_C; genus Ramlibacter. Next base: position 441,657 of record CAVRNE010000027.1, read on the forward strand.
ACCGCCGCGTGGACGACGACTTCCTCGACCCTTCGGTGTTCCGGCCCACTTCGACGCTGGGCTGCGAAGGCCTGGTCGATGCCAACCGCGCGGGCAACGTCAGCATCTGCAATGCCATCGGCACCGGCGTGGCCGACGACAAGTCGATCTATCCGTATGTGCCCAAGATGATCGAGTTCTACCTGGGCGAAAAGCCCATCCTGAACAACGTGCCCACCTATGTGTGCCGCGAAGCCGACGACCTGAAGTACGTGCTGGCCAATCTGAAGGACCTGGTCGTCAAGGAAGTGCATGGCGCCGGCGGCTACGGCATGCTGGTCGGACCGGCTTCCACCCAACAGGAGATCGAGGATTTCCGCAAGGCGATCGAGGCCAACCCGAGTGGCTACATCGCCCAGCCTACGCTCTCGCTGTCGAGCTGCCCGACTTTCGTGGAGAGCGGCATCGCGCCGCGCCACATCGACCTGCGCCCATTCGTGCTGTCCGGCAAGGACGTGCAGATGGTGCCGGGCGGGTTGACTCGCGTGGCGCTGAAAGATGGCTCGCTGGTGGTGAATTCGTCCCAGGGTGGTGGCACCAAGGACACCTGGATATCTGGAGGTCTGATCATGCTGTCACGTACCGCCGACCACCTCTACTGGATGTCCCGCTATACCGAGCGGGCCGAGAACACCGCGCGCATGCTCGACGTCAACTACCAGACCTCGCTGCTGCCGCAATCCGCCGCCGTCGCCCAGGTGGGCTGGCAGGGGCTGCTGTCGATCAGCGAACTGATGCCCGCGTACGCCGCCAAGCACGGCGACATCACGCCCAAGTGCGTGATGGAGTTCATGGTCAAGGACGAGAAAAATCCCTCGTCCATCCTCTCCTGCCTGAAGGCCGCGCGCGAGAACGCGCGGGCCGTGCGCGGCTCGCTCACCACCGAGGCCTGGGAAACGCAGAACCAGACCTGGCTGGAAGTCAACCGCATGCTGCGCCAGGGCGAATTCGAGCGCGACCCGGGGCAGTTCTTCGAATGGGTGAAGTTCCGCTCGCACCTCTCGCGCGGCGTCACGGTGGGCACCATGCTGATGGATGAAGCCTTGCACTTCATGCGCCTGGGCACCTTCCTGGAGCGCGCGGACAACACCGCGCGTCTGGTGGACGTGAAGTTCCACGCCGTTCAGAGCGACTTCTTCGGCGCAGCCAGCGAGAAGGACCAGGAGTACGACTTCTATCACTGGAGCGCCATCCTGCGCAGCGTTTCCGGCTTCGAGATCTATCGCAAGGTGTACCGCGACGTGATCAAGCCCGAGCGCGTGGCCGACTTGCTGATCCTGCGGGCCGACATGCCGCGATCGCTGCACGCCAGCTTGAACGAGGTGGTGAGCAACCTCGCGATGGTGGCCAACGACCAATCGGCCGAAACCCAGCGCCGCGCCGGCAAGCTGCGGGCCGACCTGCAATACGGCGACATCGACGAGATCCTGGCGACCGGGCTGCACGCCTTCCTCACGCAGTTCCTCGATCGCGTCAATGAACTGGGCGGGCGCATCAGCCGCGACTTCCTGGTTCCGGCGCACTGAGGCATCGGGCGCCTGCGGCTACCATCGTGGCATGAGCATTGCGCAGGGCGCCTCCTTGCTGGAAGGCCGGCCGTTACCACGAGGCGCTGGGCGTCTTCCATCAGGCATTGCAGCGCTGAGCCGGGTTCGCTGGCCGCGCGCATCGGCCTGGCCCGCGCCTGCGCCGGCGTGGGCGACGGGCTGGCGGCCGTTGCCTGGCTGAGCGATGCCGTGCCGCATCGCGCCGGCGCGACTGCGAACCGGTGCGGTTGCAAGCCGATCTGCTGCTGGCCCGGAAGCTGTACGCGCAGGCCAGTGCCTGCTCTATGAGCGCTCTGTATGCGGGCTTCCAGGCGCGCGACCGCGCGACGCTGCTGCACTACGGCTTCTGCCTGGAACAGGCCGGCCGGCTGGAGGAGGGCGTGGCCCGTTACCGCGAGGCCATCGCACAGGAGCCGGACTTCCTGGAGGCGCATGTGGACCTGGCCGGCGTGCTGTGGCGCCTGGCCGATTTCGAAGGCGCGCTGGCCCACGCGCAAAAGGCGGTGGAGATCGGGCCCCGCCACCCCTACGCCGTTCGAGTCCTGGGCACGGCGCTGCTGAACCTGAACCGGTTGGACGAGGCCGAACAACAATTGCGACGCGCGCTGGAATTGAAGCCGGGTTTCACCCTGGCCGAGATGGACCTCGGCTTTTGCCTGTTGCTCGCGGGCAGGCTGCAGGAGGGCTGGGTCATGTACGCGCGCCGCTGGCGCGACGAGGAGCGCATGCGCCGGCCTGGGTTCTTCGCCCCGCAGCTGGAATGGAAAGGCCCTCGCGAGCAGCCTCTGAGGGGCAAGCGCATCGGCGTCTATGCCGAGCAGGGACTGGGAGACGTGATCCAGTTCATCCGCTATGTGCCCTTGATGCAGCAAGACGGCGCGACCGTGGTCGGCGTGGTCCCGCGTGAGTTGGTTGCGCTGCTGGAGCACAGCATGCCCGGCTTGCAGTGCCTCAAGCCCGATCGCCAGTTCGAGGTCGACTATCACGTGGCCTTGCTCGACCTGCCGATGCACTACGGCAACGACGCTAGAGAACATTCCGGCCAAGCTGCCCTATCTGCGTGCCCCGCAAGACAAACTGGACGCGTGGCGCGAACGCCTGTCGGCGTGGGATGGAAAGCTGAAAGTGGGTATTGCATGGGCCGGGTCCAGGCAGCAGGTGAACAACGTGAACCGCTCGATGCGTCTGAGCGAGCTGGCGCCACTGATGAACGTGCCCGGAGTGCAGTGCTTCAGCCTGCAGAAAGGCGATGCCGGGGCGCTGACCGATGTGGAGCCTAGTCCCGCGGAACTGGTGGACCTGACGGCCGAGTGGGACGGACTTCACCGACAGCGCCGCGATGCTGCAGAACCTGGATCTGGTGATCACGGTCGATACCGCGGTCGCGCATCTGGCTGGGGCGATGGGAAGGCCCGTGTGGGTGATGCTGGCGCCGAACGCCGATTGGCGCTGGCTGCTGGATCGCGAGGACTCGCCGTGGTATCCGGGGATGCGGTTGTTCAGGCGGGGGTTTGGGGAGGAGAGGGCGGCGCAGGTCGGGCGGGTGGTGGCGGCGTTGCGGGAGCGGGTGGTGGGGTGTCGCTTCGGATCAAGTTGGGGATGACAGGCCCACGGATGTCATTGCGGGCTTGACCCGCAATCCATGCCGGCTTTGCCGGCTTTTTTATTTGTGGTTTTCTCTGGAACGGCCGGAAGAATCAAGCCCTGCGAGCCGGACGGGCTGGTCTCAGATGGGATGTCCGCCGCCTTTGGTGTTTACTCTAATAGGGCGGGACTCGAGGCGAGAAACACTTGGATATAAACCCAGCACCTAAGGACAAAAGTAGAGGTCACCCATGCCTGATCTCACGGTGCTTCTTCTCCTGCCGGCTGCTCTCCCTCGGAGCAGCGATGGCCGGTCTCCTCATGCGCGGTCGTGCGGGTTCGGCAAGTGTCCGAGGTCCGCTCGTCATACGAGTCCAAGATATCCGATCTTCTCCGCAATCATCATGCTGATCTTCGAGCCGCCGAGGAGAAATTCAGGTCTCGGCTCACTGAGCAAGCCAAGTCGGCACTCTCCGTCACCATGCAGCCCTTCGTCAACACAGCCCGTGTGCGTGGCGTTTTCACGAAAGAGACCTTGGTCGAGGTCGGCTACAAGTATCAGCTGCTCATTCAAGGCCTGCCATGCTTCGAGCCCCACACAGTAATCGTCGAGACTACCAAGGAACGAGAAGTGAACGACGAGAAGATCGAACTCCTTCGTTCGAAGGCGCTGGAATTCGCCGAAATCGCGGCACACACCAAGAGTGGTGGCCTACCCGGCGTTGCAGTATCAATTGCTAAGGCTGTCGTCCGCCGCATCAAGTGAGCGATCGATGTGTCGCTCGCCTCATGAGCTGATTTGATGTCTCGCGGGGTATATCCTAGTGTGTCTGCCTGTCCTGCTAGTGATGAGACGGCACAGGAGTTCAATCACCCATGGAACACGCCAGCTCTCGAGTTCTACACGCAACCATCAGTGATGACATCGGCTGGCCTCTCCGCTTCCCTGCTTGATGAACTGTCGAACGAATTGAGTGAACTGCTTCGCATCATCCAGCACCTTGCCGTTCGACAAAGAAAATGCTGGACGTCATTTTTGCTATCGATGACCGGCCGGATCTCTCCCGGTGCACTGATACTCACGTGGCTGTTTTACGCCTACCAGCGCTGGCGTTTCGACGACATGAGGCCCGGCTCGCCAACGCAGAAGGTGCTGACGGTGTGCACTAACTCATAGGCATCACATGCGTCTTACCGTCGTTCCACTCACGCAGGATCGGTGGCCTGACCTCGAAGTGGTCTTCGGCGCCAGGGGCTGCTCCGTTGCTCGTGGCTGCTGGTGCATGGCCTATCGCCGAAGCGGAGCCCAGGAGCCCTTGCCGGTGGGGACGAACCGCGCCGAAGCCAGCCGCGCCAGCCTGAAGTCCCTGGTCGACGCCGGCAGGTCACCCGGCCTTATCGCGTATCACGGCAAGGTCCCGGTCGGCTGGGTCTCGCTCGCACCTCGCGACGAGTTCGCCAAGTTGAAGCGATCGCCGATCATGAAGCCCGTTGACGACAAGCCGGTCTGGTCCATCATCTGCTTCGTTGTTCCCTCCGCGTATCGGGGGCAGGGGGTGGCTCATGCCCTGCTCCACGGCGCAATCGCCTACGCCCGCAAGCACGGCGCCACTCTGATCGAGGCGTATCCCGTAGACAAGGCGCAGCGGTCCAGTGATGTGGATATGTGGTTCGGAGCCAAGTCCATGTACGACCGGGCTGGTTTCAAGGAAGTGGCACGGCGCAAGTCCACGCGGCCTGTTGTCCGGCTCAGAGTGGTTGCGTCGTAGTTGTGAATGAGGTGTTCGATGAGCCAACTCAACGATTTTCAGGTCAGGCCGATGCGGCGCGAGGAACTTGCGTTCGCCATCGATCTCGCTGCCCGGGAAGGGTGGAACCCGGGGCTGGACGACGCGGAGTGTTTCTTTGCGGCCGACCCGGGCGGGTTTCTGATCGGCGAGCTCGCCGATGAGCCGGTCGGGTGCATCTCGGCGGTTTCGTACGCCGGGCGCTACGGGTTCATCGGCCTTTACATCGTCCGTCCCGAGTTTCGCGGCCAGGGCTACGGGATGCGGATGTGGGAGGCCGCCATGGCCCGGTTGCGCGGACACAACATCGGCCTGGACGGCGTCGCGGCCCAACAGGGCAACTACGCCCGGTCCGGGTTCCGCCTTGCGTACCGGAACGTCCGCTACCAGGCCGGGCCGAACTCGCCGCGATCCACGCCTCGGTCGGGCCTGCCACCGAAGTGGCGTTTGAGGCGATCGGCGAATTCGACCGGCAAATCTTCCCCGAACGGCGCGACGCCTTCCTTCGCGCTGGCTGACGCAGCCGATGGCCGGGGCGTACGTGGCTAGTGACGGCGGCCGGCTGACGGGCTACACGGTGGTCCGGCGGTGCCGCGAAGGCTGGAAGATCGGCCCCTTGGCTGCCGATGACCGGTCATCGCGCGACGCCTCTACGAGGCGGCCGCCGCCCATCACCCGGCGGCGAGCCGTCTTTATCGACGTCCCCGAGGCCAACCCGCGCGCGAGTCGTTCCTGGCCGCGCTCGATCTGATACCCGGTGTTCGAGACCGCCCGGATGTACACCGGCCCGGACCCGGCGATCGAGCTGCCGAAGCTGTTCGGGGTGACGACGTTTGAGCTGGGATGAGCGAGTGCTCGCGCTGTGCGACGGCATATCATTCGGCAAGCCTTCTCAACTACCACGCATCCACCATGTCCATCGCAACGCTGAAATCGCTGTTTGGCTACAAGTCATGGGCCAATTCGGAGCTGTTCGCCCGCTTGGCCGCCCTGCCGGCGGAGCATGCCGAACAGCTGAAACACCTGCATCCGTACCCTCAACCACATCTACGTCGTCGACAGGATCTTTCGCGCCCATCTCAGCAACGAGCCAAGGCCCTTCGACGCTACACACACCAAAGCGACTCCATCG